>NZ_BAAAQO010000008.1:0-810 GCF_039531715.1 Pseudolysinimonas kribbensis | reverse complement strand
TGCCTGCTGCTCACCCGCCGGAGTTTCGGCGTCGTGCCCTTGATCTGATCGCTCAGGGCAACCCGGTCGGTCAGACTGCTCGTGATCTCGGGATCAGCGAATCGTGCCTGCGGAATTGGATGAATCGTGACGCGATCGACTCGGGGCGCAAGCCCGGGCTGACAACTGACGAACATAAGGAACTCGTCGAGCTGCGCCGGCGGCTGCGGGTGCTGGAGATGGAGAACGAGATCCTCAAGCGCGCCAGCGCCTACTTCGCCAGGGAGAACGTGCTCCCAAAATAGGGTTCCGGTTGGTCCAGGAGCTCGCCGCGGACGGTGTTCCCGTCGCGGTGGCCTGCCGGTTTCTGAAGGTCTCGACGTCCGGCTATTACGACTGGGCGTCGCGTCCGCCGTCGCCGCGAGCGGTCGCGGACGCGCAGCTCACGAGCACGATTCGTCGGGTTCACCGCGACTCGCGCGGCACCTATGGCGCTCCGCGGGTGCTCGCCGAACTGCGACTCGGGCTCGGCATCCACGTCGGCAAGAAACGCGTCGCGAGGCTGATGCGTCTGGACGGCCTGACCGGGGTCTCCCACCGCCGCAAGCGACGGGGCTGGAAGCCGGACACCGCGACCCACGAGGATCTCGTGAAGCGCCAGTTCCGCGCAGATCAGCCGAACCGGCTCTGGTTCTGCGACATCACCCAACACCGCGCGAGGGACGGGTGGGTCTACTGCGCAGCTGTCATCGACGCGTTCAGCCGCCGCATCGTGGGCTGGTCGATCTCCGACCGGATCACCGCGGAGATCGTCGTCGACGCGCTCGAGAT
>NZ_BAAAQO010000007.1:0-955 GCF_039531715.1 Pseudolysinimonas kribbensis | reverse complement strand
AGTGGAGATGTCTGACGTCTCTACGACCACACGGAGGTCCTTGTGTCTCACGCTAATGCGCATCTGACGTTTCACGGTCGGCTGCTGATCGTCCGCCGCCGCGAAGCTGGCTGGGCGCAAGCTCATATTGCTGCGGCGATGGGCTGCTCCCGCAAGACCGTCCGCTACTGGCTGGCCCGGTTCGCCGTTGAAGGCGACGCCGGGTTGCACGATCGCTCGACACGGCCTCGGACCTCGCCCAGTCGGTTGCCGGCGTCCGCGGAGGCGGTGATCGTCGAGCTGCGCACGACCGAGCAGCTCGGCCGCGACGAGATCGCCGCGCGCACGGGCATCGCACCTCGGACGGTGTCCCGGGTGATCGCCCGGCACGGTCTGCCGCCTCTGGCGGCGCTGGACCCGATGACCGGGCAGGTGATCCGCTCCTCGAAGCAGACCGCCATGCGCTACGAGCGGGAACGGCCCGGCGAGCTGGTCCACATGGACGTGAAGAAGCTCGGCCGCATCCCGGACGGCGGCGGCTGGAGAGCTCTGGGGCGCGGCGCGGGCGACCACAGAGACCGGAAGAACGGCACCGGTTACGACTACGTCCACTCCCTCGTCGACGATCACAGCCGCCTGGCCTACTCCGAGATCCACCCCGACGAACGTGGGCAGACCTGCGCCGCGTTCCTGGCCCGCGCCCTGGACCACTTCGCCGCTCACGGCATCACCCGTGTCGAGCGGCTGATGACCGACAACGCCTGGGCCTACCGCTGGTCACTACGGGAACTCTGCGCGGCCCGGAACATCCGGCAGGTGTTCATCCGACCGCACTGCCCTTGGCAAAACGGCAAGGTCGAGCGCTTCAACCGCACCCTGCAGACCGAGTGGGCCTACCGACAGCCCTTCACCTCGAACGACGAACGATCCGCCGCGCTTGACCCCTGGCTCGAGCACTACAACACTGAACGACGCC
>NZ_BAAAQO010000006.1:0-37635 GCF_039531715.1 Pseudolysinimonas kribbensis | reverse complement strand
CCCCCGCCGCAACCGCGGCATGATCAACAGATAGAACCCGTCCGGGAAACCGGGTCAGGCTCCGTTCATGATGGGCCCCGGTCTCCGAGCCCTCCGCGCCGCGACCGACGTGATCGTCACGCTCGTCGTGGCGCAACATCTGGGCGTCGAAGGCGACTCTCTGATGTTTGCCGCGGACAGGCTCAACGTGACACGGATCAAGGTTCACGAGACCTACATCCTGACGTTCACCAACAACGGCATCCAGCGCCTCTCGCGCTGACGTCGGATATTGCGCCCGCAGCTGATCGGTCGCGCGGGATCGGGCGTTGGCGCACTAGTGCGAACTCATCGCGTCTCTCTTTCACACGGCTCTCAGTGCGCGGCGGGGCGCATCGAAGGGCGTCGGATGACCGTCGCGCGCTCCGATAAGGATCTGGATCTCTCGTCGCGTCAGTCCGGATTGGTCGAGCCGTTGGCCTACGGATGGGGCGAGTTCAGGGGTTTCCGGAGGGAGCAGTTCGTTGCCGGGTTCGCGCGTCTTCCAGCCTCGGCTGTTCATCTGCCGGTAGAAGCGTTGACGTTCATCTGGGGTGACTTTGCCCATTCGGTAGGCGCGTTCGAAGATCGCCTGCATCGAGACAGCCCACTCGGCTTTCAGGTCGGACAGCTTGCCGAGGGTGAGGTTCGTCAGCTGCGGGCCGATCACGTGGCCGGGCATGAGGAATTCGGCGGCGAACTGGTTCGCCTGGTCTTCGACATCGGGATCCATGTACTGGGTGTGGAGGACGAGGTGGCCGAGTTCGTGTGCGACGGTGAGGCGTTTCCGGTCCGTTGGGAGCGCACCGTTAAGGATGATGACGGCATGTTCTCCCGCCCATTGCGACATGCCGTCGATGCGATGCGTACCGAAGTCCTCTTCGATGACGATGACGCCGGCTGACTCGACCCAGCGGATGAGGTTCCGCACGGGTCCGATCGGCATCCGCCAGGCGGCGCGGAGCATCGCCGCGGCCTGATCGGGGTTGTGTTCGTCGGGATCGACTTGGATCACATGATTCTGCAGCTGGAGCGGCACACGCTCCAGCAGGTACGAGGAGTGCATCCGCATTGTATTCAGGCGCGCCTCGACGCGTTTCCAGTCCGAGGGCTTGGTGGTCTTCTGCCGGCGCATGTGCGCGTCGGCAGCGATCGCACCGTGCATTTGGAACTCATGCCGAAGGAACTCGGCGGTGACGCCGAGCGCCTCTCCGAGCTTTTCGAGCATCTCGTCATCGGGCTCGCGCAGATCGTTCTCGTACCGGGAAAGCGCGGCCTGTGTGATGCCAAGGCGTGCGGCGAGCTCTTCTTGGGTGATGTCTGCGGCGCGTCGGAGAACGAGGATGACGTCGCCGACTCGGTAGCTCATGACCCGGACTCCTCCTCGGTCTCGCGGAGGACGCCGCTGAGGTCGATCTCGGGCAGGTCGGGAGCGACCGGCGTCCAGGAGAACCCAGATGCGTTGCCTGTGTCGCGGCGAAGCCGGATCGCCCAGATCGGGTTGTCCTTCCCATCGCGGAAGGACAGGATGGCGTCTCCGACCGCGCGCAGCTCGGCATCCCAGTAGTAGCCGAGGGCCAGACTGAAGGACTCGAGTCCTTCGAGGGTGAGCATGCTGTTGGACCAGAACGCACTCGACGCCTCGGTCGGATAGGCGGAGATCCGGTCACCGGGGTGGTGCCGTTTGATGCGGATGAGGTATGTGGTTCCGCTGCGCAGTTCCCGGACGGGCTCGCGGTCGTTGACGTGGATGCCCTCCGTCCCGTCGACCACCCGGACCAGCCGATCCCAGATTCGCTCATGGAGGAAGTTTGCGGTGAAGCGACCGGTGAAGCTGGGAAACCATCCCGGCTGCCACTGCTTGAACGCGGCGAAGTCATCGCGTGCCCCGTCGACCGCGTCTATGAACGCGTGCACGAAACCGGTTCCCAGGTCACCGAGCACCTGATCGCTATCGGGGTATCCGACTGAATTCATGCCAGTAAATATACCACCTGGCCGGTCTGACCTCGTCACAGTCTGCGGCATGTCTCGGACTCGTACCTCGACGCGTTCGTCGCGTCGATGTTCGCCGGACGTCTCGCCGGCGCCGGGGGAGGTGTGCGAGATGTGGCCGCTGCCGCCTCCGCGGTGGACATGCCGTCCATGCCGCGTGCGGCCGACCTCCTCCTGGAGGGTCTCGCGCTCAACTTCGGGCGGGGCTACGCCGCGGGGGTGCCCAGCCTCAGGCGCGCACTGGATACCTTCGAAGACGGCGCCGATGACAGCCTGCGGTGGATGTGGACCGCGAGCCTCGCCGCGGTGCACCTGTGGGGCGACGAGCGATGGTCTCGGATCTCGGCGCGCTACGTCGACGTGGCCCGACGCGTCGGAGCCCTGAGCGACCTCCCGCTTGCCTTCAGTACGCGGGCGATGGTGCTCATCCACACCGGCGAGCTGGACGCAGCTGTCTTCGCGACGTCGATTAGGTGCGCGGGCGCGGAGCGCTCACGGCAACGGCGCAGACCCCCGCGCGCTCAGCACGAGCGACTGGCGTCGCTGGTGCACGGTCAGATACCGCAACCCCCGGTCGCCCGCGGTGAACTGGCGGCGGGAGCGACGTGGCATCCACAGCAGCGCGCCGGGGCTGAGGGCGATCTCGCCGAGCTCCGTCGTGAGCGTTCCATCGCCGGCGAGCACGTGGATCAGCACGTCGATGTCGGGACCGGTGTGGGCGGCGATGGTGCCGCCCGGCGGCAGGGCGATGAGGTTGGAGTCGAGGTCGCGTTCGCGGGCCTCGAGCTTCCAGACCGCGCCCGAGGCGTCGGCGGTCGCCGGGTCCGCAGCGACGGTCGCGGTGTCGACCAGGATGCGCGGCAGGGGAGTGCCGGCCAGCTTGGTGATCCGGATGCGCCAGTCGCGCGGCTCCGTGGTGAGGTACTCCCACGCGTAGCTGCCGTGGTGGTCGGCCTCGAACTGGTCGTGCAGGTGCTTCGGGTCGTGGTCGTTGACCAGCACGAACGCGCCGCCGACGGGCAGGGCCGCGTAGGCGGCGAAGATGGCCGGATGCTTGTCCGGCTTGCGAATTCCGCGCACGTCCAGCTCGGCATCCATCGGCATATCGTCCGCCTATTTCTCTAATTTGCACTTGTGTAAACTCTAGGCGATGACGACGCCGCCGCCGCTCCGCCGATCCGGAACCCGCCGGGCCGAGATCCTGCGGACGCTGCGCGACGCGGGCGGGCCGCTGGGCATCGCCGAGATCGCCCAGCGCGTCGGCGTCCACCTCAACACGGTCCGCTTCCATCTCGACGCCCTCGTCGCCGCCGGCACGGTCGAGCGCACGCGGGCGGAGCTGCGCGCCCCGGGCCGGCCGCCGCAGCTGTACCGCGCGGCGCCGCGCATGGACCCCGCGGGTCCCCGGCACTACCGGGTGCTCGCCGAGGCGCTCGTGGCGGCGCTCGCCGCCGAGGCCGACCCCGTCGGCCGCGCCACGGAGGCCGGGCGCGCCTGGGGGCGGCGGGAGGCATCCGGGCTCGCCGCCGACCAGGCCGACGTCGACGCGAGCGTGAGCGCCGACGAGTCGACCGAGCTCCTGGTCGGCATGCTCGACGACCTGGGTTTCGCGCCCGAGCGCGACCAGAGCGGCGCGCCGTCGCGGATCGGCCTGCGCAGCTGCCCCTTCCTGGAGCTCGCGGTCGACCACGCCGAGGTCGTCTGCCCGGTCCACCTGGGCATGATGCAGGGCGCGATGAGCACCTGGCGCTCGCCGATCTCCGTCGACCGGCTCGACCGGTTCGTCGAGCCCGACCTCTGCCTGGTGCACCTCGGCGGCGTCGGCGGCACCCGGGCCTCGTGACCGACCGGCGGGCGACCCCGGCGGCCGCGCTGACCGCGATCGGCGCCGCCTGCGTCGTGCTGGGCGGCCTGGTCGCCGCCGTCAGTGGCCCGCTCCACCTCGCCCTCGGCAGCTGGACCGCGGCCTATCTGGTGCTCGTCGCCGGCGTGGCGCAGTACGCGATGGGGCGAGCCCGCGCTCGCCGACCGCGTACCGGGCGCCGGATGCCGTGGGCCTGGGCCCAGGTCGGCGCCTGGAACGCGGGCAACGCCCTCGTGATCGGCGGCTCGCTGGCCGGCATCCCGTGGCTGGTCGACGTCGGGTCGGTGCTGCTGCTCGCCGCGCTCGTCATCGCGTTCCGCGCCACCTGGCTCGCGTCCGTGCCGCGATGGGTCGAGGCCGCGTATCGCGTCTTCCTCGTGCTGCTCGCGATCAGTACGGTCGTCGGCGTCGCGATCGCGCACCTCCGCGCCTGACCGGCCCCGGCATCCGGCGGCCTCCGCCTACCGCGCCGCTTCGCACACCCACCCCGCCGGCGTCCTGCCGGACTCGAGGAAGTCGACGAGGTGCGCGGCGGCCTGCTCGTCGAGGTCGGCGTCCGCGTGCGGGTAGATGATCGGCTCCTCCTTGCTGTTGTGCTGGTCGAGCTGGTCCAGCAGCGCACGGCAGGTCGAGAGCAGCTCGTCGTCGACGTCGGCGGGGTCGTTCTCGTCGAGGAGCTCGGTCAGGGCGTCCATCAGTTGCCAGAGCGCGCCGTGCTCGCGGATCATCACCATGACCGGCATGAGCAGGCCCGCCTCGCGGATCGGCGGGAACAGGAACTCCTCCTCGAGGTAGATGTGCCGCCGCAGCGCGTCGAACGCCCCCCGCAGCGGTTCGGGGGTCACGACGTCGCGGTCCAAATCGGCGACGAACGCCTCGATGCCGCCGTCGATGTCGCGGTGCTCGCGCGTCAGCGCGTCGGAAAGGCTCACCATCGTTGGTCATCTCCTCGGGTCGAGCGGTGCCTCGGATGCCGGACCGCCGCGTTTCTCCAAGTATGACTGGTAATAACTCGTTCAGGGAGCCGGGTGGGGTGTCCGGCCCATGATCAGGTCGGGCTCGACCCCGGACGGCATCGGGAACCACGCGAGGAACGTGACGCCCTCGTCCGTCGCGTCGAAGCGGGTGATGGTGGTGTCGGCGGGCTCGAAGAAGGTGTCGCCGGCGACCAGGACGCGTTCGGCATCCGGAGCCACCTGCAGGCGCGCCGACCCGCGCTCGATGACCCCGAACACGGGGCCGTTGTGCCAGTGGGCTCCGGGCGTGACGCCCGGCGCGATCGAGATGCGCCGGACCTCGACGTGGCCGATGGTCAGGCTCGACGCGAGCACATGGTGATCGACGATGGCGCGGGTGATCGGCTGGGACTCCATCTCTCGATCATCACCCACAGCCGGGAGGTGTGACGATGGAGCCATGCGATCCATCGTGTACGGCGAGAACGGTCCGGCGTCGGTGTTGCGGCTCATCGAACGGGAGCCGGACGAACCCGGCGAGGGCGAGGTCCGGGTGCACGTCGTCGTCTCCGGCGTGAACCCCACCGACTGGAAGTCGCGGGCGGGCTCGACGCGCACGACGCGGCAGGAGACCGTGCCGAACCAGGATGGCGCGGGCGTGATCGATGCGGTCGGTCCCGGCGTGGGCGGGTTCCAGGTCGGCGATCGGGTCTGGACCTCGATGTCGGCCCACGCCAATCCGATGAGCGGCACCGCACAGGAGCTCACCGTGCTGCCCGAATCCCGTGTGCATCCGCTGCCGGAGGGCGCGAGCTTCGACGTGGGTGCGAGCCTCGGCGTGCCGGCGCTCACGGCGCATCGCGCGCTGACCGTGACCGAGGGATGGCCGGCGCGGCTCACCCCCGGATCGCTCGCCGGGGCGACCGTGCTCGTCGCGGGCGGTGCGGGGGCCGTGGGCCACGCCGCCATCCAGCTCGCGAGCTGGGCGGGCGCGACCGTGATCTCGACGGTGAGCAGCGCCGAGAAGGCCCGGCTCGCGACCGCGGCGGGGGCGCGGCACGTGCTGAACTACCGCGACGCCGACATCGTCGACCAGGTCCGTGCGATCGCCCCGGACGGCGTCGACACGGTCGTCGAGGTCGCCGCGGTGTCGAACGCCGAGCTCGACACGGCGGTGCTCGCGCGCGGCGGCACGATCGCGATCTATGCGAGCGATCCCGGCGATCAGTTCACGCTCGACGTGCGCGCCTACATGGGCCTGAATGCGCGGCTGCAGTTCGTGCTCCTCTACACGGTGCCGCCCGCTGCGCTGGAGGCCGGCGTGCAGGATGTCGTCGCCGCGATCGACGCGCTGCCGGTCGGCGAGGCGGCCGGCCTGCCGCTGCACCGCTTCCCCCTCGAGCGGACCGCCGATGCTCACGACGCGGTCGAGTCGGGCGTGATCGGCAAGGTGCTGATCGACGTCTGATCCGGCTGACGTATGCTCACTCGACGATCCGTGTCGGAGGGGCTCATGTCAGATCAGCACCGCAGTCGCGATCAGCGCCGCGAGGTTGCGCGCGAACTGGCCCGGCGCGAACGCGAGCGTGCAGAGCGTCGACGCCGCCTTCTCAGGATCCTCGTCCCGATCATCGTGGTGGTCGTGCTGGTGGGTGCGGGGACGGGCGTCGCCGTCGCCGTCGCCGTCGCGTCGAACCGGCCGGCGCCATCGACCTCCGCGGGCCCGGCGAACATGATCACCGGCGGGATCCAGTTCACCGGCGAGGGCGGCAGGTTCACGGTCGTCAAGACGGCCGGCCTCAGGAAGGGGCAGCGCCCCGAACCCGTCGCCACGTCGAACGCCGACCGCGTGCCGAGGATCGTCACCTACATCGACTTCTCGTGCCCGGGGTGCAAGGCGTTCGAGGCGGCGAACTCGGGCTACCTGAAGAAGCTCGTCGCGGACGGCAGGGCGACGCTCGAGGTGCATCCGATCGCGATCCTCGACACGCATTACCAGACCTCACGCTATTCGAGCCGGGCGAACAACGTGGGCGCGTGCGTCGCCGACCTCGCACCGGACAGGTTCTACGACGTCATGCACGAGATGTACGCGGAGCAACCCGAGGAGAGCACGGCCGGTCTCACGAATGATCGGCTCGTCGCGGTGGTGCACCAGGCCGGCCTGAACGATCCCGCGGTCGATCGGTGCATCCAGGGGGAGCGCTTCCGGAAGTTCGTGGCGGCGCAGACGCAGGCGGCGGGGCAGGATCCCACCCTCAGGAATCCGCGGGACGGCGGCTTCTACACGCCGACGATCTTGATCAACGGCAGGTACTACACCGGCGCAGCGGACAACGCCTCGTTCTCGAGCTACATCGCCTCGCTGCACTGAGCCGCGCGCTCAGAGCTCCCGGCGCATGACGACCCGCCGCGGCGTCGAATGCGACGCCTCGGTGAAGCCCGCCGCCGCGAAGACCCCGCGGCTGCCGACGTAGAGCTCGCCCCAGGAGTAGGTGCGGCCCGGCTCGTCCTCGAGCGGGTAGCCCTCGATCGCACGCGCCCCGCGGGCGCGGGCGTAGTCGACGGTGGCCGCCGCGAGGGCCGACATGACGCCGCGGCGACGGTATCCGGTGCGGGTCACGAAGCAGGTGACGGCCCAGACGCCCTCGTCGGCCTTGTCCTCGTCGCGGCCGGCCCACGGCATCCGGGATGCGGCGATCCGCACATAGGCCGTGCGGGGCTCGACGGCGCACCACCCCACGGCCTCGTCGCCGAGGTAGGCGACCAGTCCGCTCGTCGTCAGCGCCGAGGAGTCGCCGCACGAGGTCTGTTCGTGCAGGCGGTCTCGGTACTCGTCGGCGTGCGCGGCGTCGTCCCAGTCCTTGGCGCGCACCTTGAACCACTGGCACGAGCAGCGCGCGGGCCAGCCGCGCGAGCCGAAGATCGCATCCACGTCGGCGACGCTCGCCTCGTTCGCGGGGACCACCCGGATCTCGTCGGTCATGGCGGGAGGCTAGCGCCGGCATCCGACGCCGGATACCTGCGCTCGCGCGTATCCGGTTAGGTCAGGTGGTGCCGTGACGACGCATCGTGCGCCGCCGGCTCGTGCGGGGCGCGTCGAGGATGACGCCGGGATCGGTTGATCACGCCGCATATCGCGCCGACGTTGCAATTCCGGCGTCATCCTCGACGCGCGCCCGGACGCAACCGGATACCCGGGGCCCGCGCCGCCCTTCCGCCTCCTTCCGAAATGCAGGATCGGCCGAGGCCGCGTGCGGCCAGGGCGCGACGACGGGGCGCGCCGGGGCGCGCGACTCCTGCATTTCGGAAGGGGCGAGCGGCGTCGTGCGCTCAGTCGGCGTCGACTCCCTCGAGCTCCCGCTGGCTGCGCTGGCGCGCCGCCGCCTCGGCCTGGCGGTCGAGTCCGCGTGAGAACAGGAAGTACAGCCCGCCCGCCACCACGAGCCCGACGGCGAACGAGAAATCCGCGGTGCCGAGCAGGTTCGCGATCGGCCCGACGAACAGCCCCGGCAGCGAGAAGAACGGGATCATGACCACGAACCCGACGCCGTAGGCGACCAGCCCGCGCCACGACCACCGGCGGTAGATGCCCTTCGGGTTGAAGATCTCGGTGATCGCGTACTTGCCGTGCCGCACGAAGTAGAAGTCGACGAGGTTCACGGCGGTCCACGGCACGAGGAAGTAGAGCATCAGCAGCACGAAGTTGTTGAAGCTGGCCTGGAAGGCATCCGGGATCAGCAGCGCGATGATCACGACCAGGATGCCGACGACGATCAGCCCGATCACGCGCGGCTTCTGCGTCGCCTTGATCTTCTTGAACGCGTCGATGCCGCTCACGCTCGTGAGCATCGCGCCGTACGCGTTGACGCCCATGATCGAGATGAGCGCCAGCACCGAGATGACGATGACGATCGTGCCGAAGCCCGGGAACAGATTGTCACCGACCGCCTTGATCGACCCGATCTCGTCGACCTTCGGGATGCGGCTCGCGAGCAGCGACCCGAGCCCCATGAGCCAGACCGCCGATCCTGCCGCACCGAGGTAGGTGTAGAAGATGAGCTTCGGCGCCGACGACTTCGGCGGCAGGTAGCGGGAGTAGTCGGAGACGTAGACCGCGTAGCTGATGTTGTAGCCGGCCGCGAGCGAGAACTGGATGAAGAACGCCACGACGTCCCAGTGCCCGGCGTGCGCGCCCGTCGGCGCCGGCAGCGTCGTGAACGCGAGCACGGTCACGATCGCGAACCCGATGACGAGCAGATAGGTGAGCCAGCGCTGCACGAAGTGCAGGAGGTCGTGCCCGACGACGGCGATGACGATCGACACGGCCGTGAGCAGCGGGTACCAGATCCACTTGATCCCCGCGCCGGGCAGCACGGTGTCGATGCCGGCGTTGGCGATGATGACGTCGAACACCATGAAGCCGATGTAGACGAACACCGTCGCGAGGAACGGCACGATCACGCCGCGGCTGCCGAACTGCGCGCGCGACTGGATCATCTGCGGCAGACCCATGCGCGGGCCCTGGTTGGCGTGGAAGGCCATGAAGAAGGTGCCGAAGCAGGCGCCGAGCACGATCGCCAGGAACGAGAAGCCGGCCGACAGCCCGAGCTCCGGCCCGAGGAACCCGATCACCATGGTCGGCAGCACGAAGTTGCCCGTGAACCAGAACGGCGCCTGGTGCCAGAGCTTGCCGCGGCGCTCCGACCACGGCACGTAGTCGATCGAGTGCCTCTCGATCGTGGGCCCGGCGACGGTGCCGGTGGGGGTGGGAGTGGACATCAGCTGCTCCTCGGGTGGGTTGGTGCGGATGCGGTGGATGCGGATGAAACGAACTCGATCTCGATGAAGGTGTACGGCTGCTCGCCGTTGACGAGCTCGTGCTCGGCGCCGGCCCCGCGCCGGTACGGCTCGCCCGCCGTCGCGCGCTGCGCCGAGCGTCCGTCGGCGGTGACGACCTCGAACGTGCCGTCGGTGATCGGCACGACGAGGTAGTCGTGCTCGTGGCGGTGCCACGCGACCCGGTCGCCGGGCCCCAGCTCGTAGCGGGTGACGCGGATGCCGCCGTCATCGACCTGCACGGTTGCGCGCGCCTCGCCGTTCATCCGAACTCCGTCCCGCTCATCCGAACTCCGCGTAGCCGGGCGCGGTCCGCGGCCACGGATGGGCCGCCTCCCAGCGGGCAGCGAGCGCGAGCAGCCCGAGGTCGTGCCAGCGCGGGGCGGTCACCTGAAGGCCGAACGGCATCCCGTCGGGCAGGGCGCCGGCCGGCAGCGAGACGGCGGGCAGCCCCGTGACGTTCTGGATCGCGGTGGAGTACACCTCCGCACCGAGCAGCCCGGTCGGCCCATCGCCGAGCCTGCCGTCGAGCGACCACCCGGCGGCGGCGACCGTGGGGGTCACGAGCACGGCGTCGTCGCCCAGGACCTCGTCGAGGCGGGCGACGGCGGCGAACCGGCGGCGGCGCGCAGCGAGGTAGGCGTCGGCGTCGACGGCGAGGCCGTCCTGCAGGAACTCGCGGGCGCTCGGATGCAGCGTGGCGGCATCCCGCTCGATCCGTTCCCGCCCGAACACGGAGGCGTGCTCGGCCGACGCGATGACGAACCAGTCCTCGTCGGGACTCCAGCCGGGGAAGAACCACCCGGGTTCGCGATGCTCGACGCTCGCCGCGCCCACCCCGAGCACGGCGGCGAGCCGCTCGGCCGCTCCGTGGAACGCCTCCGCGACGTCCGCCGGCAGCGGCCCGAGCTCGTCGGTGCGCTCGGCGACGACGAGCCGGGTCGGCATGCCGGATGCCGGCAGCGGCCCCGGCAGGGCCGTCGGGTCGCCCGCGACCGGGCCCGCGACCACGCCGAGCAGGCTGCGCAGGTCGTCGACCCCGGTCGCCATGAACCCGTCGGTCGAGAAGTCGATCCAGTCCGGCGCGGTTCGCCGGCCGATCACGCCGTTGGTCGGCTTGTAGCCCACGAGACCGCAGAAGGCGGCCGGGATGCGTACCGAGCCGCCGCCGTCGGTGCCGGTCGCGATCGGCGCGAGGCCCGCGGCGAGCGCCGCGGCCGACCCGCCGCTCGATCCACCGGGGGAGCGCTGGGGGTTCCACGGGTTGCGGGTCGCCCCGAAGACCAGGTTGTCGGTGAAGCCCTCGATGCAGAACTCGGGCACGTTCGTCTTGCCGACGACGATCGACCCGGCGGCCCGCAGCCGGCCGACCGCGAGCCCGTCGCGCTCGGCGGGCGGGGCGTCCGCGAACCAGCGCGAACCGTGGGTGGTGCGCAGGCCGCGCACGTCGTCGTTGTCCTTCGCGAGCACCGGGAGTCCGGCGAGCGGTCCCGGATCGTCGCCGTGCGCGACCGCGGCATCCACCGCGTCCGCGTCGGCGCGCGCCGCGTCCGCCCGCTCGGCGATCACCGCGGTGAGGTCGCGGTGCCGCGCGATCCGCTCCAGCGCGCGCTCGACGAGGTCGCGCGCCCCGGTCCGCCCGCTCCGCACCTCACCCGCGAGCCGGCGGAGCATGCCGGGCTCGGGGTCGGGAGACGTCGTCGTCATGGGGTCGGGGCCTCAGGCGGGCGGCACCATCGAGGTGAGGATCTCGTAGCCGACGTGGGACGCCGCGATGCCGGTCAGCTGCGCGTGGTCGTAGGCCGGCGCGACCTCGACGATGTCGGCGCCGACGATCCGGTGCCGGCGGAGCCCGCGCAGGAACTCGAGCAGCTCGCGGCTGGTCAGCCCGCCCGCCTCGGGCGTGCCCGTGCCGGGGGCGTGCGCCGGGTCGAGCACGTCGATGTCGACGGAGACGTAGACCGGGCGGTCGCCGAGCCGCGCGTGCATGCGCTCGAGGGCCGCCGGCATCCCGGCGCGCTCCACCTCGTGCGAGGCGATGATCGCGAAGCCGAGCCGCGCGTCGTCGGCGAGGTCGTCACGGTCGTAGAGCGGACCCCGGATGCCCACGTGCAGGCTCGCGGTCAGGTCGATGAGCCCCTCCTCGGACGCGCGGCGGAACGGGGTGCCGTGGGTGACGGGTGCGTCGAAGTAGGTGTCCCAGGTGTCGAGGTGGGCGTCGAAGTGCACGACCGCGACGGGCCCGTGCCTCTTGGCGACGCTGCGCAGCAGCGGCAGGGCGATCGTGTGGTCGCCGCCGATGGTCAGCAGCCGCGTGCCGCCGGCGGTGAGCTCGTCGGCGCGCTCCTCGATCTCGCGCACGGCGTCGTCGATGCTGAACGGGTTGACGGCGATGTCGCCCGCGTCGGCGACCTGCACGCGGTCGAAGGGCAGGATGTCCTGCACCGGGTTGTACGGCCGCAGCAGTCGCGACGACTCGCGCACGTGCGACGGGCCGAACCGGGCTCCGGGGCGGTAGCTCACGCCGCTGTCGAACGGCACCCCCACGACCGCGATGTCGGCGTGCTCCACCTCCTCGAGGCGGGGGAGCAGCGCGAAGGTCGCGATCCCCGCATAGCGGGGCGTCCGGCTGGAATCCCGGGGACCGATCGGCACGCGTTCTCCTTCGTCGGGGTGACCCGCGGCACGATACTCGCCGGTTGCCTGGCGGGCAACCGGAGTTGTCGAAAACGCTCGCGGCCGCCGTCTTAGACTCGCCCTCATGAGAGCCGTGAATCCGTCGCCGCAGACGGAACCGCTCTCGATCGGACCCAAACTGCGCTCCACCCGGCTCGCACAAGGGCTGACGATGGCGCAGGTCGCCCAGGCGACGGGGCTCACCAAGGGCTTCATCAGCCGCATCGAGCGCGACGAGACCTCGCCCAGCGTCGCCACGCTCGTGACGATCTGCCAGGTGCTGTCGTTGCCGATCGGGTCGCTGTTCGAGCCGCCGGAGCACGAGCTGATCCGCCTCGAGGACGCCCCGCGGGTGAACTTCGGCGGCAGCCACCTGCTCGAGCGGCTGCTCACGCCGCGGTCGGAGGCCGGCATCCAGCTGCTGCGCTCCGAGCTGGAGCCCGGCGCGAGCGGCGGCGACGACTTCTACACGATCACGTGCGAGGTCGAGGTGCTGCACGTGCTGAGCGGCGGGATCACGCTGCTGTTCCCGCAGCAGGAGATCGAGCTCGCAGCGGGCGACACCGTCACGCTCGCCGGCCGCGAGCCGCACACCTGGATCAACCGCAGCGGCGACCGCAGCGAGGTGCTGTGGGCGATCGTGCCGGCGGCGTGGAGCGGATCGGCCTGACATGGACACCTCCGGTACGGCACCCTGGTCGATCGCGGCCGATCTGGTGCTGCTCGCCCTCTTCGGATTCGTCGCGGTGCAGCTGCTGCGGACCGCTCGGCGCCCGCGACCTCGTCCGTGGCTCGCGATCGCCGCGGTGATCGTGGTGGGGGCTCCCTCGCTCCTGCAGTACGCGATCCCGGGTCTCGGCCGTGCACTGGAACGCGACCCGACCGCGACCCTCGCTCACGCCGAGTGGTGGCGTCCGGTCACGGCGCTGCTCGCGCAGGACGGCGGCCTCGTCGCCGCGGCGTTCAACCTCGTCATCGTCGGCGCCGTGGTGCTGGTCGGCGAGTGGAGCTGGGGCCGAGCTCGCACGCTCGTCGCGTTCCTCGCGACCTCGCTGGTGCTCAATCTCATCGCGCTGACCTGGACGAGTCGCGGCGGCGGCAGCTCGTTCGCGTCGGATGGGCTCATGGTGGCGCTGACGGCGCACACGGCGCTGACCCGGCCGGTCGCCCCGGTGCGGGTGATCGGCGCGGTGCAGCTGGTGATCGCCGTCGTGCTCGTGGCGCTCAACGATGCCCACGGGCTCGCGATGCTCGTGGGAGCCGCGCTCGGTGTCCTCCTCGCGCTGCCCGACATCGCGCCCCGGCGAGGGGACCTGGATGCATCACCCATCCGAAAGGACACTCCATGATCGGCAGGCTCGCCCTCCGGCTCGTGGTCGGCGCGGTATTCACCGCGCACGGAGTGCAGAAGCTGGTCGGCGCATTCGGCGGGAGCGGCATCGACGGCACCAAGAACGCCATGCGCGCCTCGAACATGCACCCCGCGACGGCGAACGCGCTGCTCGTGGCCGGGACCGAGACCCTCGGCGGTGCCGCGATCGCGCTCGGCGCGGCGACCCCGGTCGCGGCCGGCGGGCTCATCGCGACCATGGTCACGGCGATCCGCAAGGTGCACGGCAAGAACGGGTTCTTCAACGGCAAGGGCGGGTACGAGTTCAACCTCACCCTCATCGCCGCGCTGCTCGCGATCGTCTCCGACGGTCCCGGCCCGGTCTCGGTCGACGCCGTCGTCGGCAAGCGACGGTGGGGCCCGTGGGCGGCGCTCCTCGCGCTCGGCGGCGGATGGCTCGCGTCGACACTCGCGATCGATCTCGGCGCCGCATCGGCGCCCGCCGATGCTGCCGCCCCCGAGGCCTGAGGTGTTCACGCGAGCGGAGCTGGAGGGATTCCGCGGCGCCTCGATCCCCGATCTGGTCGGGCCCGGCATCCGGCTGCTGTTCGTCGGCATCAACCCCGGGCTCTGGACCGCCGCGACCGGCACGCCGTTTGCGCACCCCGGCAACCGCTTCTACCCCGCGCTGTTCGAGGCGGGCATCCTGCCCCGGCAGCCCGACTTCGCGCGGGGCTTCGATGACGCCGATCGCGCCTGGTTCGTCGCCGCCGGCATCGGGATCAGCAATCTCGTGAAGCGAGCCACGGCGCGCGCGGACGAGCTGTCGCCCGACGAACTGTGCGAGGGCGCGGTCCGGCTGGCCGACGACGTCGCCCGCTGGCATCCTCGCGTCGTCGCGATCGTCGGCATCACCGCCTACCGCATCGCCTTCGGCCGCCCCAAGGCGACCACCGGCCGTCAGCCCGAGCGGCTCGGGGACGCGGAGCTCTGGGTCGTGCCCAATCCCAGTGGTCTCAACGCCCACGACACGATCGCGAGCCTCGCCCGCGCCTACGCCGAGCCCGCCCGCGCGGCGGGGCTGCCGGATTCGGCCAGGATGGACACGTGATCTACGAGTACCGCGCCTACACCTGCTTCCCGGGCCGACTGCCCGCCCTCCTCAGCCGCTTCGAGAACGTGACTCTCGGGTTCTGGGAGAAGTACGGCATCCGGCAGGCCGGATTCTGGACGACCGAGATCGGCCAGTCGAACCAGGTGCTGCACTACCTGCTGCAGTGGGAGTCGATGGCCGAGCGCGAGCAGAAGTGGGGCGCGTTCCAGGCCGACCCGGAGTGGAACGCCGCGCGCGCCGCCAGCGAGACGCCCGAGAAGATCGTGCAGGACATCAGGAACGAGTTCTGGAAGCCGGCGGCCTTCTCGTCGGTGCAGTAGGCGTCAGTCCTCCTCGCTCAGCGAGCGGACCATGGTGCGCAGGATCCCGGATGCCTGGGACTGCATCGCGGGTGTCAGGCCGCGGAGCATGCGGAGTTCGACCCCGCGGACCGCGACGGACGCCGTTTCGAGCCGGCGTCGGCCGCGCGGCGTGAGGTGCGCGGGAAGCACCTTGCCGACGGCGGCCTGGGCGGGTCGGGTCACGTCGCCGTCCTTCTCGAGGGCCCGGAGAAGGACGTTCATCGACTGCCGGGTCACGAACGCCCCTCGGGCGAGTTCCGAGTTGGACAGCCCGGGGCGTTGGGCGAGCAGCTCGAGACACGAGTAGTGCGTCACGCTCATCCCGAGCGGACGCAGCGCCGCCTCCATCGCGGAGCGGAGCGCGCTCGACGCCTGTTTCAGCAGATACCCCAGGGACGTGTCGAGATCGACGCCGCCGTATGCGTTCATGTCAGGAGTCTGACATAGAGTCAGCATGTCAGCCTTCTGACACGACAAGGAGCACCATGACCGCCATCGGCCCCGACTTCATCTCCCTCCAGGTGCGCGACCTCGCCGCCTCCCAGGCGTTCTACGAGCGCCATCTCGGTCTCGTCCGATCGCCGGCCGGCCCCCCGCACGCCGTCGTCTTCGAGACCTCGCCCATCGCGTTCGCGCTGCGCGACCTCGTGCCGGGCACGGACCTGGCATCCGTGCCGCAGCCCGGGATCGGCGTCGCCGTGTGGCTGCGCGCCACGGATGCGCAGGGCATCCACGACGCGATGGTCGCCGACGGCGTCGCGATCGTCGCGGCGCCGATCGACGGACCGTTCGGACGCACCTTCACCTTCGCCGACCCGGACGGCTACCAGGTGACCCTCCACGACGGCGCGTGAGGCGCGCCGCCCGGCGGGCTCAGCGCCAGCCGAGCGCGGGCGCCACGTCGGTGATGATCGACTGCAACTGACCTGCGACGTAGTCCACGCCCAGCTGGTTGGGCACGGTGAGCAGCAGCGTGTCGGCCGCGGCGATCGCCTCGTCTTCGCGGAGCTGCTCGACGAGCGCGTCGGGCTCGGCCGCGTAGGTGCGACCGAAGACGGCGCGGTAGTCGTCGATGACGCCGAACGTGTCGTCGCCCTCGCGGCTGCCGCCGCCGAAGTAGGCGCGGTCGCGGTCGGAGGTGATGGTGAAGATCGACCGGCTCACCGAGGTGCGCGGGGTGCGCTCGTGGACCGCCTCGGCCCATGCCGCCTGGAACTTCTCGATCTGCTTGCGCTGCTGCACGTGCAGCGGCTCGCCGCTCTCGTCCTCCTTGAGCGTGGAGCTCATGAGGTTCATGCCCTGCTCGGCCGCCCAGACGGCCGTCGAGTCGGAGCCGGCGCCCCACCAGATGCGGTCGCGCAGCCCGGGGGACTGCGGCTGGATGCCGAGCGGCCCCGGGTGCGGGTTGGGGAACATCGGGCGCGGGTTCGGCTCCGCGAACCGGGCGCCGTCGATCACCTGCAGGAACACGCCGGTGTTGTTGCGCGCCACGTCGGCCATCGTCGAGCCCTCCGGGGCCTCGTACCCGAAGTAGCGGTACCCGTCGACGACCTGCTCCGGTGACCCGCGGCTCACGCCGAGCTGGAGCCGGCCTCCGGCGATGAGGTCGGCGGCGCCGGCGTCCTCGGCCATGTACAGCGGGTTCTCGTAGCGCATGTCGATGACGCCCGTGCCGAGCTCGATGCGACTGGTCTTGGCTCCGGCGGCGGCGAGCAGGGGGAACGGGCTCGCGAGCTGGTTCGCGTAGTGGTGCACCCGGAAGTACGCGCCGTCGGCGCCGACCTCCTCGGCCGCGACCGCGAGGTCGATCGACTGCAGGAGCACGTCGGAGGCGTTGCGGGTCAGCGAACCGGGGGAGTTCGACCAGTGCCCGAACGAGAGGAATCCGATCTTCTTCACGGGATGAGTCAACCAAACGATGCGTTCGTATGTTCCCGCGAGGAGGACGGTGGGGTTTTGCCTCTTCCCCTCGGGGTCGCGAACCGCTACCGTCTGGGAAAACAAACAAAGAATGTTTGTTTAACGGAAAGGCGCCGATGTCCCGCTCCTCCCTGGACGCCACGGTGGACGAGCTGCTCCCGCGCGCGCTCGAGGTGCTCCAGCGGCTGGTCGCGGAGCCGAGCACGGTCGGGCAGGAGCAGGGCGCCGAGGAGGTACTCGCCTCGGAGCTCGAGGCCATCGGGTTCGCGGTCGAGCGCCTCGCGATCCCGGAGTCCATCGGCGAGGATCCGCTGGCCGGGGTTCCGAGCGCCTCGTACGCGGGACGGTACGACGTGATCGGTCATCGCGGCGTCGGGGGAGGCCGCAGCCTGCTCATCAACGGTCACATCGACGTGGTGCCGGCGGACGAGAGCGGTCCCTGGAGCTCGCCGCCGTTCGCGCCCCGCGTCGTCGATGGCTGGCTTCGCGGCCGGGGTGCCGCCGACATGAAGGGCGGCTTCGCCGCGGGTCTGCTCGCGCTCTGGGCGCTCGACCAGGCGGAGCCGGGCTGGCTGGGCGACGGGCGTCTCTCCTGGGTCGCCGCCATCGAGGAGGAGTACACCGGCAACGGCACCCTCGCGGCGGCGCGCGCGGGCGTGCTCGCCGAGGCCGCGATCCTGCTCGAACCCACGGAGCTGGACGTGCTGCTGGCCGGCATCGGCATCATCTGGATCGAGATCGAGATCGCCGGTCGGGCGGCGCACGTCGAGGCGGCCGGCGGCGCGGTCAATCCGATCCTCGGCATCCAGCGCGTGATCGACGCCTTGCAGGGGTTCGAGCGCGAACTCGACGCGGCGCATGCGCAGGACCCCGACCCGGCCTTCGCCCCCATCGCCCACCCGTACAACGTCAGCGTCGGCACCGTGGCCGCCGGGGACTGGATTTCGAGCGTGCCGCCGGTGGCGCGCCTGGGGGTGCGGGTCGGGTATCCGCGAGCATGGACGAGCGACGACGCCTTCGACCGCGTGCGGGAGGCGGTGCTGACGGCGACCGCGGCCGATCCGTGGCTCGCCGAGCACCCGCCCGTGTTCCGCCTGAACGGGTTCCGCGCCGAGGGCTACGCGCAGGATCCGGACACCCCTATCGTCCGCGCGATCGAGGCGGCGCACCGCGAGGTGCATGGCGCCGCACCGGCGCTCGTGAGCATGGGCTCCACGACCGACGCCCGGTTCTACGTGAACCGCTTCGGCGTGCCGGCCGCCGCCTACGGCCCGCGAACCCGCAACATGCACGGCACCGACGAGGCGGTCGAGATCGCGAGCATCGCCGACTGCGCGCGGGTCGTCGCGCGCGTCCTGCGCGACTGGTACGCGGCATGAGCCGCGCGAGCGCGGTGAGCCAGGATGCCGCGGGCGGCGCCCTGCGCCCCTTCGTCGCGGAGACCGCGGCCGCCCGTATCGCCGACCGGTTCGTGACGGCGATCGCTCTGGGCCACTTCATCGTGGGGCAGAAGCTCCCGTCGATCGCAGAGCTCGCCGGGATGCTCGAGGTGAGCCCGACCACCGTGCGGGAGGCGCTGACCCGACTCTCGGCGCTCGGCTACCTCAAGATCACGCGGGGTCGCAACGGCGGCGCCACCGTCGTGTCGCAGTGGGGTCCGGCCTCCGATTCGATGGTCCGGCGTGCGCTGGAGCCGGAGTGGGCGCAGCTGGAGGTCACACTCGATTTCCGCTCGCTCATCGACCAGCAGATCGCCCGCACCGCCGCCGAGCGCCGCACACCCCAGGACGTGGAGCGGATCCGGGCGGGAGTCCAGGCGTACGTCGATGCCGAGGGCGACCGCGAGGCGTCGCGGCTCGCCGACCTCACCTTCCACCGAGCCGTCGCGGCGGCCGCCGGCAATCCGCAGCTGGCCGAGCTCAGCCTCCGACTGCGGCACGAGGTCAGCCTCGGGTTCGAGGCCGAGCCCTACAACCCCGATGTCCGGGCCAAGGCCGTCACCCAGCATGCCGACATCGCCCAGGCCGTGATCGAGGGGCGCGGCGAAGACGCGGCCCGCCTCATGGCCGTTCACGCGCTGCTCACCACCGACACCCTCCGCGAACTGCACCACCGAACCCACTCCGAGAGCTAGGAGATCCCCATGCCCTTCCTCCACGCCAACGACATCGACATCCGGTACGAGGTCGAGGGCGACGGCGCCGAGACCGTCGTGCTCATCAACGGCCTCGCCGACGAGCTCGAGACCTGGGCGTACCAGACCCCCGCGCTGCTCGAGAAGGGATTCCGGGTGGTCACGATCGACAACCGCGGCATCGGGCGCACGTCAAAGCCGGCCGGCCCGTACAGCGCCGAGCAGCTGGCCGACGACGCGCACGCGGTCGTCGAGAACCTCGGCCTCGGGTCGTACCACCTCATGGGCGTCTCGATGGGCGGGATGATCGCCCAGAGCTATGCGCTCTCCTACGGCGCCGAACTCCGCAGTCTCACCCTCGCCTGCACCTACGCCGCGCCCGGACCCTTCTGCTCCCGGATGTTCGCGATGTGGGCCGACACGGCCAGCGTGATGGGCGTGCCGCAGGTCATGCGCGACGTGACGCTCTGGGCGTTCACCCTCGACTTCTTCCGCGAGCGCGGCGACGAGCTCGCGGAGTTCGAGACCGCCATGCGCTACATGGACCAGCCGGTGCCGGCCTACCTGGCACAGCTGGCCGTGATCCAGAACTTCGACGAGAGCGCCCGACTCGGTGAGCTCGCGAAGATCCCCACCCTGGTGCTCGCGGGCGAGGAGGACATCCTCATCCCCACCCGGCTCTCCCGCGAGCTCGCCGAGCTGATCCCCGGCGCGACCTTCCGCACCACCCCAGGCGGCCACGGCTGCATCTGGGAGCACCCCGACGATTTCAACTCCGAGTTCGTCGGATTCCTGCTCGAGAACGGAAACCACGAATGACCGCAACCGTCCCTGCGGGCGAGACACTGGCGCCGCGCAAGAAGCTGGGCCTGCTCGGTGTCATGCTGCCGGGCCTGGCGCAGATCGCGCCCGCCTTCAACCTGTTCTTCACGACCGGCGTCATCGCCTCCCTGGCGGGGGCCTCGGTGCCGCTGGTCTTCCTGATCTCGACCGTGGGGTTCCTCGCCACCGGCCTGAGCCTGGCCCAGTTCTCGAGCGTCTACCCGAGCTCGGGGTCGTTCGTGACCTACATCAGCCGCACCTTCGGGGCGGCCGTCGGCACGGCGACCGGTGTGATCACCGTGCTCGGCTACATCATCACCTTCTCGGGCATCTACATCTTCGTCGGCGACTACATCGTCACGAACGTGTTCGGAGTGACCGGGCCGCACGTGGGGCTGACGATCATCACGACGATCGTCTACGGCGCGATCGTGGTCATCCCGGTGATCCTGGGCCTCCAGTTCGGCGTGCGGGTGACGATCGTGCTGTACCTCATCGAGATCGTGGTGCTGCTGGTCATCAGCCTGTCCGTCCTCTTCCAGGGGGGCACGCACGGGATCAGCGGCGCGGCGTTCGCCTGGCCGACCGGCACGGAGGCGTCGAACATCTTCCTGTCGTTCAGCCTCGCGGTGGTCGCCTTCGGCGGCTTCGAGGCGTCCGCCCCGCTCGCCGAGGAGACCTCCAATCCGCGCCGGAACGTGCCCATCGCGCTCGTCGGCTCGGTGCTCATCAGCGGGCTGATCTACGTACTGGGCTCGTGGGCGGTCGTCGCGGCCTTCGGCAATGACGGATCCAGGCTCGCGAAGGACGGCAACCCGTTCGCGACCGCCGGCGCGCTCTTCCTGCACGTGGGCGGTGCGTTCATGGTGCCGTTCCTCGCGGCCATCTTCCTGGTCAGCGTCACGAGCTCGTACATCGCCGCGAACACCCAGACGTCCCGCGTGCTGTTCGCCGGAGCGCGCGGCGGCATCTGGCCGCGTCCCCTGGCGAAGTCCAGCGCACGGTTCAAGACCCCGTGGGCCGCCGCCATCGCGTTCGTCGCGCCCAGCATCCTGATCGGGGTGCTGTCGACGATCGTGACCGACCCGGGAACGACGGTCGGATTCCTCTCGACCTTCGGCATCTTCGGCGTCGTCATCATGTACACCGTCACCAATGTGGCGCTGTTCGTGCAGTTCTTCCGGTTCCGGGCGCGCGGCATCCGGAAGAACCCCTTCCTCTGGCTGGTGGTTCCGGTGATCGGCGTGGCGGTGCTCGCCATCCCGATCTGGGGCAACCTCCGGCCCGGTCAGGGCGGCGCCTTCGACTGGCTGCCGCTGTGGTCGCTCGGCCTCATCGCGGCCGGCGTCGTGTACACGATCGTGCTCGCCGTGACCCGGCCGAAGGCGCTCGCGGCGGCCCCGGCGCTGCTCGAGGGCGCGGAGTCGGTCGAGACCGATCCGGTGCCGCCGACGGCGTAACCGAGGCCGGATCCGCCCGGGCGGGCCCTCCGACCACGTGATCGGAGCGGCCCGCCCGGGGCAGAATCGTGCCGTGCTGCCCCGCATCTTCCGCCGCCCCGTCGCCTGGTTCTCCCGCACGCGTCTCTTCCGCCGCGTCGGCCCGGCCATCATGCCGCCGCTCGAGCGGATGATGACGCGGCTCACCGGCGGCCGGGTGCCGCTCAGCGGCCTGCTGCTGCCCTCCCTCGTACTGCACACCATCGGTGCGAAGAGCGGGCAGGAGCGCGACACGACCCTCATGTACTGCCCGGAGCCCGACGGCCGGATGCTGGTCACCGGCAGCAACTTCGCGCGCGGCTCGCACCCCGCCTGGACGGCCAACCTCCTGAGGAATCCGGATGCCGCCGTGAGCGTGCTCGGCCGGCGGATCCCGGTGCACGCCGTGCCGATCGGCGACGACGAGCGCGAGGCCGTGTGGCGCGAGCTCGAGGAGCACTGGCCCGGATATCGCGGCTACGAGCGGGCGTCGGGGCGCGTGCTGCGCATCTTCCGCCTCACCCCTGTCTCATGAAGCGGGCGTGAACCGCGACAGGTCGAGCCCGATGTCGACGAGCACGACGCGTCCCGCGTACCCGGCACCGGGCTCGCGCAGAAGCCCCGGCTTCAGCGCCCCGAACGTCACGGTCACGGCGGCGCGCAGCACGGCCGGGTCGGGCACGTCGCCCGTGTCCGGGTCGACGCCGCTCGGCAGGTCGACGGCGACCACGGTCGGGGCGAGCGGGCGCAGCGCCTCCACGACGTCGCGGGCGGACCCGCGCAGCGCGGGGCACCCGGCGCTGCCGGTGCCGAGGATGCCGTCGACGACGACTGCGCCGTGCGCGAGCCCGAGCGCCTCCACCGGGTCATGCCGGGTGGCACCCGCGGCGAGGGCCGCATCCAGCCCGGCGGTGTGGACGCGATCGCCGAGGACGACGATGCGCGTCGTGCGCCCTTCGGCGACGAGCGATGCGGCCGCGAACAGCGCGTCGCCGCCGTTGTTGCCGGAGCCGGCCAGCACGAGGAGGGGTCCTGCGAGCCGGCGCAACTCCGTCGCCAGCCCGGCGGCGGCCCGGGCCATGAGGGGCACGCCCGCGTCGAGCAGCGGCCGCTCCGCGGCGCGGATGTCGGCGGCGCGATAGGCGGGAGCGGAATCCACGGGTCCAGTCCAGCACTACCGTTGACACGATGCCCACCCTCCTGCGCCTCGATTCCTCCGCGAGCGGCGACCGCTCCCGCTCCCGCGCCGTCACCGCGGCCTTCACGGAGGCGTGGTCGGCCCTGGGGCCCGACCACCACCTCGTCGCCCGCGACCTGCACGCCGACCCGCCGCCGCATCTGCCGTCGTCGGCCCTGCATTGGCCGGCAGGCGAGATGCCGGGGGAGCGCCCCGCGGGGTGGGAGGCCGGACAGCGGCGCTACATCGGCGAGCTGCTCGCCGCCGACGTGCTCCTGATCGCCGTGCCCATGTACAACTACTCGATGCCGTCGACGCTCAAGGCCTGGGTGGACCACGTGCACGTGCCGGGCGTCACGGCCGGGTTCGCCCCCGGCGAGCTTCCGCTGCGCGGCCGACCCGTCGTGCTGGTGTCGAGCCGCGGCGCCGCGTACGGCCCGGCCGACAATCCGGCGGACTGGGACCACGGCACCGCCGCGCTCGAGGTCGTCTTCGGCGCCTCGATGGGGATGACGCCGCATCGCATCGTGGCCCAGCTCACGCTCGCGCCCGACCTCGAGGTGCTCGCCGATCGGCGGGACGAGGCGGTGGCATCGCTCGAGGCCGCGATCCTCCGGGCGCGCGAGCTGGCGATCGAGCTGGGTTAGCGCGCGGCGAGCAGCCCCGCGCGCTCCGGATGCCGGTCGAACCACTCGGCGACGAACCAGCAGGTCGGGGTGATCGGACCGCGGCCCGCGGCCTGCACGTCGTTCACGGCGTGCTCGACGAGCTTCGCGGCGAAGCCCCTGCCGCGGAACTTCGGGATCGTGACGGTGTGGTGGAACACGAGCGAGGAGCCGTGGTCCTGGTACTCGAGGAAGCTGACCGGTTCGCCGCCCACGAGCATCGTGTAGCGGTGCGCCCTCTCGTCGTGCACGAACTCGGTGGTCATGGCCTCAGGCTACGTCCAGCGCCGCGGCGGTCGCCGGGCTTAGCATGCAAAATCATGGGGAACGTCGAGGCGATCAGGGACATCCGGCTCACGACCATCGACGGGGGGAGCACGACGCTCGGCGACTACGCCGACAAGGTCGTGCTCGTCGTCAACGTCGCGTCGAAGTGCGGGCTGACCCCGCAGTACGAGCAGCTGGAGCAGCTGCAGAAGGACTACGAGGCGCGCGGGTTCACGGTGCTCGGGTTCCCGTGCAACCAGTTCCTCGGCCAGGAGCCGGGCTCGACCGACGAGATCAAGGAGTTCTGCTCCACCACCTACGGGGTGACCTTCCCGCTCATGGACAAGATCCGGGTCAACGGCCGCCACAAGCACCCGCTCTACGCCGAGCTCACCCAGGTGGAGGCGGCCGACGGCAAGGCGGGCCGGATCCAGTGGAACTTCGAGAAGTTCGTCATCACCCCGGGTGGCGAGATCACGCGCTTCCGTCCGAGCACCAAGCCCGACGACCCGGCGGTCGTCGCCGCGATCGAAGCGGGGCTGGGCGAGGCGGCCGCGGCCTAGTCCCGACCCAGCAGCCGCTCGATGTCGCGGCGGTCGCGCTTCGTCGGGCGTCCCGCGCCGCGGTCGCGCACCCCGAGGAACAGCCGCTCCTCGGGCGGCGGGGGCGGGGGGCTGTGGTCCTCGTAGGCCGCCTGCGCGATCGGCGCGCCGACGCGCTTCTGCAGGGCGGCATCCCGCACGACGACCACGCGCGGTGACCCGCCCTCCACGGCGAAGCGGACCTCGTCGCCGGGGGAGACGTGCTGGGCCGGCTTCGCCCGGTCGCCGTTGATGCGCACGTGACCGGCCTTGCACAGCGTGGTCGCCGCCGAGCGGGTCTTCACGAGCCGCACGGCCCACAACCAGGAGTCCACGCGCGCGTCAGACATCGCTGGACCCGTCGCGCTGCACCCGGTCCACGAGCTCGCGCCAGGGCCCCGTGAGCTCGCGGTCCGGCACGGACGCGCGGTGGTGGCGTCGCGCCACGCGGGCCTCGATCCGCCAGGTGAAGCGGTCGCGGCTCTCGCGATCCGCGGCGACCTGACCCCAGGGGCACGCCTCGACCAGCGCGACCCAGTCGTCGTCGGGATCGGGCCGCTCGATCGCCCAGCGCCGGCTGATGCCCGTGAACCCGCCCGAGCGGACGACCACGATGCTCAGCTCAGCTCGCGCCGCCGCCATCGATCGCCACTCCCACTCCCGACCAGCCGGCGCGGACCGCGTCGGCCTCGGCCGATCCCTCACCGTAGCGCTTGGTCGCGGCGGCGAGGGTGAGGGCGGCGAATCCGGCGAAGTCGGTCGTCGGCTTCATGCCCGCCAGCAGGGTGTCGTACCAGATCCGCCCCGCCTTCTCCCAGGCGTATCCGCCGATTCCGGTGGCCACGAGGTAGAACGCGTGGTTCGGGATCCCCGAGTTGGTGTGCACCCCGCCGTCGTCGTCCTCCGTCTCGACGTAGCCCGCCATGGTCGCCGGCTGCGGATCCTTGCCGAGCACCGGATCGTCGTACGCCGTCCCCGGCGCCTTCATCGACCGCAGCGCCACGCCCTTCACCCGCGCCGTGAACAACCCCTGCCCGATCAGCCAGGTCGCCTGGGCCGCCGTCTGCTTGTGCGAGTACTGCAGCACGAGCGAGCCGAAGACGTCGGAGATCGACTCGTTGAGCGCGCCCGCCTGGTCCTTGTAGACGAGCCCGGCCGTGTACTGCGTCACGCCGTGGGTCAGCTCGTGACCGATGACGTCGACCGAGACGGTGAACCGGCCGAACACCTGTCCGTCGCCGTCGCCGAACACCATCCGCTCGCCGTTCCAGAACGCGTTGTCGTAGTCCTTCTCATAGTGCACGCTGCCGTCCAGCGGCAGGCCGCGCCCGTCGATCGAGTTGCGGTCGTAGACGTCGGCGTAGAGCTCGAAGGTCGCTCCGAGCCCGTCGTAGGCCTCGTTCACGGCGACGTCGTCGACGGCGGGATCCCCCTCGGCGCGCACCGTCGTGCCCGGGAGCGTGTCGGTGTGCTTCGCATCGGAGATGGTGCGTTCGGGGCCGGCACTGAGCTCCGCGACGAGCGAGCCGCCCTCGACGCTCAGCGACAGGCGCGCCGCACGGCGATCGTCGTCGTGGTCGAGCGTGCGGCGGGCCGCGAGCGCCGCCTCCTGCAGGTGCGGCTGGCCGGCCTGCGCCAGCCGGGTGAGCAGGTAGGGAGGGACGATGCCGGATGCCATGCTCCCGACCCTAGGCACATGCTCCGACGTCGAGCACCAGCCCTGCACACCTAGGCTGAATCTCATGGCGCGCGCCCAGCACGATCCGACGCAGCGTCGGCCACGGGGGCCGGAGGACGTCTGGGTCGAGGGTGCGCACGGCCGCTTCTGGGGGCTGTACGGCGCGGCGGGACTGCTGCTGCGGCATCCGGATGCCGGCGTGCTGCTGCAGCTGCGCGCCGAGTGGAGCCACCTCGGCGGCACGTGGGGCATCCCGGGCGGGGCACGCAAGGCGGGCGAGACGCCGCAACAGGCGGCCGTGCGCGAGGCCGACGAGGAGGCAGGCGTACCGCCGGAACTCGTCCACGTGCTCGGCAGCTCGATCTTCGACGTCGGCTACTGGTCGTACACGACGGTGCTCGCCCACGCCCGCGAGCTCTTCGAGCCGTTCGTCGGCGACGCCGAGAGCGCCGAACTGCGCTGGGTGCCGATGGACGAGGTCGCGCGGCTGCCGCTGCATCCGGGGTTCGGAGCCAGCTGGCCCGAGCTGCGGGAGCGGATCTAGGCCGAGACGGTGTCGCGCAGCGACGCCTTCCAGGCGACGAGCCGGCGCACAGTCGCGGACGGGTCGTCGGCGAGCTCGCTCATCGCGTCCTCGGGTGCGTAGTAGTTGATCGCGACGAACGCGCGCACCGCCTCCGTCTCGTCGTGCGCGAGCTCGCGCAGCAGATCGCACGACACGGTCTCGTTGCGCGCCAGCCAGCCACGCACCTCGGCGTCGGGGTCGTGCGCGAGCGTCGCGGCGACGTCATCCGGCAGGTGATAGCTGGAGGCGGCGCTGGCCCGGATCTTCGGGTTCGCGTCGGAGGCGAGCGCCCGCAGGCGGCGGATCTTCGAGTCGGTCACCGGGGGAGCCGGATGCTGCGCCGCGACCTCTTCGGGCGTCAGCATCGACGGGGCGAGCGCGGCCAGCTGCGCGCGCTGCGCCGGGGTGTTGAAGCGGATGCACGACATGTCGGCAGGTTACCGAAGACCGCCGATGCCGCCCGGCAGACGCGCTCAGACCGCGGTCGATGCGACGCGTGGCGTCGGTGAATCGAACAACCCGAACTGGGCCCGCCGCAACTGGCGGCGGTGCTCGCGCTCCTGCAGGCGCGCGTCGGTGATGATCGCGATGTCCGGCACCTCTGCCTCGGCCGGGGCGACGAACCAGGCGCGGTAGGCCAGGGCGCGGTAGGCCATCGCGCGGGCGCGGGCCGCCTTCGACCGGCTCATCGGATTTCCCCCCTACGGCCGATCCCGCCGGATCGTCCGCGTTCAGTGTAGGCCCGGTGGGGATCCGTGGCGGGATGCCGATGACACCAGATCGGGTGTCAGGGCCGCGACCCGAGCGGAAGCCCCGAGAGCTCGTCGACGACCCGCCGCCAGTAGCAGTCGTTCCAGAGCGCAGAGCGATCCATCGCCTCCCGGGCGGCACGTCCCCGCCGTTCTCGCGCTGCCGGGTCGGCCAGGTCGCGGCGAACGGCTGCGCTCAACGCGTCGCGGGAGCCGGGCTCGACGAAGGCGACCTCGTCGTCCGTGAAGTAGGCGTCGAGCCCGCCGGTGCGTGTCGCGACCACCGGGGTCCCCGCCGCGGCCGCCTCGAGGAGGGTGGTGATCCCGCTGGCGTGCGCGTTCTCCCGGGCCGCGAGCAGCACCAGGGCCGAGGTCGCGTAGAGCTCGCGCAGCTCGGCCAGCCCGGACGTGGCCACCGCGACGTCGGTGCCGCGCACGTGCACCGGCGCCTTGCTCGCGACGCGGACGTCGACGACACCGGCATCTTCGACGGCGTGTGCGAAGACGTCCCAGTCCCGCGCGGCGTCGTTGCCCACCCCGAGCACCTGCGGGCTGCCGGGCCGGCGGTCGTCCGAGGCGAACGCCCGGGAGATTCCGAACGGCAGGTAGCGGTGGACGGCCGCCGGCGCGATCGCCCTGCCGAGCTCGACGTTCGGCTCGGCGTTGGCGATCAGGAGGTCGACGCGACGGATCAGACGGCGTACCAGTCGTCGGCGCAGAACCGGGAGGGATGCGAAGCGATGGAAGATCCAGATCGTCTGCCCGGCGAGGATCGGGCCGCCGTGCCGGGGCAGGACGGCTGCGACCGCGAGGTACTCGACCTCGGTATGGCAGTAGACCGCATCGGCCCGGGACAACGCGCGACGGTTGACGAGCGCGCGGAGCAGGTCGAATCCCAGCCGTCCGTGCAGGAATCGGCCGATCCGCCGGAGGCCCCGCGGCACCCGCCGTGCCGCGATCTCGAACGTCCAGCCCTCCGGCGCGTGCTCGATCCCGTAGGGCAGTCGATCGGGCACCAGGCCGCGGCGCCAGCGATCGGCGTAGTCGTCCGGGTCGAGTCCCGAGTCCAGGAAGAAGACCACGCGCCGGTGCTGGGTCATCGGTCGCCTTCGAGAAAGGTTGATGCCGCGACCAGGGCGGAGGCGATCGCCATGTGCATGTCGAGGTACTGGTAGCTCCCGAGCCGGCCGCCGAACACGACATCCGGCAGCTCGGCGACCCGTTGCCGGTATCGCTGCAGGACCTCGCGGTCGCCGTTCCCGGCGACCGGATAATACGGCTCGTCGATCGGCTCGGCCCAGCGCGAGAACTCGCGGGCGATGACGGTCCGCCCTCCCGCGTGCTCGCGCTCGGGATGGAAGTGGCGGAACTCGATGATGCGGGTGAACGGCACATCGGCGTCGGCGTAATTCATCACCGAGGTGCCTTGGAAGTCGTCCGTGTCGAGCGTCTCCACCTCGAAGTCGAGGGTGCGCCACGACAGGCGGCCGTCGTCGTACCCGAAATACCTGTCCACGGGACCGCTGTAGAACACCGGGATCCGGCCGAGGGCGGCATCCCGGGAGAAGGGAGATCCGGGGTCGAGGAAGTCGACGCCGAGATGGACGTCGATGCGCGGATGGTCCGCCATCCGTTCGAACCAGGGGGTGTATCCGTCGACCGGCAGGCCCTCGTGCGTGTCGTTGAAGTAGCGGTTGTCGTAGGTGTACCGCACCGGGAGGCGCGAGATGATCGACGCCGGCAGCTCCCGCGGGTCGGTCTGCCACTGCTTGGCGGTGTATCCGCGGATGAAGGCGTCGTAGAGCGGACGGCCGATGAGCGAGATGCCTTTGGCATCCAGGGACTCCGGGTCGGCACTCGCATCGCCGGTCTGGGACGCGATCAACTCCCGTGCCTGGGCGGGACCGAAGGAGCTCCGGAAGAACTGGTTGATCGTTCCGAGGTTGATGGGCAGGGGGAAGACCTCGCCGCGGTGCGTCGTGTACACCCGGTGCACATAGTCGGTGAACCCGGTGAAGCGGCGGACGTAGTCCCACACACGCTCGTTCGAGGTGTGGAACAGATGCGCTCCGTAGCGGTGGATCTCGATGCCGGTCCCGGGATCGCGCTCGCTGTATGCGTTGCCCCCGATGTGCGATCGGCGCTCGACGATGTCGACGTGCAAGCCGCGCTCGGCCAGACGTTCGGCGACGGTCAGTCCGTACAGACCCGCCCCGACCACGAGGACGTCGCCTCGGGACATGCGGTGCCCACTCTCGATCGAACGCGTGGACGGTCGTGACGCTCGGCCGTCATGCTAGCAAGCGCCTCAGACCGGGAGCGAGCCGGAGGTGCGCTCCTCGCCTTCGAGCGCGGTCAGGGCGCGCCGCAGGGCCGTGCTCGACGTGCTCACCGTGTAGGGGAAGTAGACGACCTCGACGCCCACCTCGGCGAACTGCCGTTCCAGGCGCAGGCCCTTCTCCGTGCCGCGCCAGTCGTCGCCCTTGAAGAAGACGTCGAAACGCAGCTCGCGCCAGACATCCATCTTCTCCGGAACGGACTCGACGACGGCGTCGTCGACGTAGCGGATACCCCGCACGATCTCCAGGCGCTCCGCCAGCGGGACGATCGGCGTGACGCCCTTGGTGCGCTCGAGCATCTCGTCGGAGACCACGCCGGCGATGAGGCGATCGCACGCGCTCCTCGCGTGGCGGAGGATGTTGAGGTGGCCGATGTGGAACAGGTCGAATGCTCCTGCGGCGTAGCCGATACGAGTCATCGGGCAGTCTTTCGTCGGCGAGCGGGGGGACGCGTCGAGGTGGGGCCGTGAGGGCCCCTCGAGTGCGAACTCTATCTCGTCGCCGAACCGTGCGCTAGGCTCGCCCGGATCATGCCCCCCGCCCCCGAGGAGGAGCGCTGACCAGGCTCGCACACGCCACCGTGCTGATCGTCTGCACCGCCAACGTCTGCCGGTCGCCGCACGCGGAATTCGTCATGGAGCGGATCCTGCGCGGCTCCTCGGCGTTCGACTCGGTGCGGGTCGGAAGCGCCGGACTGCGCGCCGTGCCCCGAGGTCGCATCTGCGAGCTGGTCGCGCGGCATGACGGGGCCGACCCGGCGTGGGCCCAGTTCGACGCCGAGCACCTCTCACTGCGCACCCGGACCGCCCGCATCGAGCAGGCGAGGATCGTCCTCACCGCATCGCGCTCCAATCGTGCCGCGGTCGCGACGCTGTCGCCCGAGGCCCGATCGAGGATCTTCACGCTGCGAGAGGCGCTGTGGCTCGGCGGGGACTTCCGGCGGGACCCGTCCCTCTCGGGAGAGGAGGCGGTCGCCGCGTTCGCCCGGCACCTCGACGCCCGTCGCGGCGCCGGCACCCCGCCCCGGGAGCGCCGGTTGCCCTTCCTGCCGATCCGCGACCCGCTGAGCATCGCGGATGGGCACACACGCGGGCGGCGCGAGCATGCCCTGACCATCCGGCAGGTGCACGAGGTGGCGGAGTCCGTCGCCCGTCTGCTGGTGTCGACAGCCCCGGTGTGACCTGCACTCAGCGACGCGCGTACTCTTCGTAACCCCGACCCAGGGCTCCCGCCACGAACCCGGCACCGCGGTACATCGCGCGCGTGCCCGTCGACCGCCAACGCAGCGAGCGGAAGAGGACTCCCAGGAGCCAGCGCGCACCGCCCGCCGCCACGCGCAACAGGCCTCCGGCGATGGACGCGGCGCGCGCCCGGATGCGACCGGCGCGACCGGTGGCGAGGACCGCCGCGAGTCGCGCCGACGTCGTGCCGTTGCGGTAGGCACGCATCAGGATCCAGTGGCGATCGACGCGTTGCGGCAGCACATCCTCGACGACGACGGCGTCCTGCGCCCAGCGGATGACGTACCCCGATCGGGAGAACTGCAGCGTGAAGAGGCTGTCCTCGCCCCCCGTGGTCCCGAAGCGGGGATCGAACCGCACGCCGCTGGCGCGGACGGCCGCCATGCGCAGCAGCAGGTTGTTGGTCGCGGCCTGCGGCATCACCTGCCGATCGATCCGGGTGGGGCGCACGAAGGCGCCGACCGCGGTCAGCCAGGGATCGATCGGGGTGGGCAGGGCGGTCACCACCCTCCCGGCCACGGCATCGGCGCCGCATTCGTCGAGGACCCGGAGCAGCGCGGGGAGCCATCCCGGCGTCGGCCGTTCGTCGTCGTCGATGAACACGAGGAGATCGGCCCCCGCGGCTTCGTCGAGAGCGCGGTTGCGCGCGGCGCTCAGACCGGGCTCCGGCTCGAGGACATAGCGCACCGCGCGGGCGACCGGGGCCGCCGATCCGTCGGGGTCGTTGTCGACGACGAGGATCTCGCCGTCGACGTCGGCGAGCTCGCCGAGGGCGTCGGCGACCTCGCCGATCGCGCGGGCGAGCCGCTCGGGCCGCCGGTAGGTGGCGATCGCGACCGTCAGGCGACGGGTCATGGTGTCGACGGCTCCCCGTCCGCATCGGGGACCGCGCTCGCGCCCCCGCGTCGCAGGCGGACCGCGCGAGCGTACGCCTGCGCATGCCGCTCTCCGGTCCGCTCCCATCCCCGACGCGACAGGTCGGGGTGCGGCGCGCGCGGTCGGGAGACCTCGTCGAGGGCGGCGTCGAGCGCAGCGGTGTCGAGCTCGCCGTCGTACATGCTGATCCATCCCGGACCGACCTCCGTCGCCAGTGCCTCGTTGGCATCGTTGCGCGGAACGAGGACGGGACGGTCGAGCGAGAGTGCGGCGAGAACGCTGCCCGAGTTGTGCATGAACCGGTACGGCAGCGCGACCAGGCTGCCCTCGGTCATCGCGGCGACGAAGTCGGCGTCGTCGAGGAACTCGAGGCGGAGCACGACGCGCGGATCCTCCGCCGCGAGCCCGCGGATCTCGTCGGCGAGCTCGTCCGAGGTCGGGTTCCCCGACACGGCGAGGCTCACCCCATCGCCCCGCAGTCCCCGGAAGGACGTGATCAACGTCTCCACGCCCTTGTAGCGGCGGATCAGCCCGACGAAGGCGAGGCGCCCGGGGATCGGCGAGCGACGGGTGATCCCCGCGAACCACGGCCGGTAGTCGCCATGCAGGATCGTGACCGTGGGCAGCCCGGGCGGCAGCTCGGTCGTCTCGCCGATGAGGATCCGGAGGTCGGTCCGGAGATCGACCGCGGAGAGCAGCCAACGCTGCAGAGGGGTCAGCCCGGTCGGCGGCTGGAGGTTGTGCACCGTGCGGACGACCGCCGTCCGGGACACGCGCAGCCGGAGGATCAGCGCGACGAACAGCCACCTCTTCGCCAGGCGCCGCAGCGGGCTGCGCGCGTTGAAGAGGGTCTCGGGCCAATGGAAGTGGATCGCGTCGTATCGACCCGCGAGGGCGCGGCGCCATCCGAAGCGATGGTGCTCGATTCCCTCGGTGGCGGCCAGCGCCCGATCCAGCATGATGATGTAGGGATTGGTCGTGGGCCGAGGAGGCGGAAACGATTGGAGGATGCGCAAGGGTCTCACGGAGCCTCTCCCGGCGGTCGAACGGCGCCCGGCACCGACGGCGCCGAGCGGTCAAGAGTAGTGCCCGAGTCCACCGGCGCAGAAGCCGCGGGGCGTCGTGCCGTCGTGGTGGTCAACTACGGATCGCACGATCTGGTCGAACGCAACCTGTCATCGACCCTGACCGGGCTGCCGGATGTTCTCGGCGTCGTCGTCGACAACCGGACCTCGGAGGCCGAGAGCGAGGCGATGAGCGACGTCGGGCGCCGGCACGGCTGGGTCGTCGTGCCATCGCCGATCAACGTCGGCTTCGGCGCGGGCGTCGCTCTCGGCGTCGCGGCCGCGAGGGCCGCGGGCGCCACGGAGTTCCTGATCCTGAATCCGGACGCGCACCTGGACCCTGCTGCCGTCGTGAAGCTCCTCGCCCGGGTGCGCGAGAAGCCGATGGAACTGGTGGCGCCCCTCGTCGTGCGACCCGACGGGACGAGCTTCGCCGAGCTCCAGGACCTCTACCTCGCGGACGGCCGGATGCGGGCGTCCCGGGTGCGTCCGGCGTTCATCCCCGAGGCGGACGTGGTGCGGTGGGTCAGCGGGGCGTGCTTCGCGATCTCCTCGCGACTCTGGGATGCCTCCGGCGGCTTCGACCATGACTACTTCCTGTACTGGGAGGACGTCGACCTCTGTTGGCGCGTGTGGGCGGCCGGGGGAGTGGTCCGTGTCGACGAGGGTCTGACCGCCGTGCACGACGAGGGGGCGACCCACGCGAGCGGCGGCCCGGTGGGGGCCAAGTCGCCGATCTACTACTACTTCAACATCCGGAACCGCCTGATCTTCGCGCGCAAGCACCTCGACCGGGTGTCGATCCGTCGATGGCGACGGGGCGCGCCACGCATGGCGCTTCTCGTCCTGCTCCAAGGAGGCCGGCGGCAGTTCCGCTCGCCCCGCCGCACCATCGCGCCGGCGCTGCGGGCGGTCCGCGATGGGCTGCGGGGGACAACCGGGGTCCCCCGGAAGGGGGGCGCGACGCCGAAGTCCATTCACTAGTATGTGCGCAGCGAGTGTGTCCCCCGACCCGCATCGCCGCCGTCCTGTTATACCCCCCGATACACAGGATTCCCGTGAACACGTCCCCCCGCGTGCGAAACCGAGTTGGTTCCGTCCACCCCCGGACCGCAGCCGCGCTCCGAGCGGCATTCCGCGCGCGTCTCCCACGGCCGTCGCTCCTCCTGCTGTCCTTCGTCGTCGCTGCCACGGCCCTGACCGCGTGCGTCCCCGCGACACCCCAGCCGGCGACCACCCTGCCGACCCATAGCGTCAAGAAGCCGGTCCCCGCTCCGAGCGGCGGCACCGTCGACCAGCAGGTGGCATCGCCGACGCCGGAGCCGACGGTGGGCGCGCGGGCGGGTGCCGCCGCGAAGGTCGGCGGCGGGGTCTCGATCCGCATCGCGAGCGTCACCGCCATCAAGGTCACGGCGAAGACGCCGGGCGAGATCGACGGAGCCGCCGTCGTCGTCAAGGTGGAGGTCGACAACGCGGGCACCGCGACCGCCAGCGTCGACTCGGCGTACGTGAACGTCGTCGCCTCGGACGGGACCTTCGCCGTGGCGACGACCGCCGGCAAGGGCGTGCCCTTTCACGGCGTGGTCGCACCGGGCGCCACGGCGACCGGTTCCTACGTCTTCATGCTGTCCCATCCCCAGGGCCGTCAGGTCACCGTGACGGTCAGTCACGCTGCCGGAACGCCGGTCGCCCAATTCACCGAAACCGTGTCATGAGCATCGGAGCCACGATGAACGCCATCTCAGCAGCAACGACGCGGATCCTCGCGGTCACGGCCGTGGCCGCACTCACGGCCGTCGGCCTCACCGTCCTTTCGGTGCAGTCGGCGCATGCCGACCCGCTCCCGTCTCCGGCCAACATCCAGCAGCGCGACGGCAACCTCGTCACGGCGGACGCCCTCCCCACCGTGCAGATCGACTCGGGCTACGTCTGGGCGCAGACCATGATCGGCAGCACCGTGTACGCGGCCGGCAGTTTCTCGAACGCCCGGCAGGCCGGAGCCGCTCCGGGCTCCGGCACGCTGACGCCGCGGAGCAACGTCCTCGCGTACGACATCACCACCGGAAACCTGACCGCCTGGGCGCCCGCCGTGAACGGCGTGGTCAAGTCGATCGCCGCGTCGCCCGACGGCAGCCGGATCTACCTCGGCGGGTCGTTCAACCAGGTCAACGGCCAGACGCGCTACACGGTCGCCGCCGTCGATGCGACGACCGGTCAGCTGGTCGCCGGATTCAACCCGTCCGTCGGCGGCTCGGGCGTGTATGCCATGGTGGCGACCGCCAACACGCTGTACGTGGGCGGTCTGTTCACCCAGGCCAACGGGGTCGCGCGCCAGAACCTGGCGGCCTTCTCGACCGCGAACGGCGCCCTCCTCGGCTGGGCGCCGACGACGGACCTGCAGACCGACGCCATGGTCATGGACCCGACCAACACCAAGCTCATCATCGGCGGCCGGTTCGGCGGCGTGAACGGCGTCGCGCAGCGCGGCCTGGCCGCGCTCGACCTCACGGACGGCTCGATCCTCCCGTGGGCGGCTCCCGCCACCGTCATCAACGGGGCCAGCTCCGGCCCGAACGCCGGTCAAGCGGGAATCTTCGGACTGACCGCCGACTCGGGCGCCGTCTACGGCACCGGGTGGGTCACCGCCAACGTCGCGACCGGCAATCTCGAGGGGGTGTTCTCGGCCGAAGCAGGGTCGGGCGACATCCGCTGGGTCGCCGACTGCCACGGCGACGAGTACGGCGTCTACTCGACGGGGTCCGTCGTCTACACGACGAGCCACACCCACCAGTGCGACACCGTGGGTCTCGCCCCGGAGCAGCCCACCCGCACCTACCGCTACATCCAGGCCTTCACGACATCCGTGGGCGGCATCCTGACCCGCTCGCCGAGTGTCAGCAGCATCTACCAGGACTGGAGCGGGACCCCGTCGCCGTCGCCGTACGCCTGGTACCCGGACTTCACGGTGGGCACCGCGAGCGGACTGGGTCAGGCCGGCCTGTCGATCACCGGCAACACGCAGTACATCTCGGTGGGCGGGGAATTCGGCTCGGTGAACAACCGCCAGTTCCAGGGCCTCGTGCGCTTCGCGATCCATCCGGCGGGGGGCGCGAAGATGGGTCCGCGTCTGGCCGCGCCGTCCTGGACGGGAACGGCCACCTCGAAATCCGCGGGCACGGTGCGGGTCAGCATCCCGGCCAACTGGGATCGCGACGATCTGCATGAGACCTACGCCCTCTACCGGGAAGGCACCGCCGCGCCCGTGGCCAGCACAGTCGCCGACTCGACGTGGTGGAACACCCCGAACGTGCAGTTGAAGGACACCGGTCTCACGCCGGGCTCCTCCCAGCAGTACCGGGTCGTGGCCACCGACGGCGACGGTAACAGCGAGGCGAGCGCGTGGATGCCCGTGACCGTGGCCTCCGGCACCCCCTCGGCGTACGCCGACCGCGTGCTCGACGACGGCGCGATCGTCTACTGGCGCCTCGGCGGTGACGCGAGCAACTGGGCCGGCGGTGCAGACGCCGTCGTGGGATCCGGCGTCACGACCACGACGCCGGGTGCCGTCAGCTCCGACGCCGGCGACCCGGCATCCCGGCTGAGCGGCTCCAGCACGGGCACGGTGCGCACTCCCGCCACCGTCCCGTCGAGCACGACCACCTTCTCGGTCGAGACGTGGATCAAGACCACGACCCGGACGGGCGGCAAGATCATCGGCTACGGCAGTTCGGCGACCGGCAATTCGTCGAACTACGACCGGCACCTCTACATGCTCAACAACGGCCGAGTGACGTTCGGCATCTACGACGGGTCGACCCGCACGCTCACGAGCCCGACAGCTCTCAACGACGGCGCGTGGCACCAGCTGGTCGGCACCCTCTCACCGACGGACGGCCTCCGTCTCTACGTCGACGGAGCCCTGGTGGCGAGCGACCCCACGGCCAAGACCGCGCAGAGCTACAACGGCTACTGGCGGGTCGGCGGCGACAACCTGGGCGGATGGCCGAACCAGCCTTCGAGCACCTATTTCTCGGGCCAGGTCGACGAGGTGGCGGTCTACGGCACGACACTCCCTGCGTCGGCTGTCTCCGCGCAGTACGACCTGGCGGCGGGCATCGCGTCGCCGACCGCCGGGTTCACGGCGACTCCGACCGACCTCGCGATCGCGGTCGACGGGTCGCAGTCGGCAGCTCCGGCGGGCCGTACCCTGACGGGCTACGCCTGGGACTGGGGTGACGGAACCGCGGCCGGCAGCGGCGTCATGGCGACGCACACGTACGCGGCGGCCGGCACGTACCCGGTCACGCTGACCGTGACCGACAGCAGCGGTCGGACGGCGGTCGCGAGCAAGTCGGTCACGGTGACGGCACCCAACGTGGCGCCGACCGCGTCGTTCACATCGTCGGTGTCGGGGCTGACCGCCTCCGTCGATGCCTCGGCGTCCACCGACAGCGACGGCACGCTCACCTCCTACAGTTGGGACTGGGGTGACGGCACGGCGGTCGGATCGGGTAAGACGGCGAGCCACGCCTACGCGGCCGCGGGCGGCTACACGGTCACCCTGACCGTGACGGACAACGACAGTTCGACCGGCACGACGACCGGCACGGTCACGGTCGTGCACGGCGCGCCCACCGCATCCTTCACGACGACGCCCACCGGGCTGGATGTCGCGGTGGATGCCTCGGCCTCGACCGCGGCAGACGGCGCGAGCCTGAGTTACGCGTGGAACTGGGGTGATGGGACGGCGGCCGGGTCCGGCAAGACGGCCACCCACACCTACACCGCTCCGGGCGACCACACCATCACCCTGACCGTGACGGACAGTCTGAACAGCACGGCGACGAAGGCGGCGACGGTGACACTGTCCACCATCACGTTCGCGGCGCAGGATGATTTCGCTCGTTCGGTGTCGTCGGGCTGGGGTTCGGCGGATGTGGGTGGCG
>NZ_BAAAQO010000005.1:31093-99750 GCF_039531715.1 Pseudolysinimonas kribbensis | reverse complement strand
CGGCAACCGTTCGGGCTCGGCGACCAGCACCGGCACGATCACCTTCGACACCTACCGCGTCACCGCGAGCTAGCCTGGCGGGGATCGGCGCTGCGGCGCCGATCCCATCCGGCGAGGAGGAGACGTGGGGGACTCGGCGCTCGGGGTGGCGGGCCTCGCGCTCCTGGGCGTGCTCGCGTTCGCGAGCGCGATCCTCCTGTTCCGCGTCGTGCCGCGTGCCGCGTTCGTGGTGTGGTGCCTCGTCCTGTTCTTCGTGCCCGTGTGGATCGGAGCCCAGGTCGGCTCGTTCTTCGCCGCGATCAGCATGGTGACCCTCGCCGGGATCGCCGCCAATGTCACACGCATGCGGTTCGCGCTGCCGGACCTGGCCATCGCCGGATTCGCGGGGCTGGGCGCGATCCTGTTCGCCGTCGGTCAGGTGTCGCTCTCGGCGATCGTCACCGCGGTCGTGGAGTGGGTGGTGCCGTATGTCTGGGGGCGCATCGTCGCGAGCCGTGTTTCATCCGGCTTCGTCTTCAAGGCGATCGCGGTCTGTGCGACGTTCGCCGCGGTCCTGGCTCTGCTCGAGTTCGCGACCGGCCGCAATCTGTTCGTCCAGCTGCCGGCTCTCGGCCCGTCCTACTCGGTCTGGGCGCCTCTCCAGTACCGAGGCGGCCTGCTTCGCGCGGAGGGCGCATTCGGTCACTCCATCGCCCTCGGCGCGTCGCTCGCCCTGTCGACGGCGTTCGTCCTGGCCGCGGCCTGGCGCACGCGCACGCACATCCTGATGCTCGTCATCATCGGCGCGGCGACGGTCGTGACGTTCAGCCGGATCGGACTGATCACCGAGGTGATCACCATCGCTCTCTGCGTGGTCCTCCTGCATCGCCTGCGGACCTCGACCCGGATCGCCGTCCTCATCATCGCCGTGGTCGCGGCACTCGTCGTGGTCCCGCTCATCAGCGACGTCTTCCTGGACGCCGGCGCGGAGGCCGGCGGAAGCGCCGACTACCGGGTCGACCTCCTCCAGTTGCTTCCGCAGCTCAAGCCGTTCGGGTCGTCCGATGACTGGTCGTCGGTGACGGCGAACGGCACGTACCTCGGATCGTTCGCCGCCACCATCGACAATGCGCTGCTGCTCATCGCGCTCCGGTTCGGCATCGTGCCGGCCCTGGTGCTCGTCCTGCTCCTCGGAGCGGGCATCGTCTCGATCCTCATCCCGCATCGCGCCACCGCGGCGTCGATCGGCCTCGTCGCGCAGATCCCGGCCCTGTTCAGCGTCGCGCTGATCACCCAGTACGGCATGTTCCTGTGGTTCGTCGGAGGCCTCGCGGTGTCGTTGATCCACAGCCGCGATCCGTCCGGAGAGCAGGGTGGCGTCAGTCGCTTCCGGGTGCATCCCCTCGCGCTTGCTCCTGGGTCGCCTCGATCGTGACCGGCCGGGCGGGGCCGTAGAGGCGGACACGGTTCCGCCGGATGTAGACGGCGAACGGGATGACCTGAATGATCAGCACCGACACTGCGTTCGACAACAGCGGGCCGACCACGCCCCAGGCCGGTGCCGCGAACACCGACAGGACGACGGTCGACGCGGCCGCGAGAAGCGCGGGGGCCACCTGGAACCGGATCCCGGGCTTGTCCATGATGAACATGCCGAGCGGATACAGCGCGGCTTGCACCACGGTCATCGCTCCGAAGGCGAGGACGATCGGAATGCCTACTGTGACCTCGTCCTTCGACACGATCGAGAAGAACCAGGGCCCGATGACGACCATGATGGCGGTCACCGCCGCGGCGGCCACGGCGAACAGCCCGGACAGCAGGAACGGACCGCCGCGCGTCACGCCACCGGCCGCTCGTGCGCGCGCGAAGGCGGGCCAGAGCGTCACCCCTGCCGCGCCGATCAGGGCCTGGACGGCGAAGAAGACCTGACCGGCCAGCGCGTACTGGGCGAGCTCCTGATGCGACGCGGTCTGCGCGAGGATGTAGCGCGGCAGGGCGAGCGAGAGCGGTGCGGCGAGCAGCTGCGCGAACATCGGCCAGCCGACGTCCATGACCCGGGCACCGGGATAGCGGCGGCGCCACAGGACCCGACGGGCTGCGGTCCGCAGAAGCGGGTTGCTGAACCGATCGGCGACCACGACGCCGCAGAGGGCGACTACGAGGGTCGCGAGGAAGGTCCCGAGCGCCAGGAACGCTCGCACCGAGGACGTTCCTGCATCGAGCAGCAGCCACACGATGAGCAGCGACAGCGGCGAGATCATGCCCTGGAGCAGGATCACGATCGGGTTACGCCCCAGTCCCAGCAGGATCCGTTGCCACACGCCCATCGAGATCGAGACGCAGAAGATCAGGACGCACACGAACGCGGCTGTCTCCGCCCCCGGGACGGCCGCCGCACTGCCGAGCACGAGATGCCATCCGCCGGTCACGAAGAGGGCGAGGTCCACGAGTGCCACCGTGCCGGCGAACAGCAATGTGACCCGGACGACGGTGGTCACGAGCCCCGTCAGCCGCGCGTCGGAGCGGATGTCGGGCGAGGTCGCCGCCGCGTTGACGACGACGGCACCGGCACCGAGATCGGAGAAGGAGATCAGGCTGGGAAGCGCGACCAGCAGGGAGAGCAGGGCATACGGCCCGACACCGGCCTCGCCGATGACGAGGCGCGCTGAGAGGACCCCGCACACGAGCGAGACGCACATGGTCAGCACCCGGGCCGCCGTGGAGAACAGGGCGCTCACAGAAGGGCGGCTCCGTGCGGGTTGCTGGACTAGAGCAGGACGCGGGTACTGTACCATCGCCCTGTCGTCGACCCCGCTCCAGTCACTCCCCGGGGTGCAGAGTCCTACGGAAGGGGCGGCTGTGAACCCCGATACGTCGGCGTGGACGGCGATGCGCGTCGTCGGTGCGCTGCGCAGGCTGTGGTGGCTCGTCGTGGCACTCGGCATCGCGGGCGCCGGGGTCGCGTTCGGGGTGTCCGCGTCGGCCACCCCGATCTTCCAGTCGACGGCTTCGCTCTACTTCACCCTCAATCAGGGCGGCGATGCGATCGACCTGAACCAGGGCTCGACGTACACGCAGAACCAGATGCTGTCGTTCGCGCAGCTCGCCACCTCCTCCCGGGTCCTGCAGCCCGTGATCGACGATCTCGGGCTTGACACGACGCCGAGGCTCCTCGCCCGCACTCTGCAGATCTCGATCCCGCAGAGCACCGTGGTGCTGGAGGTGCAGGCCGCGTCGCCCGACCCGCGGATGGCGGCACGGGTGGCGAACGCGGTCACGACGAGCCTGGTGGACGTCGTCCGTGAGATCGCGCCCACCGGCGCCGACGCGACGCCGACGGTCAAGGCCGAGGTCATCGACCGTGCCGTCGTGCCCCGGGTCCAGGCGCTGCCGAACAAGACACGGGACAGCGCGATCGGCCTTCTGATCGGCCTCCTCCTCGGTGTCCTCATCGCCATCGCCGTGACGGCACTGGACACCCGGATCCGCTCGGTCGACACCCTCACCCGCATCCTCGACCGTCCCGTCCTCGGCACGATCTCACGCGCTCCGCGGAAGGGGCGGGGCCTTCCCGTCGAACGCGATCCACTCGGGCAGACGGCGGAGGACGCCCGCAGGGTCCGGTCATCGCTCGCCTACGCATCGCTCTCGCATCCGCTTCGCAGTCTGCTCGTCACCTCCGCCCTTCCCGGCGACGGCAAGACGACCGTGGCGGCCAACCTCGCGTATGCCATGTCGGGGGTCTCGTCGGTCGTCATCGTCGATGCCGACCTGCGGCGTCCTCGGGTCGGCGACTATCTCGGCGTCGAGGGCAGCGTCGGCTTGACCAACGTGCTGCTGGGCGAGCTCCCGTTCGAGCGGGCGAAGCTCGGCTGGGCGGACTCGGATCTCGACGTGCTGCCGTCCGGTCCCATTCCGCCCAATCCGGCGGACGTCCTCACGTCCGGGGCGATGCGCCGTCTGCTCGACGAGGGTCTGGCGGCATACGAGCTCGTGATCATCGACTCGCCGCCGGTCCTCAGCGTCGCCGACGCGGCTCTCCTGGCTCCCATCGTCGACGGGGTCGTCATCGTGATCGACGCGCGGCGGACGCGCCAGTCGCAAGCGGCTCAGACCGTCCATCAGCTGGAGGCGGCGGGAGCCCGCGTCGTCGGTCTGATCCTCAACAACGTGAAGACGCCCCGGGCGTCGCGTTCGCGCTACTACTACCGGACGCCGACGGCCGTCGAGGCCGAGAGCTAACCGCGCACCCCACGCCGCTCGAGCCGCTCGTGGAGCTTCTTCGCGAGCATCGCGGGAAAGTAGCGCCGGCGGAAGGCGGCGATGAAGCGCCGCGCTGCACGCTCGTCCGCGAAGACCTCGCGCATCGACCAGAAGGCGGCGATCCGCGCGCGCGCTCTCCGGTCGCCTCGCGCGAGCGCTGTCCGGTGCACGGCGAAGAACGCCGAATCGACGGCCTCCGCCTCGGAGATGGTGGAGTCCACCCCCTCTACGCCGTGGCGCTGACGCGGCCAGACCGTGGGGGAGGGCAGGGGGACCCCGTCGTACACCGCCTCGACGCCCAGGCCCCGCACCGTCAGCCACGCGCCGTACAGGAAGAACTCGGTCAGCTCCTGGCGCTCGAACTCCTCCGCGAAGGGTGTGCCGGATGCCCTCTCGATGTCGTCGATCATCGCCCGGACGATCTCGGTGCGCATGACGAACGGCGTCGCCGTCGGGAGGAAGTCGTCGTGGGCCGCCTCGATCGCGGCATCCGTACCTCCCGCGTACCGCAGGGCACGATCCAGCTGGGGTCGGAGCGGGTGCGCCGTGTATGGATGCGTCGCTCCGCGTGCGCGGCCGTCCGGGGCCACGAAGTCCTCCAGGACGGCATCGCGGATGAGGTGGTTCTTCGCATCCAGCAGGACGTAATGCGGCGTCGAGATCGTTCGCGCGATGAGGAGCTTGGCGATCTGCTGGCTGCGCCAGCCGATGGTCGGCGGCATGCTCGACGCGATCTCACCGGTCCGAACGACCCGCAGGCGATCGGCGAGGGGGCCGTACGCGGCTCTCAACCGCGCGAGCGCCCGTCGTGACAGCGGCCGCCAGTCGTTGTCGATGACGACGACCTCCGACAGGGCCGAGTCGGCGAGATGACGCGCCAAGGAGCGCGCCTGCAACTCGAGCAGCCCGAGCTCGGCCCCGAAGACGACGGTGACGAACGACACGGGCGGGTTCATGCGTCCATTGTGGGGGCGCGGTGCCCGCACCCCCAGAGTGGGGGGCGGCGCGGGTCGTCATCGGCACCTCTGCATTACCCTCGAAAGCGGGTTCGCCGTCAGGGGGAGCGTCCCGCGTTGGATCCACGCCGACTCGAGGAGACCCTTGTCCGCTTCCCCGGTGCACCCCTCACGGGACGGGCGCCCGACGGTGCGGATCCTCGGAACCCATGGTGTCCCCGCGGCCTACGGCGGCTTCGAGACGGCCGCGGAGAACGTCGCCCGTCACCTGGTGGCGCACGGCTGGCGCGTCGTCGTCTACTGCCAGGCGCGGGGTCGCGGCCCCGTCGTCCAGGACGAATGGCAGGGCATCGAGCTGGTGACCATCCCGGTCCCGCGCGACGGGTGGCTCGGCACGTCGGCATTCGACTGGAGGTCCATCCGGCACGCGGTCCGGCACCGCGATCTGACTCTCACCTTCGGGTACAACACGGCCGTCTTCAACATCTCGCAGCGCCGTCGCGGGTTGCGCAACGTCATCAACATGGACGGCATCGAGTGGTCGCGCGCCCGCTGGGGGTTCATGAAGCAGGCGATCCTCTACGTCAATGAACGCATCGCGTGCTGGGTGGGGGACCGCCTGATCGCCGACCACCCCGAGATCGAGCGGCACCTGGAACGCAAGGCCACGAGGTCCAAGCTCGTCACCATCACCTACGGCGCCGACCAGGTGGTGACGGCGTCGGCCGAGCCCGTGCGTCGGCGTGGGCTGGAGCCGGGGGAGTACCTGACCCTGATCTGCCGCCCCATTCCCGAGAACTCGATCCTCGAGCTCGTGCGGGCGTTCTCCGCCCGGCCTCGTGGTCTGCGTCTGGCGATCCTCGGCGACTATCTCCCGCAGTCGGACGCGTATCATCGCGCGGTCGTCGATGCGGCGAGCGACGAGGTGGTCTTCCTGGGCTCGGTGTACGCCCCCGCGGAGGTGGCGGCACTGCGATTCCACTCGGTCGGTTATCTGCACGGCCACACGGTGGGGGGCACCAATCCGTCGCTGGTCGAGGCCCTCGCCGCCGGCAATCCGGTGATCGCGCACGACAACGTCTACAACCGCTGGGTCGCGGGCGACGCGGCCCTCTACTTCCGGGACGCCGACGATGCCGACGAGCGAATCACATCGTTCCTCGGCGACCCGGACGGACGGGCCGCGCTCGCGGCCTCCGCGCGCCGCCGGCACGCCGAGGAGTTCACATGGGAGCACGTCGCCGGGCAATATGAGGATCTCCTGGCCTCACAGCTGCCACCGGGCGACCGGCGCCTACCCAGGGAGAACGCATGATCAGCGTGGGCGTCGTGGGCCTCGGCAAGATGGGGATGTCGCACCTGGCGATGATCCAGGCGCATCCCGACGTCCGCGTGGGTGCCGTCGTCGACACGACCGGCTATGTCCTCGACGTGCTGGAGAAGTACACAGGCCTGCCGACCTTCCGAGACGTCGACGCCGCTCTCGCGAAGGTCGAGCTCGACGCGCTCATCATCGCGACGCCGACGCGGCTGCACGCTCCCATGGTGCGGCAGGCCCTCGAGCACGGGCTCGGCGTGTTCTGCGAGAAGCCGCTGTGCATGAGTGCCGCCGACTCCGCCGGACTCGCCGGGCTGGCGCGGCAGCGCGGCCTCGTCACCCAGGTCGGCTATCACAATCGTTTCGTCGGCGCGTTCCGCGAGGTCAAGCGCCTGCTCGACGCCGGCGCGATCGGGAGAGTCACCCACCTTGCGGCGGAGGCGTACGGACCCGTCGTGCTGCGCGCCAAGGGCTCCACGTGGCGCAGTCGCCGCGAGGAGGGCGGTGGCGCGCTCTACGATTACGCGGCGCATCCGCTCGATCTGCTGACCTGGTACGCGGGCGCTCCGAACGCCGTCGGCGGCACGGTGCTCGGCTCCGTCTTCTCGGCGGACACCGAGGACGAGGTCTACAGCACTCTCTACTACCCGGACGGATCGCACGCGCAGCTGTCGGTCAACTGGTCGGATGAGTCCTATCGCAAGATGACGACGATGATCACGATCTCGGGGACGGCGGGCCGCATCCACGCCGACCGCCAGGAGGTCCAGCTCTATCGGCGCGACACGGCACCGGAGCTCCCGGGGTATGAGCGCGGATGGACCGTCAAATACACGACGGAGCTCACCGATCCGGTCTGGTTCTACCTTCGCGGAGAGGAGTACAGCGCCCAGCTGGACCACTTCGTGCAGCGTGTCGCCCGCGGCGATACGGCCGGGACCAACACCTTCGACAGCGCGGCGCTCACCGATCGGGCGCTCGAGCTGCTCACCCTGGATGCCGCGAAGGGACCCTCGACACGGGATGAGGCCGCGGCCGCGCCTGATGCGACCCGCCGGGGATCGAGGAGGCAGCGCGCGTGAGCGACTACCGGATGGACCGCCTCCTCTTCGGCGACAACCAGTTCTTCGGCGTGAACCACATGTCGGAGGAGAAGGCGCGTTCGCAGGCGATGCGGTTCCAGCACATCGATGCGGTCATGGATGTCCTCGACGCGGCGTACGACGAGGGCATCACCACGTTCATGTGCACGACGCACGACCGGATCGCCGCCGTCGCCGACCGGGTCCGCGCCGATCCCGGCCGGTACGACCGGTTCACCTTCTTCCCCGGCATGCCGTACGCGCACAAGTACGCCGACGCCGTCACGGAGAACGGGATGCTGGGGGCGGTACGCCGCTTCCTGCCCGAGGAGGGCCTCATCAACGCGGCCGTGCGCGGCGGTCGCTCACTGGCCCGCAAGGACGTCGAGGGGATCATCACCCTGCTCGTGGACGCCGAGATGCGCATGTTCAGCGGCCTGCGGACGCCCGTGATCTGGCTCCAGAACGTCGTCGTCGACATGCTGCTCGGGTTGGGTTTCACCGAGGCGTTCACGATCTTCGCCCGCCATGTGCGCCGGCGCTATGACGCGGAGCCGGGCTTCATCACGATGAACCTGCCGATGCTGCTCGACTCCCTCGATGCCGCGGGTCTGGAGAATCCGATCGTGTGCGCGAACATCAACAAGATCGGCTTCCGCATGTCGGGCGGGCTCGAGGGCTATCAGCGGGCGCTCGAGACGAGGCGCTTCCGGGCGGTGGCGATGTCCGCCTTCGCGTCGGGGGCAATCCCGCCGCGCGAGGCGATCGAATGGATCGCGGAGCAGCCCCACATCGAGTCCATCGTCTTCGGCGCCTCCACCCGCGAACACATCCGCTCGACCCGGCTCCTGGTCGACGAGCTCATTCCGCGCTGAGCGCGGCCCCACGGGTTCCGACCACGCGGGCCGGGACGCCGGCCACGATGGCACGCGAGGGCACGTCCGAGCGCACCACCGAGCCGGCCGCGACGACGGCGCCCTCACCGATCGTCACGCCGGCGAGGATGATCGCCCCGGCCCCCACCCACACGTCGTCCGCGATCGTCACGGACGCGCGGATCTCGCTCTGCTCGATGATCGGACGACGCGGGTCGTCGAAGACGTGGTTCTCCGAGAAGACCTGCACGAACGGTCCGAGCAGCACGTCCCGCCCGATGTCGACACCGCCGCCGCCGTGGATGAAGTCGGATGCACCGACCGCCGCACGTCGGCCGATCCGGATCCCGACCCCGAGGTGCCGGATGGCTCCGGTGCTCCGCAGCACGGCGCCCCGGTCGATGGTCGCATCGTCCTCGATGATCACCCCGTCGCGGGAGAGGGCGTCGATCAGCACCCCCGACCCGAGCGACGTGTTCCGCCCCAGTCGCAGCCGGTGCCGGTTCCGCAGTGCCACACGGGACCCGACGAAGGTCCGCGGCATGCCCCGCAGAACTCCCCGGAGGCGCTCGAACGCCTTGCGCATGACGAAGGCGAGCACCTCGCGGTCCATCACGTCCGGGTCGAATCCGGCGTCGAATCCACGCGTCGCCCGGTAGCGCGCGTCGATCCGGTCACGCAGGCGCGACATGCGCGCGCTCCTCGTGCCGGATGCCGGTGACCGCACCGCGCATGCGCTCGACCGTCGATGCCCACGGCGTCGACGCCGACCCTGGTCGATCCGGGTCGGGCGTCCGGCGGCGGGGCTCGTGCGCCAGGGCGTTCCGCAGAGCACGCGCGATGTCCGTCGTCGAGCGAGGATCGAACCAGCCCTCCGCCTCCTGCTCACGGAATACCGGGAGATCGCTCGCGATGGCCGGGGTCCCGGCGGCGCGGGCCTCGAGCAGCGGCAGCCCGAATCCCTCGTCGAGCGAGGGAAGCACGAACAGCCGGGCATGCGCGTACAGCCATCGGAGCTCGGCGTCGTCCACGTCCCGCAGGAAGCGCACCCGACCGCCCGCGGCGCCCGGAAGCACCTCCGAGGCGCCGTCGGGCGCCCCGACGACCACGAGACGGTGCCGAGAGTTCACCTCGTCCTCGCCGAGATAGGCGTCGATGAGCCGACGCAGGTTCTTGCGGACGTTCAGCCGGCCGACCGTGAGGATGAACTCCTCCCCGGGTGCGATGGCGTCCGGACGTCGCGGTTCGAGCGCCACCAGATCGATCGGGACGTCGAGCCCCACGCGCCGGAGCCGGTCCCGCGTCTCCGGCCAGACCCGGCCGATCCGGGCGGTCTCCGCGCTCGATGTCGTGAAGATGAGGTGAGCGGCGCGCAGGCTCGGTCGAAGCAGGCGCAGGTACGCGCGTTCCGGGAGGGTGAACCACTCGGGATGGTCGACGTACATCGCGTCGTGAACGAGCACCGCGCTGACGGCGGTGCCGGTCCGCGTGGCGAAGTTCTGTGTGATCACCGCGTCGTGATCGACCGCGGCCCTGCCTGCGCGACGCGCCGCGACGGCGTGGATGCGCGCGAGCCGCGACACGGGACGCACCGTCGCCGCGATGCCGCGGCGCTCCAGGTCTCTCGCGATGCGGTCGGCCTCGTCGGGCCGCACGAGCAGGGTCAGGGCATCATCCGGGAAGGTACGAGCCCAGCCCGTGACCATCCCGATGACCACGTTGCGTCCGGAGGGTGGGCCGGAGAGCCACCAGTAGGCATCGACGAGGATCCGCAGCGTGCCCACGACCCCGTTCATGATGCGGCGGCTCGGTCCAGTCGACGCAGATCGCGGTACCACTTCGCGATCCCCGCCAGCAGCACGAGCCCGTGCGCCGCGAAGAGCACGCAGTAGATCACCACGAAGCCCGGTCGCCAGCCGGCCAGGAGGAAGGCGATGCACAGGATGCCGTAGTCCGCGGGCAGGGCGACGAGCGTCTGCAGCACCCCACGGCCCGCGGGCGCGCTCACGGGCACCGGCCGGGAGCGCCGCAGCTGGTCGGTCAGCATGATCCCGAAGAAGAAGACCACCGAGACGGTCAGATACCCGAGCGGCACCAGCAGGAACAGGTCGCTGCCGGGATGACCGAAGCGGAAGAAGGAGATGAGGACCGCGATGTGCACCAGGCAGGTCTTGGTCACGTCCACCATGTGGTCCAGCCACTCGCCCCGCAGGCTCCCACCGCCGCGCAGTCGCGCGAGCTGGCCGTCAGCGGAGTCGAAGGCGTACCCGGCGGCCAGGAGGGCGGCCACCGCGGGTCCGAGCCACCAGACGGGGGGCACGAGCGCCATCAGGGCGAGGCCCGAGAACGTCAGGAGCGCGCTGATGCCGGTCAGCGCGTTCGGGGTGAGACGCGCCAGGTAGGCGGCAGCGGCGATGAGTCGCCCGGCGCGTCGGTTGATCCAGACGGAGTACGGCGGCGCGCCACGGCTGGGCTTCTGCGCCGCGCCCATTCTGGCGAGCGTCGCCCGCAGGCTGCGGGGGTGTTCGAGCACGTCCTGCGTCACGGTCAGTACGCCCCCACGGGTCGCAGCAGCACCTTGACGGTTCGCCAGAGGATCAGGAGATCGCCCGTGAGCGACCAGTTCTCGACGTAGTAGAGATCGAGACGCACGCTCTCCTCCCAGGTCAGATCCGAGCGCCCGCTGATCTGCCACATCCCGGTCAGGCCCGGCTTGATGTAGAGGCGGCGCAGGACGTGCACCTCGTACTTGTTGACCTCATCGATGAGCGGCGGCCGCGGCCCGACGAGGCTCATCTCGCCGACGAGGACGTTGAGCAGCTGCGGGAGCTCGTCGAGCGAGTACTTGCGCAACACGCGTCCGACTCGGGTGACGCGAGGATCGTCGCGCAGCTTGAACAGCACCCCGTTGCCGTCGTTGCCGTCGGCGAGCGCCGCGAGCGCCGTCTCCGCATCCGGCACCATCGAGCGGAACTTGATCATGGAGAAGAGGGAACCGTTGCGACCGACGCGGGCCTGGTGGAAGAACACCGGGCCGCCGTCCGAGACCTTGATCGCGACCGCGATCACCAGCATCGCCGGAGCGTAGAGGGCGAGGGCGAGCGCCGACGCGGCGATGTCGAACGCTCTCTTCAAAAGGTGCTTGCCGCCCTCGTAGCTCGGCAGCTCCACGTGCATGAGCGGCAGGTTCTCCACGGGCCGGATGTGGATCCGCGGACCCGCTACGTTGAGCAGCCGCGATGCGATGAGCATCTCCGCATCGGTGCGCTCGAGGCTCCATCCGAGGTCGCGCAGGAAGGTCCGTCCGTGGGGCTGCCCTGCGACGATGACCGCGTCGATCCCGCGCGCACGTGCCTCGGCGGCTACCGCGGACGACGTCGCCTTCCCGAGCACCGGGAAGCTCCGCTGGCCGGCGCGCACCTCCTGGGTCTCGTCCTCGCCTTCGAGCATGACCCCGACCGTTTCGTAGGGCCCGCCGTGCAGGCCGGCCAGCGTGATCAGGACCCGCTTGACGTCGTGCCGTGGTCCCACGACGAGCGTGGCGAGGGTGTTGCGACCGCGGCGGCGGCGGGAGATGAGCCAGGCGCGCCAGAGGCGACGCGACAGGAGGAGCCCCGCGAGTCCGACCGGGAAGGCCACCAGGAACAGAACGCGCGAGATGTCCGCCCCGATGACGAGCAGGGTGATCGCGTCGAGTCCGAAGGAGACGGCGGTCGCGTTGGTGACGCGCCGGTACTCGGTCGGTTCGGAGCCGATGACCCGGATGTCGCGCGTACGGATCGCGGCGAGCCCGGCGATCCAGGACACCGCGATCAGGCCGACCACGATCCAGTAGTTCACCCGGAGGCCACTGACCTCGAGGGCGGCGTCATCGGTGCCGAACCGCACGATCGTCGCGAGGCCGAGCGACGCCAGGACGACGCCGCAGTCGGTCAGCATGAGCGCGCCGGCGTAGCGGCGCATCGCTCGGCGACCAGGGGTCGTGCTCGCGGTACCGCTGCGCACAGGGAGGTCGAAGCGCGCCTCGAGCTCGGCCCAGGAGGGCGTGGCGGCGGTCACGTGGCCGGCTCCGAAAACGGAACAGGAACGGTGGAGATGTGCACTGTTCACCTGCGGGGGGACAGGTGACGGCGGAGCCGTCGCGGGGACAGGAACGCAAAAGGACGAGTCCGTCGGGGGACGGGCCCGGGTGCTTCCACGAGGGGATCAGCCGACGACGTGATCTCCGGCGACCTTGTTCGGCATCAATCTATCGGGGGACAAAAGGGTGGTCAACTCAAGTTCTGAAATGTAGCCCCGCATTGGGGTAGACAGGTCGTGCGCGTCGGCTTCTCGCCTTACGCGGACGGGGAACGACGCCGCGGGAACCAGGGGATGACGGGCGAGGTGCGCCGCTGGTACTCGGCGTATTCGGGGTACTTGGACCTGGTGATCGCCTCGGTGAACCGCGTCGACCCGATGAAGATCGCCAGCAGCAGCACGATCCCCAGGCAGGTCCAGTCGAGCCCTCGGGCGGCGACGATGCCGAACGCCGCGACGACCCACCACTGCGCGTTCTCGAAGAAGAAGTTGGGATGCCGCGAGACGCGGAACAGCCCCGTCTGCCGGAAGCGCGGCGACGGCTCCCGGCCGGCCGCCGCCTCGCCGCGCTTCCACCGCTGGAACGACCACTGCTGCTGATCGGCGACGGTCTCGCCGACGAGGAAGCCGATGAAGAGCACCGCGAGCACGACGTCGAGCACGCCGAACGGCGTGCGGTGGGCGAAGGCGGTCCACGCCGGGGAGGCGATGAGGAACAGCACCGCGTTCTGGAAGATCACGATGAACAGCAGGTTGAACACCTGGAACTGCGCCGGCGACATCCGGCCGCGCAGCACCGCCCACCGGTAGTCCTCGTGGTCGCCGCCGATGCCGGCGTAGCCGCCCTTGCGTGCGAAGTTGAAGGTGAGCCGCGCACCCCACAGCAGCACGAGCACCGCCATGACGTCCAGGCGCGGGTCGCGCAGGCCGGCCGCGATCGCGAAGACCCAGACGTAGACGACGGGGATGATCGACCAGATCCGGTCGACCCACGAGGTGTCCTTCGTGACGAGCGACGCGATCCAGCAGAACGCGGAGGCGACGGCGGCCACGATGAGCGCGACGATCAGCGGCGACATCGGGCCAGGCTAGCCCGGGACTAGCCTTGATCGCGTGCCGGCAGTGAGCTCTCGCATCCTCACGGTGCCGAACGTGCTGAGCCTCCTGCGGCTGCTGCTCATCCCCGTCTTCCTGGTGCTGCTGATCACGCAGCAGTACCTGTGGGCGCTGGTGACGCTCGTCGTGTCGAGCATCACCGACTTCGTCGACGGCTACGTCGCGCGCCGCTTCGACCAGGTCAGCCGCCTCGGTCAGCTGCTCGACCCGGCGGCCGACCGGCTGTTCATCTTCTCCACGCTCGTCGGGCTGGCGATCCGCGGATTCCTGCCGTGGTGGCTGGTCGGGGTGGTCGTCGCCCGCGACGTCCTGCTGCTCGTGCTCGGCGTGATCCTGGCGCAGCACCGGTACGGACCGTTGCCGGTGCATCATCTCGGCAAGCTGGGCACCTTCGCGCTGCTCGTCGCGATGCCGGTGCTCGTGCTCGGTGCGGCCTTTCCCGCGGTGGATGCCTGGGCCGAGCCCGTGGGCTGGGCGGCGGCGCTCTGGGGCGTCTTCCTCTACTGGTGGGCGGGCGTGGTCTATGCGATCCAGACCGGTCGGATGATCCGGATTTCCGAGGATGCGCCCGCCGGAGCATCGGATAGTGTGGACCGCTAAAAGGAGGGGATGGAATGGCCGACGACCCGCACGAGGACGACACTCCTCGGTCGACCGAGCAGCCCCAGCCCGCCGCGGCTTCCGCCCCGCAGGGGGCCGGCGCCGACACGACCGTGCACTATGCCGATGACTTCGCTCAGCAGCTCAAGGCCATGGAGGCCGGGGTCTCGCCGGAGGAGCAGGAGGCCATCGCCGCGCTCCCGTCCGGCTCCGCGCTTCTGATCGTCCGCCGCGGCCCGAATGTGGGTGCCCGCTTCCTGCTCGACGCCGACTCGACCATCGCGGGGCGGCATCCGGATGCCGACATCTTCCTCGACGACGTCACGGTGTCGCGCCGGCATGCGGAGTTCACGCGGGTCGGCACGTCGTTCCAGGTCAAGGACCTGGGCTCGCTCAACGGCACCTACTTCGACGGAGTGCGGATCGAATCCGCTCTGCTCAGCGACGGTGCCGAGGTGCAGGTGGGCAAGTTCCGGCTCACCTTCTACGCCTCGCGACTCGATCTCGCCGCTCTCAGCCGGTGAGAGCCGGCGCCGCCGCCCCGAAGCCGCAGGGTCCGGGGACGAACCTCCTCAGCATCGGTCAGGTCCTCGCGCGGCTGAGCCCCGAGTTCCCGGATCTCTCCCCGTCGAAACTGCGCTTTCTCGAGGAGCGGCAGCTCGTGACGCCGTCGCGCACGGAGTCCGGATACCGCAAGTTCTCGCCGGCCGATCTCGAGCGGTTGCGTCTGGTGCTGACCATGCAGCGCGACTACTATCTGCCGCTCAAGGTGATCCGCAGCTACGTCGACGACCTCGACGCCGGGCGCGAGCCCGTGCTGCCCGGCGGCCTCCAGGTCAGCGCGGCGCCCTCGATGCTGCCGGGCGGCCGCAAGCTGACCCGCGAGGAGCTCGTGCGGGAGTCCGGCGCGACCCCGATGCTGCTGAACGACGCGGTGAGCGCGTCGCTCATCGTCGCGGGTGACACGTTCGCCGAGGAGTCGCTCGTCATCCTGAAATCGCTCGTCGAGTTGCAGCGTTCCGGCATCGAGCCGCGGCACCTCCGCGGATTCCGGGCCGCCGCCGAGCGCGAGCTGGGGCTCATCGAGAGCGCCCTGATCCCGACCGCGCGCCGCTCCGACGCCTCGAGCCGCGCGAAGGCGCTCGACCTCGCCCGGGAGATCGCGGCGCAGCTCGAGCTCGTGCGCTCCAGCCTCATCCGCTCGGCGCTGTCGAGGCTCTGAGCATCGGCTCATTACACCCGACACGCCCGGCGCCTCATTGTCGGCGTTGATCCACGCGGGTAGCGTGTGAGAGCACAGCAGGTTCACCTTCAACTTCAAGCTGAGGGTTAACGACGGCTACCGAGGAGCGCGAATGAGCGACCTGACCCCCACGAGTCTGGGCCGCAGTGACGCGGCCCGCTACGGCGACGGCCTGCTCTTCACCGACGGTCTGCCGGAGCTGGACGACACGGCCGGGTATCGCGGCATCGTCGCCGCCCGTGCCGCCGGCATCAGCTACCGTCAGCTCGACTACTGGGCGCGCACGCAGCTCGTCGAGCCCACGATCCGGGGCGCGGCCGGCTCCGGCTCGCAGCGTCTGTACGGCTTCCGCGACATCCTCGTGCTGAAGCTCGTGAAGCGCCTGCTCGACACCGGCATCTCGCTGCAGCAGATCCGTGTCGCGATGGAGCAGCTCCGGGAGGCCGGCATCTACGATCTCGCCCAGACCACCCTCATGAGCGACGGCGCGAGCGTCTACCTCTGCACCTCGAACGACGAGGTCATCGATCTCGTCAGTCAGGGTCAGGGCGTGTTCGGCATCGCCGTGGGCAAGGTGCTGCGCGAGGTCGAGTCGAGCCTCGTCGACCTCGACACCACCTCGGTCTCGGACGCCGACGACGAGCTCGCCGCCCGCCGTGCGGCCAAGCGCGCCGCGAGCTGACCTCGCCGGACCGGCTCGGCTGACGCCGGCCCTCAGCCCGCGGTCGACGCGACCGGGGCCGCGGAAGACGTCGTGACCGGCGCGATCGTCGCCGTGCGCAGCACGCGATCCAGCAGCTGATCGAAGTTGCGCGCCATCTCCTGCGCGCTCTCGCCGGGCCAGACGTGCAGCGGCTTGGCGGCGCCCTGCGCCTGCTGCAGCGAGGTGCGCTCCGGCAGCTGCGGCGAGAGCACGAGCGGGCCGAACATGTCGCGCAGTTCCTTGATCCGGAACTGGTGCTCGAGCGACTGCACCCGCGCGCGGTTGACGATGATGCCCAGCGGCTGCAGGCGCGGGGACAGCCCGCGGCGGATCTCCTCGATCGCGCGCAGGGCGCGGTCGGCGGCGGCGACCGAGAACAGGCCCGGCTCCGTGACGACGCCGACCCGATCCGATGCCGCCCACGCGGTGCGGGTCAGGGCGTTGAGCGAGGGCGCGCAGTCGATCAGCACGAGGTCGTAGTCGCGCTCGACGTGGGCCAGCGCCTCCTCGAGCTTCCAGATGTCGCGGATCGACGGGTGCGGGCCGTCGAAGTTGATCGCCGAGGGCGACCCGATGAGCACATCGACCGCGCCGGGGCGACCCCGGGTCCAGCCCGAGGGCGCGATCGCGGCGCGCACGATCTTCTCCTTGGGGGAGGCGAGCACGTCCGCGACGTTGAGGTGGCCGGAGATCGCGATGTCCATGCCGGTCGACACGTCCGACTGCGGATCGAGGTCGACGACGAGGGTCGAGATGCCCTTCGCGAAGGCCGCGGAGGCGAGGCCGAGAGTGACCGTGGTCTTGCCCACGCCCCCCTTGAGGGAGCTCACGCTCAGCACATGCACGAGCACCGAGCCTACCGTCACTACGCTGAGAGCATCCCCTCCCCACGCCCCGCCGAGAGGAACTGTGTGTTCACGAAGATCCTGGTCGCCAACCGTGGTGAGATCGCCATCCGAGCCTTCCGCGCGGCGTACGAGCTGGGGGCCAAGACCGTCGCCGTCTACCCCTTCGAGGACCGCAACTCCCTGCACCGTCTGAAGGCCGACGAGGCCTACCTCATCGGCGAGGAGGGGCACCCGGTGCGCGCCTATCTCGACGTGAGCGAGATCATCCGGGTCGCGAAGGAGTCCGGGGCCGACGCGATCTACCCCGGCTACGGATTCCTCTCCGAGAACCCGGACCTCGCCCAGGCCGCCGCGGACGCGGGCATCACCTTCATCGGCCCCGGCAGCCACGTGCTCGAGATGGCCGGCAACAAGGTGACGGCGAAGGAGCACGCGATCGCGGCCGGCGTGCCGGTGCTGCGGTCGACCCCGGCATCCCGCGACATCGACGAGCTGCTGGCCGGTGCCGACGGGATCGGGTTCCCCATCTTCGCGAAGGCGGTCGCGGGCGGCGGCGGTCGCGGGATGCGACGGGTCGAGACGAAGGACGAGCTGCGCCCCGCGCTCGAGGCCGCGATGCGCGAAGCCGACTCCGCGTTCGGCGACCCCACGATGTTCCTCGAGCAGGCGGTGATCCGCCCCCGGCACATCGAGGTGCAGATCCTCGCCGACGGCACGGGGGAGACCATCCACCTGTTCGAGCGCGACTGCTCGATCCAGCGGCGCAACCAGAAGGTCGTCGAGATCGCACCGGCGCCGAACCTCGACCAGTCAATCCGCGAGGCGCTCTACCGCGACGCGATCGCGTTCGCGAAGTCGATCGGGTACGTCAACGCCGGCACGGTCGAGTTCCTGCTCGACACCGAGGGCGAGCGGGCCGGTCAGCACGTGTTCATCGAGATGAACCCGCGCATCCAGGTCGAGCACACCGTGACCGAGGAGGTCACCGACGTCGACCTCGTGCAGTCGCAGATGCGCATCGCGTCGGGCGAGACGCTCGCCGAGCTCGGCCTGCACCAGGAGGACGTGCACCTGCACGGCACGGCGATCCAGACCCGGATCACCACCGAGGACCCCGCCGCGAACTTCCGGCCCGACACCGGCAAGATCACGACCTACCGCTCGCCGGGCGGGTCCGGCATCCGGCTCGACGGTGGCACGGTGGCGACAGGGGCGCGGATCAGCCCGCATTTCGACTCCATGCTCGCGAAGATGACGGCGCGCGGGCGGGACTACCCGACCGCGGTGCGACGCGCGCAGCGCGGCCTCGCCGAGTTCCGCATCCGGGGCGTCACCACCAACATCTCGTTCGTGCAGGCGGTGCTCGCCGATCCGGCGTTCCAGGCCGGCGACCTCTCGACGAAGTTCATCGAGGAGCGGCCGCAGCTGCTGCAGATCCGCGAATCGCGCGACCGCGGCACCAAGATCCTCAACTGGCTCGCCGACGTCACGGTCAACCAGCCGAACGGCGACGGGGCGGGCGCCTACGACCCGTCGATCAAGCTCCCCGTCGTCGATGTCGACGCGCCGGCGCCGGCCGGATCGCGGCAGCGGCTGCTCGAGCTGGGTCCTGCCGGGTTCGCGCAGGCGCTCCGCGCGCAGACCGCGCTGGCCGTCACCGAGACGACCTTCCGCGACGCGCACCAGTCGCTGCTCGCGACCCGCGTGCGCACCAAGGACCTCGTCGCCGTGATGCCGCACGTCGCGCGCCTGACGCCGCAGCTGCTCAGCGTCGAGGCGTGGGGCGGGGCGACGTACGACGTCGCGCTGCGCTTCCTCGGCGAGGACCCGTGGGAGCGGCTCGCCGCGATGCGCGAGGCGCTGCCGAACATCGCGATCCAGATGCTGCTGCGCGGCCGCAACACGGTCGGCTACACGCCGTACCCGACCGCGGTGACCGACGCGTTCGTCGCGGAGGCCGCGTCGACCGGGATCGACGTCTTCCGCATCTTCGACGCGCTCAACGACGTCGACCAGCTGCGCCCCGCGGTGGATGCCGTGCTCGCGACCGGCACCGCCGTCGCCGAGGTCGCGATGTGCTACACGGGTGACCTTCTCGACCCGCGCGAGGACCTCTACACGCTCGACTACTACCTGCGCCTCGCCGAGCGGATGGTCGAGGCGGGCGCGCATATCCTCGCGATCAAGGACATGGCGGGCCTGCTGCGCGCGGAGGCCGCCGAGCGACTGGTGACCGCGCTGCGCGAGCGGTTCGACCAGCCGGTGCACGTGCACACGCACGACACCGCGGGCGGTCAGCTCGCGACCCTGCTCGCGGCGAGCCGCGCGGGGGCGGACGCGGTGGACGCGGCCAGCGCGCCGATGGCGGGCACGACGAGCCAGCCGTCGCTCTCGGCGCTCGTCGCGGCGACCGCGCACACGGAGCGCGACACCGGCATCCGGCTCGACGCGGTCGACGCCCTCGAACCGTACTGGGAGGCGGTGCGCCGCACCTACCACCCGTTCGAGTCCGGCCTGCCCGGCCCCACCGGCCGGGTCTACCACCACGAGATCCCCGGTGGCCAGCTCTCGAACCTGCGGCAGCAGGCGATCGCGCTCGGCCTCGGCGAGCAGTTCGAGAAGGTCGAGGACGCGTACGCGGCTGCGAACCGGATCCTCGGCCGCCCGCCGAAGGTGACACCGTCGTCGAAGGTCGTGGGCGACCTCGCCCTCGCCCTCGTGGCGGTGGATGCCGATCCCGCCGACTTCGAGCAGAACCCGCAGAAGTACGACATCCCGGACTCGGTCATCGGCTTCATGGCCGGCGAGCTCGGCGATCTGCCGGGCGGGTGGCCGGAGCCGTTCCGCAGCAAGGTGCTCGAGGGGCGCCAGGTGCGGATCGGCGTCGAGGATCTCACGACCGAGGACGAGCAGGGCCTGGCCGGAGACGACCAGGGCGGCTCGGCGCCGTCGCGGCGCTCGACCCTGAACCGGCTGCTGTTCCCGGCGCCGACGCGCCAGTTCGAGCAGGTGCGGGAGCTGTTCGGCGACCTGTCGGTCGTGGACACGCGCGCCTACCTGTACGGCCTGCAGACCGGGGTCGAGACGGTCGTCGAGATCAGCAGGGGAGTCAGCCTGCTGCTGGCGCTCGAGGCGATCGGCGAGGCCGACGACCAGGGCATCCGCACCGTCATGACGACGATCAACGGCCAGCTGCGCCCGGTGCCGGTGCGCGACCGGTCGATCACGGTCGAGACCAAGTCCGCCGAGAAGGCGGACGCATCCCGGCCCGGCCAGGTGCCCGCGCCGTTCTCGGGCGTCGTCACGCTCAAGGTGGCGGAGGGCGACACCGTGCACGCCGGCCAGCCCGTTGCCACGATCGAGGCGATGAAGATGGAGGCCGCGATCACGACCCCCGTCGCCGGCACCGTGCGCCGGCTCGCGATCCCCGCAACGCAGCAGGTCGACGCCGGAGACCTCCTCCTCGTGATCGAGTGACGTCGGGCCGCGCTCGGTAGACTCGCCCGTTGTGACGATCGACCGAGGCTCCCGGCGCACGGGACGGCGGGCGGCCGGTGAACCGGCCGAGCACGCCGCGCTGCCCGAGCGGGGCGACCTCACGGCGATCGTGCCGGAGAGCCTCACCGTGAGCATCGCGCTGCCGGTGCCGGTGCACGAGGCGCCGGAGGACGAGCAGGCGGTCGCGCTCGACGAGATCGTCGTGAGCCCCGTCGTGCCCGGTGTCGTGAGTGCCGCGACCCGGTCGATCGACATCATGCCGGGCGAGATCGTCACGGCGGAGCTCGTCGAGGAACCCGAGGCGGCCGTGGAGGTCGTCGACCCGGCCGACGTCCCGCCGCTGCCCGACGCCGAGACCGCACAACTCAGCCGCCGCGAGCGCGTCCGGCTCGAGAACGCCGCCGCGCGGGCCGCCGCGACCCCGAGCGGCCCGAGCATCGCGGAGGAGCTGGCCCGCGAGCCGCGCTCCGCCCCCGGGCGGCACCGCGCTCCCGAGGGGTTCTGGCAGCGCGGCGTCTACGAGGGCACGTTCCATCTCGTGAACCCCGGCGACTCCGCACGAGCCCGTGAGCGCAAGGCGATGGACGCCCGCATCACCCGCCCGCTCGACGGCGGCACGCGATTCGTCCCGGTGCTCACCCGCAAGGGCGGCGTCGGCAAGACCACGATCACCACCCTGCTCGGGATGGCGCTCGCCGACCTGCGCTCGGACCGCATCGTGGCGATCGACGCGAACCCCGATCGCGGCACGCTGGCCGAACGCGTGAACCGGGAGACCCGCTCGACCGTGCGCGACGTCGTCATTCACGCGCCCGAGATCGTCAGCGAGGCCGATCTGCAGCGCCACCTCTCGCGCGACGTCACCGGCCTCGACGTGCTCGCCTCCGACACCGACCCGCTCATCTCGGAGGCGTTCGGCGAGAACGACTACAACGTCATCGCCGATGTGCTCTCACGGTGGACCGGCATCGTGCTCACCGACTGCGGCACCGGGATCGTGCACTCGGTCATGCGGGCGACCCTCCAGCGCGCCGACGAGGTCGTCATCGTCTCGGGCGGCAGCGTCGACGAGGCCCGTCTCGCCTCCGAGACGCTGACCTGGCTGGAAGCCAACGGCTATGCGCACCTCGTGCGCAACGCGGTCGTCGCGCTCAACACGGCGACGCAGGGCACGGAGCTCGTCAAGCTCACCGAGATCGAGGCGCACTTCCGCTCGCGCGTGCGTCAGGTCGTCCGGATCCCGTACGACCGCGAGCTCGCGGCGGGATCGGTCGTGCGCTACGCGGCGTTGAAGCCGTTCACCCGCCAGTCGGCGCGCGACCTCGCGGCGTATGTGATGGACGGGCTGCCGACCGAGCGCGGCGCTCAGGTGGTCGTCCCGTGACCGAGCGCCAGATCCGGCTGTTCGGCGACCCCGTGCTGCGTTCCGTGTCGGACCCGGTCGTGATCCGCCCCGGGGACTCCCGCCTCGCGGCCCTCGGCGAGGACCTCGTCGACACCGTGCTGCTGCCGGGCCGCGCGGGCGTCGCCGGCTGCCAGATCGGCGTCGGCCTGCGGGCCTTCAGCTGGAACGTCGACGGCGATGTCGGGTACGTGTTCAACCCGCAGCTCGAGGCGTGGGGCGAGCCGGAGCTGGTCGACGAGGGCTGTCTCTCGGTCCCCGGTTTCTACTTCCCGCGCCAGCGGCATCCGCACGCACGGGTCACCGGGATCGACGCCGCGGGCCGCACGGTCGTGGTCGAAGGCGACGGTCTGCTCGCCCAGGCGCTGCAGCACGAGAGCGACCACCTCGACGGGCACCTCTACATCGAGGGTCTCGAACCCGAGGCCAGGCGCGAGGCGATGCGCGCGATCCGCCAGGCGGACTGGTTCCGCGCCGGTGTCACCAGCGCCAGCTAGGACGCCGCCCGGTCAGCCGGCCGGGATCGACGCCGTCTCGGTCGCCGGCCGCGACTCGTACATGCCCTCGATGATGTCGGCGAAGTCCGCGAGGATCGGCCCCCGCTTGATCGAGAGCTTCGGGGTCAGGTGGCCGGAGTCCTCTGTGAACTCGGTCGGCAGGATCACGAACTTGCGGATCGACTCCGCGCGCGACACATGCGCGTTGGCGAGATCGACCGCCCTCTGCACCTCGGCGATGACCTTGGGATTGCGCGCCGCCTCGTCGAGCGACATCGTCGCGTCCTCGCGGCTGTTGTTGAGCCAGACCGGCAGCATGTCGGGATCAAGCGTCACGAGGGCCGAGATGAACGGCTTCTGATCGCCCACCACGACCACCTGCCCGACGAGCGGATTCGCGCGGATCGGATCCTCGAGCGCGGCGGGCGAGACGTTCTTGCCGCCCGCCGTCACGATGATCTCCTTCTTGCGACCGGTGATCGTCAGATATCCGTCGTCGTCGAGGCTGCCGATGTCGCCGGTCTTGAACCACTCGCCCTCGAACGTGTCCGCCGTGGCGGCCTCGTTCTTCCAGTACCCCGCGAAGACGTCGATGCCCTTCACCAAAATCTCGCCGTCGTCGGCGATCTTGAGCCCGACGCCCGGAAGGGCGGGTCCGACGGTGCCGATCTTGAACTTGGAGACGAGGTTCACCGTCGCGGGCGCGGTGGTCTCGGTGAGGCCGTAGCCCTCGAGGATGCGCACGTCGAGACTCCGGAAGAAGTGGCCGAGCCGCAGGCCGAGCGGCGCCGAACCCGAGATCGCGTACTTCACCCGGCCGCCGAGCGCGGCCTTGAGCTTGCCGTAGACGAGCCGTTCGTAGAGCGCGAAGCGCAGCCGCAGGCCGAGCCCGACCTTGCCGGCATCCAGCGCCTGCGAGTGCGCGATCGCGGTCCTCGCCGCGGCTCGGAAGATCTTGCCGTGACCCTCGCCCTCGGCCTTCTGCTCGGCCGAGTTGAAGACCTTCTCGAACACCCGCGGCACCGCGAGCAGGAACGTCGGCTGGAAGCTGCCGAGCGCGGGCAGGAGTTGCGTCGTGTCGGCCTGGTGCCCGACCCGCACCCCGGCGTGCACGCCGAGGATCGAGATGAAGCGGGCGAACACGTGCGCCATCGTGATGAACAGCAGGCTCGACGCGCCGGGCTCGACGACCTCCTTCATCGCCACCGCCGCGTTGCGGCTGAGCTCGACGAAGTTCGAGTGGGTGATGACGCAGCCCTTGGGCGTGCCGGTCGACCCGGACGTGTAGATGATGGTGGCCACGTCGGCGCCCTTGGCGATCGTCCGGCGTCGTTCGAGCTCCTCGTCGGCGATGCCGCCGCCGGACGCGGCGAGCTCGTCCAGGTCGCCGAGGTGCAGCTGCCACACCTTCGTGACCGCGGGCAGCTCGGGACGCACCTCGTCGAAGCGCGTGAAGTGGTCGGCCGTCTCCACGATCATCGCGGTGGCGCCCGAGTCCTGGAGGTTGAACCGCACCTGGCGGGGTGCGGAGGTCTCGTACACGGGCACGATGATGGCGCCGGCGAACGCGACGGCGAAGTCGATGAGCGACCACTCGTAGCGCGTGGAGCACATCAGGCCGATCTTCTCGCCGGGCTCGATCCCGGCGGCGACCAGGCCCTTGGCGAGGGCGACGACCTGGCGGTGGAACTCGGCGGCCGTCACATCGCGCCAGCCGTCCTCGGTGGGCAGGGCGAAGATGGCCCGCTCCGGGGTCTGCCTCACCCGCTCCAGGAGCAGGTCCGTGATGTTGGCGTTCGGGTCGGGCTGCACGACGGCAGGGGTGACGTATTCGTTCACGGCATCTCCTTCGGTGACGTGTGACGTCCGTGCTCCAGCCTAACCGCGCCGCCCTAGACTCGATCGTCGTGCAGGCGATCGGGATCGACATCGGCGGCACCAAGATCGCGGGCGCGCTGGTCGACGACGACGGGCGCGTGCTGCGGTCCGAGCGTCGCCCGACGCCCGCCGCCGACCCCGATGCGATCGTGGCCCACGCGGTCGAGATCGTGCGATCGCTGGCGGGGGAGGGCGGCATCCCGCCGGTGGGTGTCGTGGTGCCGGGGTTCCTCGACGCTCAGCGCGAGCGGGTCTATTACGCCCCCAACATCAGCTTCCGCGACGTGCCGCTGCGCGCGCTGCTGGCCGAGGGCCTGCCCGGCGCGTCGATCGTGATCGACAACGACGCCAACGCGGCCGGATGGGCGGAGTTCCGCTTCGGCGTCGGCCGCGGCGTGAGCGACATGGTGCTCCTCACGATCGGCACCGGGGTCGGCGGTGCGATCGTCGCGGACGGGCGGCTGCTCCGCGGCGGTTTCGGCGTCGCCGGCGAGATCGGCCACGCCAGCCTGGTGCCCGACGGGCTCGCGTGCGGGTGCGGACAGCACGGCTGCATCGAGCAGTACGGCTCGGGACGGGCGCTGTTGCGCTTCGCCGGCGAGATCGCGGATGCCGGCGGCGTCGGACTGCAGCTCGCGGCCGCGCGCCGGGCCGACGGCGCGCTCGATGCCACCAACGTCGGGCGCCTCATCGCCGAGGGCGACCCGGGCGCCCTCGCCGCCCTCGGGCAGCTCGGCGGCTGGCTCGGTCGGGCGTGCGCGTCTCTCGGTGCCGTGCTCGACCCGCGGGTGTTCGCCTTCGGCGGTGGTGTCGCGGCGGCCGGCGAGCTGCTGCTCGAGCCGATCCGCGAGGCGTTCCACGCGCACGTCCCCGCCCGAGGGTTCCATCCGGAGCCGGATTTCCGCATCGCCGAGCTCGTCAACGACGCGGGCGTCGTCGGCGCGGCGGACCTCGCCCGCGCGCGCTTCGCCGTGGGCTGACCCAGTGGAGGCGGCGGCGTGGACGGCGCCGGAGCGGGGGCGCCGCAGGAGCGGCGGCGCCGTGGGCTGACCCAGCGGAGGCGGCGGCGTGGACGGCGCCGGAGCGGGGGCGCCGCAGGAGCGGCGGCGCCCTAGGCTGACGGAGTGCGACGCTCGCGGCCGTGGTTGTACTGGATCCTGAAGGTCGTCGTCGCGCCGTTCCTCACGTCGGTGTTCCGCCCGTGGACGCGGGGTTTCGAGAACGTACCCGAGTCGGGGCCGGTCATCTTCGCGAGCAACCACCTGTCGTTCGTCGACTCCGTCTTCCTGCCGGTCGTGCTGGACCGCCACGTGACGTTCCTGGCCAAGAGCGACTACTTCACCAAGCCGGGTCCCTTCGGCTGGCTGCAGAAGGAGCTGTTCTTCGGTCTCGGGCAGGTGCCGATCGACCGGTCGGGCGGCAAGGCGTCGGAGGCCTCGCTCAACTCGGGGCTCGGCGTCCTGGCCGAGGGCCGTCAACTCGGCATCTACCCGGAGGGCACCCGCAGCCCGGACGGGCGGCTGTATCGCGGGCGCACCGGGGTCGCGCGCATCGTGCTCGAATCCGGCGCCCGGGTGATCCCGGTCGCGATGGTCGACACCCAGAAGATCCAACCGCTCGGCACCCGCATCCCGAAGGTGCGCCGCGTCGGCGTGGTGTTCGGCGAGCCGCTGGACTTCAGCCGGTTCTCGGGTCTGGAGGGCGACCGGTTCGTGCTGCGCTCGATCACCGACGAGATCATGTACGAGATCTCGCGCCTGAGCGGCCAGGAGTACGTCGACGTCTATGCGTCGTCGGTGCGCGCACGGCCGGGGGCTCAGAGCGTCGGCGCCACGCCCTGATGCCCGATACGCTGGAAAGTCCCTTCCAGCACAAGGACTCCTCCCGTGGCAGACCCGACCGAGACCGTCGTCCCCGCAGATCCGAGCGTGATCGCCGGGCTCGACTATTGGCGCGATCTGCCCATCAAGCAGCAGCCGGCGTGGCCGGATCTGGCGGAGGCCGCCGCGGCATCCGCTGAGATCGCCAGCTACCCGCCCCTGGTCTTCGCGGGTGAGGTCGACATGCTGCGCGAGCGCTTGGCGCGTGCCGCGCGCGGCGAGTCGTTCCTGCTGCAGGGCGGCGACTGCGCCGAGACGTTCGCCGGCGCGACCGCGGATCGCATCCGCGCGCGCGTGCGCACGCTGCTGCAGATGGCGGTGGTCCTCACCTACGGCGCTTCGATGCCCGTCGTCAAGATGGGCCGGATGGCGGGGCAGTTCGCGAAGCCGCGCTCCAACGACGACGAGACCCGCGGCGCCGTGACGCTGCCGGCGTACCGGGGCGACATCGTCAACGGCTACGACTTCACGCCGGAATCGCGTCGCGCCGATCCCCGCCGACTGGTGCAGGGGTACCACACGGCCGCATCCACGCTGAATCTCATCCGGGCGTTCACGCAGGGCGGATTCGCCGACCTGCGCGAGGTGCACAGCTGGAATCGCGGCTTCGCGTCGAACCCGGCGAACCACCGCTACGAGGGTCTGGCCAACGAGATCGACCGCGCCATCAAGTTCATGGAGGCGGCCGGGGCCGACTTCGACGAGCTCAAGCGCGTCGAGTTCTACACCAGCCACGAGGGCCTGCTCATGGACTACGAGCGGCCGATGACGCGCATCGACTCGCGCAACGGCACGCCCGTCAACACGAGCGCGCACTTCCTCTGGATCGGGGAGCGCACCCGCGACCTCGATGGGGCGCACGTCGACTACTTCAGCCGCATCCGCAACCCGATCGGCGTCAAGCTCGGTCCGAGCACGACCCCGGATGTCATGGAGCGGCTCATCGACAAGCTCGACCCCGAGCGCGAGCCGGGTCGGCTCACCTTCATCACGCGGATGGGTGCGGACAAGGTGCGCGACGCCCTTCCGCCCCTGCTGGAGGCGATCACCCGGATGGACGCGCAGCCGCTGTGGGTCAGCGACCCCATGCACGGCAACGGTTTCACGACCCCGACCGGCTACAAGACCCGCCGCTTCGACGACATCGTCGACGAGGTGAAGGGTTTCTTCGAGGCGCACCGGGCCGCGGGGACGCACCCGGGCGGCATCCACATCGAGCTCACCGGCGACGACGTCACCGAGTGCCTCGGCGGGTCGGAGCACATCGACGAGGCGATCCTCGCGACGAAGTACGAGTCGCTGTGCGACCCACGGCTCAACCACTACCAGTCGCTGGAGCTCGCGTTCCTCGTGGCCGAGGAGCTCAGCGCCGCCCGCTAGCCGCCAGCCTTCAAGTTGACCTTGATGGTGGAGCCCCACAGCGCGGTGCTCCCACCGGCTGGACTTGTCTTCGTGACCACGAACACGGTGGGGAACGCGTCCGAGGGAGCCTTCGGTGTGTAGTCGAGCTGGAACCCGGCGTCGAGCAGCTGCTGCTTGGCCGTCGCCCAGGTCTTGCCGACGACATCCGGCACGGTGACCGCCTCCGGGCCCTTCGAGATCGTGAGCGTCACGGTGCCGCCGGGACTGATCGGTCCGCTGGTGGCGATCGCGATGACGCTGCCCTGCGGCACGGTGTGGCTGTTCTGCTGCTGACCCTGCTCGGCCGTCACCCCGACGGCGTCGAGCGCGCGGGCCGCAGCGTCGTACGGCTGTCCCACGACGTCGGGCAGCTTGCCGGCCGACACGATGAGCGACACCGGCAGACCCTCGCCGTAGCTGGCCTGTCCGAGCAGGGTCTTGCCGTCCGCGCCGAGGGCGTCGATGACGGTGTCCTTCGCGATCGAGTCGCTGAACTGCTTCTTGGGCGTTCCGGCGAGCGTCCAGTTCTTCTTGATGAGGGCGCGCGCCTCGGCCACGGGTGTGCCGGCCTTGATCGTGAAGTCGATGAGCTTCGGGCCCTGCGAGATCAGCAGCCGCACGGTCGAGCCCTTGACCACGGCCGCGCCGAGACCCGGCTTGGTGTCGGCGACCCGGCCCGCCGGGATGGTCGTCGAGTTCACCTGACCCTGCTGCGTGTCGACCACGAGGCCCAACTGCGTGAGCTGAGCCGTCGCCGCCTCGGGTGTGGTGCCCGCGAGCGAGCTCGGGATGGTGACGTGGGCGCCCGGTCCGAGCAGGAACCACCATCCGGCGCCGCCGCCGGCGAGCACCAGGAGCAGGACGACCACGACCGCGATCCAGCGTCGGCTGCGCCGCGGTCCCGGGGCGTTCCCGCGGGCCGGAGGCGGGGATGCCGCCATCCGCCCGTGCGGCGCGATCACCTGCGTCTCGGAGTCGGCCATCGCGCGCGGGGCGACCACCGTCGTGGGGGCGGTCACGGCGGGCGTCGGCAGCACCATGGTGCGCTGCGCGAGCGTCGGGGTCGGCCCCGTGCCGTCGATCTCGGCGGCGACCTCCTTGAGCTGCTCGAGCATCTCGCGGGCGTCGCGCGGACGTCGGTCGGGGTCGCGCTCGGTCGCCCACAGCACGAGCTCGTCGAGCGGCCGCGGCACCTTGGGGTTGCGGCTCGAGGGCGCCGGCACCGACTCGTTCGCGTGCTGGTAGGCGATCTGCATCGGCTGCTCGCCCGTGAAGGGCTGCTCGCCGGTGAGCATCTCGTACATCATGATCCCGACGGCGTAGATGTCGCTGCGGGTGTCGGCGACGCCGCGGGTGACGAGCTCGGGGGAGAGGTAGGCGATCGTGCCGAGCAGCGCAGCGCCCGTCGCCGTGTTCGCGGACGCGGCGCGCGCGAGACCGAAGTCGCCGATCTTGATGCGTCCGTCATCCGCCAGCAGCACGTTCTCCGGCTTGAGATCGCGGTGCACGATCCCCGCCTTGTGCGCGGCGGCGAGACCCGAGAGCACGGCCTCGGCGATGTCGATGGTCTGCTGCGGCGTGAGCGAGCCGTACTCGCGCAGCAGATCGCGCAGCGTGATCCCCGGCAGGTACTCCATGACGAGGTAGGCGCTCTCGTCGTCCTGGCCCTGGTCGAAGACGTTGACGACGTTCGGATGCGCCAGCCGGGCGGCCGACCGGGCCTCCTGGATGAATCGCTGCGTGAACTGGCTGTCGTCGGCCAGGTGCCCGTGCATGACCTTGACGGCGACGCGGCGCTCGAGGCGCAGGTCGGTCGCGAGGTAGACGGTCGCCATGCCCCCGCGTGCGATGCGTGAGCGCACCTGGTATCTGCCGTCGATGAGCCGGCCGATGACCGGGTCCGACGTGTTGACGCTCACGTCAGAAGTGTAGGGAAGGGCCCCTGAATGGAAGGTCGCAACACCCGGTCGCAGCGCGATTGCGCTATCCCAGAGCGGCCAGCCAGGACCGCGCGCTCGACTCCCACTTGGCGTACGCGTCGGGGTAGGCCGAGATCTGCACCTTCTGCGCCGCCTGAGTGAGCGTCAGGAACTGCCATCCGGGGATGTCGAGGAGGCCGCGCGTTCGTCCCGCGTTCGGATTGCCGGGGCCGCCGTAGAACAGCCGCGCGGCGTAGGTCACGTCCATGAGCTGTGCGCGGGTGCCCCAGCCCGTGCTCGGTCGCTGCTGGAACACGCCGACCGAGTCGCGATCACCGTAGGAGAGGTTGCGCAGCCCCGACTCCTGCATCGCGGTGGCGAGCGCGATGACGATGCCCTGCTGCGGCACGCCGAGCCGGCGACCGACCTGGATCACGATGCGTGCGTTCGCGGCCATCTCGTCGCTGAGGGCCGTCGTGGCCCCGCTGCCCGCGACCGCCCCGCCGGGGATGACGAGCGTGCGCCCGGCGTGGATGACGCTCGACGCGGTCAGACCGTTGGCCTGCAGCACGGCGGCGGTGCTCACCCCGAACCGCTGGGCGATGCTCCAGACGGAATCGCCGCTGCGCACCGTGTACCGCGTGCCGGCCGGCGTGACAGCCGCGACGGGGGTGACCGGCACGACGGGCGTCACCGAGGCGACCGTCTCGATGTGCGCCGCCGGGGCCGCCGACTCCGGGATCCGCAGCTTCTGGCCCGGGTAGATGATGCTCGTGCGGACCAGGCCGTTGGCGTCGAGGATGCTCTGGACGCTCGCACCGAACCGTCCCGCGATGCCCGAGACGGTGTCGCCGCGCACGATCGTGTAGGTGGTCGCGGCCGAGACGGGGGCGGCGGGCACCGCAGCGACGGGCGCCGTCCCGCCGAGGTGGAGGACCTGTCCGGGGAAGATGAGCGAGGACCACCCGAGCCCGTTGCGGGCCAGCACGTCGGCCGTCCGCAGTCCGAATCGCTCGGCGATGCCGGAGACCGTGTCGCCACGCGTCACCGTGTAGCTCGAGGGGGCCACCGCGGCGGGCGCGATCACCGGGGCGGCGGCGGGCGCCGGGGGCTTCTGCACCTCGGAACGCACGAATGCGCGCGGGCGCTCGGCGGGCTTGCGAGGTGCCGCGTCGGCTGCCGGGACGGCGCCGGTGAGATTCATCGTGACCGTCATGGCGCCCGCGAGGACGACGGGCAGGCTGAGGTTCACGCCGTGCCGGATGCGGCGGACCGCCTCGGCGCGCTCGGCGTCGCGAACGGAGCGCGATCGGTTCGCGTCCATGACACCCGCCTTCCTGGCCCCATCCCCCGGGGCCGTGACGACCGCGGTGGCCGCGGACATGCCTCCGCACACGCTGTCACAGTTGGCAACGGGAGTCAATCAGTGTGGCTGATGTGGCCTGCGTTCACAAACACGTAACAAACCAGGGCCGAGCGCGCACCGCCGCGGACGGGCAGGCTGGAGGGGTGGAATCCCGCACGACCGAGTGGCTGACCGTCCCCGACCTGGTGGAGCGCCTGGGCATCCCCCAGGGCAGGGTCCGCCGACTGCTGGAGGACCGGGTCCTGCTCGGCGCGCGCGTCGACGGGGTGCTGCGGGTGCCGGCCGACTTCATCGCCGAGGGGGAGCCGCTGCACGAGCTGCGCGGCACCGTGCTGGTGCTCGCCGATGCCGGGTTCAGCGACGACGAGGCCATGCACTGGCTGCTGAGCGAGGAGGACAGCCTCGGCACGACGCCCATCGCGGCTCTCCGCGCGGGTCGCAAGGCCGAAGTGCGCCGGGTGGCCCAGGCTCTGGGGTTCTGAACCGATCAGGACGAGCGGGCTGTCACGACCGACGCCAGTTCCGCGAGCTGGTCGCGCGCCGACCGGGTGAGAGGTGCGTCGGCGAGTGCGGCGAGCGCCGTGCCGACCTCGCGCTCGATGATCCGCTCGACGTCGTGCACGGCGCCGCTCTCGCGCACCGCCGTCTGGAGCATCGCGATCTGGGCCGCGTCGAGGTCCGGATCGCCGAGCAGCTCGTCGAAGAGACGCCGCACCGAGCCGGGGAGGCGCCGACGGGCGAGGGTGACGAGCACGGTGCGCTTGCCCTCGCGAAGATCGTCGCCGGCGGGCTTGCCCGTCAGCTCCGGATCGCCGAACACGCCGAGCAGGTCGTCGCGCAGTTGGAAGGCGATGCCGAGGGGCAGGCCGAAGGCCCGCAACGCCGCGAGTTGCGGGAGTGCGGCGCCGGCGAGCGCGGCGCCGATCGCGAGCGGCGCCTCGACGCTGTACTTCGCCGACTTGTAGACCACGACGCGCTGGGCGCGGGACAGGAGTTCGGTCTCGTCGCGCAGGCGCCAGGAGTCCTCCTCGAGCATGTCGAGGTACTGCCCGACCGTCACCTCGGTGCGCATCCGCTCGAACTCGGCGCGGGCCGCCCACGCCGCCGAGGCGTCCGCGGTGGCACGCACGCCCGCATCGAAGAGCTGATCGCTCCATCCCATGAGCAGATCGCCCAGCAGCAGCCCGGCCGCCTGGCCGTACCGCTCGGCCGAGCCGCCCCACCCGGCCTGCCGGTGCTGCGTCTCGAACTGCCGGTGGGCGCTGGGACGGCCGCGACGCAGGTCGGAGTTGTCCATGATGTCGTCATGCACGAGAGCCGCCGCGTGGAAGACCTCGAGGGCGGCGGCGACATCGATGACAGCTGCGGGATCCGGTGCCTCGGCGTCGAGCAGCTCGTCGGCCGGGGCGCGCCCCGCGACCGACTGCCATCCCCAGTAGCAGAAGAGCGCGCGGAAGCGCTTGCCGCCGGCCAGGAACGACCGCGCGACGGCATGCAGTTCGCCCAGTTCCGGCGCGATCTCCGCCAGCGCGGCGCCCTCGCGGTCGAGCAGTCCGTCGATGGCCGACTGCACGAGGTCGACTAACCGGGGACTCCCAGGCACCCACCTAGCCTAGCCAGGCGACCGCGCTTAGAATGGTGAGTCATCACCCAGTCGGGCGACCCCGCGAGGGAGCCCCGAGCCCGGGACGAGGGAGATCGAGATGCCGCTTTCGGAGCAGGAGCAGCGCCTTCTCGACGAGATGGAGCGCGGTCTCTACCACAGCGACGCGGACGACGTCACGACGGTCGGCGCAAGCCGCGGACGTGCCGGCAGCACGGCCATCCTGCTGGGGCTGATCGGGCTCGTCGCCGGTGTGGCGCTCCTCGTCGTGGGCGTCATGGTGCGCCTTCCCATCGTCGGTGTGATCGGCTTCGTCGCCATGTTCGCCGGGGCACTGCTGCTCATCGCGCCGCCGCGACGGCTGACGGTGTCGGGCACCGGTCACGGCCACGTCGACGCCCCTCGACCGCACCGCAGCTCGTTCATGGATTCGCTCGGTGAGCGCTGGGACCGGCGCAACGACGACGACGAGCACTGACGTGTCGGGGCGTCCGATGACGTCCTGACGCCAGCCTGAGTCGGCCGCCCCACGGGCGGCTTTTTTCATGCCCGGATGCGATGGCCGGTGCGGGAAAATCCTCCACTTCACTCCACGCCCAGGATCGCTGCATTTTTCTGGCCTTGTTGCGCGCTCGTACCCCCTCTTCGGGGCGATGTCGCCGGTATGTGCTTGGTCGGTGGGGGAGAGTGGAGTAAAGTGGAGCCGTCCTTCCATCTGGCCGGAGTACGAGGGGGTCCGAGATGCTGCTCGGCACCTTCGCGCCCAAGCTCGACGACAAGGGGCGCATCATCCTTCCCGCCAAGTTCTGGGACGACTTCGCCGCCGGCATCGTCATGACCAAGGGCCAGGAGCGCTGCGTCTACGTCTTCAGCCAGAAGGAGTTCGAGTCGGTCTACGAACGCGCCCGGCAGGCGTCGATGACCGGCAAGCGGGCGCGCGACTTCTTCCGTCAGCTGCTGAGCGGCGCCGCGCAGGAGGCCCCCGACAGCCAGCGCCGCGTCACGATCCCCCCGATGCTGCGCGAGTGGGCGACCCTGGACCGCGACCTCACCGTCGTGGGCGTGGGCACCCATGCGGAGATCTGGGACACCGCCGCGTGGACCGCGTACTCCGAGCAGACCGCCGCCGACTTCGCCGACGTGGACGAGGAGGTGATCCCGGGCATCTTCTGACCCTCGGGTGCGACCCTCAGCCGCACGCCCTGCCTTCTCTTCCCCGATGGCAGGTCGCGCCGGATGGGGATCGGACCCGGGGGCCGCAGCCCGCCTCCCATGAGCGACATCACTCCCGACAACCCGCGTCACGTGCCCGTGCTGCTCGAGCGCACGGTCGAACTGCTCGCCCCCGCTCTCGCGGGGACCGATCGCGTGCTCGTCGACGCCACACTCGGCCTGGGCGGGCACGCCGAGGCCTTCCTCGAGCGGTTCCCGGAGCTCGTGCTCGTCGGCTTGGATCGCGATCCCGAGGCGCTGCGGCTCTCCGCGGAACGCCTCGCGCGGTTCGGGGATCGGGTGCGGCTCGTGCACACCGTCTACGACGGCATCCGCGGCGCGCTGGACGGACTCGGGATCGCCCGCGTCGCCGGCATCCTGTTCGACCTCGGCGTCTCGTCGATGCAGCTCGACGAGACGGATCGCGGCTTCGCGTACTCCCGAGACGCCCCGCTGGACATGCGCATGGACCCCGGATCGCCGCTGACCGCCGCGCGCATCCTCGCCGACTACGACGAGGCCGCTCTGCGCCGGATCTTCACGCAGTACGGCGAGGAGAGGCTCGCCAGCCGCTACGCCCGCCGGATCGTCGAGCGCCGTGTCGCGGCCCCCCTCACGACCTCCGCGGAACTCGTCGCGCTGCTCATCGAGGCCACCCCCGCCGCCGTGCAGCGCGAGCGCTCCGGGCACCCCGCGAAGCGCGTGTTCCAGGCGCTGCGCATCGAGGTGAACCAGGAGCTCGTGGTGCTCGAGCGCGCCGTCCCCGCCGCCGTCGACGCTCTCGCCGTCGGCGGGCGCATCGTCGTGCTCGCCTACCAGTCGCTCGAGGACCGCATCGTCAAGCGCGAACTGCAGCGGCGATCCACCTCGACGGCTCCGCGCGGTCTGCCCGTGGAGCTGCCGGAGCACCGCCCGGAGCTGCGCCTGCTCGTGCGCGGCGCGGAACTCGCCTCCGACGAGGAGCGCGCCCGCAATCCGCGGAGCGCGCCCGTGCGGCTCCGCGCCGCCGAGAAGCTGCGGGAGGCGGCATGACGCTCGCGACGGCCACCGCCCCGCGCCGGGCCCCGGTCGGTGCGCCCGACCCACGCCGCCACCTCGAGATCGCCGCGAGTCGCGCCCAGCGGCGTGCCCGTCCGCGGCTCGTGCACGTGCTGGTCACGCTCGGCGGCATCGGGGTGATCCTGCTCGGTCAGCTGCTGCTGAGCATCTGGATCGCCGACGGCGCCTACCAGGTGCACACGCTGCAGGGGCGGCAGGTCGAGCTGCAGCGCACCCAGCGCGCCCTCGGCGAGCAGCTCGATCGGCTCGGATCGCCGCAGTCGATCGCCGCGCGCGCCGAGCAGCTCGGCATGGTGCAAAGCGGCAACCCCGCCTACCTCGACCTGGCGACGGGCGCGGTCAGCGGGAGCCCATCGGCCGGCACGGCGGGCATCCTCGGCGCGGGCGGCGACCTCGTGCCGAACTCGCTCGTCGGTACCGGGGGACTGGATCTGGACCAGCCGGACTCCGCGGGATCCACAGCGTCCGCGGCCGGGAACCCGGGCGGAACCGGCGCGTCATCGACGAACGCCGCGACACCGGATGACAGCGTGATCCCGTCACCGACCACCCACTGACCCGTTCGAGGAGCCGCACGCGATGATCGTCCGACGCCGCATCGGCCGCCGCCTCGGCGTCGCGATGGTGGCCGTGTTCGCGCTCGTCGCGGTGTTCGTCGTGCGGTTGGTCGACATCCAGGTCGTGCAGGCCGAGTCGCTGACCAAGGCCGCGCAGGCGCGACAGGAGTTCCAGTCGACCGTGTACGGCGCGCGTGGCGAGATCGTCGACACCAACGGCGTCGTGCTGGCCTCGAGCGTCGACCGCTTCGACATCACGGCGTCGCCGCGGATCGCGAAGGTCGACGGCTACGGGTTCGACCGCAAGCAGAAGGACGGCAGCAAGAAGACGATCAGCCTCGAGGACTCGGTCTCCGAGATCGCGGCGATCACCGGCGCCGACCCGCAGAAGATGTATCAGGCGATCATCACGGACCCGACCTCCGACTTCACGTACCTGGTGAAGGAGGTGCCGCTCGCGCAGTACCAGAAGGTGAAGGCCCTGCACATCCCGTGGGTGTACGCGCAACTGCACCCCGCGCGCAGCTATCCCAACGGCGCCGTCGCCGCGAACCTCATCGGGCTCATGGGCACCGACGCTCCGCAGGCCGGCGTCGAGCTCTCGGAGAACGCGTGCCTGGCCGGCTCGAACGGCACGCAGACCTACCACGCGAGCGCGAACGGCGTGCCCATCCCGGGCAGCACGATCACCACCAAGCCCGCCGTGAACGGCGGCAAGGTCACGCTCACCATCGACTCCGACCTGCAGTGGTTCGCGCAGCAGACGCTCACCCAGCAGGTGCAGGCGACGGGCGCGCAGTGGGGCACCGTCACGGTCGTGCGCATCCGTGACGGGCACATCATGGCCGACGCCGACTACGGCAGCGGCGACCTCAACGACATCACGGACTCGAAGCAGCTCAGGGCGGGGAGTTTCGTCGCGCCGTACGAGCCCGGGTCGGTCATGAAGCCCGCGACCGTCGCCGGCCTGCTGCAGTCCGGCAAGATCACGGCATCCACCCCGGTCAATGTGCCGAGCAGGTTCACCGACGGGCTGCCCCCCGGGTTCTCGATCACCGACTCCTTCTACCACGGCGACCTGCACCTCACGGCGGCGGGCGTGATCATGGACTCCTCCAACATCGGCATCGCCGAGCTGACCAAGCTGGACACCGAGGCGAACCGCTACGCCAATCTCGCGAAGTTCGGGTTCGGTCAGAAGACCGCGTCGGGCTTCTACGGCGAGGACCCCGGCCTGCTGAAGACGCCGGCACAGGCCGACTCGGTCACATCGATCACGCAGCAGTTCGGACAGGGCATGACGGCCACGTCGGCACAGGTCGCGCAGCTCTATCAGACCCTCGGCAACGACGGGGTCCGGATGCCGCTGACCCTCGTGGAGGGCTGCACCAGGTCCGACGGCACGGTGGTCGACACCCCCTCCACGCAGGGCACGCAGGTCGTGTCGGCATCCACCGCGCGCACCGTGCGCGACATGATGCAGACCGTGTACCAGGAGGGGCCGAGCTCGAGCTTCCTGAAGATCCCGGGGTACAACATCGCCGCGAAGACCGGCACCGCGCAGGTCGCCGATCCCGCGACCGGCAAGTACGCGAAGGGCCAGTACATCGTCTCGGTCGCGGGGCTGGTTCCCGCGGACAAGCCGCTGTACGCGGTCGTGTTCACGCTGGCCAAGCCGCAGGGCATCACCTCGTCGGTCGCGGCGGCCCCCGGCTGGAAGACGATCATGGGTCAGGTCATCAAGGCGTACCGGGTGCCCGCGTCGACGGGCGTCCCGTCGCTGCCGCCCGTCACGTGGTAGCTGCCGGTAACCTGGTGAGCCAGTCCGCCGACACGGACACGATGACCAGGAGGCCCGAGGGAGTGGATTCCCGGAACCCGCCGGTGCTCCGGCCCGAGCACCCGACGCCCCGGCCGCTGGCCCTCCTCGCCCAGGAGTTCGGGCTCGAGCACACCGGCTCGCTCGACGGCGTCGAGGTGACGGGCGTCACCCTGAGCACGGGCGACCTGCGCCCCGGCGACCTGTACGCCGGCATCCAGGGCGCCCACAGCCACGGTGCGCAGTTCGCGTCCCGTGCCGCCGAGCAGGGCGCCGTCGCGCTGCTGACGGACCCGGCCGGAGCCGAGCTCGCCGCCGGATCCGGTCTGCCCGTCCTGCTCGTCGACGACCCGCGGGCCGCCCTCGGTGAGGTGTCGGCGTGGGTGTACCGCACGGGCGCCGACTCCGCGAACCTGCCGTTGCTGTTCGCGACCACCGGCACCAACGGCAAGACCTCGACCTCGTACCTGCTCGAGGGCATCCTGCGCCAGCTGGGCCTCGTGACGGGACTCTCGTCGACCGCCGAGCGGCACGTCGGCGACCTGACGGTCGTGAGCCGGCTGACGACTCCCGAGGCGAGCGAGATGCACGCGCTGCTGGCCCGGATGCGGGAGGGCGGTGTACGGGCGGTGGCCGTCGAGGTGAGCGCGCAGGCCCTGACCTGGCGGCGGGTCGACGGGCTGGTCTTCGACGTCGTCGCCTTCACGAATCTCAGCCACGACCACCTCGACGACTACGCCGACATGGAGGAGTACTTCCGGGCGAAGCTCGAGCTGTTCGAGCCCGAGCACGGCCGGCGAGGCGTCGTCTGCCTCGACACGTCGTGGGGGCGGCGCGTGGTCGACGAGTCGCGCATCCCGGTGACGACCGTCGCCACGCGCGGACATGCCTCCGACGAGGACTACGACGCCGCCCAGTGGACCGTCGAGATCCTCGAGGAGTCGGCGGCGTACAGCGAGTTCCGGCTCACGGGCCCCGACGGGCGCGCCCTCGTGACGCGGGAGCCGCTCATCGGCTGGCACATGGCCGCCAACGCGGCCCTTGCGATCGTCATGCTCGTGGAGGCCGGTTTCGAGCTCGAGGCGATCGGGGCGGCTCTCGACGCCGACGGCGGCATCCGCGCCTACCTGCCCGGGCGCACGGAGCGCGTCTCCGGCGAGCGCGGACCGAGCGTCTACGTCGACTTCGGGCACAGCCCCGACGCGTTCGAGAACACCCTCGGCGCGGTCAGGCGATTCACCCCCGGCCGGACGATCATGGTGTTCGGCGCCGACGGCGACCGGGATGCCACGAAGCGTCACGAGATGGCACGCGTCGCCGCGGAGCTGAGCGACGTGCTCGTCATCACCGATCACCACCCGCGCTTCGAGGACCCGGCGTCCATCCGCGCGACGCTGCTCGACGGGGCGCGACTCGCCGAGCACCAGCCGGAGGAGACCTACGAGGTCAGCCCGCCGGAGGAGGCGATCAGGAAGGCCGTCTCGCTCGCCAAGGAGGGCGACTCGATCCTCTGGGCCGGGCCGGGGCATCAGGACTACCGCGACATCCGGGGCGTGCGCACGCCGTATTCGGCCCGCGAGCTGGCGCGTGCCGCGCTGCACGAGGCGGGCTGGGCGTGATCGCGCTGACGCTCGCCGAGCTGCGTGACGCGCTCGGCGGGGAGCTGGTCGGCGGCGACCCTGCGGACGTCGTCGACGGCAGCGTGCACACCGACTCGCGGCTCGTCGAGCCCGGCGCTGTCTTCTTCGCCCTCCCGGGCGCCGTGATGGATGGTCACCAGTTCGCGGCCGCCGCGGTGGCGAACGGGGCCGCCCTGGTGATCGCCGAGCGGCCCGTGCCGGTCGACGTGCCGGTGATCGTCGTGTCGGATGGGTACGTCGCGTTGGCGGCGCTCGCGCGGCTCGTGGTGGAGCGTGTGCGGGCGGCGGGCGGGCTGCGGGTCGTCGCGGTCACCGGCTCGAACGGCAAGACGACGACCAAGAACCTGCTGCGCGCCATCCTGGAGGCCGAGGGACCGACGGTCGCGCCCGCCGGCTCCTTCAACAATCACGTCGGCGCCCCGTTCACGATGCTGCGGGTCGGGCGCGACACCCGCTACCTCATCGTCGAGATGGGGGCGAGCGCGATCGGCGACATCGCCCGCCTGATCCGGATCGTCGTGCCCGACATCGGCATCGTGCTCAAGGTGGGGCTCGCCCACGCCGGCGGGTTCGGCGGGATCGAGCAGACGCAGCAGGCCAAGTCCGAGATGGTGCGCGACCTGCCGCCCACCGCGGCGGCCGTGCTCAACACCGACGACCCGCGGGTCGAGGCGATGAGCGGCGAGACGTCCGCGCGGGTCGTGCGCTTCGGGCTCGAGGCGCGCGCCGACGTGCGGGCGACCGACGTGCGAGCGACGGCAGCCGGTACGACCTTCCTCCTGCACGCCGACGGGATGACGCTCCCGGTGCGGTTGCGGATCCTCGGCGAGCACCACGTGATGAACGCCCTCGCCGCGCTCGCGAGCGCACGGGAGCTCGGCATCCCGCTGGATCGCGCGATCGCGGCGATCGAGACCGTCCCGCTGGCCGAACGCTGGCGGATGGAGCTCCTGCGCAGCGCGCCGGAGGTGGCCGACGGCGGTGTCACGATCATCAACGACGCCTACAACGCATCGCCCGACTCGACGGCTGCGGCCCTCAAGACGCTCGCCCAGATCGCCGGGCCCGAGCAGCGCACGGTCGCGGTGCTCGGCCACATGGCCGAGCTGGGGGAGTACGCGACCGAGGAGCACGACCGCCTCGGCCGGCTCGTGGTGCGGCTCAACATCGGGCAGCTCGTGGTCGTCGGTGCCGAGGCCCGGGCGATCCACCAGGCGGCCTCCCTCGAGGGGTCGTGGGACGGGGAGTCGGTGTTCGTCGCGGATGTGGACGCGGCCTACGATCTTCTTCGTGCGCAATTGCGGCCCGGCGACGTGGTGCTCGTGAAGTCCTCGAAGTCCGCAGGACTTCGCCACCTGGGCGATCGGCTCGCCGGAGCGGGGACGGCCGAGTGATCGCCCTCCTCATCGGCGCCGGGTTCTCTCTGCTGTTCACCCTGTTCCTCACCCCGCTGTTCGCCCGGGCGTTCCGCCGGTTCGGCTGGGGCAAGTTCATCCGCGACGACGGGCCGCAGACCCACCACGCCAAGCGCGGCACACCCACCATGGGCGGCCTCATCTTCATCGTCGGCTCGACGATCGGGTACTTCGCGGGGCACCTCGCGATCGGCTACCCGGTGTCGCGGGGCGGCATCCTCGTGCTCGCGATGATGATCGGCCTCGGCCTGGTCGGCTTCGTCGACGACTTCCTGCAGACGCGCAAGCAGCAGAGCCTCGGGCTCGGCGGGTGGTCGAAGATCCTCGGGCAGGTGATCGTGGGCACGATCTTCGCCCTGATCGTGATCCTGCTGCCGGACGCCTACGGCACACCGCCGGCATCCGGCTCCATCTCCGTGGTGCGCGACGTCTCCTGGCTCAACCTGTTCTTCCTCGGCCCGGTGATCGGCGTCATCCTGTTCGTGATCTGGACCAACGTCATCACGGTCGCGGCGTCGAACGGCGTCAACGTCACCGACGGGCTCGACGGCCTGGCCAGCGGCGCCTCGATCTTCGCGTTCGCGGGCTACATCCTGCTGTCGTTCTGGCAGAGCAATCAGTGGTGCGAGAACCCGGCGATCGATCCGAACGTGGTCGACAAGTGCTATCCCGTCGCCCAGCCCATCGACCTCGCGATCGTCGCCGCCTGCATCACGGGCGGGCTCATCGGGTTCCTGTGGTGGAACACGACCCCGGCGCAGATCTTCATGGGCGACACCGGGTCGCTCGGCCTCGGCGGCGGGCTCGCGGCGCTCGCGATCCTGACCCGCACCGAGCTGCTGCTCGTCTTCATCGGCGGCCTGTTCTTCATCACGACCGGGTCGGTGATCCTGCAGCGGGTCTGGTTCAAGCTCACCAAGTGGCGCTACGGCCAGGGCCGGCGCATCTTCCTCATGAGTCCGCTGCACCATCACTTCGAGCTCAAGGGCTGGGCCGAGATCACCGTCGTCGTGCGGTTCTGGCTCATCGCCGCGCTCTTCGTGGCGTTCGGCGTCGGCCTGTTCTATCTGGAATGGACGCTGAGCTGACCGCGCTCGAGGAGCTCACCAGCTGGCGCGCCGACTGGCGCGGCCTGCGGGTGGCGGTCTTCGGCCTCGGCGTGACCGGGTTCGCCGTCGCCGACACGCTCGTCGAGCTCGGGGCGGAGACACTCGTCGTCGGGAGCCCCGGCGACGAGGAGCGGCAATCGCTGCTGCGCGTGATCGGCGCGGGGTTCGCGCAGCAGGCGGACCAGTCCGTCGTGCCCGCCGAGCTCGATGCGTTCGCCCCGGAGCTCGTCGTGACGTCTCCCGGATATCCGCCGCATCACGCGCTGCACGCCTGGGCGCGCGAACGGGGGCTGCCCGTCTGGGGCGACATCGAACTCGCGTGGCGAGTGCGCGACAAGGTGCTCGCCCCCGGACGCGACGCGCCGGCCGACTGGCTCTTCATCACGGGCACGAACGGCAAGACCACGACGACCCAGCTGACGGCCACGATGCTGGTGGCGGCCGGGCTGCGCGCCGCGCCGGCGGGCAACATCGGCATCCCGGTTCTGGATGCCGTGCGCGACCCGGCCGGATTCGACGCTCTGGTCATCGAGCTCTCGAGCCATCAGCTGCACTGGATGCGCCCGGGCACCTTCGCCCCGCTGGCGGCCGCGTGCCTCAACCTCGCCGACGATCACCTCGAGTGGCATGGCTCGGCGGCGGCGTACCGCGACGCGAAGGCGAAGGTCTACGACGGCGTGCGGGTCGCGTGCGTCTACAACCTCGCCGACGAGGCCACCCGCGAGATGGTCGAGGAGGCGGAGGTGCAGGAGGGCGCCCGCGCGATCGGATTCGGGCTCGGCGTCCCGGGGCCGAGCGACGTCGGCCTCGTCGACGGGATCCTCGTCGATCGTGCGTTCCTCGACGAGCGGCGCACCTCGGCGCTCGAGCTCGCCACGCTCGACGACCTGCGTGACTCCGGGCTCGACTCGCCGCACATGACGGCGAACGTGCTCGCGGCGGCGGCGCTCGCCCGGGCGGCCGGAGCCGACCCCGCCGCGGTGCGTGAGGCCGTGCGATCGTTCCGGATCGGCGCGCACCGCAACGAGCGCATCGCCGATGCGGACGGTATCCGGTGGATCGACGACTCGAAGGCGACCAACGCGCACGCCGCCCAGGCCTCGCTGGCCGCGTACCCGTCGGTGGTGTGGATCGTGGGCGGCCTGTTCAAGGGCATCGACCCCGAGCCGCTCGTCATCCGGCACGCCGACCGGCTGCGCGGCGCCGTCCTGATCGGCGAGGACCGGTCGGTGCTGCGCGCCGCGTTCGCGCGACACGCGCCGGGGGTCACGGTCGTCGAGGTGGAAGACGTCGAGACTGAGGAGGTCATGCCGTCGGCGATCCGCGCCGCGGCGTCGCTCGCCCAGGCGGGGGACGTCGTGCTGCTGGCCCCGGCGGCGGCGTCGTTCGACCAGTTCTCGGACTACGCGGACCGCGGCACGCGCTTCGCCCGGGCCGTCATCCAGCACCTGGAGCGCTGACCGGACAGGAGGGGCGATGACCACCACCTCCTCCCGTCGCACGCCGCGACCCGGCCCCGAGCGGCGCGATCGCTCCGGCGCGGACTCACCACGACCGTCGGCCGCGGTCGTCGCGGTGCAGCGGATCTTCTCCGCGGAGACGCCCGAGTACTTCCTGCTGCTCGGCACGACGCTCTTCCTCGTCGTGTTCGGCCTCATCATGGTGCTCTCGTCGTCGTCGATCGAGTCGTACGTCAACAACGACAAGGACTTCTTCGCGACCGCCACGCGCCAGGGACTGTACGTGCTGATCGGCCTGCCGGTCATGCTCATCGCCGCGCGCGCACCGCTGTCGTTCTGGAAGCGGTGGGCCGGTCCGGCGGTGATCGCGGGCGTGGTGCTGCAGCTGCTCGTCTTCACGCCGCTCGGCTACGGCTACGGCGGCAATCAGAACTGGATCAAGGTCGGCTCGTTCACGGCGCAGCCGTCCGAGCTGATCAAGCTCGCGTTCGTGATCTGGCTCGCCTGGATCCTGAGTCGTCGCCTCGACGATCTCCACGACTGGAAGCGCGCGCTGATCCCCATCGGTCCGGTCGTGGCCGTCTCGATCGGCCTCGTGCTGGTGGGCCGCGACCTCGGCACGGCGCTCATCATGGTGGCGATCGTGTTCGGCGCGATGTTCATCGCCGGGACACGCCTGCGCATCCTCGGCGTCGTGATCGTGATCGCGGGCGTCGTGGGCATGCTCGTGCTGTCGGTCAGCGAGTCGCGCGTCGGCCGCATCCAGGCGTGGCTGGGCGGCTGCAAGGACCCGACGCTGGCCGCATCCGACTGCTACCAGACCCTGGGGGGCTGGCAGGCGCTCGCGCACGGCGGCGTGCTGGGGGTGGGCCTCGGCAACTCGACCGCGAAGTGGAACTGGCTGCCGGAGGCCGCGAACGACTTCATCTTCGCCGTCATCGGCGAGGAGCTGGGCATGTTCGGCGCGGTCCTCGTGCTCGTGCTGTTCGTCGTGCTGGCGATCGCCTTCGTGCGCATCATCCGGATGTCGGACGACCCGTTCGCCAAGATCGCGACGAGCGCGGCCATGGTCTGGATCGTCGGCCAGGCCTTCGTGAACATCGCGGTCGTGCTCGGGCTGCTGCCCGTCCTCGGCGTTCCCCTGCCGCTCATCAGCGCGGGAGGCTCGTCGCTCATCACGACCCTCGCGGCGATCGGGATCGTGCTGTCCTTCGCGCGACATCGCCCCGCGCGCGCCGAGCGGGTGGTGCGGCCGGGCAGAATGGCCCGGTGACCACCTACCTCCTGGCCGGCGGCGGGACGGCGGGCCACGTCAATCCGCTGCTCGCGACCGCCGACGCTCTGCGCACCCGCGATCCGCAGGCGAGGGTGCTCGTGCTCGGAACCGCCGAGGGGCTCGAGGCGCGCCTCGTGCCGGCGCGCGGCTACGAGCTGCTGACGATCCCGCGGCTGCCCTTCCCGCGCCGCCCGAACCGTGACGCCGCGCGCTTCCCCGCTCGCTGGCGCGCGTCGGTGCAGCGCACGCGCGGGCTGCTACGCGAGCACGGGGTGGATGTCGTGGTCGGCTTCGGCGGCTATGCGTCGGCCCCGGCGTACCGCGCAGCACGACTCGAGCGAGTGCCGATCGCCCTGCACGAGCAGAACGCCAAGCCGGGCTTCGCCAACCGGATGGGTGCGGCACTGACCCGCTTCGTGGGCGTCACGTTCGCGGCGACCCGGCTGCGTCACGCGCGCGTCGTCGGGATGCCGCTGCGGCGCGAGATCGCGGACCTCGACCTGCCCGCGGCGCGCGCGGAGGGCCGTCGCATGTTCGGCCTCGACGACCGGCGCCCCGTGCTGCTCGTCACGGGCGGCTCGACCGGAGCGCGGCGGCTCAACGAGAGCGTCGCGGTGCAGATCGCGGCGATCCTCGGCAGCGGCTGGCAGGTGCTGCACATCACCGGCGCGCGCTCGCCCGTCGCGGATCCGCAGCTGGACGGATACCGCATCCTGGAGTACTGCGATCGCATGGAGCTGGCCCTCGCGGTCGCCGACCTCGCCGTCTCGCGCGCGGGCGCCTCGACCGTCGCCGAGCTCGAGGCGCTCGGGATCCCGGCAGTGCTGGTGCCCTATGCCGTCGGCAACGGCGAGCAGGCGGTCAATGCGCGGGACGCGGTCGACGCGGGTGGGGCGATCCTCGTCGCCGACGCCGCATTCGACGCGCGCTACGTGCGCGAGGAGCTGCCCCCGCTGCTCGCCGACCGCGCCCGCATCGCCCACATGGCGGCGTCGATGGCATCGATCGGACGCCGCGACGGCGCCGAGCGCATGGCCGACCTCGTCGCCGAGGCCCTTGCGTCGCGGGAGGGTGGCTAGCGGGACGCGTCGACTGTCTCGGGGATCCGCTCGAGCGCCTCGAGCAGCTGGGGCACGATCCGGTAGACGGTGCCGCAGCTGAGGGTCATGACGATGTCGCCCTCGCGTGCGATGGCGGCCATGTAGTCGGCGGCGTCCTGCCAATCCTCCTTGAGGATCACCTTGCTCTTGTCGACGAAGTTGTCCACGACCAGCTGGCCGGACACGCCGGGGATCGGGTCCTCTCGCGCGCCGTCGACGGCGAGCACGATCGTGAAGTCGGCGTTCTCCTCGTAGGCGCGCGCGAACTGGTCGGAGACGTTCTGAGTGCGGGAGTACAGGTGAGGCTGGTGCACGGCGATGACGCGACCCTTGCCGACGACCGTCTGCGCGCCCGCGCACGCCGCGGCAGCCTCGGCGGGCTCGTGGGCGTAGTCGTCGTACACCGAGACGCCGCGAACGATGCCCTTGAACTCGAACCGGCGCTTCGTTCCCCCGAAGCGGTCGAGCGCGGCGATCACGAGGTCGATCGGATGCCCCATCCGCACGACAGTGAGCACGGCGGCGGCCGCGTTGAACGCGTGATGCCGACCCGGCACCGAGATGCGCGCCCGGTGCGTCTCGCCCTGCCAGTGCAGGTCGAACGTGACGTGGTCGGTCGCGACGATGTCGGAGAGGCGCATGTCGACGCCCGCGCCCTCGCCGAAGCGGAGTACCTCACCCGTCACGCCCGTGAGCACCCGGTCGAGCTGGTCTCCTTCACCCGCGACGACGAACTCGTGCGCTCCGTTGGCGAACGTGGTGAACGCGTCCTCATAGCCCTGGTCGGAGCCGAAGTGGTCGAGGTGCACGGTCTCGACGTTGGTGATCACGGCGATCGACGTGTCATACAGCAGGAACGAGCCGTCGGACTCGTCCGCCTCGAGCACGAAGAGCGGATCGTCGCCCGCGCCCGAGCTGGTCTTGAGCGACTGGATGACGCCGCCGTTCACGAAGCTCGGGTCGATGCCGAGCTCCCGCAGGATCGTCACGATCATGCCGGTCGTCGTCGTCTTGCCGTGCGCGCCCGCGACGGTCAGCACGCGGCGCCGGCGCGAGAGCCAGTGGAGCGCCTGCGAGCGGTGCAGGAGGGTGAGCCCGCGCTCCTGCGCCAGCAGGTACTCCGGGTTCTCCGGCCAGATCGCGCTCGTGAACACCACGGTGTCGGCGTCGCCGAGGTTCGCCGCGTCGTGCCCGACGTGGACGGTGGCGCCCGCTTCGCGCAGCGGCGGGAGGTAGGGGCTCTCCTCGCGGTCCGAGCCGCTGACCGGCACGCCCGCATCGAGCATCATGTGCGCGATCCCGCTCATGCCGGACCCGCCGATCCCGATGAAGTGGACACGTCCCAGGTTCTCCGGGACGACGAGCGAGAGATCGGGCTTGAGCGGCATCGCCGTGATCATAGCCCGGCCCATGGCGTCCGTCCGGCTAGGCCAGCAGGCCTCGCCAGATCTCGACTCGGCTGAGCGCATGTGGTCCCGCCCCCTCGCTGTCGGGCACGCCGCTGGCCTCGACGAGCGCGCGCCACGCGAGCGTGGCCTCGCCGATCCTGCCCAACGTTCCGTGGTCGCCGCGATCGTTGTGCCAGTCCGCGGATTCGCCCAGTTCCACCTCGATGCCGTCGAGGAACCGGAGGTCCAGCAGGACGGGAGCGGGCCGATCGTCGGGGGGCTGGGGGAGTCGACCGCTGTCGAGCAGAGCCAGCCAGGTCCCCTGCATCCCGAGCGCGGTACGGGTCGTGCTCGTTGACGGTGAGAGTGTGAGGAGCTCCAGATAGTGCGCGCGGATCGTCGGCAGGGACGCGTCGAGGGCCGACCCGAGACCACGTTTGACGCTGGGCATCAGCCGAGCGCGGCGTGCCGTCGCTACGTCGATCATGGCGCGTAGCCGGTTCTGCAGGGCCGTTTGGATCCAGCCGTACCAGGAGATGTGCTGGTGATCTGCCAGGCGAGCATCTGGGAGGCGGGTGTCGGGAAAGCGCGCCGCGAGGTCCGACAGCATGTCGTACGCGTTCGATGAGTAGCTGAGGGCGATCCGCGACATCTGCTGCAGGGAGGCGGGGATCTGGGATCGGTGTCGGACGACCATGAGGTATTCGTCGAGAAGGGAGATGCAGGCGCCGCAGATGGACAGGGTCGTCTGCTGGAGGTCCTCCAGGAGCGTCGTCGCCCGGGCCTCGTCGCCCTGGGAGAGCTGCTTGGTGAGGGCGCGATGCGTGGCCGCGAGGGTCGCGAGTCCGCCGAAGCGATCCCCGAGCTTCCCGGCGACGAGTCCCATATCGCGATCGCCGAGCTCACCGTGGTCGAAGGTGCCCGACTCGTGGTGCTGGATCCGAATGATCCGCTCGACGAGGTCCGGGCGCTTCACATGGACGGCCTGCAGCCTCACCAGCTGATCCGCGAGCGAGATCTGCCGTCGTCTCGCGAGCGGGGGTCGAGCTCCGTCGATTCGGGCCAGGCCCTCGTCATCGACGGGAGCGTGCCAGGCCACGGCCTGCCTCAAATCGAGATAGCGCTCGATGAGGTCCGGTCGCTCATCCGGACCCGCATCCTGGATCGTCGTCGCCCAGTGGGTCGCCCTGCTCGGGATGAGCATCGTCTGAGTCAGGAACTCGGCGACGGCCGCTGCGGACTTGACGTCGGAGGCCGACGTGGCATGCTCGCGCATGGCCGCGTTCTCGAGCTGCCGCTGGCGGTCCCATCCGGTCATCTCGCCCAGGGGATGGAGCTTCCGGTCCGAGATCGCGCTGAGCGGTCCGGATTCCCCGCGCCGCTTGAGCGCGGCGCGCAGCTTCTCGACCGATGGGCCGAGCGCCTCGAACGCCATCATCTGGAGGATGGTCATCGTCTCGTTGTTCCCGACTCCGCTCCCGGCGGGGGCGCCCACGTCGGGCGGAGGGCTCCCGAAGTAGCCCTTGTCGGACCGGTGCCACGCCCGGAGGACCACGCGGTTGATGTGACGCCCCAGATTGCTCGCGGCGCTGTCGCGCATGTAGCTCGTGATGAGCGGTGTGATCACCTCGCGCAGGGCGGCGACGAGGCGTTCGCTCGTCGTCGGGTCCAGGTCGTCGGCGTCCTCGCCGTCGAGCGCGGCGAGGCGTTCCAGGATGACCCGGCGGTCCCGTCTCGGCCACTGATTCCAATCATTCGGCGCCGGCTCCACGGGCCGGTCCTCCAGCGGGTTCGCGACCGCTGATGTGTAGACGGGGATCTGCTCGGCGACCCACCGGCGGACATCCGCTTGGGCGAACACGAGGCGTTCCCATTCGTCCACGATGCTCGCGTCCACGTCGGAGAGCCCGTCGGACGCCTCGTGCCTCGCGACCTGCCGTCGGTCGCCGCCCCAGTAGCGGTCGAGTCGCTCGACGACGTCCTCGGCCGAGAAGCGGAACTCAATCCACTCGCCGGTGATGGCGGCCTTCCAGACCGGCAGGACGCCCCGCAGGATGCGTCTCCCGAGCTGGACTCCGTCGACCCTCCAGCCGTCGGGATCGACGTGAACGGCGAGCAGCGGGCCCACTCTCGTCATCGACCGCGGATAGGGCACGCCGCGGGAAAGGGAGCGCTGAAGGCGCGCGAAGGCGATCAACTGCTCAGCGGTCACTTCGGGCGTCACGCGGCCTCCGCCGTGAGCGTATCTCGCCCGCGGTTTGGCGGAAATATGCAGGCCCTTCTCCGGTGCTCTGCCTCCATACGCCCCGACGGCGCCGGTCCCGGATCACGCTGAGCGGAACAGCTCGGCTCCGGTGCCGGGCGCAGAGGAGATCACGCTCATGACCACCGACCCCGCTTCCGCGGACCGCGTCGCGCGCGACGTGCACCACGCCACCGATGACGTCCGCGCCGCGATCTCGGCGCTGCGTCAGCTGCTCCGGCGGGAGCGGCCCGATCTCGCGACCGCCCTGTCGGTCGGCATCGGGATCTTCGGCTACGTCGACTTGGTCGACGACATGGTCGAGCCGCCGTCGACCGTCCCCGCCCGCCGCTAGCCGAGCGCCTGACCCGAGCGCCCACCCGAGAGGAAAGAATCATGCCCGTCACCACCCCGTCCGCGCCGTCGGCCCTCCGTCGGCGCGCCGCAGTCCCGGCCTCGCACGGTCCGCGCCGTCCGGGACGCCCCGGTCCGCGCCGAGGCGTCCCGCGCTGGGCGGTCGCCACGATCGCGGCCGTCATCGTCCTCGCCGTCATCGGCGCAGGCGTCGCGTTGGGGATACACACCGCGCAGCTCTCCGCGGGCTCGGTGCTCACCGTGATCCTGCAGGAGGACCGCCAGTCCGGCGCGGCCTCCGCCGGCACCCGCGCGCTGATCGCCTCGGCGGCCGACGCGATGTCGGCGAAGGGCGGCGGCACGCTTGTGCTGCACGAGGGCGCCGGCGAGACGCCGACGACCGTCGCGAAGGTCGACCTCGCCGTCGATCGCGACGGAGGTCCGGAGTCCGACGCCGACCTCCGCGCGAAGGCGATCCGCGCCCGCGTCGACCGCGCCTTCGGGAAGGCCGCCGCCGAGGAGCCGACGGGCGAGGGCCGCTCACTCGCGGAGCTGCTGTCGGTCGCCGCGGACGATGCGGCGCCCGGCGCCCGCGACCACGAGGTCTGGCTGCGCTCGCTCGCGCTGCCCACGACGGACCCCACCGACGTCCGCGTCCTGATGGCCGCGGATCCGGCCGCCGCGGTAGCGTCGCTGCCGAGGTCCGGGGTCCCGGACCTACGCGGGATGCGGCTCCACGTCGTGTTCGCGCAGCCGCAGGCCGACCAGCCGCCGCTGAACCTCGCGACCGCGCAGTGGCGCCGCGCCTTCCTGGCCGCGTACATCAAGCGCGCCGGCGGCGTGCTCGTCTCGGCCACCGAGGAGCAGGGCACGCGCGCCGCGCCGACCGCGCCGTCCGCGCCGGTGGTTCCGAACCTCCCCGACCCCACGCCGCAGCAGCCGACCGCCCACGCGGACGGCTCGATCACCGCGAGCATCGACACCTCCAGCCTGTTCCTGCCCGACGAGGCCGTGCTGATCTCGCCCGACGAGGCCCGAGCGCAGCTCCAGCCGCTCGTCGACGCCTGGAGGACCGGCCGCTTCTCGCAGATCGTCTGCCGCGGACGCATCGCGGCCTATGGCGACCCGGGATCGCCCCTCGGGCAGCAGCTCTCCCTCGACCGCGCACGGCGTATCACCGAGATCCTTGCGTCCGAGAAGGTCCCGGCGACGCCGGTCGGTCTCGGCGCGACCGCCCCGCTCCCCGGTTTCGGACCGAAGGACGCCGCACAGCGAAGCGTGGTCTGCACCGCCGAATCCACGACCGACCACTAGAGGAAACACCAGAAGAAGGAGAGACGCATCATGAACCCGAACACGCTGGACGGCCCCGTCGCCCGTCGATCAATCGGAGCGATGTTCTACCGCAACCCGGTCGACCCGCTCCACCCGCTCCACCGGGCCTTCGACCCGTACGCGCGGCTCCTGCCGGACCACGCCGTCGAGACGGCGGCGGCTCTCGTCGTCGGCGCCCCCCTCCATGGACGTGACGAGGAGGCCAACGTGCGCTACATGAACGAGGGCTACGCGGTCTCGTTCGCCGTCAACAAGGCGATCACCGCCGGCCGGTCGCTCTCGATGCCCCTCGTCGAGCAGGCCCACGGCCGTGCCGCCGAGGCGCAGCGTCTCGTCGCGGCCGCCGCGGTGGACTTCGACGAGGCGGAGGAGACATGGTCCCAGGTCGTCCTCGTCGACGGCGAGCACGTCACCCGCGCCGGCGGCTACGTGGCCGGGGACTCGGCCCAGCGCGCCGCTTCTCGCGCAGAGAACCATGGCGACTACCGCCACCGCCAGCACTCCACCCCGGGCGTCTGGGGGTGGATCGCCGCGCTCGGCGTCACGGCCGCCGAGTTCTCGGCCGTGTACACGCTCCTGTGGAACCCGAGCAATCTCCTCACGCTGCTGCCGCTCGTGATCGTGACGGTGCTCGTGTTCGCTGCGACGCACGTCGTCACGAAGCAGACCGGGCGGGCGATCCGCGCCTGGCGGATCGCCCGGGAGGCCCGCATCGACAAGCTCGACGCCGGCTACGCGCACGTGCACTCCGACGCCGCGACGGCGGGGGAGCCGTTCGATCGCGACGCCGCGCGCGCGCACGGCCTCGGCCAGCTCGGGCGCGCGACCCCCGCGCACTCGGTGGGGTGGCTCCACGGCGTCCTGATCGCCTGGGGAGCGGCGTGCTCCGCCCTGACGATCGCGCTCGTGAGCGTCGTGTCGGTCCGGATCTTCGCGATGGCGATGGACGCGGCTCGCGGCCTCGCCTTCTCCCTCCTGTTCGCGGGGTTCTTCGGCGTCGTCGTGCTGGGCGTGCTCGGCTTCCTCGTCTACGGCTACTCGCGCGGTAACGCCCTCGGTCGGAGGCTCGCCGCCTACGGCGCGCTCAACGAGGAGACCGACGGGCTCGTCGAGAGCCACGTCGGCAGCGGACGGGCCGCGCTCGACGCGGCCGAGGAGCAGCTGGTGCTCATGCGGGCCGACCTCGCGGAGGCGGAGGAGGTTGAGATCCGCCACAACGCCGAGGTCATCCAGGCCATCCAGGCCTCGGCGGCGGTCCTGCGCGTCACCGACCTCGCCTTCGACGTGCAGCGCCGCATCCCGTTGGGCACGAGCATCCGCGACGAGATCCAGGCGCTCGCGTCTTCGGTGCACGCCGACGCCGGCGTGCAGCGGCTCCGCATCTCGGGGATCGAGCGCAAGGAGCCCGCGGTCCCGCTGCCGCACGAGTCGGACCACCTCGAGCGGCCCGGCGCCGTCGGACTCGACGAGCTCGACCCCGCCCGGGTCGGGGCCGTCGTCGTTCCGGAGCAGCACGACCACCGCCGGAGCGTCCGCCCGCGGACGCTCCTCCTCGCCGCGCTCGCGGTGCTCGTCGTCGCCAGCGCGATCGCGGCCTCGCTCGTGATCGCCACCGGCGCGGCTCGCGCCTCCGCCGCCGCCGCGGCGCCCCCGGCCGACCTGGTGGAGGGGAGGGACTACTCCTTCCTCGGCACGGCGGCGAACGGCCCCGAGCGCTGGTCCTGCGCCGCGCCCATCGAGGTTCGGCTGGCGGACGGCTCACCGGCCGGCTCCGCGGACGTCGTCGCGTCCGCGGTGGCGAGCATCGCGCGGACGAGCGGGCTGCCGCTGCGCATCGGGTCGTCGTACGACGCGGGGATCCTGATCTCCTACGTCCCGTCTCCCGACGTGCAGCGGCTCGGCGGGAGCGACGAGGCGATCGGCGTCACGTCGACGCGCACCGACGACGAAGGCGCGATCCGTCACGCCGACGTCGAGATCGCCGCCGACGCCGCCGTCAACGCGCCGGGCACGACGACCGCCGAGTTCACCATGCTCCACGAGCTCGGCCACGCCGTCGGCCTCGGCCACGCCACGCGCAAGGACGAGATCATGACCCCGGTGCTCGACCCGGCGACGGCTCCGGTGCTCGGGCGCGGCGACGTGGCGGCTCTGCACGCCGTGGGATGCCGGCAGAGCTGATGCTCGAGGTCAGCCTGGGCAGGTTGTACCGGGCGATCGTGGCCTGGCGACCTCCGAGTCGCCGGGTCGCGGTCAACTGTCTCGCCTGCCTCCGATCGCCGTTCCGGGAAGCGGCCGCCCTCGCGCCGATGCCCCACGAAGTCGTCCACGACTTCCTGCTCGACCTCGAGATCGCGGTCGCTCGGCGTCTGGGCGAGCTCCGGGACGAGCGCGAGGCGGCCGACGCGGTGGCAGGTCTCATCTGGGACGAGGAGCCTGGCGAGCTGGGTGAACTCGTCGAGCGCGCCGAGGACGAGATGTGGGCGTTCTTGGCTCGTCGGCGCGCGGACCTTGATCGCGTGCGACTTCTTGCTCTCGAGCCTCGTCTGGCGGAGTGGATACAGCGCTCCGCGCTCCTGTCAGATCTCGATGAGCGTCCCGAGTGGCTGTTGTGAGTCGAAGGTTGCCAAAGACGCGGTGAGTCGCCGCCGTGCGGCGTGAGCCGTCGGTGATGCTCGGAGGGTGAGACGACCCGAAGCCGTCGGCGGTGCCCTGCGCCGTCCGGCCGCCGCCGCGCCCTCTCCGCGCTCGCGTGTCGCGGCGCCCCCGGTCGAGCGACCCGCGCGCCCGGCGCCCCCCGCGCAGGCAGGCTCCACGCCCGCGCGACCCGCCCCGCCGCACGAGGAGCGCGCGCCGAAGCCACCGCGCGCATCCCGGCGGCCGGCCCCCGCCCGGGAGCGGGTCGCGAGCGCCGACATCCGGGCCGCCGCCCGTGCCCGACGGCGGGAGGAGAAGCGCGAGGTCAAGCGCTTCACGCGGCGCGCGCGGCACCGCCGGGCCGGCCTGTTCGCGGCCGGCGGCGTGCTCGTGCTGCTCGTGCTGCTGGTCCTGACCGCCGTGTACTCCCCGCTCCTGGCCCTGCGCACCATCGGCGTCGACGGCACCCACCGGCTTGACGCCTCGGCCCTCGAGACGGCGCTGGCGCCGAACCTCGGCACACCGCTGGCTCTGCTCGACGATTCGGCGATCAAGAAGGAGCTCGGGCGGTATTCGCTGATCCGCAGCTACGTCACGGAGCTCGAGCCCCCGGCGACTCTCATCGTGCACGTGTCGGAGCGCACGCCGGTCGGCGTGATCCAGGGTGCCGACGACTTCCAGCTGGTCGACCCGGCGGGCATCGTCGTCGACCGCACGGCGAAGCGGCCCGACGGGGTGCCGCTCATCCAGCTCGCCGACGCGCCGCTGAACGGCCCGGGCTTCGCGTCGATGGCGCAGGTGCTGCTCGCCCTGCCGGCAGCCCTGCGCGCCCAGGTCGACACGATCGCCGCGCGCACGCACGACGATGTGACGCTGACGCTGCGCGGCTCGGGGCAGCGCGTGCTCTGGGGCAGCGCCGACCAGTCGGTGCTGAAGGCGCAGGTGCTCGGCCGCCTCATCGCGCTGCACGGGCAGAAGGGCTCCGGCACCTACACCGTGTCGGCGCCCCAGTTCGCGGTCTTCAACCCCAGCGACACGGCGACGCTCGGCGGGGTGACCCCGCCGAGCACCGAGGCTGGCGCGGGCGGGACTCCCACGCCGACCGGCTCGCCGACGGCGCCGGCCGGTGGCGACGACCAGGGCGGCGTGCAGGGCTGACGCCCGGTGTCGCGGCTCAATCGGCGCGACACGCGCGGCGCCTCCCGCCCCTCCTGGTCGCCGTCCGTACCGTGAGGGCAGACCAGCGTAGTCGGAACTTATCTCGACTTCAAGTAGAAGTTGAAGGTTTCGGAAACGAGCGACACGGAAGGCCGGGACGTGACCACGAACCAGAACTATCTCGCGGTGATCAAGGTCGTCGGCATCGGCGGCGGCGGCGTGAACGCCGTGAACCGGATGATCGAACTCGGCCTGCGCGGCGTCGAGTTCATCGCGATCAACACCGACGCCCAGGCGCTGCTCATGAGCGATGCCGACGTCAAGCTCGACGTCGGCCGCGAGCTGACGCGCGGACTCGGCGCCGGAGCCGACCCGGAGGTGGGCCGGCGCGCCGCCGAGGATCACGCGGAGGAGATCGAGGAGGCGCTCTCGGGTGCCGACATGGTCTTCGTCACCGCGGGCGAGGGCGGCGGGACCGGCACGGGCGGCGCGCCCGTCGTCGCCCGGATCGCCAAGTCGATCGGCGCGCTCACCATCGGCGTCGTGACCAAGCCGTTCGGGTTCGAGGGCAAGCGCCGGCAGGCGCAGGCCGAGGACGGCGTCATCGCCCTCAAGAACGAGGTCGACACGCTCATCGTGGTGCCGAACGATCGGCTCCTCGAGATCAGCGATCGCGGCATCAGCATGCTCGAGGCGTTCGCGACCGCCGACCAGGTGCTCCTCGCCGGCGTGCAGGGCATCACCGATCTCATCACGACCCCCGGATTGATCAACCTGGACTTCGCGGACGTCAAGAGCGTCATGCAGGGCGCCGGCTCGGCCCTCATGGGCATCGGCGCGAGCCGGGGAGCCGACCGCGCGATCAAGGCCGCGGAGCTCGCGGTCGCGAGCCCGCTGCTCGAGGCGTCGATCGACGGAGCCCACGGCGTGCTGCTCTCGATCCAGGGCGGATCCAACCTGGGCATCTTCGAGATCAACGACGCGGCGCGACTCGTGCAGGAGGCCGTCCACCCCGAGGCGAACATCATCTTCGGCGCGGTCATCGACGACACCCTCGGCGACGAGGTGCGCGTCACCGTGATCGCCGCGGGTTTCGACGGGGGAGAGCCGCAGGTCAAGGCGGGCCAGGACCGCCGCAGCAACTTCGTCGAGGCCCAGGTGCCGGCCGGGGTGGGCGTCGGGACCTCGGGCTCGCACCTGCAGGAGACCCAGCCGATGCCGTCCGGATGGGCGACCGAGCCCGACGCACCGGTGGCCGCCCCTGCGGACCGCGACTTCGATGACGACGACGACCTCGACATCCCGGACTTCCTGAAGTAGCGCGATGTCGGACCTCGCCGACCGGCTCGCGTCGGTCGACGCGGAGATCGCCGCGACGGCGCGCGCGGCAGGACGCGAGCGCCGCGAGCTCACCCGGATCGTCGTCACCAAGTTCCACCCCGTGTCGCTCGTGCGCGAGCTCGCCGAGCTCGGCGTGCAGGACGTGGGGGAGAACCGGCACCAGGAGGCGGCGGCGAAGGCCGCCGAGCTGGAGAGCCTGGCACTGCGCTGGCACTTCGTCGGGCAGCTGCAGCGCAACAAGGCGCGCGCGGTCCGCGCGTACGCGGCGTCGGTGCACTCCCTGGACCGTGCGGCTCTCGCCGATGCACTGCACCGGGCGGGCGATGCGCTGCCCCCGCTCGACGTGTTCCTCGAGCTCAACCTCACCGACGACCCGGCCCGCGGCGGCGTCGACCCCGACGGGGTCGAGCACCTCACCGAGCATCTGCTGACGCTCCCCTCGCTGCGGCTGCGGGGCGTCATGGCGGTCGCGTCGCCCGGCGCCGAGCCACGGTCCGAATTCGCCCGGGTGCGGGCGGCATCCGAGCGGGTGCGGGCGATCGCGCCCGACGCCGTCGCCATCTCGGCGGGGATGTCGGGCGACTTCCGCGAGGCGATCCTCGAGGGCGCGACACACCTTCGCATCGGGACGGCAATCACCGGAAAACGTTCAACCCCTGGTTAAGGTCAGACCGAACGCGAGCTCCTCGGGAGGACGAGATGGCGAACCCGCTGCGCAAGACCATGGTCTACCTCGGCTTGGCCGACGAGGACTACGAGGACCAAGCCCCCGTCGCGCCGGCGGCGCCCGTCGCAGCCGCGCCGACGTCGACGCGCGCGCCGGTCACCCCGTTGCGACGCCCCGTGGCGAGTCGTCACGCCCAGCCCGCGATGAGCGAGATCCTCACCGTGCACCCGCGGCAGTACAAGGATGCGCAGCTGATCGCCGAGAGCTTCCGCGAGGGCGTGCCGGTCATCATCAACCTCAGCCAGATGAGCGAGCCGGATGCGCGTCGCCTGATCGACTTCGCGAGCGGCCTGTCGCAGGGCCTCTACGGCAAGATCGAGCGCGTGACGAGCAAGGTGTTCCTGCTCTCGCCCGAGCACGTCGCCACGAGCGGCGAGCAGGCCGAGGCGGAGTCGGACGTCGAGGCCGCGTTCTTCGCCTGAAGATCGACCGCCGGTGCCGGGACCGCGGTCCCGGAATTCCGGCGTGCTCGCGCAACGCACACCGCAGCCCCAGGGTCGCGGCACCCGGGGCGGTACGCTGAGTCCTCAGCCTCGGGGTGAGGTGGAAGTTGCTAGCGTTATCGCAACGTGATGTTCCGGGGCCGAGAGACCGGACACGAAGAGCTGGAGAGTGATGGGCATGGCCTTGACGCCGGAGGACGTGGTCAACAAGCGTTTCAACCCGACCAAGTTCCGTGAGGGCTACGACCAGGACGAGGTCGACGACTTCCTCGACGAGGTCGTGGTGGAGCTGCGCCGACTCGGCCAGGAGAACGAGGAGCTGCGGCAGCGGCTCGTTCAGGGCGAGCAGCGCGTCCAGGAGTTGCAGCGCCAGGCGCAGCAGGCACCCGCCGCCGCGTCCGCCCCCGCGCAGCCGGCGGTCGTCGCACAGCCGGAGCCGGCGTTCGCGCCCGTCCCGACGCCGGCACCCGCGCCCGTGAGCGCCGACGCCATGGACCCGGGTAACACCAACAACCTGCTTCAGCTCGCCCGCCGGCTCCACGAGGAGCACGTGCGCGAGGGCATGGAGAAGCGCGACGCGCTCATCGCCGAGGGTCACGCGACCGCGGCGCGCGTCGTGTCCGAGGCGCAGGAGGGTGCGCGGGCGCAGCTCGGCACGATCGAGCAGGAGCGCGCCTCGCTCGAGCAGCAGACGAACCGGCTGCAGGAGGAGAAGGCGGGCCTGGAGCGTCAGGTCGACCAGCTCCGCACCTTCGAGCGCGAGTACCGGCAGAAGCTGCGCGGATACATCGAGGGCCAGCTCCGCGAGCTCGACTCGACCCCCGAGCTGCCGAGCAGCACCTCGCCGACCGCCCCGGCATCCGATGCGTCCGAGACGAAGCAGCCCGCGCAGCCGGTGCAGGTCGGCGCCCCGCCGGTCGCGCCGCAGCAGAACGCTCCCGCGTTCCCCGGCGCTCAGCCGTCGGGCGGTTTCGAGGCGTTCGGTCAGCCGTCCGAGTACCAGGGCTTTGCCGGCAACTGAGCAGCCGGATGATGCGGCGCCCCGCCGCACGGCCTCGGCCGGCGCGCGGGGCGGCGTCAGCGTCCGGGCTCTGCTCCTCCTCGCGATCATCGCGCTCGGCGTCTACGGGCTCGACCAGCTCGCCAAGTTCCTGATCGTCAGCCATCTCCACGAGGACGAGGTCGTCCCGCTCCTCGGGCCCGTGCTGCAGTTCCACTACGTCACGAATTCGGGCGCGGCGTTCTCGTTCGCCAACGGCTACACGTGGATCTTCTCGATCGTCGCGGTCGGCGTGATCGTCGTGATCGCGTGGTTCTCGCGCCGGATCCGCTCTCTCGCCTGGGCCACGATGTTCGGGCTCGTGCTCGGCGGGGCGCTCGGCAACCTCAATGACCGACTGTTCCGGCCGCCGGGGTTCGGGGTCGGGCACGTCGTCGACTTCATCACGATCGGGTTCTTCCCCGCGATCTTCAACGTGGCCGACATCGCCATCACGACGTCGATGGCGTTGTTCATCCTGCTGTCGCTGCGCGGCACCGGGCTCGATGGCTCCCGGGCGGTCATCCGCAAGCCCGCGCGCGCGGCCGCAGCCGAGGCGGAACCGGGCGACGCGCCGGCGGGCCGCCCCACCCCGAAGGGGTAGCCGTGGAGCGCCGCACCCTGCCGGTGCCCGACGGACTCTTCGGCGAGCGCGCCGATGCCGCCCTGTCGCGGCTCCTCGGCTTCTCGCGCAGCTTCGCGGTGCAGGTGATCGACGCCGGGGGAGCGACGCTCGACGGACAGCCGCTCGGCAAGTCCGATCGGCTTCGAGACGGCTGGCTCGAGATCGAGTGGACGCCGCGCGAGGAGCCGTCCGTCGTTCCGCAGCTCGTGCCCGACTTCGCGATCGTCCACGACGACGACGACATCGTGGTCATCGACAAGCCCGTCGGCGTCGCGGCCCACCCCGCGGTCGGCTGGGACGGCCCGACGGTGCTCGGCGCCCTGGCGGCAGCCGGATTCCGGATCAGCACCTCGGGTGCTGCGGAGCGGGCCGGCATCGTGCACCGGCTCGACGTCGGCACGAGCGGCCTCATGGTGGTCGCGAAGAGCGAGCGGGCGTACACGGAGCTGAAGCGCGCCTTCCACGACCGGACGGTCGACAAGATCTACCACGCCGTCGTGCAGGGGCACCCCGACCCCTTCCGCGGGACGATCGACGCGCCCATCGGGCGGCATCCCTCGGCGAGCTGGAAGTTCGCGGTCACAGCCGACGGCAAACCGAGCGTCACCCACTACGACACCCTCGAGGCGGAGCGCTCGGCGACGCTGCTGGAGATCCACCTCGAGACCGGACGCACCCACCAGATCCGGGTGCACATGGCCGCGCAGCGTCACCCATGCGTGGGCGACCTGCTCTACGGAGCCGACCCGACGCTGGCCGCGCGGGTGGGGCTCGAGCGGCAGTGGCTGCACGCGGTGCGTCTCGGATTCCGGCATCCGGGCACCGGGGAGCCCGTCGAGTTCGAGACACGCTACCCGGCAGACCTGCAACACGCCCTCGACGTCCTCCGGGCGGATTAGTCTCGCTAGGTGGCGTCGTCGGATTTCGTTCATCTGCACGTGCACACCGAGTACTCGATGCTCGACGGCGCGGCGCGGGTCGGCGACCTCATGGGCGCCGTCTCCGAGCTCGGCATGAACGCCGTCGCGATCACCGACCACGGCAACAACTTCGGCGCCTTCGACTTCTGGAACCAGGCCAGGAACGCGGGTCTCAAGCCGATCATCGGCACCGAGGCCTACCTCGCGCCCGGCGACTCCTCCCGCCGCGACAAGACGCGCATCCGCTGGGGCAACGGCGGCGAGGACGACGTCTCCGGCGGCGGCGCGTACACGCACATGACGATGTGGGCCGAGTCGACCGAGGGCATGCACAACCTGTTCCGGCTGTCGTCGCTCGCGTCGATCGAGGGGCAGTACTTCAAGGCGCGGATGGACCGCGAGCTGCTCCAGCGCTACGCGAAGGGGCTCATCGCGACGACCGGATGCCCGTCCGGCGAGGTGCAGACCCGGCTGCGGCTGGGCCAGTTCGATCTGGCGCTCCAGGCCGCCGCCGACTACCGCGACATCTTCGGGGCCGGCAACTTCTTCGTCGAGGTGATGCGCCACGGTCTCGGGCTCGAGAAGCGGGTCGCCGACGACCTGCTGTCGATCGCGCGCAAGCTCGACCTGCCGCTCGTGGCGACCAACGACTCCCACTACACCCGCGCGGCCGACGCGGGGGCGCACGAGATGCTGCTGTGCGTGCAGTCCGGGTCGACCATGGCCGATCCGAACCGCTTCAAGCTCGAGGGCAACGGCTACTACATCAAGTCGCCGCAGGAGATGCGCGAGATCTTCCGCGACATCCCCGAGGCGTGCGACAACACGGTCGCGATCGCCGAGCGCTGCGAGGTCGAGTTCAACACGAGTGCGAACTACATGCCCCGCTATCCGGTGCCGGCGGGCGAGACCGAGGAGAGCTGGTTCGTCAAGGAGGTCGAGAAGGGCCTCCACGTGCGCTACCCGAACGGCATCCCGGACGAGGTGCGCACGCAGGCCGAGTACGAGGTGGGCGTCATCACCCAGATGGGGTTCCCCGGCTACTTCCTCGTGGTCGCCGACTTCATCAACTGGTCGAAGGACCACGGCATCCGGGTCGGGCCGGGCCGCGGGTCGGGCGCCGGGTCGATGGCCGCCTACGCGATGCGGATCACCGACCTCGACCCGCTGCAGCACGGGCTCATCTTCGAGCGGTTCCTCAACCCCGATCGCGTGTCGATGCCCGACTTCGACGTGGACTTCGACGAGCGCCGGCGCGGCGAGGTCATCCGGTACGTGACCGAGAAGTACGGCGAGGAGCGCGTCGCGCAGATCGTGACCTACGGCACGATCAAGGCGAAGCAGGCGCTCAAGGACGCGGGGCGCGTGCTCGGGTTCCCGTTCGGCATGGGTGAGAAGCTCACCAAGGCGATGCCGCCGCCGGTGATGGGCAAGGACATGTCGCTCACCGGCGTCGTCGACCCCGCGCACGAGCGCTACAAGGAGGCCGGCGACCTCCGCACGATCATCGAGACAGACCCGGAGGCCAAGACCGTCTTCGAGGCCGCCCGCGGCCTCGAGGGGCTCAAGCGCCAGTGGGGCGTGCACGCCGCCGGCGTCATCATGTCGAGCGAACCGCTCATCGACATCATCCCGATCATGAAGCGGGAGCAGGACGGCCAGATCGTCACGCAGTTCGACTACCCGGCATCCGAGGCCCTCGGTCTCATCAAGATGGACTTCCTCGGGCTGCGCAACCTCACGATCGTCGACGACGCGCTGGACAACATCCAGGCCAACCGGGGATTCCGTCCGGTGCTCGAGGAGCTGGCGCTCGACGACCCCGAGGCCTACGCGCTCCTGTCCCGCGGCGACACGCTCGGTGTGTTCCAGCTCGACGGCGGGGCGATGCGGTCGCTGCTGCGGCTCATGAAGCCCGACAACTTCGAGGACATCTCCGCCCTCATCGCGCTGTACCGCCCGGGACCGATGGGCGCGAACTCGCACATCAACTACGCCCTGCGCAAGAACGGCCAGCAGGAGATCACGCCGATCCACCCGGAGTTCAAGGACTCGCTCGCCGAGATCCTCGACACCAGCTACGGCCTGATCATCTACCAGGAGCAGGTCATGGCGATCGCGCAGCGGGTGGCGGGCTTCTCGCTCGGCCAGGCCGACATCCTGCGGCGCGCGATGGGCAAGAAGAAGAAGTCGGAGCTCGACAAGCAGTACCAGGGCTTCGTCGACGGCATGAAGGCCAACGGCTACTCCGCCACGGCGATCAAGACGCTCTGGGACATCCTGCTGCCGTTCTCGGACTACGCGTTCAACAAGGCCCACTCGGCCGCGTACGGCGTGCTCAGCTACTGGACCGCCTACCTCAAGGCGCACTACCCGGCCGAGTACATGGCGGCGCTGCTGACGAGCGTCGGCGACGCCCGCGACAAGCTCGCGATGTACCTCAACGAGTGCCGCCGCATGGGCATCAAGGTGCTCTCACCCGACGTCAACGAGTCGATCGGCTACTTCTCCGCCGTCGGCGAGGACATCCGGTTCGGGATGGGCGCGGTGCGCAACGTCGGCTTCGGCGTCGTCGATCAGATCAAGGCGGCGCGCCAGGAGAAGGGCTCCTTCACGAGCTTCCACGACTTCCTGCGCAAGGTGCCGCTCGGCGCCCTCAACAAGCGCATGGTCGAGTCGCTCATCAAGGCCGGCGCCTTCGACTCGCTCGGCGACACCCGCCGGGCGCTCATCGAGATCCACGAGGGCGCCATCGACAGCGCCGTGAGCGACAAGCGCGCCGAGGCCAACGGCCAGGTCGGCTTCGACTTCGATCAGCTGTGGGACGAGCCCGAGCACGCGGTGGAGCGGGTGCCCGAGCGTCCCGAGTGGGCCAAGCGCGACAAGCTCGCGTTCGAGCGCGAGATGCTCGGGCTCTACGTGAGCGACCATCCGCTGGCCGGGCTGGAGCTGACTCTCGCCAAGCACGCGAGCGTCTCGATCGGCGAGCTGCTGGAGGGGGAGCCGGAGGACGGCGAGGTCGTGACGGTCGCCGGTCTGCTGACCAGCGTGCAGCACCGCACCGCGCGCCAGTCCGGCAACCCGTACGGCATCGTCCAGCTCGAGGACTTCGGCGGGGAGGTCTCCGTGATGTTCCTCGGCAAGACCTACCAGGAGTTCTCGCCGTCGCTCGTCGCAGACGCGATCGTCGTCATCAAGGGCAGGGTGAGCGTGCGCGACGACGGCTTCAACCTGCACGCGCAGAGCCTGTTCGTCCCCGACACCGGGCAGTCGCTCGGTTCCGGCCCGCTCGTGATCTCGGTGCCCGAGCAGCGGGCGACCACCGACGTCGTGAGCGCGCTGAACGACGTGCTGATCCGGCATTCGGGCGAGAACGAGGTGCGGCTGCGGCTGGTGCGCGGCGAGTCCGCGCGGATGTTCGAGATCCCGTTCCCGGTCTCGGTCACCGCCGACCTCTACGGCGAGCTCAAGCGGCTCCTCGGCCCCAACTGCGTCGCCTGAGCCGGGCTAGTCGATCCGGTCGCCGGGTCGCCAGTAGTCGCGCTCGTGGTACAGCAGCGGCTGGTCGGGTTCGCCGAGCCCGCCGTCCTCGATGCGCACGACGACGACCGCGCTCTCCTCGACGGGATATCGTCCGATCACGCGCCCCAGCATCCAGGCCGGCACGTCGCGCAGCTGCGGGATGCCGAGCGGCCCCGGCGCCCAGTGCGGTCCCCGGAAGCGCAGCTGCGCATCGAGCGACATCGTGTGCGCCGCCGCCCGGTTGCGGGCGCCCATGATGTGCACCAGCACGTGCTCGGTCTGCTCGACCGCGTGCCAGGAGCTCGCGGCGCGCGCCATGTTGAAGGTCGCCATGGGGGGATCGGCGGCGAGCGACGCGAGAGAGGTCGCCGTGAATCCGACCGGTGCGCCGTCCGGGCCGAGGGCGGTCACGACGGAGACGCCGGCGGCGAGGCGGCGGAAGGCGAGGCGGAAGGCCTCCTGGTCCTGCATCCCCCCATCCTCCCGCGCCCTCCGGCCGCGCGCTGACACGAGCGCACCGCTCCATCGGAGGCGCCGATACGCTGAACGACGATGATCCAGACCCTCGACCTGCGGGGCGCGCGACCCGGCCGTGCCGATCTCGCGGCCCTCGTCCCTCGTGCCCAGGTCGACGTGACGACGGCCACCGATGCGGCCGCGGCGCTCATCGCGGACGTGCGGGATCGCGGCGAGGCCGCCCTGCTCGACCAGGCCGAACGGTTCGACGGTGTGCGCCCGCCGGCGGTGCGGGTCGACCCGGCCGCGATCGATGCCGCGGTGGAGGGCCTGGATGCCGGCGTGCGCGCCGCGCTCGAGGAGGCGATCCGCCGGGTGCGGCTCGCGAGCCGGGCGCAGGTGCCCTCGGCAACCGTGACGCCGCTGGGCGACGGCGCCGTCGTCGAGCAGCGCTGGCAACCAGTGGGCAGCGTGGGCGTCTACGTGCCCGGTGGCAAGGCCGCCCTCGCCTCGAGCGTCGTCATGAACGTCGTGCCCGCCCAGGTGGCGGGCGTGGACGCGATCGCCCTCGCGTCGCCGCCGCAGGCCGCATTCGGCGGGGCCGTGCACCCGACGATCCTCGGTGCGGCCGGCCTGCTCGGCGTCGACCGCGTCTTCGCGATGGGCGGCGCCGGAGCGATCGGCGCCTTCGCCTACGGCGTGCCGGCGCTGGGCCTCGAGCCGGTCGACCTCGTCACCGGTCCCGGCAACGTCTTCGTCGCGGCCGCCAAACGGGTCGTGCGCGGCGTCGTGGGCATCGACGCCGAGGCCGGTCCCACGGAGATCCTCGTGATCGCCGACGCCGGCGCCGACGCGCGGCTCGTCGCCGCGGATCTGCTGAGCCAGGCGGAGCACGACGAACTCGCCTCCGCGGTGCTCGTGACCGATGCACCGGAGCTGGCGCGGGCCGTGGTCGCGGAACTCGAGCGCCAGCTCGGGGCGACCGTGCATCGCGAGCGCGCGAGAACCGCCCTCGACGGGCGGCAGTCCGCCATCGTCCTCGTGGACGACATCCCGAGCGCGGCGCGGTTCAGCGACGCCTACGCGCCGGAGCACCTCGAGCTGCAGACCGCGGATCCCGACGGGACGCTCGCGCTCATCCACGACGCCGGGGCGATCTTCCTCGGGGCGACGTCGCCGGTCAGCCTCGGCGACTACCTCGCGGGGTCCAACCACGTGCTGCCGACCGGCGGGCAGGCGCGCTTCTCCGCGGGTCTCTCGGCGGCGGCGTTCCTGCGCCCGCAGCAGGTGATCCGATACGACCGGGCGGGGCTCGCGGCCGTGCGGAGGGGTATCCGGGCGCTCAGCGACGCGGAGCAGTTGCCGGCCCACGGCGACGCGGTGGACCGCCGCTTCGACTGAACTGCGGCGCCGGGGGACCCGCGGGACTTATCCTGGCGGGGCCATGTTCTGCCCCTTCTGCCGTTATCCCGACAGCCGCGTCATCGACTCGCGCACCTCGGACGACGGCCTCGCCATCCGCCGTCGCCGGCAGTGCCCGCAGTGCGGGCGCCGCTTCTCGACGACCGAGACCGCGAGTCTCAGCGTGATCAAGCGCAGCGGCATCGTCGAGCCGTTCAGCCGCGAGAAGATCGTGTCGGGCGTGCGCAAGGCGTGCCAGGGGCGGCCCGTCAGCGACGCGGACCTCGCCCTGCTCGCGCAGCGCGTCGAGGAGTCGATCCGCGCGACGGGCGTCTCGCAGATCGACGCGAACGACATCGGCCTGGCGATCCTGCCGCCGCTGCGCGAGCTCGACGAGGTCGCCTACCTGCGGTTCGCGAGCGTGTACCAGGGATTCGAGTCGCTCGACGACTTCGAGGCGGCCATCACGCTCCTGCGGGTGGAGCACGACGCGGCCTCGGCCGAGGCGGACGCCGACGCCGAATAGCACCCGATAGCCTGGCGTCGGCATGTACCGCGTCCTGTTCCGGCTCGTCCTCGCGCGTCTCGACGCGGAGAGCGCCCACCGCCTCGGCTACCTCGTCATCCGGATGCTGCCGGTGCTGGCGTTCGCGCTCCGCCCGCTCACCCGGCCCGCCGCCTCGCTCGCGGTGCGCACCCTCGGCCTCGAGTTCGCGTCGCCCTTCGGGGTGGCGGCCGGATTCGACAAGGAGGCCCGCGCGATCCGGGGCCTGGGTGTTCTCGGCTTCGGCCACGTCGAGATCGGCACGGTGACCGCGCGCGCCCAGCCCGGCAATCCCCGGCCCCGGCTGTTCCGGCTGATGCCCGACCGGGCCCTCATCAACCGCATGGGCTTCAACAACGACGGCGCCGAGGAGGTCGCGCCGCGTCTTGTCCGCGAGCGTGCGCGGCGGGCGCGGCCGGTGATCGGCGTCAACATCGGCAAGAGCCGGGTGGTCGAGGTCGACGACGCGATCGACGACTACCGCGCGAGCACCCGCGTGCTCGCGCCGCACGCCGACTACCTGGTCGTCAACGTGAGCTCGCCCAACACCCCGGGCCTGCGCGGCCTGCAGGAGCTCGACCGTCTGGCGCCGCTGCTCGAGGCCGTGCAGGGCGAGGCGCGGGGAGTGCCGGTCCTGGTCAAGATCGCACCCGACGTCACCGACGAGCAGGCGAAGCGGATCGCCGCCCTGGTCGTGCGACTGCACCTCGCGGGCATCGTGGCGACCAACACGACGCTGGCACGCGACGGGCTCCGCACGGACCCGCTGGTCGTCGAGCGGGCGGGAGCCGGCGGGCTGTCGGGACCCCCGGTGGCTCCCCGCTCTCTCGAGCTCCTGCGGCTGCTGCGCACCGCGGTGCCGGACGAGCTGTGCATCATCTCCGTCGGCGGCGTGGAGACCGCGGCCGACGTGCGCGCACGCCTCGACGCCGGGGCCACCCTCGTGCAGGGCTACACGGCGTTCCTCTACGAGGGTCCGTTCTGGGCCCGCCGGATCAACCGCGGTCTGCGCCTCAGGACGGGTACTGCCCGCGCCTGACCTGCGCCTTGGGCATCCGCATCGGTCGCAACTGGATGGCGCGCATGAACGCGTACCAGCGGACGCCGCGCTCGACCGTGCCGAACTTGGCCGACAGCCGCTTCCGCAGCTGGAACCCGATCACGATGCCGTCGATCACGACGATCGCGATGACGATCCAGACGCCGAAGAGCGCGTACTGGGCGATCGTCGGGAAGAAGTAGCTGACGATGACGAGGGCCAGAAGCGGGAGGAGCACCTCGCCGACGCTCCATCGGGCGTCGACGAAGTCGCGGGTGTAGCGCTTCTGCGGACCGCGGTCGCGCTGGGGCAGGTACTGCTCCTGGCCGGCCGCCATGCCGACCCGGGCGCGCTCGCGCTGCGCCGCGATCTGGTCCTTCGACATCCGAGCCGCCTGGCGGCGGTCGCTCGGCACGAGGGGGCGCTTGTTCGCCGCCTCGCGCTGCTTGCGGGTCGGGGTCGCGCGCCCCTTGCCGTTGACGACCTCGGTGTCGTCGCTGTGCGGGGGAGTCGGGGTCTTGGCCACGGGAAGTCCTCTGATTCTTCGGGTCCCTAGGATACCCGCATGACCGACACCACCCCCCGATCGGCCGAGCTGCGCGAGGCGGTGGAGGCCGGATTCCCGGCCGCCGTCGCCGACCTCACGCGTCTCGTGCGCATTCCCTCCGTCTCCTGGGACGGATTCGACCCCGAACAGGTGCAGCGCAGTGCCGACGCCGTGGCGGAGCTGGCCCGCGCCACCGGCGTGTTCGAGTCGGTCGAGATCGTCCGCGCGCCGATCCCGGGCAAGGAGCAGGACGGCCTCCCCGCCGTGCTCGCCACCCGGCCGTCGCGCAACGGCCGGCCGACGGTTCTGCTCTACGCCCATCACGACGTGCAGCCGCCCGGTGACGATGCCGACTGGGAGACGAAGCCGTACGAGCCCACGCTCCGCGGCGACCGGCTCGCGGGTCGCGGGGCCGCGGACGACAAGGCGGGCGTGACGGCGCACATCGCGGCGATCCGAGCGCTGATCGCGGCGGGCGTCGACCCGCAGGTGGGCATCGTGCTGTACGCGGAGGGGGAGGAGGAGTTCGGCTCCCGGTCCCTCCCCAGCTTCCTGGACCGCTTCCACGACCGGATCGCGGCCGACGTCATCGTCGTCGCCGACGGCGGCAACTGGGATGTCGACACCCCCGCGATCAACGTCGCGCTCCGGGGCATGGTCGCCTTCAATCTCCGGATCACCACCCTCGGGCACGCGGTGCACTCCGGCATGTTCGGCGGCGCGATCCCGGATGCGATGCTCGCGGCGTCGAAGCTGCTCGCGACTCTGTGGGACGACGAGGGCGCCGTCGCGGTTCAGGGGCTCACCACCCACGACGCGCCGACGCCCGGCTACGACGAGGCGAAGCTCCGCGAGGAGTCCGGTCTGCCGGAGGGGACGTCGCCGATCGGCCGGGGCACGATCCTCAGCCGCGAGTGGTTCCAGCCGTCGATCACCGTGACCGGCATCGACGCGCCGAGCGTCCTCAACGCGTCGAACACCCTGATCCCGAGCGTGCGGGTCCGCATCGCGGCCCGGGTCGCGCCCGGGCAGGACGCCCACGAGTTCGAGCGCATCCTGCGCGAGCACCTGGTCGCGCACGCACCGTTCGGCGCACGGCTCGACTTCGACCCGGACGTCGATCTCGGCCAGGCGTTCCTCGCGCCGGTCGACGGGTGGGCGGTCGAGGCGGAGCAGGCGGCTCTGCGCGAGGCGTGGGACGGCGTGGAGCCCGTGCTCATGGGCTCCGGCGGCTCGATCCCGTTCACCGCCGACCTGGTTCGGCACTTCCCGCGGGCGCAGATCCTCATCACGGGAGTCGAGGATCCCGACAGTCGCGCGCACAGCCCCAACGAGTCGGTGCACCTGCCGAGCCTGCAGCGGGCGATCCTCGCGGAGGCCTTCCTGCTCTCCCGGCTCGACGCGCGTACCATCGAGCCATGACCGACACCGCGCTCACCAGCGAGGCGACGCATGGCGTCGCCCTCTCCGACGTCGCCGCCGACAAGGTGCGCAGCCTGCTCGAGCAGGAGGGCCGCGACGATCTGCGCCTGCGCGTCGCCGTCCAGCCCGGCGGCTGCTCCGGCCTGATCTACCAGCTCTACTTCGACGAGCGTCTGCTCGAGGGCGACGCGACGCGCGACTTCGACGGTGTCGAGGTCGTGGTCGACCCGATGAGCGCGCCGTACCTCGACGGAGCCTCGATCGACTTCGAGGATTCGATCCAGAAGCAGGGCTTCACGATCGACAACCCCAACGCGAGCGGCAGCTGCGCCTGCGGCGATTCGTTCCACTGAGCCGATC
>NZ_BAAAQO010000005.1:0-31043 GCF_039531715.1 Pseudolysinimonas kribbensis | reverse complement strand
CGCCGTTATAGACTGGCAAGCGAATCATCCCGACGTCCGAGAGGTCTCGAGTGCGCAGCAGCCGTCGTCAGATCGGGCGTTCGCGCCTTGCCCGTTGGGCTCTGCTCCCCATCCTCGGAGCCGGAGCGCTGGTGCTCGCGGGGTGCACGCAGCAGCAGCTGAACGGGTTCCTCCCCGGGGACCGCAACACCACCAACCACACGGCGATGGTGACCGACCTCTGGGTCACCTCGTGGATCGTGCTGCTGGGTGTCGGCCTTCTCACCTGGGGCCTGCTGATCTGGGCGATCGTCGTCTACCGCCGCCGCAAGGGCCAGACCGGCCTCCCCGTCCAGCTGCGCTACAACCTGCCGATCGAGATCTTCTACACGATCGTGCCGCTGATCCTGGTGATCGGCTTCTTCGCCTTCACCGCGCGCGACCAGGCGCAGATCGAGGCGAACCCGGGCCACCCCGACCAGAAGATCGAGGTCTTCGGCAAGCGCTGGTCGTGGGACTTCAACTACCTCGACGAGAAGACCTACTCGCCGGGGGTGCAGGCGACCGCCCGGCTGAACAAGGACGGGAGCCTCGACATGTCGAAGCTGCCGACCCTGTACCTGCCCGTCAACAAGCGGATCCAGATCGACGAGGAGTCGCGGGATGTCGCGCACTCGTTCTGGATCATCGACTTCCTGTACAAGAAGGATCTGATCCCGGGTCAGACCAACCACATGTACTTCATCCCGACGAAGACCGGCACCTATCAGGGCAAGTGCGCGGAGCTCTGCGGCGAGTATCACGCCGACATGCTCTTCCAGGTCAAGGTCGTCTCGCAGAGCGAGTTCGACGCGCAGATGCAGAAGCTGCGTGACGCAGGGCAGACCGGGCGCCTGGGCTCGGACTACAACACGGACACCAACCTGCCGGGAACATCCGGCCGCGTCCAGAACGAAGGATCGGGATCATGACGACGACGGCGGGGCCCGCGACCTTCACGCCGACCCAGACGCAGACGGTCGGCGGCTCGAAGGTCGAACGCAAGGGCAACATCTTCATCAAGTGGATCACCACGACCGACCACAAGACGATCGGGTACCTCTACCTGATCACGTCGTTCGTCTACTTCTGCGTCGGTGGGGTGCTTGCGCTGGTCATCCGCGCGGAGCTGTTCACGCCGGGCCTGGATGTCGTGCAGTCGAACGAGCAGTACAACCAGCTCTTCACGATGCACGGCACGATCATGCTGCTGATGTTCGCGACGCCGCTGTTCGCCGGGTTCGCGAACGTCGCGATGCCGTTGCAGATCGGTGCTCCGGATGTCGCGTTCCCGCGGCTGAACGCGCTGGCCTATTGGCTCTACTTCTTCGGCTCGCTCATCGCGGTCGGCGGCTTCTTCACCCCGCAGGGGGCGGCGGCCTTCGGGTGGACCGCCTACGCGCCGCTCAGCGACACGACGTTCACGCCGGGCCTCGGCGGCAACCTGTGGGTCTTCGGCCTGGCGATGAGCGGTTTCGGCACGATCCTCGGCGCCGTCAACTTCATCACGACGATCATCACGATGCGGGCGCCGGGCATGACCATGTTCCGGATGCCGATCATGAGCTGGAACGTCATGATCACCTCGATCCTCGTGCTGATCGCGTTCCCGGTGCTCGCCGCGGCGCTGTTCGCACTCGGGGCGGATCGCGTGTTCGACGCCCACCTGTACGACCCGGCCAACGGGGGAGCCATCCTCTGGCAGCACCTGTTCTGGTTCTTCGGGCATCCGGAGGTCTACATCATCGCGCTGCCGTTCTTCGGCATCGTGAGCGAGGTGTTCCCGGTCTTCAGTCGCAAGCCGATCTTCGGGTACAAGACCCTGATCTACGCGACGATCTCGATCGCGGCCCTGTCCGTGACGGTGTGGGCGCACCACATGTACGTGACCGGGTCGGTGCTGCTGCCGTTCTTCTCGCTCATGACGATGCTGATCGCGGTGCCGACGGGCGTGAAGATCTTCAACTGGATCGGCACGATGTGGCGCGGCTCCGTCACGTTCGAGACGCCCATGATCTGGGCGATCGGATTCCTCGTGACGTTCACCTTCGGTGGCCTCACGGGCGTGATCCTGGCGTCGCCGCCGTTGGACTTCCCGCTCTCGGACACCTACTTCGTGGTGGCGCACTTCCACTACGTGGTGTTCGGCACGGTGGTGTTCGCGATGTTCTCGGGCTTCTACTTCTGGTGGCCCAAGTGGACCGGCAAGATGCTGAACGAGCGCCTGGGCAAGATCCACTTCTGGCTGCTGTTCATCGGGTTCCACACCACGTTCCTCATCCAGCACTGGCTCGGCGTGCTCGGCATGCCGCGCCGGTACGCGAACTACCAGCCCGACCCGGGTGTGGTGTGGATGAACGAGCTGTCGACCGTGGGCGCCGTGATCCTCGGCATCTCCATGCTCCCGTTCCTGCTGAACGTGTGGGTCACGGCCCGCCGGGCGCCGAAGGTCAACGTGGACGACCCGTGGGGCAATGCGCGTTCGCTGGAGTGGGCGACGTCGTGCCCGCCGCCGCGGCACAACTTCTCGTCGATCCCGCGGATCCGGTCCGAGTCGCCGGCGTTCGACCTGCACCACCCTGAGGCGGGCGTACCGGTCGGCATCGGGCCCGGGCCGGCCGACGCACCGGATGCCCCCGTGATCGACGCCGCGAAGGGCGAGGTGAAGTAGCGTGCGCGCCAACTCCAACCTGTTCTGGATCCTGGGCGCCTTCTTCTGGGCGGCCGACATCGCCTACGTCCTGTGGTCGATCATCGACACGGGCAAGCCGGAGTGGGTGGGTCTGGTCGGCATGGCGCTGACCGGCGTGCTCTCGTTCTTCCTCGCCTTCTACATCGGGCGCACTCGCTCCGCGCAGGGCGGCGATGTGCCGCAGGACCGCCCCGATGCGAACGTCGACGACGGCGACCCCGAGATGGGCCAGTTCAGCCCGTGGAGCTGGTGGCCGTTCACGCTCGGCCTCGGTCTGACGCTCGTCTTCCTCGGTCTCGCGATCGGCACCTGGGTGTCGTTCTTCGGCGGTCCGCTGGCGGCGATCGCGATCGTCGGCTGGAACTACGAGTACTACCGCAACAACTTCGCACGCTGATGATCCGCGCCGCGCAGCCGGGGGACGAGGACGCGGTCTTCGAGCTCGTCACGCAGCTCGGACATGCCTTCCCGCCGAAGCGGGACGCTTTCGAGGCGACGATCGCGTCGTATCTCGCGGGCGAGCAGCCGACCGTCGTGCTGCTCGTGGCCGAGGAGCCGGAGGGCGTGCTCGGCTACGCCCTCATGACGGTGGTGCCGCTGCTGTCGACGAACGGTCCGTCCGCTCAGCTGCAGGAGATCGTCGTCGATCAGAAGGCGCGGGGACGTGATCTGGGCACGGCGCTCGTGCGTGCGGTCGAAGCCGAGTGCGAGCGACGCGGTGTGACGCAGCTGACCGTCGCGAGCCGCCGTGCCGGGGGCTTCTACGACCGGCTCGGGTTCCATGAGAGCGCGGAGTACATGCGCCGGCTTTTCGCCTGAGACCGGCGCTCTCGAGACGATAGTGTCGACGCATGATGCGTTCGACCCGCTCCGCGTGGTGGTGGCTGCGATAGCAGCCGAGTGACGCATGTCCGCGGGCTGCCCGGCAGCCCGTGATCGTCACGGAAGCGACGTCCGTGCGGCCCTTCGATCTCAAGAGGGGACCGACCGATGGATTCATTCGCCGCCACCGTGGCGCGCATGCCGGAGCTCGAACGGCGCATCGTCGCCGATCCGAGCGCGTTCCGGGTGCTGACCGGGGAGCGACCGACCGGAGCGCTGCACCTCGGGCACTACCTGGGCACGATCCGCGAGCGCGTGCGACTGCAGGAGCTCGGTGTCGACACGTTCGTGATCCTGGCCGACTACCAGGTCATCACCGACCGCGATGTGGCCGCGAACGTCCGGGAGCACGTGCGCGGCGCCGTGCTCGACTACCTGGCCGCTGGTCTCGACCCGGAACGAACCACGATCTTCACCCATTCCGCCGTGCCGGCGTTGAACCAGCTGCTGCTGCCGTTTCTCAGCCTGGTGACCGAGGCGGAGCTGCACCGCAACCCCACGGTGAAGGCCGAGCATGCGGCGTCGGGACGCGCGCTGAGTGGGCTCATGCTCACCTACCCCGTGCACCAGGCGGCCGACATCCTCTTCTGCAAGGGCAATCTCGTGCCCGTCGGCAAGGACAACCTCCCGCACGTCGAGCTCACGCGCACCATCGCCCGGCGCTTCACGCAGCGGTACGGCCCGGTCTTTCCCGAGCCGGACGCCCTCCTCACCGACACGCCGGAGATCCCGGGGCTCGACGGACGCAAGATGTCCAAGAGCTACGGCAACGCGATCGCACTGGGGCTGAGCGACGACGAGACGGCGGCCGTCATCCGCCGCACGGTGACCGACGGCGAGCGGCGCATCGCCTACGACCCGGTATCCCGTCCCGGCGTCGCGGGGCTGCTCTCCACGGCGGCCCTGTGCATCGGATCGACACCTGCCGAGGTCGCGGAGACGGTCGGCGACGGCGGCAGCGGTGCCCTGAAGTCGCTCACGATCGACGTGGTGACCGCGTTCCTGGCCGAGCACCGGGCACGCCGGCGCGAGTTCGCGAAAGATCCGGCGCTGGTGACCGCCGTCCTGCGCCGCGGCAACGCCCGGGCGAACGAGCTGGCAGAGGCCACTCTCGCCGAGGTGCGGGAGGCCATGGGCATGGCCTACGACGCGGCCTGAGCGACCGGCAGGGTCAGGCTCGCCGCACGTCACCGGCCCTGCAGCATCGTACGGTGGGGGAGTGATCCTGCGGCTCGAGCTCGACGGTCCCCTCCTGCGCACCGCGGACGACGCGATGGACCTCATCGCCACGACTTTCGTGCCGGGTGGCGCGGAGACGATCGTGGTGCCGGTCGCGCGCCTGGACCCCGACTTCTTCCGGCTCTCGAGCGGCGTGGCCGGTGAGGTGGCGCAGAAGTTCGCCAACTACCGGCGCCGGTTGGTGATCCTCGGCGATGTCTCGGTGTACGTCGCGCGCAGCGACGCCTTCCGCGACTGGGTGCGTGAGGTCAACCGGGGTCGCGACCTGCTGTTCGTCGCCGACGACGCGGAGCTGCGCGAGCGGGTCGAGTAGCGCGGCGGGCGCGTATCGAGACCTCCTCTCCTCCGAGGGGAGGTCTCGATACGTCGCTTCGCGACGAGTCGACCAACGGTGCGGGCTAGTGTCCGCCGTGCTGGTGCGACGCCTCGAGCTCGCCCTTGGTGACGGGAGCGATCCGGTCCTCGAAGAACCAACGCGACATCCGGGCACGCAGCCGTGCGGCGTTCGTGATCCGGCCGCGCTCGTTCGGGCGCAGCATGAGCGGCTGATAGTCGTCGTAGGTGAGCAGGCGCCAGCGCTCGTACTCGGAGAGCTGTCGGTGCACCTCGATGTACTCGCCGCCGGGCAGGCGCACGATACGGCCGGACTCGAAACCGTGCAGCGCGATCTCGCGGTCCTTCTTCTGCAGGCCGAGGCAGATGCGCTTCGCGAGGAAGTACGCGATGAACGGGCCCACGATGAGCGCGAACTGGATGATGTGCGTCACCCACTCCACGGACATCTTGAAGTGCGTCGCGAGGATGTCGGAGCTCGCTGCCGCCCAGAGCGCCGCGTAGAACGTGACGCCGGCCGCGCCGATCGCCGTGCGGACCGGGGCGTTGCGCGGACGGTCGGTCATGTGGTGCTCGCGCTGGTCACCGGTGATCCACGCCTCGAAGAACGGGTAGGCGCCGACGACGACGAGGAACATGACCAGCACGATGATCGGGATCAGGATGTTGAGCGACACCGTGTAGGGGCCGATCATGAACTCCCAGCCCGGCGGCACGAGACGCAGGGCGCCGTCGGCGAAGCCGATGTACCAGTCCGGCTGCGTGCCGGCCGAGATCGGGGAGGGGTCGTAGGGCCCGTAGTCCCAGATCGGGTTGATCGTGACCGTCGCCGCGACGACCGCGATGACGCCGAAGACGATGAAGAAGAATCCGCCGGCCTTCGCCGCGAACACCGGCATGATCGGCACGCCGACCACGTTCTTCTCGGTCCGGCCCGGCCCGGCGAACTGCGTGTGCTTGTTGACGACGAGCAGCACGAGGTGGATGCCGATGGCCGCCACCACCGCCGCCGGCAGCAGCAGGATGTGCAGCGTGTAGAGGCGTCCGACGATGGCGTCGCCCGGGAACTCGCCGCCGAACAGCAGGAAGTCGATCCAGGTGCCGACCACCGGCACGCCCTCGACCATCCCGTAGATGATGCGGAGGCCGTTGCCCGAGAGCAGGTCGTCGGGCAGCGAGTACCCGGTGAAGCCCTCGGCCATGGCCAGGACGAAGAGCGTGAAGCCGACGATCCAGTTGATCTCACGCGGCTTGCGGAACGCGCCCGTGAAGAAGATGCGCAGCATGTGCAGGCCGATCGAGGCCACGAACAGCAGCGCCGCCCAGTGGTGGATCTGGCGCAGCAGCAGCCCGCCACGGACGTCGAAGCTGATGTGCAGCGTCGACGACAGCGCGGACGACATCTTGATGCCCTCGAGCGGCGCGTACGAGCCGTGGTAGACGGTCTCCGCCATCGACGCCTGGAAGAAGAACGTCAGGAACGTGCCGGAGAGCAGGATGACGATGAAGCTGTACAGCGCGACCTCGCCGAGCATGTACGACCAGTGGTCCGGGAAGATCTTGCGCCCGAGCTCTTTGACGAGGCCGGACATGCCGGTGCGCTCGTCGATGTAGTTGGCCGCCCAGTTGGTCACCCGCATGCCGCGGCCGGGGGGCAGCTGGTCGTCCTCGACGGTCGCCGGTGCCGCGGACGGCGCGGTGGTGTCGACGCTCACGTGTGGTCACGCTCCCAGAAGCTGGGGCCGACGGGCTCGTGGAAGTCGCTGCGCGCGACCAGGTACCCTTCGCTGTCGACCGTGATGGGAAGTTGCGGCAGGGGCCGCTTGGCGGGGCCGAAGATGACCTCGGCCTCGTGGGTGATGTCGAACTGCGATTGGTGGCACGGGCACAGCAGGTGATGCGTCTGCTGCTCGTACAGGGCCACCGGGCATCCGACGTGGGTGCAGATCTTCGAGTACGCGACGATGCCGTGGTAGTTCCAGTTCTCACGGCCCTTCGAGACGTGCAGGTCCTCGGGCTTCAGGCGCATGAGGAGGACGGCGGCCTTGGCCTTCTGCTCCAGCGCGTCCTCGCGGTCGTCGAGACCCTCCGGGATCACGTGGAAGACCGAGCCGAGCGTGACGTCCGATGCCTTGATCGGCACCCCGTTCGGGTCCTTCGTGAGCCGGGTCCCTGCCTTCCACATGGTGTGGCGCAGGACGTCGTTGGCATCCTGATCGGCCGGTCCCAGGTCGCGGAAGATGATGATGCCGGGCAGCGGCCAGAGCGCGAGCGACGCGATGAGCGTGTTGCGCACGAGCTTGCGGCGGGTGAAGCCGGACTCCTTGTTGCCGAGATGGAACACCTCGGCCGCCGACGCGCGCGTGGCCTCCGAGCCCCGGGTCATGTGCCGCTCCTCGGAGAGGTCGTGACCCTCCATGAGCGCCTTCGACCAATGCACCGCGGCGATGCCGATGCCGAGCAGCGACAGCGCGATGCCGAGGCCGAGGAAGAGGTTGTTGAGCCGGATGGAGCCCGGGTCGTTCGCGTTGATCGGGAAGACGATGTACGCGACGATCGCGAACACGCTGCCGACCATCGACGCCGCGAAGAGCAGCGCGATCCGGCGCTCGTTCGACCGGGCCTTCTTCGGGTCGAGGTCGCTGACCCGCGGCCGGTACGGCGGGAAGCCGGGGTTCTGGATCTGCTCGGAGTCCGGGAGGACGACGGCGGTGCCGACCGGCATCGTCGGCTCCTCGTGGCGCTCGACGGCGGTTCCGGGGGTCCCGTGATCTGCCATGTGCTGTGTCGATTCCTTCCGAGCCGCTAGTTCGGCTTCGCGGTCAGCCAGATGGTGACCACGACGATCGCGCCGAGTGCGAAGATCCAGACGAACAGGCCCTCCGACACCGGACCGAGGTTGCCGAGGTCCAGGCCGCCCGGCGAGGGGTGGCTGTCGAGGTACTGCAGGTAGGCGACGATCGCCGCCTTGTCCTTGGGGGTGATATTGAGGTTGTTGAACACGGGCATGTTCTGCGGCCCCGTGACCATGGCCTCGTACACGTGCTTGGCGGTCACGCCCGTGAGCGGCGGCGCGTACTTGCCCTCGGTGAGGGCGCCGCCGGCGCCGGCGACGTTGTGGCACATCGCGCAGTTCACGCGGAAGAGCTCCGCGCCCGTGGACACGTTCCCGCCCTTGAGGCTGTCGGCCGAGGGGATCGCGGGCCCGGGGGCGAGCGAGCCGACGTACGCGGCCAGCGCGGCGATCTGCGTGTTGGTGAACTGGGTCGGCTTCTGCTCGGCCTGGGGGCCCGAGGCCGCCATCGGCATCCGGCCGGTGCCGACCTGGAAGTCGACGGCCGCGGGGCCGACGCCGACGAGGCTGGGCGCGACCCCCGCCGTGCCGACCGCTCCGAGGCCGTGGCAGGTGGCGCAGTTCGCTTCGAACAGCTTCTTGCCCTCCGACACCTGCGCCTGCTCGGAAGCGGGAGTCGACGCGCTCGCGCTCGTCGTGAACGCCGCGTAGGCGCCGCCCGTCGCGAGCAGGCCGATCAGCAGCAGGGCGACCGAGGCCAGCGGCGAGCGCCGCCCGGTCTTGCGCCGAGAGGAGGTGGGTACGGAGGTCGCCATGGTGCGGGATGAATCCGATCTGCGGGCCATGCGGGTTACTTGAGGACGTAGATCACGAGGAACAGGCCGATCCACACCACGTCGACGAAGTGCCAGTAGTACGACACGACGATGGCGGTGGTCGCCTCCTTGTGCGTGAAGTTCTTGACCGCGAAGATCCGGCCGATCGTGAGCAGGAAGGCGATGAGGCCGCCCGTCACGTGCATCGCGTGGAACCCGGTGGTCAGGTAGAAGGCCGACCCGTAGGAGTCACCGGTGAAGTCGACGTGCTCGGTGACGAGGTTCGCGTACTCGAACACCTGACCGGTGACGAAGACCGCGCCCATGGCGAATGTCAGGTAGAACCACTCGACCGTGCCCCACTTCCAGAACTGGAGCACGGATCCGGTGCGGCGGGCCTGCAACCGCTCGGCGGCGAAGACGCCCGCCTGGCAGGTGAATGACGAGGCGACCAGGATCAGCGTGTTGACGAGCGCATACGGCACCTCGAGCTTGGCCGTCTGGTGCTCCCACAGCCCGGGGGACGTCGACCGGAGCGTGAAGTAGATCGCGAACAGGCCGGCGAAGAACATGACCTCGCTGCCGAGCCAGACGATGACGCCCACCTGCGTGACGTTGGGCCGGTTGATGACCGGGGCGCTCGAGGGGGCCAACGACGTCGAACTCACGTTGTCCATTATGGCCGATGCGATCACCCCTGAGGGCCATTCGCCTCGCCGGGGGCCGCAGAGCGATGTCGGGCCAATAACATCGTGGCCATGCCCACCGAACTGGCCTGGCCGGCCATCCTCACCCAGTTGCTCGCCGGTGCCGACCTCTCGATCGCCGAGGCCTCCTGGGCGATGGAGGAGGTCATGGCGGGTCGCGCGACGCCGTCGCAGCTGTCGGGCCTGCTCGTGGCGCTGCGCGCCAAGGGCGAGACGGTGGATGAGATCGTGGGCTTCCGCGACGCCGTGCTGGCGCACGCGCTCCCACTGGATGTCGACCCGATGGCGCTCGACATCGTCGGCACCGGGGGCGACCGCTTGGGGACCGTCAACGTCTCGACGATGGCCGCGATCGTCGCCGCGGCGGCCGGCGCGCGGGTCGTGAAGCACGGGAACCGCGCGGCGTCCTCGGCATCCGGATCGTCGGACGTGCTCGCCGCGCTGGGGCTCGACATGCAGCTGGATCCGGAACGCGTGGCGCGGGTGCTCGACGAGGTCGGCATCACCTTCGCGTTCGCGTCGTTCTTCCACCCGGGGTTCAAGAACGCGGGCCCCACGCGGGCCGAGCTCGGCATCCCGACCGTCTTCAACTTCCTCGGGCCGCTGTGCAACCCCGCGCGCCCGGAGGCCTCGGCGGTCGGTGTGGCCGCGCTCGACAAGGTGCCCCTCGTCGTGGGCGTCTTCCAGACCCGTGGTGCCACGGCGCTCGTGTTCCGCGGCGACGACGGGCTCGACGAGCTGTCGACGACCGGGCACAGCCACCTGTGGGAGGTCTCGCGGGGCTCGGTCACCGAGCACGACCTCGACCCGGCCGACGTCGGGCTGCCGCGCGCGTCGCTCGACGATCTACGCGGCGGGGACGCGGCGCACAACGCCGCGATCGTGCGCCGGGCGCTGGCGGGCGATCACGGTGCGGTGCGGGACATCGTGCTGCTGAACGCCGCCGCCGGGCTGATCGCGTGGCGGCTCGCCCACGATCACCTCGACGGCGAGCGCGACATCCGGGAGCGCTTCCGCGAGCAGATCGCGGTGGCCGCCGAGGCGATCGACTCCGGTGCCGCGACGGCCAAGCTCGACGCCTGGCTGGCGGCCGCCGGCGCCTGAGGCGGGTCAGTCCGCCCGGGCGGGCGCACCCGCGAGCGTCACGTCGTGCCGCGCGGCGAGGTCGGCGGTCGCCTCGGCCACCTCGCGCGCACGGCGCTGCCGGGACCAGCCGAGCGCGTCGCCCGCGATCTCCGCGAGCTCGTCGAGAAGATCGGCGGTGACGACCCCCGCGAAGGCCGCGCTGGTGCGGCGGTAGACGAGGTCGCCGAGATGCACCACGTGCTCCGTTCGGGCGACGTGGCGCACCTCGTCGCGCGAGTACCCCTCGAGGTGGGCCAGCATGACGTCGTCGTCGCCGAGCGCGGCCATGACGTCGACCGCCCGCGTGCCGTAGCGGGCGAGCAGCCGGCCGGCGCGGCGCGCATCGACACGACCCGCGTGCTCGGCGATCCAGGTATCCCGGGCGCCGTCGGCGGCCGGGAAGCCGGCGCCTCCGCCGATCGCGAGATTCTCGGTGCCGGTGCGCCGCGGCATCCCGAGCCGGTCGAGCACCAGGTCGGCCATGTGCGCGCCGAGGGCGCGGAAGGTCGTCCACTTGCCGCCGACGAGGCTCAGCAGCAGCCGGCCGCCACCGAGTTCGGTCGGCTCGATGCGGTAGTCCCGCGAGACGAAGCCGGGCGCCTCGTCGTCGTGGTGCGGCAGGGGCCGGATGCCGGCGAACTTGTAGACGATCTGCGAGCGATCGAGGCGGATGCCCGGCAGCACGTGGTGCACGAGACCGAAGAAGTAGTCGACCTCCTCCTCGGTGCACACCGCGGGCTCGCGCGGGTCGGCGTCGATGTCGGTCGTGCCGACCATGACCCGGCCCTTGAGCGGGTAGATGAGCACGATCCGGCCGTCGTCGTTCTCGAAGAACAGCTCGCGTCCGTGGGTCGCCGCCAGGAGCTCGGCGTGGTTGAGCACGATGTGCGAGCCCTTGGTGCCGCCCATGTACCGGGTCGGTCGGCCGAGGGCGTCGTTGGTGAGGTCGGTCCACGGTCCCGAGGCGTTGACGACGACGCGGGCGGCGAGGTCGAACTCGGCGCCATCGGCGAGGTCGCGCACCCGGATGCCGGCGCCGTCGGCGGATGCGCCGATCGCCTCGACGTAGTTGGCGGCGCGCCCGCCGGCGGCGATCCCGTCGAGCAGTACGTCGAGCGCGAGGCGCTCCGGGTCGTGCATCGACGCGTCGAAGTAGGTGGCCGTGTACTTGAGGTCCGGGTTCAGCTCCGGCATCTCGGCGAGCGCCTTGCGGCGGCCGAGGAAGCGGTGGCGTGGCTGGGTGCCGCCGTCGCGCGAGAACCCGTCGTAGATCGTGAGACCGAGCTTGATGAGCAACGCGCCGCGCTCGCGCGTCGAACGCTGCCGGTGGGTGAGGAAGCGCAGCGGCGCGGCCAGCAGGCCGGAGAAGGTGGAGAAGATCGGGATGGTCGTCGGCAGCGGATGCACGTAGTGCCGTGCGTTGCGCAACAGCCGGTTGCGCTCCTGCACGGCCTCGCGCACGAGCCGGAACTCGCCGTTCTCGAGGTAGCGCACGCCGCCGTGGATCATGTGCGAGGAGGCGGACGATGCGCCCGACGCCCAGTCGCCGCGCTCGACGAGCACGACATCCACCCCCTGCAGCGCCAGGTCGCGGAACGTCGCGATCCCGTTGATGCCCCCGCCGATCACCACCACGTCGGCCGTGGGCCGCGAGGTCAGCGCGTCGACCTGCGGACGCGGGACGGGGGTGGAGGTGGTGCGCGGCATGCTGCTCCGTTCGGGTGATCCACCCCAGTCTCGCTCCCCGCGCACGTTTCTGCCGAGGGGCGTGCACATATGTGCAGAATGGTGCCGTGACTCTCGACCAAGCGGCGGACGCCCGAACCCGCGACGCGCTGACGGCGGCGCGCCTCTACTACCAGCAGGACCTCACCATGGATGCCATCGCGCACGAGCTCGGCGTCTCGCGATCGTCGGTGTCGCGCCTGCTCTCCTCCGCTCGGGACACCGGGCTGGTCGAGATCCGGGTGCGGTCGCCACAGGACATGCCGAGCCGGCTGGAGCGCGAGCTGCGCCGCCGGTACGGGGTGGTCGTGCACGTCGTGCCGATGCCGGACGACACCTCCGACGTGGATCGCCGAGAACGGGTGGCCCTGTACACCGCGCGGATCATCGGCCAGTACATGGACTCGAACATGGCGATGGGCATCGCCTGGGGCGCGACGATGAGCGCCGTGAGCCGGCACCTGGTCGAGAAGCCGACCCACAATGCGCAGATCGTGCAGCTCAACGGCGCGGGCAACCCGCACACGACGGGCATCATCTACGCGAGCGAGATCCTGCAGCGCTTCGCCGACGCCTTCGGCGCGGTGGTGCAGCAGTTCCCGGTGCCCGCGTTCTTCGATCACGCGGAGGCGAAGGCGGCGATGTGGAGGGAGCGGAGCGTGCGCCGCGTGCTCGACATGCAGCGGCGGATCGACGTCGCCCTGTTCGGGCTCGGGGCCCCCGGCGGCACGTTGCCGAGCCACGTGTACACGGCCGGGTACCTCGACGACGACGAGCTGCGGTCGCTGCAGAACCACGGCGTCGTGGGCGACATCGCGACGGTCTTCTACCGCGAGGACGGGAGCACGGACGGCATCCCGCTCAACGAGCGCGCGACCGGCCCGGAGCCGGAGGAGCTGCGCCGGGTGCCGCGGCGGGTCTGCGTCGTCTCGGGGGAGTCGAAGCTGCCGAGCATCCGCGGGGCGCTGGCCGGGCGATTCGTGACCGACCTCGTCATCGATGCGGGGACGGCGCATCGCCTCCTGGTGGAGTGATCGCGAGGCTGTCGCGGTCCAGCTCGGCGGGGGACCGGTGGCCGCTCAACCCGAGAGTCAGATCGAACTCGGCGAGCACGTTGCGAAGGGCCTCGCGGGCGCCCTCCTCGCCGGCGATGGCGAGGCCGTAGATCCACGGATGCGCGACGGCGACGGCCGTGGCCCCGAGCGCCAGCGCGCGCAGCACGTCGGCGCCGCCGCGCACCCCGCTGTCGAAGACGATGGGCGCCGATCCGCCGATCGCATCGGCCACGAGCGGCAGGGCGTCGAGGGAGGCGATCGCACCGTCGACCTGGCGGCCGGCGTGGTTGGAGACCCAGACGCCGTCGACGCCGGCGTCGAGGGCTCGGCGGGCGTCATCCGGATGCTGGATCCCCTTGAGCAGGATCGGCAACGTGGTGATCGAACGCAGCCACGCCAGGTGCGTCCAGGTGAGGTCGGAGCGGGAGAAGACGTCGAGGAAGGTCTGGACGTCGCGGGGGGCGACGCGGCGGCGTCGGAGCCCGAGCAGCGTGCGGATCGCGGACGGCGTGATGCGCGTGCTCTCGGTCGACGGCGGCCGGTCGCGGGACAGCCGCTGAAAGACCGGGTCGCTCGTGTACTGCGCGATGCCCATGCCGCGGATGAACGGCAGGAAGGCGCGGTCGAGATCGCGGGGGCGCCACCCGAGCTGGGTCGTGTCGAGCGTCACGACGAGCGCGGTCGCGCCGATCGCCTCGGCGCGGTGCACGAGGCTCTCGACGAGCTCGTCGGAGCTCGACCAGTAGAGCTGGAACCACAGCGGCCCACCGCCGCGCCGCGTCCGCTCCGGGTCCGCGGCCACGCGCTCCATCGGGATCGACGCCTGATTCGACAGCACCGTCGGGATGCCGAACCCCGCCGCGGCGCGCGCGATGGCGAGATCCGCGTCGCGGTGCGCGAGCTCGAGCACGCCCACCGGTGCGATCACCAGCGGCGTCGGCAGACGCGTGCCGAGAAGCTCGATCGAGAGGTCGCGGCCGGTGGTGTCGACGAGCATCCGGGGCACGATCCGGTAGCGGTCGAACGCGGCCGCGTTGGCGGCCGCGGTCGCCTCGGTGCCGCTCGAGCCGGCGAGGTAGGCCCACGCGTCGTCCGGGAGTCGGCGCCGCGCCTGCTCGACGAGCGCATCCCAGCGGGTGGGGATCCGCGGCCGGATGCCCGAGACGCCCGCCCGGAAGATCTCGGACTGGGTGCGGCGGCCGACCCCGGGCGCGTCGGCCGTCATCCGCGGTGCAGGATCGACGCGGCGACGAAGATCGCCATGAGCACGATCGTCTGCGCGAGCACGAGCGCGATGTACATCCGCCCATCGTGGCGGGTCAGGTGCCGCCGGGCCAGCCCCTAGGCTGACCGCGTGGACCTCGCCACGTGGGTGCCGTTCTTCACCGCCGCGGCGGGGGCGTCGGCAGCCCTCGTGGGGCTGCTCATCGTCGCGATGTCGGTCAATGTCGAGTCGATCGTCAGGATCGCCTCGATGCCGTCGCGGGCGGCCGCGACCATCTCGAGCCTGTCGATCGTCGTCGTGATCTCGGTGCTCGCGCTGATCCCGGGGCTGGACGCCGTCTGGCTCGGTGTCGTCGTGCTGGTCTGCTCGCTCGGCGCGGTCGGATTCGCGACGGATTCGATGGTGCGCCTGCTGCGCGATGCCGGCGGCCACGGGGAGATCACCACCCCGTTCGAGCGCGTCATCCGCGCGGTCGTGGGCGTCATCCCGGTCCTCGTATGCGCGATCGGGGGCGTGCTGCTGCTGGCGGGGCTCACGACGGCGGGGCTCGTGCTGACCGCGGTGGGCTTCGCACTCGCGTTCCTGGTCGCCGTGCTCAACACCTGGGTCATCCTGATCGAGATCCGCCGCTGAACGGCCGGGCCCGACGCCCACCGCCTATTGGTCGCCGGCGGCCTTGGCGATGATCGTCGCGACCAGCTTCTCGTCGGCTGCGCTCAGCTCGGTGATCGCCCACGCGGTCGGCCACATCGTGCCGTCGTCGAGCTGCGCCGACTCGAAGAAGGCGAAATTGCCGTAGCGCACCTTGAACTTGGCGCGCTCCTGGTAGAAGCAGACCACCTTGCCGTCGGGGCGGGCGTAGGCGGGGCTGCCGTAGAAGAGCTTCGGCCGCAACGTCGGTGCGGTCGTCGTGATGATCTCGTGGATGCGGCGGGCGTTGGTGCGGTCGGGCTCGTCGAGCGATTCGATCTTGTCGAGCACGGCCTGCAGCGCCTCCGCGTCGGACTCCTGCGCCTTCAGCTCCTTCGCGCGCTGCCGCATGGCGGCGCGTTCGTCGGCGCTGAAACCCTTCGTGGTCTTCTTCGTGTCGCTCATGACCTCATTCTGCGGGTGGGATCGGCCGGGGCACTTCTCGGATCCTGCTCGATCGGGACGTCGCCCGAGCCCACCGTCCACGGCCCACGTTCGCCGCGGGGTCACAGCGCTCGTCGATAGCGGCCGTGCGGCGAGGCGGCAGCGACCGGGATGCCGTCCACGGCGACCACGAACTCTCCCCGGCGCACTGCTCCCGGACGGAGCCGTTCGGCCACACCTGGCGTGACGCCGGAGCCCTCATTGGCGATCCATATCGCCGGGATGCCGGTGACGAGTCGGCGAAAGTCCGCGCGCTGCTCCGCGTCGAGATACGCGAGCACGGCGGAGTGGAACACCACGAGAGTGGCGTCGTCGGGCGCCTCGGCGGCTACGCGCGGCAGCTCGGCGAGCAGGTCGCCCGGCACGACGCGCGGCATCTCCCGCGCCGCGATGCCGGCCGCCGCACGAAGTACGGTGCGCCGGTCGTCATGCTCCGGCCAGATGAGCGTTTCGAGCCAGGTGATGGCGTCGGTGTCACGGGGATCGAGCGGGTGGAGGTCGATGCCGGCCCGCCAGATGATCTCGGGCATCCGGGTCGGGAACGGTTCGCCGAGGAGTTCGCAGCGCAGGAGGGCCTCGCTCGGACCGTCGATCGGGTCGAGCCGCGCGCGCGAGCCCGCCCCGTCGACGAGTTCATAGCTGTAGCGGTCGGGAAGCAGGCGGAGCCCGGCCGATGCGCGCACCTCGATCAGAGCGACGGGGCCCTCGATCTGGGCGATCGTCGGTAGGAGGGTGCCGCATCGAGCGGCCTCGTTGGTCTGCGTCGCGTGAGAGGACGCGATCGCCGAAATGGCCTCCCATTCGGCGACGAACATGTCGCGCACCTCGCTGAACGGTCTCTCGGGCACGCCGATCATGCGCGCGGACGCGAATATCAGGTTCGCCTGCTGCTTCGGCCGGGGGAGGGCGGCGATCAGCGCCAGCAGATCCGGTTCGGTGGCGACTCCGAGTGCCCAGTCCTCGTAGAGAGGCGATGTGCCGTGGGCTTCCACCTCGGCGAACGTGCGGTAGTAGGTCGCGACGGAGTACTCCATTCCGCCGCCCTCACCGGACCACGAGGGTGACACGGGTGCCGGCGACCCGGTCGTACAGGGCGCGACCCGACCCGGCGAACAGGCTGACGAGGTAGGCGATCGGCAGCACGTAGGCGGCGACGAGCAGCACGTAGCCGAGCGGCGGCGTCGGGGTGCCGGCGAGACCGGCGGTCGCGAGGACGAAGACGGCCGAGTGCCCAATGACCCACGGCACCCCGATCTTCAGGAGGTTCCGCAGCAGCGCCCGGCCGAATCTGGGGGCGCGGGATCCGTGGCGCACCTCCAGGTGCAGCACGCGCTTGCCGGGGGTCGCCGCACGTCGGCGCGACTCGAAAACCGCCGCCGCGACGACCACCGGGATGACCAGGACGACCGTCGCGATGACGTTCAGGGCGACCGTGTCGAGCCCTCGCGTGACGCCCCCGAGGTAGAGGGGGACACCGACGGCGGCGGTGACCGCGACCCAGCCGAGGATGCACAGCCAGTCGATGAGGAACGCGACGATCCGGCGGAGGGCCGCGCGCACCGTCGCTCTGCGCCGTGCCACCACGGCAGCGTAGGGGATGGGCGCTCACGCCGGTACTCTGTGTTGACACAATCCGAGGAGAGGGAGCTTCGATGATCCGGATCGACCCGCGGTCGTCGACGCCGCCGTTCGAGCAGCTGCGGGTGCAGCTGCTCGCGCAGATCCACGAGGGAGAGCTGGCATCCGGATCGCGACTGCCGACCGTGCGCCGGCTCGCCGACGACCTGGGGCTCGCCCCGAACACGGTGGCGCGCTGCTACCGCGAACTCGAGCAGGCCGGCGTCATCGAGACGCACGGCCGCAACGGCACGGTCGTCGCCTGGTCATCCGACACCTCCGAGGCCGAACTGCAGCGCGCGGCGGCAGCGCTTGTCGAGCAGGCGCGGGCGCTCGGGATCCCCATCTCGCGCGCGCGGTCGATCGTCGAGGCGGCGTTCCGGGGCTGAGAGCGCGGTGTCGCACGGCCCCCGACGGTGCGCTGTCTCAGGGGGTTCGGAAGGGTCCTACGGAGAAGAGCGAGACATTCCGCTCGCAGACGGGGATCGCCGCCGCCGCGAAGATGCCGTCGCCCGTTCCCGGCAGGTAGGCGCGAAGCCCGTACGCCGTGACGACGGTGCACCCGTACACGCCCGCACTGGTGAACAGCACCTCCACGTCGGCGCTTCCCCCCTCCGCCGCGAGCAGGACCGGCTGGTCCTGCCCGGTCGTCATCTGGCCGGCGTGATCTCCGAGGACGCCCCCGTCCGCGTCGATCGCGACGAGCCCGGGGTAGCCGTCGAGCGTGCACGCATCCGTGCCGACGTTCGTGAACACGAGTGTGAAGTGGCTGTGCCCCGCTCCGGAGTCCTGCGGGTGGGGCGTGTAGACCATGCGGAGGTTCCGCACATCGCAGGCGCCCGACGGGTCGCCGGTCGAGGTCGGGGCGGTCGATGGGGCGGGGGATTCCACCGCGGTGGGGCTGCCGGTCGTGGTCGGGACGGGCGTGCTCGCCGACGGGATCGGAACGGCGCTGCACCCGACCAGCAGCGCCACCGCGGCGCAGGCGAACGCGACTCCGGTCGCTCTGGGCGCTCGGGCCCGGCGGGAATCAGTGGTTGTCATCATTTCCCGTCTCGTGCACGGAGAGGCCGTGGCATCCGGCGTCCTGCCAACGGTAGGCGTCGACCGCACCCGTGCGGCCGAAGAAGGCCAGGAGCGACGGGTCCGAGGGGTCGGACTCGGGACCGTGGTCGAACGGGTCGTAGTAGTAGCCCTTGTCCGCCATGCACCGGACGTCGATGACGGCCTCGGCCAGCCAGCCGTGCGGATCGTCCAGATCGGTGGCCATGCCGGCCGGCACTTCGGTACGGAGCCGGGCCGCGGTGACCGGCGCCTCGCCGGGGCGGAGAGCGCGAGCGAAGGGGGCGGTCTCCTCGGTCGTCGGACCGCCGGAGCTCGGCGCCGGCGCGGTGGCAGAGCTCGTCGGCGCCGGCGCGATGAGCGGTGCCGAGTCGTCCGGAACGATGGGCGACATCGCGAGGGCGGCCGCGCCCGCTCCGATGGCGACCGCGATGGCGAGCACGCCGCCGGCCGCCACGCTGAGCAGGATCCGGCGATTCACCGGGAGGACCTCACAGGTCGGCGCGCGGGAGCCCACGCGAGTGCGACGACGACGAAGAACGCGCCGACCGTGCCGAGCCCGGCCCAATAGAACACGGCGATGAGGGGGCCGTTCATCGTCGCGCGAATCACGAGCGCGTAGGCCGTGACGCTGAGCGTCCAGAACGTGAGGAACCCGAAGTGGAGCGTCAGCACCGTTCCCATGCCGAGCCACAGGGCCGCGAGCCATCGCCGTCGGGCCGCGCCGAGCATGATGATGCCGCCGACGACGCTGACGACCGCGATCGCGAGGGACGTGAGCGTCGTCGCGGAGGGCAGGAGCATCCCGTGGGTCGCAGCAGCGGCGATCCGGACCCAGGCGAGGATCGCGAACCCGAGAGCCGAGAGCGCCACCAGATAGGTGAGGGTCAACAGGCCGCCGCGGGACCATCCTCGCGCGACCCCGCGCAGGGCCGGGTCGGCGCGAAGCTCGGCACGACGCCAGGCGAGGTCAGCCGGGATGCCTCGGACCGCGCGAGCGACCATGGCGGCACCGGCCCTGAAGGCGCCTTGCCGGTGCGCGGCGGAGCGCTGCTCCCAGAGGTCGGACGTGAGCTCGTCGAGCCGGTCGTCCCGGACCTCCGGCGCGAGGTCGCGGCTGTACCAGCGGACCCAGCGCATGATCGCGATGTCCGCGCGACAGCTCGGGGCTCGGCCGGGTGCGTGGCGCATGGCGACGGTGGTCATGCGATGCCCCGTGCTGCGTGGGCCGGCGCGGCGAGCGGGGACGGCTGCTCCGCCCGAGCCCGTGCCAGGGCCGTCGCGCCCTGGGGCGTCACTCGGTAGTTCTTACGCCGGGGGCGCCCCTCGGCCTCGGCCGATGCTGGATCCTCCCATGCGCTCTCGAGCAGGCCGGCCTTCGCCATGCGGGCGAGCGCCTTGTAGAGCGTCCCGTGCCCGATCAGCGAGGCCGAGTCGGACACGTCCTGCAGGGCCCTCGCGAGCAGGAAACCGTGGAAGCCGTGCGTCGGCGTCTGCATCTCCAACCCGCACTCCAGGATGCGGAACTCCAGCGGGATCAGCGCTCCGGGGCGTCGACGTGGCACTCCGTGAGAGTAGGACCATACCTTCCCGTTCGCCAAGCCGCCGCGCGGATCAGCCACGGACGATCCTGCCCTTCGAGCAGGTCTGCTGGTCCGCGCTCTGACCCTGCACCGTGTCGGGCAGCGCGACGGCGGCGGGGCCCGAACTCGTCGGGGTCGGCGTCGCGCTGACGCCGCTCGGCGTCGGCGGGGGAGGGCTGCTCTGCTTCGGGGCGAGCTCGGCGCCGCGCCCCGTCGTGCCCGTCAGCTGCACCCGCTGATCGTTCTGCAAGGCGGTGGTGACGACGGCATCCGCAGCGGGCGACGGCACGACCCGGTTCGGATAGAGCGGACTGGACCCGACCGGATACTGGATCATCGCGACGTTCGACAGAGGCATGTTCTTCAGCGCGAGGGCGATCCCCGCCATCGTGTCGAGGTGCGCAAGGGTGTCGGAGAGCTGCATGTTCGACGTCGCCGCCCGCGCGAGACCGTAGAGCTTCAGGGGATTCGTCAGCACACCGCTGCTCTTGACCGTGCGGGCCAGCGCCGACAGGTAGATCTGCTGGTTGCTGATCCGGCCGAGGTCGCTGCCGTCGCCGACGCCGTGCCTGGTCCGCAGAAACGCGCGCGCGGTCGCGCCGGAGATGGTGTGCTCGCCGGCTGTCAGGTCGAGGCCGACGTTCGGATCGTGAATGGGTGTAGCGACGCACACGGTGACCCCGCCGACCGCGTCGGCCATCGCCGCCACGCCGTCGAAGTCGATGGATGCCGCATACGGGATGTCGAGCCCGGTGAGCTTCTCGATCGTCAGCACCGGACAGGAGAGGCCTCCACGGCCGAGCGTTGCGTTGAACATGGCGATGCTCGAGGCGCGGTACGTCCCGCCGCTCGGATCCGGGCAGGCCGGGATGGGGATCATCAGGTCGCGTGGAAAGCTCACCAGGAGCGCGGACTGATGATCCGCAGCGATGTGCACGAGGATCGTGACGTCGTTGTGGCCGGCGCCGGAGGATGCCGCCTGGTCCGCAGCATCCTGGAACCCCGCTTGGTCTTTGCGGGTGTCGGAGCCGACGATCAGAAGGTTGACGACGCCCTTGATGGCGTCGATGCTCGGCGGCGGCGCCGAGCCGCCGACGCGGGCCAGATGCACCGTGTGCGATGCGACGGTGCTGCTGAGCTGGCCGATCGCGATCGCGACGACGGAGACGCTCGCCACCGCCACGACCGCGACGACTGTCGCGACCATCCGGATCAGTGTGCCCGCCCGGCTCCGGCGGCGCAGACGCCCATGTCTCGCGGTCGGCCGCGCCGTAGCTGGAACCGAACGGGTCGCGCGGGACGGATGCGGCGCGGGCCGACGCTGAGGAAACATCCGGTGAGATTAGGACTATACCTTCCCATTCGACAAGGCGACGCGCCGTCTCGGAGCGGTCAGGCAGCCAGGTGGAACGTGTTCGCGAACCGCTCGAGCAGGTTCTCGGGCCCGCGCAGCACCTCGACGACCCCGGTGGAGATCGCGCGGTCCGGTGCCAGCTCGCCGGAGATGACGCGATGGATGCCCGGCCCCGTCGCGAAGGCGAGGTCGGCATCGCGATCGCCGCGGCCCGCATCCACCCGCGCGACGGAGAGCTCGGACCCATCCACTCGCACCAGCAGCTCGTGCGGGCCCAGTCGCGCCGCATAGGCGGTCGCCGGCAGCTCGGCGGCGGCCGATGGCCGGAACGCCGTGCGCAGCGTGATGGTCATCGCGTCGGGCGTGATGACCTGCTCCTCGCGGGGCTCGCCGAGCGCCCGGAAGCCCCACGCGCCGAGCGCGAGCACGACCGGCTCGAGCTCGCGGCCGTAGGGAGTGAGCTCGTACAGGATGATGCGCGATCGGGGGGCGCGGCGGATGATGCCGGCCTCCTGCAGCTCCTTGAGCCGCGCCGCCAGGATGTTGCTCGGGATGCGGGGGAGTCCCGCCGCGAGCTCTCCGTAGCGGCGCGGCCCGACGAGCAGGTCGCGCACGATGAGCAGCGCCCAGCGCTCTCCCGCGAGCTCGAGCGCCCGGGTGATGCCGTCGTACTGCCCGTAATCGCGCGCGGCCATGTGCGGCGGGGTGTTCAGGCCTGGTTCGCGGCGTACGCCGCCGGGCCCTGGGCGGCCGCCGCTGGCTCCATCCACCCGAACTCGAGGAGGTTGCCGTCGGGGTCGGTCAGCTGACGCTGGTACATGAACCCGTAGTCCGCAGCCGGGCGCGGTTCGGCGCCGCCCGCTTCGAGCCCCCTCGCGACGGCGGCGTCCACCGCGTCGCGGCTCTCGAGGAAGATCGCCGTCGAGACGGCGGCATGCGTCGAGGGGTCACCGATCGGCAGGTCGGTGAACGTCTGGAAGAACTCGCGGGTCAGGAGCATGAAGTAGTTGTGGTCCTCGTCGACGACGATGCAGGCGGCGTTGTGGTCGGTGAAGAGCGGGTTCACGGTGCCGCCGATCGCGGTGTAGAACGCCTTCGCGCGATCCAGGTCGGTGACGGGGAGGTTGACGAAGAGAAGGGACATGGCGACTGCTCCTTGTGATTTGGTGATGTCGATGTGGCAACACTTGCAAATAACAAGTGGCAGGTCAAGGGGCATAGCGTCGACGAATGCGAACCCGTACGGCCGCTCTCGTCGTCACGGCGGCCGCGAGCGTCCTGGCGTGGGGCGAGCTCGTGCACTGGCGTTCCAGCCGACGCGGCTTTCCGCCAAGCGGGGGAGGGGACTCGTCGCCGGGGAGGCGGCGGGAGGCGGTCGTCATCCTCGGCTTCGGCAACCGGGGATCGCGCATCAACCTCGTGAACCGGTACCGGGTACGCGCGGCGCTGCGGTCGCGCAGCGCCGACACCGACTCGCTGCTCGTGCTGTGCGGGGGAGCGGTGGCCGGCACCGTTCCGGAGGCCGACCTCCTGGCTGCGCACGCCCGCGCGCTCGGATACCGCGGGAGGGTGGCGCTCGACCGGGAGAGCCGCACGACCTGGGAGAACGTGCGCAACGCGATCCCGTACCTCGAGGACGCGGACGAGATCAAGATCGTCTCCAACTCGCTGCACGCCGAGAAGGCCCGCATCCATCTCGCCCGCATGCGGCCCGACCTCGCGGCACGGCTGCGACGCGCGGACGAGCACCGGTTCGGGGAGCTCGTGCTCGTCAAGCCGTTCGCCGCGATCCGCGGACTCTGGGAGCTGCGCGGTGCGCGCCGGTCCGTGGCACCGTAGGGGAGTGCGCACCGTCACCGCGATCCGGCACGTCCTGTTCGAGGACCTCGGCCTGCTCGACCCGCTGCTGCGGGAGCGCGGGTTCGGCATCCGCTACGTGGATGCCGGCGTCGACTCCATCGAGGCCGTCGACGACGATCTGCTGGTGGTGCTCGGCGGCCCGATCGGAGTGGGCGACCGGGCGGACTATCCCGTGCTCGACGAGGAGCTCGCGGTGATCCGCAAGCGCCTCGACGACGGCGCGCCGCTGCTCGGCATCTGTCTCGGCGCGCAGCTCATCACCGCCGCGCTGGGGGCGCGGGTGGCGCCGCAGGCCACCGAGATCGGCTACGCGCCGGTGCAGCTGACCGACGCGGGTCGTGCGGGACCGCTCGGGGAGCTCGGGAACACCCCGGTGCTGCACTGGCACGGCGACATGTTCCAGATCCCGGATGGCGCGGTGCGGCTCGCGAGCACCGACGCCTGCCCGAACCAGGCCTTCGCACTCGGCGACCGCGTGCTCGCGTTGCAGTTCCACCTCGAGACCGATCATCGCCGGCTCGAGCAGTGGCTGATCGGGCATTCGGCGGAGCTCGGCGGTATCGACATCCAGGCGGTGCGCGCCGACGCGGCGCGCGTCGGTCCGGAGCTCGTCGAGCGCGCTCGCGGGGTCTTCGGCGCCTGGCTGGACGCGCTGTAGTCAGCCGCGTCCGAATCGCCGCCGCGTGAGCAGCATCAGCACGCCGCCGGCTGCCGCGAACAGCAGGGCGAGAACAGCCATCCACCGCAGGTCCGGCCCACCGGTGCTCGCGAGCACCGGGGAGCTCGGATCAGGGGCCGCCGGCCCGACCGTTACCGTGGCGGACGACGGATCGGACTGCAGTGTGGCGTCCGCCGGCGAGATCGCGCTCGCCTGTGCGGTGTTGATGATCGTTCCAGCGGACACGTCGGCCTGGAGCGTGCGGTAATCGGCGGTGCAGACCACGGTGTCCTGCGGGGCGATCGGTGTCGCCGGGCAGTCGACCGCCGTCGTCGCGCCCGCGCCCGAGAACGCGACCTCGGAGATCGAGACGCCGTGCACCGAGACGTTGCCGGTGTTCGTCACGGCGAACGAGTAGTGGATCGTCTGGCCGGCACCTGCCACCGTCGCGCGGTCCGCTGTCTTGACCAGGCTGATGCCCGGGTCGGCGGTCACTGTGACGGCGGCCGACGACGGGCTCGACTCGACCTGCGTGTCCGAGGGGGACAGTGCCCGGGCGACGGCCCGGTTCGTGACGCCCCCGGCATCCACGTCCGCCTGGGTCAGCCGATACGTCGCGGTGCACGTCCGGGTCTCACCCGGGATGAGCGTCGCAAGTTCCGGCGGGCAGCTCAGGGCCGACACCGCTCCGGATCCACTGAACGAGGACTCGACGACCTGCGGATCATGCAGCGTCAGGGGGCCCGTGTTGGTGATCGCGAAGGAGAAGGTCACCGTGTCACCGGCCGCGGTCGCCGTCGAGGGCGTCGCTGTCTTGGCGAGGGAGATCGACCCGACCGCGTCGGGGTCGCCCGGGATCGTCACACTCCCGGGGTCGCTCGTGACCTCACCGCCGCTGATCTGGCCGGTGCCGCTCGCGACGGCGGTGTTGTCGAGGTGGCCGCGGTCCACATCCGGCTGCGTCAGCGTGTAGGTCGCGGTGCACGTGACCTGCTGCTGCGGTGCCAGGATGCCGCCGGGGCACGACGGTTGCGGTGCCGGACCGGTGCCGTTGAAGGCCGTCTCCGCCACATCCACGTCGGTCAGGGGCTCGTCGCCGGTGTTGGTGACGACGAAGCTGTAGTCGATGACCCGGTTGAGCGTGTAGGAGGCGGGATCATCCGGGGTCGCCGACTTCACGATGCTGATCCCCGGCGTGCAGCTGGGGGGGATGGCGAACGTCCCGCCGGCCTGCGCCTGGTAGTAGGTCCAGTTCTCGATGCTGCGCGTGTCGCCCCACTGGCCCCAGCCATGCGCGCCCGTGACGGTCGTCGTGGTGTCGACACCGGCTCGGCCGTCAGCGTAGGGGAGCGGCTTCTCGGTGCTGTTGCGCGGAGTGAGGGTGGTGTCGTCCCAGTACAGCTTCGGATTGGGAGCGACCACGCCGGGGGTGTCGCCCGTGATCTTGATGCCGTAGTTGGTGACGGAGCTCGTACCCAGCGACTCGACGTCGTCGAGCACGATGTGGGCCTCCCCGACACGGTCGACGACGACCTTGGCGTTCATCGCGGAGCAGGGGTCGAGAGCGGCACCCTGCCCGTCCAGGCCGTCGAACGGAACCTCGACGTGACCAGGGGGACTGCCCCAGGGGATCGTGCGGTCGACCGGATCGGTGAAGACGCCGTTGTCGTTCGTGTCGATCTGCAGGGTGTACCCGCCGTTGACCCCGGCGAGGTCGAACGCGACGTCGCCGGCGCGGGAGCTCGGGGAGTCCTGCTGGAGCCCGAGGTTGCTCGCGGCCGGCGGCACGACGGCCGGACGCACCCAGTCGGTGCCGGTCGGGGTGAGGGCCGTCGCCGGGAGGTCGGTATCGGGTTCCTCGAGGAACAGCTTGTACTGGTCCCCGCACTGGTCGCTGTACGCATAGCGCGGATCGATGCTGGTGCCGTTGGCGCCGCTGATGCTTCCCTCGACCGAGTGGTAGATCGGCGTGCAGGTTCCGGCGTCCACCAGGCCGAAGCCGTTCGCCTTGATCCAGGAGCCGAGCCCGTTGTAGCCGCGGAAGTCCGCCTTGTACACGTAGCCCTCACGCGTCCCGATCCACAACTGCATGTTCGCGGCCGAGGACTGGTAGATCCCGTAGGTCTCGACCCAGGTCCGCCCGGGGATGACGGTCCCTTCCCCATCGACGACGTCGAGCGTCCAGTTGTAGCGGGCTGCCGGCGCGTCGGTGTGCGGGTCGTAGTGGATCGTCCACACGCCGGCCACGCTCGGCGTCAGCCCGCTCGACGTGCAGGTCGTGTTGGCGGGGGAGGAGGCAGGCACGGTGCAGGTCTGCTGGACTGCGCCATCCGGGGCCGTGATCGTGAACGTCACGGGCGTGTTCTGGCCGCTCACCTGGGTGAACGTGTACCGGGGGAGCTCGCCGGCTGCCGCGTAGGCGAAGAACGTCTGCTCGAACGCGAGCCGTGCGCCGCTGTAGTTGGTGACGGCCTGCGCGGCGCTCACCGATCCGATCCCGACGGCGACCACGGCCATCGCCGTCACCACGGCGGCCCAGCGACCGGCGCGCGCCAGCGTTCGACGACGTCGACTCATCGATTCCCCCAAAGGACGGGCGATGAACGCCAGTCATGAGCATCCTATGAGAACGCGAGCGGACCCGCGATGCGTTCCTAGCCGTGCTCGGGGCGTCGCAGGACCGCCGAGCCGAGGCCGATCGCGAGGGCGCCCAGGAGCAGCACTCCGCCGATCCTTGCGACGGCGTCCAGGGCGACGAGGCCCCCCGCTATCGCGACCACGTTCTCGCGGAGGGTGACACCCGCCAGCTGATTGATCAGCCAGACGACGCTGACCGCCGCCAGGACCCACGCAGGTGCCCACCGCCACGGACGCGGGACCACCTCGATGCGCGCGATCTGGACGACGGCGATGGCCGCGAGCACGAACGCGCCGAGGGTGTCGACGAGGCCGAACGCCGTGCCGGCCCCGCCGGGATCCGACTGGTCGATCGTGCGAGCGATCAGATCCCACACGACGCCGGCCGCCACCGACCAGATGGCGAGCACGGCGAGGGCCGCGGTCCCGAGCGGGCGGCGGGCCGTGACCGACGGACGGCCGAACGCGAGCACCAGGAGGCCGGCGGCCCACGCGATCGAGGTGAGGGAGATGCCGACGGGCAGCGGGTCGATCCATTGCAGTGCGTAGCCGACGACCACGGAGAGGATCAGGAGCACGCCGCCGGCGATCCACGCGGGCCGGATCCCGTCGGGGCGATCCTCGGTAGCCGCTTCTTCGCCGACGATCATGCCGGGATCGCCGAGCTCCGCCAGGACAAGACGCACCTCCGCGTCGGAGCTGTCGTCCGAGGTGGCCTCGCGCAGGTGGCCCGCGATCTCGGCACGGAGCCGCTCGCGACGCGACTCGGGCAGTCGGGCCGCGGCCGCATCGAAGCGTCGCAGGTATGCGCGGACGAGCGGATGGTCGTCGGTGGTGGTCATGCGGGCTCCTCCCCGGTCGGTCCGGCGCGGTCGAGGAGGTCGGAGACCGACCCGGCGAACGCGGACCAGTCGCGACGGAACTCGGCGAGCTCGCGGCGTCCGGCCTCCGTGATCTCGTAGTAGCGACGCGGGCGCTCGGCCTCCGCGAGCTCCCACCGGCTGGTCACGAGGTTCGCCTCGCTCAGCCGGTTGAGCAGCGGGTACAGGGTGCCCTGACTGGTGAGCAGCTCGCCCGCCGCTTCGAGTTCGCGGCCGAGCTGCAGTCCGTAGCGGGGACCGTCGGCGAGCAGAGCCAGGATGCAGGGGCCGACCACGCCGCGGCGCAGCTGGGTGATGGTCCCGCCGCTCATGCGAGGGACTATACCTTGCGAGCCGAGGTATAGCGCTCGTAGACGATGCCGGGCTCGAAGCGCCGCGTCTCGACCAGGTCCATGACCACCGGAGAGGCGACGGGCGGAAAGAAAGGCGTGCCGCCGCCGAGCACAGCCGGCGCGCGGAACAGGCGAACCTCGTCGATCAGTCCGAGCTCGAACGCCTGGCCGGCGAGGGTCGCCCCACCGATCTCCACGTCCCGATCGGTGCTGTCGAGCATGTTCCGGATCTCGTCGGCGAGCGGTGCGGACGCCATCCGGGCGTTGCCCTGCAGGTCCACCGGGCCGTGGCTGAAGACGATCTTGGGGAGCGCGGTCCAGACGTCCGCGAACTCGGTGAACAGGGGAGCGGACCGGATCGAGGGATCCGTCTCCCACACGAGCATCGTCTCGTACAACCTCCGGCCGATCAGGTGCCCGCCGAGCGTCCGCACCCGATCGAGGTGGAACGCGAACAGCTCGTCGCTCGGCGCCGTCCAGTCGATGCCGCCGGCGCGGTCGTTGATGTAGCCGTCGGCCGACGCGGTCATCGAGTAGATCAGCATCCGGGCGTCTCCTCAGCGAAGCGGGATCTCGAGGTCGTGACGTCGACGGTACATCGGGGTCATCGCGTCCACGGGTCCCACGGGCCTCCTGCGCTCGTCGGGAGCGAGGACAACCGATGGCCCGAACGGATCCTGGATGCACATCGACTCGGATGAGAATCCTGCACTCCGTTTCCGGACGCGCGCCGATTGCCTTCTTTCGGAGGGGCGAGCACTATTCAGCTGACGGCGGCGACCCGATCGCGAGCGGCGCGCCTCGCCGGCGCGAACCAGCGGGCCGACCCGGGAGAAACCTAGGTGAACGACACAACGCTCGTGCCGGCTTCCTGCGCGACCAGCACCGATTGTCAGGACACGATGCCGATGTCATGGGATCTGTCCTGGCTTGCTATCCCCGGGTGGGTCCTCGTTGCCGTCGTCGTCGCAGTCATCATCTACTTCGCGGTCAAAGGCAGTCGGGGGTCGTAGGCGCGGCCTCAGCTGCCTGGATCTTGGTCGGAGTACGGCGTGCCGGCTGCTGATTGCCCTGTTGTTCGGGGGGGGGGTCATCGGTGTCGCGAGCCGACGACCGAGAGCTGCGGAGACGCGCTAGAAGCCGATCAGGGCGTTATCCGTTTCCCACCGTGCGTCGGATCGGCAGCTCCCGTACGACGGAGCTCAGCGGGCCGCGAGCATCTTCTGTATTGACTGGCGCGACACTCCGAGCTCGCGAGCCACGTCGGCTTGCGAGTACCCGAGCTCGACCAGGTCATCGATCATCTCCGCTCGCCGCTTGGACAGCTCGCGGGCTTCGAGCGCATGCTTCACAGCCGCGGCGCGTACCTCCCTCAACTCCGCGAAGCGCTGTCGATGCTCGGGACGCACTGTTCGCATGCGCCGAGTTTGACAACCGCGGTTGTCAGTTGTCAACCTTGGTTGTCGCGCTACGAAGTCGTTCTACCGGTAACGTGAGCAAACGGCATCAATGTCGCGTGCCGAGGGTTCGCGATGGTCCAACAGGTGTTGGCGCCACGCGTGAGGAGGGTCGTTCGAGTGACCACCGTCGAATACGACAAGGGCCGTCGCAAGGGTGAGCAGATCCAAGGGATGCGGTCATACTTCGGACGCCAACCACGACGACGCTTCTATGACCTCGGCATCGCAAACCAATATCGGTTGAACAAACTCTTCCGTGCTCACAGCGACGAGTACTGGCGGGGCTACGCGGACGGACTGCGATCGACGCCGAGTCGCGACGACATCGCCTGAGCGGTCGGCGTCAAGCCCGCTTCGAGACCGCTTGAGCGACCCCGGGAGGCGCTCAATCGCGGAGTGGCTGACGTCACTCGCGTCTGCTGTGCGGTCGGGTTCGGGAGGGGAGTGAGGCCTCACCTGTTTCCTCGCCACGTACGCACTGCTATGCCGTCGAGGTCCCACTGTGGTGAGCGCCGTCGAGCGAGGCGACTGGGTCTACCTCGCGATCGCGCTAGCGCTGGTCGCCGTAACCGCCGGCATCCGGCACTTCATGCCACGCGCTCTCAACAAGCGATCGCGGCGGCGCTAGGAGTCGCGCGGCTGAGCAATGACCGCGACCGCATCGGCCGCCGCCGTGGCGCGGGCGGCGATGGCCCGGAGCACGTCCTCGAGGCCGGCATCCCCGCCCGGACCGTGCCCTGCGAACATCAGCCCGCGCAGTTGGTCGCTCAGCGCCCAGTACCCGTCGATCTGCTCGGCGAACACCAGACCGGCTCGTACGTGATCTTCCATCGACACCACGCCGGGAGACTACGCGACGAGCAGGCAGGAGTCGCGCGCCGGAGTCAGCGCTGCCACGGTCGGAGGCCAGGATGCGGGCAACGTCCGCCGCCGTCGACGGGCCGTCGTTGACGCTCAGGAACCCCGTACCGCTGGACCGGCCCTCGAGGTAAACGAACCGCCGACGAACCCGCCGCGTGCGGACCTCGCCGCTGCGAGTGTCGACCCGATCGACCTCGCACACCCAGATGCGTCGACGCGCGAGCTTGCCAAGGTGGCGCATCACCAGAACGACGTCGCGGGGAATCTCGCCCCTCCAATAGGAGATACTGGTGAAGACCGTTATCCGTTTTCACACTGAAGGTGCCCGCGCACTCACCTCTTCGCGGCCGAGCGTCAGCCCGGTCCATCGCTGGCGGGCTCGCAAGATTCTCGTAGAATCGGCGCGTGATCGACCTGATTCGTGCCGCGCAGCCGCAGGACTTCGATGCGATCGAGACCATCGAAAACAGTGCAGACCAGCTCTTCGTCGACAGGTTCGGGTCTATCCCATGGGAAGCCGCGCCCGTCGGCGCCTCTCGGGTGTCAGAACCAGGCTTCGTGCTGATCGCTGCCGAAGAATCGGGCGCGCTCGTAGGCTTCGTTCACGTCCTCGACGAGGACGGGTTCGCGCATCTGGAGCAGTTGTCCGTGTTACCGGAACGTGGGCGGCGCGGATACGGTCGCGCACTCGTCGAAGCTGCGAAGTCCGAAGCTCGACACCGAGGCTACAAGCGCATGACGCTGCGCACCTACGCCGACGTCCCGTGGAACGCTCCGTTCTACGCGCGCGCCGGCTTCACCGAAGAGGAGCCCGCGACGAAGTTCCACGAGCGCCTGGTCGAGGTCGAACACAGGCTTAGTCTTGACCGGTATGGTCGACGTGTTCAGATGGGCGTGACGCTCTGACGACCAAAGTGCAAATCAGAGGAACGGAGCCTGACCCGGTTTCCCGGACGGGTTCTATCTGTTGATCATGCCGCGGTTGCGGCGGGGG
>NZ_BAAAQO010000004.1:596268-1146127 GCF_039531715.1 Pseudolysinimonas kribbensis | reverse complement strand
ACTCAGCCCTCAACGGCCAACCCCCGATCAGCCGACTGACACCAAAGTGCTGACCCGGTACATCTAGCGCGTGACGCTGAGTCTGAAGCACAGGTCCTCGAGTCTGCGACGAAACCGCGACTTGTCGCCGATCTCGCGCCGCCTCTGGAGCCCACGGCTGTCGACACCACGCCAAGGGAATCGGTGACCGCTGCACCACGGAATTGGCTATCCAAACATCTTCGTGCCGCGATCGCCCTTGGGATCGTTCTCCTGATCCTGGTCGCTGGAGGAATTACGACCGCAGTAGTGGTCCACGACGCTCAAGCAGCCGCAGCCGTGGCGGCGAGCGCGGCCAAACATAAGCGGGAGCTCGCGGAGCAGAAAGCCGCTGATCAGAAAGCTAAGGACGATGCTGAGCGCGAAAGTCGGAAGGAATCAGTTACGGAGATTGAGAACTCGGTGAAGGAGATGGCCCAAAAGGACGTGACGGAGGGCGTCCTGGATGGCCCAATCATTAGCGCGACGTGTGATCCCGTCAGCGGCTCAACCGACGACCTCACGGATCAGACGACCACGTTCAACTGCTTCGTTGCGAACAAGGACAACGGCGATGGAACTTTCAGTGGGTACTACTTCAACGCGACGATGAACTGGTCCAGCGGTAGCTACACGTACGGTCTTGGGAAGGCGGGGTAGGGCCGGCGTTAGGCCTCGAGACCGCGGCGGATCCGGCTCCTCGGCCGCTCCCACCCGCTCAGCGCGGCGTGACGGCGGTGATCGACGACACGGGCAGGGTGCGCTCGATGTCGGCGCGGCGATCCCGTGCTCGCAGCCGTCCACCCGCGAGGGATGCCGGTTCGACCAGGTACTCCACGTCGCTGCCGTCGGGCAGCCGCACGCTCACGACCACGGTCATCCGGTTCTTGACCGCGAGCTCGAGCTGCCGCTCGAGCCACGCGCGTCCGGTGTCGGCGGGCTCGGCGGCGGCACCGCTGCGCACGTGCTGCACGAGCAGCACCGCGGTGTCGTCGCTCGTGACCCGCTCACCGGCCGCGCGACGGTGACGCGGGGGCGGGACGATCGTGCCCACGGCATCCTCGGTGACGACCGCGTACCGGGCCTCGACGAGCGCGTCGTAGAGCACCTCCTCGGTGTAGCGGCACAGCAGCCGGTTCCCGTCGCGGACGAGGTCGAGCGCCGCGAGCGCGGGGTCGACGGCGAGCGGCTCGAGCAGCGCCGCGTCGGAGGCGCGCACGTACGAGAGCGACCCCTGCACGACACCGGGGTCGAGCGCGCCGACCCGCAGGCTCCCGAACCGCTGCGCCGTGTCGTCGAGCAGGTACTCGACCGGCTGCGGCACACCCGTGAGCGAGGTCGCCGCGAGGAAGTCCCGGATGCCGTCGACCGTCTCGCCGGCGACGAGCGCCCGGGTGATGCTCGCCTCGCTCACGCGGTACGTGGAGGCGAGCTCGAGCGTCTCCACGTCGGCGATGCGGCGCATGCGGTCGTCGACCTCCGCCACGAGCGGACCGGGCGCGATGGCGGACAGATCCGGCTGCAGGTAGATGCGGTCGACCTCGGTCGGGAACAGCGCGCGCATCGCCTCGGATGCCGCCTCCTCCCCGTCGACGAGCAGCGCGGCCCCCGCGGTCGACGGCGTCGCCCCGCTCAGCAGGCCCAGCAGCTCCGCCTCCCGCGCGACGACCATGACGCGATCGCGCACCCAGTCGCCGCCGGCCGGGAACAGCCACGCGACGAAGTCGAGAAGGCCCTCGCCCCACTGGGCGTGGGCCCGGCTGCGCAGCAGGACGAGCAGGTCGTCGGGCAGTCGCTCGAGCCACGCGCCGGCGAGCCGGGCCCAGCGCTCGAGGCGGGGTCGCCGCAGCCACCCGGCCGCATCGACATCCGGGATCCAGCTGCCGCCGTCGAGCCGAGCGAGTCCGGCGCGGGAGGCGACGTCGAGCAGCCGGTCGACGGTGTCGCCCTCGATGCCGGCGGCGGCCGCGAGACGGCGGCCGTCGGGCAGGGCGACCCCGCCGCGGGACAGCTGCCGTGCCGGCTGCGCGTCGAGGGCGCGGAGGAGTTCGCTCACCGTGGTGGTCGTGGCGAACGCACGCTCGGCCGCGCCGCGGTCGACGAAGCGGGCGTCGGTCTCGCTCACCGGCTCGAGCGCGGCGGGCGGCGGATCGGCGATCAGGTGCTCACGCGTCGGCAGGCCGAACGCCGGCCACGCGCGCAGCTGCTCGACCACGGCATCCCAGGGCGCGTATCGGCCGGATTCGACCCCGAGCAGCGCGACGTCCTCGGCGACGCGCGCCCGCTGCTCCACCTCGTCGACCGTCGCGCCGAGCTCCTCGGCGAGGCGGACGGCCGTCGGAGCCCCCTCGGTCGCGGCGAGCTCGCCGGCGGTGGCGAGCAGGGCGAGCACGGGACGGTCGAGCCGCTGCAGGGCGGCCTGGACCGACCCGCGATCGAGCAGCGCCTCGGCCAGGTCGAAGAAGTCGTCGATGCCGTGCGCGCGCACACCGCGCGCCGCCACGAGCCGAGCGAGGGCCGCGTCGTCGAGCCCGCGCAGTCGCGCGGCGAGGCCGAGCGCCGAGCCGCTACTGGCCGGCATCGAGTCGGCGCCTGCGGGTGTTCATGACGACGATGAGGACGATGGCGAGCACGAGCGCCGCCGGCAATCCGACAAGCGGCAGGATCGCCACCACCGGCCAGACGCCGGAGCCGAGGTCGGCGACGTGCGCCGCTCGGGCGACGAGCAGGGCGACGATCGCGACGATGGTCAGCCCGGTCACGGCGGCGAGGACGAAAGCCAGCACACGTTCGGTACGATTGAGCGGTACCGCGGTGCTTTTGGCCATCGCACCAGGATAGGGCCCGGGCTGCGGCCGAGATCGAGGAAGAGGTCGGGCGATGCCCACCGGCAAGGTCAAGTTCTACGACGAGGACAAGGGCTTCGGCTTCATCGCATCCGATGACGGCGAGGAGGTCTTCCTGCACGCCTCCGCGCTGCCCGCCGGCACCACCGTGCGATCGGGTTCGCGCCTCGAGTTCGGCGTCGCCCAGGGCAAGCGCGGCGCGCAGGCGCTCTCGGTGCGCGTGCTCGACACCCCCACGAGCCTCAGCAAGATCAACCGCCGCTCGGCCGACGACATGGCGGTGGTGATCGGCGACCTCGTCACGCTGCTCGACGGGATCGGCAACGGGCTCCGTCGCGGCAAGTACCCCGACCGCGCCCACGGTGCCAAGATCGCGGCCGTGCTGCGCAAGGTCGCGGACGACCTGGACTCGTGATCGACATCATGACGCGCGAGCAGCGGGACGAGCGGCTCGCGCGCGAGGCGCTGCTGGAGATCACGCCGGCGGCCACGGTCGGCGATGCGACCGGTCGGTCGCAGGCCGATGACGGCGTGGTGACGCTGACGTTCGCGGCGACGATGCTCGGCTACCCCGGATGGCACTGGACCGTCAGCCTTGCCGAGGTCGACGGCCTGGAGCCCACGGTGCTCGAGGTCGAGCTGCTGCCCGGCGACGGGGCGCTGCTCGCGCCGGAGTGGGTGCCGTGGTCGGCGCGGCTCGAGGAGTACCGCGCGGCGCAGACCGAGGGCGGCGAGACGGACGTGGCCGCGGCATCCGGTGACGACGCCGCAGACGATGACGACGTCGACGATGACGATGACGTCGACGACCTCGATGAGCTCGACGACCTGGGCGACGACCCCGACGACGGCATCGACTTCGAGAGCCACCTGGCCGACCCGGAGGTCGGCGAGGGCGACGCCGTCGAGCTCGAACTCGATCTCGGCGAGCCCGATCTAGGGCTGGCGGAGGTGGGTGACGATCAGCAGCACGACGCCGATCCCGAGCCCGACGAGGACGGTCCACAGCCACCACGCGCCGTGCGCCGCCAGCAGCGCCGGAAGAAACAGCAGTAGGCCGCCGAGCGCCAGGATCCAGACGACCATCCCGCTCAGCACGGCCTTGCGGTCGTCGGTGCGGACGGGTTCCGGCGTCGGCCGGCGATCCTCCGCGCGCACCCAGAGCCTCATGCGGTCGGCGCCTCGGCGTGCTCGAGCACGAAGTCGATGCAGCGGGTGAGGGCGCGCACGTCGTCCGGCTCGATGGCGGTGAAGGTCGCGATCCGCAGCTGATTGCGGCCGAGCTTGCGGTACGGCTCGGTGTCGACGACGCCGTTGGCGCGGAGGGTCTTCGCGACCGCCGCCGCGTCGATCGACTCGTCGAAGTCGATCGTGACGACCACCTGCGAACGGTGAGCCGGATCGGCGACGAACGGCGTGGCGGCAGGCGATGCCTCGGCCCAGTCGTAGAGGACGCCCGAGGACTCCCTCGTGCGGGCGTCGGCCCAGGCCAGAGCGCCGTTCGCGGCGATCCAGTCGAGCTGGCCCTCCATCAGCAGCAGGGTCGCGATCGCCGGGGTGTTGAGCGTCTGGTTCAGGCGCGAGTTGTCGAGAGCGTTCTTGAGGCTCAGGAACTCGGGGATCCAGCGCCCGGATGCCGCGATCCGCTCGATCCGCTCGACCGCGGCCGGCGAGACCAGGGCGAACCACAGCCCGCCGTCGCTGGCGAAGTTCTTCTGCGGCGCGAAGTAGTAGACGTCGGCCTGGCTCGTGTCGATCGCGACGCCGCCCGCCGCGCTCGTCGCGTCGACCACGGTGAGCGCTCCCGGGTCGCCGTGCACCCGGCGCACCGGGGCCATGACGCCGGTCGAGGTCTCGTTGTGCGGCCACGCGTAGACGTCGATGCCCGGCAGCACCTCGACGTCCGCCCGTGACCCGGCGGGTGCCGTGACCACGTGCGGCGCCTCGAGATGCGGCGCGGCCGCTGCGGCGGCGAACTTCGATCCGAATTCACCGAAAGTCAGGTTCTCGCTGCGGTGCTCGATGAGCGAGAAGGCCGCGGCGTCCCAGAACGCGGTCGAGCCGCCGTCGCCCAGCACGACCTCGTATCCGTCCGGGAGGGCGTAGAGCTCGGCGAGGCGGGTGCGCACCCGGCCGACGAGATCCTTGACGGGGGCCTGGCGATGCGAGGTGCCGAGAAGGCCCGCGTGCGTCTGCAGGTGGGAGAGCTGCTCCGGCCGGATCTTGGAGGGGCCGCATCCGAATCGGCCGTCGGCGGGGAGGAGGTCTGCGGGGATCTCGAGCGCCACGTGTCGAGTCTAGAAGGCGATTAGGGTTGATCCGTCCGGGCTCCACCCTCGGGCGCCGGGAGCACGCATGACCGATCTCGTCGACACGACGGAGATGTACCTCCGCACGATCCTCGACCTCGAGGAGGAGGGCATCACCGCCCTGCGCGCGCGCATCTCGGAGCGCCTCGGTCACTCCGGCCCGACCGTCTCGCAGACGATCGCGCGCATGGAGCGCGACGGCCTCGTGCGGGTCGAGGGCGACCGTCACCTCGAGCTCACGCCCGAGGGCCGCACCCGCGCGCTGCACGTCATGCGCAAGCACCGGCTCGCGGAGCGGCTTCTCGCCGACGTCATCGGCCTGGACTGGGCTTATGTGCACGACGAGGCCTGCCGTTGGGAGCACGTGATGAGCGAGCAGGTGGAGCGCCGCCTGCTCGAGCTGCTCGATCACCCGACCGAGTCGCCCTACGGCAACCCGATCCCCGCCCTCGACGAGCTCGGGGATGCGCCCGCCGGCCGCTTCCTCGAGGGCGTCGTCAACATCGTCGACCGCACCGCGGGCAGCCCCGCGACGGTCACCGGCACGATCAAGCGTCTCGGCGAGCCGGTGCAGTTCGAGCCCGAGCTGCTGGCGCAGCTGCAATCGGCGGGAGTCGTGCCCGGTGCCACGGCGCAGGTCTCGGCCGCGGGCTCCTACGTGCTCGTGCAGGTGGAGGGCTTCGGCGACGGGCTGGAGCTGCCGTCCGAAGTCGCGCAGCACGTCTACATCGCGGCCTGAGCCCTCGCGGCACCACCCCAGATCTGGGGCCTCCATGGGCCCTCCACCCCTACATCTGGGATGAGATTCTCCTCATCCCGCCGCGTCGATGTGACAAGGGGTGGCACCTCCCTTAGGCTCGACGGGTCCTCTCGGCCACGCATGCCGGTCGGAGGCCGCACTGCAGGGCGTCTCGTTCACCCATCCTCTGCAGCGCGACGTGACATACGACAGGGATGGGGCCGGACCCGAGAGCGGCCGAGACGCGAGGAGACCTCCTTGCTTTCTGGAAACAGCGGCACCCGAGCCGCCGATTCGAACCCCACGACCGCCCTCGCCTCCCGTACCCCGGCATCCACCCGCACCCGGGTCCGTCCGGGATGGCTCAACCTGGCCGTCGTCGCGGTCGCCGTTCCGGCGATCTTCTGCACGGTCGCGCTGCCCGCGTACGCCGCGACGAAGCCCCCGGCGTCGTCCGCCGGTGCCGCCGCCTCCGCCCAGCTCGAGAAGCTCAAGGAGGCAGGCGCCCAGACGACCGTCGTCGATGCCGCGGCCCTGAGCGTCGGTGCGCGCGACGCCTATTCGGCCACCTCGGCGGCGGAGCTGCGTCGCGCCGAGCTGAAGGCGCAGATGGCCGCCCGCGCCCGCCTCTACAACGGGCCGTCCGTGAGCCAGCTGCTCGCGCACCCGCCGTACCCCGGCTTCAGCCTCGCCGCCGTCGCGGCGGTCGCCCAGAAGTATCAGGGCGTGCCCTATGTCTACGGCGGGGCCACGCCCGCCGGCTTCGACTGCTCCGGATTCGTGGAGTACGTCTACGCGCAGTTCGGTGTCGCACTCCCGCACTCGTCGCGCGCGCAGGGCGCCCTGCCGCGGATCGCGCCGAGCGCGGCCGTGCCTGGCGACATCGTCGTGTTCGACACCGGCAGCCACGTCGGCATCTATCTCGGCGGCAACATGATGATCCACGCCCCGTACCCGGGCCGCACGGTGTCGATCCAGGCGATCTACACGACGAACCACTACTTCGTCCGCGCCGGCATCTGAGCGCGACGGCGGAGCGCGCGCATGTCGTTCTCCCTCTGGTTAACAAGGAGCGGCTAGCCTGGTGACCTCGGCGACGAGGAAACCAGGAGAGCCCATGCGGTCCACGAGCAGCATCCGCACCACGGATGCCCGCGCGTGCTTCCGCATATGGCACAGCATCCAGCCGGTCGTGCACTGTCACGTCCGGAACAGGTAGGCGCTGTCGTTCGCGACGGCGCCTTTTCTGTGTGCTCCTCCCGGCATCCGGCGAGTCGGGGCATCGAATGCCCGCAAGCCGTGCGGGCGCTTTCGAGAGGAGCACCGCATGCGCACCCTGGTTCTCAATGCCGGCTACGAGCCGCTCGCCGTCGTGTCGTTCAAGCGAGCGCTGGTGCTCGTGCTCGAGGGCAAGGCGACGCTGCTGGCGCGCGACGAGGCCCATCCCGTGCTGAGCGCGGCGGGGGAGTGGGACCGGCCGTCGGTCATCCTGCTGCGGCGCTACGTGCGGGTGCCCACCGGACGGGCCGTTCCGGTGTCGCGGCGCGGGGTGCTGCGCCGCGACGGGCAGCGCTGTGCGTACTGCGCCGCCTCGGCATCCACGATCGATCACGTCATGCCGCGCTCCCGCGGCGGCGCCGACAGCTGGGAGAACCTCGTCGCGTGCTGCCTGCGCTGCAACAACGTCAAGGGCGACCGGACACCGCAGGAGATGGGGTGGACGCTGCGGCACCAGCCGCACGCCCCGTACGGCACCGCCTGGCTCGTGCGCGGGGTCGAGCGGTCGCTGCCGCAGTGGGAGGAATTCCTCGCTCCGGCGGCCTGACGAGACGAGCCTCGCTCGACTATGCATCCGCATGCGCCCGACGGGGCGACATCCCGTTATCTCAACGTGACAATCGCCTCCGCGTCGCGTAGCCTCGGTCGAGTCGCCAACCCGGAGGCTATGTTTTGACGGACCGTGAGACGCCAGATCCTTTGGCCTTTCTCTTCGGTGGATCGACGGACGAGAACTCGATGACGTCCGGCTCCACCGAGTCTGTGCACCCCTTCGCCGGTGCGGCCGCGAGCCCGGTGCCGGTCACCGAGCCCGCCGCTGCGGTGTACCGCTCGCGTCGCGAGATGCGTGCCGCCGGCGGCTACCTGCAGGCGGTGGCCCAGCCCACGCCCGCGACGGCTCCGGATGCGGTGGCCGCGTCGACCGCGTCCATCCCGGTGGTCGATGCGTTCGCGGCCCTCTTCGACGCCGCGCCCTCGTCCACCGAGGCCGCGTCCGCCGCGGTCGTCCCGGCAGTGATCGCGGTCCCCGCGGTGCCGGTGCCTCCCGCCGACTACGAAGCACCCGATTTCACGCTGCCGGCCGTCGAGGCGCCGACCTCGCGTCGTGCCCTGCGCGAGGCGCAGGCCTCCGTGAACGCGAACCGCGCGCCGCGCGATCGCCCCGCGCGCGCGAGCCGGCCCGAGAAGGCGCGGCTCGAGGCCGCCCCCGGTGGCCAGGGCAAGAAGCTGCGCGAGCGCCTGACAGCCGCCGGGGTCATGGTGCTCGTCGGCGGACTCTTCGCCGGTGTCGCGCTCCCGGCCTACGCCGACAGCGGATCGGGCGGCGTCGCCGTGGTCGCGCCGCATGCGCACGGTGCTCAGGCACTCGGTGTCAGCGGCACCTCGTTCGACAAGGCCAGCGCCGTGAAGCGCGACTCCTACAGCGCGACGAGCGCCGAGGATCTGCGCGCCCTCTACGCAAGCGCCCTTCGGCAGCAGAACCTCGGGGCGTTCCTCGCCTCCGGCTCCGCCTCCAAGGGCAACGACTACCCGTGGCCGTCGGAGCTCTCGCGCAACCAGGGCGGCGGCCTGTCGCCGCTCGGCTACTACTACCGCGAGTGCGTCGACTTCGTCGCATGGCGGCTCAACCGCGATGCCGGAGCCGGCGCCAACGGCCCGTGGGTGTGGACCTGGAGCCAGCTCACCCCGAGCGGCGGCAACGCCAGCCAGTGGAAGGCCGCGTGGCTGAATCACGGCTGGGCGACCGGCACGACCCCGCAGGTGGGCGCGGTGGCCTGGTTCCCCGGCCAGAATCACGTCGCGTACGTCTCCGGCATCCTGCAGAGCGGCGAGATCGTGATCGACGAGTACAACATGGGCGGTCGTCACGAGTACGACCAGCGCGTGATCAGCCCGTCGACCGTCGAGTTCCTCTACGCGCCTCCGCGGTAGTCCGGCGCGGCTCGGCCCGTGAGGTGACGCGGCGCGGGTGCGCACCGTAACCTGACCGCACGAACGCCACCTCGATCCCCGCGGCCACGACCGCGCCTCACGCCGGGCGCCGGCGACGTCGGGTCGCGCTGGCCGGCATCCGGATCGCGCTCGTGCCGGTCGCCGGTGTGCTCATCGCGACGGTCATCGTGCCGCAGTTCGGCGAGGCGGCGCGGGCGCTGCGCGCCGTCGGAACGGTGTCGCCGCCGCTCGTGACGGCGGGCGTCGTGCTCGAGCTGATCTCGCTCGCGGCGTTCGCGCTGCTGACCCGGCACGCGTTCCCGTTCGCGGTGCGGCCGCGATTCGGCACGGTGCTGCGGGCCGACCTGATCAGCGTCGGCATCGGCAACACCCTGCCGTTCGGTGCGGCGCCGGCGCTGGCCGCGCGGGTGCGGCTCTTCGTCCTCGCCGGAGCGCCGGCGGCGGCCGCGACGGGGGCGATCGTCGTCGAGGGCGTCGTCTCGAACCAGGCGCTGGCCGCGATCTTCGGCGCGGGGATGCTGGGCTCCTCCGGCCTGCTGTCGGGCCTGGACCGCGGAGCGGTCGCCGCGGGCGCGCCCCATGGCCTGACCTGGACGGTCGGCCTGATCGGCTGCGCCGCCCTGGTCGGCTGCGCGGTCGGCCTGATCGGTCTCACGTTGCTGCGCCGCCCGGCGCTCGTGCTGCTCGCCCGCATCACCCGCCCGCTCGGTGCGGCGCGGTCGGCAGCGGTCGTCGAGTTCGTCGACTCGACCCTGACGGTCATCGCCGCCGCTTCGGCCGACCGACGGCGGCTCGGTGCGGTCGCGCTGTGGGCGAGCGTGAACTGGCTCGCGGATGCCGCCGCGCTCGGCGTGCTGCTCGCCGCGTTCGGGGAGCGACTGCCGATCGCGTCGCTGTTCTTCGCCTATGGGCTCGCCGCCATCCTGAACGCCGTGCCGCTCACGCCCGGCGGCGTGGGCATCGTCGAGGGGGTGCTCGTGCCCGTGCTGGTCGGGCTCGGCGTACCCGGCGGTCGCGCGGTGCTCGCCGTCACGGCGTGGCGGCTCGTGCAGTTCTGGATGCCGATCCCGATCGCGGCGCTCGCCGCGGCCACGCTGCTGCGACGGCGCCGCCGGTAGACTCGACCGGCCCGCCTCTGTAGCTCAATGGAAGAGCAGTTCCGTCCTAAGGAAAGGGTTGGGGGTTCGAGTCCCTCCAGGGGCACAGCTCGTCCGGTCGGCATCCGCATCGCCTTCTCACGGGCCACGGATCCGCGGGTTCGCCAGCAGGGTACTTGAAGCCGGCGAGCCGTGATTCAGGCGCCACCGCGTTCGCGAACAGGCACCAGAACGCCCTCGTGATCGCCCCGTCAGGTCTCCCGGCCGCTGACCTCGGGGGCACGCAGCCGCACGACGCGCATCGCGATCGTGAACAAGCCCAGCAGGTACAGCACCCAGTACGCCAGCCGGAACGCGGACGTCGTCCCGTCGATCCGTCCCCCGATCTCGAGGACGACGAGCAACTGGGAGGCCGACAGGAGCGTGGCGCCGAGGCCGGCCCACAGATCCGCGACGAAGGCGGTCGTCGCCACGACGACCACGATCAGCAGGTAGGCGACGCCGAACGCCCGCAGCGCGGGAGCGAGGTCGGACCACGAGATCGCCAGGGCGGTCGCCGCAGCGGCGAGGATGAGCGCCCCCCAGCCCGCGCGCCACCGTCGGCCGGTCTCGCGCATCGCGGCGATCGCACCCCACCGTGCGAGCACGACGATCAACAGTACACCGGCCGTCGCGTACGCCGCGACGCTCACGAACAGGGCGCCGGGACCCAGCCCGATCAGGCGGGGGTTACCCAGCACGTCGCCCGCCCAGAACATCGCGAGGGCGAGGATCAGGAGCTTCGGCCCCCGCGCACGCCAGACCCACATCGCGAGCAGGGGTGCCACGAGCCAGGTCGAGACGACGGCGAACAGGGGAGGGAGCCGGAAGACGATGAGGGCCAGTTGCGCGATCGCGGCCACGCCGAATGCGGCGAGCCACGGGCTCCGGGCCGACGACGTCACGCCGACGACGGTATTCGCCGCCCACGGCGCGATGCGTCATCCCCGAGGCTGATCACGTTGCAGGGTCGGTCGCTCTCCATGCCTCCTTATCGGACCGTCGAGTCGCACCGGGACGGCCCTGCTTGTGAGTCCGCTCGATACTCGACATCTCGTCGGATCCGGCGCGCACGATCGGCCTATGGCCGGTTTCATCCACGAAATGCGCACCAGCGGCAACGGTCTCCTCGTCCGCATCTCGATCATCGCCGCGATCGGCGGGTTGCTCTTCGGGTACGACACGGGGGTGATCTCCGGTGCGCTGCTGTACATCAAGGGCGACCTGCACGCGAACTCGTCGGCGCAGGAGTGGATCGTCTCGGTGCTGCTGCTCGGGGCGATCGTGGGCGCGGCGATCAGCGCGTTCTCGGCCGACATCTTCAGTCGCAAGTGGACGAAGGTCGTCTCCGGATGCGTCTACGTGATCGCCGCGCTCGGGTGCGCCTTCTCGGTGAGCGTCCCCATGCTCATCGGGTTCCGCTTCCTGCTGGGCATCTCGGTCGGCACCGCGTCGTTCGTGTCGCCGCTGTACATCTCGGAGGTCGCGCCGCCGAAGGCGCGCGGAGGCCTGGTGTCGTTCAACCAGCTCGCCGTGACCACCGGCATCCTGCTCTCCTACATCGTCAACTTCCTGTTCAAGGACGTGCCCGGCGACTGGCGGTGGATGCTCGGCATCGCCGCGCTCCCCGGTGCGGCCCTCGCGATCGGCATGCTCACGGTGCCGCACACCCCGCGCTGGCTCGTGCAGCACTCGCGCAAGGACGAGGCGAAGGGCGTGCTCGAACGGCTGCGCGACAGTGATCCGAAGGCCGACATCCCGGGCGAGCTGAAGGGCATCGAGGAGGAGAACAAGCGCGAGGGAGACAGCCGCATCCGCGACGTGTTCCGCAAGTCGCTCCGGCCGCTGGTGCTGGTCGGGCTCGCGCTCGCGTTCTTCCAGCAGTTCGTGGGGGTCAACACCGTGATCTACTACGCGCCGACGATCCTCACCGACACGGGGCTGACCAAGAGCTCGTCGGTGACGCAGACGGTGTTCGTCGGCGTCACGAACGTGGTCTTCACGATCGTCGCCGTGCTGCTGCTGGATCGCATCGGCCGGCGCAAGCTGCTGCTCATCGGCACGGTCGGCCTGACGATCGCCCTCGCCCTGCTCGGCGTGTACTTCACGTCGCCGTGGTTGCAGCACCATGCCGGCTTCCTCGCGCTCGGCGGCCTGCTGCTCTACATCGCCTCCTTCGCGATCGGGCTCGGCCCCGTGTTCTGGCTCATGATCTCGGAGATCTACCCGATCGGCGTGCGGAGCAAGTCGATGGCGGTCTCGACGATGGTCAACTGGGGCGCGAACTTCATCGTCGCCGGCACGTTCCTCACGCTCAGTTCGGCCATCACGCGGCAGGGCACGTTCTTCGTCTACACCGGGATCGCCGTCGTCGCGTTCCTCTTCTTCCTGTGGAAGGTGCCCGAGGCCCGCGGGCGCAGCCTGGAGCAGATCCAGCAGGATCTCGGGGTGTCGAAGACCTGATCCTCAGCCCGCGAGCGTGCCCTCCTCGGCGCTGACCAGCTCCGCGATCGGCGCGAAGAACGCCGCCACCTCCGGGGTGTCGCCGCCCCGCGCGCGCGACGCGGCGAAGTCGTCCGGGCTCGCCCAGAGCACGATGTCGAGCCACTCGTCATCGCCGATCCGCACGAGGTCGGCGCGCACGAATCCCGGCCGGTGCGCGGCGAACGATGCCAGCATGCCGGGGCGTGCGGCAAGCAGCTCGTCGGCGCGGTCGGGATGGGTCCGGAACCGGGTCAGCTCGACGGTCGTCATGCAGCAATCCTCGTGGATGATCGGGCTAGGTTGGGGCGGTGACCGATCAGCAGGGACAGGGGACCCCGGCTCCGGGGTGGTACGCGGATCCGACCGGCCAGGCGGGCGTCCGCTGGTGGGACGGGGCGCAGTGGACCTCGTACTCCGCGCCGCATCCGGGAGGTGCCGCAGCGACCGCCGCGCCACGGCCGGCACTGCCGTCGACGACGCCCGTGTACACGCCGTTCATCTGGCTGATCGTCTTCCTGCCGGTGCTGTCGAGCCTCACGCTGTTCCTGTACCGGCCGAGCTTCCGGCTGACGGAGATCGGCGGGGTTCAGACGGTGGACCCGGGTTCGATCTTCACGCCGGGCTACGTCGCCATCCTCCTCATCGGCATGCTCATCTACGCGCTGGCCATCGTGTTCGCGGCCCTCGACCACCGGGCCCTCGTGCGCGCGGGCGTCGTGCGTCCGTTCCATTGGGCGTTCGCGTTCCTCGGCGTCGTGTACACGATCGGGCGGTCGGTCGTCGTGCATCAGGTCGCGCGGCCGCGTGGTCTCGCGCCGATCTGGGTGACGATCGGCGTCATCGTGCTCAACATCGTCATCGGGGTCGTCTGGGGCATCGTGCTCACCGCTCAGCTCACGTCGCAGCTCACGAGCCTGCCGGGCCTCAGCACCTAGACCCGGGCCGTCGCACGTCGCACGGGTGCGGGGGTGACGTGACCGGTCACGTACCCGCTATCGTCGGGGAGTGGCCACCGGCATCCTGCAGCGCGCCGCTCGTCTCGCCGACGGGCGCGAGCTGATCTACTTCGACGACGCGGACACCGTTCTCGGCCCCGAGCGACGCATCGACGAGCGCCTGCTCGATCCGCGACCGGCGACCGCGACCATGCGGCAGGACGTGCTGACCGGCGACTGGATCTCGATCGCCGCCGCCCGGCAGAACCGCGTGGTCCTGCCGCCGGCGGAGGCCGATCCGCTCGCCCCGCAGACGCCCACCAATCCCAGCGAGATCCCCGATCGCTACGACGTCGCCGTGTTCGAGAACCGCTCGCCGTCGTTCGGCCCGGACCTCGGGGTCGCCGACCTCGCGGGCGTCGGCTTCGAGCGCACCGCACCCGCGTACGGACGCTGCGAGGTCGTGTGCTTCAGCCCCGAGACGACGGGGTCGTTCGCGACGCAGACCCCGAGTCGCGCGCGCACCGTCATCGAGGCGTGGGCCGAGCGCACGGCCGCGCTGTCGGCACTGGAGGGCGTCGAGCAGGTCTTCCCGTTCGAGAACCGCGGGGAGGCGATCGGCGTCACCCTGCACCATCCGCACGGGCAGATCTACGCCTATCCCTATGTCACCCCGCGCATGCAGCGCACGCTCGCGGCCGCCGCGGCGGCGGGCGGCGACCTGTTCGGCGGCGTGCTCGAGCACGAGCGCGCGGGGGAGCGGGTCGTGCTGGCGGGGGAGCACTGGACCGCCTTCGTGCCCTTCGCCGCTCGCTGGCCCCTCGAGGTCCACCTGCTGCCGCATCGTCACGTGCCCGACTTCGCCGCGACCACCGACGACGAGCGCGACGAGCTCGCCCACCTGTACCTGCGCCTGCTGCGCGGCATCGACGCGCTCTACGACACCCCCACGCCGTACATCGCCGGCTGGCACCAGGCACCGGTGCATGACGGGAGGGACGCCATCCGGCTGCACCTCGAACTCACCTCGCCGCGCCGCGCCGCCGACAAGCTCAAGTACCTCGCCGGCTCCGAGTCGGCGATGGGCGCGTGGATCGGCGACGTCGTACCGGAGCGGCAGGCCGAGCTGATCCGGAAGGCGATCCAGACCGTATGAGCGACATGCGCGACGACGTGCGGGAGCTGTTCCGCGCCCTGACCGGCCGCGAGGTCGACGGCCTCTGGTCGGCGCCGGGGCGGGTCAACCTGATCGGCGAGCACACCGACTACAACGGCGGCTTCGTGCTGCCGTTCGCGATCGACCGGCGCACCGTGGCCGCGGTCGGCGTGCGCGACGACGACCGCATCCGGGTGGCGAGCACCTTCGCGCCCGACGAGCCGTGGATCGAGTCGTCGCTCCCGGACCTGGATGCCGTGCGAGCGGCCGGCGACGAGGGCGACTGGGCGCGGTATCCGCTCGGGATCGCGTGGGCGCTCGGCCAGGACGTCGCCGGGCCGCGGGGCGCCGACCTCCGGGCGGTCCCCGGCGTGGACATCCTCATCGACTCGACCGTGCCGAGCGGTGCGGGACTCTCCTCGTCGGCCGCCATCGAGTGCGCCGTCGCGGTCGCGCTGAACGACCTGTGGCGGCTGGGGCTCGATCGGCCGGCGCTCGCGAAGGCCGGGCAGCGCTCGGAGAACGACTTCGTCGGCGCGCCCACCGGCATCCTGGACCAGTCGGCGTCGATGCTCGGCCGGCGCGACCACGCGGTGTTCCTCGACTGCCGCTCGCTGCAGGTGGAGATCGTGCCGCTCGGGTTCGAGCAGGCGGGCCTCAGCGTGCTCGTGATCGACACCGGGCAGGCGCACGAGCACGCGAACGGCGACTACCGCGACCGGCGCGAGGCCTGCGAACGGGGCGCGCGCGAGCTGGGCGTCGTGGCCCTGCGCGACGTCGGCGTCGGCGACCTCGACCGCGCGCGATCGGTGCTCGACGACGTGACGTTCCGCCGGGTGCGGCACGTCGTCACCGAGGACGCCCGGGTGCTCGAGACGGTGCGGCTGCTGCGCGAGGAGGGTCCGCGCTCGATCGGGGCGGCCCTCGACGCCTCCCACGCGTCGATGCGCGACGACTTCGAGATCACGACGCCGCAGCTCGACCTCGCGGTCGAGACGGCCCGCGACGCGGGGGCCCTCGGTGCCCGGATGACGGGCGGCGGCTTCGGCGGATCCGCGATCGCGCTCGTGCCCGACGAACTGCTCTCCCAGGTGCGGGTCGCCGTCGACGGCGCGTTCGCCGAGCACGGCTACGGCCAGCCGGACGCCTTCGTGGTGCGCCCCTCCGACGGCGCGACCCGCGAGCCCGACGCCTGACGGCCGCGCGTCCGCCGGCCGCGCCCTCGCCCCGACCGACTTCCGAAATGCAGGAGATCGGCGCTCTTCGGTGCCCGCGGCATCCGGGGTCACGGGCGCACCCGCGCGCGGCTCCTGCATTTCGGAACACAACCGATCGCGCGGGGACCGATCGCAGGCCGTGGCGTTCGCGCGGAACGTCAGCCGGTGACCCGGGCGAGGAACGCCAGGGTGTCGTCGAGCGAGGTCTGCGCCTCGGGGGAGTCGAGCTGGAACTGGTACTCGTGCGGCAGCGCCGGGGTGTGCGACGCGGGGTAGAACCGGGTCGTCACGTCGACGCCCGCCCGCTGCAGCGTCTGCGACATCGGGATCGACTCGATCCAGGTGAGCCCGTCGCCGTTGCCGCCCGAGATGTACGTCGCCGGGAAGTCGGAGGTGACGAAGTCGATGGTCGACATCGTCGTGCCCTCGTAGCTCGACGACCAGCTCTTAGTGCCGGTGTACGCCCAGAGCGCCACTTTGAAGCCCCAGGCGGCGATGCCATCGAGGTCCGCCATCCGGCGCAGGTCGTAGACGCCGCACTGCAGCACCGTGCCGACGAGCTGATGGGGCTGCAGCGCCGGCGTGATGCCGAGCAGGTGCGCGTAGTCGGGATTGGTGGTGAGCACGTCGAGCTGGCTGGCGAGCTGCGCGCCCGCCGAGTCGCCCGCGAGCACGATGCGGTCGGGATCGACGCGCAGCTCGGCCGCGTGCCGCTGGATGTAGGCCAGGGCGTCGTTGAGCTGGCCGACCGCGGTCGGGTAGACGGCCTCCGGCGCGATCGTGTAGTTGAGGCCGATGGTCGTGTAGCCGTGCGCCGCCAGGATGCGCAGGTACGGGTCGACGTTCTCCTTCGCCCCGGAGATCCACGCGCCGCCGTGAACCCAGACGACGGTCGGCAGCGCGCCGCCCCCGCCCTGGGGGCTGAACGCGTCGAGCGTCGTGTTGCCGCCGGCCGACCCGTCGCCGTACTGCACGTCGAGCGTGGCCGTGACCGGGGTGGACGACTGGTGCCGGTTGAGTTCGGCGACGGTGGCATCCGCGCCCTTCTCGAAGACGGATCGGATGAGCAGGGCCGACGGCCACGGCGTGGACGTGGTCACGATCGAAACGATCGCCGCGACCGCGGCGACTCCCCCGAGCGTCCAGCCCAGCCGCCGCAGCCCGCGGTGGCGAGTGGTCATGCGCCGACTGTATCGGCTGGGTACTGCTCGGGCGTTTTGTTGTCGCCCACCCCAAATACCTAGAGTCAGGATATGCAGACACGGAACATCGGTCAGGTCGCCGTCGGCGCGATCGGCCTCGGCGGCATGCCGATGTCGATCGAGGGACGCCCCGACGAGACGCGGTCCATCGAGACGATTCACGCGGCCCTCGACGCGGGCGTGACCCTCATCGACACGGCGGACGCCTACACGCTCGCCGGCGACGAGCAGGGACACAACGAGGAGCTCATCGCGAAGGCGCTGCGCGAGTATGGCGGCGACACCTCGGGGGTGCTCGTCGCCACGAAGGGCGGCCACCTTCGGCCCGAGCCCGGACCGTGGGCGAAGAACGGCGACCCCGACTACCTGAAGCAGGCCGCGAAGGCCTCGGCGAAGCGGCTCGGCGTCGAGGCGATCGGGCTGTACCAGTTCCACCGGCCCGACGAGACCGTGCCGTATGCCGACTCGGTCGGGGCGCTCGCCGACCTGCTCGATGAGGGCGTCATCCGGATGGCCGGCATCTCGAACGCCGACCCGCAGCAGATCCGCCTCGCGCAGGAGGTGCTCGGCGGCCGCCTCGTCTCGGTGCAGAACCAGTTCTCGCCGAAGTTCCGCTCGAGCCTGCCCGAGCTCGAACTGTGCGCCGAGCTCGGCATCGCATTCCTGCCGTGGAGCCCGCTCGGCGGCATCGCCCGCGCAGCGGACCTCGGCGGCAGCGGCGCGGCGTTCGAGAAGGTCGCCGAGGCGCGCGGGGTGAGCCCGCAGCGCGTCGCGCTCGCCTGGGAGCTCGCGCTCGCGCCCGTCGTCATCCCGATCCCGGGTGCGTCGCGGCCCGCCTCGATCCAGGATTCCGTGCAGGCGGCCGAGCTCGAGCTCACCGCCGAGGAGATGAAGGAGCTGTCCGCATGAGCGAGCCGAGGAGGGCGCGGCTCGGCCGCACCGACATGGAGATCACGCGCGTCGGCTTCGGCGCGTGGGCGATCGGGGGCGGCGGCTGGGCCAACGCCTGGGGCGCGCAGGACGACGACGAGTCGGTCGCCGCCATCCGGCATGCGGTCGAGCGCGGCGTCAACTGGATCGACACGGCTGCGATCTACGGGCACGGCCACTCCGAGGATATGACCGCCCGGGCGCTCAAGGACATCCCGGAGGCCGACCGTCCGCTGGTCTTCACCAAGGGCGGCCTCGGCTGGAACGACGAGGACCACATGGAGGCGTCGAGGCGCCGAGGGGATCCGGCGTCGATCCGGCAGGACGTGGAGGACTCGCTGCGCCGGCTCGGGGTCGAGCGCATCGACCTGTTCCAGATGCACTGGCCCGCCGACGACGGCTCGGAGGTCGAGGACTACTGGAACATGTTCGCGCAGCTGAAGGAGGCGGGCAAGCTCCGGGCGATCGGGCTGTCGAACCACGGCATCCCGGCCCTCGAGCGCGCCGAGGCGATCGCGCACGTCGACAGCCTGCAGCCCCCGTTCTCGGCGATCCGCCCCGACGCCGCGACGGACGGCCTGCTCGACTGGTGCGCCGACCACGAGACCGGCGTCATCGTCTACAGCCCGATGGGCTCCGGCCTCCTGACCGGCGCGATGACCGCCGAGCGGGTCGCGGCGATGCCCGACGACGACTGGCGCCGGCGCAGCCCGGAGTTCACCACCCACCTCGATCGCAACCTCGCGACGGGCGCGGCCCTCGCACGGGTCGCCGAGCGACACGGCGTCTCGCAGGCGTCGGCGGCGGTCGCGTGGACGCTCGGCTTCCGTGGCGTGACCGCGGCGATCGTCGGGGCGCGCACGCCCGCGCAGATCGACGGCTGGATCGACGGCGGCTCGGTGGAGCTCACGGCGGAGGACTACGCGGACGTCGGCTCCGCGATCCCGCGCGCCTGAATCCATCTGACGCGAATGCCCCGTGTCTCGGCGTCAGATGCGGCATTCGCGTCAGATGCATATGCAGCACCGCGTAGCGTCGAGGACATGGATCTCCAGCTCACCGGCAAGCGCGCGCTCATCTCGGGCGGCGGCAAGGGCATCGGGCTCGCGGTGGCGCGCGCCCTCGTCGCCGAGGGGGTCGCGGTCGCGCTCTCCGCGCGCGGGGAGGGCGTCACCGAGGTCGCGGCCGCGCTCGCAGCCGAGACCGGCGGCCGCGTCATCGGCGTGCGCGCCGACACCCACGACGACGCCTCGGTGCGGGCCGCCGTCGCCGAGGTGGTGGCGCAGCTCGGCGGGGTCGACATCCTGGTCAACACCGCCGCCGCGCCCTGGAAGCCGGGCCAGCGCACCTCCACCATCGAGGTGACCGACGAGCAGATGCGCGAGCACTTCGAGGTCAAGGCCCTCGGCTACCTCCGGATGGCCCGGGCGGCCGCCCCGCACATGATCGACGCCGGCTGGGGCCGCATCATCAACGTCAGCGGACTCGGCGCGCGGCACGCCGGTTCGGCCGTGCAGACCGTGCGCAACGTCGCCGTCTCGGCCATCACCAAGAACCTCGCCGACGATCTGGGGCAGCACGGCATCAACGTGACCGTCGTGCACCCCGGGATGACCCGCACCGACGCCGTCGCCGACCTCGTGGCGGAGCGGGCACGGGCCGAGGGCCTGAGCGACGACGAGATGGGTGCGCGCATGGCGCACAACAGCATCCACCGCCTCGTCGACGCGAGCGAGGTGGCCGATGTCATCGCGTTCCTCGCCTCGCCGCGCAGCATCGCCATCACGGGAGACGCGATCGCCGCCGGCGGCGGGGATCCCGGGGTCGTCGCGTACTGAGCGGCATCGCGCGAAACCCCGGCCCGCTCCCCGGAAATACGGGGCGACCGCCCTATCGTGGCGGTGTGTGGCCGGCCAATCGACGGGATGAGATCGACATGACCGATGTCGACGCGCCCGACCCGGACGCGACAGGCACTCTCGATGGCGTCGACCGCATCGACGAGATCGACGGGATGCGCGTCGAGGTCCGCGGCAGACCGAGCCCGACGCGCCTGCGCGGCACGGCGGAGCTGGAGTCCTCGCGCGCGGCCTGGCGCGCCGAGCTCGAGCGGGTCGGCGGCACCTCGCCGCTGCTGCACCTGGTCGACGACCCCGCCGCGCGCATCGAGCTCTCGACGACGCACCCCGGCGGCCTCGCCCGATTCATCACGGGTCAGGCGACGCTGCTGTCGCAGCTGATCCGCGACGAGATCGCCCTGCGCGCCGCCCGCATCGCGGCCGACCGGATCGCCGCCAAGAATCTGGAGCTCGCCAGCACCCGCGGCATCGATGCCGTGCAGCTCGGCATCGGGATCGCCGAGTGGGAGCACGAGGGCGAGGACTTCACGGCTCCCGTCCTGCTGCGCCCGCTCGCCATCCGGCGCCTCGGCCGCGACTTCGAGATCCGGCTCCGCGGGCCGGCGGCCCTCAACCCGGCTCTCGCGGCCGCCCTGCAGAAGCAGTTCGGCATCACCCTCGACCCGGCCGCCTTCGTCGCGCTCACCGACGCCGACGGCGCGTTCAAGCCGAACGCCGTCATCGACCAGCTCCGCGCGCTCACCGGGCACCTGGCCGGCTTCGCGGTGGCGCCGCGCCTCGTCGTGGCGCCGTTCGCCGAGGTCGCGCCGCGCCTCGTCGCCGACGCCGCGCCGCTGGATCACCCGCTGCTCGACGCGCTCGCGGGCAGCGGCTCGGCCGGCTGGGCCACTCAGCAGGCGTACTCGGCGGTCGAGCCGGTCGATCCCGACCACCGCGACCCCTCGACCGACCGGCTGCTGCTCGACGCCGACGCCGAGCAGGAGAACGTCGTCGCCCAGATCGCGGCCGGCAACTCGCTCGTCGTCAAGACCATGCCCGGCACCGGCGCCACGCAGACCGTCGTCAACGCGCTCGGCGCCCTCGTGAGCCAGAACAAGCGCGTGCTCGTCGTCGGACCGCGCCGGGCGAGCCTGCGCGGCATCGCGCAGCGCTTCGCCGACATCGGGCTCGGCTCCCTCGCCGTGACGCCCGCCGGCCTGCGCAAGGACCTCGTGCGCGCCATCTCGCGCCACGAGCGTGCCGCCCTCCCGCAGCTCGGCGACGTCGACGACGCGCTCGTGCGCCTGCGCGGTGTGCTGCTGGACTACCGCGCCGCGCTCTCCCGCGCCGACGACGTGCTCGGGATCTCGGTGTTCGACTGCGTCACCGAGCTCTCACGGCTCGCGCTGCTGCCGACCCCGCCCTCGACGAGCGCGCGGCTGGACCGGGCGACCGTCGAGCGCATCGCCGGCGACCGCGGAGATATCGCGCGCACGATGATCGAGGCGGCCCAGCTCGGCCAGTTCCGCTACGGGCCGGGCGACTCGCCCTGGTACGGCGCGCAGTTCGCGAGCGGCGAGGCCGCCCATCAGGCCCACGCCCTCGCTCAGCGGCTCTCGGGCACGGAGCTGCCGCGCCTGCTCGCCCGCGCCCAGGAACTGATCGGGTCGACCCGGATGCGGCCCTTCGAGACGGTCGCGGAGCTGGGCGTCTACCTGCGCCTGCTCACCGACATCCGCGACACCCTGGATCGCTTCCTGCCCTCCGTGTTCGACCGCTCGGTGAGCGAGCTCATCGTCGCCACCGGCGCGAAGCGCGAGCACCCGGAGATGTCGTCGGGCGACCGCCGGCGGCTGCGCAAGCTCGCCCGCGAGTACGTGCGGCCGGGCATGCACGTGGGCGACCTGCACGAGGCGCTCACGCGCGTGCAGCAGCAGCGCATCCTGTGGCAGCGCTTCGTCGCCGCCGGCGTCGTGCCCGAGGTGCCGACCGGGATCTCGGATGTCGCGGTCGCCTGGCAGCAGGTCGCGGCCGATCTCGCGACCCTCGACGCGCCGCTACGGCACACCGCCCGCGACCAGCAGCTCGAGAATCTGCCGCTGCCGCGCCTCGGCGCCCTGCTGGCCTCGCTGGCGGAGCCGAGCGACGTGCTGCAGAACCTGCAGGAGCGCAGCGCGCTGCTCGACAAGCTCCGCGACCTCGACCCGCTGCTCACCGATCTCGCCGCGCGCCACGTGCCCGAGCACCAGGTCGCGGCCGAGCTCGAGCTCGCCTGGTGGCGTTCCGCGCTCGACGCCCTGCTCGCGGCCGACCGGGCTCTGCTCGGGGCCAAGGCCGATGTGCTCGAGCGGCTGGAGGCCGACTTCCGTCTGGTCGACGAGGCGCATGCCGCCGGCAGCGCCCAGCAGCTCGCGTGGCAGCTCGCCGAGAACTGGAAGATCGGCCTCGTCGACTGGCCCGACGAGGCGACCGCGCTGCGGGAGCTGCTCAAGACCGATCGGGCGAGCGCGGCCACGCTGCAGCACCTCGCGCCGCACCTCGCGCGCACCGTCGCCCCCGTCTGGCTCGCCTCGCCGTACGAGCTGGACCGCATCTCCGACACGATGACGTTCGACACAGTCGTGATCCTCGATGCGGGGGCGACCACGATCTCCGAGAACGTGGGCGCCATCCGGCGGGCCCGCCAGGTGGTCGCGTTCGGCGATCCGGTGACGCAGACGCCGTCCGCGTTCGCGCTGCGGCTCGGAACCGCCCAGGAACTGCCGGTCGAGCTCGATGCGCGAACGCTGGATGAGCTGCACGGCCGCTCGGCGCTGGCGCAGCTGGCCGGCATCCTGCCCACCCTCTCGCTCACCCGCAGCTACCGGGCGGGCGGGGAGGACCTCGCCGAGCTCGTCAACCGCCGCTTCTACGGCGGCCGCATCGACTCGCTGCCCTGGGCCGGGTCCTTCCTCGGCCACGGCAGCCTCGTGCTCGACTACGTCGAGAACGGCACCGGCATGCCCGACCCCTCCGGCGGAGTGGAGAGCGTCGACGCCGAGGTGGATCGCGTGCTCACCCTCGTCGAGGAGCATGCGGCCGCGCGCCCGCACGAGACGCTCATGGTGGTGACGGCCAGCGAGAAGCACGCCGTTCGGGTGCTGCAGGCGGTGCTCGCGTCGATGGCGGGCAGGCCGGAGCTGACCGACTTCGTGCTGCGCGACGGTGCCGAGCCGTTCACGGTGCTGCCGATCGATCGCGCCGCCGCCGAGAGCCGCGACCGGGTGATCTTCTCGCTCGGCTACGGCCGCACCCCGCACGGCCGCGTCCTCAGCGACTTCGGCGCGCTGGGTCGCCCGGGCGGGGAGCGCCTGCTCGCCGTCGCGATGACCCGGGCCCGGCGCTCGATGGTGATCGTCACCTGCTTCCGGCCCGCCGATGTCGAGGACGGCCGCATCCGGCACGGCGCGGTCGCGCTCGCGGAGATCCTCGACGAGGTCGCGGCGCGCCGCGCGGAGCCGCCGCTGCCCGATGACTCCGACCCGATGCTCGTCGACCTGGCCCGCCGTCTCGAGGCGCGGGGCCTGCGCACCGCGCTCGGCCACCGCGGCAAGCTCGGCCTCGTCGCCGCGAACGGCGGCATGTGCTTCGTCGTCGAGACCGATCAGGCCCTGTTCGGCCGGTCGCTGCGCGAGTCGATCCGGTTGCGTCCCGAGGTGCTGCGCCGGCTCGGATGGCACTATGCGCGCGTGCACGCGTTCGAGCTGTTCGCCGACCCGGATGCCGTGGCCGACCGGATCGCGACGGCCGCCGGGCTCGCGGGCGGCCTCCTGACGCAGGAGATCCCGGTCGTCACGACCCGTGGCTGAGGACCGCGCGGCGGAACCGGACCCGCCGCACTCCGCACGCCTGCCGCGTCGCCGCTCGCGGCGGGCGACGACGCCCCCGCCTCCCGGGTCGGATCCCGCGCCCGCGCGCGAACCGGAGCGTCACGACGAGGGCGAGAACGACGAGCGCATGCGGCAGGACAAGCCCCCGCACTACTGAGCGGGTGTGCCCGGGTCGCGTTCCTTCAGGAGGTCGCGGATCTGCACCAGCAGCTCGGTCTCGGTGAGCGCCGGGGTGGCCGGCGCCTCCTCCGCGGGCTTCTTGCGCAGCTGGACCTTCTTGAGATAGTTCATCGGCACGATCAGGCCGAAGTAGACGGCCGCCGCGATCAGGACGAACTGGATGATCGCCGAGATGACGGCGCCCCAGGCGAGCACGACGGCCTCGTGCCCGGGCGACGCGGCGCGCAGCACGATGCCCGCCTTGGCCACATCGCTCGAGTCGAAGATGAGCGAGATGAGCGGGTTGAAGATACCGGTGACGAGACCGGTGACGATCGCAGTGAACGCGGCGCCGATGACGACCGCGACCGCGAGATCGATGACATTGCCGCGGAGGACAAACTCACGGAATCCCTTGAGCATGATCACTTCCTAACTGGACGAACCGGATCCTGATCCCGATGCCGTGGAGGTGCTGCTGCTGGAACTGCTGGTGCCGGAGGAACCGGAGGAACTGCCGCCACTGCCGCCCGACGCGCTCCCGGACGTGGCCGCGGCGGTGCCCTCGCTCTTCTTCGCGCCGTCCTTCTTCGACCCGTCAACGGGCTTCGCGCGGCTGTCGGTGCGATAGAACCCGGAGCCGTTGAACGTCACGCCGACGCTGCCGTACTGCTTGCGCAGCCGGCCGCCGCAGTTCGGGCACTCGGTGAGCGCATCGTCGGTGAAGGCCTGCTGGATGTCGAAGGCGGTGCCGCACTCGGTGCAGCGGTAGGAGTAGGTGGGCATGTCCCTCAGGGGCGAGAGGTGTCGAGGTCGATGACGCCGCCGGGGGTCACGACGCCGTTCACCGGCATGTCGTGGCGCTCCCGTGGAACGGAGTCGACCAGCTCGTCGTCGAAGATCACAGCATAGACGGGCGGGCAGCGGTCCATGGAGCCGAGCGTCTTGTCGAAGTACCCGCGCCCCCACCCGATCCGCATGCCGCCGCGGTCGACGCTCGCCGCGGGCACCACGATGAGGTCGGCGTCGTTGATCGCGATCGGGCCGAGCAGCTCGGTCATGGGGGTCGGCATCCCGACCACGTCCTCCACCTCGTCGTCGCCGTCGTAGGGCGCCCAGTCGAGCAGGCCGTCCTCGCGCGAGACCGGCAGCAGCACCCGGATGCCGCGCTCGTGCGCCCAGTGCACGAACTCGCGCGTGGGCGGCTCGTCGGGCAGCGAGAGGTACGCGGCCACGGTGGTGGCACCCAGCCGCTCGGTGAGCTCCTCGAGCCGCTGCGTGATCGCCTCGGCGTCGTGATCGCGACGGGTCGAGGTGCGGGTCCTGCGACGTTCGCGGACCTCCGCGCGCAGCGCACGCTTCTGCGAATCGACCTCATCGGTCACACCCGCAGTCTAGGGGCCGGGGGTGGAACGGATACTCTGCTGGGATGGCGACCCCGATCACCAAGGCCGTGATCCCCGTGGCGGGACTCGGCACGCGATTCCTCCCGGCGACGAAGGCGATGCCGAAGGAGATGCTGCCGGTGGTCGACAAGCCGGCCATCCAGTACGTCGTCGAGGAAGCGGTCGCGGCCGGGCTCTCGGATGTGCTGATGATCACCGGCCGCAACAAGACGGCGCTCGAGAACCACTTCGACAAGGTCGGCGAGCTCGAGCAGGCGCTGCTCAGCAAGGGCGATGCCGAGAAGCTCGAGAAGGTCAAGTTCTCGACCGACCTCGCCGACGTGCACTACGTGCGCCAGGGCGATCCGATGGGGCTCGGTCACGCGGTGCTCCGGTCCAAGATGCACGTCGGGCGGGAGCCGTTCGCCGTGCTGCTCGGCGACGACATCATCGACGAGCGCGATGTGCTGCTGAAGCGCATGCTCAAGGTGCAGCAGAAGCGCAACACGACGGTGGTCGCCCTGCTCGAGGTGGATCCGTCGCAGACCCACCTCTACGGCATCGCGACGGTCGAACCCACCGGCGATGACGACGTCGTGCGCGTCACCGGCATGGTCGAGAAGCCCGCGCCGGGCGACGCCCCCTCGAACCTCGCCGTGATCGGGCGCTACGTGCTGCGGCCGGAGATCTTCGAGATCCTCGAGTCGACGCCCCCCGGCAAGGGCGGCGAGATCCAGCTCACCGATGCGCTGCAGGCGCTCGCCACCGGGCCGGAGTGGGCCGGCGGGGTGCACGGCGTCATCTTCCGCGGACGCCGCTACGACACGGGCGACCGGCTCGACTACCTCAAGGCGATCGTGCAGCTCGCCGTCGACCGCGTCGACCTCGGCCCCGAGTTCCGGCCGTGGCTCGTCGAGTTCGCGGCGGAGCTCGACGACCGGTCGTGACCGCACCGACCTTGCAGGACGGGCCGGTGACCATCCGACCCGTCGCGATGCGGGATGCCCGCGCCCTCGACCGCGAGCTGGCCGCCAACCGCTCCTGGCTGCGCACGTGGGAGGCGACCAACCCGCACGGGCCCATCAGCTTCGACACCCGTGCCAGCATCCGCTCGCTGCTCGCGAGCGCGCGCGCCGGCACGGGGGTGCCCTTCATCATCGAGTACGAGGGCGAGTTCGCGGGCCAGCTCAACGTCTCGGGGATCTCGTACGGGTCGCTGTCGTCGGCATCCACCGGCTACTGGATCGCGGAGCGCTTCGCGGGCAAGAACATCATGCCGACCGCCGTCGCCCTCGCGACCGACCACTGCATGTTCGGCATGGGCCTGCACCGCATGGAGATCTGCATCCGCCCGGAGAACGGTCCCTCGCTGCGCGTCGTCGAGAAGCTCGGGTTCCGCTACGAGGGATTGCGGCGGCGCTTCATCCACATCAACGGCGACTGGCGCGACCACTTCTGCTTCGCCCTCACGGTCGAGGAGCTGCCGGTGGGCGTGCTGCGGCGGTGGAAGGACGGACGGGTGCCCGCGGGGGTGGGCTCGGTGCCGGATGCCGATCGGCGCGCGGCGACGGTTCCGCTGCGGTTGGGGTAGGGGCGTAGGGGTAGCTCGGGTGCGATTCCGAGGCCCGGGACGGGCCTCGGCGCTGGCGTCGCGGCGAAGGCCGGAAATGGCCTTCGCTTTCAGCTCCAGCGCGCGCGCCTACCTTCGATCCGAGGTTGAAGTTCTTACCCTCGCGATATGGAAGCCACGGGAATCGGCACGGCGATCATGCTCGCCCTCGCCGCCGGCCTGTGGTTCCTCTACCTGGTGCCGACCTGGCTGCGGCGCCGCGAGTACCTCGCGACCGAGCGCACCGCGACCCGGCTGCAGCAGACCCTGCGGGTGATGGCCGAGACCGCCGAGGTCCCCGAGCCGGTGCGGGTCGAGGCGACCGTGCGGGAGGCGGCCAAGCAGGAGCGCGTGCTCCAGGCGCAGGAGCGCGCCGAGCGCCGACGGCTCGCCGAGCAGCTGCGCCGCGACGAGGTCGCCGAGCGCGCTCTCGACCGCTCCGACCTGCGGACCGCGCGCGTGGCATCCGGCCCCGAGTTGCGTCGCCGGCGCATGCGACGCACACGGGTGCTGGCCTCCATGCTCATGGTCGCGGCGACCGTCGTAGGCGCCGCGCAGGTCGTGCTGATCGCGACGACGGGCGCCGTGACCGGATCGTGGGTCGTGCTCGTCGCCGCGGCGGCGGGCGCGTGCGCGGCGGTCGGGGTGCAACGGCGCCTGGATGCCCTCACCGCGCCGCGCGCGACGGGTCGTCCGGCGTCGCCGGCGGCGTCGGTTCCCGCCGAAGCGCCCGCCGCCGCCGCGGACGCTCCCCGGGCATGGACCCCGGTGCCGCTCCCGCGCCCGCGCTACCTCGAGCACCCCGTCGCGTCGCCGACGGCCCCGCGCATCGATGCCGCCGCCCTGCTGCGCGCCGCGGCCGCGGAGGCCGAGCGCGCCCGCCGCGCCGCCCACGACGAGCCGGAGGTCGTGCCGTTCCGCCCGCGGGCGACACCGGCGTCCGCGGCGACGTCCACCGTGTCGGCCGGCGGCGCGCGGCCCGGCGCGTCGTCGCGCTTCGCCCGCATGGGCCTGCTCGACCCCGCCGACACCGCCGCGACCGACCTCGACGAGGTGCTGCGCCGACGCCGCTGGGCGGGCTGACCGCGGGCGCGATGCCCCCGGGCGACCTGCTAATCTTGCTGAGTTGTCCGGACAGCCGGGCGGCATCCGGGCCCTTGGCGCAGTTGGTAGCGCGTCTCGTTCGCAATGAGAAGGTCAGGGGTTCGAATCCCCTAGGGTCCACCAGATGAACACCGCCGCCGCGGTCGCGGCCGGGCTCGCCGGACTGGGGCTCGGCGCATCGCTGATTATCGCCATCGGCGCGCAGAACGCGTTCGTGCTGCGGCAGGGCGTGCGCCGCGAGCACATCGGCATCGTCATCGCGATCTGCATCGCATCGGACGTGGTGCTCATCGGGCTCGGCGTCGCCGGGGCGGGCGCGCTGTTCACCGCCGTGCCGTGGCTCGTCGAGGTCGCTCGCTGGGCCGGGGCCGCGTTCCTCCTGTTCTACGCCGTGCTCGCGGCCCGCCGCGCGATCCGGCCGGCGGTGCTGTCCGTGGACCGGTCGGCCCGCCCGGCCGCGACCGCGCGCGGCGTCGCGCTCACCTGCCTGGCCCTCACCTGGCTCAACCCGCACGTCTATCTGGACACCCTCGTGCTGCTCGGATCGGTCGCGAGCACCCACGGTGAGCTGCGCTGGGCGTTCGGGGCCGGGGCCGCCGTGGCGAGCGCGATCTGGTTCACGCTGCTCGGCCTCGGAGCGCGGGCTCTGGCCCCGCTGTTCGCGAGGCCCCTCGCGTGGCGGGTGCTCGACGTCGTCATCGCGGCGGTCATGGTCGTGGTGGCGCTCACGCTCCTCCTGCCCGTCTTCTCGTGAGCCCGCCGCGACTTCGGCGCGTGTGTGCCGTTCCGGCGCCGACGCGGATAAGGTCTCGCTAGGGCCGGCGGCCGAGCGCGAGGGGTTCTCATGGGTCAGGGTGACGCATCGTCGACACTCATCCGCGCCGACTACCCGCAGCCGTTGTGGGTGCAGGCGGTGGAGCTCATCTCGCACGAGATCGAGAGCGGTGCGCTCAAGCCCGGCATGCGCCTGCCTCCGGAGCGGGAGCTGTGCCTCCAGCTCGGCATCTCGCGGGTGACGCTGCGCAAGGCGCTCAACGAGCTGGTGGGGCACGGGGCGCTGCGCCCCTCGCACGGCCGCGGCTGGTACGTCGCCGGCGCGAGCGGGGCGACGCAGGCGCGCGACTGGCCCAACAACCTCGAGTCGTTCACCGAGACGGCCGCCCGGATGGGGCTGCCCGCGTCGTCGATCGTCCTGCGCGCCGAGGTGCGGTCGGCCACCCTCGACGAGTCGGAACTGCTGGTCGTCGCCCCCGGCACGCCGCTCTTCGTCCTCGACCGCGTCCGGCTGCTGGGCGGAGTGCCGATCGCCGTCGACTCGACGCGGGTGCCGGAGGCGGTGGTGCCGGGCGCCGCCGACGTCGACTTCGCGCACGGCTCGATCTACGAGCGCCTCGAGCAGTCGGGCCTCGTTCTCGCCCACGCCGACTCGACGATCGAGGCGAAGGCCGCCGACGACGAGCTCGCGGGCCACCTGGAGGTCGAGCCCGGGTCTCCCGTGCTCGTCATGACCCAGCTCGTGTTCGATCCGGCCGACCGTCCGGTGCTCTCGTCCGTCATCCGGTACAGCGGCGACCGCTACCGGTTGCGCACCCAGTTCTCGCGCACGGCGCCGCGCCGCTGATCCCGCGCCTCACGGGCCGCAGCCTCACTTGCCGTATCCGGCGCTCAGGCCCTGGATGAACTGCCGGGAGAACACCGCGAACAGCACGATGAGCGGCACGGCGCCGAGGGTGAGCGACGCGAGCAGCGCCGGGTAGTTGCTCTGGAACTGTCCCACGAACTGCTGCACGCCGAGGGTGACGGTCTGATTCTGCGGTGCGGGCGCGAGGATGAGGGGGAACCAGAGGTCGTTCCAGACCGGCAGCATGGTGACCGAGGCGACCGCGGCGATTCCGGGTCGCACGATCGGGATCGCGATGCCGAGCACGCGCAGCTCGCGGGCGCCGTCCATCCGCGCCGCCTCCTTGAGCTCGACCGGCACCGAGCGGAAGTAGGTCGTCATGAGGGCGATCGCGAGCGGCAGCTGCATCGCGGTGTAGACCAGCACGAGCGCGACGAGGGTGTCGACGAGGTGCCACGCGATCATCGTCTTCAGCAGCGGCACGGTGCCGAGCCGGATCGGCACCATGATGCCCACGAAGAAGAACCCGGTGAGGAGCGCGCTGATCCGCACCTGGTACTCCACGAGGGCCCACGCCGCGAGGGTGCCGAGCACGACGGTCAGCACGATCGTCGCGACCGTGACGATGACGCTGTTGCGGTAGTTCAGCAGGAAGTCGCCCTCGCTGAGCACGTCGTTCCAGCCCTGCAGGCTGAACGTCGCGCCGACCGGGGGAGCGAAGGGCGCCCCGAAGATGCCCATCGTCGACTTGAACGAGTTCACGACGACGACGAGCACGGGGGCGATCGCGACGATCGCAAACACCACCAGCAGCGCGTGCACGCCGAGCGTCGACAGGGCCTCCGTGCGCGGGCGGGCGGGACGGCGCGGGCGCTGCGCGCGAGGGGCGGCGGCGGTGCTCACAGCTGATAGGTCCGGATGCGGCGCTGCAGCACGACGACGTACGCGGCGGTGGTGATGAGGATGATGAGGAAGATCACCGACGCGATGGTCGCGCCGAGATCGAGGTCGGCGACCTGGCCGCTCGAGCCGAAGAAGGTGCGGTAGAAGAGCGTGCCGAGGATGTCGGTCGAGTAGTTCGGCCCGGGCGCCGATCCGTTGAGCGCGTACACGATGTCGAAGCCGTTGAAGGTCCAGATGTAGGTGAGGATCACGATGAGCGCGAACTGCGGCGCGATGAGCGGGAACTTGATCCGCCAGAACAGGCTCCAGGAGCGCGCGCCGTCGATGCGGGCCGCCTCGACCATGTCGTGCGGCACGGCGATGAGCGCGGTGTACAGGAAGATCATCGGGATGCCGACGTACTCCCACACGGACATGAGCGAGATGGTCGGCAGCGCGGTGTGCTGATCGCCCAGCAGGGGGAACTTCACGAACCCCCACAGCGGGTTGATGATCAGCCGCCAGAGGAACCCGACGATGACGACGGAGAGCGTCGCGGGCACGAACAGGAGCGTGCGGTAGACGCCCCGTGAGCGCCGCACGGCGGCGGAGGTCAGCAGCGCCGCCATGAGCAGCCCGATCGGCAGCTCCACGATCAGGTGGATCGCGAAGAACTCGACGTTGTTCAGCAGCGCGTTCCAGAACCGCTCGCTCGTGTAGCGGTCCGTGAACAGGTGCACGTAGTTGCCGAGCCCGACGAATCCGGCGGCGCCGGGCTTCGAACTGAACAGGCTCAGCACGACGGAGCTCAGCAGCGGGTAGACGGAGAACAGGACGTAGACCACGAAGGCCGGCAGCGCGAACAGCAACAGCAGGCGATAGCGGGTGGCGGTGCGGATCATCGATGCTCCGAACGGGCGGGCGGGTCGCGAGCTGGGCGACCCGCCCGCCCAGGGTCTCAGCTGGCCGGCTTGTACCAGGAGTCCAGGTCGGTCTGGAGCTTCGAGGTCGCCGACCGTGCGCTGACGCCGTCGTTCAGCACCGTCTGGAGCACCGCCCAGGTGTCGTCGTCGAGCGGCGGGGTCCCGGCGCTCAGCCGATCCAGCTGCAGGCGCGGGGTGAGCTTCGCGCCCTTCTTCAGATCGGCGAACGCCTGCGCGAGCTTGTTGTCGTAGCTGACGGATGCCTGCCCCATCGAGAAGAAGCCCGGCACCTTGTTGACGTAGACGCTCTGGAAGTCGGTCGTCGTCAGCCACTGCAGGAACACCTTCGCGGCGGCCTTGTGCTTGCTCTTCGCATTGAGGCCGACGCCCTGGTCCGGCATCTCCTGGAGATAGCGCTGGTCGCCGCGCGAGACGACCGGCGGGGCGAAGACCCCGACGTCGAGCCCGGTCTGGGTCGCGGCCGAGATGTCCCACGAGCCGTCGGGCAGGATCGCCGCCTTGCCGAGGGTGAACAGCTGCATCATGTCCTCGTACTTCAGCGACGAGTAGCCGCTGGGCAGGTAGGGCTTGAGCGCCGCGACCGCCTGGAAGGCATCGACGAACTCCGGCTCGGTCAGCTTCTTGCTGCCGTCGATGAGGCCGAGCCGGCCCTCCTCGCCCCTCCAGTAGTTCGGTCCGATGCTGTCGAGCACGTTGTACGAGAGCTGCCAGCCGTCGGCCGAGCCGAGGGCGAGCGGGGTGTACTTCCCGTTGGACTTGATCTTCCCCAGCACGTCCATGAACTGGTCCATGGTCTTGGGGGCCGTGAGGCCGAGCTCCTGGAAGATCGCCTTGTTGTAATAGAAGCCGGCGAGCACGGAGGCGATCGGCACGCAGTACGGATCGCCGTCGGCGCCGGTCCACGCCGCGAGCGCGGTGTCGGTGAAGCCGTCGATGCCCTTCAGGGTCTTCAGGTCGTCGAAGTAGCCCTTCTCGATCCATGCGCGGTTCACGTCGAACGGGCGGCACATGATCACGTCCGGACCGGTGCCGCTCTCGACCTGCGACTGGATGGTCGCGTTGTAGTCGTTGGTGTCGGTGGCCCGGTAGTCAACGACGATGTCGGGGTGGGCCTTCTCGAACGCGGGGATGACGTCCTTCTCCCACAGCTTGGCGTCCTCGGTGCGCCAGTTGCCGAAGGTGATGGTGGTGGTGGCGCGGTCGCCGGACCCGCCGGTGTCGCCGGATGCGCATCCGGCGAGGATCGCGCCGGTGACGGCGATGACGACGGCGAGGGCGAGCGGTGCGATCTTCGAACGCATCGGGTGGGCCTCCGATCTCGGTCGAGCGGGGAGCTCGAGGGGTCGACGGGCGGCTGCCCGTTGCTGCCGGAGCCTATACAGGCATACAAGAGGTAGCAAGAGGTATTTTGGTCATCCCCGCCTTTTCGGGAAAGCCGCGTGATCTGGTAGACATGTGCTCCGCCAGAGGTATCATCTGGTTCACTCAGCTTCGGGAGGTCTCGTGATCGGTGTCGGCATCCTCGGGTCCGGTTTCATCGCGGACTCCTATGCGGACGCCCTTCTGGATGTGCGCACGGCTCGCCTCGTGGCGAACTTCTCGCGCGATCCCGAGCGGGCCGCGGCGTTCGCCGAGCGATGGTCGAGCCCCTCCGCCTCCGGCTCGATCGCCGAGCTGTGCGCCGATGAATCCGTCGACCTGGTCGTCGTGGCCCTGCCCAACGAGGCGCACGTCGAGGCGGTTCGCGAGATCGCCGCGGCCGGCAAGGCGGTTGTGTGCACCAAGCCGCTGGCCCGCACGGCGGCCGAGGCGCAGGAGATGCTCGACATCGTCACCGCCGCCGGTGTCTGGCACGGCTACGCGGAGAGCTCCGTGTTCTCGCCGAACATCGCGAAGGCGCACGAGATGGTGCGCGCCGGCGGCATCGGCGAGGTGCTCACGATGCGCGCCCGCGAGGGGCACTCGGGGCCGCACGCCGCGCACTTCTGGGACGCCGAGACCGCCGGCGGCGGGGCGCTTCTCGACATGGGATGCCACACGGTCGAGAGCGCCCGGCACTTCTTCGGCAAGGACAACCACGTCACCGAGGTCTTCGCGTGGGGGGCCACCCTCGCGCACGGCGACAAGACGACCGGCGAGGACACCGCGGTCGCGCTCCTGAAGTTCGCCGGAGGACAGCTCGCGACGATCGAGTCGTCGTGGATCGAGAAGGGCGGCATGCAGCTGCGGCACGAGTTCGTCGGAAGCGAGGGGCGGCTCGTGACCGACACCTCCGTCTCGCCCGTCTGGGGATTCATCGGGCAGCCGGTCGGCTACCTCGTCGAGAAGGCGGACTCCGAGACGGGGTGGGTGCATCCGGTCCCGGAGGAGACCCGTGCCTACGGCTTCTCGCAGCAGATGCGCCACTTCGTCGATCACTACGAGGCGGGCACCGAGCCGTCGGAGACCTTCCACGACGGCGTCATCGTCAACACCATCCTGGATGCCTGCTACCGCGCCATGCGGTCGGGTCACTGGGAGCCGGTGCGGTATCCCGCGTGACGAACGTCCGCTCCGACCCCATCTTCCGGCCGGATACCGCACAGCCGCTCTGGGTGCGGGCCGCCGACACGATCGCGCGCGAGATCGCCGACGGCAGATTGCCGGATGGCGCCCGCCTGCCCGCCGAACGCGAGCTCTGCCAGCGGCTCGAGATCAGTCGCGTGACCCTGCGCAAGGCGCTGCAGAAGCTCGTCGCCGACGGTCTGCTGACCTCGAGCCACGGCCGCGGCTGGTACGTCGGCCGCGGGGGAGACGCGGTGGCCGCCCGCGGCGAATGGCCGACGACCCTCGAGTCGTTCAGCGAGACCGCGACGCGGCTCGGGCTCAGCTCGTCGTCGCTCGTGCTGCGCTCGGAGGTCGGGCCCGCGACCATCGACGAGGCGGAACAGCTCGGGATCGCGCCCGCGAGTCCGGTGCTGCGGCTCGAGCGGGTGCGGATGCTGGGCGGCATGCCGATCGCGATCGACGCCTCGTGCCTGCCGACCGCGCTGCTGCCGCCGATCGACGGCGTCGACTTCGCCCGGGAGAGCCTGTACGAACTCCTCGGGACGGCGGGGCACGACCCGGCCTTCGCCGAGACCACGATCGAGTCGCGGGGCGCCGACGCCGACCTCGCCGCCCATGTCGGCGTCGATCCCGGCAGCCCGGTGCTGGTGCTGCGCCAGCTGGTGCGCAGCGCCGATGAGCGCCCCGTGCTCGTGAGCACGGTGCGCTACGCGGGCGACCGGTACCGGCTGCGCACCGTCTTCACCCGGTCGGCGCCGGGCGGCCGGGCGCGCTGAGGCCGTCCGCCGGCGGCGGCGCCGGTCAGGGCAGCACGACCGACTTCACGAAGTCGGGGGTCGGCGCCTCCATGAGCTCATAGGCGGCGTCGACGCCGTCGAGGCCGACGCGGTGCGTGATGAGGCGTCCGGAGTCGATGGCGCCCTCGCGCAGCAGGTCGAGGGCGCGCGCCATGGCGCGCATCGTCCGCCGCCGGTCGGGCGAGAACCCGTTGACCACCGTCACGGCCTTGTACCAGAGCCGCATGTCGAACGTGGCCGTGCCGGCGTGGTGGTAGCCGACGACGCACAGGGTGCCGTACGGGCGCACGAGCGAGCCGGCCGTCTCCAGCCCCGGGGTGACGCCGGTGGCCTCGAGCACGAGGTCCATGCGGCGATCGGCCGCGCCCTCGGCGCCGTCGCCGTAGCCCTCCGGCAGCGCGGCCGGGTCGTAGACCTCGTCGGCGCCGTTGCGCAGCCCGTGCTCACGCGCGGCCGCGCTCGGGTCGACGCCCACGATGATCGCGGGGGAGTGCCGGCGCAGCAGCTGCACGAGCCCGAGGCCCATGAAGCCGAGCCCGACCACCGCCACCCGGGCACCCGGAAGCGGCGTGCAGCGGCCGAGCGCCTCCTCGAGGCAGGCCAGCGGCTCGCCGATCCAGAGCGCGGGATCGGCGTCGTCGGGCACCCGCAGGATCGCGTCCCGGTTCATCACCGCACGTTCGGCGAAGCCCGGACCCCCGAGGCCGGTCACGACGTCGCCGACCCGCCAGACGCTGTCCGGGGATCCGAGGGCGACGATGCGGCCCACCATCTCGTGGCCGAGCCGGATCGGATCGCCGTCGCCCGGGCCGGAGCGCCACGGCGCACGATCCGACGTGCACACGCCGCACGCCAGCACGTCGACGAGCACCTGGTCCGCCGTCGGCACCGGATCCGGGGACTCGACGATCTCCGAGCGACGCGGCCCGGTCACCTGACTGATGCGCATGGTTCCCTCTGGGTGGAATGGATGGTCTGCGTCTTGTGCCGCGACTGGTATCAGTGTACTTTCGCAAAAGCCAACTGGTAAATAGGTGGGATACAGAGGTATCGCACCAATGGGAACGGACGCGATGCAGCCTCAGACCGCAGCGGTGATCGCCGTGGGATCGCAGGGACGCGTGCACCTGCACGGCTACCGGCAGCGCCCCGACGTCGCCGTCGTCGCGATCGCCGACCCGGACCGCGAGCTGGCGGAGAGCGTCGCCGCCGACGCGGGAGTCCCGGCCGTCTACGCCGATCACCGTGAGCTGCTCGCCGCCGAACGGATCGACATCCTGAGTATCTGCACGCCGCCCGGCCTGCATCGGGCCATCGTCGAGGACGCGGTCGCGGCCGGCGTGCGGGCGATCCATTGCGAGAAGCCCGTGGCGCTGACCTTCGGCGACGTGCGCGGGATGCGCGACCTGTGCCGCGAGCGCGGCGTGCAGCTCACGATCAACCACCAGCGCCGGTTCGAGACGGTGTACCGCGACGTGCGCGACCTCGTGGCCGCCGGCGGCATCGGACGCCTGACGATGCTCGAGGGGTACTGCGCGAACCTGTTCGACTGGGGCTCGCACGTGCTCGACCTGCTGCTCTTCCTGAGCGGCGACGACGCGCCCGAGACCGTGTACGGCCAGATCGACGTCGACACGATCCGCCGCATCTACGGTGCGACCGCCGAGACCGGATCGGTCACCCACCTGCACTGGTCCGATGGCCGCAACGCCGTCGTCTTCACGGGTCGCGGGCCCGAGCATCGGGCGGTCGGCCCCGACACCGGGATCGTGCTGCACGGCACGCAGGGCCGGATCGAGATCGCCGACAGCCACGCGGTCGTGCGCTCGTTCGACGGCGCGTCCCGTGAGTTCCGGAGCCGGATCGAGGAACGCAATCGCGTCGATCTGGGTGGCGCCGACGCCACGATCATCCAGGCCACGACCGAGGCGATCGCCGATCTCGTCGAGGCGCTGCGCGAGGGCCGTGAGCCCGCGCTCGACGCCCGGCACGGCGTCGCGGCGGCCGAGCTCATCTTCGCGACCTACGAGAGCAGCGCGCGCCGCGGCTCGGTGCGGCTGCCGCTGCAGACCGACGACAACGCCCTGCTGCGCGGCATCGCCCAGGGGTACTGGACGCCGGTCGGCGAGACGACGGGGACCTTCTGATGAAGGGGTTCCTGCGCCGCGTGGCCTTCTACCTGATCACGGCCTGGGCCGCGATCACGCTCAACTTCCTGCTGCCGCGACTGATCCCGGGCGACCCCGTCACCCGCATGCTCGACCGCTTCCACGGTCAGCTCGGTCCGAACGCGGTGTTCGCGCTGCGCAAGCTGTTCGGCCAGACCAGCGACAACATCTGGGATCAGTACGTCGACTACTGGACCCGGCTGCTGCACGGCGACTTCGGCGTCTCGTTCACCAGCTACCCGACGCCCGTGACGACCATCATCGGCCAGGGCCTGCCGTGGACGCTCGGCCTCATCGGTGTCTGCACGGTGCTGAGCTTCATCATCGGCACCGGCCTCGGGGCGTTCGTGGGCTGGAAGCGCGGCACCTGGGTCGACGGGTTCATCCCCGTCACCACGTTCCTGACCTCGATCCCCTACTTCTGGTTCGGCCTGATCGTGGTCTACGTCTTCGCGGTCGTGCTGCGCTGGTTCCCGCTCTCCGGCGGTTACACCCCGGGCCTGACTCCGGGGTTCAACACGGACTTCATCGGCAGCGTCGTGCTGCACGCGCTGCTGCCCTCGATCGCGATCATCGTGTCGTCGATCGGCTACTGGCTCCTCGGCATGCGCAACATGATGATCACGACCCTCTCCGAGGACTACGTGCTGCTGGCCCGCGCGAAGGGACTGTCGGCCCGCCGGATCCTCTCCACGTATGCCGGGCGCAACGCCCTACTGCCCTCGCTCGCCGGCTTCGCGTTGTCGCTCGGGTTCATCGTCGGCGGATCGATCATCACCGAGGTCGTCTTCAACTACCCCGGCATCGGCTACGCGCTGTTCCAGGCCGTGCAGGGGCAGGACTACCCGCTCATGCAGGGGATCTTCTTCATCATCACGATCGCCGTGCTCGCGGCGAACCTGGTCGCGGATCTGCTCTACGTGATCCTCGACCCCCGCACACGGCAGGGGGCCTGAATGTCGACGACCACCTTGGCGGAGGCCTCGGTCGACCCGAACGAGACCATCACGCGCGAGCGCGGGAGGCGCTTCGCCTGGATCCGCGGATTCCGCTCGGCCAAGACCGTCACGGGCGTCGTGCTGCTCCTGTTCTTCGTGCTGGTCGCCGTCATCGGGCCGCTCGTGATCCACACCGACCCCTCCGCCGTGAGCAACGAGGTGCTGCTGCCGCCCTCGCCGCAGCATCTGCTCGGCACCACGCACACCGGGCAGGACGTGTTCACGCAGGTCGTCGACGGCTCGCGCATCTCGCTGCTGATCGGATTCGTCGCCGCGGTCTTCGCGACCCTCCTGTCGATGCTCTTCGGACTCGCCTCCGGCTACCTCGGCGGGTTCTGGGACGAGGTCCTGTCGGTCATCAGCAACATCTTCCTGGTCATCCCGAGCCTGCCGCTGGTCGTGATCCTGGCCGGTGCCCTGCCCTCGACGGGGTCGCTGGCCATCACGATCGTGATCTCGATCACCGCGTGGGCATGGGGCGCACGGGTGCTGCGGGCGCAGACGCTCTCGCTGCGCAAGCGTGACTTCGTCGAGGCCGCCCGTGCCACGGGCGAGAGCACCTTCCGCATCATCTTCCGCGAGATCCTGCCGAACCAGTGGGCGATCGTCGCGGCCACGTTCCTCTCCACGGTGATCGGGGCGATCCTCACTCAGGCCTCCCTCGCCTTCCTCGGCCTGACCGACGTGACCGAGTGGTCGTGGGGCGGGATCCTGTACTGGGCGCAGAACAGCTCGGCCCTCGCGTTCGGCGCGTGGTGGTGGTTCGTGCCGCCGGGACTGTGCATCGCGCTGCTCGGCACGGCGTTGTCGCTCATCAACTTCGGCATCGACGAGTTCATCAACCCGCGGCTGCGCTCGGCCGGGATCGCGACCCGGAAGGGCGCGAAGCGTGCCGCGCGCGCGTCGGCGGCTGGCATCCGGCGCGCGACGGGACGCACCCCGCGCCGTGCCCTGCGGCGCACCGACGCCGCGTTCACCCGGGGTGACGTGATCCTGCAGATCAACGATCTCGTGGTCGACTACGGCTCGGCCGACCAGCCGGTGCGCGCGGTCGACGGCGTCTCGCTGACCCTGCGTCGCGGGCAGGTGCTCGGCATCGCGGGCGAGTCCGGCTCGGGCAAGTCGACCCTGGCCTACGCGATCACGCGGTTGCACCAGCCGCCGGCGCAGATCACCGCCGGCCAGCTGCTGTACACCGGCCGCGACGGCGAGACGGTGGACGTGCTGGCGCTCGACGACCGCGAGCTCACCGACTTCCGGTGGGAGGAGCTGTCGATCGTCTTCCAGTCGGCGATGAACGCCCTGAACCCGATCCTGCGGGTCGGGGCGCAGATCGAGGATGCCATCGAGGCGCACCGTCCCGGGATGTCGGGCGAGGAGCGCGCCGAGCGGGTGCGGGAGCTCATGCGGCTCGTGGGCATCAGCGCGGACCGCGTCGGCGCCTACCCGCACGAGCTCTCCGGCGGCATGCGCCAGCGCGTCATGATCGCGATCGCGCTCGCCCTTGATCCCGAGATCATCATCATGGACGAGCCGACGACGGCCCTCGACGTGGTCATCCAGCGCCAGATCGTCGAGAAGATCATGGAGCTGAAGGACCGGCTCGGCTTCTCGGTCATCTTCATCACCCACGACCTCTCGATGCTCATCGAGCTCTCCGACGAGATCGCGATCATGTACGCGGGCCGGGTCGTCGAGACGGGCGCGGCGCGCGACTTCTACAGCTCGCCCCAGCACCCGTACAGCCAGGGCCTGCTCGGGTCGTTCCCGACCCTCAGCGGACCCAAGAAGACGCTGACCGGCATCGTCGGCTCGCCGCCCGATCTACGGGCGCTGCCGAGTGGATGCCCGTTCCGCACCCGCTGCCCGCACGCCTTCGAGCCGTGCCCGGTCGAGGATCCTCCGCTGCTGCCGATCCCGACCGTGCGGGATGCCGACGGCGACGCCCCGGCACCGCGCGCGGTCGCCTGCCACCTCTACACGGCCCAGCAGGCCGCGCTCGCGGAAGGGGCAGCGGTATGAGCGCCGAGCGCATGACCACGACACCGGGAACGCCGGCGCGACCCGCCCCGGTGCTCAGCGTGCGGGGACTGACGAAGCGCTTCCCCGTGCGCGGCGGCCTGTTCGCGCGCCGCGGCAAGGTGGTGCACGCGGTGGAGGGGGTCGACCTCGACCTGCGCCCCGGCGAGGTCACGGCGATCATCGGCGAGTCGGGGTCGGGCAAGTCGACCGTGGCGCGCCTCATCGCGCAGCTCTACACGCCGACGGCCGGCGAGATCTCGCTGGACGGGGCACCGGTGCGGGTGCGCGGGGGACGGGCCCTGCGCCGCTACGTCGGCCAGGTGCAGCTGATCCTGCAGGACCCGTTCGGGTCGTTCAACCCGGTGCACACGATCGCGTACCACCTGCGACGGGTGCTGCGGATCCACCATCGCGGTCTCTCGCTCACCGAGATCGATGCCCGCATGGCGCATGTGCTGGCCGAGGTGAACCTCACGCCGGCGCAGCAGTTCGCCGACAAGTTCCCGCACGAGCTCTCGGGCGGCCAGCGGCAGCGCATCTCGATCGCCCGGGCGCTCGCCGCGAACCCGAAGGTGCTGCTCGCCGACGAGCCGGTCTCGATGCTCGACGTGTCGATCCGCCTCGGCATCCTGAACCTGCTCGACGAGCTGGCGCGCGAGCGCAACCTGGCGCTGCTGTACATCACCCACGACATCGCCTCGGCGCGCTACTTCGCGACCACCGCCTCGGTCATGTACGCGGGCGAGCTCATCGAGGGCGGGCCGGCCGAGTCGGTCACCCAGCATCCCGGGCATCCGTACACCCGGCTGCTCATCGACTCGGCACCCGACCCCGATCGGCCGGAGGGCGTGCAGCGGATCCAGGACACCGGTCAGCCGCCGAGCCTGATCGACCCGCCGTCGGGATGCCGATTCCACCCCCGCTGCCCCTTCGCCATGGAGCGCTGCCTCACCGATTCGCCCCCCGCCTTCGCGCTGGGCGAGGAGCACTGGGCGCGCTGCTGGCTGCATGAACCCGGGGGGCCCAGCTCGCCCCCCATCCGGCGGGCGGAGCAGCCCGTCGCCGATCCCACCGCAACACCGCATTGAGAGGAAGCACACGATGTCACGAAGCACGAGATGGCGTGCCGCGATCGCGGCCGTCGCCGTGGTCGCGATGGCTGCGACCATGTCCGCCTGCTCGTCGGGCGGATCCGACTCCAAGGACGGACTGATCCTGAACACCGCCATCACCGGCGGCGACTTCCAGGACGTCTTCAACCCCTACCTGCCCACGAGCGGCACGCAGGCCAACCGGTTCATGATCTACGAGCCGCTGGTGCAGGTGAACAAGATCAAGTCCGAGGACTACAAGCCGTGGCTCGCCACGAAGTGGGACTGGTCGTCCGACTCGAAGACGCTGACCTTCCACCTGCGTGCGAACGTGAAGTGGAGCGACGGCAAGCCGTTCACGAGCGATGACGTGGTCTACACGTACCAGATGCTCAAGGACACCCCGGCCCTGAACCTGAACGGCCTCGAGTACGACTCCGTCAAGGCCGACGGTCCGCTCACGGTCGTCATGACGTTCGAGAACAACGGGCGCCCGTCCTTCCCGAAGACGGCGAACACGGAGATCGTGCCGAAGCACATCTACTCCAAGAAGGGCGACCTCACCAAGTTCGAGGACCCGAGCCCGATCGGCACCGGACCCTTCGTCTTCGACAAGGCGAAGTTCAGCCCGCAGAGCTACACGCTCATGAAGAACGACGACTACTGGCAGAAGGGCAAGCCGTACATCGGTGGCATCCGGGTCATCGGCTACAAGGACAACACCGCCGTCGCGGCCGCCCTCATCCAGGGCGACGTCGACTGGTCGAGCGCCTACATCGCCAACATCGACCAGACCTTCACCGCGAAGGGGCCGCAGTTCAAGCACTTCTGGCCGGTCATCGGCTCGGACGGCCTCATCACCAACAACGCGGCGTTCCCGTTCGACGACCAGGCCATCCGTGAGGCCACCAGCCTGGCGATCAACCGCAAGCAGGTCGCCGACTCGGCGAACCGCCCCGCGGCGACCAACAAGGTCGGCCTGCCGCTGCCGCTGTTCGACAACGCGATCGCCGACAAGTACAAGGACGCCACGTACTCGTACGACGTCGCCGGCGCCAAGAAGCTCATCGAGCAGCAGGGCTACACGATGGGCTCCGACGGCTACTACGCCAAGGGCGGCAAGACGCTCGGGTTCACCATCACGATCCCGTCGGCGTACACCGAGCAGGTGGCGGCGGCGCAGATCATCCAGGCGAACCTCAAGCAGGCCGGCATGAAGGTCGCGGTCAACGGCGTGTCCGTCGACGCGATCGACCCGCTGACCAGCAAGGGCGACTACGACGCGACGATCGGCTACCCGATCGACGAGTACACGACGGTCTACGGGCTCTACAACGCCTGGATGAACCCGAAGTACTACGCGCCCGTCGGCACCGTCGACCAGACGAAGCAGAACATCGAGCGCTGGAACGACCCGCAGACCGCGAAGTTCTTCGCGGACTACGAGAACGCCACCACCGATGCGCAGCGCAACGCCGCCATCGAGGGGCTCGAGGGCCGCTTCGTCGAGGGCCAGCCGTGGCTGATCCTCAGCTACTACCAGGGCTACGCCGACTGGAACGACACCAAGGTGAAGGGCTTCCCGACGGATGCGAATCCGTACTGGCGAGGCGACCCGAACCCGGTCGTCGCACTGCAGCTGAAGCCGACCGGCAAGTGACACCGGTGGGGCGGCGCCGCGAGCGCCGCCCCACCACCCCCTCCCGAGGAGAGAACGTGACCGACACCACCCCCCAGCGCGCCATGGTCCTCGTGGCCGGCGACGACGTGGACCACGACCTGCTGCAGGCCGCCCCCGCACTCTCGCGCATCGCCTCCGACGCCGGCTTCATCACGACCCCGGCGGCCGGGATGCAGCGCTTCGTCGACCCGTTCGAGTCGACCGCCAACCAGGACGTCTTCCTGCTCTACAAGGCAGGGGGCGAGTTCACGCCCGCGCAGCAGGAGGCGTTCGCCGAGCGCATCCGGAACGGTGGCGGCGTCGTCGCCCTGCACTGCTCCAACGTCATGGGATCGGTCGAGCCGGATGCCGCGAACAGCTTCGCGACCTGGTTCGGCGTGCTCGGCAACCACTACCTCTCGCACGGCCCCGGATACCACAAGGGGATGCAGCGGATCGAGGTCGTCGCGCAGCATCCCATCACCGAGGGCGTGAGCGACTTCGAGCTCTACGACGAGTTCTACGAGTTCGAGTTCGCCGACGGCGACCACGAGATCCTCGCGCAGCGCCGGCGCGACCAGGACGGCGAGATCATCCCCGTGCTCTACACCCGCGAGCTCGGCGCCGGACGCGTCGTCTATCTCGCGCTCGGGCACGACATGCGCGTCTGGGGCGACCCCTCGTTCCAGCGGCTCGTGCGGCAGGCGTTGAACTGGGTGGCGCACCGCTCGTGAACGCCGCGCAGAACGACCTCCCGCGCATCGGGGTCATGATGTACACGGTCCTCGACCTGGCGCGGCGGGACCTCGAGGGCACCCTCGCCCGGATCGCCGAGCTCGGCTTCCTCGGCGTCGAGACCTATGGGCTCCTCGAGCACTTCACCCCGGCCCGCCTGCGCCGCGCCATCGACGCGGCGGGGCTCGAGCTGACGAGCGCCCACGCGCCGTTCCCGAGCGGATCGGATGCGACCCGCATCCTCGACGAGAACGCCGAACTCGGCGCGACGACACTGGTCTGGAGCCTCGAGCGCGAGGAGTTCGAGAGCCCCGAGGCGATCACCGCGGGTCTCGTGCGGGTCAACGACGGCGCCGAGAACGCCGCCGGCTACGGCATGCGCATCGCGTACCACAACCACTTCGCCGAGTTCAGTCAGGTCTTCGACGGCCGTCAGGCCTACGACCTGCTGCTCGAGCAGCTCGACCCGCGGGTCGTCATCGAGCTCGACATGTACTGGACCCGGATGGGTGGGGCCGACCCGGCCGCCGTCGTCGCCGCGCTCGGCGATCGCGTCGAGTACGTGCACATCAAGGACGGCCCGGCGATCAGCTACGAGCACGACGTCATGGTGCCGATCGGCGAGGGATCGATCGACTGGGATGCGGCGCTGGCCGCCAACCCCGGCCTCGACTGGCACCTGCTCGAGCTCGAGCGGCTGAGCGTGCCCACGTTCGAGGCCGTCGAGCAGAGCTACGACTACCTCGTCGGGCGCGGGCTGTCCCGGGGCAGCCGATGAGCCTGCGCGTCCTCTTCCTCGGCGGGGCCGGGATGATCGGCTCCGCGGTCGCCGCGGAGCTCGCCCGGCGAGGGGCCGAGCTCACGGTCGTCACCCGCGGCGAGCCCCGCCGCGAGCTGCCGGACGCCGTGCGGCACGTGCGAGCCGACCTGCGCGAGCCCGGCGCGGTCGCCGGGGTGCTGCGCGGTCACGAGTACGACGCGATCGTCAACTGGATCGGATTCCACCCCGACCACGTGCGCGACGGCCTCGACGCCGTCGTCGCCTCCACCGGGCAGTACGTCTTCATCAGCACGTGCAGCGTCTACGCGCGGCCGGTGCCGCTGCTGCCGATCACCGAGTCGAGCCCGCGCCGCCAGCCGGTCTTCGGCTACGCCCGCGACAAGGTGGCGACCGAGCTCGCCCTCGAGGAGGCCTATCGCGAGCGGGGCCTGCCGCTCACGATCGTGCGGCCGTTCCACACCTACGACCGGGGCGTCATCCCGATCCTCCCCGGATGGACGGCGATCCAGCGGATGCGCTCCGGCCGCGCCGTGGTCGTGCCCGGCGACGGCACCTCGATCTGGACCCTCATGCACTCGAGCGACCTCGCGCGGGCGTTCGTGCCGCTGCTCGGCAACCATCACGCTGTGGGGGAGTCGGTCAACCTCGTCAGCGGCGACCTGCTCACCTGGGATCAGATCCACCGGGTCCTCGCCGAGGCCGCCGGGGTGCGCGACCCCGTGCTCGTGCATCGCTCCAGCGAGGACGTCGGAGCGGCGCATCCGCCCTGGGCCGAGGTGCTCGAGCACGACTTCCGGCACTCCATGATCTTCGACACCACCAAGCTCTCGCGGCTCGTCCCGGGCTTCGCCCCCGCCGTCGACTTCTCGCACGGCGCCCGCGAGGTGCTCGCGTGGTACGACGCGCATCCCGAGCTGCAGCGCGTCGACCCCGTGCTCGACGCCGCCTTCGACCGCCTGACGAACGGGGGATCCCGATGACGACCGCCGCCGCGCTCACGACCATGACCGCCGACGAGATCGACCAGGCGATGGAGGTGCTGCGCCGCGAGGGGCTCGCGGGCCCCGACACGCATGTGTCGTACCTCGGTCTGCGCGAGCCCGACAAACGCGACGTGCTCGCCGGCGCCCCGGGGGAGCGCGAGCTGCGCGGCTTCCTCATCGACATGCGCACCGGCGCATCCCACGACGTGGTCGTGGCGCCCGCGAGCGGCCGACTCGTGTCGCAGCGCCTGCTCGACACGTCCGTCGACGGCGCCGTGCCGGTCGTGCTGCGCGAGTTCGCCTACGTCGAGGAGGTCGTGCATCGGGACGAGCGCTGGCTCGCCGCGATGCGCAAGCGCGGCCTGACCGACCTGTCGACCCTGCGGGTCAACCCGCTGAGCGCCGGCGTGCTCTCGGTCGACGAGGCCGGCCGGCGCATCCAGCGCTGCTTCACCTTCGTGCAGAAGACCCCGGAGGATCTCGGCTGGGCGCATCCGGTCGATGGCGTGACCGTCATGGTCGACGTCGTGACGGGCGACGTGCTCGACGTCATCGACTACGTCGACCTGCCCGTGCCCCAGGAGGACGGCAACTTCCATCTCGCATCGTGGCGCGGACCGGACCGCACGGGCCTTCGCCCGATCGAGATCACCCAGCCCGAGGGTCCGAGCTTCACGATCGACGACGACGGCGTGCTGTCCTGGGCCGGCTGGGAGCTGCAGGTCGGCTTCGACCAGCGCGAGGGGCTCGTGCTGCACAACATCTCGATCGCCGACGAGGGCGAGCAGCGCCCCGTGATCTACCGCGCCTCGATCGCGGAGATGATGGTGCCGTACGGCGACCCGAGCCCGCAGCGCTGGTTCCAGAACTTCTTCGACTGCGGCGAGTACCTGCTCGGCGGGTTCGCCAACTCCCTCGAGCTCGGCTGCGACTGCGTCGGCGACATCACCTACCTCGACGCGGTCGTCGCCGCGAACGACGGCAGCGCCCGGGTGATCCCGCAGGCGATCTGCATCCACGAGGAGGACGCGGGCATCCTCTGGAAGCACTTCGACAACTGGAACGGCTCGAGCGACTCGCGCCGCAACCGGCGCCTCGTCGTGAGCTTCTTCGTCACGGTCGGCAACTACGACTACGGGTTCTACTGGTACTTCGGCCTCGACGGATCGATCGAATTCGAGGTGAAGGCGACCGGCGTGGTCTTCACCTCGGCCTACCCGCGGGACGGCTACGAGTTCGCGACGGAGATCGCCCCGGGGCTCGGGGCTCCGCACCACCAGCACCTGTTCAGCGCGCGCCTCGACATGGCGGTCGACGGTGTCGACAACTACGTGGACGAGCTGGAGGCCGCCCTCGTGCCGCGTGGCGAGCGCAATCCCACCGGAACGGGATTCACCCAGACCGTGACGCGGCTGCGGCGGGAGAGCGACGCCCAGCGGCTGGCCGACAACCTGCGCAACCGCCTGTGGTTCATCGGCAACCCCTCGTCCCAGAACCGGCTCGGCCGCGACGTCGGCTGGGTGCTGCTGCCCGAGGGCAAGCCGGTGCTGCTCGCGGATGCCGAGTCCGACATCCACAAGCGCGCCACCTTCGCGACCAAGCACCTCTGGGTCACGGCGTACGACCGTGACGAGCTCTACCCGGCGGGCGACCTGGTCAACCTGCACGCGGGCGGCGCGGGACTGCCGAGCTGGACGAAGGCCGACCGGCCGGTCGACGGGGCCGACATCGTGCTGTGGCACACGTTCGGCCTCACGCACTTCCCGCGCGTCGAGGACTGGCCGGTCATGCCGGTGGACACCTGCGGCTTCGTGCTGCGCCCGCACGGCTTCTTCGGCCGCAACCCCGCGCTCGACATCCCCGAGTCGACGAGCGAGCACTGCCACCCGGCGCACGGAGGGGCGCACCATGAGCACTGACCGGACCGAGGCCCGCGGCCCGTCCCCGCGCGTCGGGGTGCAGCTGTACAGCACCAAGGACCACCTCGGCCCCGAGCTGCGCGGCACCCTGCGCCGGCTCGCCGAGCTCGGCTACACCGACGTCGAGCCGTACGACGTGCTCGGGCAGACCGACGAGCTCGCCGCCGGTCTCGCCGAGACGGGACTCGAGGCCCGCACTGCGCACGTCAAGATCACCGACCTCGACCGGGATGCCGTGCTCGCCGCCGCGCGCCGGCTCGGCATCGGCACGGTCGTCGTGCCGTGGGTCGACAAGGCGCGGTTCGCGACCGCGGACGACGTGCACGCGCTCGCCACGGAGATCAACGAGGCCGCCGCGTTCTACGCCGATCACGGCATCCGCACCGGGTATCACAACCACGACTTCGAGTTCTCGTCGATGATCGACGGCCGGCACGCGTGGGAGCTGCTCGTCGAGGCGCTCGACCCGGCCATCGTGCTGCAGGTCGACACCTACTGGGCGAGCGTGGGCGGGGCGGACGTGTTCGCGCTCATCCCCGCGCACCTCGACCGCATCCGGATGCTGCACGTGAAGAACGAGCCGCCGGATGCCGACGACCCGCCCGCGCGCGTCGACATCACCGGGCGCATGGACGAGGTCGTGGCGCTCGCCGCGCCTGCGCTCGAGCTCGCGGTCGTGGAGGTGGTCGTCGACGGCGACGTCTTCGCGGTGCTCGAGCGCAACCGCCGGTTCTTCGCCGAGCTGCTGGAGGCGACATGAACACCGGACCGGTCGGGATCGGCGTCATCGGCGCCGGCAACATCTCCGACGAGTACCTGCGGGCGATGACCGCGGCGGCCGACCTGCGGGTGATCGCGATCGCCGACCTCGACGCCGCGCGCGCGGCCGCGCAGGCCGACGCCTACGGCATCGCGCACGCCGCGACGCCCGAGGCGCTGCTGGCCCGCGACGACGTGGAGCTGATCGTGAACCTGACGATCCCGGCGGCGCACGCCGAGGTCGGCCTCGCCGCGATCGAGGCCGGCAAGCACGTCTGGGCCGAGAAGCCGATGGCGCTTCGCCGCGACGACGCCCGGCGACTGCTCGAGGCGGCCGGCGCCGCGGGCCTGGTCGTCGGGAACGCGCCCGACACGATCCTCGGCGAGGGCATCCAGCACTCCCAGCACCTGCTCGACGACGGCGAGATCGGGGCGCCGCGCACCCTGCTCACGCTCATGCAGGGGCCGGGGCCCGACTCGTGGCACCCGCGACCGCAGTTCCTGTTCGCCCGCGGCGCCGGGCCGCTTTTCGACATCGGCCCGTACTACGTGTCGACGATGGTGCAGCTGCTCGGCTCGATCGTCGAGGTCGAGGCGCTCGGCAGCCGGCCGCGCGCGACGCGCGTCGTCGGGTCGGGACCGGATGCCGGCACGGAGTTCCCCGTCGAGGTGTGGACCCACGTGAGCGCGCTGCTGCGGTTCGAATCCGGCGTCGTCGGCACGTCGGTCTACAGCTTCGACTCCTGGGTGGAGCGTCAGCTCTTCGATGTCACCGGCGATGCCGGCACCCTCGAGGTGCCCGTGAGCGGGTTCGACGGCCCCACCCGGATCGCCGCCGCGGGCACCCGCGGCGCCGGCTGGCGCGAGAGCCCGCCGCCCGGAACGCCGCGCGCCCGCGGCACCGGCGTCGTCGAGATGGCCAGGGCGATCCGCGCCGGCGTGCGTCCGCGTGCCAGCGGCGAGCTCGCGCTGCACGCGCTCGACGTCATGCTCGCGATCGAGGAGTCCGCCGACGCCGGAGGCCGCACCGTCGCGCTCGCCACCCGCGCCCCGCGTGTCGAACCGCTTCCCACGGACTGGGATCCCACCGCAGCGACGCTGCCCGACGCGGGGAGCTCGTCGTGACCCTGTACGCCCCACCCGAGTACATCGCGTACGAGCAGGCCCGGCGCGGCCAGGCCGAGCAGCTCGGGGTCGCCATCGCGCGCATCCGGGAGCAGCTCGACCGATGGAAGGCCGAGGGCGCGCTCCGCGGTCCCGGCCCCGTCATGGTCGGCATCGGCGCGAGCCACGCGGCATCGTGCGCACCGGTGTGGGCGCTGCGCAAGCGCGGGATCGCCGCCTGGCGCATCAGCGCCGGCGACGTGCCCGTGCCGTACCCCCTCACCGAGCACCGCATCATCGGGGTGTCGCAGAGCGGACGCAGCGCCGAGACGCTCGACGCGCTCGCATCGGTGCCGCCCGAGCGCCGGCTGGCCGTCGTCAACAGCGCCCCCTCGCCGATCACCGAGCTCGTGACCGACAGCCTCACGCTCGGGAGCCTGCGCGACAGCTATGCATCGACGATCGGCTACACCGCCACCCTCGCGGCGCTCGGCATGCTGGCCGACCGCTGGGACGGCGGCGGGATCGACCCCGGCTGGGACGAGCTGCCGGCCGCGTTCGCCCGCTTCGACGAGGGAATCGCCACGACGATCGACCGCGCCGTCGGGCTGTTCGACGGCGTGCCGTGGGCGGACTTCGTCGGTTCGGCGCCCGCCGTCGGCTCGGCCGAGGAGGGGGCCCTGCTGCTGCGCGAGGTGGCGCGGATCCCGGCGACCGCCATGAGCACACGGCAGTACCTGCACGGGTCGATGGAGTCCGCGGGGGGCGGCGTACACGTCGTGTTCGGCGATCGCCGCGAGGCCGGCCTCGCCCGCACCCTGCTCGACGCCGGCAACCGCGTCGTCTTCGTGACCCGGCAGGAGGTCGCCGACGAGCCGGGGCTCGCCGTGATCCGGCTGCCGCGCATGCCCGCGGCCCAGCGCGCGATCCTCGAGGCCGCGGTCGTGCAGTCCCTCGCCGGGGGCGTCGCGCAGGCGCGCGGCGTGCCGATCGAGGAGTTCGTGTTCCACGCCGACGACATCAAGGTCGCCCCGGTCCGCGCGGAGGACGCATGACCGCCGTGGATGTCGGGCTCGACCTGGGCGGCACGAAGGCGGCGGTGCTCGCCGCGACCCCCGATGGCACGCGCGTGGTCGACACGACCGTCGCGGCCGAGGGCTGGAGTGCCGAGCCCATCCCGCACGGGGTGGCGTGGGTACGCCGCCTGCTGGAGCGCGCCCTGCCGGCGGGTCTCGAGCCGCGCGCCGTCGGGATCGGCGCTCAGGGCCTGGACACCGCGGAGATCGCCGAGGAGTTCGCGGCCGCGCTCGGCGCCGCGGGCATCCGGGCGCGCTGCGTCAACGACGCCGCCCTGCTCGTGCCCGCCGCCGGGCTCGAGACCGGCATCGGCGTCATCGCGGGCACGGGCGCGATCGGCGTCTCGACCGCCGCCGACGGCCGCCCGCTCATCACCGGCGGCTGGGGCTGGATCATCGGCGACGAAGCGGGCTCCGCCGGGATCGTGCGCGAGGCGACCCGTGCGGCGCTGCTCGCCCACGACGACGGCGAGCCCGACGACGGCCTGCTCGCGGCCCTGCTCGGCGCCTTCGGCGTCGCGGACGCCGAGCGCCTCGCCCGGGCCGTGAACGACGAGGCGACGATGGACAACTGGGGTCCGGCCGCGCCGGCCGTCTTCGCCGCCGCCGACGCCGGATCGGCCGGGGCCGCCCGCGTGGTCGACGACGCCGCACGGCACCTGGCCCGGCTCGTCGACCAGCTCGTGCGGCGCGGAGCGGTCGGCTCCGACGTCGTCGCGGCCGGCAGCGTGATCGTGAACCAGCCCCGGCTCGCCGACGGGCTCGCGCGGATCGTCGGAGAGCGCCATCCCGCATTCCGCGTGCGCCTGCTCACCGAGCCCCCTGTCGTCGGCGCGCTCGCCATTGCGCGCCGCCTGGCGTCCTGATCGACGCATCGACTGACGAAGAAGGAGTCGCACTCATGGCCATCGCCACCATCAACCCCGCCACCGGCGAGACGCTGAAGACCTTCGAGCCGCACAGCGCGGCGCAGATCGAGGAGATCCTCGCGCGTGCCGACGCGGCCAACGCGCTCATGCGCGCCACCACGTTCGCCCAGCGCTCGGCGTGGATGCACGCGGCCGCCGACCTCATGGATGCCGAGCTCGACCGCGTGGCGGGCCTGGCATCCACCGAGATGGGCAAGACGATCGGCACCGCGAAGTACGAGGTCACGAAGTCGGCCAACGGCATGCGGCACTACGCGGATCATGCCGAGGAGTACCTCGCCGACGAGACGCCCGTCGAGGCGTCGACGGTCGGGGCGAGCGCTGCGCGCGTCGTCTTCCAGCCGATCGGCACGATCCTCGCGGTCATGCCCTGGAACTACCCGTTCTGGCAGGTGATCCGGTTCGCGGCGCCCGCGCTCATGGCCGGCAACACCGGGCTGCTCAAGCACGCGTCGAGCGTGCCGCAGACCGCGCTGTATCTGGGCGAGTTGTTCGAGAGGGCCGGATTCCCGGCGGGCGCGTTCCAGACGCTGCTGGTCGAGGGCGCCGCCGCCTCGAAGCTCATCGACGATCGCCGGATCAAGGGCGTGACCCTCACCGGCTCGGTCGGCGCGGGTTCGGCGGTGGCCGAGGCCGCGGGGCGCAACGTCAAGAAGAGCGTGCTCGAGCTCGGCGGCACCGACGTCTTCGTCGTCATGCCCTCGGCGGATGTCGCGAAGTCGGCCGAGTTCGGGGCGAACTCGCGCACGCAGAACAGCGGGCAGAGCTGCATCTGCGCCAAGCGGTTCTACGTGCACGAGGACGTCTACGACGAGTGGTTCGCGGCGTTCCTGGCCAAGATGGAGGCGACCACGGGCGGCGACCCGTTCGATCCCGCGACCGGTTTCGGGCCGATGGCGACCGAGCAGGTGCGGGCCGAGGCCCACGAGCTCGTCGAGGACGCCAAGGCGAAGGGCGTCACGGTGCACACGGGCGGTGAGCTGCCGAGCGGCCCCGGCTGGTTCTATCCCTCGACGGTGTTCACCGACGTGACCCCCGAGATGCGGATCTACCGCGAGGAGTGCTTCGGCCCCGTCGCCTGCGTCTACCGGGTCTCGAGCGTCGAGGAGGCGATCGAGCGCTCCAACGACTCCGACTTCGGCCTCGCGGCGTCCGTGTGGACGACCGACCCGGCGGAGCTCGCGCGGCTGCAGGAGGGGCTCGAGTTCGGCGCCGTCTTCGCCAACGGCAACACCGCCTCGTTCTTCGGGCTGCCGTTCGGCGGTGTCAAGGACTCGGGCTACGGGCGCGAGCTCGGCAGGTTCGGCATCCGCGAGTTCGTCAACACGAAGACGGTCTGGGAGGCCTGATGACGACGGCCGGTGTGGGATCGGGTGACGTGGTGGCGCCCGCTCCCCGCCGGTCGATCGGTTGGCCGGTCGTCGTGCACGCGGGGATGCTCGGTGCCATGGCGCTCGCGATGCTGCCGGGCGGATCGCCGACCGACCAGCTCGCGGCACTCGCCGTGCTGGTGGCGCTCGGGCTCGCCCTCGCGCCGTTCGCGCGCAGCCGGCCGCATCTCGTCGCCGCGCTGGTCGACCTCGCCGCGATGGGCGCCATGGTGCTCGCCATGATCGCGACGACGCCGGCGACCGCCGTGCATGCCGGGCACGCGCACGGCGGTGGCGCGGGCGCCCTGGCCGAGGTCGCGGTCGTGATCGCCTGGGCGGTGGCGCGCCTGCCGTCCACTCGCACCCGTGCGGATCGCGCGCTCGCGGCCGCCACGGCGCTGTCCCTCGTCGCGATGCCGCTGCTGGCTCTCACCGCGCCGTGATGACCCGCTCGTCCTCATCGACCTGACCCAGATGCCCGGTGCGGCGACGCTCCGACCGGTCATCTGCGTCAACTCGATGCCGGTCGCCCCGGAGCGGCAGTGACGCGGGCTCGAGCCCTATGCTGCGAATCGTGCCCGCCCGCCCCGCGACTCCGACGCTCTACGACGTCGCCCGCGAGGCCGGGGTGTCGTTGGCGACCGCCTCGCGTGCGCTCAACGGCAGCGCCCGGCGGGTCCGCGAGGACTCCCGGGTGAAGGTGCTCGCCGCCGCCGAGCGGCTCGGCTACTCCACCAACGCGCCCGCCCAGGCGTTCGCGCGCGGAGGATCGACGAGCATCTTCCTCGTCGTGAGCGACATCACCGACCCCTTCTTCGCGGCGATCGCGGCCGGGGCGATGCGGCGCGCGGGATCGGACGGCCGGCTCGTGCTCATGGGGGTCACGGAGCGCGATCCGGCCCGCGAGCTCGACATGGTGCGCACGGCGCGGCGGCAGCGGCCGGCGGCGATCGTGCTCGCCGGAAGCCGCCGGCATCCGGACCGCACGCGCGCCGCCCTCCTCGGCGAGCTGGACGCGTTCGAGGCGGGAGGCGGCCGGGTGGTCGCGATCGGTCAGGACTCCCTGCCGTACGCGCGGGTCTCGTTCGATCACGCCGGCTCGGGGCGCGATCTCGCGGCGGCCGTGGCCGGCCTCGGATATCGCCGCCCGCTCGTGCTGGCGGGCCCGGCCGAACTGCAGATCGCGCGCGAGCGGGTGCGCGGTCTGGCCGACGGCTTCGAGACCGCGGGCATCCCGCTGTCCGGCGATCGCGTGGTCTCCGGCGGCTTCGGGCGCGATGACGGCGAGGCGACGATGCGGGACCTGCTGCGGGCCGGCGTCGAGGCCGACCTCGTGGTGGCGGTCAACGACGTCATGGCCATCGGGGCGCTCGCGGCTTTGCGCGAGGCCGGGGTCGGGGTGCCCGACCGGATGGGCGTGGCGGGCTTCGACGACATCGCGCCGTCGCGAGACGCCGCCCCTGCGCTCACGACGGTGCGGCTGCCGCTCGAGGAGGCGGGGGAGCACGCGATCGAGCTCGCCCTCGGCGACGAGGTCCACCCGCGGGTGCGGCTCGGCACGACGGTGCTGATGCGCGCGAGCACGGCCGCCTGAGCCGCGGGCTCGCACTCCTCGACGCGGCGGGACACTGCCGCTATGCTACGGAAAGCACTTTCCGTACGCGAGGAGAACCGCATGACCCGCACCACCCGACTCGGCGTGATCATGAACGGCGTCTCCGGACGCATGGGGTACCGGCAGCACCTCGTGCGCTCGATCCTGGCGATCCGCGAGGAGGGCGGCGTGCTGCTCTCCGACGGCTCCCGCGTCATGCCCGACCCCGTGCTCGTCGGCCGCGACGAGGACAAGCTGCGGGTGCTGGCCGAGCGACACGGCCTCGAGCACTGGACGACCGATCTCGATGCGGTCCTGGCCGATCCCGAGTACCCGCTCTACGCCGACTTCCTCGTCACGACCAAGCGCGTCGACGCGATCCGCCGCGCCATCGCCGCCGGCAAGGACATCTACACCGAGAAGCCCACCGCCGAGTCGTTCGCCGACGCCCTCGACCTCGCCCGCCGCGCGCGCGAGGCGGGCGTCAAGAGCGGCGTGGTGCACGACAAGCTCTACCTGCCCGGGTTGCAGAAGCTGCGCCGGCTCATCGACTCGGGCTTCTTCGGCCGCATCCTCAGCGTGCGCGGCGAGTTCGGCTACTGGGTGTTCGAGGGCGACTGGCAGACCGCCCAGCGGCCGAGCTGGAACTACCGCGCCGAGGACGGCGGCGGCATCACCTCCGACATGTTCGCCCACTGGAACTACGTGATCGAGAACCTCTTCGGATCGATCTCGTCGGTGTACGCGCGGGCGGTCACCCACATCCCGCAGCGCGTCGACGAGCACGGCGTGACGTACCCGGCCACGGCCGACGACGCGGCCTACGCGATCTTCGAGCTCGCGAACGGCGCCGTCGTGCAGCTGAACTCGAGCTGGGCGGTGCGGGTGCACCGCAAGGAGCTCGTCGAGTTCCAGGTGGACGGCACCCTCGGATCAGCGGTCGTCGGCCTGTTCGGCGCCGAGATCCAGCCGCGCAACGCCACCCCGAAACCGGTCTGGAACCCCGACGTGCCCGACCCGCGCGACTACCTGGGCGACTGGCACGAGCTGCCCGAGAACGACGTCTTCGAGAACGGGTTCAAGACCCAGTGGGAGCAGTTCATCCGGCATGTCGCGGAGGACGCGCCGTACACGTTCGATCTGCTCGCGGGCGCTCGCGGTGTGCGGCTGAGCGAGGAGGGCCTGCGCAGCTCAGCCGAGGGGCGCCGCGTCGATCTCGCGCCGGTGACCCTGTGAGCTCGGTCGCGCTGCTCGGCGCCGACGGCACGTCGACGCGGCTCGAGCTCGCACCCCCGCCGCCGGACCCGCGACCGGCGCACGCCCCGCGCACCCGCGAGGTGTTCGCCGCGGCGCACGTCGTGCCGCGGGCCTGGGCCGACAACACGCCCGGCGCCCCGGCGGAGCTCGACTGGGACGCCACCCTCGCGTTCCGCCGTCACGTCTGGTCGTGGGGTCTCGGCGTCGCCGACGCGATGGACACCGCGCAGCGCAACATGGGCCTGGACTGGGCCGCGACCACCGAGCTGATCCGGCGCAGCGCCGCGGCGGCCCGGGAGGTCGGGGGCCCGCTCGTGGTCGGCGTCAACACCGACCACGTGGCCGAGCCCGTCATTCCGCTCGACGCGGTCATCGACGCGTACCTCACGCAGCTCGAGGTCGCGGAGGACGCCGGCGCGGGTGTCGTGCTCATGGCATCCCGGCACCTCGCGCGCGCCGCGGAGTCCGCCGCCGACTACGAGCGCGTGTACCGCGCCGTTCTCGACCGGGCCGGCGCCCCCGTCGTGCTGCACTGGCTCGGCGACGCGTTCGACGCGCAGCTGGCCGGCTACTTCGGCCCCGCCGGCTCGACGGGCGCCGACTGGCGGGCGGCCGCGGAGACCGTGCAGCGGATCATCGGCGAGAACCTCGCGAAGGTCCGCGGCATCAAGATGTCGCTGCTCGACGCCGAGGCGGAGCGCGTGGTGCGCGCCGGACTGCCCGCGCCCGCGCGGCTCTACACGGGCGACGACTACCACTACGTCGAGCTCATCGAGGGCGGGCGAGACGTCGACGGCGTGCAGCGCCACTCCGACGCCCTGCTCGGCGCCTTCGCCGCGGTCGCGCCGCGCGCCGCCGTGGCGCTCGCCGCGCTCGATGACGGCGACACCGCCCGCTACCGCGCCGTTCTCGCGCCCACCGAGGCGCTCGCCCGGCAGGTGTTCGCGGCGCCCACTCCCTATTACAAGACGGGCGTCGCATTCCTCAGCTGGCTGAACGGACATCAGAGCGCGTTCCAGCTCGTGGGCGGACTGCACGCCGGCCGCGGCCTCGTGCACCTGAGCGAACTCGTGCGGCTTGCCGACGCGGCCGCCGCGCTCGAGAGTCCCGACCTCGCCGCCGAGCGCTGGGGTGCCCTGCTGCGGGTGAACGGCATCGAGGCATGAACCGCTTCTCGCTCAACCAGGCGACCATCAAGAAGGCCGACCTCGCGACGGCGCTGCGCGTGACCGCCGAGGCCGGCATCCCGGCGATCGGGCTGTGGCGCGAGCCCGTGCAGGAGGTCGGCCTCGCCCGGGCCGCGGACCTCGTGCGGGGGTCGGGGCTGCGCGTCTCGAGCCTGTGCCGGGGCGGCTTCTTCACGACTCCCGAGAGACCGGAGCGCCGCGCCGCGCTCGACGACAACCGCCGGGCCCTCGACGAGGCCGAGGCGCTCGGCGCCCCGACCCTCGTGCTCGTCGTGGGCGGTCTGCCCGCCGGCTCGACCGACCTCGTCGGCGCGCGCTCCCGGGTCGCCGACGCGCTGGCCGAGCTCGCGCCCGACGCCACGGCGAGGGGCGTGCAGCTCTCGATCGAGCCGCTGCATCCCATGTACGCGGCCGATCGCGCTGTCGTCTCGACGCTCGGTCAGGCGCTCGACCTCGCCGCGCCGTTCGAGCCCGCCGCCGTCGGCGTCGTCGTCGACACCTTCCACGTCTGGTGGGATCCCGAGCTCGCCGCGCAGGTCGCGCGCGCCGGCCGCGAGGGCCGCATCGCCTCCTATCAGGTGTGCGACTGGGTGACGCCCATCGCGCCGGACGCTCTCCTGTCCCGCGGCATCCCGGGCGACGGCCACATCGACTTCACCGCCGTGACCGCCCTGCTGCGCGACGCAGGCTACACGGGCGACGTGGAATGCGAGGTGTTCCGGCAGGAGGTGTGGGACGCCGACCCCGCCGAGGTCGCGCGGCGCTGCGCCGCCGCCTACCGGGAGTTCGTCGAGCCGGTGCTCTGAGCATCTTGCCGCCGTCGCGGCGGGCGGCGAGGATCGGAGCATGACCGACGCCCCCGCCCCCGTGCAGCGCATGGTCGAGGCGACCAACGCCGCCGACAGCGACGCGTTCGTGGCCTGCTTCGCGCCGGACGCCTACCTCGAGGACTGGGGGCGGGGCTTCCACGGTCGGGAGGGCGTGGCGGCGTGGGACCGGACCGACAACATCGGCGTGCACATGCACTTCGAGGTCGACGCCGCCCGTCGCGACGGCGACGACTGGGTCGTCACCCTCGTCTCGACGGGCGGCGGCTACAACGGCACGAGCGAGATCCGGTTCCGTCTCGACGGTGACCTCATCGCGCGGATGATCATCGCCGGGTAGCGCCTGCGTCGGCCGGGAGCTCGAGGAGGGACGCCATCAGGTCCGGGTGATCGACGAAGACCCCATCGACGCCCGCGTCGAGAATGCGGCGCCACTCACCCCGCCAGTCGCCCCAGGCCGCGTCCGGTCCGGGCATCCGGAATGGCGGCGTCAGGTAGCGGTTCTCGGGCCGCAGGGTCCAGCAGAAGACCTCGAGTCCGGCCGCGTGCGCCCGGGTCACGATGCCGTCGGGACGTTCCGCGGACGCCAGCACGAGCGGTCGCTCCAGGCTGATCCCATCGAGGTCCCGCGCGATCCACTGCAGCTTCGGGTCGTCGAGCTCATCGACGGCCGCCTCGTCCTCCAGGAGCCGGATCAGGCGCCCTCCGTCGCCCTCGGCGGCCAGTTCGTGGAGGGGCTCCGACTCGAAGCTCTCGGTGACGAGGCGCGGGTCGCGTCCCGCCCAGCCGCGCCGGGCGAGGTCGCGACGGTACGCCTCGGTCATCGAGAGGCCGAGGGAGGCGAAGTGTTCCACATGCTTGAGCTCGGCCACGATGCCCAGCCGGCGACCGCTGCGGAGGGATTCGCGCTCCACCAGCTCGATCAGGTCGGGGAAGGACAGCAGGCCGAAGCGGTCGTCGAACGCGGCGTTGGCCGGGCGGACCCCCGGGCGGCGCTCCCGGGCACGCAGGGTGCGCAACTCCGCCCAGGCGAAGTCCTCCGTGAACCAGCCCGTGACCTCCTGACCGTCGACCGTCGCCGTGCGGCGGCGGTCGGCGAACTCGCGTCGGTCGGCCACGTCGGTGGTCCCCGAGATCTCGTTCTCGTGGCGCAGCACGAGCACCCCGTCGCCGGAGAGCACGAGATCCGGCTCCACGGCATCCGCACCCTGGGCGAAGGCGAGTTCGTAAGCCGCCGACGTGTGCTCGGGCCGGTAGCCGCTGGCGCCCCGATGCCCGATGACGAGCGGTCGATCCGGCGTCATTCCTTGATGGCCCCAGCCAGCATCCCGCGGATGAAGTACCGCTGGAGGATCGCGTACAGGATGATGAGGGGCAGCGCCACGATCGTGGCGGCGGCCGAGAGCAGCGCGTACTGCGTGACGAACTGGCTCTGGAAGAAGCTCAGGGCCAGCGGCGCCGTCCGGAACGACTCGCTCGTGATCATCACGAGCGAGAGCAGGAAGTCGTTCCACGTCCACATGAACGTGAGCATCACCATCGTGATCACCGCGGGCCGGACCACCGGCACCAGCACCTGCCACAGGGTCCGCATGTCGCCGGCCCCGTCGAGACGGGCGGCCTCGATCAGGCTGGACGGGATGGCGGCGAAGAAGCCGCGCATCCAGAAGATCCCGAACGCGACGCTCTGCGCGATCTGGGGCAGGATCAGGGCGGCGTAGGTGTCGGTCAGGCCGACGTCGCGCATCTCGAAGTAGAGCGGGATGATGTACGCCTCGAGCGGGATGAACATCCCGATGAGCATCAGGTAGAACAGCACGTTGCGTCCCGCGAAGCGCATGCGCGCGAAGGCGAAGCCGGCGAGGATCGAGAAGACCGCGGCGACGACGACCGTCGTGACGGTCACGATGACGCTGGAGAGCATGTACTGCGAGAACCGGCCCTGATTCCAGGCCTGCACGAAGTTGCCGAAGTCGAGCGAGCGGGGGATCGCGAAGGACGCGGTCGCCTGGTCCGCCGGCGTCAGCGCGGTGAGGACGACCCCGACGATCGGGATGAGCGAGATGAGCGCGAACAGGCCGAGGACCGCGTAGTTCACGATGGCCTCGGGGCGGGACAGTCTCATAGGTCGTCCTTCGGCGCGATCCGGCGGATGAGCATCGTGATGAGCAGCACCAGGACCGTCAGGATGATCCCGATCGTCGTGGCCATACCGACCCGCCCCTGGTTGAAGGCGAGGTTGTACACCTGGAAGGCCGGCACGGTGGTGCTGGTGCCCGGTCCTCCGCCCGTCGTCACGAACACAACGTCGAAGGTCTTGAGGGCGGCGACCACCGTCAGGGTCAGGGCGACCGACAGCGGCGCGCGCAGAGCGGGAAGCGTGACGGAGAACAGCTCACGCCAGAAGCCGGCCCCGTCCACCCGGGCCGCCTCGAACAGCTCGCGCGGGATCTGCGAGATGCCGGTGAGGAACAGCACGAGGCACAGGCCGATCTCGACCCACGTGCCGATCAGCCCCACCGCTGGCAGCGCCGTGGAGAAGTCGCCGAGCCAGGTGCGGGTCGCGACGCCGAGCCCGAAGATCCGCAGCACGGTGTTCAGCAGGCCGTCCGGCGCGTAGATCGACACCCAGATGACGCCGATGACCACGGCGGCGATCACCTGCGGCAGGAAGATGAGGGTCTGCAGGATGCCGGCACCCCGCAGCCGCGCAGCCCGCTGCAGGAGGGCGGCGAGCACGAGCGCGATCACGATCGGCAGCACCGCGTAGAAGAACACGAGCACGGCCACATGAGCGAACGACTGGGTGAGGGCCGGGTCGGTGACCGCCGCGACGTAGTTCCCGATGCCGACCCAGGTGGCGAGGCTGATGCCGTCCCATCGGAAGAAGGAGATCCAGATCGCCTGCCCGACCGGGTAGAGCACGAAGGCCGCGACGAACACGAACGCGGGCGCGACGTAGAGATACGCCCGGTGGTCCCGACGCCGGGGACGGCGCCGCGTTGCCGCGACGCCGTCCCCGTCAGGACCCGGTGAGGTGTGCGCCTGCGCGGCGCGTGCCTGGTCGGTCATGCGTCGATCAGTTGCCTCCGCCGAAGCCGGAGTAGTCGGCCTGCAGCGCCTTCGTGAACGCGGCCGTGTTCTCCGTGCCGCCCATGAGGGACTGCACGTTCGAGACGATCGTGTCGTAGAAGGTCGGGGTCGACCAGTCCATGTAGGCGACGAGTCCGTTGTCCTTGGTCAGCCGCGACCACGTCGACAGGATGTCGTTCGTCAGCGTGCCCTCCTCCGCCTTCGCGTCGGCCGACGGGACGGCGGGCAGCTGGTTGTTCTTCTCCAGCGTCGTCATGCCCTTCGCGCTCGAGATGAAGTCGATGTAAGCCGCCGCAGCGTCCTTCTTCTTCGACCGGGCCGGGATCGCCCATCCCATGCCGACGCCGCCCATCGCGACGAGCGGGTCGCCCGCCTTCTGGGGGAGCACCGTGAAGCCGGCACCCGAGTCTCCGGCACCCGCCTTCTGGATGGCATCCTGGTTCCACACTCCGCCGAGGAAGAAGGCGGCCTTGCCCTGACCGAAGGCCGTGGCGGCGGTGTTGGAGTTGACGCCGTTGAAACCGGGCGTCACGTAGCCCTTCGTCGCCCAGCCGGCGAGCAGGTCGGCGGCGGTGTGGACGCTGGGCGAGTCGAACGTGCCGGCCTGGTGGAAGATCAGCTGGGACGCGGCCTTCTGCCCGAGCTGCGGCATGAGCGCGATCCCGAGGAGGTGCACAGCCGGCGACTTGTCCTGGTCGCCGAACGCGATCGGGAGGATGCCCTTCGCCTTGATCTTCGGGAGGTCCGCCTCGAGCTCCTCCATGCTCTTCGGAACGGGCAGCCCGACGCTGTCGAGAACCTTCTTGTTGTAGAAGGTGCCCACCATCTCGCCGGTGATCGAGAGGCCGTAGAGGTTGCCGGAGCCGAGCTTGGACCCGTCCGGCGTGACGGAGTCGAGGGCGCGCTGGCTCGACGGGAAACGCTTGGTCCAGCCGTACCGGCTCGCGTACGGTCCGAGATCGGTGAGCAGGCCCGCCTTCACGTAGGCGGCCATGTCTGCGAAGCCCTGGTTGGCCTGGATGACGTCGGGCGGGGTCGAGGAGCTCAGGGCGAGCTTCAGCGTGGTCCGCAGGTCGCTTCCGGAGCGGACGACGCGATCGATGTGGACGTTAGGGTACTTGGCCTCGAACTGCTTGTTCAGATCGTCGAGCGAGGTGCTGATACCGGGCGTGGTCTCCTGGTCCCACACCGTGAGGGTGAGCTTGCCGAGCGAGGCGACATCGGTGGTGATCTTGGTCGGCTTGTCCGTCGAGCCCGACGACGACTGCCCGCTCCCCGGTGTGCACCCGGCGAGCAGCATCGCCGTCGCCGCGACCGCCGCCAGCGCGGCCGACCACTTCATCGTGTGTTTCGTGTGCATCTCGTCTTACCTTTCGAATGGATCGGATCCGCTGACCTCCGCGAGGTCGATCCGTGCAGGGACGTGAAGACGAGCATACTCACAATCTGGTCTAACTGGTACAGTCATCTGGAAAACTCAGGATGAGCGCTCCGTATCCAGCGTGTAGCGTCGGCGAAAACCAGCTAGACCAGTTTGAGGAGAGTCGTGCAGCAACCCCAGATCTTCGCCACCGAGGACGCAATCGGCAGCGCCGTGGCCGACGAGATCGTCGCCGGACTGGCCGAGGCGAGCGCCGCCGGCCGACCGTACGCCCTCGGGGCGCCCAGCGGCCGCACCCCCCGCACGACCTACCGCGCCCTCGCCCGGCTGCTGGCGAGCCGTCGCGATCTCGACCTCGGACTCCTGCACATCGTGATGATGGACGACTACGTCGTCCGCACCGCCGGCGGCGCGTTCTCGCGAGTGGATGCCGCGCTCCCGTACTCCTGCGAGCGCTTCGGCCGCGATGAGATCCTGGCGCCGATCGCGGCCGTCACGGGTTCCGGCATCCCCGAGGCGAACCTCCATCTGCCGGACGCGGCCGATCCGGGCGCCTACGACGACCTGATCGCGTCGCTCGGCGGCGTGGACCTGTTCATCCTGGCCAGTGGGGCGACCGACGGTCACGTCGCCTTCAACCCGTCCGGCTCGCCGGCCGACAGCCTCACCCGCGTGGTGGAGCTCTCGCCGGAGACGCGCCGGGACAACATGGACACCTTCGCCCCCCACTTCCGCACCCTCGACGACGTGCCCAGCTACGGCATCACGGTCGGGGTCGGAACCATTCTGCGCGCGACCCGCCGGGCCGTCATGCTGCTCATCGGCGAGGGCAAGCGAACCGCGGCGACCACGATCGCCGCCGCGACGTCGTATCAGCCCGCCTGGCCGGCGACCGTCGTCGCCGAATGTCGGAACCCGTCCCTGTATCTCGATGAGGCAGCCGCGGGCGCCATGAGCGCCGGCGTCCGGGAAGCGCGATGAGCAGTTCGCGGTTCGTCCTCGGCGTCGACGCCGGCAACACCAAGACCGATGCGGTGCTCGCGGCGACGGACGGCACGGTCCTCGCATGGGCGCGCTCGGGCGTGGGCGACATCTACAGCGCAGCTGGATCGGCGGCGGCGATCACCGAGGTCCGTGCCGCGGTCGACGCGGCGCTCGGCGACGAGCGGCCCGACCACATCGCGTTCCGGCTCGCGGGCATCGACTGGTCGGAGGACGTCCGGCTCTGGGATGCCGTGATCGCGCAGGAGTGGCGTCTCGGCGGAACCCGCAGCCTGAAGAACGACGGCTTCGCCGCCATCCGGCTCGGCTTCCCGTCGGGGGTCGGTCTGGCGATCACCGGAGGCACGGGGGCGGCCTTCGCCGCCCGGGCTTCCGACGGCCGCGAGTCGAGCCTGGATATGTGGGGCCAGGACGACTTCGGGGCGAAAGGGCTGGGGATCGCAGGCTATCGTGCGGTGGTCCTGGCGGAACTGGGCCTGGCGGAGCCGACCGCGCTCGCCGAGCGGTACCTCGAGTTCTTCGCCGTCCCGACGGTGGATCGCCTCGTCCACCTGTTCACCGCCCGCGAGCACCTTCCCGTCAAGGCCTCCCTGGCACGCACCGCGCCGCTGGTCACGGCCGCGGCCTCCCATGACCCGGTGGCGCACCGCATCGTGGATGAGCAGGCAGCGCTGCTCGCCGACTACGCGCTGGCCACGGCGCGCCGGGCCGGCGACGAGTCGTTGCCGATCGTGCTGGCGGGCACCGTGCTGAGCGCCCCGGAATCTCCGCTCGCCCGGCGCGTCACCGACCGGATCGCGGCGGCCCGGCCGGGCACGCACGTCGCGATCGCGTTCCTTCCCGCGGTGTGCGGCGCCGTCCTGGACGCGATCGCCGAGCACGGCGCACCGGTCACGAGCGGCACGATCGAGCGCGTCGCCGAGACGCTGCCCGAGACCCCGCGGCCCGCGCGCGCCGTCAGCTCGCGCTGATCGGACGGAGAAGATCGGCTTGGAAGCGGTAGGAGTCGGCGCGGTACGTCAGGGTGGCACGGAGGATCGGCACGCCGGCTCGGTCGAAGGTCAACTCCTCCGCGATCAGCGCCGGATCGGTCGCCTCCACGTTCAGCACCGGCGCCAGCGTGCTCCCCATGAGGTCGGACCGGACGCTGTACAGGCTGCGCCCGATCTCCACACCGGACACCGTGCTCAGGAACTCGTAGAGGGAGCGGTCCTCCATGTCGGCCGTGTCGATGCCGCGTGCGCGTGCCAGAACAAGCACCGTACGGTCGTAGCAGATCGGAACGTCGTCGAGATAGCGCACGCGGACCAGCTCCACCGCTTGCGCGTCCGGGGCGGTCTGCAGCGACTTCGCCTCATCGAACGTGATCGGTCGCAGGGTCTTCTCCAGCACGTGACTGCGCGGCGTCATGCCGCGTTCGAGAGCCATCTCGGTGAAGCTCTGCAGGGTGTTCGGCGGCTCGCCGACCACGTTGGCGCGGACGTACCAGCCGCGCTTACTGGAGGGCACCAGCCAGTCCTCCTCCGCCAGCCGGTTCAGGCCGATGCGCAGGGTCGCGCGACTGACCCCCAGCGACTCGGCGAGGGCGCGCTCGCCCGGCAACCGGCTGCCCGGTTTGAACATCCCGGCGGTGAGGCGGGCGAGGAGCTCGGTGTAGGCGCTCGTCGTCGCGGGGGACCGGCCGCCGCTGCTCATGTTTGAAACCCTACCGACGTCATCGGCCCGCCGGTCGGCAGACGAAAGGACCCCCGCGTGACGCTTCTCGGCATCGACCTCTTCTCCCCGACGACCGGCACCGAACTGGTCCTGCTGCTGCTCTCCTTCGTGCTCTCGGCCGTCATCGGCATGGAACGACAGCGTCGCCTGAAGAGCGCCGGTCTGCGCACGCACACGCTCGTCGGGATCGGTGCCACCGTCTTCACCCTCGTCTCCGCCTACGGGTTCAGCGCCGTGATCGGCCACGACGTGGTCCTCGACCCTTCTCGGATCGCGGCGCAGATCGTCTCCGGCATCGGCTTCCTCGGGGCGGGGGTCATCTTCGTGCGGCGCAGCACCGTCAGCGGTCTGACGACCGCGGCTTCGATCTGGTTCACGGCGGCGATCGGGATGGCGTGCGGAGCGGGCATGCCGGTCCTGGCGGCGACCGGTACGCTGCTCTACCTCGTGACAGTGAGCCTGCTCAGCGTCGTCGGGAGGCGGGTACGCGCCGCGGACTCCGGCGAGCTGTGGGTGCTCACCTATCGGGAGGGAAAAGGCGTGCTTCGCACCGTCCTCGCGGAGGCCGCCCACCAGGGGTTCGAGGCGACGCTGTCCGACATGCGCGTCGTGGAATCGAAGCACGGATCCGCGCGGGTCGAGGCGCAGCTCCGGATCCGAGGCGCCGGCCCGCTCCGGGAGTTCGTGGAGCATGTCTCCACCATCGATGGCGTCAAGGCCATGACCAGCCGCAGCTCCGCGGAGTAATCGGACTGCGTAGGCTCGAGACCGCTCGACCGTCCGACGAGGAGACCCATGGCCGCCGCGATCCCGAAGACCATGCACGCCGTGGTGGTTCACGGCCCCGAGGATTACCGCCTCGAGGAGCGCCCGGTGCCGGTTCCCGGGGACGGCGATCTGCTCATCCGGGTGGATGCCGTGGGCATCTGCGCGAGCGATCTCAAGTGCTATCACGGCGCGGCCAAGTTCTGGGGCGACGAGCACCGGCCCGCCTGGGCCGAGCGCGACCGCATCCCCGGTCACGAGTTCGTCGGCACGGTGGTCGCGGGTGATCCGGCGGCGCTCGAGCGGCGCGGGCTGGCGGAGGGCGATCGGATCGCGTGCGAGCAGATCGTGCCGTGCTGGGAGTGCCGGTACTGCCTCGACGGGGCGTACTGGATGTGCGCCGTGCACGACATGTTCGGCTTCAAGGGCTGGGACGGGGCGATGGCCGAGTACGTGCTCGTGCCGCGCCAGGCGCTTACGCATCCGGTCAGCCGCGAGCTGCCGCCGCAGGTCGCGGCCTTCGCCGAGCCGCTCTCCTGCGCCTTCCACGCGGTCGAGCGGGCGGAGATCCGCTTCGACGACACCGTCGTCGTCGCCGGAGCCGGCCCGATCGGCTTGTCGGCCATCGCGGGTGCGCGACAGAAGAATCCGCTGCAGCTCATCGCCCTCGACGTGCTCGACGAGAAGCTCGAGCTCGCGAAGAAGGTCGGCGCCGACATCGCGATCAACATCACGACCGACGACGCGGTCGCCCGTGTGAAGGAGCTGACCGGCGGCGACGGCGCCGACGTCTACATCGAGGCGACCGGGCATCCCTCGGCCGTCCCGCAGGGGCTCGACCTGCTGCGCAAACTCGGCCGCTTCGTCGAGTACTCGGTGTTCAAGGACCCGGTGACCGTCGACTGGTCGATCATCTCCGACGACAAGGAGCTCGACATCCGGGGCGCCCACCTCGGCCCGCACACCTGGCCGGCCGCCATCAAGCTGCTCGAGGCGCAGACCCTGCCCATGGACGAGATCTGCACCCACCAGTTCCCGCTCGAGCGGTTCCAGGAGGCGCTCGACCTCGTCGGCGACTCGGCGGGCCGGTCGGTGAAGGTCTCCCTGATCCCGTCGCTGTCATGACCGCCGACGTCGATCCCCGCGACGGGCGGAACGAGACCGCGGATCAGCGCGCCGACCGCAACTGGAACGAGCTGCTGCAGGAGCTGCGCGTGATCCAGACGGGCACGCAGCTGATCAGCGGCTTCCTGCTCACGGTCGCGTTCCAGCAGCAGTTCCCGGAGCTCGACCCCGTCGACCGGGCGATCTACGGGGTGCTGGTCGGGCTCGCCGCGGTGAGCACTATCCTCGGGCTCTCGATCGTCGCCCTGCATCGCACCCGGTTCCGCCAGCACGACAAGCCCGCCATCGTGACGGCCTCCAACCGGATGCTGCGGGTGATGCTCGTGGCGGTCGCGATCCTCTCGGTCGGCGTCGTGCTGCTCATCTTCGACGTCGTCTTCGGACGGGTCGCCGGCATCACCGCGGGCGTGCTGGCCCTGCTGATCGCGATCGTGCTGCTGCTGATCGTGCCGCGGCGCTGGGGCCGGCGCGGGGTGGGCACCTCCTGAGAGTCGACGGCCGGCATGCGGACGCCGCGTAGCGTCAGGCGCATGAGCACGACCACCGAGACCAAGCCCGACGTCGAGCGCACGCGGCGGGAGAACGCGGAGCACGGCTTCGTGGCCTCCCGTGCCCTCACCGACTCGCTGCAGGAGGTGCTCGTCGACCTCATCGAGCTCGCGAACCAGGGCAAGCAGGCGCACTGGAACCTGGTCGGACCCAACTTCCGCGACCTGCATCTGCAGCTCGACGAGGTCATCGAGGCGGCCCGTCTGTTCGCCGACGAGGTCGCCGAGCGGATGCGCGCCCTGCACGCGACCCCCGACGGACGCAGCGGCGTCGTGTCGGCCCAGACGACGCTCGAGGAGTTCCCCGGCGGCGAGGTCCTCACCATCGACACCGCTGACATGGTCACGGCCCGCATCGAATCGGCCGTCGGAACCTGCCGCCGGGTGCACGACACGGTCGACGACGAGGACCCGACGAGCGCCGACCTGCTGCACGAGATCATCCAGAAGCTCGAGCAGTTCGCCTGGATGATCTCCGCGGAGCACCGCCGGCCGAAGGGCGCATGATGTCCGCCGCGGAGCCGGAGCTGGAGGCGGTCCGCGCGATTGTCGCCGCCGGGCGGACCGCCGCCGTCACGACCCGGACCGCGGGCGGGGCATTGCACAGCAGGCCCCTGGCCGTGCTCGACGACGAGTTCGATGGCACGCTGCACTTCTTCACGCAGGACCCGAGCGCGAAGACCGCCGAGATCGCGACGCATCCCGAGGTCAACGTGTCGATCGGCGACGGCAAGGGCTGGGTGTCGCTGGCCGGCACGGCGAGCGTGACGCACGACCCCGGGCTGCTGGACCGGTACTGGAACGCGTGGGCAGACTCCTATTTCGACGGCGGACGCGGCGACCCGACTGCGGCGATCCTCGAGGTGCGCGTCGAGACGCTCGAGTACTGGGATCTGCGCAAGCCCGCCGTCGCGCAGCTCTTCGAGGTGCTGAAGGGCGTCGTGACGAAATCCGAGCCGGACCTCGGCGAGAGCGGCACGGCCGACCTCCGGTAGTCCGCGCCCGTCGGCTAGCGTGCGCACATGGTCGAGTCGCGTCGTGCGCCGAACATGTACGACGTCGCCACGCGCGCCGGTGTGTCGCACCAGACCGTGTCGCGCGTGCTCAACGGGTCGCACGGGGTGCTGCCGGCGACCCGGGACCGCGTGCTCGGCGCGATCGCGGAGCTCGGCTACCGGCGCAACCTCGCCGCGCGCACCCTCGCGACCAGTCGCACCCGCGCGATCGGGGTGCTGACGCCGGCGACGGCCGACTTCGGCCCGACGAGCAGCCTGCACGCGATCGAGCGGGCGGTGCGCGAGGCCGGCTACCAGTCGCTCATCACGAGCACGCCGGTGGATGCCGAGGCCGTCCGCGCGAGCCTCGAGTTCCTGCTCGGCCGGTCGGTCGAGGCGCTCGTGGTGATCGCGCCCTACCGGGTCGTGCTCGACGCGCTCGCCGAGGTCGCGGATCCACCGCCCGTCGTCGCGCTGCAGACCGGCGATCCCGCCGACGGCGTGACCGTCGACCAGGTCGCGGGCGCCCGTCTCGCGGCGCGCCATCTCGTCGAGCTCGGTCACCGGTGGGTGCAGCAGCTCGTCGGGCCGGACGACTTCGTCGAGGCCGGGGTGCGGCGCGATGCCGCGGCCGAGGTGCTCGCGGCCGCCGGCCTGGAGCCGCTGCCGGACCTCCGGGGCGATTGGACGGCCGACTCCGGGTATGCGGCCGCCGCCGCGCTCGACCCGCGCGCGACCGCTGTGCTGTGCGGCAACGACCAGATGGCGCTGGGGCTCGTCCACGCGCTCGCGGATCGCGGCCGCCGCGTGCCGGAGGAGGTCAGCGTCGTCGGCTTCGACGACATCCCGGAATCGGCGCACAGCCTGCCGCCGCTCACGACCGTGCACCAGGATTTCGTGGAGGTCGGCCGCCGCGCGGTGGCCCGCCTCCTCGCCCTCCTCGAGGGTGAGGTGGCACCTTCCGTCGGGTCGACCCGGTCTGATGCGACAGAAGCTGCCACCTCACGGAAAGATTCGAGGGTGGAACCGTGGTTGGTGGTGCGGGGATCGACGGCGCCCCGCGGTGCAGAGGAGACGATGTGAACGCTAACATCGAGGACATGACCCCCGACGTCGAGGCCGAGATCGCCCGCGTGCGGGAGGAGGTCGCGCGACTGCACGGCGAACTCGTGCGCTACGGCCTCGTGATCTGGACCGGCGGCAACGTCTCGGGCCGGGTGCCCGGCACCGACTACTTCGTCATCAAGCCGTCGGGCGTGGCGTACGACGACCTGGCGCCCGACAACATGATCCTCTGCACCCTCGACGGCGAGGTCGTGCCCGGCACCGCCGGCAGCGAGCGCAGCCCCTCGAGCGACACCGCCGCGCACGCCTACGTCTACCGCGAGATGCCGGAGGTCGGCGGCGTCGTGCACACCCACTCGACCTACGCCGTCGCCTGGGCCGCGCGCGGCGAGGAGATCCCGTGCGTCATCACCGGGATGGCCGACGAGTTCGGCGGGCCGATCCCGGTCGGCCCGTTCGCCGTGATCGGCGACGACTCGATCGGCCGCGGCATCGTCGAGACCCTGCGCGGGCACCGCTCGCGCGCCGTGCTCATGCAGAACCACGGTCCGTTCACGATCGGCGCGAACGCGAACGACGCGGTCAAGGCGGCGGTCATGTGCGAGGACGTGGCACGGTCGGTGCACCTCGCCATGCAGGCCGGGCCGGTGGTGCCCATCCCGCAGGAGAAGATCGACAGCCTCTACGCGCGGTACCAGAACGTGTACGGGCAGGCCGGCGACGCGCGGCGATGACGGTCTTCGACGACGCCGCGCTGGGCATCGAGCTCGGATCGACCCGCATCAAGGCATGCCTCATCGCACCCGACGCCACGGTGCTCGCGGCCGGCTCGTACGAGTGGGAGAACCAGCTCGTCGACGGGCTGTGGACCTACGCGCTCGACGAGGTGTGGTCCGGATTGCGGGCCGCGTACGCCGACCTGGTCGCCGACGCCGAGGCGCGGCACGGCTCCCGGCCGACCCGCCCCGCGGCCATCGGCGTCTCGGCGATGATGCACGGCTACCTCGCGTTCGACGAAGCGGGCGAGCTGCTTGCGCACTTCCGCACGTGGCGCAACACCAACACGGGCCCCGCGGCGGCCGAGCTCACCGAGCTGCTCGGGGTCAACATCCCGCTCCGGTGGTCGATCGCCCACCTGCAGCAGGCGGTGCGGGATGCCGAACCCCACGTGCCGTCGATCCGTTGGGTGACGACGCTGGCGGGCTACGTGCACGCCGCGCTCACGGGTCGCCGCGTGCTCGGCGTCGGCGATGCGTCGGGGATGTTCCCCATCGACCCCGCCACCGGCGACTACGACGCGGCGATGGTCGCGCGCTACGACGAGCTCGCCGCGGGCACGACGCTGGCCGCGCCGCTGCGCGACCTCCTGCCGCAGGTGCTCTCGGCGGGCGAGGACGCGGGGGAGCTCACCGCCGAGGGGGCGGCGCTGCTCGACCCGACGGGCGGGCTGGCGGCCGGCATCCCGCTCGCCCCGCCCGAGGGCGACGCGGGCACGGGCATGGTCGCGACGAACGCGATCGCGCCGCGCACCGGCAACGTGAGCGCCGGCACGAGCATCTTCGCGATGGTCGTGCTCGAGCGGCCGCTGCGCGAGGTCCACCACGAGCTCGACGTCGTGACGACGCCAGTCGGCGATCCGGTGGCGATGGTGCACTGCAACAACGGGGCGAGCGAGCTCGCGGGCTGGGTCGGTCTCTTCACCCGGTTCGCGGCCGCCGCGGGATCGCCGCTCGAGGCCGACGCCGTGTACGAGACGCTGTTCCGCGAGGCGCTCGAGGGCGAGCCCGACGCGGGCGGGCTGCTCGCCTACAACCACCTCGCCGGCGAGCCGATCGCGGGGCTCGACGAGGGCCGTCCGCTGTTCGTGCGCACCCCCGAGAGCCGGCTCACGCTCGCCAATGTCTTCCGCGCTCAGCTGTACGGCGTCTTCGGCACCCTGGCCCTGGGCATGCGCGTGCTCGACGACGAGGGCGTCGGCCTCGACCGGATGTATGCGCACGGCGGCATGTTCCGCACTGCCGGGGTTGCGCAGCGCTTCCTCGCCGGGGCGCTGGGGGCACCCGTGAGCGTCGCCGAGACCGCCTCCGAGGGCGGCGCGTGGGGCATGGCCGTGCTCGCCGCGTTCCGGGCGGCCGTGCGCGCCGGCAGCACCGCCGACCTCGCGAGCTACCTGACCGATCGCGTGTTCGCCGGCCCCGCGCCGGTCACCGCCGAACCCGACCCGGCCGACGTCGCGGGGTTCTCCGCCTACCTCGACCGCTACCGCGCCGGCCTCGCCGTCGAGCGCGCCGCGGTCGACAGCCTCTAGATCCTCGAAAGGACATCCCGTGAGCCGCTCCATCGTGCCCGACCTCAAGACCTTCACCGTCTGGTTCCTCACCGGCAGCCAGGGGCTGTACGGCGAGGAGACGCTGCGCCAGGTGGCCGAGCAGTCGCAGGCGGTCGCGGCCGGACTGGCGGGCTCGCCCGACATCCCGGTCACGGTCGAGTGGAAGCCGGTGCTGACCGACTCCGCCGCGATCCGGCGGGCGATGCTCGAGGCGAACGCCGACGACTCGGTCATCGGCGTCATCGCGTGGATGCACACCTTCAGCCCGGCGAAGATGTGGATCGCCGGTCTCGACGCGCTGCAGAAGCCGCTGCTGCACCTGCATACCCAGGCGAACGTCGACCTGCCGTGGGGCGAGATCGACTTCGACTTCATGAACCTCAACCAGGCCGCGCACGGCGACCGCGAGTTCGGCTACATCGAGTCGCGCCTGAACGTGCCGCGCACCACCGTCGTCGGGCACGTCTCCGATCCGGCCGTCACCGGGCGGGTCGGTGTCTGGACCCGCGCCGCCGCCGGCCGTGCCGCCACCCGCGAGATGAAGGTCGCGCGATTCGGCGACAACATGCGCTACGTGGCCGTCACCGAGGGCGACAAGACGGAGGCGGAGCTGCGGCTCGGCGTGCAGGTCAACACCTGGGGCGTCAACGAGCTCGTGGAGGCCGTGGCGGCGTCCACGACACAGGACGTCGACGCGCTCGTGGACGAGTACCTCTCGCTCTACGACGTGCAGCCCGGACTGCGACCGGGCGCCGAGCGGCACGAGTCGCTGCGGGAGGGCGCGCGCATCGAGCTCGGGCTGCGCTCGTTCCTCGAGGCGGGGGGCTTCCACGCCTTCACCGACTCGTTCGAGGACCTCGGCGACCTGAAGCAGCTGCCCGGCCTCGCGGTGCAGCGGCTCATGGCCGACGGGTACGGCTTCGGCGCGGAGGGCGATTGGAAGACCGCGGTGCTCGTGCGCACCGCCGCCGTGATGGGCGCCGGCCTGCCGGGCGGCGCGAGCCTCATGGAGGACTACACGTACCACCTCGAGCCGGGGCACGAGCTCATCCTCGGCGCGCACATGCTCGAGGTCTCCCCGACCCTGACGACGGCCAAGCCGAGCCTCGAGATCCACCCGCTCGGCATCGGCGGCAAGGACGACCCGGTGCGGCTGGTCTTCACCGCCGACCCCGGACCCGCGGTCGTCGTGGCGCTCAGCGACATGCGCGATCGGTTCCGGCTCGTGGCGAACGTCGTCGAGAACGTCGACCTGCCGCAGCCGATGCCGAAGCTCCCGGTCGGCCGGGCGATCTGGAAGCCGCAGCCGGATTTCCGCACCTCCGCGACCGCGTGGCTCACGGCGGGCGCCGCCCACCACACGGTCATGTCGACCCAGGTCGGCGTCGACGTGTTCCGCGACTTCGCGAAGATGTCGGGCATCGAGCTGCTGGTCATCGACGACGCGACCACGATCGACGCCTTCGAGCAGACCGTGCGCTGGAACGCGGCGTACTACCGCCTCGCCCAGTCGATCTAGCGGGTTGGATACGCGGTCTCCGGCCGCTACTCGACCACCTCGCGGGCCAGGCCCTCGATCACCTGCGCGTGCGGCAGCGCCGCGAGCACCGCGCCCGGCAGCTCGACCTTGCTGCCGCGGATGCCCGACCCGACGATCGCGCGCGGCAGCGCCGGGATGCGCACGTCGATGTACAGCGCCCAGTCGTCGGGCAGGCCGATGGGCGTGATGCCGCCGTACTCCATGCCGGTCAGGGCGACCGCGTCGTCCATGGGGGCGAAGCTCGCCTTGCGCGCGTCGAGCAGCCTGCGCACAACGCCGTTGACATCCGCGCGCGTGGTCGCGAGCACGACGCACGCGGCGTAGCGGGTCTCCTCCCCGCGGCGGCCGGCGATGACGACGCAGTTGGCCGAGATGTCGAGGCCGACGCCGTACGTCGCGCAGAACGCGGCGGTGTCGGCGAGCGCGGCATCGATGGGCGCGACGTCGACCTCCGCCGCCGCGTCGCCGAGCGCGTCGAGCGCCGCCACGACGGGGGGAGCGAGCAGCTCCGGATGGCGCAGGGCGGGCACGAGGGCGAGCGAGCCGGTCATGGCTCCATTGTGGAGCAGCCGGATGCCCTCGCCGGCGTGCGGAGTCACCCTCCGGATCGACTAGCATCATTGCTTCAGCTAACGATCCCGGCCTCGACGGTGAGACCCGAATCACCCCCACCGGAAGGCGTGCGTTGACCACCCCCGCAACCCGAGAGCGCTCGGGCATGTTCCACCAGGACCACCCGCGCTACAAATGGATCGCGCTCAGCAACACGACGCTGGGGATGCTGATGGCGACGATCAACGGCTCGATCGTGCTCATCTCGCTGCCCGCGATCTTCAAGGGCATCGACCTCGATCCGCTCGACCCGAACAGCACGAGCTACCTGCTGTGGATGCTCATGGGCTTCATCCTCGTGACCGCCGTGCTGGTCGTGAGCTTCGGCCGCCTCGGCGACATCTACGGCCGGGTGCGCATCTACAACATCGGCTTCGCGGTCTTCACGGTCGCCTCGATCGCGCTCGTCTTCGACCCGTTCACGGGCGGCGCCGGAGCGATGTGGCTCATCCTGCTGCGCGTGCTGCAGGCCGTCGGCGGCGCGATGATCTTCGCGAACTCGACCGCCATCCTGACCGACGCCTTTCCGGCGACCCGCCGCGGCTTCGCGCTCGGCATCAACCAGATCGCCGCGATCGCCGGCACCTTCCTCGGCCTGATCCTCGGCGGCGTGCTCGCCGTCGTCGACTGGCACGCGGTCTTCATCGTGAGCGTGCCGTTCGGGATCCTCGGCACCGTCTGGTCGTTCGTGTCGCTGCACGAGGTCGGCGCGCGCGGCACCGGGCGCATCGACTGGTGGGGCAACCTGCTCTTCGCGGTCGGCCTGTTCGCGCTGCTCATCGGGATCACCTACGGCATCCAGCCCTACGGCGACTCCTCCACCGGGTGGGGCAACCCGTGGGTGCTCGGCGGCATCATCGGCGGGGTGGTGATCCTCGCCGCGTTCGTCGTGCTCGAGTACTTCGTGAAGGACCCGATGTTCAACCTGCGGCTCTTCAAGATCCGCGCGTTCACGTTCGGCAACCTCGCGGGACTGCTCGCCTCGGTCGGCCGCGGCGGTCTCCAGTTCATGCTCATCATCTGGCTCCAGGGCATCTGGCTGCCGCTGCACGGCTACTCCTACGAGTCGACGCCGTTCTGGGCGGGCATCTACCTGCTGCCGCTGACCGTCGGGTTCCTCGTCTCGGGACCGCTGTCGGGCACGCTCTCCGACCGGTTCGGCGCCCGCACGTTCGCGACGGCGGGCCTGATGATCGTGGCGGGTACCTTCCTGCTCCTGCTGGTGATCCCGGTGGACTTCCCCTACTGGCTCTTCGCCGTGATCATCTTCGTGAACGGGATCGGGTCGGGCATGTTCGCGGCGCCGAACCGCACGGCGATCATGAACTCCGTTCCGGCGGCGCAACGCGGGGCGGCATCCGGGATGACGGGCACGTTCCAGAACGCCGGCAACTCGCTCTCGATCGGCATCTTCTTCTCGCTCATGATCGGCGGCCTGGCGAGCACGCTGCCCAAGGCGCTGACCGCCGGACTCACGGCACACCACGTGCCGGCCGCGGGCGTCGCGGCGGCCGCGCAGATCCCGCCGGTCGGCAACCTGTTCGCGGCGTTCCTGGGAATCAACCCGATCGACGCGCTCCTGCAGCAGCTGACCGCCGCGGGCACCATCGCCCGGGATGCCATCCCCGCCGCCGACCTGAAGGCGCTGACCGGGCACCAGTTCTTCCCGGCGCTCATCTCCGATCCGTTCCACTCGGGTCTCGTGATCGTCTTCATCGCGGCCGCCATCATGTCGGTCATCGGCGCGCTCGCCTCGGTCGTCATGGGCGGCAAGTACATCCACGAGACCGAGCCGGTGCGCACCGTCGGGCCGGGCACCGAGTCGACCGAGACGGTGGATCCCGCGCAGGCCCTCAGCGACGTCTGAGCCCCGGCGGCGCGCGGGTCAGGCGGGAGCGGCGGCGGCCGCGAGGTAGGCGCGCGCGTGCGCGACGAGCGCACCGCGATCGCCGCCCCGCAGCGCCTCGGAGGAGATGAGCTCGCTGCCGGCGCCCACCGCGACGGCTCCGGCGGCGATCCACTCGGCGACCGCGTCGCCCCGGATGCCGCCGGTCGGCACGAACGCGACGTCGGGGAACGGACCGCGCAGCGCGCGCAGCAGCGCCGGGCCGCCGATCGACGCCGGGAACAGCTTGACCAGCTCGACCCCGTTCGCGACGACCTGCTGCACCTCGGTCGCCGTGTAGGCGCCGATGATGGCGGGACCGTCGCCGGCCCGGATCGCCGCCACCACATCCGCGTCGAATCCGGGCGACACGAAGAACGCGGCACCCGCGTCGCGGGCACCGGCGACCTGCTCGGGCGTCGTGAGGGTGCCGGCACCCACGAGCGCACGGTCGCCGTACCGATGCACGGCCTCGGCGATCACGCGCCCGGCATCCGGGACCGTGTAGGTCACCTCGATCGAGGTCGCGCCCGCCTCGACCAGGGCCTCGACCGCGATGAGGGCGAGGTCGGCGTCCGGAGCGCGCAGGGTCGCGATGACGCGATCGGCGCGGATCCGCTCGAGGACGTCGTGATCGGGGCGCTCGGGGTGGGTGCTCATGGGATGACGGCTCCTGCCGGGTCGTGGGCGGCGTGGTCGTGGGTCGAGCGCAGCACGCGCTCGGCGAGGCGATGCCCGCCGGCGAGGGCGGCGTCGAGGTCGCCGTCGTCGAGGATCGCCGCGAGGTATCCGGCGGCGAAGGCGTCGCCCGCGCCGATCGCCTCCGTGATCGTGACCGCGTCCGGGCGCAGGCGGCGCGACACCGGTCCATCGAACGCGGTCACGGCGCCGCCGTCGTGCTTGAGCACCAGACGCCGGGGCGCGGGCAGGGCGCGGCGCACGGCATCCGGATCGTCGGAGCCGACGATGATGCGGGCCTCCTCCTCGCCGAGCAGCACGAGGTCGGAGCCCGCGGCCAGCTCGCGCAGGACGTCGGCGCCCTCCCGCTCCCGCCCGCGCCAGAGCGCGGGACGCCAGTTGGCGTCGAAGGCGAGGAGGGCGCGAGGGGCGGCGGAGCGCAGCGCCCGCGTCAGCTCGAGCGTCGTCGGCGACAGCGCCGGGGTGATCCCCGTGACGTGCACGGCCTGCACGCCGTCGAGGATCGCCCGCACGGACGCCTCGTCCAGGTACTCGGGGCCGAGTGCGCTGGCTGCGGATCCCGCGCGGTAGTAGTGCATGCGGCTGGCGCCGAGCGGCAGATCCGTCGCCGCGCCGGTGCCCCCGCCGCGCTCCTTGACGTACATGCCGGTGGCCCGCGCCGGATCGACGCGCACCGCGGAGGTGTCCACGCCGAGCTGTGACGCCCGCGCCACGAGATGGCGGCCGAAACCGTCGTCGCCCACCGCGGTGAGCAGGGCCGACGGGATGCCGGCGGCGACCAGGCCGATCGCCGTGTTGAGCTCGGCGCCTCCGATCGATCGCTCGAAGTCCGCGGACTCCTCGAGCGGACCGGGGCGCCCGGCGACGAGCACGATGAGCGCTTCGCCCAGACAGGCGACTCGGGGTGCCGGCATGGGGCCGAGGATAGTCGTCATCTCACCGGGTGCACAGTCGGTTGCACTCAGCGCAACGACTCGGCGCCCCGCACGGCGCGGCCCGCGATCGCGGCGTTCCGGCGGCCGCCCTCGACGACCCGCACGCCGTTGACCCGTACCTGCCGGATGCCCTCGGGTCGGCGCCGCGGGTCCTCGTACGTCGCGGGCGATCCCACGCGCTCCGCGTCGAACACGACGAGGTCGGCGAACCCGCCCGCGCGCACGATGCCGCGATCGCGCAGGCCGAGACGCCGCGCGGGGCGCCCCGTCAGGTGGTGCACGGCGTCCTCGAGCGTCATGAGCCCCTCATCGCGGGCGTACGCACCCAGGAACCGGGGGAAGGTGCCCCACTCGCGCGGATGCGGGTGGGCGCCGACGAGGATCCCGTCGCTGCCCACCGTGTGCGCGCTGTGACGCATGATCGCGCGCATGTTGTGTTCGTCGCCGACGTCGAGCACGCATCCGGTCGCGAGATCGTCGGCGACCAGCAGCTCGACCACCGCCCGCCACGCGGTCACGCCGCGCGCCCGCGCCCAGGCCGCCACCGGCATCCCGACGGCCCCGGCGTTGCCGGGCGCGACGACCGACGAGATCGAGATCGCCTCCCAGTCGGCCGGCACGCCGTGGTTGCCGTCCGAGCCGGTCTGCTCGACCGCGCGGCGCAGCTCCTCGCTCGCGGCCGGATCCTCCAGACGCCGGAGGACGCCCGCCGGTCCGTCGACGGCCGCCGCGCTCGGCAGCAGGGACACCAGCGAGGTCGCGCTGCGCGAGTACGGGTAGGCGTCGAGCGTGACGTCGACGCCCCGGTCGATCGCGGCATCGATGAGGGCGAGCAGCTCGGGGGCGCGCCCGCGGTTGACGGGGAAGTTGAGGTGGCAGTGCGCGAGATGCAGGGCGACGCCCGCGGCCTCGGCGATCGCGATGCACGACGCGTACGACTCCATCGCGTGCGTGCCGTAGTTGCGGTGGTGCGGAGCGTAGAACCCGCCGTGGTCTCGGACCGGCTCCAGCAGCGCCACCAGCTCGTCGTCCGTCGCGAAAGCCGCGGGGGTGTAGCTGAGGCCGGCCGAGAGCCCGACGGCCCCGTCGCGCATGCCCTGGTCGACCAGCTCGCGCATCCCGGCCAGTTCGGCCGGCGTCGCGGGCGCCGCCCGGTCGCCCATCACCGCCTGGCGCACCGTGCCGTGCGGCACGAGCACCGCGACGTTGAGCGGCGCCCCCCGGTCGATCCGGGCGAGGTAGTCGGCGACACTGCGCCACGTGAAGTCGAGATCGGGCGAGCCGTTGAACGCCGCGAGCCGCTCGCGCATGGTGCGCATTCCGCGGTCGTCCACCGGCGCGTAGCCGAGGCCGTCCTGAGCGAGGACCTCGAGCGTGACGCCCTGCTCGAGCTTCGCGGCGTGCGCGGGGTCGGCGAGCACCGCCAGGTCGGAGTGGGCGTGCATGTCGATGAACCCCGGCGCGACGATCGCGCCGCTCACGTCGTCATCGGCGGCGTCGCTCGGCGCCCCGGGCTCCAGGATGCGGGAGATCCGGTCACCGTCGAGCTCGACGTCCGCGGCGCGTCGCGGGGCGCCCGTGCCGTCGACCAGAATCCCGCCGCGCAGGACCACGCGCTCGCCCGATTGCGCTGAATGCAACACCCTGTGCATTATCCTCGGCTCATGTCGGAGACCGTGCGCAGGGCCACCGAGCTCATTGAGCTCGTGGCCTCCGGTTCCCGCACCCTGCGCGAGATCTCCGAGCACTTCGAGGTGCACCGCTCCACCGTCTTCCGCCAGCTCAAGACGCTCGAGAGCGCCGGATTCCTCGTGCATCGCGACGACGGCACCTGGGCGATCGGCATGCGCCTGGTGGCGATCGGACAGCAGGCGGTCGACGAGCTCGACCTGCGCCGGATCGCGCATCCCGCGCTGCGAGAACTGCACCGCCACGTCGGCAGCACCGTTCATCTCGCGCAGCTCATCGGCGACGGCGTCTACTACGTCGACAAGGTCGAGGACACCGACGGCGTGCGCATGTCCTCCCGCGTCGGCGGTCAGGTGGATGCCGCCCGCACCGGCGTCGGCACGGCGATCCTCGCGCACCTCCCCGCGCCCGAGCGCACCCGGCTCCTGGATGCCGAGGACGCGCGGGGCACCAGCGCATCGCACGACCGCGCGGCCCTCGAGCGGCGCCTGGGCGACATCCGCCGACGCGGCTGGTCGGCCGACGACGGCGAGTTCGAGGAGTTCGTGAACTGCGTGGCCGTGCCGGTGGTGTCGTCGGGGGGACGCATCCACGGGGCGGTCTCGATCAGCGCGATCCGCGCCGTCCGGCCCCTGACCGAGCTCCGCGGCGAGCTCGGCCGGCTGCAGACCTGCGCCGCGGACATCGCACGGCAACTGGGGTAGGTCATGGGTTTCTACGAACGACTCGGCGTGCGGCCGCTCATCAACGCGGCCACGACCTTCACGGCGATCGGCGGCTCGCTCATGCCGCCGGAGGTGCTCGACGCGATGCGCGACGCTGCCGGCTCGTTCGTCGACATGCACGAGCTGCACCTCGCGGCCGGGCGCCGCCTTGCCGAGCTCACCCGCAACGAGGCCGGGTACGTCGCTCCGGGCTGCGCCGCGGCCATGGTGCTCGCGCTGCTCGGCATCCGCACCGGGGGCCGACCGGACGGGCTCTCCCAGCTGCCGGGGCGCGACGAGGCGCCCTACGAGGTCGTGATGCACGCCGCGCACCGGATCCCGTACGACACGACGCTCGCGCTGGCCGGCATCCGGGTGCGGCAGATCGGCAACGTCATCCAGACCTTCGAGTGGGAGCTGGAGGCCGCGATCACCGAGCGCACGGCCGCCGTGCTCTACGTCGCCGGATCGCACCTGCCCGACGTGGCGCTGCCGCTGCCGACCGTCGTGCGCATCGCGCGCGAGCGGGGCGTTCCCGTGCTCGTGGATGCCGCGGCCCAGCTGCCGCCGGCCTCCAACCTCTGGCGCTTCACGCGCGAGCTCGGCGCCGACCTGGTCGCCTTCTCCGGCGGAAAGGCGCTCCGGGGGCCGCAGGCCTCCGGCCTCCTGCTCGGGCGCGCCGACCTCGTCGAGGCCGCCCGGCGATCCGGCGCCCCCTTCCAGAGCTGGGGCCGTGCGCTGAAGGCCGGCAAGGAGGAGATCGCCGGGCTCGTGCGCGCGGTCGAGCTCTTCGTCGCCCGCGACGAGGCGTGGCTCGAGCGCGAGCAGCGCGCCGTGCTCGAGGACTGGCGCGGGATCGCGCTCGGCGCCGAGGGGGTGCACGCGGAGCTCGAGGATGCCAACGAGGCCGGCCAGCCCGTGCCGCGGCTGCGCATCGAACTCGACGACCCGGAGCGCGCCGCCGCGGCGCTCGCCGCGTTCGACGGCTTCCGCCCTCGCGTGGCCGTCCTGCCCTACCGGGTGCAGGGGTCGCCACGCGGCTTCTGGCTCGGCGCCGACCAGCTCGCACCCGGCGACGAGCGCGTCGTGGCCGCAGCCCTCGAGCACGCCCTCAGCATCCACCCCGACATCCACCCCGACGAAGGAGACCGATCGTGACCACCAAGACACCCCTCACCGCCCCGAACGCCCCGAAGCCGGCCGGTCCCTACAGCCACGGCGTCATCGCCGGCGGCCTGCTGTTCACGGCCGGGTTCGGGCCGCAGGTGCCCGAGACGGGCGAGGTGCCCGAGGGCATCGCGGCGCAGACGACGCAGGTGCTGCGCAACGTCGGGGCCGTGCTCGAGGCGGCGGGCGCGAGCTGGGCCGACGTGGTCAAGGTCACGGCGCATCTGCAGCACCTGAAGCGCGACTTCGCCGGCTTCAACGAGGCCTACGGCGCGATCGTGCCCACGCCCCACCCGGTGCGCACGACGGTCGGGTCCGACCTGGCCGACATCCTCGTCGAGATCGACGTCGTGGCCGCCCTGCCGTCGGCCTGAGCTACGACAGCGCGTCCTTCGTCAGGAACCGCCAGATCGCGAGCCCGCCGAACACCACCACATAGCCGAGCTGCAGCCAGCCGTTCACGCCGAACGAGTCCCAGACCAGCGGATCGCGCAGCAGGTCGCCGAAGCCGAACCAGTAGTGGGTCGGCAGCCAGGCGTGGATGGCGTCGAGCTGCGGCAGCGCATCCGCGATCTGCGAGGCCCCCGCGACCACGACCGTCGCGGCCATCGCCCCGACGGGGATGGTCGTGAGCGTCGAGATGAACAGTCCGATCGCGCACAGCCCCGACAGCGACAGCACGACGTAGAGCGCGAGCAGGGCGGCGCGGGCGGCGAACCCGCCGGCGTCGACGGTGTCGCCGGACAGCAGGGTCACCCGGCCGACCGGGAACAGCAGCGCGCCGACGCCGACCCCCGCGAGCACGATGACGCCGGTCGCGGCTGCGGCGAACGCGAGCGCGCCGACGTACTTCACGATGAGCAGCCGGAGCCGTCCTGCCGGGGCGATGAGCAGCGCACGCAGTGTGCCGAGCGACGCCTCGCCTGCGATGGTGTCGCCGGCGACGACGCCGATGGTGAGCGGCAGGAACAGCGGGATCGAGACGGTCAGCGCGGTGAAGGCGACGAACAAGCCGTTCTGCGTGATGTCGCCGAGGAACGCCGGGCCACCCCCGGATCCGGCACCGGTCACCCGCACGGCGACGGCGATGAGGATCGGCACGAGCGCGAGCGCGGCGAGCATGGCGATCGTGCGCCGCCGCCGGAACAGGGTCGCGAGCTCCGACCCGAGCAGCGCGAAGGGACGCGGCACGGTGCTGCGCGCCTCGGTCCGCGTGCTCGAGTCGTGCCGATCGGCACGAACGTCGCCTGCATCGTGCGATTCGGCACGACTCGAGGTGAGCGCGGGGGAGGAGCCGTCAGCCGGCGACATCGAAGCCCTCCCCGGTCAGGGCGACGAAGCGGTCCTCGAGGGAGTCGCCCTCGACGCTCACGCCGCGCACGCGCACCCCGGCCTCCACGAGCGCGCGCACGAGGTCCTCGACGACGGCCTCCTCGGGCAGCTCGCCCGTGATGGAGTCGCCCGCGATCGCGGCTGTGATGCGGTGGATCCCGAGGACCGTCGCGGCGTCGGCGGCATCCGGGGTACGCACGACGATCCGCGCACGAGCTGCGCGGCGCAGATCGTCGAGCGAGCCCTGCGCCACGAGCCGTCCGGCGCGCATGACCGCGGCGTGGGTGCACACCTGCTCGATCTCGGCGAGCAGGTGACTCGAGACGAACACGGTCGTGCCGTCGGCCGCGAGCGACCGGATGAGTCCGCGCACCTCGCGGGTGCCCTGGGGGTCGAGGCCGTTGGTCGGTTCGTCGAGCACGAGCAGCTCGCGCGGCGCGAGCAGGGCGGCGGCGAGGCCGAGGCGCTGCTTCATGCCGAGCGAATACGCGCCGGCCCGCTTCCCGGCGGCCGCGGTCAGGCCGACCCGCTCGAGCGCGCCGTCGACCCGGGCGGGGCGGGAGCGGGCGGCGCTGCCGGGGTCCGCCGCGTCGAGGCGGTGCAGATTGGCGCGTCCGGAGAGGAACGGATAGATCGACGGGCCCTCGACGAGGGCGCCGACGCGCGGCAGCACCGAGCGCAGGGCGTGCGGCATGGGCTCGCCGAGCACGTGGATGTCGCCACTCGAGGGCCGCGCGAGGCCCAGCAGCATCCGGATCGTCGTCGTCTTTCCCGAGCCGTTGGGGCCGAGAAAGCCGAACACGGCGCCCCGCGGCACCTCGAGGTCGAGGTCGGCGACCGCACGCTGGCGTCCGAACCGCTTGCCGAGGCCCCGGGTGCGGATGGCCGCGTCCGCGGGCGCGACCGTCCCGCTCACCGCGGGCTCACCGGGCGGCGGCCTCGAGCGTCGCGATCGGCACCGCGCCCGCGAGCACCCGGCCGTCGTCCGTGATGAGGACGGAGACGAGCGTGGTCTGCAGGGCGCGACCGCCGTCGACCGCCGTCGTGAGCTGACGGAACAGGGGGTCGCCGGTGACGCCGGCCGGCAGCTGGCCGGACGGCACGGTCACGACGCTCGCCCACCCGGCACCGGTGACGGTCGGCTCCGATCCCGGCTGCGCCTTCGGCGACGCCGAGGCGTCCGGGTCGGGCGCCACATGGTCGGCCTTCGCATGCGGGCGGACGTGCGAGAGGTCCTTGGTCGTCACGTGCGCGCCCTTCGGCGGACTGAAGGAGAACAGGCCGGCGCCCGGGGTCGAGAACGAGACGTCGGTGAACCCGATCGCGACCGCGTCACCGGACTGGCCGCGGGCGTCGACCGCGATCTTGAGCGGCACGCCGGTCGCGTGGTCGACGGACACGACGACGCGCGAGACGAGCGTCCGGTCGGTGCGCGGGGTGAGGACGAGGCGGTCGACCGAACGGCCCGCCACGCTCGAACCGGTCGCGACTGTGACCTTGCTGCTCGAGCGGACCGAGGCCAGGAGTCGCGTCGCGAGCTCGGACGGCGTCACCGGCGCCGGCGACGCGGAGTGCCGCGAGGGGAGCGTGACGTGCTGCGCGGTCTTGTGCTTCGAATCCCAGATCCACACCGAGGAGCCGTTGCGCACGATGTCGCGTTCGGCGAGCTGGTCGAGCACCTGGACGCGCTGCTTGCTGCGACCGTCGACGTAGACCTTCGCCCGGTGCGCGGCCGTGACGAGGTCGAGGATGGCCGACTCGTCGGAGTGCACCGAGCCCGGACCGACGCTCGGCAGCTGGGGGAGTCCGAGATCCGAGGTCTGCGTCAGCGTGCCGGAGTAGTGCTGGTCGACGCTCTTGGCGACCCTCTCCAGCAGTTGGTGCGCGGTCGGCGTGCTCGCAGGTTCGGCCTGCGCCGGGAGGGCGAGCGCGCTCGCGAGCACGACGGCGGGGATCGCGACCCCGAGAGCCAGGGCCGGGAGGGTACGGAAGGATGCATGCATGGGGATCACCTCGACGACGCCGGAGAACGTGGCGTCGCAGGCAGGCTACGTCCGGTTCCCGGTCGTTGGCTGTACTCCGCTGGGATGATTTCCCGGATCGCGGTCAGCCCAGATAGGCGTCGATGAGGGCCCGGCCTCGGCCGTCGATGTCGTCAGCCGCCCCCTGCTCCACGATGCGGCCGCCGCTCAGCACGTAGATCCGATCGCAGACCTGCAGCGCGAGATCGACGCGTTGCTCGACGAGCAGGATGCTGCGGCCGCGCTCACGCAGCGCGAGGAGCGCGTCGGCCATGCTCTGGATCGCGAGCGGCGCGAGACCGAGCGACGGCTCGTCCAGGAGCATGAGCTCGGGATCGCTCATCATCATGCGGCCGATCGCGACCATCTGCTGCTCCCCGCCCGAGAGCGCGGTCGCCGGCCGCGCCCGGTAGCGCTCGACCACGGGGAACAGGTCGAAGACGGAGCGCAGCAGCTGCGCCGTGCGCGCGTGGTCGTGACGCAGATGCAGACCGCCGAGGCGCAGGTTGTCCTCGACCGATTGCCCGAGGAACAGGCGTCGACCTTCCGGCACGATTCCGACCAGGCCGCGAGCGATCCGATGGGTGGGCAGCCGGGAGACATCCGTTCCGGCGACCTCGATCACGCCGCGCCGCTGCTTGACCATTCCCATGATCGCGCGCAAGAGGGTCGTCTTGCCCGCGCCGTTGGGCCCGAGCAGCGCGACCGCCTCGCCGCGCTCGACGTGCAGGGCGATGTCGTGCAGCACGTCGAAGCGGCCGTAGCCGGCGTACAGGCCCTCGAGCCGGAGCGCCGGCGCGATCACCGGAGTCGTGGATTCGGCGCTCATTGTCCCAGGTACACCTCTCGCACTCGTTCGTCGGCGCGCACGGCCGCCGCGCTGCCCGAGGTCACCAGCTCACCCGCCGCGAGCACCGTGACCTCGTCGCACATCTCGAAGATGAAGCGGGTCTGGTGCTCCACGACGATCACCGTGACCCCGTCGCGCTTGAGCTGGCGCAGGATCTCCGACACCTGTTCCACCTCGCCGGAGGAGAGTCCCGCGAGCGGCTCGTCGAGGATCAGGATGCTCGGCTCGCCGACGGTCGCGGCCGCGAGCTGGGTCAGCTGCTCGACGCCGTGCGGTACGTCGGCGACGCGCGCCGTCGCCCAGCCCGAGCCGAGGCCGACCCGGGCGAGCGCGGCGGTCGCCCGCGTGCGGATGGCGCGATCGTCCCGGTGCGCACTCGGGAACAGCGGCCATGCGAGCGACCGGCCCGAGATGCGGGGCACGCGGCTGTACAGCCCGATCCCTGCGTTCTGGCGAACGGACAGCTCGCGCACCAGCACGGCCGTCTGGAACGTGCGCATGATGCCGCGCGCCGGGCGTCCGGCCGCTCCGAGCCGTTCGATGCGGTGGCCGTTGGCCTCGATCGTGCCGGTCGTCGGACGCAGGGCGCCGGAGATGAGGTTGACCAGCGTGCTCTTGCCGGAGCCGTTCGGGCCGATGAGGCCGTGGATGCTGCCGCGCCGAACGCGCATGTCGATGCCGTCGAGCACCGTGGTGCCGCGCACGTAGCCGAAGCGCACGTCGCGCACCTCCAGGGCGATCTCGTCCGAGACCTGCGGCTCCTCGCCCGCGGCGGCCAGCTCGGCCTCGGCGATCGGCGCCGTGTCGGGGGCGCTCGGCTCCGTGGCGGGAAGCGGTCGACGCCGGATGCGGCGAGCCAGGCTCGTCACGATCCCCACGATGCCGCGCGGGAAGAACACGATGACGAGCACGAAGATCGCGCCGAAGATCACCTCCTGCACCAGGGGGTCGATCGAGATGACGACGGGGAACGCGCTGATGAAGATGGCGCCGATGATGGGCCCGAGCCGCGTGTTGATGCCGCCGAGGATCACCATGACGAGGATGTTGACCGAGACCGTCCAATTGAACTGACCGGGCGACACGAACCCCAGGAACGAGAACGCCCAGCCCGCGAGGCCTGCGAGCGCCGCGGACAGACCGAACATCATGACCCGCACGACTCCGGTGCGCACGCCCGCCGACGCGGCGAACGGCTCCGCGTCGCGGATCGCCAGCAGCACCGGGTAGAACGCCGATGAGCGAATGCTCCAGACGATCACCACGGTGACGAGGAACGCGATCCCGACGCACCAGGCGACGGAGGACCCGAGGAAGGACAGGCCCTCCGGGAAATCGGGGAAGGTCGGACCCGCGATGCCCTGCAACCCGCCGGTGAAGTCGAGATCGGAGATCAGCACCGTCACGACGAGCGTGAAGATGAACGTCATGATCGCGAAGTAGAGCCCGCTGACCCGAAGCGAGAGCGCCCCGAGCACGACCCCGACGATCCCGACCCCGACGACGCTGAGCGGCAGCAGGATGAAGACGTTCCAGCCGAGGTTCGCGTTCAGGAGGGTGGTCGCGTACGCGCCGAGCGCGAAGAGACCCGCGTGCCCGAGCGAGTACAGCCCGGTCATGCCGGCCACGAGGTCGAGGCTGAGCGCGAGGATGGCGAAGACCGCCCCGACCTCGGCGAGGTTCTGCACGTAGTACGAGCCGTGCGCCACGCCCAGGTTCGCGGCGAGGTACACGACCACGAGGGCGACCGCGCCGAGCCCGATGAACCGCGACCGGGAGCGCGCCCGCTCGGTCCGGCCCGCGGCCATGTCGATGCCGGCGGTCATGCCTTCGCTCCTGCTCGGTCGTTCCGGTGGGCGATCGCGGCCCAGAGCGTGCGGACCGAGTCGCCGGAGGCGAACAGGCCGTTCGGCGCGATCAGCAGCACGGCCACGACGACGACGAACGGGAACCAGTCGGACGCCTGCGAGCCGATGAACGTGTTCGCACCGACGGACAGGATGCCGAGCACGAGCCCGCCCCCCATCGCGGCCGCCGGCCTCTCGATCCCGCCGATCATGAGCGCGATGAAGCCGAAGATCCCGTAGGTGTCGCCGAGGTACGGGTTCGAGAAGGTGATCGGACCGACCAGGATGCCCGCGACGCCCGCGAGCAACCCGCCGATCGCGAAGGCCGCGATCGCGAATCCGGTGACCCGGGCGCCGATCGCCGAGGCCATCTCGGGGTCGGCCGAGATGGCCTGTCCGAGTTTGCCGAACAGCGTCCGGCGCCGCACGAGCTCGAAGCCGACGAGCACGACGATCGCCACGATGATCGTGAGGAGCTCCTGCACGCTGATGCCCGCGCCGCCGATGTGCAGGTTGTCGCGGTTGAGGAGGGCGGGGAATCCCCGCGAGGTGGGACCCCAGATGATCGCCGCGAGCGACTGGAGCACGATCGCGACGCCGAGGGTGGAGACCAGCCAGGCGAAGCTGAACCGGTCGAAGCGCAGCACCGGGCGCACCGCGAGCAGGTAGATGAGGACGCCCGCCACGGTCGAGGCGAGCACGCCGACGACGACCGAGACGATGTCGGGCAGACCGGCTCGCGACAGGGCGGCGGTGATCATGATCGAGACCATGAGCAGCTGCCCCGTCGCGAAGTTGATCACCCGGGTGACGTAGAACACGATGGCGAACGCCATCGCCATCAGCCCGTAGACGGCGCCGATGGCGAGCCCGCTCAGGAGCACCTGCAGCAGCATCCCAGCCTTCTCTTCTCTGCGGTGAGTCGTGGTCGCGACGCTCGGCGCGCCCGGTCCTCCCGTCAGGGTACGGACCGGGCGCGCCGGGGTGACTACGTCAGGGGCTTCCAGGACTTGCTGGCCGGGTCGAACGAGACCATGGTCAGCTGCTCCTTGTTGATGGTCGTGTGCTGCTGCGGCGTGAAGGTCAGCTTGCCGGTCAGCCCGTCGAAGTCCGTGATGCTGTTCAGCTGCTTCTGCAGGCTCGGCGCCTCCGTGGACTTGCCCTGCTCGATGGCCTGCTTGAGCATGTAGATCGCGTCGTAGCTGAGCTCCGCGAACGGCGTCGACTCGGTGTTGAACTTGGCCTTGTAGTCGGCGCGGAACTTCGTCAGCTTGGCGTCGGGGTTCAGCCCGCTCGTGATGGTCGCCGAGATCATGCCGGCCGCCTGGTCCTTCGCGAGGTCGGAGAAGGTCGCGTCCGCGTTGGTCTCGTCATTGCCGAGGAAGGTGAACTTCGCGCCGAGCGCGTGGGCCTCCTGCACGAACGACGCCTGGTCCTGCGGCGTGAGCCAGATGTCGACGCAATCGGCGCCCGACGCCGTGATCTTGTCGATCTCGGACTTCAGGCCGACGGTCGCTCCGGTCGACCAGTTCTCGGTGATCGAGTCCTCGAGCGCGAGCTTCTTGCCCTTCGCGTCGTAGACCATCTTGATCCCGGCCAGGCCGCCGAGGCCGTAGCTCGAGGGGTCGTGCAGTACGGCGAGGCCGCCCTTGCAGTTCTTCAGGGCGTACTCGGCGATCGCACCGCCCCAGGCGAAGGTGTTCAGACTCGTCGAGAACGCGTACGGGTAGGGCGGCTGGTCCGGTCCCTTCGGGTAGACGGTCAGACCGCCGTCGTCGACGGCGCCGATCACCGGGATCTTCTTCTGGCTCGAGAGCGAGGCGGTGGTCGGACCCGTGTCGGGGGAGCCGACGATCGCGACGGCGCCCTCGCTGAGCAGCTTGTTGAACAGCGTGGATGACGTGGTCGCCGAGGCGCCGTCGTCGTGGCCGTCGAACTTGAGCTTCTTGCCGAGCACGCCGCCCTTCTTGTTGATCTCGTCGATCGCCATCTGGGTTCCGTTGAACACGGCCTGTCCGGTCGTGCCGTAGGCGCCCGTGGTGCCGGCGATGCCGCCGATCAGGATCGTTCCTCCGCCGGAGGACGAGCCGCCGCCGCCGGAACAGCCGGCGAGGACGAGTGCCGCCGCAGCGGCGAGGGCTCCGGTGAGGAGCAGGGACTTCTTCATGTGATGCACACCTCTCTGTGTCATGGATTGCGGGGGGTGGAGCGGTGGTTCAGGGCGCGAGGTACCCGCCGTCGACGACCAGCGAGGTCCCGGTGACGTAGCTGGCCTCGTCACTGGCGAGGAACAGGGCGGCATAGGCGGTCTCGATCGGGATGCCCGGGCGCTTCACGGCCGTGCCCGCGATGAGCGCGGCGTTGATCTCCGGAGCCTGGTGCTCGTTCATCGGCGACAGGATGTAGCCCGGGTGCAGGGAGTTGCAGCGCACCCCGTCCTGACCGTGCGTGATCGCGACGTTCTTGCTGACGTTGAGGATCGCGCCCTTGGCGGCCTGATAGGCGTACGAGCTGTCGACACCCGCCAGGCCCCAGATCGAGGAGACGTTGACGATGGAGCCGGCCTTCTGCGCGATCATGTGCGGCAGCACCTCGCGCATCCCGTAGAAGATGCTCTTGAGGTCGACATCGAGCACCCGGTCGTAGATCTCGTCGGTCGTCTCGAGGATGGGCTCGTAGAGGCAGATCGCCGCGTTGTTGATGAGGATGTCGAGCCGTCCGTGCTCCGCGATGATCGCGTCGATCACGCTCTTCCACTCGTCCTTCTTCGTGATGTCGAGCTTCACGAAGGTGACGGGGCTGGTCTCGGCGCCCTCCGCGTCGAGGACGTCGGCCGCGATCACCGCGGTCGCGCCTTCGCGCATGAACAGCTCCGCCATCTCGCGGCCCTGCCCACGGGCGCCGCCGGTGATGAGGGCGATCTTGCCTTTCAGACGATCGACCATGTCGTGTGTCTCCGTTCTCTCGTGTCGTGCGGGGGATGCGTCAGGACGCCTTGGCGTACCGCCGGGCGAGGGTCGACAGCCCGACGGCCAGCACGAGGATGCCGCCCTTGAAGATCGGCTGGAACCAGGTCGGTGCTCCGAAGACGCTCAGTCCGTTGAAGGCGACCGCGATGATGAGGACGCCGACGAGCGTCCCGACGATGTGGAACTCGCCGTCGCGCAGCGTCGCCGAACCGAGGAACACGGCCGCGAACGCGTCGAGCAGGTAGCCGTCGGCCGCCGCGAGCGTGCCGGAGCCGAGCAGCGAGGAGAGCAGGATGCCGGTCCCGGCCGCGCAGATCCCGCTGACCGCGAACGCGAACGTCTTCACGCGGTCGACGCGGATGCCCGACAGGCGCGCGGCCTCGATGTTGCCGCCCACCGCCTGCATCTTCTGGCCGAGGGCGGTCTTGTTCAGCACGACCCAGAGCACCGCGAGCACGATGAGCATGATGAAGATCAGGTTCGGGATGCCGAAGATCAGGCGGCCGAGCGCGATCTGCGTGAAGTCGGCCGGGATCCCGGACGCGATCGGGAACTGGCTGTAGGCGAAACCCACGCCGGTCAGGATCGTGCCGATGCCGAGGGTGGCGATGACCGCGTTGATGCGCACCTTGGTGACGAGCAGGCCGTTGACCGTGCCGATCCCGGCTCCGATCGCCAGCATAAGGACGATCGCGATCACCACCGGGAGGTGGTTGTGCGCCATGAACCCGACCGACAGCAGGCCGGCGAAGCTCGCCGCGTAGCCGATGCTGAGGTCGAACTCGCCGACCACGAGGGTCATGGTCAGCCCGGCGGCGATGATCGCCGTCAGGGAGCCCTGACTGAGCACGTTGTAGAAGTTGGCCAGGCTGAGGAATCCGGTCGGCGACTTGATCGTGAAGACGATCAGCATGATCAGCAGCCCGATGAGGGTGCCGTAGCGCGACAGGATCAGCAGCGCGATGCGGCGCACGCTGCGCTGCACGGGCGCGACCTCGGCCGCGGTGTCCCTCCCGCGGACGCTGATGTCGGGGGTGTCGAGATCCGGGGCGCCCGCGGGAGCGGGCGTGGTCGAGGGCGTCATGCTGCTCCTTCGGGCTGCGGGGTCGGGAGGTCGTCGGTCGCGTAGGAGAGCTCGATGATGCGGGCCTCGCTGATCTCGTCGCCGATCAGCTCGCCGCTCACCTCGCCCTCGCGCATCACGACGATGCGGTCGCACAGGAGCGCGAGCTCCTCGACATCGGACGAGATGACGATGGTCCCGACGCCGTTGTCGGCGAGTTCGCGGATCGCCTGGTGGATCTGGCCGCGGGCGCCGATGTCGACTCCGCGCGAGGGCTCGTCGAGGAACAGCACCTTGATGCCGGGGCTGAGCCAGCGGGCGATGAGCGCCTTCTGCTGATTGCCCCCGGAGAGCCCGCCGATGGGCGTCGAGCCCCCTGGCGTCTTGATGCTCAGTCGCTCGATCAGGTCGGCCGCCCGGGACTTCGACTTGCTGCCGCTGACGAACGGGAGCCAGGGGGTGGTCAGCAGGTTGCGCAGCACGGCGATGTTCATGTTGTAGGCGACGGACTTCTCGAGCATGAGTCCCTCGGCGCGACGCTCCTCCGGAACGAGTCCGATGCCGTTGCGGACCGCTCGGGGCACGGAGCCCGAGCGCAGGGGAGTGCCGTCGAGCTCGAAGCGGCCGTCATCCAGCCGGTCGGCCCCGAAGGCGAGCCGGGCGAGCTCGCTGCGCCCCGCGCCGACGAGGCCGCCGAGCCCGAGCACCTCCCCGCGGTGGAGCTCGAACGAGACGCCGCGCACCCAGCGGCCGCGCCGCACGTTGCGCGCGGCGAACAGCGGGGTCGTGCTGCGGTCGATGTCGACCGCAGGGGGCCGGACGGCATCCGCGACCTCGGCGCCGACGATGGCGCGGATCAGGCCGCGCTTGTCGAGGCTGCCGCGTTCGGCGTGGTCGGTGACCCGTCCGTCCCGGAACACCGTGATCCGGTCGGAGAGGTCGAGCACCTCGTCGAGGCGGTGCGACACGTACAGGATCGCGACGCCGTCGTCGGCGAGGTCGCGGATGACCTTGAAGAGGTTCTGGCTCTCGTTGTCGGAGAGCGACGCGGTCGGCTCGTCCATCGCGATCATCGACGCGTTGCGCACGAGGGCCTTGCAGATCATGACGAGCCATCGCTCGGCGACGCTCAGCTCATCGACTCGACGGTCGAGCGGGAAGGTGATGCCGACGCGGGCGGCAGCCTCGGCGGCGGCACGGCGGGCGCGCTTGCGGTCGACGAAACCGGCACGCGTCGCCAGTCCCGTGCCGAGCACGATGTTCTGGACCGAGGTGAAGTGCGGCACCAGGTTCAGCTCCTGGTGGATGAAGGCGAACCCGGCCTGCTCGGCGTCGCGCGGGTTCGCGATCCGGGTCTCCGCACCGTCCAGGGTGACGACGCCCTCATCGGGCGCGGTCACCCCGGCGAGGCAGCGGATGAGCGTCGACTTGCCGGCGCCGTTGGCACCGACCAGGCCGTGGACCTCGCCGCGATGGATGTCGATGTCCACCGCGGCGAGGGCACGCGCCCCGCCGAACTGCTTGCTCAGGCTCCTGACGCGAAGCCAGGCACCGTTCTCCGACTGCACCGGTGCAGATCCCTTCTGGTGGGGCGGGCGATCGCTACTTGAGCGCGTCCGGGTGATCGGCGAGGAACTGGTCGATGTTGTCCTTGGTGACCGTGACACCCGGGACGTTGATCGTCTTCTGCTTCCACTTCGTGCCGGCCTTGAGCGCTCCGGCCGCCGACTCCATGAGCTGCTTGCCCTCGCTCACGCCGTCCTGCCAGACGACCTGCTCGAGAGTGCCGTCCTTGACCGCCTGCAGCGCCTGCGGGCCGCCGTTGATGGCGTAGACCTTCACATCGGTGCGGCCGGCCTGCTTCAGCGCCGCGATGGCGCCCATGGCCGGCTCGTCCCAGGAGCCCCAGATCGCCAGCGGGCCGCTGCCGGCCGGATGGTTGGCGAGCCACGCACTGGTGAAGTTCGTGCCGTCGTTGACCTGGCCGGGGATCGCGACCTCGTTGCGGGTCACCTTGATCCCGGACTCCTTCGCCATGGCCGCGTCGAACGCCTTGCCACGGTAGAGGCACAGGACACCGGTGTGATACGTGAGCGCCAGCACACTGCCCTTGTCGCCGAAGTCCTTGATCAGGTCATCGACGGACTGCTTGCCGACGGCCTCCGCGCTCGTGGTGGCGGCGATGCCGGGCACGAGCTCGCCGCCCCAGCTCACCACGGGGATGTCGGCGGCCTTGGCCGAGGCGAGGCCGGATCCCAGGGCGCTGGAGAGGAACGCCATGACGGCGATCGCGTCGACCTTCTGGGTGGTCGAGAAGGTCGTCATGGCGGCGTTCGCCTTGTCGACGGATCCCTGCGTGTCGGTGACGACGACCTTCCAGCCGTCCTTCTTGGCGACCTCGGTCGCCCCGTCGATCACGGCCTTGTTGAGGGCGTCCGTCGCGACGAGCGCGACGATTCCGAGGGTCTTCTGCTGACCGGATCCGGACCCGGCGTCGGACGAACCGCCTCCGGAGCCGCCGCTGCTGCACGCAGCCAGGCCGACGGCGATCACGACCGCCGCCGCCGCCGCAAGGATTCGCTTCATGGCACTTGCACCTCTTCTTCGAGTTGTCGCCGGGGCGGTCGGGTCCGATGAGCCGGCCGATCGCGGCATATGAAGTTTCATACGATATGACTGTCGGACAATCCTGCTCATTGTGCGAGCAGGCCGCGCTTCTTGTCAAGGACGCCCGGAGGACGGCTCCGGTCAGAGCGAGAGGAAGCCGCCGTCGATGACGAGCGACGTCCCGGTGATGTAGCTCGCCTCGTCGCTGGCCAGGAACAGCACGGCGTTGGCCACCTCCTCAGGCTGCCCGGGCCGGCCGAGCAGGGTGCCGTCGACGATCGACTGACTGATCGCCGGATCCTGATTCTCGGTCATGGGCGAGACGATGTAGCCGGGGTGGATCGAGTTGACGCGGACTCCGTCACGGCCGTGCGCGGCGGCCACGTTGCGCGACATGTTCAGGATCGAGCCCTTGGCCGCCTGGTAGGCGTGGGCGGACGGCACTCCGGCCAATCCCCAGATCGACGAGATGTTCACGATCGACGAGTTCCCGGTGGCGATGAGGTGCGGCAGGGCGGTGCGCATCCCGAGGAACAGCCCCTTGGAGTCGACGCCGTGCACCCGCTCCCAGATCTCCTCGGTGGTCTCGAGGATCGGTGTGTAGTCGATGATCCCCGCGTTGTTCACGAGGATGTCGAGGCGCCCGGCCTCGGAGACGACGCGGTCCACCGCCTGCTGCCACGAGTCGGCGAGCGTGACGTCGAGCCGCAGGAAGGTGACCGGACTGCTCTCCGCGTCATCGGCGTCCAGCACATCGCCCGCGTAGACGGTGGCTCCTTCTCGGGCGAGGAGCTCCGCCATGGCTCGTCCCTGACCGCGCGCTCCCCCCGTGATCAGGGCGACTTTGCCGTCGACTCTGCCCATCGGTCGCATCTCCTTTGATGAGGTCCCAGCTCGCGCCGGGTCTGTACGATTGTCAGACGAAGTGCTTGCTTGTTTTGTCTGACGATCATATAGTCGGGCAAAGCGGCTCCCAGCGCAAGGATCGTGGAAACGAAGGAGATTCCCATGGCCGATGACGCCATCTCGATCTGGCAGGTCAAGTACGGCGAGCGCGTGGTTCGCAAGAGCGACGTGTTCCACGACTACGGGCAGTACGGGTTGCCCGACGGCGACCTCGACATGGACTACAACTTCTGGGTGCTGCGTCGCGGCGACGAGATCATGCTTCTCGACACCGGCTATGACATCCCGAAGAAGGACTGGCTCGGCGAGATCAGCGTGACGCCGACGCCGAAGGGCCTCGAGATCCTCGGGATCGACCCGAAGGACGTCACCCTCGTCATCACGAGCCACTTCCACTACGACCACATCGGCTACCTCGGACTGTTCGAGAACGCGACGGTGGTCTCAGGACAGCGGGAATGGGACTACTGGATCGGCAAGAAGAACGCGAACGAGCTCGAGGGCGAGTTCGCGACGACGGACGACCTCGAGCCCGTCGAGAAGGCGCACGCCGAGGGGCGGCTGCGGCTGATCTCCGAACCGACCGAGGTGGTGCCGGGGATCACCGTCTACCCGATCGGCGGCCACTGCCCCGGCGAACTGCTGACGAGGATCGAGACCGGATCCGGGTCGTACATCATGACCGTCGACGCTGCGCACTTCTACGAGCAGATCGAGCACGAGTGGCCGTTCTTCGCCTTCACCGACCTCGATGAGATGACGGCGGGGCTGAGCTTCATCAACCGGCTCGCGGCGGAGACCGGGTCGACGATCGTCCCGGGCCACGACGCTCGAGTGCGGGATCGCTTCCCGGCGGCCCCGGGCGCTGCGGGAGAGATCGCGACCGTCCTGGCATAGGGTCGCGCCCGAGTCCCCGGGCCGTGGTGGTGCGGCCCGGGGATCACCCGCCGCCGGCGGGATCGTTCGGAATTCAGACAGAGGAGCACGATGGCCGACCAGTACCAGGTGGTGATCGCCAAACACGGCACGCGCCGCACGGTCCGCTCCGACGTGTTCCTCAACTACGCCCTGTACGGCGAGCCGGACGATCCGATCGGCATGGACTACTTCGTCTGGATCGCGCGCAATGCCGACCGCACCGTCGTGATCGACACCGGGTTCTCCGGTGCCGGCGGGCGCAAGCGCGGACGCGAGATCCTCGTCGAGGTCCCCGAGCTGTACCGCCGTCTCGGCGTCGACCCGTCGGGCGTCGAGGTGGTCGCGATCACCCATGCGCACTACGACCACATCGGCAACCTCGGCGTGTTCCCGAGCGCGCCGATCGTGCTGGCGCGGTCGGAATACGACTTCTGGACCGGTCCGCACGCGGGACGCCCGCTCTTCCACCACTCGGTCGAGGATGACGAGCTCGCCGGGCTGCGCTTTCTCGTCGACCAGGGCCGGGTCGAGCTCTTCCGCGAACGCCGTGAGCTCGCCCCCGGGATCGAGATCATCGAGGTCGGGGGCCACACGCCCGGGCAGAGCGTGGTCACGGTGCCGACGAGCGAGGGCGTGGTGCTGCTCGCGAGCGACGCCATCCATTACTACGAGGAGTACGAGCGGGCGATGCCCTTCACGTCGGTGGCCGACCTGGTCGGCATGTACGACTCGTTCGAGACGGTGCGCGGCATGGTGCAGCGCGGCGAGGTGCAGCACATCGTCTCGGGGCACGACCCGGGTACGCTCCAACGCTTCACCCCGGCGGACGGCGAGCTCACCGGATTGGTCGCGACGATCGGGGCGGCGGCATGACCGGGCGATTCGAGGGCAAGGTCGCCGTGGTGACCGGTGCCGCAGGGGGCCTCGGTCGTGCCTCGGCGCAGCGCCTCGCCTCTGAGGGCGCCCACATCGTCGTCGTGGACATCGACGCCGACGCGGCGCACGAGGTCGCCGGATCGCTCGCGACGCCGTCCATCGCCGTTGCTGCCGACATCAGCGAGGAGGCAGCGGTCGCCCGCTACATCGACGCGGGCGTGGAGGCGTTCGGCCGGATCGACCTGCACCACCTCAACGCCGGCATCTTCGGATCCTTCGACCATCTCCCCGACCTCAGCGTCGACGAATTCGATCGCGTGATGGCGGTCAACGTGCGCGGTCAGTTCCTCGGCGTCCGCGCGGCTTTCCGGCAGTACCGCGGGCAGAGCCGGCCCTCCCAGGGCGCCATCGGGACCATCGCGGTCACGGGCTCGATCGCCGGTCTGACCGGATCGGCGGACCTGCTGCCGTACCACGTCTCCAAGCACGCCGTGCACGGCCTCGTCCATGCCGCCGCCGTCTACGGAGGTCCGATCGGCGTGCGGGTGAACGCGGTGGCGCCCGGCATCGTGCCGACCGAGCTGTTCGCCCGCGCCGCGACGGCGACGGGCGGCAAGAACGACATGGAGCAGCGCGCGTCGACGACGCCGCTGCGCCGTGCGGGCAGTCCGGAGGAGATCGCGGGCGTCGTCGCCTTCCTGCTCAGCGAGGACAGCGCGTACGTCACCGGCCAGATCGTGTCGGCCGACGGGGGAGCGACCGTCGTCAACACCGTGCGGCCCGCCGGCGGCGCGGGCGCGTGGGACCCCGCCGGGATCGACGCCGCCATGTACACGACAGCGGGAGAGAAGCAGCAGTCATGAGCAAGAACATCGGGTTCATCGGTCTCGGCAACATGGGCGGCCGGATGACCGGCTGCATCGTGCGCGCCGGGCAGGCCGTTCTCGGGTACGACGCGAAGACCGAGAACATCGCCGCGGCCGGCGCGACACCCGCCGACTCCGCCGCCGCCGTCATGGCGGGCGCGGACGTCGTGCTGCTGTCGCTGCCCGACAGCCGCGTCGTCGAGGCGGTGGTGTACGGCGACAGCGGCATCCTCGCGGCGGCCCGCGAGGGACAGGTCGTGATCGATCTCAGCACCTCGGCGCCCGACTCGACGCGGGCGATCGCCGCGGACTTCGCCGCGCGGGGCGTGCGATTCCTCGACGCCGGCATCTCGGGCGGTGCCGCCGCGGCCGAGAAGGGACAGCTCACGCTCATGGTCGGCGGCGATGCCGACGCCCTCGCCTCCGTCGACGACGTGCTCGGGTACTTCGCCTCGAACATCTTCCACATCGGCGAGAGCGGCGCCGGGCACACGACGAAGCTCCTGAACAACTTCCTCAACGCCGTCGCCCTCTCCGCGACGGCCGAGGTGATGGTGGCCGCCAAGAAGGCGGGACTCGACCTCGCGACCGTCCTCGATGTCTTCAACAAGAGTTCCGGTGTCAACTTCGCGACGATCAACCGGTTCCCCAAGATCATCACGGGCGACTACCTCAAGGGGGGTCTGACGAACACCCTCATGCTCAAGGACGTCACGCTGTACGCCGACCTGGTCGCGCGGCTCGGCGTCGCCAGCCTCAATGCCTCGGGCCCGCTCGCGGCATTCGGGCTCGCGCGTGCCCTCGGCTATGCCGACGACATCAGCAACACCGTGGTCGACGCGATCGGCGACATCTCGGGCGGCGTCCGCCTGCACGACGGCGAGCGGAAGGAATCCCGATGATCATCGTCCCGCCCTCCCGGGCATCCGGGACCGCCGGCAAGCCGGGGTCCCAGTTCACCGGCGACGTGTATCCGTACGTCACCATGCCGTCGACCGATGGCGTCGTGATCAACACCGTGAACTTCACGCCGGGCGCCCGCACCTACTGGCACCGCCACGAGCGCGGTCAGATCCTGCAGGTGCTGGCCGGCCGGGGTCTCATCCAGTCGGAGGGCGACCCCGTCGCGGTGATCCGCGCCGGCGACACCGTCTGGGTCCCCGCCGGCGAACGCCACTGGCACGGTGCCGCCCCGGACTCCTACCTCATCCACACCGCCATCTCGCTCGGCACGACCGACTGGTCCGACCCCGTGTCGGACGAGGACTACGACCGCGCCCCGGACACCCAGGACTGACGATGACCGACGACACGACGCGCGACGACCTCTTCGAACGCGGTATGGACATGCGCCGTCAGGTGCTGGGCGCCGATCACGTGGAGCGCTCGATGGCCAACGTCAGCGACTTCTCGCGCCCCATTCAGGAATTCGTCACCGAATACTGCTGGGGGGTGGTCTGGAGCGACGACGGCCTCGAGCCGAAGACGCGGAGCATGCTCAACCTCGCCATGCTGACCGCCCTCAACCGCTCGCACGAGCTCGGAGTGCACGTGCGCGGCGCCCTCAACAACGGAGTCACCGAAGCCGAGATCCAGCAGGTCCTCCTGCAGACCGCCGTCTACGTCGGCGTTCCGGCGGCGCTCGAGTCCTTCCGCGTCGCCGAGAAGGTCATCAAGGAGTTCCACGCGAATGCCTGAGCAGATCGGGTTCGTCGGCCTCGGGAACATGGGGCACCCGATGACCTCGCGGCTGGTCGGAGCCGGACATCGCGTCCGGGCCTACGACGTCGCCGAAGCGGCACGCGCGAGGGCGGTCGAGGCCGGGGCCGTCGAGGCCGCCACGCTCGCGGCCGCGGCGGACGACGCGGACCTGGTCGTCCTGATGCTGCCCAACTCCGACATCGTCGAGCAGGTCGTCACGGATCCGGGCTTCGCCCAGGCGCTGTCGCCCGGCACCACGGTGATCGACATGAGCTCATCGGAGCCGTTGCGCACCCGTGCGCTGGCGGCGCGGTTGGCCGAGCGCGGCATCCGCATGGTCGACGCGCCCGTCTCGGGCGGGGTGAAGGGCGCCGAGAGGGGCGCGCTCACGATCATGGTCGGCGGCGATGACGCGGACGTCGCGCGCGTGATGCCCGTGCTCGAGACCCTCGGCCGACCGGTGCACGCAGGGGCGATCGGATCGGGCCATGCCGTGAAGGCCCTCAACAATCTGCTGTCGGCGACCCACCTGTGGGTCACGAGCGAGGCGATCGAGGCCGGCCGGCGCTTCGGTCTCGACCCGGAGGTCATGCTCGCCGTCTTCAACGGCTCGAGCGGCCGCAGTGGGTCGACCGAGAACAAGTGGCCCAACTTCATCCTGCCGGGCACGTTCGACTCGGGATTCGGGCTCCGGCTCATGCTGAAGGACATGCGGATCGCGGTCCAGCTCGCCCAGCAGTCCGGGGCCCCCAGTCGGCTGGGCGCCGACGCGGTCGATCTCTGGGCAGAGGCCGCCGACGGGCTGCCGGCCACCGCGGACCACACCGAGGTCGCGCGCTGGATCGCCGACGAAGGAGCCGGATGACGCGCTGACACTCCCGGAGAGATCGTATGACGATGCAGCAAGACCCGTCCTTATAGTGAGAGCCATGCCATCCACCAACTCCCTCGCAGGCTCATGGACCGCAGAGCCCATGGGCCGCGTTGCGGCGCCTCTTCGCGAGCAGGTGATCGCCGCCCTGCGGCAGGCCATCCTCGACTTCCAGCTCAAGCCCGGCCAGCGTCTGGTCGAGCGCGAGCTGATCGAGCAGCTCGGCGTGAGCCGGACCACGATCCGCGAAGCGCTGCGTGAGCTGACGTCGGAGGGGTTGGTCACCGTGGTGCCGCAGCGCGGGGCCATGGTGAGCGCACCATCGCTCGAGGAGGCGATCGACCTGTACGAGGTGCGTGCCTCGCTCGAGTCGCTCGTGGTGCAGCATTTCGTGGAGCGCGCGAGCGACGAGGAGATCGACAAGCTGCGCGAGACCGTGCGCGACGTGGCCAAGGTCGCCGAGAAGACCGCCGACACGCGTGAGATCCTCGGCGCCAAGGATGCCTTCTATCTCGTGCTGATCGCCGGCGCACGCAGTGCCGCGCTGCAGCAGCTCATCGAGGGGATCCAGGCGCGCGTGCAGGTGCTGCGCGCCACCTCCCTCTCGGAGCAGGGACGGCCGCACGAGATGGTGGCCGAGCTCGAGGCCATCGTCGACGCGATCGCGGCGCGCGACGCCCCGCTGGCCTCGAAGCTCACGGCGGAGCACATCCGCAAGGCGTCGGTCACCGCGCTGCACAGTCTGCGCGAGGCCGAAGCGGTCTAGGCCCGCACGATCTCTCCTCTCATTCCGCATGTGAAGACGAGGAAAGGAAACACGATGGAGCTCACCGCCCGTCAGCAGGAGGTCAAGGATCGGTTCATCCAGGTGCGCGGCACCTGGGGCGACACGTGGGAGGCCATGCTCCGACTCGACCCGGAGTTCCTGCTCGCCTATCTGGACTTCTCGGCCGTGCCATGGCGCAAGGGCCACCTCGACACCAAGACGAGGGAGTTCATCTACATCGTCGTGGATGCCGCGGCGACCCACATGTACGCGCCGGGGGTGCGCCAGCACATCAAGGCGGCGCTCGCCGCGGGTGCGACACCGCAGGAGATCATGGAGGTGCTCGAGTGCACCGCCACCCTCAGCATCCACGCCATGAACGTCGGCGTCCCGGTGCTCACCGAGGTGCTGGCTGAGAGGGGCATCCGCACCGACGCCGCGCCCCTGAACGAGTATCAGGAACGGCTCAAAGCGGAGTTCACGCAGAAGCGCGGCTACTGGAACCCCACGTGGGACGAGATGCTCGAGCTCGACCCGGAGCTCTTCGACGCCTACACCGCGTTCTCCTCCCACCCCTGGACCCACGGCACGCTCTCGCCCAAGGTGCGGGAGTTCATCTACATGGCGTTCGACACCTCTGCCACGCATCTCTACAAGGTGGGCCTCAAGCTGCATATCGAGAACGCCCTCGGCTATGGCGCGACGATCGGCGAGGTCCTCGAGGTCATGGAGGTCGCGAGCGTGATCGGCATCCACTCGGTCGCGATGGGCGCTCCGATCCTGCTGGAGGAGATCGCGGCGCTCGCCGGCGACGACTAGGGGCGGTTCAGAGGGCGATGCCGCGCTCGCGGAGCTCCTGCGCGACGATCGGCATCGCCGTCTCGACCGCGTCCAGGCCCAGGGCGGACGAGATCTCCATGACCTCGAGGATCTGCTCGACCGTGGCGCCGTGGTTCAGCGCGTTGCGGATGTGGAGCTTCGTGCCGGGCACGTAGAGATGGGTCGCGGCGATGTCGTAGCTGATGTAGATCAGCTCCTTCTCGGCGGGAGTGAGGGGACCGGTCCGCCACGGCACCGTGGAGAAGTCGGTGTAGGCCGCGAACATCTCGGGGTCGAGTTCGAGCATCTCGTTCCAGAAGTCGTGCCAGTACCCGCGCACGCGTGTGAACTCGGCCTTGAGCTCCTCCTGGCGGGCGGTCAGCGGCGACGGTCCGGTGCGACCGCGCTCCTCGAGTACCTCGACGAGCAGCGGGACCCCGATGTTCATGGTGTGGATTCCGAGCGTGGAGGCGAGCTCGAGCACCTCGAGGATCTCGTGCGGGGTTGCGCCCTCGTCGAGTGCCGCCCGCACGTGAGGCAGGATCCGCGGGACGTTGAGGTGGGTCGCCGCGGCGTTGACCGAGATGCGGCACAGCGCATGGAACTTCGCCGACAGGTGGCGCTTGAGGGTGGGCACCTGCCGCAACGCGATCGAGGCGGCCACGAAGTCCGGGTCGATGCGCAGCGCCGCCTCCCAGCCCTCGCTCCACGCCTCCTCGCCGTACGCCTCCAGGGCACGGGCCTTGATGTTCTCCTGCTGGTCGCTCAACGGCATGGCGGCTCCTCCTCGAGACGGGTCACCTCGAATATATGACCGTCATACAAAATGCCGCAACGCGGATTCACGGGTGCGGGTCGACCGTCCGCGCGAACAGGAAGTGCCACCCGATCCACCACCAGAACAGCAGGATCACCATCCGCGCCGCCCGGTCGGCGAGCACCCTGTCGAACAGCGCCCCCGTCGAGGTGAGCCCGAGCGCGTCGCGTCGCCCGGTCACCCAGAGCAGCACGCCCACGACCCCGCACGCGGCGAAGACCAGTTCTGTGACGAGGTACATCAGTCGCGCCGTCCCCGTGTCACCAGGGCCAGACCCAGCGCGATCCATGCCGCCACGAAGAGCGTGCGGAACCACAGCTGGTCCAGTGCCGGGTCGAGGATGTCGGAGATCGCCGGATGCTGCAGCGCCGCCTCGGGGGGCAGCATCCGTCCAAGGATCCAGGAGGTCAGCTCCCAGGCACAGGTCGCGACCCCCGTGACCGCCCACGCGACGGCGGTGCGGCGGATCGCGAGGGAATCGGCGGCGCGCTGCTCGCGCGCGCCGGTGCGCGAGCGCACCCCCGACCACGCGAACGGCAGCACGACGGCGCCGAGACCGGCCAGCACGATCCCGTCGACGATGCCGTGCCGGGGCGTGAATGCGAGGAGTGCGCCGACCGCGACGGCTCCGACCAGGGTCGGGACCAGCGCCGGCCGCGACAGCCGGCCGACCTGCGGCACCAGTCGCAGCGCATCGATCAGCAGCGCGAGGCCGACGACGCCGAACACGACCCCGTCGAAGAGCGCCTCCCGCACGAACTGCACGGCCGAGGTGATCGCGACGATGGCGATCCACGGCAGGGCGGGCAGCAGTCGTCGACGCGGCGGGTGATCGACGACCGTGCCGGCGTCGATCGGATTGCCGGCGACTTCGTGCGCCATGTCGGCAGGCTACGCCCCCGGCGCGGAGCGCTCGTGGCGGTGAGAATGGGCGGATGATCTCCACCGACCTCGCCCGGAGCCTCCGGGAGTCCGGCCTGCACTGGGCGCCCGTCTCGGGCGACGTGTTCCAGCTCGCCCCCGGGTCCGGGGCGGGGGAGGACGGCGAGCTCGAGGGCGACCTGTTCACGGTGAGCGACATGACGATCGAGGCGCACGTCTATCCCACCGGCACCATCCTCGGATTCAACGGCACGACCGAGTGGGCGCTCGACTCCGTCGCGCTCGAGGATGCGCTCTGGCTGCCACGGGAGGACCAGCTGCGCGATCGGCTGCAGAGCACGTTCCGGGGCCTCGACCGGATCGAGGCGCCGCACGGCATCGAGTACCGGGTGCGCGTGGAACGGGCAGGAGGCGAGCACGTGTACGTCAGCGACGATCCCGCCGAGGCCTACGCTCTCGCGCTGCTGGATCTCATCCGCGCGTCGGCCTGACCACCGCGTTCCGCGCGCGTCGCCGAACGATGGCGACGACCCCCAGCGCGATTGCGCCGAGCAGGGCCAGCAGCAGGAGCCACGGCAGCGCCATCCCGAGGGCCACGAGTGTCGCGCCCCAGAAGGCGACGAAGGCGCTCCAGCCGGTGGCGAGGCCGTCGCCGAAGCCGGCCGGGGTGGACTCCACGACGGTCCCGGTGGGCTGCAACGTCATCGTGATGGTCGACATCGCGACCTGATCGGCGAGCCCGCGCTGCTGCGCCTCGAGGCTCTCGAGGTCGCCCTGCCGGTCTCCGATGGCGGTCTCGATCTCGACGAGGTCGGAGGTGTCGGTCGCGCGCTTCTCCAGCTCGATGAGGCGCTGGATCGTCGCCCGGAGCGCCGTGATGCGTGCGTCCAGATCCTGGGTGCGGCTGGTCACGTCGGTCGAGCTGGTCGAGACCCGGTCGGTGCGGCCCAGGCCCTTGAGCGCCGCGAGCGTGGTGTCGAGCTTCGCGGCCGGGATGCGCAGGGTGAGCGAGGCGGTTCCCGCGTGACCCTGCGACCCGGCGCGTTCGCTCCGGCCGTCCACCCGGCCCCCCGCCGACCTCACGATCGATGCGGCACGGTCGGCCGCACGCAGCGGGTCGGATGCGGTGACCACGAGCTCGCCCGTGACCACGATCGACCGGTCGGCGCTCGCCGCCTTCTCACTCCCCGAACCCGTCGTCGCCGGTGCGTCGTTCGCGAGCGGCGCGCCGTGGCCCGCCGCGCCCGAGTCGGAGGTGCCGGTCGAGCCGGCGCCGGCGCCCGCCGAGCAGCCGCCGAGGGCGAGGGCCGCGGCGAGCGCGACGCCGACGAGAAGTGCAGAACGCCTCATGGGGTCACCGTAGAGAACAGGAGACCCGGACGCCGCAGACCGTTGCGCAATCGTGAGAAGCGGCCTGGGCGTCGCCTCCGAGCACACCGGTCCCGGCCGGCCGCAGATCTAGCCTGCTGGCGTCGGCTCACGAAGCCGCGAACAGGAGGTCACGACATGGGACTCATGGATGACGCCCGCGACACCGCCGAGACGGCCGGCCGCAAGCTCGGCGACGCCGCCGAGGATGCGAAGGACCGCGTCGGCGACAAGGTCGACGAGATGCAGGCGGATTCGGACGTGAAGCGCGCCGAGCGCGAGCGCGACGCCGTGCACGCCAAGAACGACGCCAAGGAGAAGATCCGCGGCGACGACTGACCGCCGCAGGGCGAGAGGACCGGAGGGTCGGTGGACGAGCCACCGGCCCTCCCTCGTGCGAGGGGGTCGACGGAGTGGAATGATTGACACGTCATCTATCGACGGGAGCGTCATCCATGCGGGTCATGATCATCGCGGGCAGTGTCCGGCCGGGTCGGATCGGACTGCCGATCGCCCGCTGGGTCGAATCGATCGCCCGCGAGCGCCCGGGGATGGAGATCGACTTCGTCGACCTCGTCGAGCTCGGCCTCCCGTTCATGGATGAGCCCCATCACCCGCGTCTGCAGCGGTACACCCAGCCGCACACGCGCGCGTGGAGCGAACGCGTCCAGGCGGCCGACGCCGTCATCCTCGTGACGCCGGAGTACAACCACAGCTATTCACCGGCGCTCAAGAACGCGCTCGACTACCTGCACCGCGAGTGGTGGCGCAAGCCGGTGGGCTTCGTCAGCTACGGCGGCGTGTCGGCGGGCACGCGCGGCGTCGTCGCGCTCACCGTCGTCACCTCCGGTCTGGGGATGGTGCGCACCGGAGCCGCCGTCGAGATCAACTTCGCCGGCCAGCAGGTGCACGACGGCGTGTTCTCGCCCACCGAGAAGGAGGTCGCGATCCTGGGCCACCTGCTCGACGAGATCGAGACGCTCGCGCCCGCCCTCGCTCCGCTGCGCTGACCGGATCGGTCCTCCATTCGGAGGACAGGCGCGATATGCTGGTCCCCTGAATTCGCGACAAGGCCGGGGGGGCTTGCACGATGCAGACGACGGCGGATGCCACCGCTATTCAAGCGGCCGTGGAGCACTTCATCGACCGGGTGCTGACCGACCCGGCCCTGGAGGGGTTCCGGGCCAAGATCGACGTGGGCAGCCTGCGTCCCCGCGCGCGGATGTTCGTGATCGAGGCGCTCGGCGGTCCGGAGTTGTACCGCGCTCTCGACCGGGACCGGCGACCGCACGGGGTCGAGGACGCCGAGTTCGAACGGATCACCTGCGTGCTCATCGAGAGCCTCGCCGACGTGGGCGTCTCGGCCGACGTGCTGGCGCTCGTGCGACGTCGCGTCGATGACCTGCGGCCCGTCGTCGTGATGGCGTAGGCGCGGCTCAGCTGGGCTGCACCGGAACCGGCTCGGTATCCGGCAGCGGGCTCGCGTCGCGTCCGCGCAGGTCGGGGTGCGCTCTCCGGAAGAGAACCGGCACGAGGGTCCCGACCGCCGCGAAGGCGACGGCCGCCCAGAATCCGCCGTCGGCGCCGCCCGCGTCGATGAGGAATCCGGCGACGGCCGAGCCGGCCGCGGCGCCGATGAGCTGTCCCGTGCCGACCCATCCGTACGCCTCGGCCGTGTCGCTGAACTTCACGCTCGACGAGACCAGCGCGAAGATGACGGCGAGTGCCGGAGCGATGCACAGCCCCGCGATGATCAGCGCGGCGTTGAGGCTCCAGAACTCCCAGGCGACGACGGAGAGCGCCGATCCGATCAGCACGACCGCCATGCGCCAGGCGAGCGCCCACGGTCCGACCGGCAGGCGGCCGAGCGCGAGCCCGCCGGACAGCGACGCGAGCGCCCAGATCGCGAGCACCACTCCCGAGCGGGAGTCGCCCTCCCCGAAGGTCGCGATCACGGCCGCCTCGGTCGCCGCGCAGGCGCCGACCAGCAGGAAGCCCACGGCGGTCGAGAGCAGCACCGGCGGGCGCGTGAGCACCGATCCGAACCGCCGCTTGCTGCGGGGGATGCGCACCCGCCCGACCTCGGGCGAGAAGATGAACCAGGCGCCGCCGCCCACGAGGAAGACCACCGAGAGCAGGATGCCGATGGTCGTCGAGATCTGGGTCGCGACGAATGTGACGATGACGGGTCCGGCGATCCAGATGAGCTCCTGCGCGGACGCGTCGAGCGAGAAGAGCGGGGTGAGCTGGCGCGAGTTCACGAGTTTGGGATAGATCGTGCGCACGGCAGGCTGGATGGGCGGGTAGCTGAGGCCGGCGACCAGACCGGCGGCCATGTAGCCCCACAGGGGCAGAGGCGCGAGGGCGATGGTCGTGAGGGCGATCGCGCACACCCCGACGGTCAGCAGCAGCACCGGCCGCATGCCCCAGCGCCCCATCCACCTGCTCGTGAGCGGACCGGAGACCGCCTGCCCGACGCTCGTCGCGGCGAGCACCAGCCCGGCCGAGCCGTAGCTGTGGAAGATGCGCTCGAGATGCAGCAGGAACCCCAGGGAGATCATCCCGCCCGGGAACCGGGCGACGAGCTGGGCGGCGATGATGCGCGCGACGCCCGGCGTGCGAAGGAGCTGGGCGTAGGCGTTCACGGTGGGACCAGCGTATTGCCCGGTGGCGACGGTGCGCAGCGCTGTCGGCGGCGCGTGCAAGCCTGTGGAATCGGGGGATAAGTCCGCGAACTTATCCCCAACCTGGGGACGACACGCCCACAACATGTAGTGGTGGTGCCCCGGTCAGTGGCCGGATATATAGTGATCGAGCCGCAGGGCGGGCGGGGGCCCGCGAACGGCTCTCCGGGCATCCCCGGGAGCCGACGAGCGTCGCAGAACAGCCGCCGCAGGAGCAGCAGGAAGAGGAGTCCACGTGACCATCACGGTCGTCAAGCGCGACGGGGCGCAGGAGCCCTACGACGCCAACAAGATCAACCTCGCGATCGAGCACGCGAGCCGCGGTCTCGACGAGAGCATCACGTGGGTCACGCAGATCGCGAGCGAGCTCGAGCTCACGCTGTTCGACGGCATCACGACCCAGCAGCTCGACGAGGCCGTGATCCAGGTCGCGCTGCAGAACGTCAAGGACGACCCGCAGTTCGACACGGTCGCCGCGCGGCTGCTGCTGAAGACGATCTACAAGCGCGTGCTCGGCGACTACGAGACCGACGAGGAGCTGAAGGCGCTCCACGCCCGGCACTTCCGCGCCGCGGTCGAACGGGGCGTGGCGGAACAGCTCTTCGATCCCCGGTTCCTCGACCTCTACGACCTCGACCGGATGGCGACGGCGCTCGAGCCGAGCCGCGACGGTCTGCTCAAGTACATCGGCGTGGTCACGCTCAACAACCGCTACGGCATCAAGGCCCGCAACGGCGAGCCGCTCGAGGTGCCGCAGTTCTTCTGGATGCGGATCGCGATGGGTCTCGCCCTCAACGAGGCCGATCCGACCGGCGTCGCGCTCGGCTTCTACGAGAAGATGTCGAAGCTCGAGTACATCGCCGCCGGCTCGACCCTCGTCAACGCGGGCACCGCGTACCCCCAGCTCAGCAACTGCTTCGTCATGGAGATGCACGACGACATCGAGCACATCGCCAAGAGCGTGCGCGACGTGATGTGGCTCACCAAGGGCACCGGCGGCATCGGCCTCTCGGTCACCAAGCTGCGCGCCCAGGGCTCCCCGATCCGCTCCAACAACACGACCTCGACCGGGCCGATCCCGTTCATGCACACGATCGACTCGGTGCTGCGCGCGGTCAGTCGCGGCGGCAAGAAGTTCGGTGCGCTCGCGTTCTACATGGAGAACTGGCACCTCGACTTCCCCGAGTTCCTCGACCTGCGCCAGAACTCCGGCGACCCGTACCGCCGCACCCGCACCGCGAACACCGCCGTGTGGATCTCCGACGAGTTCATGAAGCGCGTGCAGAACGACGAGGACTGGTACCTCTTCGACCCGCTCGAGGTCGGCGACCTCAACGAGCTGTACGGCAAGGCGTTCAGCGAGCGGTACGCGCACTACGTCGCCGAGGCCGAGGCCGGGCGCGTCCGGATGTTCAAGAAGATCGCCGCGCGCGCGCAGTTCAAGGACATCCTGATGTCCCTCCAGACGACGGCCCACCCGTGGCTGACCTGGAAGGACACGATCAACAACCGGGCGCTGAACAACAACACCGGCACGATCCACCTCTCCAACCTCTGCACCGAGATCTGCCTCCCGCAGGACCTCGAGAACATCGCGGTGTGCAACCTCGCCTCGATCAACCTCTCGACCCATCTGCGCGTGGACGCGAACGGCACCCTGGGCTTCGACTGGGACCTCATCGAGGCATCGGCTCGCAGCGCCGTGCGCCAGCTCGACAACCTCATCGACATCACGGTGTCGTCCGTTCCGGAGGCGGATCACGCCAACATCAGCAACCGGGCGATCGGCCTCGGGGTCATGGGCTTCACCGACATCGTCGAGAAGCTCGGCCTCAGCTACGAGTCCGAGGAGGCCGCCACCGTGATCGACGAGGTCATGGAGCACGTCTCCTACGCCGCGATCGACGAGTCGGCGGATCTCGCGCGCGAGCGCGGCTCCTACTCGAACTTCGCCGGCAGCCGGTGGTCGCAGGGGTTGGTGCCGTTCGACTCGATCGCGCTCACCGAGGCCGATCGCGGCACCCCGATCAAGGTCGACCGCACGACGCGGCTCGACTGGGATGCGCTGCGCGCCAAGGTGAAGGGCGGGATACGCAACGCGACGCTCATGGCGATCGCGCCCACGGCATCCATCGGCCTGGTCGCCGGCACCACGCCGGGACTCGACCCGCAGTTCACGCAGATCTTCAGCCGCTCGACCTCGAACGGCAAGTTCCTCGAGGTGAACCGCAACCTGGTCGCCGACCTGCAGCGGCTCGGGATCTGGGGCGAGGTCAAGGAGGCGATCCTGCGCTCGCAGGGCGACATCCAGGGGATCGACGCGATCCCGGAGGACATCAAGAAGGTCTACAAGACCAGCTTCCAGCTCTCGCCGTACTCCTTCCTGGAGGTCGCGGCGCGCGCGCAGAAGTGGATCGACCAGTCGATCAGCCGCAACATCTACCTCGAGACGCGCGACCTCGGCGACATGATGGACATCTACTACGCGGCGTGGGAGCGCGGGGTGAAGACCACGTACTACCTGCACATGAAGCCGCGTCACCAGGCCGAGCAGTCGACGGTCAAGGTCAACAAGGCCGAGGAGATCGCGGCGAGCAAGGCGGCTGCGGCGCCGATCGCGGCATCCTCCGAGTCGGCTGCGCCCGCGGCACCCGCCCGTCGCGGATTCGGGGGGCTGGCCTGATCATGGACACCGAGACCGTCGGAGCCTACGAAGTCCCGGTCGATCCCATGGACGACCTCCAATGCGAAAGCTGCCAGTAAGCACATGCCTCTTCTCGGTACCGGAGTCCAAGAGGGACTCCTCCTCAAGCCCGTCACCTACCCGTGGGCGATGGAGCTCTACGACCAGGCCGTCGCGAACACCTGGTTCCCCAACGAGATCCAGCTCGGCGAGGACCTGGCCGACTTCAAGAAGATGACCGACGAGGAGCGCCACGCGGTCACCTTCCTGATCAGCTACTTCAACCCCAACGAGCTGCTCGTCAACAAGGCGCTCGCCTTCGGTGTCTACCCGTACGTCAACGCACCGGAGACCCACCTCTACCTCGCGAAGCAGATGTGGGAGGAGGCCAACCACTGCATGTCGTTCGAGTACGTGCTCGAGACGTTCCCGATCGACCGCAACGAGGCCTACAACTCGCACGTCGACATCCCGTCGATGCGGCGCAAGGAGGAGTTCGAGGTCAACTTCATCCGTCGCATGACGGAGGAGACCCTCGACATCACGACGACCGCGGGCAAGCAGGACTTCATCCGCAACCTCGTGGCCTACAACATCATCCTCGAGGGCATCTGGTTCTACTCGGGGTTCATGGTGGCCCTGTCGTTCCGCCAGCGGAACCTGCTGCGCAACTTCGGCTCGCTCATGGACTGGATCGTGCGCGACGAGTCGCTGCACCTGAAGTTCGGGATCAACCTGATCCTCACGGTGCTCGACGAGAACCCCGATCTGCAGACGCCGGAGTTCGCGGCCGAGATCAAGAAGATGATCACGGATGCCGTGGAGATGGAGGAGGCGTACAACAACGATCTCCTGCCGGGCGGCATCCTGGGCCTGAACGCCGGATACATCAACCAGTACGTGAAGTATCTCGCCGACCGCCGGCTCGAGGAGCTCGGCTTCGGCACCGAGTACAACGTGACCAACCCGGCGAAGTGGATGGCGACGGCGAACGACACACTCGAGCTGGTGAACTTCTTCGAGTCGACCAACACCTCGTACGAGTCGAACGCGAAGGCGTCCAGCTAGGCGCGGCGACCTGCGGGTGACTGTGCCGGTGGCCGGGCATCACCCCCCGGCGAGCCGGCCACCGGCGTGCTCCACGACATCGGAAGGAAACCCCCGAGTACGCGCGTGCACCAGCGCATCGTCTCCAGTATCGGAGGCGTGCGCACAACGACACACCCTACTCCGGCCGCGCGGTCCTTGCCCCCAATACAGGGGGCACGCGATCATGTCGCCGGTGTCACCAGACCATCGTCCCCCGGCGCCCGCCCAGGCCGCTGAGCCGGCGCTTTCGGCAGGAGCAGCCCCGGCCCGGCGATGAGGCGCACGGCGGCGAAGTACGCGTCGCCGTCGAACGCGGGCACGAGCGCCCGCTGCACGAAGTAGCCCTGGGCGAGCGCGAGCACCGCGGGCCACGCGCCGGTCGCCCAGGCGCCGGGATCGGGCATCCCGCGATGCGTCGCCCAGGTGGTCAGATAGTCGAGCCAGGCCTTCTGCAGCACGGCGAAGATCTCGCCCACGAGGCCGCTCATCTCGGAGTCGGCGGTCGCCTCGCCCCAGAGCTGTACGAGCACGCGGGTGTCGATGATGTCGTCGACCATCCCGCCGAGCAGGCCGCGCATCGTCTCGACCGGATCGCTGAGCCGCCCGTCGTCCGATGTGCCCAGCTCTCCGAGCCGTCGGGAGAGCACGTCGCGCCCCACGCTCAGCGCGATCTCCTGCTTGCCGGAGAAGTGCAGGTAGATCGCGCCGGCCGACAACCCGGAGCGGGCGATGATGTCCGCCATCGAGGTGCGCTGAAAGCCCTTCTCGCCGAAGCACTCCAGCGCAGCGGCGACGATCCGAGCGCGGCGGGATTCGCGGTGCGCGTCGCTGACCTTGGGCATCTTGACCTCATCCTGGCATGGAGAGTATAAAGAACGAGCGTTCGTTTTTAATAGATCGGAGCCCCTCATGCCGACATCGGCACCCGAGCCGCATTCGCCGTGGCGTCGCGCCATCGGGATCGGCGTCGCCCTGGCCGCCCTCGTCACGATCGTCGTCCTGGCCTTCGCATGGCCGAGCGTCACGTCGGCTCCGAAGGGCGTCCCGATCGCCGTGGCGGGCCCGGATGCCGCGGTGGGCCGGTTCGAGACCGCCCTGCGTCAGCAGGCGGGTGATGCGTTCGACGTCCATCCGGTCGCCGGTCGCACCGCTGCCGTGCGGGCGATCGAGCGCCGCGCGGACTACGGCGCCATCCTCCTCGGCGACCGCCCCGCCGTGCTCACCTCATCCGCCGCGTCGCCGATCGTCGCCCAGCAGCTGGCGGCGATCGCACCCGTGCTGCAGGCGCAGCTGCAGAAGGCCGTCGCCGCGCAGCTGCCGGCGGGAGCTCCAGTACCGGCCATCAGCGTCGAGGTCGCCGATGTGGTGCCGCTCGCCGAGGCCGACGCGCGCGGCACGGGGCTCATCGCGGCGGCGCTGCCGCTCGTGATCGGCGGACTGATCGGCGGTGTCGCCCTCACGATCGCGCTCGTCGGTTCGGTCCGTCGGCTCGCCGCCCTCGCCGTCTACGCGGTCGTGGGAGGCATCGCGCTCACGAGCGTGCTGCAGGGATGGTTCGGCGTGCTGCAGGGGTCCTTCCCGCTCAACGCGAGCATCTTCACCCTGGCTCTCCTGGGGATCGGTGCGCCCATCATCGGGTTCGCCGCGCTCGTCGGCCGGATCGGCGTCGCGATCGGCCCCGCGACCTTCCTCCTGATCGCCAATCCGATCTCGGCGGCGGCGCAGCCGCTCGAGTTCCTCCCGGCCCCGTGGGGAGCGGTCGGCCAGTGGTTCCCGCCGGGCGCGGCCGCGACGCTGCTGCGCGACGCCTCGTACTTCCCGCACGCGGACACGACGTTCCCCTGGCTCGTGCTCGCAGGATGGGCGGCGGCCGGTGCGCTGCTCGGGCTGGTCGGGCACTTCCGGCAGACGGGCGGCGCGACCGCGGAGGCGATCCACGAGGCGGAGCGGGCGGAGGTCTCCGAGCCGGCGGTGGCCGCCTAGAAGGTCATCCGGGTGAAGCTGCGCACCGTCTCGGTGAGCGCCCGCTCGGTGGGCAGCCGCTCCATCGAGGACGCGCCGTAGAAGCCGTGCAGGCCGGTCGCATTCGCGAGCACGTACTGCGCGTCGGACGGTTCGGCGACCGGACCGCCGTGCACGAGCACGACGACGTCGTCGCGGACCGCCTTCGCGGCGGCCGCCCACTCGCTGGCCAGCGCGACGCAGTCGTCGAGGGTCTTGGCGGTCTCCGCGCCGATGCTGCCGCCGGTGGTCAGTCCCATGTGGCACACCACGATGTCGGCACCGGCCCGCGTCATCGCCTCGGCGTCCTCGACCGAGAACACGTAGGGCGTGGTCAGCAGGTCGTGGTCGTGGGCACGACGCACGATGTCGACCTCGAGCTGGTAGCTCATGCCGGTCTCCTCGAGGTTGGCGCGGAAGACGCCGTCGATGAGACCCACCGTGGGGAAGTTCTGGATGCCGGAGAAGCCGAGCTCCTTCAGCTGCTTCAGGAAGTGGTCGGGGTTCAGGAACGGATCGGTTCCGTTGACGCCGGCGAGCACGGGCGTGTGCTTCGGCACCGGGAGCACCTCGCGCCCCATCTCGACCACGAGATCGTTGGCGTTGCCGTACGCCAGGAGGCCGGAGAGCGAACCGCGGCCGGCCATCCGGAACCGGCCCGAGTTGTAGATCACGATGAGGTCGGCGCCGCCGTCCTCCTCGCATTTCGCCGAGAGACCGGTGCCGGCCCCGGCGCCGACGATCGGTCGGCGCTCGGCGATCTTGCGGGTGAAGCGGGCGAGCAGCTCGGCTCGCGGGATGAACGGCATGGGTGAGTCCTGGGTGTCGTGGGGCGGGCGGGGTTCAGTGGGCGGCGGCGATCGCGGCGTGCAGGGTGTCGACCATCGCGTCGGCGAAGGCCGGGTCGTTGACGTCGAGCTCGAGCTCGACGAGGGGGATGCTCGATCCGGCGAGGCCCTCTCGGATGGCGCCGAACAACCGCTCGTCGGCCTCGGCGTCGAAGAACGGGCCGCCCTCCACCGCGATGGCGGAGACGCCGCGCACGGGGAGGAAGACCGTGGTCGGCCCGGTCGCGGCGGCGGCCTTGCGGGCGACCTCGGCGCCGAGCTGCGCGCACTCGTCGGGCGTCGTGCGCATGAGCGTCACGCTCGAGTTGTGCTCGTACAGGGTGCGCCCGCGGAACTGCGGGGGCACCGTGTCCATCGGCCCGAAGTTGACCATGTCGAGCGCGCCGACCGAGATCACCTGCGGTGTGCCCGTCGCGCCGGCGGCGGTGAGGCGGTCCTCGCCCGCGTCGAAGACGCCGCCGACGAGGTGGTCGGCGAGCTCGGTGGTGGTGACGTCGAGCACGCCGGCGAAGAAGCCCTGCCGGCACAGCGACTCGAGCGAACGGCCGCCGGAGCCGGTCATGTGGAAGACGAGCACCTCGTAGCCGAGCGCCTCGAGCCGTGCCCGGGCGCGCGTCACGCACGGGGTGGTCACGCCGAACATCGAGGCCGCCACCATGGGCTTGCCGCCGGACTCCTGCGGTGCCGGAGCGCCGACCATGCCCGCCATGGCCGCGGCGGCATTGGCGAGGATGCGGATCGAGATGCGGTTCAGCCCCGCGATGTCGACGATGCTCGGCACGAGGATGAGGTCGGTCTCCTCGATGTACATCTCGGTGTTGCCGGATGCCGCGGTCGAGACGATCAGCTTGGGGAACCCGAGCGGGAGCGGACGGAACGCGGTCGCGGCGAGCGATGTGCCCCCGGTGCCGCCGAGCGCCATGGCGCCCTGGATCTCGCCCCGCTCCTGCAGGTCGGCGACGACCCGCGTCGCTCCGGCCGCCATGATCGCCATCGCGGCACCGCGGTCGCCGGCGCGCACGAGGGCCTCGATGTCGCCTCCACCGGCGGCGGCGACGCGGTCCCGTGCGATGTCCGGGGTGAACCCGGGCTCGCCGAGCACGCCGGTGTCGACGACGAGCGTGTCGACCCCGGCATCCCGCAGCCGATCGCGCACGAAGGCGTACTCGTCCGACTTGGTGTCGAGCGCCCCGACCAGGGCCACCGTGTGCGGCATCGGGGGACCGTCCCTTCCGCGCCCCGGTTGACCGCGACGCTGCGTCGCTCACATGATGTGCGGATGACGTTGGAGAGGGCGAGTGCCAATTCGTTCCGATTGGCTGCGATCGGCGCGAGCCGGCTCGTGCGTCTGCTCGGGGACTGGGCCCGCGGCGACGGCCCGTTGCACGAGCAGCTCGCCGACCAGATGCGGCATCTGATCCGCACCGGGGCCATGACCTCGGGCACCCGACTGCCCTCCGAGCGATCGCTGGGGCTCGCCCTGAACCTCAGTCGCAACACCGTGACGAAGTCGCTGGACCTGCTGCGCGGCGAGGGGCTGCTCTCGAGCCGGCAGGGCGACGGCACCTACGTGACCGTGAGCCGACGGCACAGCGGGCCGGTCCGCGGCGACGACCGGTTGCGCTCCTTCGTGGCGGAGGATCCGGTGCAGCTGGACCGGATCGACCTGCGCAGCGCTGCGATGCCGGGGCTGGCCATGGTCGCCGACGAGGTCAACCTGCTCGACGGCTCGCGCATGCGCGAGCTCGTCGCGAGCCACGGCTACATCCCCTCGGGCCTGCCCGAGCTGCGCGAGGCGATCGCCGCGTACTACCGGGGTCTCGGGCTGCCCACCGGGCCGGAGCACATCCTGGTGTGCTCCGGGGCGCAGCAGGCGCTGCGGCTCGTCGCGTCGTCGTTCATCACCCCCGGGGCGACGGTGCTGATCGAGGAGCCGTCGTTCCGCGGCGCCATCGAGTCGCTCCAGGCTCTCGGCGCGCGACTCGTGGGCGTGTCCTCGGGCGGCGACGGCATCGACGTCGACGAGCTCGCGGCGGCCGTCGCGGCCCGCAAGCCCGCGCTCATCGTGCTGCAGTCGACGGTGCACAACCCGACCGGGTCCGTCCTCGACCGGTTCCACCGCAGCAGGATCACGGCCATCGCGGAACGCTCGGGCGTGCCGGTCATCGACGACGCGACCCTCTCCGACACCATCATCGATGGCGAGCGCCGGCCGATTCCGCTCGCCGCGGGAAGCGACCTGGTGCTGACCGTCGGGTCGATGAGCAAGTCGTTCTGGGGCGGGCTGCGGCTGGGCTGGGTGCGCGCGCAGCCCGAGACGATCGACGAGCTCATCGCGGTCAAGGGCGGCGAGGACCTCGGCACGTCGGTGCTCGCGCAACTGCTCGCCGCGCAGCTGCTGCCGCAGATCGAGCGGGCTCGCGACGAGCGGTTCCGCACGCTGACCGAGGGGCGCCGACTCGCGCTCGAGCAACTGGCCGAGCAACTGCCGGACTGGACGCCGCAGGTGCCGGCCGGCGGGGGATCCCTCTGGATCCGGCTCCCCGGTCCGGGTGCCACGGCGTTCGCGCAGCGCGCGGAGCGCGTCGGCGTGCAGATCCTCCCGGGTCCCACCTTCTCGGCGGAGGACCGGCTCGACGACCACGTGCGGCTCTCCTACGCCGCCGATCAGGGGGCCGTCGCGCGCGGCATCGACCTGCTCGCGCAGGTGTGGAGCGAGTTCGGCTGACCCGCGGTCGTGACCGCTGCTCAGCGAGCGGGTGCCACCTGACCGGAATTGGCCCTCTCCCTGTCCTCGCGCTCCCTTCAGGATGTTCGGGTGGCGACTGCTGATCGCCACCCGACAGCGGGGTCGGCACGCGCCGGCCCGACCGATCCAGCGAGAGGCGCGTTCCCCATGCCCGACACCCCCATCTCCCGCGGCCGCGGCGGCCTCACCCGCGCGAGCGAGGTCGTCGTCGAGCCGCAGTCCTGGGGCCGGCTCGAGTGGGCCGTCTCCGATGCCATCGGCAACTCCGACACGATGACGGTCGGCACCTGCTTCATCGACCCGGGCCAGCAGAACCCGGTGCACCACCACCCGAACTGCGACGAGGTGCTGCGGGTCGTGCGCGGCACGATCCGGCACCGGGTCGACGACGAGTACGTGCAGATGGGGCCGGGAGACACGATCTCGATCCCGCAGGGCGCGGTGCACAACGCCGAGAACATCGGCGACGAGGTCGCCGAGCTCGCCATCTGCTATCCGAACGCGAAGCGGCAGGTGGTCGGCGAATGAGCCGTCATCGTGTCGCCATCGTCGGCTGCGGCAACGTCAGCGACATGCACTTCCGCGGCTACCTCGATCGGCCGGACCGCGTCGAGATCGTCGCGGCGGTCGACCCGGACCCGGCGCGCCGCGCCTGGGCGGCCGAGAACTTCGGCGTGACCGACACCTACGCGAGCATCGGTGAGCTGCTGGCCGGTGCCGACTTCGAGGTCGCGTCGGTGTGCACCCCCAGCACGGTGCGGCTGGAGGCCGTGCGGGAGCTCGCCGAGGGCGGCAAGCACCTGCTGGTCGAGAAGCCGATGGCCGACGACATGACGGAGGCGCGGGAGATCGTCCGCACCGCCGGGGACGCCGGCGTGCTGCTGGCCGTCGACCAGAACTTCCGCGACCACTACGCCTTCGGGCTCGCCCGCGACGCGATCGCCGCCGGACGCATCGGCCGGGTGCTCGGCATCGACCAGAGCGAGCTCATGTGGCGCGAGGTCGTCGGCTGGCGCGCCGAGGCGCGGCACCACGCGCTCGCGGTCATGGGGGTGCACTGGTTCGACGGGTTCCGCTACCTCATCGACGCCCAGCCGGACGCCGCGGACCGCCGCGACGCCGACTGGATCGTCGCGCGCACCTTCACCCACCCGGCGATGCACACCGCGGGGGAGACCGACGCCTTCATCCAGGTGCACTTCGGCGGCATCCCGGTGAACTACACGCAGAGCTTCGCCTCCCGGGTGAACCGCGTCGAGACGATCGTGCTGGGCGAGACCGGCACGCTGCGACTCACCTACGACGCCCTGGAGGTCCACACCGCCGACGGCGTGGAGACCACCTCGAACCCGTGCGCCGGCGACGGCAAGCCGATCTCGGCCTACCGCAGTCTGGAGCGCCTGCTCGACGCCCTCGACAGCGGCACGCAGCCCGGCAACTCGGGTGAGGACAACCTCAAGACGCTCTCCCTCCTGTTCGCTGCCTACGAGTCGGCGCGGACCGAGCAGCCGGTCGCACTCGAGAACGGGCTCCTGCCGTGAGCGCCGGCAACCGGATCGCCTTCAGCAAGCCCACCCGCACCGACGCCGACACCGAGGCCCTGCTCGGCGGATTCCGCGCGGCCGGTTACGACGGCCTGCAGCTCAAGATGAACCAGTTCACGCCGTGGCTTGATGACGCCGGCGCCTTCCGAGCGCGCTACCCGGAGCCCGGCGTCGCCTCGGCCGTGATCTTCTTCGACGTGCCGGATGCCGCCGGCGAGGAACGCCTCGCGCGGGTCATCGAGTTCGCCGGCGCGGTCGGGTCCGAACGCGTCGTCTACTGCCAGAACCGCACCCACGAGGGCGTGGACCGCGCGCTGCTCGAGGCATACGCGACGAGCCTCTCGGGGCACGGCCGCCGCGCCCGCGAGCTGGGCGTCGCGCTCTCGTTGCACCACCATTTCGACCAGCCCGTCATGACCCCGGATGACGTGCGCGCGTTCTTCGGCGCGGTGCAGACGGCCGACGGGTCGCCGCTCGTGGGGCTCACGGTCGACACGGCGCACCTGGCCAAGTCGGGCGTCGAGGACATCCCGGGCTTCATCGCTGAGTTCGCGGGCGTCATCGACAACATCCACCTGAAGGACTACGCCGACGGCCAGTGGCGGCTGTTCGGCCAGGGCGACCTCGATCTCGTCGGCATCCTGAGCGCCCTGCGCGACGTGGGCTATCCGGGCTGGATCTGCGTCGACGAGGAGTCATCGGCGTCGCTCGAGGACGGCCTGCGCGTGTCCCGCGACTGGCTGGACTCCCACCCACCCGCACGTACCTGACGTCCCGGCTCCGGCCGGGCCCCGCACCACTCGCATTCAACGACGAAGGAGAGAACAGATGTCCGCATCACGACACGGCCGCATGCGGTCGCGGCTCGCGGCGCTGGCGGTGGCGGCCGTCGCCGTCACCGGCCTCGCAGCCTGCGCACCCGGCGGCGGCGGCGCCGCGAAGCCGAGCCACTCGGACGGTCCTGTCAAGCTCACCTGGTGGGACTACTACCAGCCGGGCACCACGGCCAGCGACGGGCTGGACACGATGATCAAGAAGTACGAGAAGTCGCACCCGAACGTCACCGTCGACCGGCAGTACGTCGCCTACGACCAGCTCAAGCAGACGCTCCTGCAGTCGGCGGGCGCCGCCTCGGTGCCCGACATCGTGATCATCAACAGCCCGGACCACCAGCAGTTCGCCGAGACCGGCATCGCGGCCGACCTCACGAAGCAGCTCAAGGACTGGGGCCAGCTCTCCAAGTACCCCAAGGGCCTCATCGCGTCGGCGACCTACAAGGGCAAGGTCTACGGCCTGCCGATCACGGCGAACTGCCTCGCCCTGTTCTACGACAAGAAGGCGCTCGCCGACGCGGGCCTGAAGCCCCCGACCACCTGGGACGAGCTGAAGGAGGACGCCCTCAAGCTCAAGTCGGGCAGCCGGTACGGCCTCTCGTTCTCGGCCATCAACAACCAGCAGGCGGTGTTCCAGTGGCTGCCGACGCTGTGGCAGGCCGGCGGCGACCTGAACAAGCTCACCTCGCCCGACTCGGTGCGTGCCCTCGACTTCTGGGCCGGCCTCGTCAAGGACGGCAGCGTCTCCAAGGAGGCGCTCAACTGGGACCAGACCGCCGCCGAGGTGGAGTTCGCTCAGGGCCGCGCCGCGATGATGATCAACGGACCGTGGCAGATCCCGACGCTCGCGAAGGACGCGCCGAACCTCGACTACGGGGTGGCGCTCCTGCCGAAGGACAAGGAGTCGGCGTCGGCGCTCGGTGGCGAGAACTACCTCATCACCGATGGGCCCAACGAGCAGGCCTCGTGGGATCTCGTGAAGTGGCTGCAGCAGCCGGCGAACCTCGAGTACCTCGCGAAGCAGAACGGCAGCCTGCCGACCCGCTCCGACACCCAGCCCTTCAGCGACTCGGATGCGATCAAGACGTTCACGAAGCAGCTGCAGGTCGCGCGACCGCGGGCCTACGGCTCGAACTACGCCGAGATCGCCGACGCGGTGGTGATCGCCATCCAGTCGACCATCTCGGGCTCGGCGACGGCGAAGGACGCTCTCGACAAGGCGGCCGCGACGGTCAAGCCGCTCCTGCCCTGATCCGGAGATCAGCCACCGTATGACCGCCATCGCCCAGACCCGGCCGACCGTCCCTCGCGGGACGGCCGGCCGGCGCCTGGCGCGCCGCTCGGCGCGCTACCTCTTCGTCGCACCGGCGCTGTTCTACCTGCTGCTGCTGATGTTCTATCCGCTGGCGTACACGTTCAACCTCAGCGTGTTCGACGTGAACGCGGGCAACTTCCTCCGGGGTGGGGCCGCGTTCGTCGGCCTCCAGAACTACCTCGACTTCATCTCGTCGCCCGACTTCCTCAGCTCGCTCGCCATCACGCTGATCTTCACCGTCGGGTCGCTCGTCTTCCAGCACGTCATCGGATTCTGCTTCGCGCTGTTCTTCAACACGGGCTTCCCGCTGTCGGGCCTGCTGCGCGCGATCATGATGGTCGTCTGGGTCCTGCCGGCCGTCGTGTCGGCGAGCCTGTGGCGGTGGATGTACGCCGGCAGCTACGGCGTCATCAACGCCTTCCTGGGGCTGTTCGGCATCCACACCACCCAGGCCTGGCTCACCGACCCGTCGACCGCCCTGCCAGCCGTGATCATCTCGAACATCTGGATCGGCATCCCGTTCCACATGATGCTCGTGTTCGCCGGTCTGCAGACGATCCCGACGACGCTCTACGAGGCCGCGGCGATCGACGGCGCGAGCGCCTGGCGCCGGTTCTGGAGCATCACCGCCCCGCTCATGCGGCCGGTGATCCTCACGGCGTTGCTGCTGGGCTTCGTGCACACGTTCAAGGTGTTCGACATCATCTACGTGATGACGTCGGGCGGGCCCGCCAACGCCACCAACGTGCTGTCCATCGCGGTCTACAAGCTCTCGTTCGAGTACTTCCGTCTCGGCGACGGGGCGGCGGCGGCGAACGTGCTGCTCGTCATCCCGCTGCTGCTCTCGATCGTCTACCTGTTCTTCCGGCGCCGTGAGGAGACTTCGCTGTGATGCTGCATCGCCGCCGCTGGGTTCTGACGATCATCGGCGTCGTCCTGGTCGCGATCTACATCTTCCCGCTGTACTGGATGGTCACGACCTCGATCAAGCCGCAGTCGCAGCTCTTCACCTCGCCGCCGACCTGGTTCCCGACGTCGTTCGACTTCGGCAACTACGTGACGGCGGTCTTCGGCAACGCCCAGATGCTGCGGGCGCTCAGCAACAGCTTCATCGTGTCGATCGGCACGACACTCGTGACGCTCGTCATCGCCGCGCCCGCCGCGTACGGCTTCGCGCGGCTGAAGCTGCGATGGACGAGCCTGCTGCTGCTGCCGTTCCTGCTCGCGCAGCTGCTGCCGACGATCAACCTCGCGCTGCCGATGTTCGCCCTGTTCGCTCAGGCGGGGCTCACGAACTCGCCCTGGGGCCTGATCCTCGGCGACACCGTCATCGCGCTGCCGTTCGCCGTCATCGTGCTGCGGCCGTTCTACCTCGGGATCCCGCGAGAGCTCGAGGAGGCGGCGGAGGTCGACGGCTGCAACCGCTGGCAGGCGTTCTGGCGGATCGTGCTGCCGGTGGTGCGGCCGGGGCTCGTGACCGTCATGGCCTTCACCTTCGTCATGACCTGGGGCGAGTTCACGCTCGGCATCACGCTGAACCCGCGGCAGGAGGCGCAGCCGGTGACGGTCGCGCTCAACTCGTTCATCGGGCAGTACGGCACGCAGTGGGGGCCGCTCATGGCGGCGTCGACCGTGGTCGCGATCCCGATCGTCGTGCTGTTCATCGTCTTCCAGCGCTTCATCACGGCGGGGTTGGCGGCGGGGTCGGTCAAGGACTGACGCCCTCAGTAGTGGTATCGGCAGGCCGCGATCCGGATCTCGTCGCGCTCGATCCGGTAGACCAGGCGATGCTCGTCGGTGATGCGTCGCGACCAGTAGCCGCGGAACCCGTGCTTCAGGGGCTCGGGCTTGCCGATCCCCTCGTGACCGGTGCGCTCGATGTCGCGCAGCAGCGCGTTGATGCGTCGCACGATGGCGCGATCGGCGCCCTGCCAGAAGACGTAGTCGGACCAGGCATCCTCATCCCAGACGAGCCTCACTCGACGAGGTCGTGCTCGAGCCCGTCGCCGTGCTCGAGCCGTTCGATGGATCGCAGCAGCCGCGCGGCGTTGCGGGGGCTTCGGAGCAGATACGCCGTCTCCTTGAGCGACTCGTAGTCGGCGAGGCTGACGATCACGACCGGGTCGTGTCCGGCACGGGTGACCACGACCTCCTCGCGATCGTTGACCACCGCGTCGAGCGTGGCGGCGTAGTTCGCGCGCGACTCGGAGAACGAGATCGTCTTCATTCCAGGATTGTACTTGATCATGTACATCCACCCCGGTTCTGGCAGGCGATGCACCGGCACTCGAGGAAGGGATGCGGACCGCGCACCACGAGAGTCCGCGGCACGTGGTCGGCGAGCGGATAGTCGGTGAACCGATAGACGGGGCCGGTGGTCGCCCACCGCTCGCTGTCGTAGCCCATGTAACCCAGAAGGTCGATCGACCGGCAGCGGAGGATGTCGAGCAACGCCTTCTCCGCGTCCCAATCCAGGTGCTGGAGGAATCCCGTGGCGTCGCTGACGCGGTGTCCGAGCACGGCGAAGCACGCGCCATCCTCCTTCTCGACCAGCGCATCGACCCGGGCGAGGATCCCTTCGTCGAGGACCCCGTCGTAGTCCCGTTCCACGATCGACCGGTGAATCGGTCGAAGGTCGGCGTCGAGGGTCACCATCGCCAACTCGGTTCCCGGCTGCGCCGACAACAGCAGGAACAGGTCGTAACCCGACTCGACGATCATGCGGGGACGATAGCGAGGCGAGCGGGTCGCTCCGGATCGCACGCGGGGTGACCGGGACGGCGCAATCACTCTCGACGCCTGTGGAGGACTAGTCCGGGGCCGTATCGACGGGGCTCAGCCGGCGAGTGCCTTGCGGATGCGCTGCACGCTCACCGGACCGCGCGCACCGAGCGGCTGGGCGAACAGCGACAGGCGGAGCTCCTCGAGCATCCACCGCACCTCCACGAGCCGCTGCGGGGTCGCGAGCTCGAGCGGGAGCGGACCGCCCGCGTCGCGATAGAGCGCGAGCGCCTGCTCGGTCTCGCTCTGCCAGACCCGATCGCGCCCCAGGTTCTCCGCCATCCGCTGCACGCGGTGCACGATGCCCGCAAGGTAGACGGGCACGCGCGGCAGCTGCGCGGCACCGGTGATCCGCACGAAGCCGGGGTGGATGAGCGCCTCGAGCTGGGCGCGGGCGTCGCTGAGCGGCGACATGAGCGCCAGACCCGACGCGGCCGAGATCGCCTTGTCGGCGTCGCGCGCCGCGGCGAGCGTCCTGGCGGCGAGGCCGACGAGCGCGAAGGTGCGGTCGATCAGCGCCGCCGACGCCTCCTGCCGGAGCGCCTCGAATCCCGCCGCGTCGAAGGGCGCGCGCTCGCCGGCGACGTCGTCGACGACCGCGAGCACGGCATCCTCGATGAGCGCCGCGACCGACCGGTAGGGGCTCGCGGCCAGGTGCAGCTTCTCGGTCGTCGTGAGGTGCTCCTGCACGTACGAGGCGGGGCTCGGCAGGGTCAGCGCGATGAGGCGGCGTACGCCCGCGCGGTGGGCCACCGCCTGCTCGCCGGCGTTCGCTAGCACCCGCAGCGCGACGTGGTCGCCCTCGCGCGTGGTCTCGACGGTCAGGGCCGGGTAGCCGCGCACCGGGCCGTTCTCCACGACCGCCGGGAGATCGCCGAGGTCCCAGCGCTCGATCCGGTCGCGTTCGAGGGCCGAGCGCGGCGGCGCGACGGCTTTCGCGACCGAGGTGCGAGTGCGATCCGCGAGCCGCGCCTGCAGCTCACCGAGGTCCTTCGAGGCACCCACCCGGCGGCCGCGTTCGTCGACGGCGGCGAAGTTCACCCGCAGGTGCGGGGGAAGGCGCTCGAGGTCGAAGTCCTCGGGCCGCACGACCACGTGCGCCATCGCGCGGGCGGCGTCGGCGAGCGCCTGCGTGAGGGGGATCCCGGGATCGCCGGACAGGGTGGGCAGCAGCCGGCGCGCCCAGTCGCCGGCCGGCACGAGGTCGCGGCGGATCGCCTTGGGCAGCGTGCGCAGGAGGGCGGTGACGAGCTCCTCGCGCAGGGCCGGCACGAGGCGATCGAAGCCCGCCGGACCGACCGCGGGGAGCCGTGCCAGCGGGATCTCGACGGTGATCCCGTCGTCGGCGGCCCCGGGCTCGAACCGGTAGTCGAGGCGGAACCCGCCGAGCTCGTCGGGGTACTCCTCGTCGTGCTCCTGCTCGAGCAGGTCGGCACGGGTCATCGTGAGGAGGTCCGGCTGCTCGGCGCGGGCCGCCTTCCACCAGCGCTCGAAGCGGCGCACATCGGTGACGTCGGCCGGGACGCGGGCGTCGTAGAACTCGACGAGCGCCTCGTCGCCCGACAGGATGTCGCGCCTCCGGGCGCGCTCCTCCAGCTCGCCGAGCTCGGCCCGCAGCGCCCGGTTGTCACGGTCGAAGGCGTAGAGGGCGTTGCGGCGGATGTCGTACGGCCACTCGCCCTCGACGAGGGCGTGCCGGATCAGCAGCTCGCGCGCCCGCTCGGGCTCGATGCGGGCGAGCTGGATGCGGCGCTTCGACACGATCGGCACCCCGAACAGCGTCACCCGCTCGTCGGCGACGGCCGAGCCCTGCCGCTTCTCCCAGCGCGGCTCGGAATAGGTGCGCTCGACGAGGTCGCCCGCGAGGGACTCGGCCCACGCCGGATCGATCGCGGCGACGGTCCGGGCGAACAGGCGGCTGGTCTCGACGAGCTCGCCCGCCATGACGGCGGCCGGCGGCTTCTTCGCGAGGGATGACCCCGGGAAGATCGCGAAGCGCTGCTGGCGGGAGCCGAGGAATTCCGTGGCGCGACCCTTCGTGCGGTCGTCGCGGAGGCCGATGCGCGACAGCAGGCCGCTCAGCAGCGAGCGGTGGACGGCATCCGGGTCGACCTTCGGCGGCCCCGCTTTGAGACCGCTCTGCGACAGGATCTGGCGGTACAGGTCCTGCCACTCGCGCACCCGCAGGTAGTTCAAGAACTCGGCCTTGCACATCCGCCGGAACGCGCTGCTCGAGAGCTCGCGGCGCTGCTCGTCGAGGTGATCCCAGAGCTTCAGGAGCCCGAGGAAGTCGGAGGTCGGGTCGGCGAAGCGGGCGTGCGCCTGGTCCGCCTGCGGGCGCTTCTCGAGCGGCCGCTCGCGCACGTCCTGGATCGAGAGTCCCGCGACGATGGCCGCGACCTCGCGCGCGACGCCGTTGCGCTTGGCCTCGACGAGCATGCGCCCGAACCGCGGGTCCACCGGCAGCCGAGCGAGCTCCCGCCCGACCGCCGTGATGGCCATCGCCTGCGTTCCCTTGCCAAAAGCGCCCACTCCTCGCGCCGCGGAGTGGGCGTTTTTGGCTACGGGGGGCGGGGCCATGGGGGAGGGTGCGACCGCGCCGAGCTCGAGGAGGAGGTCGAGGCCGTCCTGGATGCCGCGCGGGTCGGGCGGGGTGAGGAACGGGAACGACGCGATGTCGCCGAGCCCGAGCGAGATCATCTGCAGGATCACGGCCGCGAGATTGGTGCGCAGGATCTCGGCGTCGGTGTACTCCGGGCGACGCTCGAAGTCCTCCTCGGCGTACAGCCGGATCGCGATGCCCGGCGCCGTGCGACCCGCGCGCCCGGAGCGCTGGTTCGCGCTCGCCTGGCTGATCGCCTCGATCGGCAGCCGTTGCACCTTCGCGCGCGGGCTGTAGCGCGAGATGCGGGCGGTGCCGGCGTCGACGACGTACCGGATGCCGGGCACCGTCAGCGAGGTCTCGGCCACGTTGGTCGCGAGCACGACCCGCGGTCTCGTGCCGCGGGAGAAGACCCGGTGCTGGTCGGCCGCGCTCAGCCGGCCGTAGAGGGGGAGGACCTCCGTTTCCGGAAACCGTCCCGCCACGGCGTCCGCGGCATCCCGGATCTCCTGCTCGCCCGACAAGAACACGAGCACGTCGCCCGGCGCCTCGCGCCTCAGCTCCGCGAGAGCGTCGACGATCCCCTGCTGCACGTCGCGGTCGTCGCTCGCCTCCCCCTCCTCGTCCTCCGACGCCTCCGCGACGAGCGGGCGGTAGCGGATGTCGACGGGGTAGGTGCGCCCGCTCACCTCGACGATCGGAGCGGGGACGCCATCCGGGCCGGCGAAGTGCGCCGCGAAGCTCTGCGGGTCGATCGTCGCGCTCGTGACGATCACCTTGAGGTCGGGCCGCTTCGGCAGCAGCTCGCGCAGGTACCCGAGCAGGAAGTCGATCGTGAGGGACCGCTCGTGCGCCTCGTCGAGGATGATCGTGTCGTAGCGGCGCAGCTCCCGGTCGCGGTTGATCTCGGCCAGCAGCACCCCGTCGGTCATGAGCTTGATGCGGGTGTCGCGCGCCGACCGGTCGTCGAAGCGCACCTGGTACCCGACGACCCCGCCCAGGTCGACCCCGAGCTCCTCGGCGATGCGCTCCGCGATCGAGCGGGCGGCGATCCGGCGCGGCTGGGTGTGCGCGATGCGCTCGCGCCCCAGCTCGAGGCAGATCTTGGGAAGTTGCGTCGTCTTCCCCGACCCGGTGGCACCGGCCACGATGACCACCTGGTTGCCGGCGATGGCGCGCGCCAGCTCGTCCCGAGCGGCGCTGACGGGCAGCTCGGGCGGGTAGGAGATGCGCAGGGGCGCGGTGCCGGACGGCGGGGACATGAGCCCTTCAGGATACGGCGCCGGGGCCGCGGCGCTCAGCGCAGGGCGAGCACCGCGAACGCGGCCAGCCAATGCTGCGCCATCCAGTCGCCGCCCGTGACGAGCGGCAGCGAGGCGGTCAGGTGCGCGTCGGCGGCCGCGGTCATGCCGAGCGCGCGGAAGCCGTGCGCGCGGTGCAGGTTGAGGCCGATGAGGTGCGCGCCCTGCCCGTCGGTGGGGTTCAGGATGACCGCGGGCGTCGCGATCGCATCCACCGCCCCGCCGAACCCGCCCCACCACGCCCCGAACCCGTCGCCGAGCACCTCGCGCATGAGGCCGGCCTCGGCGAGGCCGCCGGAGAGGAAGTCGGCGCCCGACGGCTCATAGCCGAACGGGTAGTCGCGGTCCGCCGCGTACAGGCGGCGCGCCGCCGTGCCGATCGCATCGAACAGCGCCGGATCGCCCGCGGCGGCCTGCTGGCGCGCGTACGGCAACGACCGGGTGAGCGCCCAGGCGGTGTTCGAGTGCATCCCGACCCGCTCGGGGTAGGCGAGCAGCGGCAGCCAGCGCACGAACCCGTCCGCGAGCCGCTCGGCGAGGGGCGCGAGGTCCGCCGCCCAGGCCCGCGCGTCGGCCTCCCCGTCGGCGCCCCACTCGGCGAGCTCGGCCGCGAGCTGCAGGGCCCATCCCCAGCCGTACGGCCGCTCCCACGACGGCGCGGCCTCGACGTAGGCGGCCTCCGCGCGGAGGTTCGCCGCGGTCAAGTGCTCGCCCAGCACCGCGCGGGCGTCGCCGACGAACGGTGCGCTCGGGAAGCTGCGCACGAGCACCGCGAGCGCCCAGTGCATCTCGACCGCGGAGTGCCAGTCGAAGCAGCCGTAGAAGGCCGGATGCGCGCCGCGAGGGGTGACCTGATCGTCCGGTCCGTGCATCGTGTGCCGCGGTCCGTTCGGGTACTCGCGGCGCACGGCGGCGATGATCGCCGGGGCGTAGATCTCGGCGACGTCGTGCAACGCGGTCACGGTCGGCGAGCCTAGTCGCGACGTGCCAGGCTGGAGGCATGACGGTGCCCAGCCTGCAGTTCAACGACGGCCACTCCATCCCGCAGCTCGGTTTCGGCGTCTTCCGGGTCGATCCCGCCGAGACCGAGCGGATCGTCACCGACGCCCTCGAGGTCGGCTACCGGCACATCGACACGGCCGCCCTCTACGGCAACGAGGAGGGCGTGGGCGCGGCGATCGCGAAGTCCGGCATCCCGCGCGACGAGCTCTTCATCACGACGAAGCTCTGGAACACCGAGCACGGCGAGGCGACCGCGCTCGCCGGCATCGACGACAGCCTGCGCAAGCTCGGACTCGACCACGTCGACCTGTACCTCATCCACTGGCCGGCGCCGGGCAAGAACCTGTTCGTCGAGACCTGGCAGACCTTCGAGAAGATCCGGGATGCCGGCAAGGCGACATCGATCGGCGTCTCCAACTTCCGCACCCAGGACCTCGATCGCCTCGCGGCCGAGACCGGGACAGTGCCCGCGATCAACCAGATCGAGCTGCACCCCTTCTTCGTGCAGCAGGAGCTGCGCGACTACGACGCCGCGCACGGCATCCTCACCGAGTCGTGGGGCCCGCTCGGCCATGCCGTCGTCGACGTGCTCGGTTCGGGACCGCTCGCCGAGATCGCCGGCGCGCACGGCGTCGCGCCCGCCCAGGTCGTCATCCGGTGGCACCTGCAGCACGGCCTGGTCGTGATCCCGAAGTCGAACAACCGCGACCGCATGCGTCAGAATTTCGACGTCTTCGGCTTCGAGCTGACGGCCGACGAGATGGCGGCGATCGACGCCCTGGACACCGGTGTGCGCTCGGGTGCGGATCCCGACACGCTGAACTGAGGCCCTCGTGGCCTCCCGGCAGGGCTCCTCGAGGCTGGCGGACTCCACCAGTCCGTACCTGCTCGCCCATGCGGGCAACCCGGTCGACTGGTGGCCGTGGGGCGAGGAGGCCTTCGCCGAGGCCCGGCGCCGCGATGTGCCGGTGTTCGTGTCGGTCGGCTACGCGACCTGCCACTGGTGCCACGTCATGGCGCGCGAGAGCTTCTCCGACCCGGAGCTCGCGGCGTACCTCAACGAGCGGTTCGTCGCGATCAAGGTCGACCGGGAGGAGCATCCGGATGTCGACGCGGCCATGCTCGCGCAGGCGGGCGCGTTCACGCAGAACCTCGGGTGGCCGCTGAGCGTCTTCACGACGCCCGAGGGCGGCGCCTTCTACGCGGGCACCTACTTCCCGCCGCGCGCGGGGCAGGGTGTGCCGGCGTTCCGCGAGGTGCTCGAGGCGATCACGGATGCGTGGACCCAGCGGCGCGATGAGGTGGGCGCGATCGCCTCGGCGCTCGTCGGGGCGCTCGCCGAGCGGCGACCGGCTCCGGATGCCGAAGCCGTCGACCTGGATGCCGCGGCCGATGCGATCGCGGCCCTCGACGATCCCGAGTTCGGCGGCCTCGGCCGCGGACCCAAGTTCCCCAACGCCCCCGTCCTCGCGTTCTTCGCCGAGCACGGCCCGCGCGAGCTCGCCCGCCGCACGCTCGCGATCATGGCGGCATCGCCGCTGCGCGATCCGGTCGACGGCGGCTTCTTCCGCTACGCGACACAGCGCGACTGGACCGAGCCGCACTACGAGCGCATGCTCGGCGACAACGCGCAGCTGCTCGCGCTCGCGGCGCGGCTGGCCCCGTTCGATCCCGGCGCCGAGCGCATCGCGACCGGGATCGCGGGCTTCCTGCTCGACACGCTGCGGCTGCCGTCGCGCGCGTTCGCGTCGGCGCAGGATTCCGAGAGCGACCTCGGGGGGCAGCGCAGCGAGGGCGGCTGGTACCGGCTCGACGCGGGAGAGCGGGCGCGGCATCCGGCGCCGGCGCTCGACCGCAAGGTGCTCACGGGTCTCAACGGGCTCGCGATCGGGGCGCTCGCCGAGGCCGGTGCGCGGTTCGACCGCCCCGAGTGGGTCGCGGCCGCCGCCGTCGCGGCCGACGCGCTGCCCGTGCGCGACGGCGGGCGGCTGGTGCGGTCCTCGCTCGATGGACGTGCATCGGATGCCGTGGCGACCCTGGAGGACTACGGCGGCCTGGCCGGCGGCCTGCTGCGCCTCGCGCTCGCGAGCGGCGACGTGCGGCACGCGATCCGCGCCCGGGAGCTCGTCGACGCGGCGGGCAGCGGTCCGCCCGAGGGGGCGGATCCGGTGCTGTCGGCGCAGGGGCTCGCGCTCGCGCCCGACCTCGCCGACGGCGCGACGCCGTCCGGCCCTGCGCTGCTCGCCGACGCCGCCCTGCTGCTCTGGGCGGTCACTGGCGAGGACGGGTATCGCGAGCTCGCGGCGGCCTCGATCGCGCCGGCGATCGCCGAGTCCGCGGGCCGCGCGAGCGCGTACGGGGCAGCGCTCGAGCTGGCGGCGCGGCTGGCTCGGCCTGCTCGGCAGCTCGTGGTGGTGGGGGACGAGGCCGATCGGGCGCCGCTGGCCGGTGTCGCGCGCACGGCCGTCGCCGACGCGGTCGCGCTCGTCACCGCTTCGCAGGCCGTGGCCTTCGAGGACGCCGGCTTCGAGCTCTTCGCCGGGCGGGCGCCGCGCGACGGGCGACCCGCCGCCTACTGGTGCGAGCAGTTCGTGTGCCGACTCCCGGTCTCGGACGCCGCGGAGCTCGCCACGCTCCTCGCCGGGTCGGGATCGAGCGGCGCGGCGCCTAGCGGGTGACCGCGGGCTCCTCCTCGGGCGCCTCCACCGGCGCCGGATCGTGCCGCGCGAGCTCGCGGAAGATCAGCCAGACGGTCATCGCGAGCACGCCGAAGCCGGCGAGCACCGTCGCGATCAGCCAGAGCGGGGGCTCGCGCGTGGTGTCCTCGAGCGACGTCGGCACCACGATGAGGGCGAACAGGAACGCCGAGGGGATGGCGAGCGCCGCCCAGGTCCGCCGGCTCCCGCCGAACAGCTCCTTGCCCTCCATGAAGGTGATCGGCAGCAGCGCCACGACGAGCCCCGTGAGCCCCTCGTCGGCTGCGGCGCCGAGGGATTCCCGCGCCAGGTCCCAGCCGAAGCCGATGGCCTGCTCGCCGAGGGCATGCACGAGCGAGTAGACCATCCAGCAGAGCACGGAGACCGCGGCGACCAGCGAGAGGCGCAGCGTCGTGGCCCAGCGATGGTGGCTCTCGCGAGCGCCGACGGCCAGTTCGAGTCCCATGACCAGGCCGATCAGCAGCCCCGGTTCGAAGCCGAAGGTCCGTGAGGCGAGCACGCCGATGATCGAGAGCGCGAGCGCCGCCGGCTGGGCGACGAGGTGCGCCGGGGCATGCCAGCGCCGCAGGGCGATCCGCGCGGTCAGGATCGCCGGCAGCGGCAGGACGAGGCCGAGGCCGATGATGAGCGAGAGCGTGGACCGCAGGGAGTCGGCGTCCGCCCCGTACTCGGGGTCGGCGAATCCGAAGGCGACGCTTGCGAGCACGATGACGATCGGCACGGAGATGTGCAGGTGGGGCAGCCGCCGCCAGAGGGTGCGCACGGGGGCGAGCACGGCGGTGAGCGGCGCGAGCAGGGCGGCGAGGCCGGCCCGCGCGCGGTGGAATCGCCATGCGTTCGAGCCGACCGTGTCGTCGAGGAAGTGCGCCGGGATCGCGATGAGCAGCAGGAGGAGCGACCCGAGCCCGCCGGCGGCGGCGAACGACTCCGGATGCGCCAGGATCTGCTGGAGGGTCGGCACCCGATCGCCGAGCACCACGCGCGGTGCGGGCGGTGCGGTCCGCGGGCTCGCGGCGGCGTGACGCACGCTCGGCGCCCGTGCGGGGGCCGGCTCGACGGGTTGCGCGAGGGTCGGGAGCTGCGAGACGGCGACCGCGGGAACCGAGGTCGCGCGCGGCGCGGGGACGGCCGCAGGCACCACGCGCGGGGGCGGGCCCGGGCCTCGAGTCGGCGTCGGGGTGGGAGTCGGCGTGAGTGTCGGAGTGGGGGTGGGCGTCGGAGTCGGGACCGGCGTCGACAGCGGCGGCGTCGGTGTGGGATGCGCATTGCGCACCGCATCCGGCACCACGACGAACCTGCCCATGGCCTCTTCGGTGCCGGACGGACCCGTCGAGATCGCGACGACCCGGGTGTCGCCGAGCGCCCATGCGCCCGGCGGTGCGACCGCGCACGACCAGGCCGTCGATCCGGAGCCGGTTCCGGTGCAGGCGGTGCTCACATCGGTCACGACGTGGCCAGGAGGCTGGACGGTGACCCGGACCGCCGCGTCGGCGTTCTTCGCCCCGGCGATCTCGACGACGGTGCCCGGGTGGATCATCTGCGGGCCGATCCCGAGCGACACGGCGGCCTGCGCGGGCGACGCCAGGCACAGCCCCAGGCCGAGGGCGGCGACCAGGGTCACGGCGGCGCGCAGCAACGAGCGCCACCACCTTCGGACAGGCATGGGGGGACAACTTCCGAGGCGGTTTGATTTCAGGTAAGCGGAGTATGGCAGCGCAGCCGCGTCGCGAGCCAGCCTCGTCCGATGAGATCCGTCTCATCGGATGCGCGTCCTGCTTCTCCCGAGGGCCCTCGACGTTCGTCGCCGGGCGCGCATAGGCTCGCCGCGTGATCCGCCGCGTGCTGCTGCTGGCGCCGCTCGTTCTCCTCGTCGGGGCGCTGACGGCGTGCACGCCGCTGTCGACCGCGCTCGGCGGCGGAGCGTCCGAGCGCCCCGAGACGACGTCGTCCGCCGCGCCGCGGCCCTCCGGAACACCGGTCTCGCCGCCGCGGCCGACGGTGGGCGCGGCCTCATGCACGATCAACGCGCCGGGCGCGTATCAGGCGCCGGACTGCCCCGCGCTCATCGTCAACGGCGATGGGATCACCGTGACGGCCGGCCGCGCGGGCGCCATCGAGATCCACGGCGATCGCAACCAGGTGCTCGCCGACGCGGGCGCCAGCGTGCAGATCGAGGGCCAGGACGACCAGATCGTCGTGGGCGGCGACGTCGGCGGCATCGAGATCCACGGTGATCGCAACGAGATCGACGGCCAGGGACGCATCGGATCGGGGCGCATCGTCGGCAACGACAACGCGGTCAAGGCCGCGGCGGGCGTCGGCCGCATCGATGACGAGGGGGCGCGCAACTCGGTCGGCGCCCAGCCGTAGGGCTAGCGGAGCGCGCCCTTGCGGGACGAGATGACGCCGGTGTCGAAGCCGAGCAGGTGCAGACCCCCGTGGAAGCGCGCGTGCTCGACCTTCATGCAGCGGTCCATGACGACGGTGAGGCCCTTCGACTCGCCGTACTCGGCGGCCTCCTGATTCCAGATGCCGAGCTGCACCCAGACGGTCTTCGCCCCGATCGCGAGCGCCTCGTCGATGACCGACGGGATGTCGCTGCCCTTGCGGAACACGTCGACGATGTCGGGCACGACCGGCAGGTCGGCGAGGCTCTTGTAGACCGGGCGGCCGAGGATCTCGGTCGCGTTCGGGTTCACGAAGTACAGCTCGTAGTCGCTCGATTGCGCCAGGTAGGTGGCCACGAAGTAGCTCGAGCGCGCCGGGTTCGGCGAGGCGCCCACGATGGCGACCGTCTTCGCGTCGCGCAGGATCCGCTGACGCTGCAGGGCATCCGGGCCGTGCCAGGTGCGCTGCGACTTCAGCAGTTTCGCGAGCGGCGAGCTCGCCGGGATCGAGCAGGTGAGCCCGTTCTGCAGGTCGACGGTCTCGAGGGTGTCGGTGCTCATGGCCTCATTCTCCCCGCACCGCGGCGGCCAGCGCCCGGTCGAGGTCGTCGATGATGTCGTCGACGTCCTCGATGCCCACGCTGATCCGCACGAGGCCGGGCAGCACGCCCGCAGCGAGCAGCTGCTGCTCGCTCAGCTGCGCGTGGGTGGTCGACGCCGGATGGATGACGAGCGTCTTCGCATCGCCGATGTTCGCCAGGTGGCTGGCCAGGTTCACGCTCTCGATGAAGCGCTGCCCGACCCCGCGACCGCCCGCGACCCCGAAGCTGAACACCGATCCCGGGCCGAGCGGCAGGTACTTCGCGGCGCGCGCGTGGTGCGGGTGGCCCGGGAGCCCCGCCCAGTTGACGAACTCGATGCGGTCGTCGGCATCCAGCCATTCGGCGACGGCGCGGGCGTTCTCGACGTGCGCCTGCATCCGGAACGGCAGCGTCTCCACGCCCTGCGCGAGCAGCCAGGCGGAGTGCGGCGCGAGCGTCGGCCCGATGTCGCGTAGCTGCTCGGCGCGCAGCCGGGTGAGGAACCCGTACTCGCCGAAGTTGCCCTCCCAGCTCAGGCCCCCGTAGGTCGGCGTCCCGGCCTCGAACAGCGGGAAGCGGTGACTGCCCCACGGGAACCGGCCCGACTCGACGACGACGCCGCCGAGGGTGGTGCCGTGCCCGCCGAGGAACTTGGTGGCCGAGTGGATGACGATGTCGGCCCCCCACTCGATCGGCCGGTTGAGGTACGGGGTCGCCACGGTCGAGTCGATGATCAGAGGCACCCCCGCGGCGTGCGCGACCCCGGCGAGCCCCTCGATGTCGGCGATCTCGCCCGACGGGTTCGCGATCGTCTCCGCGAACACGAGCTTGGTCTTCTCGGTGATCGCCGCGGCGTAGTCGGCCGGGTCGGTGCCGGCCACGAACGTCGTGTCGACGCCGAACCGGCGCAGCGTCACGTCGAGTTGGGTGACCGTGCCGCCGTAGAGCTGCGACGACGCCACGATGTGGTCGCCCGCCCCCGCGAGCGCGGCGAAGGTGATGAACTCGGCGCCGAGACCGGATGCCGTGGCCACCGCCCCGAGGCCGCCCTCGAGCGAGGCGACGCGCTCCTCGAAGCTCGCCACGGTCGGGTTGGCGAGGCGGGAGTAGATGTTGCCGTACTTCTGCAGGGCGAAGCGGGCGGCGGCATCCGCGGTGTCGTCGAAGACGAAGGCGCTGGTCTGGTAGATGGGCAGGGCGCGGGACCCGGTCACGGCATCCGGGATGTTGCCCGCGTGGATGGCGCGGGTGCGGAACCCGTAGTGCCGGTCGGAGGCGGGCCGGTCGGAGACGGTCCGGTCGGGGCGAGCGGGATCGGCCATTGTCCGAGGCTAACCGCGCTCCGTGCGGTGTTTCGCCGTGTTGCGATCAGTCCTCGTTGAGCGAGACGACCGCGTCGGCCTCCTCGTCGGCCTCGACCTCGTGGTGCCGGCGCGAACGCACACGGAAGACGACGTAGACGGTGAGGGCGATGAGGGCGAAGCCGGCCAGGACCGCCAGCCAGCCCCACAGCCCGGAGCCGAGGGTCGCCCAGTTGCCCTCCCACGGCACGACGGCGACGATGAAGACGACGAGCGCCACGAGGTACGCGAGGCCCCACAGCACCTTGGACCGCCGGAACACGTGCTCGCCCTCGAGCAGGTGGAACGGCAGCAGCTCGACGAGCAGGGCGACGATGCCCTCGGTCGCGATCGCGACGAGCAGCTCGAGCAGCAGCGCGCTCGTGAAGTCGTGCTCGGCGGACTCGCCCGAGAAGGCGCTGAAGCCCAGCCAGGCGGCGATGGCGAGGCCGATGATGAGCCCCGATCGCACGAGCACGGCCCGCCAGGCGTATCTGCCGACGGCGTGCCCGGCGATGGAGAGCCCGAGCACCAGTCCGATGAGGAACCCGGGCGAGAAGTGCAGCATCCGCGAGGCGATGACGCCGAGCAGGGCGAGCACGAGACCGAGCGGACGCAGGCGGATGGTGACCTCGGCACCCCAGGCGCCGCGCACGATGAGCTTGGTGAACCAATCGACGACGTAGGTCACGATGAACAGGGCCACCGCCAGGGCGATGACGAGGCGCAGCGACTCGGGGTTGAACCCGAAGCGCGGGTCGGCGAAGCAGAACAGCACCGCCGTCGCCGCGGTCACCGCCAGGCCGCCGATCGCGGGCGCGCGGGCGAGGAGGGCGTGCAGCCGTGCGAGCCATCCGGGGTTGCGGCCGAGGCGCGGGTTGCGCCGGCCGAGGTGCTCCCACTGCTCGGACAGCGTCGCGTCGAGAAGGTGCGCGGGCAGGATGCCGAGCACCAGCAGCACGAGCCCGATCGCGATCGCGGCGGGCACCTTCTCCGGGTGGTTGACGACGTCGCCGATCGAATACAGGCCGTTCGTGAGCACGTTGGGCGCGACGTCGGGTTCGATGCCGACGTCGCGCTTGTCACCCGAGCCGGATCCCGCGCCCGAGCCGGTCTGCTCGCTCTGTTCGGACGACTCCTGCTGCTCGTCGCTGGCCGGCACGGCGCCGACGACCGTGACGTCCTTCGCGTTCGTGGTCGAGGTCAGGCCCGTGCCGCTGAGGGTCGCGATGATCTGGTGCGCGCCGGGCGTCGTGTCGAGCGGGATGGTGCCCTGGAAGGCGAAGGCGCCGGTCCGATCGACGAGCGCCCGGCCGAGGGTGACCGGCGTCGAGTGCAGCACGAACGTGACGGTCGAGCCGGCCGGGAGCCCCGATCCGCTCGCGGTGAACGTGTCGCCCGGGTGCAGGTTCGACGTGTCGATGCCGTCGATCGAGAAGGTCCAGACCGGGGTGGTGAGCGTCGTGCCGGGCGTCGTCGCGGGTGCGGCGAGGATCACGGCGCGCGCGGTGCTGAGCGCCGAGGTGCCGCCGGTGCGGTACACGATCCGGCTGTCGGTCTCGAGGATCGCGTCGTCGCGCCCCGCGCCCTGATCGACCTGGGACGCGCGGAAGGTGTGCGACCCGACGCCGGGGCGCGCCTCGCAGCTCCATCGTCCGGCGGCCACGGTGGCGGTGCACGCCGCGGTGCCGCCGTCGGTCACCGTGATGAGATCGCCGTCCGTGCCGGCGCCCGCGATGCTCGCGGCTCCGCTGCCGCGATCGGTGACCGAGTCGATCGTGGGGGCGACCGGGATCACGAAGTAGTCATCGGCCCAGGCGCCCGTGCCCTGGTCGGAGTAGGGGTTCCAGATCCCCGGGGTCAGTCCGCTGAAGACGCAGGTGAGCGCGACGCCGTCGTCGCTCTGCGCGACGTCGACGGGGATCTCGGGCGCCGCCTCCGTGCTGAGCGCGTTGCCGCAGCGCGCCTGGGCGGAGAAGTCGTTCGTCGCGTCCCACGAGTACAGCACGACGCCGACCGCGTCCAGCGGCTGGTCGTGTGTGGGGGTCGCGGTCACCGTGATGCTGCCGGGGGCGTGCCGGTACGACACCGCCGGGATGTCGGCGGTCGGAGCGACGGGCGCGCTCGGAGGCGACTGCGCTCCCGAGCGGTAGCCGAGCACGAGCCCGTCGTCGGAGATCTGACCGTCCTGCTCGCCGGCGCCGACGTCGGTCTGCACCGCGGTCAGGGGGCCGCCCACCTCGCCGGTGTCGCAGATCCACTGGCCGTCGTCGTCGACGGTGGGCGTGGAGTAGTAGCCGTCGCAGTAGGTGCTCTCGCCGTCGCCGAGGAGGATCGTGTCGCCGGGCTCGCCGGTGCCGCTGACGACGGTGTTGACGCCCTCGCTCTGCGTGATGTCGGCGCTCGTGATGACCGGGGCGTCGTGCACCACCGCGTAGACGCCGGCGCTGTGCGTGCCCTGCGTCGTCGCCTCGACGGCGTACAGGCCCGGCGCCAGCCCGCTCGCCGTGCACACGGTCGCCGCCGCGCAGTCGGCGACGGTCCCGAACGTCGAGCCGTTCCGGCGCGCGATCCGGATGTCGGCCACGGTCGCACCGTCGGTCGGCGTCACGGTCGCGGTGATCGAGGCGGGCGCGAACGACAGCGCGATCGTCGGGGGCGTCGTGGCGGGCGGCGGGGCGGCATCCACGTCGAACGTGGTCGCGAGGTCGGTCGACTCCTCGCTGCGGGAGTCGGTGAAGGTGACGGTGAGCGCGTGCGATCCGAGGCCGAGGGTCACCGGTGACGTCCACATGCACGACCAGCTCGTCGAGGCGTCGAAGGCGCCGACGCAGGAATCCTGGGCGATGAGGTCGCCGTCGACGCGGAAGTTCGACATCCCGCCGGTCGCGATCCGGGTGCCGCCGAAATGCAGCACGTCGCCGGCGCGGATCGACGCGTCGGTCGAGAGCGTGGCCGGCTCCGCGACGGTGAAGTGCGGCTGCGGATAATTCGCGATCTGCGAGCTCGGGCCGGTGAGCTGGCCGACGAGCGTGTAGCCGCCCGGCGCGAGCGCGATCGGGTCGAGCGTGCACGAGTACGACACCGGATCGGTTCCGGATGTCGGGGCGCAGTCCGGCGCGAGGTCGATGCCCTCCGGATCGCCGCCGTCGGCGATGGCGTTCCACGTAAGCGTTCCGTCGGCGTCGTGCTGGCCGCTCCAGGTCAGCGGGCCGCCCGGGTAGAGCGTGCCCGCGGTGTCGATCTGCGACGTGAAGATGCCCGCGGCGTTCACCGGCACCGCCAGCACGAGGGCAGCACCCAGACCCGCCACGAGGGCGGTGGCGAGGACGATCGGTCTGCGCACGGGTGCTCCCGCCTCAGGGCTGCCGACGCCGGGGGGTTCGCCGGAGGAGCCTGAAGAATTGCTGAGACTCTACGGGTTGACGACGCAATCTCCTAGAGCGCCAGCGGCGCCCCTCAGATCCAGGTCGGGAACCAGTAATGCAGCCGGAGATAGTCCAGGGGGATGGTCTGCCCGATCCACAGCGGCCAGAAGAAGACGCTCAACACGGCGCACAGGCCGAGGAAGACGCCGACGAGGGCGAGCCCGCGCACCCGCTGGGGCGCCGGGTCGTCCCGGGTGCCGACGAGCACCCGGATCGTCGCGACCAGGCACAGCAGCAGGTAGGGCTCGAACGCGATCGAATAGAACTGGAAGATCGTGCGGTCCACGTAGAGCAGCCAGGGCAGGTATCCGGCACCGAGCCCCGCCAGCACGAGCGCCTCGCGCCACACGCTCCGCCGGCGCACGGCACCCCAGACGACGCGCACGACGAGAAAGAACGCCGCCGCCGTGGCGGCCCACCAGATGAGCGGGTTCGCGAGCTCGAGGATCTCGGCCGCCGTGCCGTTGCCGTTGTCGTGGTAGTACATCGACGTCGGCCGCACCAGGAACAGCCAGGTGAAGGGGTTGGCCTGGTAGGCGTGCGGCGTGCTCTCGTGGATGTTGTAGTTCCAGATCTCGCCCTGGTAGTGCCACCAGTTCTGCACCGCGACCGGCACCCCGCTGAGCAGACCGGTCGCGGGCGAACCGCCGTTCTGGATCCACGTGCGGTCGTAACCGCCCGAGGTGGCGAACCAGCCGGTCCAGGTCGCGAGGTAGGTCGCGAGGCCGAGCGGCACCACGAGCAGGAAGGTCGCCCACGACTGCTGCAGGAAGCTGCTCGAGGAGTAGAAGCCGATGCCCGCGCGCTTGCGCAGCACGATCTCGCTGAGCACGACGAAGACGCCGAACCCGGCCAGGAAGTAGAAGCCGCTCCACTTGGTGCCCGCCATGAGGCCGAACGAGACCGCCGCGAGCAGGAGCCACGGCCGCCACCACAGGATCGGTCCCCAGTCGGTCGGCTGCCCGGCCTCCCCTCGGTGCGCGACCCACTCCGTCAGTCGTCGCAGGGTCCACCCGCGATCCAGGAGCACGAGGATGACGCCCACGAGCCCCCAGAACGCGACGATGTCGTCGAGCAGCGCGACGCGGCTCATGACGATCGCATTGCCGTCGATCGCCATGAGGCCGCCCGCGATCGTGGTCAGCAGCGTCGAGCGGAACAGCAGGTGGGCGAGCACCATGACGAGCGCGACGAGCAGGATGCCGACGACCGCCGTCGAGATCCGCCACCCCCACGAGCTGGCCGCCCCGCCGGATGCGACCTCGCCGAGCGCGATGATCCACTTGCCGAGCGGCGGGTGCGCGATGAACTCGGGGGCGCTCGTGAACGTGTCGACACGTCCCTGCTGGAACCCGGGGTTCGGGTCGGAGGGCCAGCTGCCCTCGTAGCCGAGGTGCCAGATCGTCCAGGCGTCCTTGACGTAGTAGGTCTCGTCGAAGACGAGCTCGTGCGGCTGACCGAGCCCGACGAGACGCGTGAGGGTCGCGACGACGAGCACGATCACCGGCCCGCCCCAGATCGCGATGCGCCGCGCGATCGGGCGCACCATGAGGTCCTGCCACCAGTCGTCGAGGCGCGACCCGGTCAGCTCGACGACGGTCACGGCGCAACTCTAGGAGACTCGGTTGCATGATCATCCTGGGCGCCACACCGATCGGGAACCTCGGCGACGCCACGCGACGGTTGGTGGAGGCGCTCGGCTCCGTGACGGTGATCGCCGCGGAGGACACCCGCACCGCCGTGCAACTCATGCGGGCGCTCGGCGTCGAGAACCGGCCGAGGTTGATCGCCCTGCACGAGCACAACGAGACCCGCCGCGCAGCGGAGCTGGCCGAGCACGCGCGCGACGAGGACGTGCTCGTGCTCACCGACGCCGGGATGCCGACCGTGAGCGACCCGGGATATCGGCTCGTCGAGGCGGCCGTCGCCCTCGGGGTGCGGGTCACGGTGCTGCCCGGGCCGAGCGCCGTGCTGGCCGCGCTCGCCGTCTCCGGCCTGCCGACCGACCGGTTCGCCTTCGAGGGGTTCCTGCCGCGCACGGGACGTCGCGCGCATCTCGCGTCGCTCGCCGCCGAACGGCGGACCCTCGTGTTCTTCGAGTCGCCGCACCGCATCGCGGCCGCGCTCGCCGACGTGGCCGCCGAGTTCGGCGACGGTCGCCGCGTCGTCGTCTGCCGCGAGCTCACCAAGCTGCACGAGGAGGTGCGGCGCGGCACCGCCGCCGAGCTCGCCGTGTGGGCATCGCAGGGGGTGCGGGGGGAGATCGTGCTGGTGGTCGCGGGGGCGCCGGATCGCGCCGCCGATCCGGCCCAGGCGGTCGCTCGTGTGCTCGAGCTCGTGGCCGCGGGCGCGCGCCTCAAGGACGCGAGCGCGGAGGTCGCCGCCGAGACCGGCCTGCCCCGCCGCGAGCTCTACGATGCGGCGCTCGCCGCCCGGAGCACGCCGTCGGCATAGACGGATCTGTCGACCCCCTTGCGGGGGGTGTCATCGCACGCTTACGGTCAGTGCGCCGATGTTTCCGCATCGGAATCACTTCATCGGGGAAGCGAGGGGATGCACGTGCGTGCATGGACGAGGAGGACGGTCGCGGTGATCGCGGCCGTCGCGACGGCGGCCGGGATCGGGATCGCCGGGGCGGGTGCGGCATCCGCCGCCGATCGCCAGACCTTCAGCGGATCGGTGCCGAGCTGGGCGACGTCGGCGAACGACGAGGGCGCCGCCGCGGACGACGCGACGGAGGAGGCGGAGATCTACCTGCCGCTGCGCGACCCGAAGGGCGCCGAGCGACTCGCGTCGACCGTGTCGACCCCCGGCGTGACGACCTTCCGCCACGGTGTCACGGCGCAGCAGTGGATCGCGCGGTTCTCGCCGACGCAGGCGGACTTCGACGCCGTGCTGGACTACCTCAAGAGCCAGGATCTGACGATCACGGCGTACCCGCAGTCGCGCCTGTACATCATCTTCCGCGGCACCGCCGAGCAGCTCGGCGACGCGTTCGGCACGGCGCTGCACTCCTACTCCTACAGCGGACGCTCGCTGCTGGCCCCGTCGTCGGCGCCGTCGGTGCCCGCGGCGCTCGCCGGCAAGGTCGCCGGCATCGGACTCGACCAGTCGAAGCTGCTGACCCGTCCGACCGACGTGGCGCAGGATCCGGATGCCGCCGCACCGCAGGCGTTCGGCAAGAAGGTCGCGACGACTCCGCTCATCACGACGCCGTGCTCGACCTACGCCGGTGAGCACGTCGTCACGGTGCCGCCCGCCTACCGCGGCCAGACCTCGTACCCGACCTATGTGTGCGGCTACACGCCGGCGCAGGTGCGGGGCGCGTACGGGCTGCAGACCCTGAACCAGAAGGGCATCACCGGCGCGGGCCAGACCGTCGCCCTCATCGACGCCTACGCATCCCCCACCATCGAACAGGACGTGAACACCTGGGCGACGGACGCCGGGGAGCCGACGCTGCGTCCCGGCCAGTACCGGCAGATCGTGCCGGCCCCGTCGCAGTTCTCCGACCAGGCGCTGTGCCAGGAGCCCAGCGGCTGGCAGACCGAGCAGACGATCGACGTCGAGGCGGTGCACGGCATCGCGCCCGCCGCGAACATCCTCTACGTCGGCGGCTACAACTGCGGCGGCGGCCTGGACCTCGCGCTCTCGAAGATCCTCGACGGCAAGCTCGCGAACATCGTGAGCAACAGCTACGGCGACGGCACCGAGGCCCTTCCGGCCGATGTGCTGACCGGGGAGCAGAACCTGTACCTGCAGGCCGCGGCCGAGGGCATCGGTCTCTACTTCTCCAGCGGTGACGACGGGGATGACGCCGACCTCAACGACGGCGTGATCCAGCCGTCGTTCCCCGCATCCAGTCCGTGGGTGACCGCGGTCGGCGGCACCTCGGTCGGCATCGACCAGAGCAACCGCATCTCGTTCGAGACCGGCTGGGGCGACACCGCCGACCAGATCGTGAAGAACGACGACGGATCGCTCGGCTACCTCGGGCCGCTGCCCGGGCCGCGGTTCCTCGGCGGAGCCGGCGGCGGCACCAGCACGGTGTTCGCGCAGCCGTCGTACCAGCGGGGCATCGTGCCGGGGTCGCTCGCCAGGGGCAAGCGGGTCGCCCCCGACGTGGCGGCGCTCGCCGACCCGTACACCGGGTTCCAGATCGGCTACCGGCCGATCGTCGACGACACGACGCTCGAGACCGGCGACTTCGTCGACGAGACGTGGGGCGGCACGTCGCTGGCCTCGCCGATCGTCGCGGCGCAGGTGGCTCTCGTGCAGCAGCAGACGCGCGCGACGATCGGGTTCGCGAACCCGACGCTGTACGCGATCGACCGCGTGCTGCCGTCGGCCTACCGTGACGTCGTGCCGCAGAACCCGCCGCGCGCCCTCGCATACACCAGCGCGACGAGCGGCAACAGCTACCTGATCACCCTGGACAGGGACACCACTCTCACGACCCAGCGCCGCTACGACGACGTCACGGGCCTGGGCGGCATCTCGTTCACGCTGCTCGGGTTGCTCGCGCAGGGTCGTCACTGACCGGCGCTTCTTGAAAGTTCCCCGGCGATCCGCCGCTGTCACGTGCGGCGGATCGCCGGGGAGCGTAAGCCGGAGGGCGTGATGAACGCGGTCCGCATCCCTCGATTCGGTGACAGCAGCGTCCTGGAGCTCGTGCAGGTCCCCGAGCCGGAACCGGGTCCCGGGGAGGTCAGGGTCGCCGTGCGCTACGCCGGCATCAATCCGGGCGAGATCCCGATCCGCGAGGGCCGATTCGGCGGGGAGCCGCCGTTCGGGCAGGGCAGCGACTTCGCCGGCGAGATCGTCGGCCTCGGCGAGGGGGTCACCGGCTGGCGGATCGGGTCGGACGTGATCGGGATGTCCGACCAGCGTTCCGCGCAGGCCGACTACGTCGTGCTCCCGGCCGACCGGGTGATCCCGAAGCCCGCGGGTCTCGGCTGGGACGTCGCGGGCGCCCTCTACGTCGCCGCCACGACCGCGGTCGCCGCGGTCGACACGATCGCCCCGCACCCGGGCGATCGCGTCGTCGTCGCGGGTGCCGCGGGAGGGGTCGGCGTGCTCGCCGCCCAGCTCGCCGCCCGCGCGGGGGCGCGGGTGATCGGCACGGCATCCGAGCAGAATCACGAGGCGCTGCGCGGGCTCGGCATCGAGCCGGTCGCCTACGGCGACGGCGCCCAGGGGCGGATCCGTCTGCTCGCGACCGACGGCGTCGACGCGTTCATCGACACCCACGGCCGCGGCAACGTCGACCTCGCGCTCGACCTGGGCGTCGACCCGGGGCGGATCGAGACGATCGCCGACTTCGCCGCGGCGAGCCGGGGGGTGCACACCGTCGGGATGTCGTCGGTCGCCGACCCGCGAGCCGCCGTCGCGCTCGTGGCGCAGCTCCTCGCGGAGGGCGCGATCACGTTGCCGATCAAGGCCCGGTACGCGATCGACGACGTCGCGACGGCCTACGACCGGCTCGCGGAGCGGCACGGCCTCGGCAAGATCGTGCTGCAGGTCGGCACCGGCATCTGACCCGGACGGCGCGGCCGTGCTGCTCGAGGTCGCGGGCGCAGACCGGGATCCGATCGACGTTTCGCCATCCGATTGTCCCCGCGCGGGCCGCATCGGATGGCGACACGCTCATCGGATCCGTGCAGAGGTCGCGCTAGCGTCGCATACGTGATCGACGCGACCGTGGTGGGGTCGGGGCCGAACGGCCTCGCCGCGGCCGTGACGCTCGCGCGCGCGGGTCTCAAGGTGCGCCTGCTCGAGCGCAACGACACGATCGGGGGCGGCATCCGGTCGGCCCCGCTGACGCTTCCGGGCTTCGTGCACGACATCTGCTCGGCCGTGCACCCGGCGGCCCTCGCGTCGCCGTTCTTCCGCGCCTGGGGTCTGACCGAGCGCGTGCCGTTCGTGGTCCCGAAGGCCTCATACGCGCATCCGCTCGACGGCGGGACCGCGGCGATCGCGTACCGCGACCTCGACCGCACCGTCGACGGGCTCGGGCGCGACGGCCGCGCCTGGCGCGGGCTGCTCGGCCCGCTCGTGCGCCGGATCGACGAGGTCACCGACTTCACCGGCTCGACGCTCGTCCGCGTGCCGCCGCATCCGGTCACCGCCGTGCGGTACGGGCTGCGGGCGCTCGAGCAGGGCGGAGCGTGGGGCGCGGCGCGGTTCCGCGACGACGCGGCGCCGGCGCTCCTGTTCGGCGTCGCCGCGCACGCGAACATCCCGCTGCCCTCGCTCGCCGGCGCCGGTGCCGGCCTGCTGCTCGCGGCGCATGGACACGCCGCCGGCTGGGGCCTGCCGACCGGCGGCACGCAGCGGATCGCCGACGCGCTCGCCGACGACCTCCGCGCCCACGGCGGCGACATCGAGACCGGAGCCGACATCGGGTCGCCCGCGGACCTCGACCCCTCGACCGTGACCCTGCTCGACACGTCGGCGGGGTTCCTCGACCGGTTCGGCGGGGATCGCCTGCCCGCGGGATACCGGCGCGCGCTGCGGGGGCTGCGCCACGGTGCGGGGGTGGCGAAGGTCGACCTCGCGCTGTCGGCTCCCGTGCCGTGGGCCGACCCGGCCGTCGCGTCGTCGCCGACCGTGCACCTCGGCGGCACGCGTGCCGAGATCATCGCCTCGGAGCGGGCGGTCGCGCGCGGCACCGTCTCCGACGCGCCCTACGTGCTCGTCGTGCAGCCGACGATCGCCGACCCGAGCAGGGCGCCGGCCGGGCGGCACGTGCTGTGGGCGTACATCCACGTGCCGAACGGCTCGACGATCGACCCGACCGAGCTCGTGCTGCGCCAGGTGGAGCGTTTCGCGCCCGGGTTCCGCGACACGATCCTCGCGGTGTCCGCGCGCACGGCGCCCGAGGTCGCGCGCGACAACCCGAACGACGTCGGGGGCGACATCAGCGGCGGCGCCGCGACACTGCGTCAGCTCGTGCGCCGCCCGGTGCTCTCGCCGCAGCCGTGGCGCACGCCGATCGAGGGCCTCTACCTCTGCTCGTCCGCGACGACGCCCGGCCCCTCCGTGCACGGCATGAACGGCTGGTACGCGGCGCGCCTCGCCCTCCACGACCGTTTCGGCATCCACACCACCCTCGACGACCTCGCAGTGCGCGAATGACCGAAATTGGCAGGTCTGACGCCGCGCGACCTGCCAAAAGTGGTCATTCGCGAGCAGAGCCCCGGCCGGTAACCGCCGAGGGGGGCTCGGTAGACTGCACGGATGCCCGGCGAGTCGTTCTTCATCACGACGCCGATCTTCTATGTCAACGACGTGCCGCACATCGGCCACGCCTACACCGAGGTCGCGGCTGACGTGCTCGCCCGCTGGCACCGGCAGCGCGGCGACGACACGTGGTCGCTCACCGGCACCGACGAGCACGGCCAGAAGATCCTGCGTACCGCGACGGCCAACGGCGTCGGCCCGAAGGAATGGGCCGATCGCCTCGTCGAGTCGGCGTGGAAGCCGCTGCTCGACACGGTCGACATCGCCAATGACCAGTACATCCGCACCACCGACCCCGAGCACGAGCGCGGGGTGCAGGCGTTCATCCAGCAGCTCTACGACGACGGTCACATCTACGAGGGCATCTACGAGGGCTACTACTGCGTCGGCTGCGAGGAGTACAAGACCCGCGACGAGCTGATCGAGACCAAGGACGGCGACTACGCCGGCGAGCTCGTGTGCGCCATCCACTCGCGCCCGGTCGAGGTGCTCAAGGAGAAGAACTACTTCTTCCGCATGAGCGACTTCCAGCAGGAGCTGCTGAACCTGTACGGCTCGCAGCCCGACTTCATCCAGCCGGAGAGCCTGCGCAACGAGATCATCTCGTTCGTCTCGCAGGGCCTCGAGGACCTCTCGATCTCGCGCTCGACGTTCGACTGGGGCGTCAAGGTGCCGTGGGACGAGTCGCACGTCATCTACGTGTGGTTCGACGCGCTGCTGAACTACGTGACCGCCGTCGGCTACGGCGACCCGGAACGCTCGGGGCCGGCCGGCACCGGGGAGTTCCGTCGGCGCTGGCCCGCGGTGCACCTCGTCGGCAAGGACATCGCGCGCTTCCACGCCGTCATCTGGCCCGCCATGCTCATGGCGGCGGGCCTCCCCGTGCCGCAGCGCGTCTTCGGGCACGGCTGGCTGCTGGTCGGCGGCGAGAAGATGTCGAAGTCGAAGCTGACCGGGATCGCGCCCCAGCAGATCACGGACGTGTTCGGCTCCGACGCCTTCCGCTACTACTTCCTGCGCGCGATCACCTTCGGCCAGGACGGCTCGTTCTCGTGGGAGGACCTCGCGGCCCGGTACCAGGCCGAGCTCGCCAACGGCTTCGGCAACCTCGCGTCGCGCGTCATCGCGATGATCGCCCGGTACCGCGGCTCGGCGTTCCCCGAGGCGTCGGTGGACGTCGAGATCGCCGAACTCGCCGCGCGGGTGACCGCGGATGCCGACGACGCCATCGGCCGTCTCGCGATCCACGAGGCCATCGCGCACGTCTGGCGGCTCGTCGACGCCCTGAACCTGTACATCACGGAGCAGGAGCCGTGGGTGCTCGCGAAGGACGAGGCGCAGTCCGCCCGACTCGACCAGGTGCTCGCGACTGCGGCACACGGGCTCGGCACGCTCGCCGTGCTGCTCTCGCCGGTCATGCCGAAGGCGACCGCGAAGCTCTGGACGGCGCTCGGCGGCGAGGGCGCCGTACAGGACGTCCGGTTGCAGCACGCGACCGAGTGGAAGGCGCAGACGACCGGGAGCGTGCAGGCGCTCGAGGCTCTCTTCCCACGGATCGAGGAGCAGGAGGCCGGCGCCGCGTGAGCAACCTGGGCGACGAGGCGTTCCTCCGCGCACGAGAGCGGCCGGCTGACCAGCCGGCCGAGTACCCGCCTCTGCCCGAGGCGCTCGTCGTGCCGGTGTACGACAACCACACCCACCTCGACATCCGGGACGGCGAGCACGGGCTCGATTACCGCGAGCAGCTCGATCGCGCCTCCAGCGTCGGCGTGCGCGGCGTCGTGCAGGTCGGCACCGACCTGGCGACATCGCAGTGGAGCGCGGAGATCGCGGCGCGCGAGCCGCGCGTGCTCGCCGCGGTCGCGCTGCATCCGAACGAGGCGCCCGAGATCGAGCGCCGGGGAGCGCTCGATGACCAGCTCGCGGGGATCGCGGAGCTGGCATCCCGGCCCCGGGTGCGGGCGGTCGGCGAGACGGGGCTGGATTTCTTCCGCACCGGTGAGGACGGCCGCGCCGCGCAGATCCGCTCCTTCGAGGCGCACATCGAGATCGCCAAGCAGAGCGGGCTCGCGCTGCAGATCCACGACCGCGACGCCCATCGCGAGGTGGTCGAGGTGCTCGAGCGGGTCGGGGCGCCTGAGCGGACGGTGTTCCACTGCTTCTCGGGCGACGCCGAGTTCGCGCAGCTGGTCGCCGAGCACGGCTGGTTCCTCTCCTTCGCCGGCACGGTGACCTTCAAGAACGCCCCGGCGCTGCGCGAGGCGCTCGAGGCGGTGCCGCGTTCGTCTCTGCTGGTGGAGACCGACGCGCCGTACCTGACGCCGATGCCGTTCCGCGGCCGGCCGAACTCGGCGTACCTGATCCCGCACACCCTCCGCTCGATGGCCGACACGCTCGGCACCGACGTGTCGATGCTCGCGGCGCAGATCTCGTCCAACACCGAGCTCGTCTACGGCGCGTGGGACTCCGACCCCGTCGACGCCCCGCCGGGACCGTTCGACGAGCATGAGTGACGACCGACGGCCGAGACGGCCGTCGGCGCTGGCGTCGCGGCGGAGGCCAGAAATGGCCTCCGCTCCCAGCTCCAGCGCGCTGAACGCATTGCTCGGCCCCGCCGAGATCCGCGCGCTCGCCGACGAGCTCGACCTGCAGCCCACGAAGAAGCTCGGCCAGAACTTCGTCATCGACGCCAACACCGTGCGACGCATCGTGCGCACGGCCGGCGTGCAGCCCGGCGACGAGGTGCTCGAGGTGGGTCCCGGGCTCGGGTCGCTCACACTCGGCCTGCTCGAGACCGGCGCCCGCGTCACCGCGGTCGAGATCGATACCCGGCTCGCGACCCGGCTGCCCGAGACCGTGGCCGAGTTCGCTCCGGATGCCGCGCTCACCGTGATCACCGAGGACGCGCTGCGACTCGACGCGCTCCCGACGCCGCCGAAGCGCCTCGTCGCGAACCTGCCCTACAACGTCTCGGTGCCCGTGCTCCTGCACCTGCTCGAGCGCTTCGACGGGCTCGAGTCGGCGCTCGTCATGGTGCAGGCCGAGGTCGGGCAGCGGCTCGTGGCACCCCCCGGCAGCAAGATCTACGGCTCGCCGAGCGTCAAGGCCGCGTGGTACGGCGAGTGGTCGGCGGCGGGGATGGTGAGCCGGCAGGTGTTCTGGCCGGTGCCGAACGTCGACTCGATCCTGGTGGCCTTCCGCCGCCGCCCCGCGCCGGGGACCGAGGCGGAGCGGCGCGAGGTGTTCCGGCTCGTGGATGCCGCCTTCGGCCAGCGCCGCAAAATGCTGCGGCAGGCGCTCGGCGAGGTGCTCGGCGGGGCGGGGCCGGCATCCGAGCGGCTCGAGCGTGCCGGTGTGGCTCCGACCGCGCGGGGCGAGGTGCTCGGCGTCGAGCAGTTCCTGAGCATCGTCCGAGCCGGCTGAATCCAGATCGCCACCCGCCCGGTGCCCGCGAGCCGGGTGACTAGGCTCGTCGCATGGGAGGCCGCATCGGGCACCGCGAGGTGCAGGTGAAGGCGCCCGGCAAGGTCAACGTGTTCCTTCGCGTCGGTTCGCAGCAGGCCGACGGGTACCACGACGTCGCGATCGCCTACCAGGCCGTCTCGTTGTGCGAGCGGGTGCGGGTCGTCCCCGCCGACGAGTTCGCGGTCGAGGTGACGGGCTCGGTGGAGCTCAGCCGCGTGCCGTCGGACGATCGCAACATCGCGATCCGGGCGGCCAAGCTGCTCGCCGAGCGCACCGGCTATCGCGGGGGCGCGCGCATCTCGATCGAGAAGCACGTGCCGGTGACCGGCGGCATGGGCGGCGGTTCGGCCGACGCCGCGGCGACCCTGCTCGCGTGCGACACGCTCTGGGAGACCGGCCTGCCGCGCGACGAGATGCTCGAGCTCGCACGCGCCCTCGGCGCCGACGTGCCGTTCGCGCTCACCGGCGGCACGGCGATCGGCACCGGCCGCGGCGACGAGCTGTCGCCGGCCCTGGCGCAGGGCATCTTCCACTGGGTGTTCGCGCTCGCCGACTTCGGCCTCCCGACCCCCGAGGTGTACGCGGAACTCGACGCCCACCGTGCTCGGCACGCCACGGAGATCACGCCCGCCGACGACGCACCGACCGTCGAGGCCGACGTGCTGCAGGCGTTGCGGGCCGGCAACCCTCGCATGCTCGCGGAGGCGATGCGCAACGACCTGCAGGCCGCCGCCCTGCACCTCTCGCCCCAGCTGACCCGCACGCTCGAGCTGGGCGAGGCCAGCGGCGCGCTCGCGGGGATCGTGTCGGGTTCGGGCCCGACGGTCGCGTTCCTCGCCGCGGACCTCGACGCGGCCCTCGAGCTGCAGGTCGCCCTCTCGGCCGCCCAGCTCAACGTCGTGCGGGCCACCGGCCCCGTACACGGCGCCCGCGTCATCGAGTAGCGCCGGCATCCGGCGGCGAGGCCGCGGCGCGTGCGCCCGCCCCGCGCCCACCCGCCGTGCGTGCGCCCGCGACGCACCCGCCCCACCCGCCCCAGCCGCGTCAAAAGTGGAGGACGTGCACGGCGTTCCGTCCTCCTTCGAGCCCGACGCGCCGCCGGCATCCTGAACTCTTGACGCGCGCACCGCGGCTCGTCGACGGCGCGCGCGCCTAGGCTCGGAAGGATGGCCCACCTCCTCGGCGCCGAGCGCATCGCGCTCGAGTACCCCACGCGCGTCGTCTTCGACGACGTCACCGTCGGCATCGAGGAGGGCGACCGGATCGGCGTGGTCGGCCGCAACGGCGACGGCAAGTCGACCCTGCTGCGGTTGCTCGCCGGCCGTCAGCAGCCCGACTCCGGCCGGGTCACCCGCCGCGGCGGCGTCACGCTCGGGATGCTCGATCAGGGCGACCTGCTGCCCGAGGACGAGACGGTCGAGCACCTCATCGTCGGCGACCGCGCCGAGCACGAGTGGGCCGGCGACGCGAAGGTGCGCGACGTGCTCGCCGGCCTCGTGCGCGAGATCCCGTGGACCGCGACGATCGGCGAGCTGAGCGGCGGCCAGCGCCGCCGGGTCGCCCTCGCCGCGCTGCTGAGCCGCGATTGGGACGTGCTGCTGCTCGACGAGCCGACCAACCACCTCGACGTCGAGGGCGTCGCCTGGCTCGCGCAGCACCTCACCAGCCGCTGGCCGAAGAACCGCGGCGGCCTGGTGGTCGTCACGCACGACCGGTGGTTCCTGGATGCCGTGTCGACCGACACGTGGGAGGTGCACGACCGCGTCATCGAGCCCTTCGAAGGCGGATACGCGGCCTACGTCCTGCAGCGCGTCGAGCGCGACCGGCAGACGGCATCCATCGAGGCGCGCCGGCAGAACCTGCTGCGCAAGGAGCTCGCCTGGCTGCGGCGCGGACCGCCGGCGCGCACGTCGAAGCCGAAGTTCCGCATCGACGCCGCGAACCAGCTCATCGAGGACGTGCCGCCGGTGCGCGACTCGGTGTCGCTCGCGCGGCTCGCGGTCGCGCGGCTGGGTAAGGACGTCGTCGACCTGCTGGATGCCGGGGTCTCGTTCCCGGCACAGGAAGCGGATGGCACCGTCGGCGAGCGGGTGGTGCTGCGCGACGTCGAGTGGCGGATCGCGCCGGGGGAGCGCACCGGCATCCTGGGCGTGAACGGGGCGGGCAAGTCGACGCTGCTCGGGCTCGTCGCCGGCACGGTGCAGCCGACCAGCGGCCGGGTGAAGCGCGGCAAGACCGTGCGCATCGCCCAGCTCGACCAGCGTCTCGCCGATCTCGACGAGATCGCGGACGAGCGGGTGAGCGCCGTCATCGCGCAGCAGCGCGCGTCGTACACGAGCGGCGGGCAGGAGCTGACGCCCGGCCAGCTGCTCGAGCGGCTCGGCTTCTCGAGCGCGCAGCTCTCGACCCCGGTCAAGGACCTCTCCGGCGGGCAGAAGCGCCGCCTCCAGCTGCTGCTGATCCTGCTCGACGAACCGAACGTGCTGATCCTCGATGAGCCGACCAACGACCTCGACACCGACATGCTCACCGCGATGGAGGACCTGCTCGACTCGTGGCCGGGCACGCTGCTCGTGGTGTCGCACGACCGTTACCTGCTCGAGCGGGTGACCGACCAGCAATACGCGGTGCTCGACGGGCACCTGCGGCACCTGCCGGGCGGGGTCGACGAGTACCTCGGTCTGTCCGCGGGTCGAGGGGCCGCGGAGCGGCGTATCGAGCCCGGGATCGAGCCTGCCGAAATCGCCTCACCCAGGACATCGGGAGCTCTCGCGGGCGCAGCGCGACGCGATGCCGAGAAGGAGCGCGCCGCGATCGACCGCCGGCTCGCGAAGCTCGGCGAGCTGATCGCCGCGCAGCACACCGCGTTCGCGGAGCACGACCAGAGCGACTACGTCGGCCTCGGCGCCCTGCAGTCCCGGCTGGCCGAACTCGAGTCCGAGACGGCGAGCCTCGAGGAGCGCTGGCTCGAGCTCAGCGAGGCCCTCGAGGCGTAGCGAGCGTGGGCCCGCGGGTCAGGCGTCCGCGAGGATCCCGCGCTCGAGCCGCTGGTACGAGGCCTCCATCCCGTCGGTCATCCCGGTGGCGAGGATCATGTCGCGCTGGGTCACGTCGGGGTAGGCGATGATCATCGTGAGCAGCGTGACCCCGTCGTCCTCGTCCATCGTGAGGTCGTTGACGTTCGGCGGGAACGGTGCCCCGGTCATCCGCTCCGTCGTCACGATGCGCCGCTCCGGCTCGATGACGAGGTTCTCACCCTCGAATCCGAACGGCTCTCCGGCGGTGTCGCCGACCGGCGCCCAGGCGTTGCGGTAGGACCCGCCGACGACGAGATCGTTCTCGCAGACGGTCATCTCCCAGCCGTCCGGCCCGAGCAGCCACTTCTTCATCAGGTCCGGCTCGGTGTGGGCGCGCCAGAGGAGGTGGCGCGGTGCCTCGAACGCCCGCGTGATGCGCACGTGCGTGTCGTCGAGCACCTCCGTGCGGGTTCCGGCGCCGAGGGCGTACTCGCGCAGGTCCGCGAGAACCGCGTCGAGCTGCCCGAACGCCTGCCGCATCCCCTCGGCCTGACCCATCGCGAGCACCTGCTCGAGCGCTTCCGCGGTGGGGGAGGCGGAGACGATCGCCAGGCGCGATCCGGTGGCGGTGCTCTCGATCGTCAGCGTCATCCGGCCGGTCGGCACCGACGGGTCGACCTCGCCCCGGCTGTCGGCGAAGGAATCGAGCACGACGATGCGGTGCGGTGCCGCGACCTCGACGAACTCCCATCGGCCGTGGAAGCGCTCGCCCTCGGGGCTCGTCATCCAGTAGTGCGCCAGGCCGCCGGGGCGCAGGTCGTAGCGGTCGAACGTCGCCGGATACCCGGGAGGGCCCCAGAAGCGCTCGAGCTTGCGCGGGTCGGCGAAGGCGTCCCAGACGCGCTCGACGGGGGCGGGGAAGTCGGCCACGAGGGTCAGTGTGAGCGCCTCGGGGTCGGTGGTGACGGAGGTCACGGGCATCGGTTCTGCTCCTTCTGTCGGGGCGGTCGAGTTCGAGCGCGGTCGAGGGCGGGCGTCGGTTCAGTCGGCATCGAGCAGCTCGCCGAGGCGGTCGATGCGCGAGCGCCACAGGTCGGCGTAGGCGTCGAGCAGCCGCTGTGCGCGCGCGATCGTCTCCGGATCGCCGCGGACGATCCGCGCGCGGCCCCGCTGCTCCTTGGTCACGAGCCCGGCCCCCTCCAGCACGGCGACGTGCTTCTGCACGGCGGCGAACGACATCGCGTAGGCGGCGGCGAGGTCGCTCACGGTCGCCTTGCCGGTCAGCGTGCGCCGGAGGATGTCGCGTCGGGTCGCGTCGGCGAGCGCGTGGAAGACGCGATCGACTTCGGCGTCACTGAGTTCAGATTGCACAACCATTTGGTTGTACGTTAGGGGCGAGAGGCGGGCGTGTCAACCGCTCCGAGGGCTAGAAGCCGCCGCCTCCGCCGCCGCCTCCTCCGCCTCCGGACGAGCCGCCCCCGCCCGAGCCGCCGGACGACGACGAGCTCGACGATCCCGACAGCGAGCTCGAGGTGCTCGACGCGAACGAGCCGATCGCGCTCGCGAAGCCGAGCGCGCTGAACGTGCCGATGTCGCCGTCGTACCAGTCCGGCGCCGCGTCGGCGTAGTACTTCGCGAGCTCCGCCGCCCACTCGTTCTCGAGCCCGAACAGCACGGCATAGGGCAGCAGCCGCTCGTAGATCTTCACGATCTGCGTGCCGTCGCTCGTGTCGACGCGCTCCGCGCCGGTGACCGACTGCAGCATCCGGAGCCGGTCGGCCTCGGCGAGCCGGATGTAGAGCTTGAGCCCCTCGAGCTGATCCCAGAGCTTCGAGCCGGCCGGTGTGAGCGGTTTGATGCTCGCCACGGCGCCGAGGGCGAAGATCTCGATCCAGATGCCGGCGTTGATGCCGACGACGCCCCACGCGGTGCCGGCGCCGTTGTCGCCGCTCGTGAAGGCCAGCAGCAGGAAGCACGCCAGCCCGCCGATGCCGAGCAGGGCGCACAGGAGCAGGATGCCGTGCGGCCGCCCGCGACGCACACCGGTCGCGAGCGCCTCGGCGTCGACCTGCTTCACGATCTGCCGCACCGACCGCCCGAGCACCGTGTCGCCCTTCTGCAGCCAGCGCACGGGACCCTCCGCGAAGCCGAACAGCGCATCCATGACCTGCTGCTCGTCCGGAAGCAGGCCCTGGTCGTCGAGCTTCTGGACGCCGTAGACCTCGCTCTTGATCCAGCTCCCCTGCTGCCGCTCGACGATCCGGAGCTTCTTGCGCACGGCGAGGTCGACGATCGACGCCGCCATGCCGCGCTTGGTTCGGCGCACGACGTTGGCGGCGAGCATCGCGCTCACGCCGTCCGGCGGGGTGTATTGCGCGATGATCGGATCGCCGGTGCGCGGCCGCCAGATCACGAAGCGGAAGACGATCGCGAGCACGAGCGAGGCGAGTACGCCCAGCACGGCCAGAATCGCCAGCACCGGCACGTAATCGAAGATGCTGAACGGCGGGGCCGCGAAGGTGCCCTTCGCGAACCCGACCGCCACCGTCATGTTCTGGCGCGGGCCGACGTCGTGCACGACGGCGCGGAAGCCGGCGGTGGCGTCGCCCGTGATGGCGCAGGACTGCGTCGACCCCGCGGCACCCTGGTAGCAGGATGCCGTGCCGGTCAGCCGGGACGCGATCCCGTCGCGGAGCGCGACCCGGGCCGACACCCTGCCGAAGGTCTGGTCCCACCCGGTGCCGTTGGTGTCCCAGTAGAACTCGTCGTCGTGGGTGTCCGCGAAATACCTCGTGACGTCGGTGGCGGTGTAGACGATCCGGAACGTCTGCCGGCCATGCAGATATCGGTCGATGCCGCCCGGATCGCCGATCTTGAGCTCGAGGAAGTCGCCGTCGTCGTCGCTGACGAAGGTCTGGTCGTAGTCGCGCGCGATGCCGGCGCCGTCGGTGACCGACACGATGTGCACGTGCACGGAGTGCCCGTCGTACCTCGACGGGATGTCGCGCACGATGCCGTGGTTCTGGTCGAAGTCCGGGAACTCGGCCACGAGCGTCTCGGTCACCCGCAGGGTGGACCGCTTGTCGTCCGAGCGCCCCAGCACGTAGCGCCCGTCGAACGAGTCGAAGCTGAAGTCGCTCGTGTCGCCGTGCACGCCGATCGCCGCGGCGGGGCGGGTGGTCTCGTGCGGCGCGGCGAGCGGCGCGAGCGGTGCGGCGGCGGCGGGCGCCCCGAGGAGGACGGCGGCGGTGCCGAGCACGGTGGCGGCCTGCAGGATCCGGGTCGTGAGCATCGGCGCACAGCGTATCGACGTGCCGTGACGGCCGCCATGGCGCCGGCCGCGGCGACGCCGGCGCGACGACCTCGGCCGCACGTCGCCCACCCGCGGGAGCCCTAACATCGAGCGTGACGGATGCCGCGATGGCCCGACTCCCAGACGCGATAGGAGACGATCGCATCGTGACTCAGCTGCGCGTGGCCGACGCCGGGCCGAGCGCGCGGTGAGGATCGCGGTCACCGGCGCGACCGGCTTCGTCGGCGGGGCCGTCGCCTCCGCGCTCGCGGATGCCGACCACGAGGTCGTCGGCTTCGGTCGCAGCCTGCCGGGGTGGTCGCATCCGCGCGCGGCCTACCGGGTCTGGGATCTCACGACGGGCGCGCTGCGCGGCGATCGGGAGTTCGACGCCGTGGTGCACTGCGCGGGGCTGGCCGACGACTGGGCACCGCGCGACGCGGCCATGGCCGTCAACCGCGACGGCACCCGCACGGTGGTGCGCTCGTTCCCGGGCGCGCGCATCGTGCACCTGTCGACCTCGAGCGTCTACGACGCGTTCGTGCCGAACGTCGACGTGCGCGAGGAGGACGGTCCCGCCCGGCGGTTCCTCTCCACGTACTCGGAGTCCAAGGCGTTCGCCGAGTTCGAGCTGGCGGGTACCGACGCCGTCATCCTGCGGCCGCACGCGGTCTACGGGCCGGGCGACCGTGCCCTTCTGCCGCGGCTGATCGCGATGGTGCGCGGTCGTCGGCTCGTGCTGCCCGAGGCGGCGGAGGTGCGGCATTCGCTCACTCACATCGACAATCTGGTGCTGGCGGTGCGTCGCGCCCTCGATCCGTCGACGCCGCGCGGCACGTTCAACATCGCCGACGACACGCCCGTGCTGCTGAGCGCGGTGCTGCGGGAGGTGCTGGAGCGGCGGCGCATCGACGCGCGCATCTTCGGCATCCCGTATGCGGCCGCGTTCGCGCTCGCCGGCACGCTCGAGAACGCCGCCCGGATCGCGCGCGGACGCCCGCTGACCACCCGGTACGCGGTGAGCCAGCTCGGCCGCGAGCGCACCCTCGACATCGCCCGTGCGCGCGAGCTGCTGGACTACCGCCCCGCGCCGACCTCGCTCGCGGGCGCCGAGGACTGGTGAGAGCGCAGCAGCAGCGCGACGACGCGAGCACGACCAGCAGCACTGCGAACGAGATGCTCGCGACGAGCGGATCGGCGACGGTCGTGAGCAGGCCGATCCCGATCACCGGCACCGAGTTGCCGACGAAGAAGCAGATCATGTAGCTCGACGTCACCTGACCGCGGCGTTCGTCGCCCGCGATGTCGTTGACCACCTGCAGGCCGCCGCGGTAGCCGAGGGCGAGCGCCGCGCCGCAGACGGCTGAGGCGATCAGCAGCAGCACGAGGGAGCGCACGCCCTGCGCGACGACGACGAGCACGACGGCGGGGATGAGCAGGACCAGGCCCGTGCGCATGGCCGCGTCGGGCGCGAGGCGGCGCGCGACGACGATGACCACCGCCGCGACCGCCCCGAGTTCGACGACGGGCAGCCCTGCGAGTGCGACGTTGGCGATATGCAGGTCGTGCCGCACGATTCCCGGGATCAGCGCGAAGAACAGCCCGCCGAGCGCGAAGGTGATGAACGCGGTGAGGGCGGGTGCCGCGAACGCCCCGAGCCGGTCGCGGGGCAGGCCGATCCGGGGCGCCAGCCGCAGCTCCGAGACCCGCTGCACCTGCACGGGCCGGTCGTCGTGCGCGAACACGAGGAACACCGCGACCAATGCGAGCACCACGAGGTACGCGATGAGCGGCAGCCGGAGCGGCAGCGCCGCGTACTGGGCGAGCACACCTCCCAGCAGCGGTCCGAGAGCGATGCCCGCCATGTTGGCGCTCGCGGAGACGACACTCGCACTCGCACGACGCCGGGGACCGTAGCGCTCCGCGATCCACGCCGTGCCCGCGCTCGACAGGATGCCGACCGCGATCCCGACGAGCAGCCGCCCGACGGCGAGCAGCGCCGGCCCGTTCGCGAGGAGGAAGCAGACCGCGCCGAGCGCCGCGACGCCCATCGCGGGCAGCGCGACCCGCTTGCGCCCGAGCTGATCGGCGAGCTGGCCGAAGATCAGCAGTGCGAGCAGGTTGCCCACCGCGTAGACGGCGTAGACGAGCGTCAGCACGAGCGGGGAGAAGCCGAAGTCCTTCTCATAGAGCGGATAGAGCGGGGTGACGACGACGCTGCCCATGAACGCGACGGCGATCATGGCGGCGATGGGCGAGACGGTGCGCACACGCATCGCTCCAGCGTGCGTCGCGCCCCCGACATCCCGATCTCGGTATGGTGCCCTCGTGGACGAGCCGGAGGACCGCGCGGCGCCGGCCGACGAGACTGTCGCTCACAAGCAACGGCGGCTGTTCGCGCGCGGCCGCGACACCGGCAGGATCGAGTACTTCAGCGATGCCGTCATCGCGATCGCCATGACCCTGCTGGTGCTCGACATCCACGTCGAGGTGAAGGCCGGCGAGAACGTCTTCGAGGCGGTGGGGCGGGACTGGGAGCAGTTCTTCGCCTACGCCCTGAGCTTCCTCGTCATCGGGATCAACTGGATGTTCCACCATCGGCGCTTCCGGGTCATCGTGCGCTACGACACGACGCTCGTGTGGCTCAACCTGGTCTTCCTGCTCTTCATCGCGCTCGTGCCGTTCCCCACGAGCCTGCTCGCGGACCGGGCGCCGAACCCCCAGGTCATCACGCTGTACGCGGGGATGGTCGCGATCCTCGGCCTGCTCGGCGCGGCGACGTGGTCGTACGCGTACCGCGCGGGCCTCATGAGCGAGACGATCGATCGTCCGCTGTTCCTCTACATCCTCGGCAACAACCTCGTCTCGCCGCTGGTGTTCGGGCTGTCCATCCCGCTGGCCTATGTGCTGCAGGCGCTCGACGTGGACCCGGCGTGGGCGATGTGGTTCTGGCTGTTCAACTCGCTCGGCGGGATCGCGTGGACGCGTCTGCGGGGAGACACCCGTGTCGGCCCGCGTGGCGCCGCGGTCGACTAGCCGCCGGGCGGCTCGTCGAAGTCGAGACTCAGCTTGCGCAGCAGCATGGCCAGGCGCTCCTGATCGGCGCGCGAGAGACCCTCGAGCAGCTCCGCCTCGACGGCGAGCAGGCCGCTGATGGCGGCATCCACTCGCTCACGCCCGGTCGTCGTCATGACGACCAGCACGCCGCGGCCGTCGTGCGGGTCGGTGCGCCGCTCGACGAGGTGCCGCTCGACGAGCCGGTCGATGCGGTTGGTCATCGTGCCGCTCGAGACCAGCGTCTGCTGCAGCAGCGCCTTCGGGCTCAGCTGATACGGCGAGCCCGCCCGCCGGAGCGCGGCGAGCACATCGAACTCCCATGACTCGAGACCGGATGCCGTGAACGCCGTCCGCCGCGACCTGTCGAGATGCTTGGAGAGCCGGCCCACTCGCGACAGGATCTGCAACGGAGAGAAGTCGACGTCGGGGCGCTCCCGCGACCAGTCGGCGACGATGCGATCGACCTCGTCGGCACCGGGCTCTGGCATCCACCCATCTTCTCAGCCGGGCCGCTCGCTCACCGACCCTCTGAGAGGATGGGGCGGCGATCCGCTGTGGTGTAACGGCAGCACGACGGCCTTTGGAGCCGTTAGGTCCAGGTTCGAATCCTGGCGGCGGAGCGGGCGAGGGGTGGCAAGGCGCGAACGCGACACGCCTGTTCATCTCGAAAATGCTTCACAACAAGCAGGCGACCGTGCATGATGGAAATGCACGTCGTGCCCGGGGGGTCTGGGCTCGGGGGAACGATGCGGTCGGCGCCTGGCGCCGTCTCGACGGCTGCGCTGCGGTCGTGCTGCTCTCCTCTGAATCGTGGCGTGACCGCAGAGGAGCACCGATGTCCCCGAGTCCCTTCGGCCCTGAGATGTCCGGCCCCCGCCGTCGCCGGCGGCGCGTGGCGAAGGGCGTTCTCGTCGCGCTCGTGAGCCTGGCCATGGTGGCGATCGGCGTGACCCTCCCGAGCCAGGCGGCGTCGGCCGCGGGCACCGCGAGTGTGAGCATCAGCCCCGCCACCACGACGGTGGCGGCGGGCGCGTCGACCACGATGACGCTGTCCATCTCCTGCAGCGTCACCGGCGGCTGCGCCGACACGACCCTCACCTTCCCGGTCACGTCCTACACCGATCTGACGGGCGCGACCGTGAACGACTCCACCCGGTTCGGCGTCCTCTCGTGCACCGGGTGGACGAGGACGGTCACGGCGACCGTGGTCACCTACACCTACACGGGCGGCACACCAGCGGGCACGCTCGCCACCGGCACCCAGCAGTGCACGTTCGTCTACGGCACCAAGAACTACACGACTCCCAACGGGCAGGCGTTCTCGGTCGTGCCGACGATCAATGGCTCGAACTTCACGTCCTCCACCGGCGACGCCGCGACGATCACGACGACGGCCGCGCCGTCGGTGACGTTCACGAAGACCACCACGCTGGTGAATTCCAACGTGGGGCAGGGCGGGCAGTTCGTGTACGACCTCCACTTCAACTGCACGGCAAACAACCTCACGGGTGCGATCGGCACGTCGTCGTTCACCGTCGTCGACCCGCTCCCGGCGAACTTCACCTACCAGAGCTACGAGACCTGGTACAACGCGAACAACGGCAACTACGGGGTCGGCGTGTTCCCGGGCACGATCACGTTCGACGCCGAGAGCAACACGCTCACGTACTCGGACCCCGACGGGACGATCTGCGCCGGCGCCAACAACAGCCCCGGCCGCGACATCCGGATCACGGGCACCGCCTCGACCGCGGGCGTCCCGGACGGGATCGGCGAGACCATCTCCAACACCGCGACCGCGACGTTCGACTACCTGGACGGCACGAGCGGGTCGATCCCGGCATCGACCGCGAGCAACGTCGTGGCCGTGGTTCCGACGCCGTTCGAGGTGAAGGGCTCCACGAGTCAGGCGCTCGGCAACCTCGGCGAGTACCGGTACCCGCCGAACAACGGCGCCTATCGGTACACCTATCCAGGTGACTGGAACGGGAGCGGCCAGTCCGCCCAGTACACGATCTACCTGACCACGAACGGCACGCAGGCCGGCGCATCCTTTGCGGTACAGGACCCGCTGCCGTGCGCAACGAACAATGCCAGCCCCGGCACGAGCGCCAACCCGAACTACGCGTCGAACGCGCCCGGCACGCTCTGCACGGATCCCGCCTTCATCCCCACCGTGATCACGGCCACCGGATTCACCCCGACCGTATCGGACGAGGTCACGGTGATCCATGCCGACGGCAGCACCGCGTCGATCGCCTACACGTCCGGTACCGGCTGGGTGATCCCCGCCGCCCCCGCAGTCTCCGAGATCGACTTCCCCGCGTTCGCGGAGGAGGGACAGAACTCGGCGGCACGCATGCAGCTGACGATCTTGGGCTACGCGGCGGCGGACCTCGCGGTGCCCTCGATCATGACCAACACCGCGACCGCGAATGCCTATCTGGTCGGCTCGGACGAGCCGCTCGCGCCGCAGGAGACGGCGAGCGCGATCCTGATGGTCGCGCCGGCCGACGAACCGTCGGGCACGGTCGTCCAGCCGGGGATCTGGCCGCGCTACAGCGGGGGGGCGACCTGCACCGAGACCGTCTCGATCGGAGGATTCGGGGGCAACGGCCCGCAGTCCAACTACATCGAGATCGCCGACGCTCCGTCCCGAGCGATCTATCTGTCCTACCTCGCTCCGGCGGGCGCGACGGTGACATCCGGCACGTCCGAGACATTCGTCTTCACGCCGCTGAGCTTCGGGCAGCCCAGCACGCCGGGCGGCGCCTCGGCGACGACCGCCACGATCGACGCGACCGTGACGGCCGACTACAACGGCACCGGACGCCCGCTGCTGCAGTGGGTCATCCCCGCCGACACCATCACCGTCCCGGGCGACTACCAATTCGGCGCGAACAACCTGCTCGTCGACCTCGGGGCCGGATGCGCCGGCAGCTACCAGAACGACATCACGATCGGATACGGTGCACCCATCACCGGGTGCAACGACCCCGGTGGCGTGTCGACACCGTCGAACGGCATCAACGACGCCCTGAACACCACCAACGCACCGGACGCGACGAACTACTGCGGCGAGTCGCAGAACATCACCGTCGCCCCGATCAACCCCGGCTTCTCGGTGGACAAATCAGTGCAGGGCAACCTCGACGCCGATCCGGTCACCGGCGGTGGCGTCGGCAATGTGAGCCCGGATGGCGGCACCGCCGCGTACAAGGTGACGTTCACCAATACGGGTGAGACCAATCTCCTCGACCCGGTCATGTACGACCTGCTCCCGGCCGTCGGCGACACGAACACCACATCGACTGCCGCCCGTGGATCGGAGTTCGGCGTCACCCTGACCCACGTGGGCCCCGTGCCCGCTGGGGTCACGGTCTCCTACTCGCAGGCGACCGACCCCTGTCGTCCGGAGGTGCTGCCGAACGCGGGCAACGCTGGCTGCGTCGACGACTGGAGTACGACCCCGCCCGCGTCGCTCGCCTCCGTGACCGCCCTGCGGTTCGCTTACGACGGCACCGTCTCCGTGGCCGACGCCGACGGGATCAACAGCTTCGCGATCCCGTACACCGTGTCGACCCCGGCCGACATCGCCGGCAAGACCGCGTGGAACACGGTCGGCACGACGGCGACGCCGGGCCTCGACCAGCCGGCGCTGACCGCTGCCGAGTCGTCGCGCACCGGGCTCAAGGCGCAGGCGGGCCTGCAGCTGGTCAAGGTCGCGTCGCCGACCACGGTCGACACGGTCGGGCAGACCGTGACGTACACCTTCACGGTGACCAACGGCACGGCGATCCCGCTGAGCGGCATCACGGTGCAGGACACTCAGGCCGCGCCGGCCGGGGCCCTCACCAGCGGGCCCACCTGTCCGTCGCCGACCCTGGCCCCGGGTGCCAGCGAGGACTGCACCGCCACCTACGTCGTGACCCAGAAGGACCTCGACAAGGGCAGCATCACCGATGCGGCGACCGCGTCGGGCACGCCCACGTCGGGCAGCCCTCTGGTGTCGGCGCCCGCCACGGCGACCGTCACGGCGACGCAGACGGCAGCCATCACCATGACGAAGTCGGCGTCGCCCACCACCGTCAGCCGCGCGGGTGACACGGTGAGCTATTCGTTCGTCGTCGTCAACATCGGCAACGTGACGATGCACGGCGTCGGCATCCAGGAGGATGCCTTCACGGGCGCCGCCACCCCGCCGACGGTGTCGTGCCCGGCGACGCCGCTCGCGCCGACGGCGCAGATGACGTGTTCGGCCACCTACTCGGTGTCGCAGGCGAACATCGACGACGGCACGATCGGCAACACGGCTCACGCGACGGCCCTCGACCCGAACGACGCCGAGGTCGCCTCCGACCCGTCGAGCGCGACCGTGACCGCGACGCAGAGCCCCGCGCTCTCACTGGTCAAGAGCGCGGACCCGCCGTCGGCTCCCGCCGTCGACGAGGTCGTGCACTACCACTTCGTGGTGACCAACACGGGCAACGTCACGATGTCGGACATCGGGATCCAGGAGGGCGTCTTCACGGGACATGACCCGCTGACGGCCCCCACCTGCCCGGCGACGTCGCTGGCACCCGGGGCGCAGCTCGTCTGCAGCACCGACTATGCGGTCACCCAGGAGGACGTCGACGCGGGCTCGCTCTCGAACACCGCCACCGCCTTCGGAACGCCGCCCGGTTCGCAGACGCCGGTCGACTCCGACCCCTCGACCGTCTCGGTGCCCGAGCCGATCGACGCGGTGCTCACCCTGAAGAAGACGGCGGACGTCTCGACCATCACCCGCGCGGGGGAGCCGATCGTCTACACCTTCACGGTGACCAACGACGGCAACGTCACGCTGTTCGACGCCGCCATCAAGGAGGGCGCCTTCACCGGCACCGGGCATCTGTCGACTCCGGACTGCCCCTCGGGCGCCTCGGAGCTGCTGCCCGGGCAGGTGATCGTGTGCACCGCGAGCTACACGGTGGTCGACGCCGACCTGACGGGCAAGGCGCTCAGCAACACGGCCACGGCGGCCGCGACCCTGACCGGGGGCGACCCGGTCGAGTCCGATCCGTCGACGGTCCGGATCGCCGAGGTGCTGCCCGCCGGGCCGACGGCGCCTCTGGCCGCCACCGGCTTGGAGATCGGCTGGGGGTTCGGCGACCTGGCGCTGCTCGGGATCGCGGCCGGCGTGCTGCTTCTCGTCCTGCGTCGCCGGAGGGCCTGACCGCATCCGGATCGACCCGGACCTGCGTGGGGATCCTCGCAGGCCCGGGTCCGTCCCGGATGCCGCCGATCGCCTATCGCGCGATGTGACGCCAGGGCCCGCGGTCCGCACGGCGCAGTTCGACCCACCCGCCCGTCGGCACCGTGAGGCGCCCGCCGCCCTCGGTCAGCCGCTCGGTCAGGGGCTCGATCACGACATCGTGCGTGACGACGAGAATCGGGGCGCTCCAGCGGAGGGCGTCGTCGAGCGCCGGCAGAGTCCGGTCGAGCACGTCGGCCTCCGGTTCCACGCCCGGCGCCGCACCGAGGGATCCCCACCGCGTTTCGACCTCGGAGATGAGGTGCCCGGTCCATTCGCCGAAGTCGCGGTCCGTGAAACGCTCGTCCACACGGACCGGGATGGCGAGCCGCGCGGCCACGGTCTCGGCGGTGACCCTCGCGCGTTGCAACGGGCTCGTGACCACGGCCTCGACTCCGCTGCCGGAGAGCCGCTCGGCCATGGCCGCCGCCTCCGCGAGCCCGGTCTCGTCGAGAGCCGGGTCGCTCCGCCCCCGGATGCGTCCGGCCGCGTTCAGCGCGGTCCGCGCGTGCCGGCCGAGGAGGAGCGTCTGGCCGGCGTGCGGGAGCTCGTACGGCATGCCCCGACTCTAGGGTGAGTACCCGCACGCGAGGGTCATGGTCCACTGTGGACGCATGAGCACTCCGGTCAACGGCGGCGTCTCGTTCTGGTGGTCGTCGATCGGCGGCCCCGGGCCGCAGCGCGCGCCCCTCGACGGTTCGCGCCGTGCCGACGTCTGCATCGTGGGCGCCGGATACACGGGCCTCTGGACCGCGTACGCGCTCAAGAAGATCGACCCCTCTCTCGACATCATGGTGCTCGAGTCGCGGTTCGCGGGATTCGGTGCGTCGGGGCGCAACGGCGGATGGCTCACGCACGACATCACGGGCGGTCGCCAGACGTGGGCGGCGAGCCACGGTCGCGCGGCGGTCGAGGACTTCCAGCGGGCGATGGACGTCACCGTGGACGAGGTCATCCGCGTCGCGGCGGCCGAGGGGATCGACGCCGACATCCAGAAGGGCGGGGAGCTCGAGGTCGCGTACACGCCGGCGCAGCAGGCGCGGCTGGTGGCGGCCGCGCGCGAGGCGCAGACCTGGTCCAGCGACGATTCGGTGCTGCTGACGGCGGCGGAGAGCTCGGCGCGCGTCGGGGTGAGCGGCACGCTCGGCGGATGGTGGCATCCGCACTGCGCCCGCATCCAGCCGGCGAAGCTCGCGCGGGGCCTCGCCGCCGCGGTCGAACGCCTCGGCGTGACGATCCACGAGGGCACCCGCGTCGACGAGATCCGGCCGGGCACGGCGGTCACCCCGCGCGGCACCGTCTCGGCACCGGTCGTGGTGCGCGCGACCGAGGGGTTCACGGCCGGGCTCCGGCGTGAGCACCGCACCTGGCTGCCGATGAACTCGTCGCTCGTGGTGACCGAGCCGCTCGGCCCCGAGGTCTGGGATGAGATCGGCTGGGAGGGTCGCGAGACGCTCGGCGACATGGCGCACGTCTACATGTACGCCCAGCGCACGGCGGATGACCGGATCGCGATCGGCGGCCGCGGCGTTCCCTATCGCTACGGGTCACGCGTCGACCACGACGGCGGCACGGCCGAGCGCACGGTGCGGCATCTGACCGAGGTCCTCACCCGGTTCTTCCCCGCGACGCGCGGTGCCCGGATCGAGCACGCCTGGTCGGGCGTGCTCGGCGTGCCCCGGGACTGGGCCGCGACGGTCTCCTTCGATCGCTCGTCGGGGCTCGCCTGGGCCGGCGGGTACGTCGGCACCGGCGTCACGACGACCAACCTCGCGGGGGGCACCCTCGCGGATCTCATCACCGGCCGTGACACCGCGATCACCCGCCTGCCGTGGGTGAATCATCGGGCGCGACGGTGGGAGTTCGAACCGCTGCGCTGGCTCGCGGTGCAGGCGATCTACGGGGCGTACGGCGCGGCCGACCGGGCCGAGCTGCGCGGTCGCGCGACGACGTCGCCGCTCGCGCGGGTCGCCGATCTCGTCGCGGGTCGGCACTGACCCCGCTTGCGAGGATGCTCAGCGAGCGGTCCAGCCCCCGTCGACGGCGATGGTCTCGCCCGTGATCAGCGACGCCGCGGGAGAGGCGAGGAAGGCGACCGCCGTCGCGACCTCGTCGGGCGAGCCGATGCGATGCAGCGCGGCGATGCGCTCGACGACATCGGCGCGGAAGTGGGGGTCGGAGAGCGCGGGCTCGGTTCCGTCCGTCTCGACGAACGTCGGCGCGACGGCGTTCACCCGGATGCCGAGCACGCCCCACTCGACCGCGAGGCACCGGGTGAGGTGGATCACGCCCGCCTTCGCGGTGCAGTAGGCGGACTCGCCCGGCAGCGCCACCAGCCCCGCCTGGGAGGCGATGTTGACGATCGCCCCGCCGCCGTTGTCGCGGAAGTGCCGCGCGGCGTGCTGGGAGAGGAAGAACGTCGAGCGGGTGTTGAACGCCCAGACCGACTCGAACTGCTCCTCGGTGAGGTCGATCGCGTCGCCCATGACGCCGCCGCCGGCGTTGTTGACCAGGATGTCGAGGCCGCCCAGCTCGCCGATCACGGCGTCGAGCCCGGCCCGGCTCTGCGCGAGGTCGGTGACGTCCATCGCGACGCTCGCCACCCGCCGCCCCAGCGCCCGGACCTCGTCGGCGACGCCATTGTCGTCGGCGGCGTCGCGCAGCCCGAGTCCGATGTCGGCCCCGCGTCGGGCGAGCTCGAGCGCGACGGAGCGTCCGATCCCGCGTGAGGCGCCGGTGACCACCGCCACCCGTCCGGTCAGATCTTCGGCCGTGCTGGTCATCCGGTGTCTCCCGTCGTCGTCGGCGGGTCCACGCTAGCGGGCGGAGCGGCTCAGCCCACCGGCGCCATCGCGGCGACGAGGCCGAACAGGTCCTTCGGGTCGTCGGGCTCCGCGACGAGGTCGAGCGCCGCCGTGTAGGAGGTGCCGGTCACCTCGTCGCGCAGGAACCGCAGTGCGGAGAAGTCCTCGATCGCGAAGCCCACCGAGTCGAAGATCGTCAGCTGATCGCGCGAGGTGCGGCCGGGGCGGCGACCGGCCACGACCTCCCAGAGCTCGGTCACGGGGGAGTCCGGGCCCAGCTGCTGGATCTCGCCCTCGATCCGCGTCTGCGGCGTGTACTCGACGAAGACGTCGCCGCGCTCCAGGATCGCCGGGTCGAGCTCGGTCTTGCCGGGGCAGTCGCCGCCGATCGCGTTGAGGTGCATGCCCGGCTCGATCCAGGCGTCTTCCAGCACGCGGGCGAGCGCCTTGTCGGCCGTGCAGGTCGTCACGACATCGGCGCCGCGCACGGCGTCGCGTCCGGATGCCGCCCGCTCGATGCGGAAGCCGAGCGGCGCGAGGTTGCGCTCGAGCTTCGACACGGCATCCGGGTCGGTGTCCCACACCGCCAGGTCTTCGATGCCGAGGGCGCCCCGGAAGGCGAGCGCCTGGAACTCGGACTGGCTGCCGGCGCCGATGAGCGCCATCCGGCTCGCGTCGGGCCGCGCCAGGTGGCGTGCCGCCATCGCCGAGGTCGCGGCGGTGCGCATCGCCGTGAGCAGCGTCATCTCGGCCAGCAGCACGGGGTAGCCGTTGTGCACCTGCGAGAGCACGCCGAACGCGGTGACGGTCTGGAAGCCGCGAGCCGGGTTCGAAGGATGGCCGTTGACGTACTTGAACGAGTAGGTCTCGTAGTCGCTCGTCGGCATGAGCTCGATGACCCCGTAGGGGGTGTGGCTGGCGATCCGCGGGGTCTTGTCGAAGGTCTCCCAGCGCCGGAAGTCGTCCTCGACGTACGCCGACATCCGCGTGATGAGCCGCTCGACGCCGCTCTCGAGCATCCAGCGCACCATGCTGCGCACGTCGACGAAGTCGGTCATGGATCAACGGTAGGCCGGGCGATCTGCGACCGCCACGACCACACCGGGCACCGGAACGCGCATGACATGACGATCTGCGCATCCAGATTGTACGATCTGCACATGGCCGCGCTGACCGAACTCGATCGCCGCCTCCTCGCCGCGCTCCGCGAGGACGGCCGGATGCCGCTGGCCGAGCTCGCGCGCCGGCTCGGCGTCGCGCGGGCCACGGTCACCGCGCGCATCGACCGCCTCACGGCCGACGGGGTGATCGTCGGCTTCACCGTGCAGGTGCGCGACGAGACCGAGCTCGACGCGATCCGGGCGATGTCGCTCATCGAGGTGGAGGGACGCACGACGGACGCCGTCATCCGGCGCCTGAGGGGCTTTCCCGAGATCACCGCGCTGCACACGACCAACGGCGGGTGGGACCTCGTCGCCGAGCTGCGGGTCGCGAATCTCGCGGAGTTCGACCGGGTGCTGGGCGGGATCCGGTCGATCGAGGGCGTCGTCAACAGCGAGACGAGCCTGCTGCTGAGCTCCGTCCTCCGGTAGGCGACGGGCTCAGCTCGGCCGGCGCCCGCTCACGACGATCTCGTCGATCTCCGGCTGCGCCAGTCCGCCGTCCAGCCGGTCGTAGAACGGATGCCCGGGCACGAGCTCGGCCCGGTCGACGGGACGTCCCGTGAAGGCCGACGCGTACAGGGCGGTCACGAACTCCATCGTGGGCCGGCTGCTCGCCACCGTCGCCTCGTGCGTCCGGCCGGCGAGCACGTCGTCGACCAGCCGGGCGAGCTGCGCCTCGTGATTGCTGGGCAGGTCCTCCCCGGCGGTCCGCGACCACAGGTCGCCGGACGCCGCCGAGTCACGCCCGGCGTCGGCCCCCGGCGTGAGCGACTGCGCGCCCCCGGGTACCGGATAAAAGGTCCAGTCGCGATCCGAGTACCCGTACAGGTGGTTCACCTCGAGGCTGCCCTCCGAGGTGTCGATGCGCACCCGGGTGAGTTCACGCGGTGAGAGCAGGCTGTTGATGACGGATCCCACGGCCCCGTTCTCGAACACGACCGTCGCGAGCGACACGTCCTCGAACTCGACCGGGCGGTCCAGCCGGAAGGTGCTCGCGTCGACCGTGCGCCACGGTCCGAGCAGGTGCAGCATCAGGTCGATCTGGTGGATGCCGTGGCCGAGCGTCGGTCCGCCGCCCTCGCCGCTCCAGGTGCCGCGCCACTCCGGGTCGAAGTAGCTCCGGGCCCGGTACCACGATGTCTCGCAGAGCACGAAGTACGGGGTGCCCAGTTCGCCGCCGCGCAGGAGCTCCCGTGCCCGCACGGCACCCGAGCCGAACCGGTGCTGGAACACCACGCTGACCGACCCGGCGCTGCGCTCGTCGAGATCCGCGAGCCGGTCGAGCTGCGCGAGACTCAGCACGGGCGGCTTCTCCACGATGATCGACGTGCCGGCGTCGAGCAGCTCCCGGGCGACGTCGAGATGCGACCCGGGCGGGGTGGCGACCGAGACGAGCCGTGGCGCGGTGGCCGAGAGCAGCTCGTCGACCGAGGTGAAGGCGGCCGTGTCGTACTCGGCGGCGAAGGCGCGCGCCCTCTCGGCGACGGTGTCGACGACCCCGACCAGGTCGGTGCGGCCCGTGGCGGCGTAGGCCTGCGCGTGGCGCGGGCCGATCGCGCCGCCGCCGACGACGGCGACCGGCAGGCGGTCGGTGCGGGACTCGGGGGTCATCGTGCTCCTCCTCGGACGGCGGCCCGCTCCTGGGCCGTCAGGGCGAGACGCATCGTCTCGAAGGTGTGCTCCTGCGGCGCGGCGGTCTCGGTGCGATCGCGCACATCGCGCAGCAGGTCGGGATAGTAGGTCAGCTCGACGTCCGAGCAGTCGACGCGCGTGGTCTGCTCGTCGTCGACCAGGAACAGGTGGTCACCGCCGTCGCGACCGGCGATGTCGACGTATTTGCGCAGCTCCAGGTAGCCCTCGGTTCCGAGGATCACCAGCCGGCCGTCGCCCCAGGTCGGCAGCCCCTGCGGCGTGAACCAGTCCACGCGCACGTAGCCCTGCGCGTGGTCGCTGCGGAGCAGCACCTCTCCGAAGTCCTGGAACGCCGGGTGCTCGGGGCTGCCGAAGTTGCCGACCGTGCTCGCCACGACCTCGGCCGTCGTCGATCCCGTGAACCAGAGGAACTGATCGATCTGGTGCGAGGCGATGTCGGTGATGATGCCGCCGTACCGGGCGGGATCGAAGAACCAGGCGGGTCGTCCGCTCCCGCCGGCGAGGTGGCCGCGGTCGCCGATCCGATGCGGGCCGAGCCCGAGCGTCTGCACGACCGTACCGATCCGTCCGGCGCGCACGAGCTCGCCGGCACGGGCGACCGCGCGCACCTCAAAGCGCTCCGAGAACGTCACCGACCAGAATCGGCCGGTCTGCGCCACCGCGGTCCGGAGCCGGTCGAGCTCGTCGAGCGTGACGCACCCCGGCTTGTCGGTGACGACGTCCTTGCCGGATCGCATGGCCTCGAGCGCGATCGGCGCACGTCGATCCGGCACGGCGGCCGTCACGACGAGTTCGACGTCGTCGCGCGCGAGCAGCTCCGACGGGCTCGAGGCGACCGACACCTCCGGATGCCGGCGGCGCACCTCCCGGGAGACGTCGCTCTCGAGGTCGTCGCTCGCGATCCCGACGAGCTCGCCGCCCGCCGCGAGGAGCCCCTCGATCTGCGCGAAGACGTGGGCATGGTCCAAGCCCACGGCCGCGAAGCGGACCGGGGCGCCGGATGACAGGGTCATCGTCGTCCTTTCTGCGGGGAGCGGGTCACCAGTCGTGCATCGAGCCGTCGGCCAGCCGGTTGACGGGCAGGTAGCGCGGGCGGTACGGATGGCGTGCGGCGGCTTCCTCGTCGAACTCGACGCCCAGCCCCGGGGCGTCGCCGGGGTGCAGGTAGCCGTCGGCGAAGGTGTAGCTCCACCGGAACACCTCGTCGGCCGGCGACGGGAACGGCATGTACTCCTGGATGCCGAAGTTCGGCACCGCGAGGTCGACGTGGAGGGCCGCGGAGAGCGAGATCGGCGACAGGTCGGTCGGGCCGTGCGATCCGGTGCGGACCCCGTACAGGTCGGCCAGCGAGAAGATCCGCAGCAGGTGCGTGATCCCGCCCGCGTGCGAGACCGAGGCGCGCACGTAGTCGATGAGCCGTTCCGTGATCAGCTGCTGGAAGTCCCAGATCGTGTTGAAGACCTCACCCACGGCGATCGGCGTCGTCGTGTGGGAGCGGATCAGCCGGAACGCCGTCGGGTCCTCACCGCGGGTCGGGTCCTCGAGCCACCAGAGGCGCATGGGCTCGAGATCGCGTCCGAGTCGCGCCACCTCGATGGGCGACAGGCGATGGTGGGTGTCGTGCAGCAGGTGGAAGCCGAAGCCGAACTGCTCGCGCACGTGGGCGAGCATCCGCGGTGCGAACTCCAGGTAGCGCGCGGTGTCCCACACCTCCTCCTCGGGCAGCTCCGCGTTCGCGGGTTCGTAGGCGCCGTCGTGCGCGGGGCCGATCCCGTAGGTGTGGTCGAGGCCGGGCACCGCCGCCTGCGCGCGGACGGCACGGTAGCCGCGGTCCAGGAAGAGCTGGATGGAGGCGTCGAGGTCGTCGAGGTTCTGGCCGCTCGCGTGCCCGTAGACCATGACGCCGTCGCGCGCCGCGCCGCCCAGGAGCTGGTAGACGGGCAGGCCGGCCTCCTTGCCCTTGAGGTCCCACAGGGCGATGTCGACCGCCGAGATCGCGGCCATGCCCACCCCGCCCCGGCGCCAGTACGCGCCCTGGTACAGGTAGCTCCACGTGTCGGTGATGCGGCGGGCGTCGCGCCCGATCAGCAGGGGACACACGTGGTCGCGCAGGTAGGACGCGACCGCCAGCTCGCGGCCGTTCAGGGTCGCGTCGCCCACGCCGATCGTGCCGTCGGCGGTCTCGATCACGAGCGTCACGTAGTTGCGGCCCGGAGAACTGACGACGACGCGGGCGTCGACGATCTTCATGCGAGGCACCATACTACCATCCAAGTGTTGTACCAACCCGGACGGAGCCCGGATAATGCCGGAGATGATGGCCACCGGAAATGTGCACGCGATGCGCGCGAATTCGCGCAGCGCGCGGGCGATCGTCCACGAGATCCTGCGGCAGCGGATCATCGAGCTCGAGTTCGCTCCGGGGGAGCCCCTGTCGGAGAGCGACCTCGCCGGCAAGCTCGGCGTGTCCCGCACGCCCGTTCGCGAGAGCCTCATCCTCCTCGCGGAGGAGGGTCTCGTCGATGTCGTTCCGCAGGTCGGCACGTTCGTCTCGCGCATCCGCGAGTCCGACACCGCCTCGGCGCAGTTCGTCCGCGAGGCGCTCGAGCGGGCCGCCCTCGTGAACGGCGGAGACGCCATCTCGCCCGCCGCGCTCGGAGAGCTGCGCGGCATGATCGACGCCCAGAACCAGGCGGAGGCCGGCAACGATCACGAGACGTTCTTCCGGCTCGACGATGCCTTCCATGCCGCGCTCATGAAAGCCAGCGGGCACGAGGCGGCGTGGCCCCTGGTGGGTCAGGCGAAGTCGCAGCTCGACCGGGCGCGGCGCCTGTCGCTCACGCTCACGCAGCAGTTGCGGATCCTCATCGATCAGCACAGCTCGGTGATCGACCGGCTCGCCGCCCACGACGTGTCGGGCGCCGACGATGCGCTCCGCGATCATCTCCGACTCGTCTTCAGCGACATCAAGACCATCCGCACGGAGCATCCGGAGATGTTCGACGATGGCGAGACGCCGATCGTCCTCGCCCGACGCCCTCGCGCCTGATGCGGTCATGTCGCCCTGCTTGTTGACGGCTTCAAATATGCATGTATGGTAGTACGCGATTCCGACCCCCCGTACGCCGCAGTACCCAGGAAGAGGCCATCAATGAAGATCAAATCCGCCGCGATCCTCGCGGCAGCAGCGCTCCTCGTCACCGCGCTCGCGGGCTGCAGCGCGCCCAGCCACCGCACCGCCGCCGGCCCGACCAGCACCTCGCTTCCGAAGCCCTCGAGCCCGATCACCCTGCACATCCTCGACGTCTCGGGCGACCTGAACACGAGCAAGCCGATCATCCAGGCGTTCGCGAAGGCCAACCCCAAGCTCGTCGACAGCATCCAGTTCGAGACGGGCTCCGCTCCGGATGTCGTGGGCAAGGTCCAGGCCGAGCAGCAGGCGGGCCGGGTCGACATCGACATGATCCTCACCGGCCCGCTCGCGCTCGCGCAGATGGCCGGTCAGAAGCAGCTCGTGAAGGTGCTCCCGACCTACAGCTCCCACCTGCCGGACCTCGACAAGACGCTCACCCCGGCCGCGAAGGACTTCTCGACGCTCGCGAACGGCTACGGCGTCATCACCAGCGGCGGCGGATGGGCCGGCCCGATCTGGGCGTACAACAAGGCGAAGGTGACCGATCCGCCCAAGACGCCGCAGGCACTGCTCGCGTGGGCGAAGGCGAACCCCGGCAAGTTCGTCTACGCGAACCCCACGAGCGGATCCGGACCGGCGAACGCGTTCATCGACGCGCTGCCGTACATGCTCAAGGACAAGGATCCGGGCGACCCCATCAACGGCTGGGACAAGACCTGGGCCTACCTCAAGGAGCTCAACCAGTACATCGCCCGCTACCCCTCGAGCACCAGCCCGACGTTCGTCGGGCTCGGCGACGGCACCTATGACCTCGCAGCGTCCGAGGCCGGCTGGGACCTGCTGGAGCACAGCACCAAGGTGCTCGGCAGCTCGTACGGCATCTACGCGTTCGACCACCCGATCCTGAGCAGCGATGGTCACTTCATCGCCGTGCCCAAGGGGGTGCCCGCCAGCCACATCACGGTCGACCTGGCGCTCGCGAGCTGGCTGCTGAAGCCGCAGCACGCCGCCCAGGGCTACGCCACGTCGAACGTCTTCCCGGCGAAGGGGGTCGAGCTCAGCATGGCCGCTCCCGACGTGCAGGCCGCGGCGAAGAGCTACTACGGCCTCAGCCTGTTCAGCAAGCTCGACAAGGCCAGGACCACCCTGCCGCTCAACGGCGACAAGGTGCAGGCCATGTACGACAAGTGGAACCAGCTGATCGGGTCGCAGAAGTGAGCTCCGGAGGCGGCCGGTTCCGCGAGCTGCGGCTCGAGCGGCTGTCGCGGCGGTTCGGCGACTTCGCCGCCCTGGACGACCTGAACCTGTCTATCGAGGGGGGCGAGTTCGTCGCCCTCCTCGGCCCCTCCGGGTGCGGCAAGTCCACCGCGTTGAACCTCATCGCCGGCCTTCTCGAGCCCACCGCCGGCTCGATCTGGCTCGACGACGTCCGCCTCGACCACGTGCCGCCCGAGAAGCGCGACTTCGGCATGGTCTTCCAGAACTACGCCCTCTTCCCGCACATGAGCGTCGCCGACAACGTGGGGTTCGGTCTGTCGTTGCGCCGCGTCGGCAAGGCCGAGCGGCGTGAGCGCGTGCAGAAGGCGCTCGACATGGTGCAGCTCGGATCGCAGGCCGCCAAGCGCCCCTCGCAGCTCTCCGGCGGCCAGCAGCAGCGCGTCGCGATCGCCCGCGCGATCGTGACCGAGCCCCGGCTCGTGCTCATGGACGAGCCGTTGTCGAACCTCGATGCCAAGCTGCGCATCGACATGCGCACCGAGGTGCGCCTGCTGCACCAGGATCTCGGCCTCACGACGATCTACGTCACCCATGACCAGGCCGAGGCGCTCTCGCTCGCCGACCGGCTGGTCGTGATGCGCGAGGGCGTCGTGCAGCAGACCGGGGCCCCGCAGGAGGTCTACGAGAGCCCGGACAACATCTACGTGGCCGCGTTCGTGGGCTACCGCAACGCGATCGACGGCAGGGTGGGCCGCGACGGCCGGATCGACATCGGCGACGCCTCGCTCGTGGTCGCGGATGCCGGAGACCGCCTCGGCGGTGCCCCGCACGCGGTCGCGATGGTGCGACCCGACGACGTGACCATCGCGGCAGCGGACGCGGCGCCGGGTGAGGCGCGCGCCAACGCCATCCCGGTCACCGTGCGAGTGAGCGAGTACCAGGGCAGGGTGTTCGCGGTCGAGGCGCAGACCGCGGGCGGCACGACGGTCTTCGGATACTCCGAGACCCTGCTGCAGCCGGGCACCGCCGCGGTCGCCTCGATCGCGGCGGAGAGCATCCGGGTCTACGGCGAGGACGCGCCGCACGGCGCCGCGCGCGCCGCCGCCGCGGAGGCCGAGCTCGCCGCGAGTGGAGTGCCGGCGTGACGACCTCGGCGGCCGAGCGCCGGGATCTCGGCTCCTGGATCCGCGCGCGCGGCTACACCCCGACGGTCTGGCTCGTGCTGCCGGGCGTGCTCTTCATGGTGGTCTTCTTCATCTACCCGGTGATCTACGGCCTGAATCTCTCGTTCCAGGGGCGAAGCGGTGGTATCTCGGCCTACCTCGACTTCTTCACGAACCAGTTCCCGCACGACTCCGGGAGCTTCCAGACGCTCTGGACGACGCTCGCCCTCGCCCTGCCCTCGGCGCTCATCTGCCTCGTGCTCGCGGTGCCGATCGCCTGGCGGCTGCGCCGCGGGGTGCGCGGGGTGCGGGTGCTCACGGCGATCGTGATGATCCCGATGACGCTCGGCAGCGTCTTCGTCGCCGAGGCGCTCAACACCCTGCTCGGCCCGGCCGGCTGGCTCAACCGGCTGCTGCTGATGCTCAACCTGATCCACGAGCCGCTGCGCCTCACGGGCAACTTCACCGGCGTGCTCATCGCCCTCGTGCTCACCGGATTCCCGTTCTCCTTCCTCCTCATGCTCGGCTTCGCCGCCGGCATCGACCCGTCGCTCGACCGGGCCGCGTCGATCCTCGGCGCGGGGCCGACGCAGCGGTTCTGGCGCATCGACCTTCCCCTGCTGCTGCCCGGCATCACGATCACGTTCGCGCTGTCGTTCGTGCTCGCCTTCGCCGTGTTCCCGTCGGCGACCCTGCTCGGCAACGACGCCGGTCCGACGCGCGTGCTCTCCAAGGTCGCCTACCAGGAGTACTCGAACGGCAACTACGCCAACGCCTCGGCGACGGCCGTGATCATGGCGGTCGCCCAGCTCATCGTGCTCGCGATCGTGTTCCTCATCCGCGGACGGCTGTACCGCGGATCGACCGCAGGAGGCAAGGGATGACGACCTCGACGGTCCTGCCCCGGGCGCCCATGTCGGCGCCGGACGATCGCCGTCCGCGCCGCCGGGCGAGCCTCATGGGCAGCCTCACCTGGGTGGTGCTGTGGCTGTTCATCGTCGTGCTCGTCGCGTCGGTCGCCGTGGTGGTCATCGGCTCGTTCGCCGATCGCACGGGCAGCGGCTGGCTGCCGGCCTCGTACACGGCCAAGTGGTACGCGGCCGCCTGGCAGGACTTCGGCGTCGGCGGGCTGCTCGGCAACACGGTGGTCGTCGCGATCGTGGTGGTCGTGATCTCGCTCGCCATCGGCATCCCGACCGCGTACGTGCTGGCGCGCCAGTCGTTCGCGGGCAAGCGGTTGCTGCTGGGTCTCTTCCTGCTCCCGCAGGTGATCCCGACGTTCACCTACGCGATCCCGCTCGCGACGCTCGTCTACGCGCTGCAGCTGAACAACACGCTCGTCGGGGTGATCATCGTCAACCTCGTGCCGAGCATCCCGTTCGCCGTGCTCGTGCTCATCCCGTTCGTCGAGCAGATCGACCCGCGCGTCGAGCAGGCGGCGCGCATGTCGGGGGCGGGCACGATCCAGGTCTTCGGCCGGATCCTCGCCCCGCTCATGGTGCCGGGACTCCTCGCCGCGGGCGTGCTGATCCTCGTGCGGGTCGTCGGCCAGTTCGAGCTCACGTTCCTCGTCGCCGGCCCCGACAGCCAGACGCTGGTCATCGCCCTGTATGCGGCGGCGACCCAATCGGGCATCGTCTCGCTGCAGGAGATCGAGACGATGGCGGTGGTCTACGCGTTGACCACGCTCATCCTGCTGATGATCTCGCTGCGCTTCGTCGATCCCACGACCGCGGCCGCGGGAGGACGCACGCGCGTGCGGTGAACGGCCGGGGCGGTCAGCTCGCCCAGGGGGCGCGGTCGACCCGCACGGGCTCGCCGGTCGCAGCCGCGCTCTCGACCGCGAGTCCCAGGAGCTGATCCTGCGCCGCCTCGGCGAGCGGGTACGGCGCCGGTCCGGCATCCGTGGCGAACCGTCCCATCGCCGTGAGCAGCTCGGCCATCGCGATCTCGTCGTCGGAGAGCCGGGCCCCGGAGGCGGCGTTGCGCACGACGACCTCCCCGTCCAGCGCGATGTGCTCGAGGTCGGGCGCCTCGAAGTCGCGATCGGCCCCGGTGACGCGACGCACGAGGGTCGACTCGACGACCGTGGTGGCGTCGACCAGCGTGGTCACCCGGTCGTCGGCGATCTCCCCGCGACTGCCGCGGGCCAGGAAACGGGATGAACGCAGCGGGTTGCGGGTCTGCCCGTCGGTGAAGTCGTAGACGCCCACGGCGCCGCCGAAGTCGAGCGTCGCGAGCACGGACGCGGTGTCGTGCTCGGCGTCGTCGTGCGTCCACCCGGCGCGGGTGCGCGGCGCCACGAGGGGAGCGTGCTGCACGTGCGCGCACACCTCCGCCTCGCCGAAACCCGCATCGAGCGCAGCGCGCAGCACGGCGATGGCGTGGTAGGTCTGCGCGATCGAGACGACGGCGGAGGTGGGCGTGCCGATGCGGCCCGCGCGGATCGCCGCGAGCCGGGCCGCCGTCATGGGGTGGCGCGGGTACTGCTCGGCGACCTGGATGCGCGCCGCACCCGGGAGCCGCCAGAGCCGGTGCAGGCCGGCGATGTCGGGGGACGCGGGCGTCTCCGCGAGCACGGGCGCGCCGCGTTCGAGGAGGGCGGCGGCGGTCTCGACGTTGTGCTGCGCCGCCACGGCGGTGAGGACGAACGCCGGCTCGCGTGCGAGCAGGGCGTCGAGGTCGTGGACCACGAGGCCGGCGAGCTCCGGGTCGTGACGAGCCGCGGCCGGATGCCGGCTCAGCACCGCGACCGCCTCGAGGCTCTCGGGGAGGGCGGCCGAGAGTCGCAGGAAGGCGCGGGCACGGAATCCGGTGCCGATGATCGCGAAGCGCGTGCGGGTGGCCACGAAATCAATACTAGTATATCAGTGCCCGCGTGCGGAGCGCGTGCCGCGGTCGACGTGCGCCGCCGACCGGACCGGAGGAGGCTCTCACCGTGCGACTCGTGAACCACCCCGACCGGCTGCTCCCCGTCGACCCAGCCACCCGTGCGGTGGCGCGGGAGCTCTACGCGAGCGTGGCCGAACTGCCCATCGTCTCGCCGCACGGGCATGTCGACCCGCGCATCCTCGTCGACGACCGGCCCTTCGACGACGCCGCCGAGCTGTTCATCCGGTACGACCACTACGTGACGCGGCTGCTGCACGCCGCGGGAGTGCCGTTCGGCGAGCTCGGCATCCCGGGCGGCGGTGCGGTCGCGGCGCCGCGCGAGGTGTGGCGCACGTTCTGCGCGCACTGGGAGCTGTTCGCCGGCACGGCATCCGGTTACTGGCTGCAGACGACCCTCGGCGAGGTGTTCGGGGTGACCGAGCACCCGGACGCCGCCGACGCCGACCGGCTGTTCGACCTCATCGGCAGCGCCCTCGCGACGGACGCGTTCCGGCCGCGGGCGCTGTTCGACCGCTTCCGCATCGAGGTGCTCGCCACCACCGACGATCCGCTCGACGACCTGGCGCCGCACGCGGCGCTCGCCGCGGACGCCGGATTCCGGGGCCGCGTCGTGCCGACCTTCCGTCCCGACGCGTACCTGGACCCGACCGCACCCGGGTGGGCCGAGCGCGTGGCCCGGCTCGCCGAGCTCACCGGCGAGCGCGAGACCTACGCGGGCTACCTCGCGGCGCTCGCGGCCCGCCGAGCCCACTTCGTCGAGCACGGCGCCGTCTCCGCGGACCACGGCGTCGCGCGGCCGCTGACGGTGCAGCTCGACGACGCGGACGCGGCGGCCCTGTTCGAGCGCGGTCGCGCGGGGGCGCTGGAGGCCGATGAGGCACGCGTGTTCTCCGGGCACATGCTGCTGCAGATGGCGCGCATGAGCGTCGACGACGGGCTCGTCATGACGATCCATCCGGGCATCCTGCGCGGCCACGACCGACCCACGCTCGAGCGCTTCGGGCCCGACATGGGGCACGACATCCCCGTGCCGGTCTCCTACGTCGAGCCGCTGCGCCCGCTGCTCGAGCGCTACGGCAACGAGCCGGGCTTCCATCTCGTGCTGTTCACGGTCGACGAGTCGACGTTCTCGCGGGAGCTCGCCCCGCTCGCCGGCTACTACCCGAGCGTCTACATCGGCGCGCCGTGGTGGTTCCTCGACGCGCCGGATGCCGTGCTGCGCTTCCGTGCGGCCGTCACCGAGACGGCCGGCTTCTCGCGCGGCTCGGGTTTCATCGACGACACCCGGGCGTTCCTCTCGATCCCCGCGCGGCACGACATGTCGCGCCGGCTCGACGCCGCCCACCTCGCGCGGCTCGTCGGGGAGGGCCGGATGCCGCGCGAGCTCGCCGAGCGGATCATCGTCGACCTCGTGCGCGACCAGCCGCGGCGGGTGTTCAAGCTGTGACGGCCCGTCTGAGCCGCGCGACCCTCCCAGGGAGGCCGACCGCGCCGATCCGGATCGTGCATGTCGGGCTCGGCTCCTTCCACCGCGCGCACCAGGCCTGGTATACCCACGAGGCCGACCCGGCGGGGGAGTGGGGGATCGCCGCGTTCACCGGCCGGGGACCGCGGCAGGCGACCGTGCTGGCCGAGCAGGACGGCCTGTACACGCTGCTCGAGCGCTCGGCGGCCGGCGACCGTGCGACGGTGGTCCGCAGCATCGTCGAGGCCGCGGACGGCGCCGACCTCGCGCGCTTCATCGAGCTCGTCGCCGCACCGGCGACGGCGCTCATCACCATCACGATCACCGAGGCGGGCTACCGGCTGCGTGCCGACGGCGCCCCCGACCTCGAGGATCCGGGCGTCGCGGCCGACCTCGCGACGCTCGCCGCGCAGACCGAAGCCGAGCTGCCACCCGTCACGGCGCTCGGCCGGATCCTGGCGGGGCTCCGCGCCCGGCGGCGCGCCGGGTCCGGTCCGCTCGCGATCGTGCCGTGCGACAACATGCCGGGCAACGGCGCCCTCGTCCGCAACGCCCTCGTCGCACTCGCCGATCGGGTCGACCCGCGGCTCGCGGCGTGGATCCTCGCATCGGTCGCCGTGGTGTCCACCTCGGTCGACCGGATCGCGCCCGCCCCGACCGACGACGACCGCGAGATCGCGAGCCGGCTGATCGGCCTCCGCGACGAGGCCACGGTGGTCGCGGAGCCCTTCCGCGACTGGGTGCTGAGCGGTGACTTCCCCGTCGGTCGACCGGCATGGGAACGCGCCGGGGCCCGGTTCGTCGACGACATCGAGCCGTTCGAGCTGCGCAAGCTGCGCCTGCTGAACGGCGCGCACAGCCTGCTCGCCTACGGCGGCCTGCTGCGCGGGCACGAGACGGTGCCCGACGCCATCGCCGACGAGGTGCTCGCCCGCCGCGTGGCCGCCGCGTGGGACGAGGCCGAGCGCCATCTCCCGAGGGCGGACGAGCTCGAGCTCGACCGATACCGCGCTGCGCTGCTCGAGCGCTTCTCGAACCGGCGACTGGGCGACCGGCTCGTCCGGATCGCCGCCGACGGTTCGACGAAGCTCCGGCTCCGGATCGTGCCCACGCTCGTGGCCGAGCGGGCCGCGGGTCGCCCGGGCGCGGCGAGCATGGCGGCGATCGCCGCGTGGGTCGCCCTGCAGCAGCGCGGCGTGGAGCTGCCGGATGCCGCGCTGCCGAGGATCGAGGACCGATCGACCGCCGGCCTCCTGCGCCTGATCGATCCGCGGCTCGCGGACGATGCCGGCCTTCGGCACGAGATCCAGCGCGCCGTCGACGACGCGGCGGCGGGCGCCGGAGGCTAGGCGGGGAGGCCGCTCAGGCCGGCCACGATCCGGTCGACCAGGGCGTCCGCGCCCGCGCCGATGTCGACCGCGAAGCCGCGTTCGTCGGGGTCCAGGGGCTCGAGGGTGGCGTACTGCGAGTCGAGCAGCGATGCGGGCATGTACTCGTGGTGCCGGTGGGCCAGCCGCTGGGCGATGAGCGACTCGCTGCCGGCGAGGTGCACGAACACCGAGTCCGGCGCGGTGGCGCGCAGTCGGTCGCGATAGCGGCGGCGCAGCGCCGAGCACGCCACGACGGGGGTCGGGGCCCCCGCGAGCCGGGCGCCGACCGCGTCGAGCCAGGGCCAGCGATCCTCGTCGTCGAGGGGGATGCCGGCCGCCATCTTCGCCTTGTTCGCCGCGGGATGCAGGCCGTCGGCATCCACGAAGGGCATGCCGAGCCGCGTCGCGAGCAGCTCGCCGATCGTCGACTTGCCGCTGCCGGAGACGCCCATGACGATGATCGGCGGACGTGCAGACGGCAGGGAGGTCACCCCCCCGAGCGTACGGTGGCGCCATGATCTGGGAAGCGCGGCACGTCTCCGTCTCGATCGACCGGCCGGTCGCGGAGGTCGTCCGCTATGCCGGAGACCCCCGCCGACTGCCCGAGTGGGCCGCCGGTCTCGCGGCCGGGATCCGGCCGGACGACGACGGCGCGAGCTGGGTGGCCGACTCGCCGATGGGGGAGGTCGTGGTGCGCTTCGCACCCGGCAACGACCTGGGCGTGCTCGATCACGACGTGTCGCTGCCCGACGGCACCGTCGTGCACAACCCGTTCCGGGTCATGCCGAACGGCGACGGCAGCGAGGTGGTGTTCACGGTCTTCCGCCGCGACGGCGCGGATGCGGCCGCATTCGACGCCGACGCCGCGGCTGTCGAGGCCGACCTGACGCGTCTGCGCGACATCCTGCAACGCTGATCGGCACACCCCGGGCGCGCCGCATCGTGCCGCTATGATCCCGAGTGACCGGTCCCAATCCGGTGCTGGGACGGAGGGGTCATGGGCGACGAGTCGGTATCGGCGCGCCCTCCCTCGATCCGCGACGTCGCCCGCATCGCGGGCGTCTCCCGGCAGACCGTATCGCGGGTCATCAACCGGCATCCCAACATCAGCGCGGGCACCGAGAGCCGGGTGCGGGCCGCGATGGAGCAGCTCGCCTGGCGGCCCAACAGCATGGCGCGTGCCCTGGCGACCTCGCGCACCCACTCGATCGGCCTGCTCGTCTCCGCGCGCTCGCACTACGGCCCGTTCTCCGCGGCGGGCGGGGTCGACGACGCGGCCCGGGCGCGCGGATACACGATCGTCTCCGCGACGATGGCGGGATCCGACGAGACGGAGATCGCCGACGCCCTCGACGCGCTCGTGCGTCAGGGCGTCGAGGCGCTCGTGGTCATCGCGCCCCAGGAGCGGGCGCACGAGGCCCTGCAACGGGTCGCGATCGGCGTGCCGTCGATCACGCTGCAGTGGCGAGACGGGCCCGAGGGGCGCTCCGTCGCCTTCGACCAGCAGGCCGGGGCACGGGCCGCGACCCGTTACCTGATCGACCTCGGGCACCGCGAGATCCTGCACCTGGCCGGCCCGCAGGACTGGAGCGAGGCCGAGGACCGTATGCGCGGCTACCTCGCCGAGATGTCCGATCGCGACCTCACGCCCATGCCGCCGGTGCTGGGGGACTGGACCGCCGACACGGCGTTCGAGCTCGGTCGGCGCCTGCTGCGCTTCCGCGACTTCAGCGCGGTGTTCTCGTCGAACGACCAGATGGCGCTGGGCTTCGTGCACGCGGCCGCCGAGGCGGGACTGCGCGTGCCGCAGGACCTCAGCATCGTGGGGTTCGACGACATCCCCGAGGCCAAGCACTTCACGCCGCCGCTGACGACCGTGCGGCAGGACTTCGACGAGCTGGGCCGGCGCGCGATCGGCATCCTGGTCGCCGAGATCGAGGGGTCCGCCGACACGGGATACCCGATGGTGACGACGCCGGAGCTCATCGTGCGCGCCAGCGCGTCCCGGCCCGCGTAGGCGATGCACTTGACGGACGCGGACGAAGTCGATACTTTCGCAGCGTTCGTTGTGACCGGTCACAGTCTGAACGACGACGAGGTCGGAATCGCGCGCCGAGGCATGCGCGAGGAGGCGGCCTTGCGCGTCGCGGACATCCGGCTTCCGACGATCGCCCTGCGGGGTGAGCACCTCCACTTGCACATGACGACGACGTCGTGGACGTCGATGAAAGGAAGCATCGTGAAGATCAGAAGGATCGCGATGGCCGCCGCCGCCATCGGCGTCGCGGTGGCACTCGCCGCATGCTCGGGCGGTCGTGGCGACACGTCGACCGACTCGAAGGCTCACAGCAACAAGGGCGCCCTGGTCGGCGTCGCGATGCCCACCAAGGTGGACCAGCGCTGGATCCGCGACGGCGCGGCGGTGAAGCAGAACCTCGAGAAGGACGGCTACAAGGTCGACCTCGAGTACGCGAACAACGACATCCCGACCCAGGTGCAGCAGATCAACACGATGATCACGAAGGGCGCGAAGGTGCTCATCCTCGCCTCGATCAACGGCGGATCGCTGAGCGACCAGCTCGACGCGGCGGCCAAGTCCGGCATCAAGGTGATCGCCTACGACCGCCTGCTCACCGGGGACAAGAACGTCGACTACTACGTGTCGTTCGACAACTACAAGGTCGGCGTCTACCAGGCGAACTCGCTGCTTACCGGCCTCGGCGTCCTCGACGCCGACGGCAAGAAGACCGGCAAGAAGGGCCCGTTCAACATCGAGGTGTTCGCGGGCAGCCCCGACGACAACAACGCGACGTTCTTCTACAACGGCGGCATGGACACTCTGAAGCCCTACATCGAGGACGGCACCCTCGTCGTCAAGAGCGGCCAGACCGACTTCAAGCAGGTCGCGATCCAGGGCTGGGACCCGGCGCGCGCCAAGGCGCGCATGCAGAACCTCATCGCCAAGTCGTACTCCGACGGGTCGAGCGTCCAGGGCGTCCTGTCGCCGTACGACGGGCTCTCGGACGGCATCCTGAGCGCGCTGCAGGGCGCCGGGTACGGCAGCGCGGGCAAGGCGCTTCCGATCATCACCGGGCAGGATGCCGAGGTCGCGAGCGTCAAGCAGATCATCGCGGGCACGCAGTACTCCACGATCTACAAGGACACCCGTGAGCTCGCCCGTGAGGCGGCCACGATGTCCGACCAGCTGCTGAAGGGTCAGAAGCCGAAGGTCAACGACACCAAGAGCTACGACAACAAGGTCAAGGTCGTGCCGGCGTACCTCTTCCAGCCCGTCGTGGTCACCAAGGACAACTACAAGAAGGTCCTCGTCGACAGCGGGTACTACACCGACGCCGACCTGCAATAGCGCGACCCCCCTCCCCCCACGGCGCGGGGCGGTCTTCCAGCGGCCGCCCCGCGCTCCCCTCATCCGGAGGACGAATGACCGACACCATCCTCGAGATGCGCAGCATCTACAAGGAGTTCCCCGGCGTCAAGGCGCTGCAGGACGTCTCCATCTCCGTCGAGCGGGGATCGGTGCACGCGATCTGCGGCGAGAACGGTGCCGGCAAGTCCACGCTCATGAAGGTGCTCTCCGGCGTCTACCCGCACGGGAGCTTCGAGGGTGACATCCTGCTCGACGGCGAGCCCGTGGAGTTCCGGTCGATCGGCGACTCGGAGGGCGCGGGGATCGCGATCATCCACCAGGAGCTCGCGCTCAGCCCGTACCTCTCCATCGCCGAGAACATCTACCTCGGCAACGAGAAGCAGCGGGCCGGATTCATCGACTGGAACGCCACCAACCTGGAGGCGGCGAAGCTCCTGCAGCAGGTGGGGCTGCAGGAGAACCCGATCACGAAGATCGCCGACATCGGCGTGGGCAAGCAGCAGCTGGTCGAGATCGCGAAAGCGCTCTCCAAGGACGTCAAACTGCTGATCCTCGACGAGCCCACCGCCGCGCTCAACGACAGCGACTCGGAGCACCTGCTCGACCTCATCCGGTCGCTGCGCGACCAGGGCATGACGGCGATCATCATCAGCCACAAGCTCAACGAGATCAAGGCGATCGCCGATCGCGTGACGATCCTGCGCGACGGGCACACCATCGAAACGCTCGAGATGGGCGATCGCGACGCCAGCGAGGACCGGATCATCAAGGGCATGGTCGGGCGCGACGTCGACCACCGCTTCCCCGACCACGCGTCGCACATCGGCGGCGAGCTGCTGCGGGTCGAGAACTGGACCGTGCACCACCCGCTGGATCGCGAGCGCAAGGTCGTCGACGACGCGAACATCGTGGTCAACGAGGGCGAGATCGTCGGCATCGCCGGGCTCATGGGCGCCGGCCGCACCGAGCTCGCCATGAGCCTGTTCGGCCGCAGCTACGGCACCAACATCTCGGGCCGCGTCTACAAGCGGGGCGTGCCCATCTCGGTGAGCACGGTGCCGAAGGCGATCGCCAACGGCATCGCCTACTCGACGGAGGATCGCAAGAAGTACGGCCTCAACCTCATCGATACCATCCAGCGCAACATCTCGATCGCCGCGCTCGACAAGCTCGTCTCCTGGTTCGCGTTCGTGAGCGAGGCCAAGGAGCGGATCGTCGCCGACGGCTACCGCCGCACGATGAACATCAAGGCGCCCGGCGTCGGCGTGCTCACCGGCAAGCTGTCCGGCGGCAACCAGCAGAAGGTCGTGCTGTCGAAGTGGATGTACTCCGACCCCGACGTGCTGATCCTCGACGAGCCGACCCGCGGCATCGACGTCGGCGCGAAGTACGAGATCTACACGATCATCGACCGGCTCGCGGACCAGGGGAAGGGCGTCATCGTCATCTCCTCCGAACTGCCCGAGCTGCTCGGCATCTGCGACCGCATCTACACGCTCTCGGCGGGGCGCATCACCGCCAACGTGCCGCGCGCCGAGGCGACGGCCGAGCACCTCATGCAGTTCATGACCAAGGAACGGGAGAAGACGCGCGCATGAAGCCGCTGACATCCGCCATCAACTACCTCGCCGGCCAGCTGCGTCAGGTCGGGCTGTTCATCGCGCTCATCGTCATCGTCGTCTTCTTCCAGATCACGACCGGCGGGATCACGCTCGCGCCGATCAACGTCTCGAACCTGGTCGTGCAGAACAGCTACATCCTGATCCTGGCCGTCGGCATGGTCATGGTGATCATCGCGGGGCACATCGACCTGTCGGTCGGCAGCGTCGTGGCGTTCATCGGCGCCGTGGCCGGCGTGATGATCGGCAAATGGCACATGCCCTGGCTCCTGGCGATCGTGCTGTGCCTCGTGCTCGGAGCCCTGGTGGGCGCGTGGCAGGGGTTCTGGATCGCCTACTTCGGCATCCCGGCCTTCATCGTCACGCTCGCCGGCATGCTCGCATTCCGCGGCGCCGCCGAGATCGTGCTCGGCAACGAGCAGATCTCCTTCTTCCCGAAGGGCTTCCGGGCGATCGGCTCCGGATTCCTGCCCACCTTCGGCTCGACGGGGTACGAACCGCTCACGATGGTGCTCGGTCTGCTCACGGCGCTCGCGATCCTCGTGCTGTCGCTGCGGCAGCGCGTGGTGCGTCGCCGTTACGAGCTCGAGGACGAGCCGCTGTGGTGGTTCGTCGTGAAGCTCGTCTTCATGGTGGCGCTCGTGCTCATCGTGACGGTGCTGCTCGCGAGCTACGACGGCACGCCGATCGTTCTGATCATCCTGGGCCTGCTCGTCGTGGGGTACACGGTCGTCATGAGCCGCACGGTCTTCGGCCGGCACATCTACGCCATCGGGGGCAACCTCGCGGCCGCCCACCTCTCGGGCATCAAGACCCAGCGCGTGACGTTCCTGCTGTTCATCAACATGGGCGTCATCTCGGCGATCGCCGGCCTCGTGTTCACGGCGGGGCTCAACCTCGCGAGCCCGAGCGCCGGCGACGGGTTCGAGCTGGATGCCATCTCGGCCGTCTTCATCGGCGGCGCGGCCGTCACGGGCGGCATCGGCACAGTGCCCGGCGCGATCGTCGGCGGCCTCATCATCGGCGTGCTCAACAACGGGATGTCGATCCTCGGCATCGACAGCGACGTGCAGCAGCTGATCAAGGGCCTCGTGCTCCTGGCGGCCGTCGCGTTCGACGTCTACAACAAGCGGCGCTCGACCGGCCGCTGACCGCGGCCGGCGACGCCGACGCGGCGCTGCTCCGGGATCCGGGCAGCGCCGCGCCGGCGCGTGCGGGAGGTGTCGGTCAGGCCGCGTCGACGACCTGCTCCTCGGCGAACGGCGTGATGGCCGTCGTCTCGAGGGTGCCGGTCGGCACGGGCTCGAGACGGGTCCCACGGCGCAGGGCGAGGCCCGCGACCAGCGACACGACAGCCGCGCCCGCGCCGATGATCCCGACCGTGAGGAACCCGACGGTGTAACCGGACTCCGCGGGCAGCCGACCGGGTGCCGCGCTGCCCGTCACGATGACGGTCATGAGCGTCACGCCGATCGTGCGGAGGTTCGCGTTCATGCCGCTCGCGACGCCGGTCTCGGTGGGGCGCACGGCCTGCACGACGACACTCGTGATCGCCGCGTAGGCGACGCCGAGCCCGAGCCCGAACGCGCCCGCCTCGACCAGCAGCTGCCAGGCGGCGCTGTGGAACAGCGCGATCGCGATCGTCGACGCGGCGATGACGGCGCTCGCGATGGTGACCTGCACCCGGAAGGGCACGAGCCGGGCGAGCGGGCCGCTCAGGAATCCGGCCGCGCCCATCGTCACGAGCATGGGCAGCATGAGCAGCCCCGACTCGCCGACGGTGGCGCCGAGACCCCAGCCGGTGGAGGTCGGCGTCTGCACGAAGCGCGGGAAGAAGGCGAAGGTGCCGAACATCGCGGCGCCCATGAGCACGGCGGCGGCGTTCATCGGCCAGATCGCGGGGGAGCGCATCATGCGCATGTCGACGAGCGGGGTGCGGGAGCGCACCTCGACCACGACCCAGGCGGCGATCAGCACGACCGCCAGCGCGAGCAGGCCGAGGATGACGGGCGAGGTCCAGCTCCAGCTCGAGCCCTGGCTGAGCGGCAGGAGCAGCGCGACCAGCCATCCGGAGAGCAGCAGCGCCGCCGGCACGTTGATGCCGCCCGTCGATCGTTCGCGCGATTCGGGCACGGTGAGCGCCGTGAGCACGCCCCCCGCCACGGTGAGCACCAGCGGTACCAGGAACAGGCCGCGCCAGCCGAGCACGCCCACGAGCGGGCCGGCCAGCACGGTGCCGAGCCCGGATCCGATGGCCAGGATCGCCGACATCCCGCCGATCGCGGAGGGCACCCGGCGCGCCGGGAACGCCTCCCGCAGCAGGCCGAAGGCCAGCGGGAACATCGCGCCGCCGAGGCCCTGGATCACGCGAGCGATGAGCAGCACCCCGAGCGTCGGCGCGGTCGCCGCGATGAGGGAGCCGAGTGCGACGGCGGCCACGGTGACGAGGAAGGTGCGTCGGCGCCCGACGAGGTCGCCGACCCGGCCGAGCAGCGGGGTCGCGACCGCGGCGGAGATGAGCCACGCGGTCATGGCCCAGGTGACGCCCGCGGTGCCGGTGTGCAGGTCCGCCTGGATGGCGGGCAGCACCGGCACGATGAGCGATTGGAGGGTGGAGAAGGAGGCGACGCTGAGACCGAGAGCGGCGAACGTGCGCATCGGGGTGGATGAAGGCATGGCGGAATGCATCCGTTCCTGGGGTGTGAGGGAGCGCGCCGCGACATCGGCGGCTAGAATCGGAAGGAGTCTCCGTTCGGAGGCTGCCTCCGGTTAGAGTGTAGCGGAGGCTGCCTCCGCTTTGCAAGCCCGTGAAGGAGGGCGCCATGTCGATCGATTCGATCGTGCAGCGTCCGCAGCGGGCGGATGCCCGCCGCAACTTCGACGCACTGCTGGCGGCCGCGCGGGAGGCGTTCACGCAGCACGGCGCCTCGGCGTCGCTGGAGGACATCGCTCGCCGCGCCGGCGTCGGGGTGGGCACGCTGTACCGCAACTTCCCGACGCGCGAGGCGCTCATCGAGGCGGTCTACGTCGACGAGGTCGTCGCGCTGCAGCAGGCCGCGATCGAGACCGAGAAGCTCGAGCCGTGGCAGGCGCTGCGCACCTGGCTCGACCGCTACATCGAGTACGTGGGCACCAAGAAGGCGCTCATCGAGGTGCTCAATCGTCACAGCGAGGTCATGCTGGCCTGCCGCACGATGCTGTACGACGCAGGCGGCCCGGTCGTCGAGCGCGGGCAGGATGCCGGCGTCGTGCGCCCCGACACCTCGATCTCCGACATCGTCCGCCTCGTCTCCGCCGTCGCCGGCGTCGCCTACGAGGACGAGAGCCAGCGCCGACGCGTGCTCGATCTCACGATCGACGCGCTCAAGGCCTGACCTTCCGGGAGAATGGGGGCATGACCGACCCCCGCTTGGCCGTCATCGTCCTCGCCGCCGGCGAGGGAACCCGCATGCGCTCGCGTACGGCGAAGGTGCTGCATCCGATCGCCGGCATCCCGATGATCGGGCACGTGCTCGCCGCCGCCCGCGAGCTCGGCGCCGCGCACGTCGTCACCGTGCTGCGGCATCAGCGGGATGCCGTCGCCGCCGCCGTCGCCGAGTACCTGCCCGAGGCGATCGTCGCCGATCAGGACGAGGTGCCCGGCACCGGCCGCGCCGCGGAGATCGGGCTGGCCGCGCTGCCCGCCCAGTTCGACGGCGACATCGTCGTCGTGAGCGCCGACGTGCCGCTGCTCGACGCGGGGACGCTGGGTCAGCTCCTCGCCGGGCACCGGTCTGCATCCGCGGCCGCCACCCTGCTCAGCACCATCGTCGACGATCCGACGGGCTACGGCCGCATCGTGCGCGACGCCGATGGGCGGCTGGCCCGCATCGTCGAGCAGAAGGACGCGACGCCGGAGGAGCGCGCGATCACCGAGATCAACTCGGCGACCTACGTCTTCGCCGCCGCGCGGCTGCGCGACGAGCTGCCGCGCCTGGGCAGTGACAACGCCCAGGGCGAGAAGTACCTGACCGACGTGATCGCGCTGCTGCGCGCATCCGGGGCGGAGGTCGCCGCGATCCCGGTCGCCGAGCCGTGGATCGTCGAGGGCGTCAACGATCGCGTGCAGCTCGCGCGTCAGGCGGCCCGCCTGAACGCGATGATCGTGCACCGCCATCAGGTGAACGGCGTGACGGTCGTCGACCCCGCCACGACCTGGATCGACCTGAACGTCTCCATCGGCGAGGACACCGTCGTCTGGCCCAACACCCGCCTCGCGGGTGCCACGACGATCGACCGCGACGCCGTGATCGGACCGGACACGACCCTCGTCGACTGCGAGGTCGGCGCGGGCGCGACCGTGAAGCGCGCGGATGCCACCCTGGCACTGATCGGTCCCGGCGCCTCGGTCGGACCGTTCGCGTACCTGCGCCCCGGCACCGAGCTGGGCGAGGGCGGCAAGATCGGCACCTACGTCGAGACCAAGAACGCGAAGATCGGCGCCGGCAGCAAGGTGCCGCACCTGAGCTACGTCGGCGACACGACGATCGGCGAGCACACCAACATCGGCGCCGGCGCGATCACTGCGAACTACGACGACCTCGACAAGCACCCGACGACGATCGGGTCGCACGTGCACACCGGGGCGCACAACGTGTTCGTCGCGCCCGTCACCGTGGGCGACGGAGCGAAGGTCGGCGCCGGCGCCGTCGTGCGCAAGGACGTGCCGCCCGGCGCACTCGCGATCAGCGTCGCGCCGCAGCGCAACGTCGAAGGGTGGACCGAGAAGAACCGGGCCGGCACCGACGCCGCGCGCGCCGCCACCGACGCGTCGGACTGACCCCCGCCGCCGCGACCGCCGCGACCGCCCCGACCGCCCCGACCGCCCTGACCGCCGCGACCGCCCACGTCTGCATCACGTCGGCGCGGTCGACCGCGCCCGGATGATGCGAACGTGGGCGCTCGCCCCTCGCGCCGGCGGATCGGGGACCCCGTCCCGGCATCCGGGAGCGGCGGCGGAACCGATAGGCTGCAATCCGGCGGCGGCGAAGGGCGGAACGTGTCGGCGATCACCTCCTCGGGCGGCAAGCGACTCGTCCTGGTCTCCGGACGAGCGCATCCTCAGTTGGCCGAGGACATCGCGACCGAGCTCGATACGGAGCTGCTGCCGACCGACGCGCGCACCTTCGCGAACGGGGAGATCTACGCCCGGTTCCAGGAGAGCGTCCGCGGTGCGGACATGTTCGTCATCCAGTCGCACACCTCGCCGATCAACGAGTGGCTCATGGAGCAGCTCATCATGCTCGACGCGGCCAAGCGGGCGAGCGCGAAGCGGATCACCGTCGTCGCGCCGTTCTACCCCTACGCCCGGCAGGACAAGAAGGGCCGCGGTCGCGAGCCGATCTCGGCCCGCCTGGTCGCCGACCTGTTCAAGGCGGCCGGAGCCGACCGCATCATGAGCGTCGACCTGCACGCCGCCCAGATCCAGGGCTTCTTCGACGGACCGGTCGACCACCTGTTCGCCATGCCCGTCCTCCTCGAGCACTTCCAGCAGCAGCTCGACCCGTCGACACTGACGGTCGTGAGCCCCGACATGGGCCGTGTGCGCGTCGCCGACGTGTGGAGCGACAAGCTCGGCGCACCCCTGGCGATCATCCACAAGCGTCGCGACCCGCTGGTGCCGAACCAGATCAGCGTGCACGAGATCATCGGACCGGTGGAGGGGCGGGTCTGCCTCATCGTCGACGACCTCATCGACACCGGTCGCACGATCGTCAAGGCCGCCGAGGCGCTCAAGGAGCAAGGGGCCACCACCGTGGTGGTGGCGGCGACGCACGCGGTGTTCTCCGATCCCGCCGTCGAGCTCCTGCAGAGCACGATGATCGACTCCGTCGTCGTCACGGACACCCTTCCGGTGCCCGAGGCCAAGCGGTGGGATCGCCTGACGGTCCTGCCGATCGCGCCGCTCATCGCGCGCGCGATCCACGAGGTGTTCGACGACGGGTCCGTCACCTCGATGTTTGACGGCGCCGCGTAGGGCGACAGCCTCAGGCCGCCCGGGTCACCAGGCGCCCGCCGGCGCCTTGATGCGCTCGACCGGTGTGTAGTGCCAGTGGGCGCCGTACGCGTAGTGCCCGCCGGCCCAGTTGCTGTTCCAGATCGCCGACTCGGTGGCCGCGGCGTCGTCACCGGCGGCGAGCCCGGCGGCGATCCCCGACATCCCGGGGTTCGAGTGGATGAGGTGCGCCACACCCTGCGCCGAGGCGAGCAGACTCGGGAAGGAGGCGAAGCCGCCGTTGCCCATGTTCAGCGGGTTGTTGCGGTTCCACCAGTCGTCGACGCCGTTCTCCTGGCGCATCCAGCGGGTCATGACCGTCACGTTCGCGTCGGTCTGCGGCCAGCCGCCGTCGAGCAGCACGATCTTGGCCCAGTCGTAATTGGTGCCGCTGGCCGAGAGGGTCTGCAGCCCCGGGGTCGCCCCGTATCCGTCGCGCGTGAGATCCGGGGCGGGGCCGGCGTCCGGCGTGACGATGGCGGCGGCTCCGGTCGACGTGGGCGCCGGTGAGACGAGCGGGGCGGGAGCCGCCTGGGAGGCCACGTCGAGCTTCTGAGCGTGCGTCGAGATGTATGCGCTCAGCTTCTGCGCGTTGCTCGGCGCCGCGAGCTGCGTCGCGAAGATCGCGCCCGCGAGGGCGAGGGCGCCGACACCGACCGTTCCGCCGAGCGCGAGCTCCCAGCGCCGCAGATGGTGCGGCTGGCGGCGACGCCCGTGAGCTCGGTCACGGGGTCGGGCAGACGGGAATCGGGTCAGTCGTCGAAGAAGGCGCATGGTGTCGTTTCAGTGCCCGGGGGATCGGCACGCGTCGGCCAGGGTAGCAAACCCCGCTGGATCGGGCTCTCAGCTCTGCACGGCCGGGTGCGGCGGCCGCGGCGCCGGCTCGAGCCCCGGGATCAGTCCGAGCGTCGCGCGCAGCAGCTCCGACCCGTCGAAACTCCGGCTGTAGCAGTACCACGACGGGCCCGCCGGTCCCGCCGGCTCGAACCGCGCGACGGCACCGATCGCGCTCGTGTCGACCGTGCGGACGACGATGCGGCACGCCGCCTGCGCCGTGCGGATCTGCATCTGAACGGTCGCGATGATGCCCGGGATGATGAGGGCGGCCACCGCGATCAGAACGCCGATCCGCAGCACGCGGCGCACGCCGGGCCGGCTGAGGCTCGCGCCGGATCCGGGCTCGTAGCCCGCGAGCTCGGGGTGCTCGTCGTCGTCGGTCATGCCGCCAACAGTGTCGCAGACGTACCCTCGGCGCATGGGTGCGACCACCTTCGAGCGGCGGCTGATCGACGGGATGACGACGGGCCTCGGCATCCCGGACGCGGAGGTCGGCATCGACGGAACGGCGGTGCTGCGCTCGCGGTATCCCGTCTCGGAGTTCGCCGCCGCCTCGATCGCGACGGCCGGGCTCGCGCTCGCCGAACTGCTGCGGGCGCTCGGGATGCCGTCCGCGCCCGTGCACGTGGACCGCGGCCTCGCCGACGTCTGGTTCGGGTGGGCGGTGCGTCCCGACGGGTGGGAGCGCCCGCAGGTGTGGGACGCGATCGCGGGCGACTACCGTGCGCGCGACGGCTGGATCCGGCTGCACACCAACGCGCCCCGGCACCGGGATGCCGCGCTCGCCGTGCTCGGCGTCGCGAACGATCCCGCCGCCGCGGTGCGGGAGGCCGTCGCCGGATGGGATGCGGAGGCGCTCGAGACCGCGGTCGTCGCGGCCGGCGGCGTGGCGGGCGCGTTGCGCTCACCGGGGGCGTGGGCCGGGCACCCGCAGGGCGCGGCGGTCGCGCGCGAGCCGCTCGCCGGCATCCGGAGCACCGATCCCGGGCCCGCCGAAGCGCGACGCTGGCGGCCGGTGCCGGATCGTCCGCTCACCGGACTGCGGGTGCTCGACCTGACACGCGTGCTCGCCGGACCGGTCGCGACGCGGCTGTTGGCCGGCCTCGGTGCCGAGGTGCTGCGCATCGATCCGCCGGACTGGTCGGAGCCCGGCGCCGAGCTCGAGGTCACTCTCGGCAAGCGGCTCGCGCGGCTCGACCTGCGCACCGACGACGGCCTCGCGAGGCTGCGCGAGCTGCTCGCGGGTGCCGACGTGCTCGTGCACGGCTACCGTGCCGATGCTCTCGAGCGGCTCGGGCTCGGTGCGCAGGAGCGACGGCGGCTGCGTCCGGGCCTGGTCGACGTGAGCCACGACGCGTACGGGTGGACCGGGCCGTGGGCGATGCGACGCGGCTTCGACAGCGTCGTGCAGATGTCGAGCGGGATCGCGTGGCCGGGTGCTGCCGCGACGGAGCCCGACCCCGACGCGCGCCCGACCCCGCTCCCCGTGCAGGCGCTGGACCACGCGACCGGCTATCTGGAGGCGGCGGCCGTGCTGCACGGGCTCGCGCGCCGCGTGCGCGACGGTGTCGGGACGGCGTCGCGGCTCTCGCTCGCCCGCACGGCGCTCGAGCTCACCTCGGCCGACGTCGAGCGCGGACCGCTCGGCGAGGCGGGGGAGCCCGCGTCGACGGCGATTCGGACGGGATGGGGCGCGGCGCGGCTCGTGGCGCCGCCGCTCACCGTGGGCGCGGCGGTGCTGCGCTGGGACCGCGGGTCGCGCCCCCTCGGGAGCGACGCCCCGGAGTGGGTCGAGTAGCGGCTCTAGTGCGACGAGCCCTCCGACTCGACCTCGGAGCGGTCGCCCGACCACAGCGTGTGGAAGATGCCGTCCTTGTCGACGCGCTTGTACGTGTGCGCGCCGAAGAAGTCGCGCTGCCCCTGGATGAGCGCGGCCGGCAGGCGGTCGGCGCGCAGCCCGTCGTAATAGGCGAGCGACGACGCGAACGCCGGGGCGGGCACGCCCGCGTGCGCGGCCATCGACACGACGCGACGCCACGGACCCTGGGCGGCCGTCACGACATCCACGAAGAAGGGGGCCGTGACCAGCGAGGTCAGGTCGGGATCGGCGGCGTAGGCGTCGGTGATCCGGTTGAGGAACCGGGCGCGGATGATGCAGCCGCCGCGCCAGATCTTCGCGATGTCGCCCTTGTCGATGTCCCAGCCGAACTCCTCGGCGCCCGCGATGATCTCGTCGAAACCCTGCGAGTACGCGATGACCTTCGAGGCGTAGAGCGCCTGGCGCACGTCCTCGATGAAGTCCTCCGGGCTCTCGATGGTCCAGCGGTCGCTCGGGCCGGGGAGCACCTTCTGCGCGACCGCCCGCTGGCCGGGCTTCGACGAGAGGCTGCGCGCGAAGACGGCCTCGGCGATCCCGGAGACCGGCACGCCCAGGTCGAGCGCGTTCTGCACGGTCCAGGCGCCCGTGCCCTTCGCGCCGGCCTGATCGAGGATGACGTCGACGAGCGGCTTGCCGGTGGCCGCATCCACCTGACGCAGCACCTGCGCGGTGATCTCGATCAGGTAGCTCTCGAGCTCGCCCCTGTTCCACTCGTCGAAGACGTCGGCGATCTCGGCCGGGCTCTTGCCGGTGCCGCGACGGATCAGGTCGTAGCCTTCCGCGATGAGCTGCATGTCGGCGTACTCGATGCCGTTGTGCACCATCTTCACGAAGTGGCCGGCGCCGTCGTGGCCGATGTGCGTCACGCACGGCTCGCCCTCGGCGACCGCCGCGATCGACCGGAAGATCGGCCCGAGCGTCTGCCACGACTCGTCCGAGCCGCCGGGCATGATCGACGGACCGTTCAGCGCGCCCTCCTCGCCGCCCGAGATGCCGGTGCCGACGAAGTGGATGCCCGTCTCGCTGATCCGCTTCTCGCGCGCGATGGTGTCGCGGAAGTTCGCGTTGCCGCCGTCGACGATGATGTCGCCCGGCTCGAAGACCTTCACGAGCTCGTCGATGACCGCGTCGGTGCCCCGGCCGGCCTGCACCATGATGATCGCGGTGCGCGGCGTCGAGAGGCGGTCGGCGAACTCCTGATAGCTCTTCGTCGCGATGAATCCGGCCTCCGGGTGCTCGGCGACGAGCTCGTCGGTCTTCGCCGCCGTGCGGTTGAAGACGGCGACGGTGTTGCCCTCCCTGCTGGCGAGGTTGCGCGCGAGGTTGGAGCCCATCACCGCCAGCCCGACGACGCCGATGTTGGCCTGGGGGACGTCAACTGAAGCCATGCCTCCAGGCTACTGTGAGCCGCATGACCGACCGTCTCCGCGTGGTGGTCGCCGCGCCCTTCCCCGAGGACGATCTGACCGAGCTGCGTCGCCGGGAGCCGCGCGTGGATCTGGTGTACGAGCCCGAGCTCCTGCATGCCCCGGGCGTGGAATGGCAGCAGGCGAAGCGGCGCGAACCCGCCGAGCAGGCGCGCTTCGAGGCGCTCGTCGACACGGCGGATGCGCTGCTCGGGGCGCCCGACTCGTCGGGCAAGGGGCTCGCCCGCACCGTGGCCGCCAATCCCCGGCTCCGCTGGGTGCAGACGATCCAGGCCGGGGGCGGGCAGATCGTGCGGGCCGCACGTCTGCCCGACGAGGCCCGGGAGCGGATCGTCTTCACGACCTCCGCAGGGGCGTACTCCCAGCCGCTGGCCGAGTTCGCGCTGTTCGGCGTGCTGGCCGGCGGACGGCGGCTCGGCATCCTGACGGCCGCGCAGCGCCGGCACGAGTGGGCGCCGCGACTGGTCATGCCCGCGGCCGCCGATCAGACCGTCGCCGTGGTGGGTCTCGGCAGCATCGGCCGGGCGAGCGCGCAGAAGCTCGCCCTGCTCGGCTACCACGTGGTCGGCGTGCACCGCCGACAGGTGGATGCCGAGGGCGTCGAGCGCATCGAGCCCGTCGAGCGGCTGGCCGACGTCGCCGCGCAGGCCGACGCGATCGTGCTCGCCCTGCCCGGGACGCCGGCGACCGAGAAGCTGCTGAGCCGCGAGGTGCTCGCCCGCGTCAAGCCGGGGGCGACGGTCGTCAACGTCGGCCGTGGCACGACGGTCGACGAGCCCGCGCTGATCGAGGCGCTGCAGGACGGCCGGGTCGGGTTCGCCGCCCTCGACGTGTTCTCCGCCGAGCCGCTCGCCGCCGACAGCCCGCTCTGGGACATGCCGCAGGTGGTCATCGCGCCGCACACCGCCGGCGTCGACGGCCATGAGCCGCGCGTCGTGGCGGAGCTGTTCGCCGAGAACGCGCGCCGGCTGCTCGACGGCGAGCCGCTCCTGAACGTCGTGGATCCCCACGAGTTCTACTGACGCCCTGGCGGCGTCCGGCGGCGCTGGCTAGCGTCGGGACATGCGGGCATTCGTGAGCCTCGTGATCGCAGTCGTCCTCTCGGTCGCCGGTCACCTGCTGGTCTGGGGCGGGGGATGGACGCTGCATCGGCTCTCGGCGCAGCTGCGGGAGCAGACGGCCGACGCGCTCCTGCCGAGCGTGGTGCTCGGCCTGGGGGTGCTCTGCCTCGCCGGCGCGATGCTCACCGTGGCGTGGTCGTCGGTCGGGGTCGTCATCATCGGGCTCGTGCAGACGCTCACCGGGCTCGGCATCATCATCCTCCCGGCCGCGATCTGGGCCGGCACGCTCATCTCGGCCGAGCGCATCTACCGACCCGTCGGCGACGGGCTGTTCGCCTGGTGGGCGAGTGGGCTGGGACTCCTCGTGGGCCTGCTCTTCCTGGTCGCGGGGATGGCGACGGCCGCCCGCCGCCCCCGCTCGACCGCGGCGGGCCGGGTGGTCACCACGGTCCTCTCGCTCGTGCTCGGCGCCGGCGCCGTGCTGCTGGTCGCCCTCGGTGGGGCACGCCTCATCCAGTCGATCCAGCAGCGCTCCGGCGGGATCGAGCTGCTCGGCGTGCTGCTCGTGCTCGCGGCCGCGGTGCTCGTCGTGATCGTCATCGCAGGCGTGCGGTTCTCGTCGCTCGGAGCGATCGTGCTGGGCGTCCTGCTCGGCGCTCTGGGCGGCCTGCTGATCTGGTCGCCGCAGCTCGTGCTGCGCCCGATCGCGTCGAACCGGGCGCTCACCGACGGCCTGCGCTACGCGGGCGACGGGGGCGGCTACCTCGTGCTGGGCGTGCTCGTGCTCGTCGCCGGGATCGCCGGCGTCGTGCGCGCCCGCCGCCGGCGCGCGATGGAGCCGGTCGAGGACGTCGACGAACGCATCGGATACCAGCCGGAGGACGGCGTCGGCAGCCTGTTCCCGTTCGGTGCCGCGGGCGACGACACCCCCACCGGACCGATCCGCACGGGGCCCGCGTCGACCGGGCGGGCGACCCCGCCGGGCGAACGGCCCCCCGACCGCGTGTAGACTCAGCGACCGAACTTCGGCGAGGGATGCGACGCATCCGTGATCGACGCGGTGGGCGGCCTTCGGTCTGGCAGATCTGAATCGTCCGGCGTGCGCAATGCCGACACCCAGACACAAGGAAGAGACGTACCGGCCATGGCTGACGACAACAAGCTCACCGCGGAACCCCGCACCCAGTTCGGCAAGGGCGCGGCCCGCAAGATCCGTGCGCTCGGCAAGATCCCGGCGGTCATCTACGGCCACGGCACCGACCCGCAGCACGTGACGCTGCCGGGCCACGAGGTCGCCCTCATCATCCGCAAGGCGAACCAGGTGCTCGACCTCGACATCGCCGGCAAGAGCCAGCTCGCACTGGTCAAGGACGTGCAGAAGGACCCGGTTCACCAGGTCATCGAGCACCTCGACCTCATCGTCGTGCGCCGTGGCGAGAAGGTCGTCGTCGACGTACCGGTGCACATCGAGGGCGAGTCGTTCTCGGGCACGATCGTCGTGCAGGACGCGAATACCGTGTCGCTCGAGGTGGAGGCCACGCACATCCCGGAGCGCATCGTCGTGAACGTCGAGGGCGCCGAGGAGGGCACGCACATCACGGCGGCCGACCTGGAGCTGCCGGCGGGCGCGACGCTGCAGGGCGACCCCGAGCTGCTCATCCTCGCGGTGACCACGCCGGCCGCGCCGACGGCGGATGACCTCGCCGCCGACGAGGCGGGTGCCGAGGCCGGCGAGTCGCAGGCGGAGGCCCCGGCCGACGCCGCCGAAGAGTCGGCGGAGTAGTCCGCTCGCCCGATGGCCGACGGACAGTGGCTCGTCGTTGGGCTCGGCAACCCCGGGCCCGGCTACGCGTCGCACCGTCACAACGTCGGGCAGATGGCGCTCGACCAGCTGGCATCCCGCATCGGGGCGCCGTTCAAGCGCCACAAGACGAACGCGACCGTCGCCGAGGGCCGTCTCGGCCCCGGCGGGGCGCGGCTCGTGCTCGCGAAGCCGGCGTCGTTCATGAACCTGTCGGGCGGTCCGGTGGCGCAGCTGATGCGCTTCTACTCGCTGACTCCCGACCGGCTGATCGTGCTGCACGACGAGCTCGACATCCCGTTCGACACGATCAAGCTCAAGGTCGGCGGCGGCCACGGCGGCCACAACGGGCTGCGCGACATCCAGGCCGCGATCGGCACGCCCGACTTCGCGCGGGTGCGGATCGGCATCGGCCGCCCGCCCGGACGCCAGGATCCCGCGGATTTCGTGCTCACCCCGTTCACGAAGGCCGAGCGCGAGGTGCTGCCGTCGCTGCTCTCGGATGCCGCGGATGCGGTCGAGCAGGTCATCGCCGAGGGTCTGCTCCCGGCGCAGCAGCGCTTCCACGCGCCGCGCTAGCAACCGATCGCGCCTTTGCCATCCGATCGCGCTCGCGCGACGTGGATCGGATGGCGAACCAGCGATCGGTTTGGAGCCCGGGTCGGGTGGTGGCGCCGTACGCGGCACGGCTCATGACCTCGCTCGATCTGCGGGTCTCGTCGGAGCGGGCGCACCGCGACCTGGGCTGGACGCCGCGGTATCCGTCGGCGCGCGAGGGCTGGCGCGCCGTCGCGTGACGCGCTCGCGATTCTCTGACTAAAGTCAGAGAATGCGTGACGAGATGGATGTGCTGCGCCGGTTCAACCGGGCGTGGTCGCAGCGCGTCGGCGTGCTCGACGAGTCGTTCCTCGACTCCGGGCGACCGCTCGGCCCCTCGCGCGTGCTGTTCGAGATCGGCGACGCGCCGGGCGGGGCCATCGGGGTGCGTGAGCTGCGCGATCGGCTCGGCCTCGACGCCGGGCACCTCAGCCGCCTCCTGCGCCGCCTGGAGGGCGACGGCCTGGTGACCACGACCGCCGATCCGGATGACGCACGCCGTCGGATCGCCCGGCTCACCGCGGCGGGCTCGCGGGCGTGGCGCGACCTGGAGGAGCGCTCCGACCGGGTCGCGCACGACATCCTGGCGCCGCTGTCCGGTTCGAGCCGCGCCCGGCTGGCCGACGCGTTGCGCACCGCCGACGCACTGGTCCGCGCCGCGACCGTGCGGTTCGCGGAGGTGGACGCGGGGCAGCAGCAGGCGCGAGCGGCGATGGACGCCTACTTCGCCGAGCTCGCCGAGCGGTTCCCCGCCGGATTCGATCCCGGCCCGCCCGCCGATCCGGCCGTGTACGCCCCGCCGAACGGCCGGTTCTTCGTCGCCGCCTCGGACGGGGTCGCGATCGCCTGCGGCGGCATCCAGCGCCTCGGCGACCGGGTGGCCGAGATCAAGCGGATGTGGGTCGATCCCGCCTGGCGGGGCCGCGGCATCGCGACGCGCCTGCTGACCCACCTGGAGCGCACCGCCGCCGCCGACGGCTTCGACGTCGTGCGGCTCGACACGAACCCGGTGCTCGCCGAGGCGATCGCCATGTACCGGCGCGCGGGCTATCGGGAGATCCCGCGCTACAACGACAATCCCTACGCGGGGCTCTGGTTCGAGAAGGCCGTCTGAGCGGCGCTCCACCCGCGGGTGGACGCGGTGGTCGGCGGCCGCCCGTAACATCGAACGAGTGGCACTCGAGCGGATGATCACGGCGCTGGAGCGCGCCCACGTGCTGGATGCGGCCCTCGAGTCCGCACATCGCGACGCCGACTTCTCGCTCATCGAGGGGCTCCGCGTTCCGCTGCTGGCAGCGCTGCTGCGGGCGCGGGGAACGGCGTCCGCGCTGCTCGCGGTGACCGCGACCAGTCGCGAGGCGCAGGCGGTGCTCGATGCCCTGCACTGCTACGCGCCGGATGCGACGGTGCTCGAACTGCCCGCCTGGGAGACGCTGCCGCACGAGCGTCTGTCGCCGAGCGCCGAGACCGTCGGGCGCCGGCTGCACGCGTTGCGTGCCGCGAAGCAGTGGGATCGCGCGGCACCGTTCGTGCTCGTCGCGAGCGTGCGATCCGCGCTGCAGCCGCTCGCCCCCGGCCTGGCGGACCTCGAGCCGCTCGAGCTGCGCGCCGGCGGCCGCGGCTACGACCTCGCGGCGCTCGCGGGCCGGCTCGTCGAGATCGCCTACACGCGCGTCGACCTCGTCACCCGCCGGGGCGAGTTCGCGGTGCGCGGCGGCATCCTCGACGTGTTCCCGCCCGCGGCCGAGCACCCGCTGCGAGCCGAGTTCTTCGGCGACGAGCTCGAGGCGCTGCGGGCGTTCTCGGTCGCGGATCAGCGCTCGCTGCCCGAGACCGTCGGGCACGCGGAGCTCGGACCGGCCCGCGAGCTGCTGCTGACCGACGCGGTGCGCCAACGGGCGGCCGAGATGCAGAGCGAGTTCCCGACGCTGCAGCAGATGCTCGCGAAGATCGCGGAGGGCATCCCGGTCGAGGGCATGGAGTCGCTCGCGCCCGCGCTGCTCGACCGGCTCGTGCCGCTCACCGACTACCTGCCTCCGGATGCCGCGATCGCCGTGCTCGGTCCCGAGCGCGTCGCGACCCGGGCCCTGCATCTCGGCGAGACCAACCGCGAGTTCCTCGACGCCGCGTGGAGCGCCGCGACGGCGGGTGCGCAGGCGCCGATCGACCTCGGCGCGGGCGACTTCCTCTCCGTGAACGGGCTGCGCACGGCCGCCGGCGACCGCACGTGGTGGACGTTCAGCCCGTTCGACGCGGGCGACGAGGAGGGCATCCGCGTCGACGCCGAGCCCGTCCCGGCGTTCGCGGGCCGCGCGGAGGGCGCCGCCGACCACGTCGTCGAGCTGCTGCGCGACGGCTGGACCGTCGCGGTCGCGACCGCGGGAACCGGCCTGGTCGAGCGCGCGGCCGACGTGCTCGCCGGGCGCGAGGCGGCGGGTCGTCCGGTCGAGACCTTCCCCGCCGATCCCGAGCCGGGAGTCGCCTACCTGGTGAAGGGTGCGCTCGAGGCGGGCTTCGAGCTGCCCGAGGCGCGGTTCGCGGTGCTGAGCGAGGCGGAGTTCTACGGCCGCACCGCGGGCGTCGACTCGCGCCAGGTCAAGCGGCTCGCCAGCCGTCGCCGCAACGTCGTCGATCCGCTCCAGCTGCGGCCGGGCGACATCGTCGTGCACCAGACGCACGGCATCGGGCGGTTCGTCGAGCTCGTCAAGCGCGAGGTCGCCTCGGGCGAGCGCACGGCGCGCGGCCCGCTCGGCACGAGCGTCACGACGGCGAAGGTGGAGCGCGAGTACCTCGTGCTGGAGTACGCGCCGTCCAAGCGCGGCATGCCGGGCGACCGGCTGTTCGTGCCGATGGACCAGCTCGACCTGCTGACCCGGTACGTCGGCGGCGAGGCGCCCACGCTCAGCAAGATGGGCGGCTCCGACTGGGCGGCCGCGAAGGGCCGCGCACGCAAGGCGGTGCGCGACATCGCGGTCGAGCTCGTCAAGCTCTACTCCGCCCGGATGGCGAGCGTCGGCCACGCGTTCGGTCCCGACACCCCGTGGCAGCGCGAGCTCGAGGAGGCGTTCCCGTTCGTCGAGACGCCCGACCAGCTGCAGACGATCGACGAGGTCAAGGCCGACATGCAGCGGCCGATCCCGATGGACCGCCTCATCTCGGGCGACGTCGGCTACGGCAAGACCGAGGTCGCGGTGCGTGCCGCGTTCAAGGCCGTGCAGGAGGGCAAGCAGGTCGCGATGCTCGTGCCGACCACCTTGCTCGTGCGCCAGCACATGGAGACCTTCGCCGAGCGGTTCGCGGGATTCCCGGTACATCTGCGCGCGCTGTCCCGGTTCCAGACCGACAAGGAGGCCAAGGACACGATCGCCGGCCTCGCGTCGGGCGAGGTGGATGTCGTGATCGGCACGCACCGGCTGCTGTCGGACGGCATCCGGTTCAAAGACCTGGGGCTCGTCATCATCGACGAGGAGCAGCGCTTCGGGGTGGAGCACAAGGACGCCCTGAAGAAGCTCAAGACCAACGTCGACATCCTCGCGATGTCGGCCACGCCGATCCCGCGCACGCTCGAGATGGCGGTGACGGGCATCCGCGAGATGTCGACGCTCGCGACGCCGCCGGAGGACCGGCACCCGATCCTCACCTATGTCGGCGCCTACAACGACAAGACGGTCGCGGCGGCGGTCCGGCGCGAGCTGCTGCGCGAGGGGCAGGTGTTCTTCGTGCACAACCGGGTGTCGTCGATCAACCGGGTCGCGGCGCAGCTGGCGGAGCTCGTGCCCGAGGCGCGCATCGCGGTCGCGCACGGGCAGCTCAGCGAGCACGTGCTCGAGCAGGTCATCGTCGACTTCTGGGAGCGCCGGTTCGACGTGCTCGTGACGACGACGATCATCGAGACGGGCATCGACATCGCCAACGCGAACACGCTCATCATCGATCGTGCCGACAAGTACGGCCTCAGCCAGCTGCACCAGATCCGCGGCCGGGTCGGGCGCGGCCGGGAGCGCGCGTACGCGTACTTCCTCTACGACGACGACAAGCCGCTGAGCGAGACGGCGACCGACCGGCTCGAGACCATCGCGGCGAACAACGAGCTCGGCGGCGGCATGCAGATCGCCCTCAAGGACCTCGAGATCCGCGGCGCCGGCAACCTGCTCGGCGGCGAGCAGTCCGGGCACATCGCCGGGGTGGGGTTCGACCTCTACCTGCGGATGATCGGGGAGGCCGTGAGCGCCTTCCGCGGCGACGTCGTCGAGGGGCAGACCGAGCTGCGGCTCGAGCTGCCGGTCGACGCGCACCTGCCCGAGGACTACATCGAGTCGGAGCGGCTGCGCCTCGAGGCCTATCAGAAGCTGTCCACCGCCGCGGCGGCGACGAGCGCCGACGACGCCATCGACGCGGTGCTCGAGGAGCTGCGCGACCGGTACGGCGAGCCGCCCGAGCAGGTGGCCAACCTGATCGACGTCTCGCGGCTGCGGCGCCGGGCGCAGAAGGCCGGGCTGTCGGACGTCGTGGCGATGGGCGGCAACCTGCGGATCGCCCCGGCCGAGCTGCCCGACTCCCTCCAGGTGCGGCTGCAGCGGCTCTACCCGGGGGCGCGGCTGTTCGGGCAGGCGAAGGCGCTGAGCGTGCCGCTGCCGAAGGATCTCGAGGATGCCGCCCTCGTCGCCTGGGTCGGCGACCTCCTCGACGCGATCTTCCCGATCCCCGTGCCCGCCACCGAGCCGGTCGAGTAGCCGCGGCCCGGCGTATCGAGACGCCCATGACGACCGTGCGCGCCTGGCTCGACGCCAACCGCCCCCGCATCCGGCTCGCCGTCGGCACCGCCGTCGTGACGATCCTCGCGATGGTGCTCACGCTGCTGTCGACGTTCGCGCTCGTGCCGGAGCTCGGCCCCGCGGTGCTCGGGGCGATGCTGACCCTGACCCTGGCGCGCAGCCAGCTGGAGAAGGATGCCCGCGGCCGCATCGAGGCGGCGGTCGCCCTCCCGGTCATCGGCCTCGCCGCGGCGGGCATCGGCACCCTGCTGCTGCGCGCGCCGATCGTGGGCGCCGTCGTCTACGTGCTCGGCATGATGCTCTCGATCTGGCTGCGCCGGTTCGGCGCCGTTCCGCGCCGGATCGGCGCCCTGCTCGTGCTGCCCTTCGTCGCCCTGCTGGTCACACCGGTGCCGGTGCCGCAGCATCCGGTCGGGCCGCTCGCCGGCGTGGCGTGGCTGGTGCCGCCGGTCGTCGCGCTCGTGGCGTTCGCGTGGGTGACGCTGCTGCAGGTGGGTGCGCGGGCGATCCGGCTGCTGCCGCCGCGGCAGCCGACCTGGGAGCGCCCCGACCCGGCTCCGCGCGCCGCCGACGCTCCGCGCGTGCGGGTGACGCCGACCGACAAGCTCGCGCTGCAGATGGGGATCTCGCTCGCCCTGGCCTTCGTGATCGGTTTCGTGTTCTTCGGCGACCGCTGGGCCTGGATCGTGCTCACCGTCGTCGTCGTCACGATCGGCAACGCCGGGCGTGCCGACGTCCTCTACAAGGGCATCCAGCGCCTGGGCGGCGCCGCGGTCGGCACGCTGCTCGCGCTCGCGCCGGCCGCGCACCTGGGGCCTCCGACCGTCGGCACGACGGCTGCGCTCATCGCGATCGTGTTCCTCGCGGTGCTGCTGCGCGAGTTCGCCTACGTCTGGTGGGCTCTGTTCTTCACCCTCGCGATCGCGCTCGTGCAGGCGTTCGGCGGCGCGGTGGGCGGCGGGGGCGGCGGGTTCCTGCTGGGGGAGCGGCTCGAGGAGATCCTCATCGGCTCGGTCCTCGCGCTCGCCGTCGCCTGGCTCGTGCTGCCGATCCGATCGGAGGGAACGATCCGGCGCCGGCTCGGGGCGGTGCTCGCGGCGCTGCAGGAGCGGATGGCGGTGCAGGACGACGCGACCGCCCACGACCTGCGCGGCGCGCTGGCCGATCTCGCGAGGGCGTCGAAGCCGTACGACGCCTGGCTGCGGATCGCGCGTCGCGCCCGGCGTCCGCGCGCCGCGCGCTGGATCGCGACGACGCGCGACTGCGTCGACCTCGGTCGCCACGGAGCCGATGCCGAGGCGCGGAAGCTCCTGGGCGCTGCGCGCCGGGCGTTGCGCGCGCCCGACGAGCTGCAGGCCGCACTCGACGCCCTTCGCACCCACCTGGAACGGGAGTAGCGCGCTCGACCGCCTACTCGACCCGCTCGCGGGCCGTGCCCAGCAGCACCGGGATCAGCACGAGCGAGCGCAGGTCGATGAGCGCGTGCAGCAGGATCGGCACGACGATGAGCCCCGTCACCACATAGAGCGCCGACAGCACGAGCCCCAGCACGGTCGCGAACAGCACGCCGGTCCACCGCTGATAGACGTGCAGCAGGCCGAACACCAGCGACGCGGCGAGGAACGCGACCGGCCCGTTCGGCACGATCCCGAAGATCAGTGCCGGCATCGCGAGCCGGAACATCGTCTCCTCGAACACCCCCGCCGACAGCCCGAGGCCGAGCCCGTACGGCAGCTCGTCGCGGTTGCGCGGCAGCAGCGCCCGGATGTCACCGATCGCCGGGATCTCGTCGATCCGCCCGCGCAGCAGCACCAGCGGCAGCACGATCCCCACGACGAACGCGATCGGCAGTCCGATCGCGAGGCCCGCACCGAATCCGGAGTCGAGCTGCGCGCGCAGCCAGGCCATCGGCGCCCAGCGCTGCGCGTCGCGGAGGGTGGGGCCCAGGATCGTCCAGGTCGCCAGCAGCACGACGGCCGACATCCCGCCCATGACGACGACCGACTCGATCAGCCAGCGCCGATAGACGCGCTGCCGGCTGCGGGTCGCGCGCAGTCGCCGGAACCGGGCCCACTCCCGCCGTTCCCGGCGCACCGCTCGCGCGAGGAGGAACGCCAGCACGAGCACGAGCAGGGCGAGCAGGGCGAGGCGCACGTCACCATCCTCCCGTGCGGGAATGCGCCGATTGGCGCCCGACTTGCATCCGGGGGATCCTTGCCCGACGGAAGGAATGCGGGTGGCTCGAAGCGAGGTCGGACTGCGGTCGGAGCGCGGCCCCATCCTGCTCGGCGCGATGACCTCGACGGCGCTCATCGCCATCGACTCGACGATCCTCGCCACGGCGGTCCCGTCGGTCGTGAAGGACCTCGGCGGCTTCTCGCAGTTCCCGTGGCTGTTCTCGATCTACCTGCTCGCCCAGGCCGTGCTCGTGCCGGTGTACTCCAAGCTCGCCGACATGGTCGGCCGCAAGCCGATCATGATCTTCGGCATCCTGCTGTTCCTGGTCGGGTCGGTGCTGTGCGGCGCCGCCTGGAACATGACCGCGCTCATCGTCTTCCGCGCGGTGCAGGGCCTCGGCGCCGGCGCGGTGCAGCCGATGTCGATGACGATCATCGGCGACATCTACACGGTCGAGGAGCGCGCCCGCGTGCAGGGCTACGTGGCGAGCATCTGGGGCATGGCCTCGGTGGTCGGGCCGGCGCTCGGCGGTGTCTTCTCGCAGTTCCTCACCTGGCGGTGGATCTTCTTCGTCAACGTGCCCGTCTGCATCCTGGCCCTCGTGCTCATCGCGCGCGGCTATCACGAGACGGTCGCGCACCGGCGGCACCGCATCGACGTGCCGGGCGCGGTGCTGCTCACGGTCGGGTCGAGCTCGGTCATCCTCGGACTGCTCGAGGGCGGCGAGGGATGGCCGTGGCTCTCGGTGCCGGGCGTCGCCGTCTTCGTCGTCGGCATCCTCGCCCTCGTCGGGTTCGTGCTCGTCGAACGCCGCGCGGCCGAACCGGTGCTCTCGCTCGAGGTGCTGAGTCGTCGGGTGGTGCTGACCGCGGCGCTCGTGGCCGGCGCCGTCGGCGCCGCGACCATCGGACTCAGCTCCTACGTGCCCACCTACCTCCAGCGCACGCTCGGCACATCGCCGATCGTCTCGGGGCTCGCGGTGGCCGCCCTGACGCTCGGCTGGCCGATCGCCGCCGCGCTCGCCGGGCGGCTCTACCTTCGCTACGGATTCCGCACGACGTGCCTGGTCGGCATCCTGGTCTCCACGACGGGTGCGATCACGCTCGCCGCCGTCGGCATGACGCCCTCGCTGATCGCGGTGATGATCGCCTGCTTCGTGACGGGCTGGGGCTTCGGCTGGTGCGTCTCGCCGGCGCTGGTGGCGGCGCAGTCCAGCGTGATGTGGAATGAGCGCGGCGTCGTGACCGGTGTGCAGGCCTTCGGCCGGTCGATCGGGAGCGCGGTCGGTGCGGCGGTGCTCGGCGCGGTCGCCAACGCGGTGATCGCGATCTCCGGCCGCGGTTCGAGCGACCCGCACGCCGTGACGGTCGCGTCGACGTGGGTGTTCGTCGCGGTCGCCGTCTTCGTCGCCCTCACGATCGCCACGGTGCTCAGGATGCCGCGGCTCCCACCGCCGAAGCGCGACCCGATCACGGGGTCGATCCAGACGATCGAACCGGCCGCATAGCCCGCGTAACGTGGCGCGCATGACCGCGCCGGATCCGCAGCTCGCCCCGCATCCGCAGCTGGACGGGCTGATCGCGACGCTCGAGCGCCTGCGCGCGCCGGGCGGCTGCGCGTGGGACCGCGCGCAGACCCACGAGTCGCTGGTGCGCTACCTCGTCGAGGAGAGCGCCGAGCTCGTCGAGGCGATCGAGGCGGGCGACCGCGACGAGCGGATCGAGGAGCTCGGCGACGTGCTCTACCAGGTGCTGTTCCACGCGGACATCGCGCGCGAAGCGGGGGAGTTCACGATCGACGACGTCGCCGAGCACATGACCCGCAAGATGGTGGGCCGGCATCCGCACGTGTTCGGCGACGTGGTGGCCGACACCCCGGAGGCAGTGGCGGTCACCTGGGAGAAGCTCAAGGCGGTCGAGAAGGCGCACCGCACCTCGGTGCTCGACGGCATCCCGCCCGGCATGCCCGCGCTGGCGCTCGCCGAGAAGGTCGTCGGCCGTGCGGCGAAGGTGGGCGTCGTGCCGGATGCCGCTCCGGTGCCCGCGACCGAGGACGAGCTGGGCGCGCACCTGCTCGCGATCGTGACCGGGGCGCGGGATGCCGGGCTCGACCCGGAGCGCGCGCTGCGATCCGCGATCCGCGGGTTGCAGTCCGAGGTGCGCGCCGCGGAGGCCGCCGGATGACCGCGGTGGCGCCGGACGCCTCCGTCGATCCCTCCGCGATCGTCCGGGGCGACGTGCGGATCGGCGCGCGCAGCCGGGTGCTCGCGGGCGCGATCCTCGATGCGGGCGACGGGGTGCTCGCCGTGGGCGAATCGGTGATCGTCATGGAACAGGCGGTGCTGCGCGCCAGCGCACGCTTCGCGCTGACCGTCGGAGATCACGTGCTCATCGGCCCCCACGCATCGGTGTCGGGCGCCTGGATCGACGACGAGGTGTTCGTCGCGACGAACGCGGCGATCTTCCCGGGTGCGGTGCTGGGCCGTGGCGCCGAGGTGCGCGTCAACGGCGTCGTCCAGGTGCGCACGCGGCTGGAGGCCGGCGCCACGGTGCCGATCGGCTGGGTCGCGGTCGGGGATCCCGCCCCCATCCTGCCGCCGGATCGCCACGACGAGATCTGGGCGGCGCAGGAGCCCCTCGACTTCCCCGGCACCGTGTTCGGCGTCGATCGCAATGCCCCGGATGCCATGGTGCAGCTCACGGAGCGGTACAGCCGCGCGATCGAGCGGCTCAGTCGCTCTGTTCCGCGAGGCGCTCGCGATAGGCGCTGACGTTCATCCGGTTGCCGCAGCGCAGGCTGCAGAATCGCTTCGATCCGTTGCGCGAGAGGTCGACGAACACGCCCTCGCAGTCGTGCGCCTCGCACGTGCGCAGCTGCGACGTGGCAGCCGCGCGGATGACGTCGACGAACCCCATCGCGGCCTCCACCCGGATGCGCTCGGCGAGCGGCGCGTCGAGGCTCGTCGCGTGGATGTGCCAGTCGAGGTGGTCGTGCCGCACGAGCTGGGGGAGGGCGCCGGCATCCACGAGCATCCGGTTGACCTCGGCCACCGCCTCGTCCTTGCGCAGCCGCCAGAGGCTGCGCAGCTGCGCCCGCGCCGCGCGCACCTCCTCGAGCTCCGCCTCGTCGGCGTCGTGCCGCCCCGAGTACCCGTACTCGTCGAGCAGCCAGGCGAGCTGCTCCGGGGTCTCGAGCTCGTCGGCGCCGCTCGCGGAGGCCGTCGGCACGGTGTTGGCCAGCGCCACGACGAACGCGAGCGAGGCCTCCGTGTCATCACTGAAACGCACTTTGACTCCTGACGGTGGCGACCGCTAGCGTCAGGAGCATAACCCCCGATAGACCCTGACGCCGTGGCGGGAGAGGAGCGTGCATGGCCGTTCCGCGCTCCGGCGCCCTCTCGCTCGCGATCGCTGTGGGGTCGTCGCTGTGTTTCTCGACGAGCGGCACGCTCGCCACCCCGCTGCTCGAGTCGGGATGGTCGCCCACGGCCGCGGTGCTGCTGCGGGCGTTCGTCGCGGGACTCGTGCTGCTCGCGCCGGCGCTCGTCGCCCTACGCGGCGACCTCCGCCCGCTCTGGCGGGCGCGGTGGCGTGTGATCGCGTACGGCGGGCTCGGCGTCGTCGGCACGCAGCTCGCGTACTTCGCGGCGATCCGCACGATCCCGGTCGGGCTCGCACTGCTCATCCAGTACCTGGCGCCGCTCCTGCTGGTGGGTCTCACCTGGGTGCGCACGCGCCGGATGCCGAAGCCGGTCGTCCTGGTCGGCAGCGCCCTGTCGCTGGCCGGCCTGCTGCTCGTCATCGGCATCGTGGGCGGCACCGCCGCGGGCGGGTCGCTCGACCCGGTCGGCGTGCTCTGGGCACTGCTGGCCGCCGTGGGACTCGGGATCTACTTCGTCCTGGGCGCGCGGCCCGACGGCGACATCCCGCCCATCGCGTTCGCCGGGTTCTCGCTCCTGGTCGGCGGTGTGCTGCTGGCGGGCGTGGCGGCGACCGGGCTGCTGCCGGTCACGGTCGGTTTCGCCGACGTCCGGTTCCTCGGCGGCGACGTGCCGTGGTGGCTGCCGGCCGCGGGAGTCGCCCTGCTGGCCACGGCGCTCGCCTACGTGCTCGGCGTCACGGGCGCCCGGCGGCTCGGCACCCGGGTCGCCTCGTTCCTGGGCCTGGCCGAGGTGCTGTTCTCGTGCGCGTTCGCGTGGCTCCTGCTGGGGCAGGCGCTGTCGCCGCTGCAGCTCGTGGGCGGTGTGCTGATCCTCGCGGGCATCGTCTTCGTGCGCTCGGAGCGCCCCGACCTGCCGGTCTCACCCGACACGCTCCCGATCCCGGTGAGCGAGCCGGCCTGACAGACTGGACGGGTGCCGAACGCCGTCAATCCGCCCCGGGGAATGCGCGACTTCCTGCCGGCGGAGAAGGCGCATCGCGAACGGCTGCTCGCGATCATCCGGGACGGCTATCGCGCCCACGGCTTCGACGAGATCGAGACGCCCGTCGCGGAGGACAGTGCGCGCCTGCACGCGGGGCTCGGGGGTGACAACGAGAAGCTCGCCTTCGGCATCCAGAAGCGCGGGTTGACGCACGACGACCTGCAGGCCGCCGCCGAGCCGCTCGACCTCGTCGACCTCGGCCTGCGGTTCGACCTGACCGTGCCGCTCGCGCGGTTCTACGCGAGCCACCGCGCGGAACTGCCGGCGGTGTTCCGCAGCATCCAGGTCGCTCCGGTGTGGCGGGCCGAGCGCCCGCAGAAGGGCCGCTACCGCCAGTTCGTGCAGTGCGACATCGACATCATCGGGGAGCCGTCGGTGCGCGCCGAGGCCGAGCTGCTCGTCGCGTCGCTCGACACGGTCGACCGGCTGGGGCTCGAGGGCGCGTTCGTGCGCGTCAACGACCGGCGGCTGCTGATCGGGATGCTCGAGACGCTCGGCTTCCCGGCCTCCGAGCACGAGCAGGCGCTCGTCACGATCGACAAGCTCGACAAGGTCGGGCAGGACGGCGTCGTCGAGGAGCTGCGCGAGCGCGGTCTCACCTCCGCCGCCGTCGAGGCGCTCGACGCGTTCTTCGGACGCCCGCAGACGATGGAGCACCTGACCTTCGGCGAGCGCGCGATCCGGCGGGCGCTGCCCGAGGGTGCGGACGACGCCGTCATCGCGGAGCTCGCGGAGCTCGGCGAGGCGGTCGCGCGGGCGCGCGGCGCCGATCCCGCCGACGCGCTCCTGCAGTTCGACCCGTTCCTGGTGCGCGGCATGGGCTACTACACGGGCCCGATTTTCGAGCTGGCGCACCCGAGCGTGCCGTACTCGCTCGGCGGCGGCGGCCGCTACGACGGCATGATCGGCCGGTTCCTCGGCACCGACGTGCCGGCCACCGGGTTCTCGCTCGGCTTCGAGCGGCTCGTCGACCTGCTCGAACGCTCGGGTGCCGCGGGGGAGCGGGCGATCGCGCTGCTGCACGACGCGGACGTGCCGCTCGCCGATCTGGTGGCGCTCAAGGCGGCGCTCGTGGCATCCGGAGCCCGCGTTCGGCTGCTCGTGCGCCCCAGGAACGTCAAGCCCGCCCTCGATGCGCTCGCGGCCGACGGCTTCACCCACTTCGCGTTCGTCGCCGCCGGAGCCGCCACCCCCGAGGCGCTCGACCTGCGCCCCCTCGCGTAGCCTCGCAGCGCGCTCGCCGCGCGGCGCCCCGATCCGATTCGGGATTCGCCATCCGATGCACCCCGCGCGGCGCACAACGGATGGCAAAGGGCCGATCGGATGTGCCTCCCCGCGCTCGGTAGGCTCGGGGGCGCCACCACCCGCATCTTTCAAGGAGCACCCTCATGTCCGATATCGAAGCCGTCGGCGCCCGCGAGATCCTCGATTCCCGAGGCAACCCGACCGTCGAGGTCGAGGTGCTGCTCGACGACGGCACCGTCTCGCGCGCCGCCGTGCCCTCGGGCGCGTCGACCGGAGCATTCGAGGCGTACGAGCTGCGCGACGGCGACAAGGGCCGCTACGGCGGCAAGGGCGTCGAGAAGGCCGTGGATGCCGTGCTCGACGTGCTCGGACCGGCGATCGAGGGCTTCGAGGCCAGCGACCAGCGCCTCGTGGATGCCGAGCTGATCGCCGCCGACGGCACCGACAACAAGTCCAAGCTCGGCGCCAACGCGATCCTCGGCGTGAGCCTCGCCGTCGCCAAGGCCGCCGCCGACTCGTCGGACCTCGCTCTGTTCCGCTACCTCGGCGGCCCCAACGCGCACACCCTGCCGGTGCCGCTCATGAACATCATCAACGGCGGTGCGCACGCCGACAACGGCCTCGACGCGCAGGAGATCATGGTGCTGCCGATCGGGGCGCCGACCTTCCGGGAGGCCCTCCGCTGGGGCGCCGAGGTCTATCACGCCCTCAAGGCGGAGCTGCATGCGAAGGGCCTCGGCACCGGCCTCGGCGACGAGGGCGGCTTCGCGCCCGAGATCGACAACGCGCGCGCGGCGCTCGACTTCATCGTCGGGGCGATCGAGAAGGCCGGGTTCACGGTCGGCGAGCAGATCGCGCTCGGGATGGATGTGGCATCCACCGAGTTCTTCCACGACGGCGTCTACCGCTACGAGGGCAAGGACATGTCGGCCGCCGAGCTGAGCGCGTACTACGACAAGCTCGTCGCCGACTACCCCATCGTCACGATCGAGGACCCGCTGGCCGAGGACGACTGGGAGGCCTGGACCGCGCTCAACGCCGACCTCGGCGACAGGGTGCAGCTCGTCGGCGACGACCTGTTCGTGACCAACCCGGTGCGCCTGCGGAAGGGCCTCGACGTGCGCGCGGCCAACTCGATCCTGATCAAGGTCAACCAGATCGGCACGCTGACCGAGACCCTGGATGCCGTGAGCCTCGCCCAGCGCCACGGCTACACCGCGATCCTGTCGCACCGGTCGGGCGAGACCGAGGACACCACGATCGCCGACCTCGCGGTCGCGACGGACGCCGGCCAGATCAAGACCGGCGCCCCGGCCCGCTCGGAGCGCGTCGCGAAGTACAACCAGCTGCTGCGCATCGAGGAGGAGCTCGGCGAGGCCGCGGTCTACGCGGGCCGCGCCGCGTTCCCCCGTTTCCAGTAGCCGAACGCCCGTGCTCAAAAACGGCTAGTGCCGCGCACGCGGCACTAGCCGTTTTTGCATACTCGCCCGCTTACCCTGGTCGCATGGCACGACCGGGGCGCACCGAGAGGGTGGCCGTCGCCATGCCCGACGAGTCGCGCCCGGCCGCGTGGCTGCGCGGATTCCGGCTCTCGGGCTTCGCGCTCTCGAGCCTGCTGCTCATCGTCGCGGCGCTCGTCGTGCTCGCGCCGAACCTCAAGACCCTCGTCGAGCAGCGCCAGCAGATCGCGCAGCTGCAGCAGGAGGTCGCGCAGAGCAAGAAGGACGTGAAGGATCTGCGCGCCCAGGTCGATCGCTGGAAGGACCCCGCCTACGTCGCCGCGCAGGCCCGCACGAAGCTCTACTACGTGATGCCGGGCGATGTGAGCTACTTCGTCGTGAACACGCCGACCACCCCCACGACCCCCGACGGACTCCCGGTCAGCGACCGGATCCAGACCGCCGACGTCGACTGGGTGCATTCGCTGCTGCAGACGACCTTCGCCGCCGGACTGACCGACGCCACCCCGAGCCAGCTCGACTCGGGCACGATCCCGAGCCCGACGCAGAAGTGACCCGGCCGTGACGACGCCGCCGTTCGCGCCGCCGACCGCCGCCGAGGTGGCGGTCGTCACCGCGCAGCTCGGTCGCCCCGCGCGCGGGGTGATCGGGATCGCTGCCCGCTGCGCCTGCGGCAACCCCGTGGTCGTCGCGACGGCCCCGCGACTCGACGACGGCACGCCGTTCCCGACGCTCTATTACCTCAGCCACCCGGCCGCGACGGCGGCCATCTCGACCCTCGAGGCGACCGGCGTCATGGCCGAGCTGGGCGTCGAGCTCGAGGATCCCGCGACGGCCGCCGCCTACCGGGCGGCCCACGAGAGCTACCTCGCCGACCGGGCCGCCATCGCCGACGTGCCCGAGATCGCCGGCTTCTCGGCGGGCGGGATGCCGGAGCGCGTCAAGTGCCTGCACGCGCTGGCCGCCCACGCTCTCGCGGCCGGTCCGGGCGTCAACCCGATCGGCGATCGCGCGCTCGCCCTCTCGAGCTGGTCGCCGGCGCGCTGCGCGTGCGCGGATCCGGGCGCGGCGCACCGGGACCCGGAACGACGGGACGTCGCGTCGTGAGGCGCACGCTCGCCGTGACGGGGGCGGCGTTCGCGCTCCTGCTCGTCGCGCCCGTGGCGGCCTCGGCGGCGCCGGGCACCCCGAGCACGCCCGCCGTCCGGACCGCGGCGAGCGACCTCGTGCGCTCCAAGGAGTACTGGCTCAGCTCCTACGGCATCCTGCAGGCCTGGAACACGACGCAGGGCAGGGGCGTGACGGTCGCCATCATCGACACCGGTGTCGACGGCTCGGTGCCGGAGCTGCGCGGCGCCGTCGTCGGCGGCACGGACTTCTCTCACCACGGGGCGTCGAACGGTCAGACGCCGGTCGGCTCCGGAGAGGACTCCGACCACGGCACGATGGTCGCCTCGCTGCTCGCCGGCCGCGGCACCGGCCCCGGCACGGGCGCGATCGGCGTCGCGCCGCAGGCATCGCTGCTGTCGATCTCGATCGGCTTCGGCGCGCAGGCACCGGACTCCGACGACCAGATCGCCGACGCCGTCACGTGGGCCGTCGATCACGGCGCCCGGGTCATCAACATGTCGCTGACCCGCAACACGCTCAGCTGGCCCCCCAGCTGGGACAAGGCGTTCCTCTATGCGGAGCAGCACGACGTCGTCGTCGTCGCCGCGGCCGGCAACCGCGGCAGCGGCACCGACGAGGTCGGCGCCCCCGCGACGATGCCGGGCGTGCTCACGGTCGCCGGTGTGGACGAGAGCGGTCGCGCGAGCGACGACGCGTCGAGCCAGGGAGTCACGATCGGCGTCGCCGCGCCGAGCGTCGACCTCGTGAGCGTCGTGCCGGGCGGCGGCTACGTCCTGTGGGACGGGACGTCGGGATCGACTCCCATCGTCGCCGGTGCCGTCGCCCTGGTGCGCGCGGCGCACCCGGAGCTGAGCGCGGCCGACGTCATCCAGCGCATCATCGCCACCGCGCGGGACCGCGGCGCGCGCGGCGACGACCCGATCTACGGGTACGGCCTGCTCGACGCGAACGCCGCCGTCAACGCCGACGTGCCCACCGTGAAGGCCAATCCGCTCGGCAGCCTGAAGGACTGGGTCGCCCTGCATCGCCCCGCGGATGCCGCCACCGGTCCGGTGTGGACCTCGCGCGTTCCGATGCCGAGCACCGCCCCCGCCCCGCACGTGCGCGACCCGGTGGGGGTGCTGCTGCCGAGCCCGACCACGCTGCGACTGGTCGGCATCCCGGCGCTCGTCGTGCTTCTCGCGCTGTTCGTCGCGGTCGGGTTCGTCGTGGGAACCGTGCGGTACTTCGGCGGTCGGCGCAGCCGGTAGGCTCGGAGGCGACTTTTTTCCTGCGAGGAGCCCCTTCACTGTGCGCAAGATCCTGATCGTCGGCGGCGGCTACGCCGGGTTCTACACCGCCTGGAAACTCGAGAAGCGGCTCCGCCGCGGCGAGGCCCAGGTGACCATGGTCGACCCGTTGCCGTACCTCACCTACCAGCCCTTCCTGCCCGAGGTCGCGGCGGGCTCGATCGAGCCCCGGCATGCGGTCGTCGCCCACCGGCGCCACCTCAAGTCGACCCGCATCGTCACGGCGCGCGTCACGAAGATCGATCACGCGACCAAGACCGCCGAGATCACTCCGGCCGAGGGCGAGGCGTGGACCGAGCAGTACGACACGATCGTCATCACCGCGGGCTCCGTGTCGCGCACCTTCCCGATCCCGGGCGTCGCCGACCAGGCGATCGGCCTGAAGTCGATCGAGGAGGCCATGTGGATCCGCGACCGGCTCACCGAGAACTTCATCAAGGCCTCGACCATGAAGCCCGGCCCCGAGCGCGACCGGCTGCTGACCGTCGTCGTGGTCGGCGGGGGCTTCGCGGGCATCGAGCTGTTCGGTGAGCTGCGCAGCTTCGCGAGCTCGCTCGTCGGCGCGTACCCCGAGGTCTCGATGGACGACACGCAGTTCCACCTCATCGAGGCGATGGGCCGGATCATGCCCGAGGTCTCGCTGAAGACCGCCGAGTGGGTGGTCAAGCGGCTCGCCCAGCGCGGTGCCGAGGTGCACCTGAACACGCAGCTCGCAAGCGCGGTCGGCGGCAAGATCGAGCTCTCGACGGGCGAGACCTTCGAGTCGGACCTCATCGTGTGGACCGCGGGCGTCATGGCCACGCCGAACATGCGCAACAGCGACCTGCCGCTCGACGATCGCGGTCGCGTCACGGTGCGCGCCGACCTGCGCATCACGAACGGCGACGACATCGTCGAGGACGCGTGGGGCGCGGGCGACGTGTGCGCGGTCCCGGATCTCACGGGCGGCGGTGTCGGCGGCTTCTGCGTGCCGAACGCGCAGCACGCGGTGCGCCAGGCCAAGCGGCTCGCCAAGAACATCACCGGCATGATCCGCGGTGAGGACCCGGTGGACTATTACCACAAGGGTCTCGGCGCGGTCGCGGGCATCGGCCTGTACGACGGGGTGTTCCAGAGCGGGCGGCTCGCGATCAAGGGCCTCATCGGCTGGTTCATGCACCGCGGATACCATGGCCTCGCGATCCCGTCGTGGGAGCGCAAGACGCGGGTGTTCGGCAACTGGATCATCAACTTCCTGGTGCGGCGCGACCTCGTCGGTCTTCCGGCGCGCGACACTCCGGCCGCGTACTTCCGGGAGTTCGCCTCGCGCCCGAAGGCGTAGCCGCGGGACGCCCTCGCTCAGACGCGCGCGCTCAGACGCGCGCGGTCGACGCGCGCGCCACGAGCCGCACCGGCAGCTTCTCGACGCCGCCGGCGTGCCGCTCGCCCGACATCGCCTGGGTCAGGCGGCGGGCGGCGGCGCGACCGAGCGCCTCGAAGTTCATATCGACGCTCGTGAGCGGCGGGCGCGAGTCGGCGACGACCGCCTCCCAGTTGTCGAAGCCGAGCACCGCCACGCGCTCCGGTACCGGCACTCCGAGATCGCGGAGCGCGTCGAGCGAGCCGCGCGCGATCTGATCGCTCGCGCAGATGATCCCGTCGAGCTCCGGCACCCGGTCGACGAGCGCGCGGGTGGCCGTGCGACCCCACGCCTCGCTCCACGAGCCGTACATGACCTGCTCGACCAGCGAGAGGCCGGCGGCGGCGACCGCGCGCTGCACGCCCTCGGTGCGGTCGCGCGCCGCGAGGTAGGCCTCGTCGCCCGAGATCAGCGCCAGGTGCCGGCGCCCGGTGGTCACCAGGTGCTCCACGGCGATCTCGCCCGCGCTGACGTTGTCGGGCACGAGCGAGGTGTCGTCCGGGTCGAGTGAGGGGCCGTAGGCGTAGATGACCGGGATCGGCAGCTCGCGCCCGAGGGTCGCCCGGGGGTCGGTGTTGGAGGCCACGGCGATGAGGCCGTCGACGCGCCGGTCGAGGAACGCGTGCAGGTGGTGCCGCTGGCGGATCGCGTCCCCGCGCGCGTCGGCGAGGAAGACCGAGACGCTGCCGCTGCCGAACTCGTCTTCGGCGCCCATCAGGATCGGCAGGCTGAATCGGCCGACGAGGTCGTCGGTGAGCAGGCCGACGGTTCCGGTCTGCCCGCGCAGCAGGCCCTGCGCCATCGGGTTGGGACGGAACGCGACCTTCGCCGCCGCCGCAATGACCCTTTCGCGTGTTTCGGGATGCACCTGATCGCGGCCGTTGAGCGCTTTCGAGGCGGTCGCGATCGACACCCCGGCGAGGGCGGCGACGTCGCGGAGGGTGGCGGCGCGTCGCCCGTCGAAGCCGGGATTGCTGGTGGCCACTGCGCATCGCCTCCTTCCGCAGCGCGATCCGGGTAGGCACATCCTAGGGGCTTGACCCGTCGGAGCATGGAAGGCTACAGTCACAGAAAACCTTTTCGGTATTTTCGTATCGGGAGGGTCGGGCACCGTCGCCCTGACGGCGCTTCCTCGCAACCAGAAGGACGTCCACCATGCAGTTCAGCGCAGAACCGCGGCCCTCCCGGCCGTCTCTTCGTCGTTCCGCCCGGATCCTGCGGACCGTCGCCGTCACCGCGGCGGTCGCGACCGCGGCACTCGGCCTCGCCGCGTGCTCCGGCGGCGGCTCCGGCGGCTCCGGCAGCGGCTCGAGCAAGACGATCACGGTCTGGAGCTACTTCTCCGCCGCCGAGACCGCGCAGCGCGGCCTCATGAGCACCTACGCGAAGACGTTCGAGAAGAACCACCCCGGGTACACCGTCGACAACGTCTACGTGCCGTACGACCAGATCCAGCAGAAGACCATCAACGCGGCCCGCGCCCACAAGGGTCCGGACATCGTCGTCTTCAACGGCGCCGAGGCCGGCACCTACGCGCTCGGCGACACGCTGCTGCCGATCGACAAGTACCTGTCGAAGTTCAAAGACGCGTCGCAGATCTCGAAGTCCGTCATCCACAAGGTCGACGGCACCACCTACGCCGTGCAGGGCTACGTCAACCTGCTCGGCCTCTGGTACAACGCCGACCTCATGAAGAAGGTGGGCATCAGCGCCCCGCCGACGTCGATGTCCGAGCTCGAGGCCGACATGGCCAAGGCGAAGGCGGCCGGCTACGCCGGCATCACCGTCTGCGGCCTGCCGCAGGGTCAGGGCGAGTGGCAGGCCTACCCGTGGCTGACCGACGCCGGGTTCAGCTATAAGAACCCCAGCGCGGCCGACCTCACCAAGGCCTTCACCACCGTGCAGAACTGGGTGAACAAGGGCTGGCTCTCCAAGGAGGCCGTGACCTGGGATCAGACCGTGCCCTTCCAGAAGTGGGAGGCGGGCGGCACGCTGTTCGCCGAGAACGGCAACTGGCAGATCGGCGGCGCCAAGACCGACGCGAAGTTCCAGTACGGCGTCGCGCCGCTGCCGCTCGGCGCGCACGGCAAGACCTACCTCGGTGGCGAGGGTCAGGGGATCGGCAAGTACAGCAAGAACCCCGACATGGCGTGGAAGTACCTCGCCGAGACTTTCCTCTCCAAGCAGGGTCAGCTCGACTCGCTGAAGGCCGTGGGCAGCATCCCGTCGCGTGCGGATGCCGCGGCCGACCCGTCGATCGCGTCCGACCCGATGCTGAAGCCGTTCGCCGACTCGATCAAGGAGTTCGGGGCCAACTACCCCGACGACGCGGTCAAGCCCGCCTCGATCGCCGACCTCCAGCTCGCCGTCGGGCAGACCTGGAGCGGTGTCATCGGCGGCACGACGAGCCCGAAGGATGCGGCCGACCAGCTAGCCGCCAAGCTCAAGGGCTACGTGAACTGACCGTCCACTAGTCAGCACCAGACAGTAGGGCCGAGGAGGGGCACATGACCACGATCGATGCGCGTGCCGCGCAGGCGCGCACACCGTCGCGGGGTCGCGTGCCCCTCCCGAGGCGCCGCCGCCGATTCGACCGGCGCTGGCTCGGGGTCATCCCCGCGGTGATCCTGCTCGGGGTGCTCTCGTTCTACCCGCTCAGCCAACTGGTGCGGATGAGCGTGAGCGCGGTGACGACGGCGACGCTCGACGCCGACTGGCCTTTTATCGGGTTCGGCAACATCGTCACCGGATGGCAGCAGGGCGACCTGCAGATCGGCATCACCAACACGCTGCTGTTCGTCGTCATCGTCACCGTGCTCGGCCTCGTGGGCGGGCTCGTCGCGGCGGTGGCGCTGCGCCGCTCCGGGAGGCTGGGCGGCATCCTGCTGGGCCTCATGGTCTTCGTGTGGGCCCTGCCGCCGGTCGTCAACGGCAGCGTCTGGAAGTTCCTTCTCGGCGACGCCGGGCTGTTCAACACGATGCTGCACACGGTCGGCCTGCCGTCGATCCCCTTCCTGTTCGACGAGCACTTCGCGCTCGTCTCGATCGCGCTCGTGAACTCGTGGGCGATCATCCCGTTCAACGCGCTCGTGTTCCGCGCCTCGATCCTCGGCATCCCGGATGAGATCTTCGAGGCCGCCCAGATCGACGGCGCCCGCCCGTGGCAGGAGCTGCGCTACGTGTTGCTGCCCGCCGTGCGGCCGACGAGCCTCGTGCTCGCGGTGCTGACGATCGTGTACGCGTTCCGCAGCTTCGACTTCATCTACGTCATGACCTACGGCGGGCCGGGCAAGGCCACGAACACACTGCCGTTCCTCGGCTACCTGCAGGCGTTCGTGCGCAACGACTACGGGCTCGGATCCTCGACCGCGGTGCTCGCGGCGATCTTCGTGCTGGTTCTGGCCATCGTCTACGCGCGCAGTGTGCGCCGAGAGGAGCTCGAGTCATGAGCGCCGTCGCCGTGTCGCGCGTCACCGAGACCGCCACCGCCACCCGTCGCCGGCCGCGCAACCCGCGGGGTCGCTCGGGGCCGGTCGCGATCATCCTGCAGGTGCTGCTGTTCGTGATGTACGGCATCCCGATCCTGTGGATCCTGCTCACCTCGATCAAGAGCTCCGACGAGGTCATCGGCACCCAGGCCTCGATCATCTTCACGCCCACGCTCGACGCCTACGTGCGGGCGTTCGAGGGTCAGGATCTGTGGCCGGCTCTCGCGCAGTCGCTCATCATCTCGACATCCACGATGGTGCTCGTGCTGGCCGTCGCGATCCCGTGCGCGTACGCGCTGGCGCGGGTCGGCGGGCGGTGGGTGACGATCGCGCTCGCGCTGCTGATCGTGCTGCAGATGATGCCGCAGACCGCCACCGTCATCCCGCTCTTCCAGATCTTCGGCTCGTGGGGGCTGCTCGACAGCACGTCCGGGCTCGTGCTCGCGGATGCCGCGCTGCTGACGCCGTTCGCGATCGTGCTGCTGCGGCCGTTCTTCCGCGCGGTGCCGATCGCGCTCGAGGAGTCGGCATCCATCGACGGCGCCGGCATCGTGCGCCGGTTCTTCTCGATCGTGCTGCCGGTGGCGCGGAACGGCGTCGCGACGACGGCGACCCTGGTGTTCCTCATCTGCTGGGGCGAGTTCCTCTACGCGATCAACTTCCTGCTCTCGCCGGGCACCTACCCGCTGAGCGCGCTGCTCGCGCAGCAGGTCTCGGCGTTCGGCATCGACTGGCCGGCGCTCATGGCGCTGTCGGTCATCACGTCGATCCCGATCCTCATCCTCTTCGCCGCCACCTACCGCCTGCTCCGCGAGGGGCTCACGGTCGGCGCGGTGAAGTGACCCGGCGCTGACCGCGACGCCTTCTGCCCGAACGATCAGAGAACTGCGAATGACCGACACTTCTGCCACCACTCTCGCCGGCCACGGCCGCCCCATCGCGCCGTCGCGCGGCGTCCTGCGCCCGCTCGGCCTCGATGAGGTGACGATCACCGGCGGCTTCTGGGGCGACCGGCAGCGGGTGAACGGCACGGCGCTCATCCAGCACTGCGAGGAGTGGGTCGAGCGCATCGGCTGGGCGGGCAACTTCGACGCGGCCGTCGAGGGCCGGATGCCGGGGGCGCACACCGGCAAGTCGTTCGCCGACTCCGACGTCTACAAGCTGATGGAGGCCATGGCCTGGGAGATCGGCCGCACCGGCGACGCGGAGATGGACGGCCGCTTCCGCGCGCTGACCGCCCGCATCGCCCGCGCGCAGGAGCCGGACGGCTACCTCAACACCAATTTCGGCCGCCCCGGACAGGCCCCGCGGTACAGCGACCTCGAGTGGGGGCACGAGCTCTACAGCTACGGCCACCTGATCCAGGCCGGCATCGCGCGCGCCCGCACCACCGGCGAGGACGAGTTCGTGCAGATCGTGCGCCGGGTCGCCGATCACGTGTGCGAGGCGTTCGGGCCGGACGGCATCCAGAGCGTCGACGGGCACCCCGAGATCGAGGTCGCGCTCGCCGAGTGGTCGCGCTACACGGGCGACCCGAAGTACCTCGCGCAGGCGCGGCTGTTCATCGAGCGCCGCGGTCACGGGGTGCTGGGCGACATCGAGTTCGGCCGCAGCTACTTCCAGGACGACGTTCCGGTGCGGGAGGCGACCGTGCTGCGCGGGCACGCGGTGCGGGCCCTGTATCTGACGGCCGGAGCGGTGGATGTCGCGGTCGAGGACGACGACGCGGAGCTGCTCGACATCCTGCGCTCCCAGATGTCGACCACGGTCGCCCGCCGCACCTACCTGACGGGCGGCATGGGCGCGCACCACGAGGGCGAGTCGTTCGGCCTCGACCACGAGCTGCCGCCGGACCGCTCCTACTCCGAGACCTGCGCCGGCATCGCGTCGATCATGGTGCATCACCGGATGCTGCTGGCGACGGGCGAGGAGGGCTACGGCGACCTGGTCGAGCGCATGCTCTTCAACGTCGTGGCCGCGTCGCCCGCCGAGGACGGCCGCTCGTTCTTCTACACGAACACGCTGCACCAGCGCGAGCCCGGCGCCGTGCCGCCGCCCGACGTCGCGTCGCCGCGCGCGTCGTCGAGCCTCCGGGCTCCGTGGTTCAACGTCTCGTGCTGCCCGACGAACGTCGCGCGCACGTTCGCCTCGCTCGGCGCGTACCTCGCCTCGGTGACGGACGACGGCATCCAGCTGCACCAGTACGCCCCCGCGATGATCGCGACCGCCCTCGGCGATGGCTCGGCCGTGGCGCTGCACGTCGACACGGACTACCCGCGCACGGGATCGATCCGCGTGACCGTCGACGAGACCCGCGAGGAGCCGTGGGCGCTGACCCTGCGGGTGCCGGCGTGGGCCGAGGGCGCGACCGTCGCGGTCGCCGGCTCGGACGCGGTCGCGGTGCCGACCGGGGCGCACGTCGTCGAGCGGTCGTGGGCCGCCGGCGACGTCGTCGAGCTCGAGCTGCCGATGCAGCCGCGCTGGACGCGCCCCGACCCGCGCGTGGATGCCGTCCGCGGCTCCGTCGCCGTGGAGCGCGGTCCGCTCGTGATGGCCCTCGAGTCGGTCGACCTCGGCACGTCGGTCAACGACGTGATCGTCCGCTCGGACCAGCCGCTCGTCGACCACCCGGCCCAGTTCGACGGCGAGGTCTCGGTGACGGTGGTGCCGGAGGCCGTGGCCGACGCGCCCTGGCCGTACGCGAACCCGGCCCCGTCACGCTCGGCCGGGGACGCCCGGTCGGTGAAGCTGATCCCGTACTACCGCTGGGCCCGCCGCGGTCCCTCGACGATGCGGGTGTGGCTGCCGGAGGTGTAGCCCGCGCGATGTCACCGGCGGTGCGTACCGTCGGTGACCATGGCCGGAACGCAGAGCGTGACCGCCCGGCTGGCGCCGTTCGTCGGCCTGCTGGTCGTGCTCGGCCTGGCGGACTCCGTCACGGCGTCGTTCCTGGTGCTGTACTTCACGTCGGGCCTCGGTCTCTCGTCGATCGAGACCGGAGTGGCGACGTCGGCCTCGACCCTGAGCGGGATCGCGCTGACGCTGCTGGCGGGGCGGATCGTCGACCGCCGCGTCAGCCGCGTCCCGCTCGTCGTCGCGCTGCTGATCGCGGCGGCGGGCTTCATCGCGCTGGCCGCAGCATCGGGCTTCGTGCCGGTGCTGCTCGGGGTGCTGCTGGCGGGCGCCAGCGCCGTGGGCTTTCCGCAGGTCTTCGCCCTCGAGCGCGCGTCGGCGACCTCGCCCGGAAGCGGGATGGCGACCGGCGCGCTCCGAGCGGGATGGTCGCTGGCGTGGGCGCTCGGCCCGCTCGCCGCGAGCGTCATCGTCGCCGCGGTCGGCTACCGCTGGCTGTTCATCGTCGGCGGCATCCTCCTCGGGGTCGGCGCCCTCGTGACGGTCGGGCTGAGGTTGCGCCGTCCGAGCGCTGCGCAGAACCCGGATGCGCGGCCGGCCGTGGGCGGGGCGGCATCCGGTGCGTCCATCCGCCGACCGGGAACGCGCCTGACGATCGCGGCCGTCGCCGTCTTCCACCTCGCGATGTTCGTGGGGTCGTTCGCGCTGCCGCTGCTGCTCACCGGACCGGCTCACGCCGATCCGGTGTGGGTCGGCGTCACGTTCGGCGTCTGCGCCGCCGTCGAGGTGCCGGCCGCGTTCCTCGGCAGCCGGCTGATCCGCAACCGGGGCACGTCGTGGATCCTCGTCGCCTGCTCCCTCCTCTTCACGCTCTACTTCGTGGTGCTGGCCGCGACCCCGAGCATCGGGGTGATCGTCGCCGCACAGCTGCTGCGCGGCGTCGCACTCGCCGTGACGGGCGTCGCGGGCATCGAGGCCCTGCGCGAACTGATGGCGCCCCGCGTGGCGGCGGCCGCAGCCGCGTTCGCGAACGCCCTCGCGGTCGGCTCCCTCCTCGCAGGGATCGGCGCGGGCACGGCGGTGCAGCTGACCGGACCGCGCGTCACCACGGCCGTCGCCGGCGGCCTGACCGTCGTGGCCGCCGCCCTCCTGGTGGGCGCCGCACGCCGCCGCCGCCGAGCCGCCGCTCCGGACGCGGAGGTGGATGTGGCGGCCGGGGGAGTGCCCTAGCTTCGCGCGTGCCGATGGGATTCCACGCCTCCCGAGCGCGGTAGCGTCACGTCGACCGCCCCCGTAGCCCAACCGGCAGAGGCAGCCGACTTAAAATCGGCACAGTCTGGGTTCGAATCCCAGCGGGGGCACGTCCGCGACCCCCGCGCGCCGGCCGACGTGTGCTGCGAACCGGACGAGGAGTTGGCGTCAGGCCGGCCCCAGCTCGCTTGATCGAGTGGCCATCGGCTCGTTCCCTTCGTCCTGGGAAGACAGCGCGGCCGAGGGCAGATCGCTCCTGACCTTCTTCTCGATTTCGACCTCGTCCGGTCGACGCAACCGGGGCGGTGCGGCCGACCAGTCCTTGAGGCGTTGACCGATCATTTCGTAGCTCGACATGACCGCGTCCACCACGGAGTCGATGAACCCGTTCCGGCCGGAGGAGCGTGCGGTGCCCATCTTGCCCAGGTAGGTGACCGTGAAGGACTTCAGCTCCTTCGTCGGGTCGGCGATCAGCGTCGCAGGGTTCGCCCGTGCGACGCCGAGCAATTCCGCAGTTCCGGCTCGCTGACGGGCGACGAACGCCTCGACGCGGAGGGAGTCGGGCGAGTCCTTCAGCTGTCGCAGCATCCAATTGACCCGTGTCGTCGCCCTCCCGTCGGTCGGTGCTGTGAGGTCGAAGGAGCAGGTCACCTGTCCCGCGCGAAGATCGGCGGTCACGGTGAGCGGCGAGACGGTGTTCGGGATGCGGACCTGGCCGCGCAGGACGCCGTCGGTTACGAGCATGTTCGTCAGCGCCGTCGTCCGCAGCACAGGGTCCGTCGTTTCGGCTCGCGAGAGCACCTGGGTGACCTCCGCGCCGAGGCGCTGCCCGAGTTTCAGGGACGCGAACCGAAGAAGCGCGTCGAATCGGCCCGCGACCTCGGCCGCGTCCTTGTCGGCCTTGCGGAGAGTGCCCGAGGTCACCGCATCCCGAACGGGGACCCAACTCGCGCCCATGTCCGAGAACTCCAGAGCCCCGGATTTCGGATGCTCGAGATAGCGGATCAGTTCGCCGAGGATCCAGGCCTGGTCCGGGTCGGCCACCCCGCGGAACTCCCGTTGCATCACGGCGAGCGTGAGCACCTCGGACCACGAAAGGTGGTACATCGCAACGGACCGGAGCTTGCGGCCATCGACCACCGTCGGGTGCACGCCGGGCGCGGGCGCGATCTCGTTCGAGATCGTGATGAGGGCGTCGAAGTGGTGTTCACGTGCCACGTCGAGGTAGTTCTCGAGCTGTTCGCGCTGGAGCTCGTTGGTGCCGGTCTTCACCTCGACGAGGGCTACCCAGACCTTCTTGCCCCACTTGACCCGGATCAGGCCGTCGGGAAAGACCTTCTTCCCGCCCAGCTCGAACGGCACCTCGATGAACGTCTCCATCGCGCCGGCCGGTGCCCCGAAGGGCGTGGTCACGGCTCGCCCGTATTCGCGAACGGAGTTCATCACGGCCAGCAGTGCCGACGTCCCTCGCCGTTCTTGCTCCTCGGCTCCATTGATTCCAGAAGTCGGGATGAGGCGGGCGGCGTTCTAGGGCTTCTCTTCGGCCATGCGTTGCTCCAAGTCGTTGAGCGTTGCTCGGAGGGTAGCCGCCATTGCGTTGCCTTCGCACGCGCGACGCGGTTCGGGTGGGGCCGGGAGCCGATCTGCTTCGTCGAGACCGCGTTCGGGGGTCAGAACCGAACCCCGAAGTGATTCCCAGCGGCCGCCATCTACGGTCAGTGGATGGTGCACAGGCCGGGCAGCGGAGGGAGTTCCGACCCAACGCGCCGCGGATCAGCCGGCGACGCTGAGGAACCCCAGCGCGACCGCACGGTCGGCTCGCTCGACCTGACGCACTGGTACACGCCGCTCGGTAGGGCCCTGGCGGCGTTCGTTGCCCGGGTCGCTCGGGGGATCGGTGCGCGTCGGGCGCTCGTCGCGATCCTGGTGATCGGCGTCGCCATCGCCATCCTGCTCAGCTTCATCGCGTCGCGGATCTACGACGCCGTCACCGAGTCCGACGGGGTCGCCGGGCTCGATCGTCCGCTGCTCGACGTCGCGATCCGCCTGAGATCGCCGCTGGCGAACTCGATCGTGACGGGCTACACCGACATCGCCGGGCCGATCGGGATGCCGGTGATCGCCGTCGTCGCGATCCTCGTGCTGTCGCTGCGCCGGAGGTCGTGGACTCCGGCGATCCTCATCGCGGCCGCGGGGCTGGGGTCGCTCGCGATGACGATCGGGGGCAAGGACATCATCGACCGCGACCGGCCGCCCCTGATCGACGCGGTGCGGCCCTTCGAGTTCTCGCCGTCGTTTCCGAGCGGTCACACGCTGAACGCCACGGTGATCGCGGGCGTCGTCGCCTACCTGCTCGTGCTGCGGCAGCAGACACTCGCCGCGAGGACTCTGACGATCGCGGTCGCCGCGGTGTTCGCCGTGTCGATCGGGCTCAGCCGCGTCTACCTCGGGCATCACTGGTTCACCGACGTACTGGCCGGATGGGCGCTCGGGCTCGCCTGGCTCGCTCTCGTCGTGACGGCGCACCGCCTCTACATCACGGTGCGCGCCGCCGGGATCCCGCAGGAACCGCCAGGTCCCGGCGCGGGCCGGTAGAGCCTCGACGCGGGGCGCGCCCGGACATCGGATCGCCCCCACTTGGGGGGCAGGCGGATCCGCGGCAAGGCCCGGACGGGCTCCGATCCGCCGGTAGGGTTCTTGGACCGCCCCCCTTTGTGCTTGGAGCCCGTCCCTTGTTGAAGTCTCTGCTTTTCCCCTTGGTCGGTGTCTCAGCGGTCGCGGTGGGGGTGCTGGCGCTGTCTGCGCCCGCGTCGGCGGCACCGGCCTGCGTGAGTTCGTGCACGGTGACCGTGTCGCCGGGGGCGGAATCGACCTGGGCCGTGCCCGCCAACGCGTCCGACGTGTCGGTGGTCGTTGCGGCAGGTGCGGGCGGTGACAGCACCTGGGGCGCAGCCAACGGGGGCGCCGGAGGGCAGATCACCGTCGACCTGGGAACGCTCTACAACGGCGACACCCTTCACCTGCTCGCGGGTGATCATGGGCAGCGATCCGACGGTGACATCGGAAGCGGCGGTGGCGGTAGTTACATCGCAACGGCTGCCGGGTTCGTGGTAGTCGCCGGTGGTGGTGGCGGCGGTGGCGCGACCGTCGACGGAGGCAGCTCGCCGCTGGGCGGCGCAGGCGGATACTCGACCGCTTCGGCGAATGGCCTCGACGGGACCGACGCGCCCGGATTCCACGCGGCCGGCACCGGTGCCGTCGGCTCGACCCCGGGTCAGCCCAGCACGACTCCCGACGTGATCGTCCGGGGCTCCGCGGGCACTGTCGCATCGGTCGCGTCCGACGGCACGATCACGCCGGGCGTCGGCGGCAGCCCGTCTGCCGCTTACCCCGCGGCTCAGGGCGGCGGGGGCTATGCCGGCGGCGGTGGCGGCGGATCCTCCAACAACCTCGCCCAGTACCCCGACGAAGAAGCCGGAGCCGGCGGCGGAGGGTCGGGCTACCTAGCCGCGGGGCTGGATGCCGTGTCGACCGCCGCGAACGCGGGCGCCGGGTCGATCACGATCACCTACTCGCTTCAACCGACGATCAGCGCCCCCTCGACCACGGTCGTGACGGGGTCGAAGGCGACCACGACGGTCGGAACTCTTGCCCCGGGCACGGAGTTCGCAATCCGGCTCGCACAGACGCAGGCCCAGCTGGGTACCGGCACCATCGACGTCGCCGGCGACCCCGCCACGGTGACGTTCACGATGCCGTCGGTTCCGGCGGGCGACTACACGCTCGAGCTCGTCGTCGGCGGTTCGACCGTCGCAACGAGCGACCCGTTCGCCGTCACCGTCGCCGTGCAGCCGGCGAGCACCGGTGCGAAGACCCTGCCCGCAACGGGCGTCGACGACGTCGCGGCGCTGCTCGCGCTCGCGGTGTTGCTGATGGGTGCCGGCGTCGCGTTCGTGGCGCTGCGGCGTCGACGGGCCTGACGCCGCCGGCGCAGGTCGGCTATTTCGCGCGGCCGTCGCTGTCGTCGTGGGCGTCGTCCGGGTCCGATGCGCCCTGAGGCTTCCCCTCATCCGGGGCGAGCGCGCCGCCCTCGTTCTCCCAGCGGCCGCCCGCGCGTTGAGCCGCGATCTCGGCATCGGTCTTGTGCTGTTTAGCGCGGAGCCTGTCCAGCCATCCCATGGCCGTCACAGTAGCCCCCGACCCGGATGATGTCGCGGTGCGGTATCCGATGAGCGCGGGCGGTGACGTTCCGGGGGTCAGCCGACCGCCCCGCGGTTCAGCGCATCCTCCGCCGCGACCCACGCGAGCATCGCGCACTTGACGCGCGCCGGGTAGCGCGAGACGCCCGCGAGCGCGGCGGCGTCGCCCACGAGATCCTCGTCGGGTGCGATCGCGCCGCGGGAGCGCAGCGCGGTGCGGAAGCCGTCGATGCGCTCGCGCAGCTCCGCCGGCGACAGACCCGGCACGACGACGCTGAGCAGCGAGGCGGAGGCCTGCGAGATCGCGCAGCCGTGGCCCCCCCACCGGCCGTCCGCGACGCGGCCGTCGGTGCCGAGGTGCAGCTCGAAGGTGACCTCGTCGCCGCACGTGGGGTTGATCTGGTGCGAGCTGGCCGCGGTGCCGCCGCGCAGCCCCCGGCCGTGCGGGTGCTTCGCGTGGTCGAGGATGACCTCCTGGTACAGCTGCTCCAGCTCGGTGCTCATGCCGTCCCCCCGAAGAAGGCGACGGCGTCGCGCACGCCGTCGACCAGCCGGTCGATCTCGTCGCGGGTGGTGTAGAGGTAGGCGCTCGCCCGGGTCGTCGCGGTCACGCCGTAGCGGCGGTGCAGCGGCTGCGCGCAGTGGTGGCCGACCCGCACGGCGATGCCGCGGTCGTCGAGGAGCTGGCCCACGTCGTGAGCGTGGATGCCGTCGACGACGAACGACGCGATCCCCGTGCGCGGGGCGCCGGAGTCGGAGCCGAGCACGGTCACCTGGTCGATCGCCGACAGCCGCTCGACCATCTCGGTGCCGAGCTCGCGCTCCCGGGCCGCGATGCGATCCATGCCGATCGCGCTGAGGTAGCCGATCGCCGCCGCGAGGCCGATCGCCTGCGAGACGGGTTGCGTGCCGGCTTCGAAGCGCTGCGGCGGTGCCAGGAACTCCGCGCGCTCCATGGTGACGGTCGTGATCATCGACCCGCCGGTGAGGAACGGCGGCAGGTCGGCGAGCAGCTCGCGGCGTCCCCACAGCACGCCGACGCCGGTCGGCCCGAGCATCTTGTGGGCCGAGAAGAAGAGGAAGTCCACGTCGAGCGAGGTGACATCCATGGGGAGGTGCGGCGCCGACTGGCACGCGTCGAGCACGACCAGCGCGCCCACCCGACGCGCGGCGGCCACCAGCTCCGCCACGGGCGCCACGGTGCCGAGCACGTTCGACACGTGCGCGAACGCGAGCACGCGGGTGCGTGGCGTGACGACCTCGTCGAGGCGGCTCAGGTCGAGCGCGCCGCGGTCGTCGAGGGGGACGTAGCGGAACGTCGCGCCGGTGCGCGCGGCGAGCTCCTGCCACGGGATGAGGTTCGCGTGGTGCTCGGCCTCGGTCGCGACGATCTCGTCGCCGGGCCCGAGCGCGAATCGGGATCCGGCCCGCGCGTTGCCCATGGCGTACGCGAGCAGGTTGGCGGCCGCGGTCGCCCCCGGGGTCCAGACGACCTCGTCGGTCGCGGCGCCGATGAAGGAGGCGACCGTCTCGCGGGCGTCCTCGAAGCGCTCCGTCGCGAAGGCGGCGAGCTTGTGAGCACCGCGGTGCACGGCCGCGTTCTCGGTCTCGAGGAACTCGCGCTCGGCATCCAGCACCGCACGCGGGCGCTGGGAGGTCGCCCCGGAATCCAGGTAGGCGAGCGGATGCCCGTTGACCGCGCTCCCGAGGAGGGGGAAGTCCCGGCGCAGCGCCAGGACTTCGTCATCGGCCAGACCGGCACGGGCATCCGAGGCGGCGACAGTCACGTCTTGATCGTAGGCACCGCGCCCCGGCCCGCGCCGGACGGCCGGGTCAGCCCGCCGACCGCCAGCGCAGCCGCGGGTCGCCGACCTTGTGGGAGCAGACCATCGGGGTGCCCTTGCTGGTGACTCCGCGCGCTCCCTCGGGGGAGCAGAACGCCCCCGGGGTGACCACGCGCGGCGCGGCCGGCTTCGGTGCCGCGGGTTTCGGGGCGGGAGCGGGCGCCGCGGGCCGGGGCGCCGGCGCCGTCGCGGGTGCCCGGGTCGGCACCGGCACCGGCGCGGTCGCGAACGGCGAGGTGCCGGCCGCCTCGCCGGGGCATGCGCTCAGGACGCGGGCCATCGCGTCGCGCTCGGCCTGCGTCACCCACAGGCGGTAGCTGACCTTCACCGAGATCTGCCGCGCGACGTAGCTGCAGCGGAACGACGTCGCCGCCGGCAGCCAGGTCGCGGCATCGCCGTCGCGCTTCTGCTCGTTCGAGTGGGCGTCGACCGCGAGCAGGTTGAGCGGGTCGTTCGCGAGCGAGGTGCGCTGCGCGGTGGTGAGCTGCTGGGCGCCGGTCTGCCAGGCATCCCCGAGCGAGACGACGTGGTCGATCTGCACCTCGGCCGACGTGGTCACGCCGCGCACGAAGTGGATGATGCCGTTCGTGTACGGCGAGACCAGCGTGCCCGACATCACCCGGCACGCCCCCGAGCGCGCGATGCCCGCGAGGTCGCGCGCGAGCACGTCGTTGCGGGTGTCGCACCCGTTGCGATCGACATCCAGCCAGGCGGCGCCGAAGTCGGCCGTACGGTTGTAGCCGGTCATCGGGGCGCGCCCCTTGACCGGCAGCTTCGCCAGCAGAGCGAGAGCCGTCGTGTTGCTCGTCACCGACCGGTCGACGGCGGCGGCGCCGCTCATGGCGGGGGTGGTGACGGCATCCGGGTCGGCGGGGGATTCGTCGCTGAAGGTCGCCGACGGAGTGGGCGTGGGATGCCGCGTCGCGCCCGGCTCGGGCCGCTCCGACACGCTCGACCCCGCCGCACTCGGCGACACCGGCTGACGCGGAAGCGTGACCGCGCCGATCGACGTGAGCACGACGCCGCCGACGAGCACGAGCACGCCGACCGTCCGCGTCGGCAGCCGCAGCCACGACCTCCGCCGCGTCGCGACGACGTAGATCGCGGTGACGAGCACGGCGAGCCCGAGGAACACGAGCAGTCCCGGGAATCCACCGGTCGCGACGAACGGGATCGCGAGCACGCCCATCACGCCGATGCCGACCCACGTCACGACGGGAACCCTCGCCAGCAGCGCTCGCGCGGTACGCGTCGGGTCACCCGCGTCAGGCGTCTTCGCCATGCGTCCTCCTCGTGCTGAGGCATGACGCTATCGGCACGCCCGCGCGCCGGGCCGCAGCCGGCTCGTGGCGATTCGTCGTGTCGCCGGCTGGTGCCGACGCGCCGATCAGGGGCGGGCGGGGGACCGCCGGCGCATCCGGATCGACGCGAGTCCCGATCCGGCGGCCAGCAGGCCGAGCGCGGTGAGCATCGCGCCCCACGCATCGATTCCCGTTGCGGCCAACTCGGGGCGGCTCGGCGGGGCCGGGTCGGCCGTCGTCGTGCAGGCTCCCGAGTCGGCCCCGGCTGCGAGGCCGTAGACCGGGCCGTTCTGCAGTTCGGCGACGTCGGTCGTCGGGAGCGGATCGGTCGAGGAGGTCGCCGGCACTGCGGCGATCTTCCGGATCACGCCGGTGACGGCATCCGACAGGTAGACGGCGTCGCCGATGCGCGCCACCCCGAACCCCGCGGGCACGGTGCCGACGGTCGTGCTCGTGCCGTCCGGATGCAGCCGCAGGAGGTGACCGATCGTGTCGTCGCCCGAGACGGCCACGAGCGCGATCACGCCGCCGTCGTTCAGGATGTCGAGATCCCCCTGCAGCAGCTCCCCGGCGGGGAGCGCGGTCAGGCTGTTGTAGCTGGCCGAAGCGCCCGGCCCGGTGACGGTGAAGGCACGCGTCACCGTGCCGGTCGTCGGGTCGATCGAGAGGACGGTTCCGGAGCCGTCGATCGGGCTTCCGTAGATCGTGCCGTCGTCCGCACTGACCGCGATGTCCCCGAGCACCCGGATGACGGGGACGCTGGACAGCACCGTGGCGCGGAGCATCAGGAAGGTGATGAGTACTTGATGCTATGACCTCGGCCCCCCCGTCGCGCCGGCCGTCGCTACTGTGTGCGCATGGTGGATGGCCAGCTGGGAGAGTTCCTGCGCGCGCGGCGCGAGGCCGTCCATCCCGCCGACGTCGGGCTCGAGACCGGCGTGCGCCGTCGCCGGGTGCCGGGGCTGCGACGCGAAGAGGTGGCGCTGCGCTCCGGGATCAGCGCCGAGTACTACATCCGGCTGGAGCAGGGGAGGGAGCGCCGCCCGTCGCCGCGGGTCGTCGCGGCGCTCGCGCGTGCGCTGCTCCTCGACCACGCGGCGGAGGACTACCTGCGCCTGCTCGCCGGTCTGTCGCGCGACCCGCAGGGGCGGCCGCTCACGACATCCGCCGACATGGCCGCGCTCGTCGGCTCGCTCGCCGGCACCCCGGCGTTCGCGCATGACCGAGTGCTCGAGGTGATCGAGTCGAATCCGCTCGCGCGGGCCCTGTCGCCGGTGTTCTCGCCCGGGGTGAACCTCATGCGAGCCGTCTTCCTCGACAGCCGGCTCGGCGAGCTCTATCTGAACCTCGACGAGATGCGGATGCGGCTGGTCGCCTATCTGCGCCTCCAGGCGGCGGCGCCTCCGCAGGATCCACGGCTGGCGCCCCTCGTCGCCGAGCTGAGCGACGCGAGCCCGGACTTCGCGGCGCTGTGGGCGAGGCACGACGTCACACCGGCGTCCTCGGGGGTGAACCGGATCCACCATCGGCTGGTCGGCGACTTCGAGCTGCGTTTCGAGCGGTTGTGCTTCGCCGGCAGCGACGACCCCGTGCTCGTCATCTACCACGCCGCGCCGGGCACGCCGGGCGAGACCGCACTGCGCGAACTCGCGCGGCTCGGCGCGCCGCTGCCGTCCGCTCAGAACCCCTTGGACGACATCCAGTCGAGGCAGACCTCCGCCACCTCGCGCCAGCCGGCGTCCATGGTCAGCGAGTGACCCTTGCCCGGGAACTCGTGGAAGTCCGTGACCGACGGTCCTGAGGCGTAGAGCTCGACGACGGCACGCGTGACCGTGAGGGGCACGGTGTGGTCCTCGGTGCCGGATGTCAGCAGCAGCGGGCCGCGATCCGCGACGTGGGTGTCGACGGCGGCGGGCGACGTGCGCGAGAAGTTCGCGGTGGCATCCTCGAACAGCGGCCGGCCGGGGCCGGGGATCGTCCACTGCTCGAACAGCGCGTCCGACTCCTCCTCCGTGATCGCATTGCCGAAGCTGTAGTGGAACTGCTTGGCCGTGAGGGCGACCGTGCGCGATCGGTTGGCGGGATTGCCGAGCACCGGCAGCCCCGATCGCAGCTGCGAGAACGGCAGCTTCGTCACGCCCTTGATCGGCGCCGGGTCGATCGCGACGGCGCCGACCACGTAGTTGTTGGCGAGCAGCTCCTGCGCGATGAGGCCGCCGAAGGAGTGGCCGACGACGAACGGCTTCTCGGGCATCGCCTCGATCAGGTCGGCGTAGTGCCGGCAGATCGCCTCGATGCCGACGTCGTTCATGCCCGACGGGTCGTCCCGGGTCTCGGCCACCGTGTCGCGGTCGCCCGGCCAGCCCGGCGCACTCGAGGTGTACCCGCGCTCGGCGAACAGGGCGGCCCACGGCGCCCAGGCGCTCGAGTGGATCCAGAGCCCGTGGATGAACAGCACGTGCGGCTTCGACATGTCTTTCCCTTTCGTCGGGGGTGGGTGGGGGCCTACAGGGTCTTGACGAATCCGCCGTCGATCAGGATGTCGGCACCGGTCACGTTGCCCGCTCGGTCGCTCGCGAGGAGGAGCACGAGATCGGCGACCTCCTCGGCGGTGGTGAAGCGGCCGGTCGAGAAGCCGCCCTGCTCGGCGATGGCCTCGGACCGCGCCGTGTCGACGTCGACGCCCCGCGACGCGGCGATGGTGGCGGCGACGCCGTGCTCGCCGAGCCAGAGGTCGGTCGCCACCGGCCCCGGGCTGATCGTGTTGAAACGCAGACCGGCCGGACCGAACTCCTTCGACAGGGCCTTGGAGACGTTCCAGAGCGCCGCCTTGGCCGCCGAGTAGTCGATCACGCCCGGGTCCGGCAGGAACGCGTTGACCGACGCGATCGTCACGACGTTGCCGACCTGCGCACGCACCATCGCCGGGATCGCGGCCCGCGTCATGCGCACCGCCGCGAGGAAATCGAGGGTGAGGGTCGCCATCCACTCGTCGTCGCCGAGCGCCAGGAAGCCCTCGGTGCGCAGCTTCACGCCGCCGACGTTGTTGACGAGGATCGTCGCGCCGCCGAGCGCGTCGGCCCGCTCCACGAGGGCCGCCGGGGCCGCCTCGGCGGTCAGGTCGACCTGCACCGGATGCACCCGGCCCTCCGCCTCGAGGGCCAGCAGCTGCGGCGTGACCGTGCGGGAGCCCGCGACCACGTGGGCGCCCTCCCCGGCGAGGGCGCGGGTCGCCGCGAGCCCGATGCCCCGGCCCGCACCGGTGACGATCGCGACGCGGTCGGCGAGGTGCAGGTCCACGCGGCCCCCTCCGGGTCGGAACGGATGAGCTCACCGTAGGGCGGCCCGCCCCGGCTCCAGAAGGCAGCGGTTCTCCTGGTACTGCGACTGCTACCCGGGTACCGGTGGCCCGGGCGTTCAGGCCGGGCCGGTGAAGAAGGTGCCGGGCTCCAACTCCGACAGGGCCAGCCAGTCCGGATCACGGCGTCGGCCGGATGCGGCGTGCGGCATCCGGAGCTCCCACGCCGTCAGGGGGCGCTCGTCGACGCTCAGCACCAGGCCGTACAGCGTCGCCAGGACGTGCATGCAGGGCGCTTCGCGGGTGCGGCAGGTGCAGATCGCCTCGATCTCGTCCGGCGGCACGGCGACGGTCAGGCCGGCGGCGGTCAGTCGGCGGTGGACGTGGTCGGGGATGTCGCCCGTCGTCAGGTGCTCGCGCTCCGACGCGAGGAGGGCCTCGGCGGTCGCGGCCTCGGCATCCGTCCACGGGGGCACGCGCAGCCGCACGGAGTGCTCCCGACGGCCGTCGGCGATCGTCGCGGTGATCGTCGACGCGTCGACGGCGAGCGCGCTCTCCTGGCGATGCGCGATCGCCCGGGCACGGGGCAGCCGTGGGTCGGGCCGCCCCGCGGTCGGTTCGACCGTGCGCAGCCACGCGTACCCCCAAGCGGTCGCACCGAGCTTCGGCCGGGCCGTCATGGCCGCATCCGGAGGTCGAGCACCTCGCGCAGCTCGCGATCCGGCAACTTCGTGAGCGCCGCCGTGGGGTCGCCGGAGATCAGCTCGGCGAGACCCTGCTTCTCCTGGTGCATGCGGTCGATGTAGTCCTCCACGGTTCCCTCGGTGACCAGCTTGTAGACGTTGAGCGTGCGCCGCTGTCCGATCCGGTGCGCCCGAGCGGTCGCCTGCTCCTCGACGGCGGGATTCCACCAGCGATCGAAGTGCACGACGTTCGAGGCACGCGTCAGGTTCAGCCCGAACCCGGCGGCGCGCAGGCTCAGGATCAGGAGGGGCGAGGCGTGGTCGTCCTCCTGGAACGCGCGGATGAGCTCGTCACGCTGCGCCGGCGCGAGCCCACCGTGCAGGAAGGGCACGGCGTCGATCCGGAGCGCCGACGCGAGCCCGGACGACAGGAGCTCGCCCGTCCGGCGGTACTGCGTGAACACGAGGGCGCGCTCCCCGTCCGCCACGACCTCGCCCAGCATCTCGCACGTGCGGTCGAACTTTCCGGACCTCCCGGGTTCGAGTGCGGGCTCCCCGGCCTCGAGGGCGGGATGGTTGCAGATCTGCTTGAGCTCCGTCAGCAGGGCGAGCACGCGTCCGCTGCGGCCGAATCCCGAGCCCAATCCGGCGGAGAACGCGCGCTCCACGGCCTCGCGATAGAGCGCGACCTGCTCCGGGCTGAGCGTGCAGACGACCGTGGCGTCGATGCGAGGCGGCAGGTCCTGCGCGACATCCGCCTTCCTGCGCCGGAGGAGGTGGGGCGCGACGACGGTTGCGAGCGTCGCGGCGGCCGACGCGGAGCGGCGTTGCCGGATCGGGTTCACGAACCGCTGCCGGAACCGGCCGCGGGCGCCGAGCGCGCCGGGGTTGGTGACCGAGAGGATCGACCACAGCTCGTCGAGGTCGTTCTCGACCGGCGTCCCCGTCAACGCGATCCTGCTGGTGGACGGGAGCGCGGATGCCGCCCTGGTCACCTGCGTGTCGGTGTTCTTGAGCTGCTGGGCCTCATCGAAGACGGCGACATCCCAGTGCCGGCTCCGCACCGCCTCGTCCGATCGCAGCAGCGCGTAGCTGGTGACGACGACGGTCCGCGGTTCCGGGCGAGCCGGCAGGCGCCGGTCGGGTCCGTGGTACTCGAGCACGTTCAGGCCGGGTGCGAAGTGCTGGATCTCGCGTCGCCAATTCGCCAGCAACGATGTCGGGCACACCACGAGCTGCAGGCTCTGGGGCTGCCGGGTCGCGAGCACGGCGATGACCTGGAGCGTCTTGCCGAGCCCCATCTCGTCGGCCAGCACACCTCCCTGGCCGGCGTCGACCTTCTGCAGCAACCAGGAGACCCCGTGCACCTGGTACGGCCGGAGGGTCGCCGTGACGTTGGCCGCCCGGAGGGCCTTGAGCGTCGACAGCGCACGCGCGTACTCCCGGACGAGCGCCCCGGGGGCGGCGATCGCCGACTCGTCGGCGTTGAGAACGGCGTGACCGGCCGGCGGCATCGCCGCGACCACGGCGGCGAAGGCGTCCTCCTCCGACCCGGAGCGCGCCGAGCGGAGGACGATGCGGCTCGCCTGCCGCCAGGCCCGCGCCGACATCCCGAGCGCACCGACCCGGGTCGTGGCCGTGAGGGCGGATGCCGCCTCGGCGACGGCGGTGATGCGGGCCTCGACATCGATGGGGCCGACCCGATCACCGACGATCCCGGCGAGGCGCAGCGCGGCGCGGCGCCCGGGCGGGAGCCCGGCGTGCTCGAGGGCGGCGTCGATGTCGGCGACGCCCCACCAGGCGAGGCCGTTCTCGGCGGGGACGTAGGTGGCCTGGAGCAGGGTGGCGGGGGGCTGGGTGGCGTGGGGCCGGGTGGCATGGGGCAGCGTGCGGATGAGGACCTCCGGGATGCTCGGCGTGCGTCGGGCGCGCAACGCTACCGAGGTGCCCGGAAGGCCACCTAACCCGCGAAAACGCAAGAGCGGGCGGGGTCGCTACGCGGGCAGCGTGGGCGCGAGCCCGAACGCGGGAATGACCGTGTTCTCGAAGCGGCTCATCGCGGCGATCCGGTCGCCGGCGATCGTGATCGTCATCAGGCCGGAGGTGACGAGGCCGTCGGGCGTGTGCACGTAGATGCCGAACGCGGGCTGCCCGTTGGCGCGGGTCGCGATCAGGCGGTAGCGGCGTCCGGCGGCGAACAGCAGCGCGCAGAACCGGCCGACGAGCTCGCGGCCGACGTACTCGAGCGCCATGGGCGGCATCGACATGAACACGTCGTCCGTGAGCAGCGCCACGAGCGCGTCGAGGTCGCCGGCCTCGTAGGCGGCGACGAACCTCGACACGACGACTGTCTCGGCGGACGATGCGGATGCCGCCCGCTCCTCGCGCGCCCCCTCGCCCGGCAGGGTGCGCCGCAGGTTCGCCCGCGCCCGCTTCAACGCGCTCGCGACCGATTCCACCGTGCCGCCGAGCATGTCGGCGACCTGCTTCGCGGGGAAGCCGAGCACGTCGCGCAGGATGAGCACGGCGACCTGCCGCGGCGGCAGCAGCTGGAGCGCGGTGATGAAGGCGAGCGAGATGGACTCGGTCCGCTCGGAGCTCTCCTCCGGACCGGGCTCGCGAGCGGTGCCGTCCAGCAGCGCGTCCGGGTAGGGCTCGAGCCAGGGCACCTCTCCCAGCTGCGTCGGTTCGGGCGGCTGCACTCCGGGGATGTCCCACTCCCGCGCACGGCGCCGGCCGGCCGCACGCCGCACGTTGAGGCAGCGGTTGGTCGCGATCGCGTACAGCCAGGTGCGCAGCGACGAGCGCCCCTCGAAGCCGCCGAGGCCCCGCCACGCGGTGAGCAGGGTCTCCTGCACCGCGTCCTCGGCGTCGTGGAACGAGCCCAGCATCCGGTAGCAGTGCACCTGCAGCTCACGCAGATGCGGCTGGGTCATCTCACGGAAGGCCCGATCGTCGCCGGCACGGGCCCGCGACAGCAGCTCCTCCGGCATCACCGTCGTCATTGTCGCATCGCTCCTCGTCGGTCGTGAGTGGTGTCCACCGGTGGTGACACCGCCGGCGGCGGAAATCGGGCGGTGCCGGCGCCCGATTCCGCCGACCCGCGGTGTCTGCACCTCTGTACGTCACGAGGGCGTACCCGCACAGGGAGAACACCATGGGAAAGATCGTCATCAGCCAGAACGTCACGCTCGACGGCGTCGTCGAGGACCCCACCGGCGAGGAGGGCTCCGCATACGGCGGCTGGTTCGACCGGTGCATGGCCGAGGACCGCGCGGCGTGGGCGGAGCTGGAGTACTCCGAGGCCATCGCCGCCGACGCGCTGCTGATCGGACGGCGCACCGATGCCTACTTCGGTCCGCGCTGGAACGTCGCCCCCGGCGACTGGGCCGAGCGCCTGCGGGCCCTGCCGAAGTACGTCGTCTCGTCGACCCTCACCGACCCGATCTGGGTCAACTCGACGGTGCTGGGCGGCGACGTGGTCGAGGAGGCGTCGAGGCTCAAGCAGCGGATCGCGGGCGACATCGTCGTCTACGCCAGCCGGCAGCTCGTGCAGACGCTCCTGCACAACGGGCTGGTCGACGAGTTCCGGCTCATCGTCTTCCCGCTCGTGATCGGCACCGGCAAGCGGCTCTTCGACGACGCCGGCACCGCCACCGCGCTGCGCCTGCAGGGGGCGAGGCCCATCGGCCGCAACCTCAGCGCACTCACCTACGAGGTCGTGCGCGACGCCTGATCCGGCACGTCGGGACGACGATCAGACCTCGACGGTCATGTCGAGCACGTTGCGGAACTCCTGGTTCCCGCCGCGCACGAGCAGGTACCGGCGCCGCAGCGTCGCCCGGTAGACAGTCAGCGGGCCCACCGGCAGCAGGTCGTCGGCCGTCATCCGCTTCGGTTCGGGGAGCCGGGCGTTGAGCGCCTCCAGCGCCTGGCCGGTCTCCCCGGCCGGAAGCGCCGCCGCGTCCGCCTCGAAGTAGGCGGCCTCCGCGTGGCCGATCGCCACGGTGGAGTCGAAGACCGTGATCGCCACGGAGGTGCGCTTTGCGATGTTGCGGGAGTGCCGCGCATCGGCCGACGAGACCCAGCACACGCCGTCGCGGCCGAGCGGTGCGAAGAACACGGGCGTGGCCCACGGGGTGCCGTCCGCGTCGGCGGTAGCCAGCACGAGGTAGCGGATGCCGCCCACGATGCGATCGATGTCCGTCAGGTCCGGCATGAGGTCCTCCTCGCATTTCGATGTCCGTCGATGTCCCATCTCAGCGTCCGACGAGCCCGGTGCGGACCGACATGCGGTAACGTTCCCGGGTCCGTGTCGCAGGCCGAGGAGGTGATGCCCGATGAACGAGAAGTCGGGTGCTCCGTCGCCAGCACGGGCCGTCGCGTGATCTGAGGGTCACCGGGAGCACCGAATGGTGATTCCCGAAAGGCACTCTCATGCATCTCATCTCCGAATCGACGCTCGACGGCGTCATCGAACGCGGGTTCGTCCAGGGCGACGTCCCCGGCATCCTCTGGTCACCGGCGCACGTCGGCGAGCCCGCCCCCGTGGTGCTGTCCGGTCATCCGGGCGGACTCCACAAGAGCGCGGGCGGCCTCGTCGCGCGTGCCCGCGTGCTCGCCGCCGGGTACGGCATCCACGTCGTCGCGATCGACGCGCCCGGCCACGGCGATCGCGCGCGCTCGCCCGAGGACGAGGCCTGGGTCGACCGGATGCAGGTGGCCCGCGCGGCGGGGCAGCCCCTCGGCGACCTCGTGGCCGACTTCAACGCCTCCATCGCGGAGCGCGCGGTGCCCGAGTGGCGGTCGGTGCTCGACGCGCTCGAGCGGATGCCCGGGATCGATCTGACCGGGGGAGCCGGCTACACGGGCATGACGCTCGCGACCGAGATCGGCATCCGGCTCGCTGCCGCCGACCGGCGCATCGCGGCCGCCGTGTTCGGCGCCGCGTTCGCGCGCCCGGGGCTCGTCGAGGCGGCGCGACGGGTCACGGTGCCCGTGCAGTACGTGCTGTCGTGGGACGACCCCGAGATCGACCGCGAGTCGGGGTTCGCGCTGTTCGACGCGTTCGGCTCCGCCGACAAGGTGCTGCGCGCCGTGCCGGGACCGCACAGCCGCGTCCCGCAGGCCGAGATCGACGAGTCGACGAGGCGACTGGTCGCCCAGCTGGGATCGCAGGGCGGATAGATTCAGTGGTCATGGTGCCGCATGCCACGAGCGTGCGGAATCGACAGCGGTCGCGCACACGCGCGGCAGATATCCCCCATCAGGAAGGTCCTCACATGCGCAAGGCACTGATTCTCCCGGTTGCGGCGGTCGCGGCAGCGCTGCTGCTGGCCGGGTGCGTCGACAACAGCGGCGGTGGCAGCGGCGGCTCGGGCGGCGACACCGGCCAGAAGAACGCCTACGGCGTCACGAAGGACGCGGCTCTCGCCAAGACCCTGCCCGGCGACATCGCCAAGGCCGGCAAGCTCACGATCGGCATCGACGCCACGTACGCGCCGAACGAGTACAAGGACAGCGACGGCAAGGTCATCGGCTGGGACGTCGACCTCGCCGATGCGATCGCCGCGAAGCTCGGCGTGACGACCGACTACACGATCTCCAAGTTCGACAACATCATCCCGAGCATCACGGGCGGGCGGTACGACCTGGGCGTCTCGTCGTTCACCGACACCACCGAGCGCGAGAAGCAGGTCGACTTCGTCAACTACTACAGCGCGGGCGTGCTGTGGGCCTCGGCCAAGGGCAAGAACGTCGACCCCGACAACGCGTGCGGGCTGAAGGTCGCCGTCGAGGCGGGCACGTACGAGGACACCGAGGAGGTGCCCGCGAAGTCGAAGAAGTGCACGGATGCCGGCAAGGCCGCCATCCAGGTGCTCAAGTTCGACGGCCAGGACCAGGCGACCAACGCGCTCGTGCTCGGCCAGGTCGACGCGATGAGCGCCGACTCGCCGATCACGGAGTACGCGATCAGCAAGCAGAAGGACAAGATCCAGGCGGCCGGCACGACGTTCGACGTGGCGCCCTACGGGTTCGCGGTCGACAAGGGCTCGAAGCTGACCGACGTGATCAAGAACGCGTTGCAGGCGCTCATCGACGACGGCACCTACACGAAGATCCTGCAGAAGTGGGGCGTCGACGACGGAGCCGTGACCGCGGCCGACGTCAACGCCGCCTCGAAGCAGTAAGTCGGTCATGACCGACTCGCAGGGCGCCCGGGGGGACAGCGCCGTCCCCTCGGGCGAGGCGATCCGGGCGGTGCGGCTGCGCCATCCCGGGCGGATCACCGTCGCCGTGATCCTGATCCTCCTCGTCGTGCTGTTCGTGCTCGACGCCGCGCAGCGCACGGCGTTCGACTGGCCGGACGTGGGCAAGTACCTCTTCGATCAGCGCATCAGCCAGGCGGCGCTCATCACGCTGCAGCTGACCGTCTACTCGATGGTCATCGGCATCGTGCTCGGCCTGATCCTGGCGATCATGCGGCTCTCGCCGAACCCGGTCGTGAAGGCCGTCTCGTGGGTGTACCTGTGGATCTTCCGCGGCACCCCGGTCTACGTGCAGCTCGTGTTCTGGGGTCTGATCACGCTGATCTACAACTCGATCATCATCGGCATCCCGTTCGTGCACACCTGGGACGTCATCAAGATCGACTGGGTGCCGCCGCTGTTCTTCATCTCGGTGGTCGGGCTGTCGCTCAACGAGGCGGCCTACATGGCCGAGATCGTGCGCGCCGGACTGCTCTCGGTCGATGCCGGCCAGGAGGAGGCGGCGAAGGCGCTCGGGATGTCGTGGGGCCAGACCATGCGCCGCATCGTGATCCCGCAGTCGATGCGGGTGATCATCCCGCCGACCGGCAACGAGGTCATCTCGATGCTCAAGACGACCACGCTCGTCGCGGCGGTGCCGTTCTCGCTCGACCTGTTCGGGCGCGCGCGCGACATCTCCGCCGAGACGTTCGTGCCGATCCCGCTGCTGATCGTCGCGTCGCTGTGGTACCTCTTCTTCACCTCGATCCTCATGGTCGGGCAGTACTTCCTCGAGAAGCGGTTCTCCCGCGGCATCGGGCGCGGCCGCCCGGCGATCGAGAACGATCCGGATGCCCCCGTCATCGTCGGCGGCGTCGGGGGTGTGCGATGACCCCGGTCCAGCGCGCGACGACCCCGGATGCCGCGCGGCCGATGGTCGAGGCGGTCGCGGTCTCGAAGCGCTTCGGTGGCAACGAGGTGCTCACGTCGATCTCGCTGCGGGTCGAGCGCGGGCAGGTCATGTGCGTCATCGGGCCGAGCGGCTCGGGCAAGTCGACGTTCCTGCGCTGCATCAACCATCTCGAGGTGGTCGACGCCGGGCGGCTCTACGTCGACGGCGAGCTGGTCGGGTACCGCGAGAGGGGCGACAAGCTCTACGAGCTCAAGCCGGCGGAGGCGGCGCGGCAGCGGCGCGACATCGGCATGGTCTTCCAGCACTTCAACCTCTTCCCGCACATGACGGCGCTCGAGAACATCGCCGAGGCGCCGACCACGGTGAAGGGGATGTCGCGACGCGACGCGCTGGAGCGCGGGCGCGACCTGCTCGCGCGGGTGGGGTTGGCATCCCACGCGGGCCACTATCCGTCGCAGCTCTCGGGCGGTCAGCAGCAGCGGGTGGCGATCGCCCGGGCGCTCGCCATGGATCCGAAGCTCATGCTGTTCGACGAGCCGACGAGCGCGCTCGACCCCGAGCTCGTGGGGGAGGTGCTCGACGTCATGCGCGAGCTCGCGGACACGGGCATGACGATGGTGGTCGTCACGCACGAGATGGGGTTCGCACGCGAGGTCGGCGACGCGATGGTGTTCCTGGACGGCGGGGTCGTCGTGGAGTCGGGTGCACCGCGCGAGCTGCTGGCGAACCCGCAGCATGAGCGCACGAAGGCGTTCCTGTCAAAGGTGCTCTGAGCGCGCTTCCGGAGGATCCTGGAGGCATGGACACGCAGCGCATGATGAAAGCCGTCACCGTCAGCGATCGCGAGGCCGGCGTCGCCGGCCTGACGCTCGCCGAGCTCCCGGAGCCGCACGCCGCGGAGAACGATGTCGTCGTGTGCGTGCACGCGGCGGGCTTCACGCCCGGCGAGCTCGACTGGCCCGCCACCTGGACGGATCGCGCCGGACGCGACCGCACGCCGAGCGTCCCGGGGCATGAGGTCTCGGGCGTCGTGGTCGGGCTGGGCTTCGGCACGACCGGCCTGACCGTCGGGCAGCGGGTGTTCGGCCTCACCGACTGGGCGCGCGACGGCTCGCTGGCCGAGCTCGTCGCGGTCGAGGCGCGCAACCTCGCCCCGCTTCCCGCGGGCATCGACCACACCGTCGCGGCGGCGTTGCCGATCTCGGGGCTGACGGCGTGGCAGGCGCTGTTCGACCACGGGCGGCTCGAGATCGGGCAGTCGGCGCTCATCCACGGTGCGGCCGGCGGGGTCGGCTCGATCGCCGTGCAGCTCGCGCACGACGCCGGGGCGTACGTGATCGGCACGGGTCGCGCCCGCGACCGCGACACGGTGCTCGGCCTGGGTGCCGACGAATTCGTCGACCTCGACGGCGACGACCTCGACGCGGTCGGCCCGGTCGACGTGGTGCTCGACGTGATCGGCCGGGAGATCGGATCCCGATCGCTCGCGCTGGTGCGCCCCGGCGGCACGTTCGTCACCATCGCGGCGCCCCCGCGCGAGCAGCCGGCCGGCGGCCGTGCGATCTTCTTCGTCGTCGAGCCCGACCGTGCCCGGCTCGCCGATCTCGCCCAGCGGGTGCGCGACGGCCGGCTGAGGCCGATCGTGGGCGAGGTGCGCCCGCTCGCCGAGGCGCCGGACGCCTTCGCCGCCGGGCGCCGCGTGCCGGGCAAGACGATCATCCGCGTCGCGGATTAGTGCCGATCCTCCCGAATCCGCGCGACCCGCGGTTCATCACGATCCGCCGCGGCGGCGCGCTCACCGATGAGCGCGCGTCAGCGGCGGCGCCGGTCGACGCACGCGACGCACGCCGTGCGCTCCGGCTGCAGCTCCAGCTGAGCCGTGGGGATCTCGGCGTCGCAGACGGCGCAGCGGCCGTAGCTGCCCTCGCTGACGCGATCCCCGGCGCGTTCCAGCTCGCGCAGCGTCGCCCCGAGGCGCACGCGGGCTCCCTCGGCCTGCGACCACTCGTGGGTCAGGGCGAAACCCTCCGGGTCGTGCTCCTCGTCGGTCCAGTCGCCGCGGGCCTCGCGCACCGCGGCGAGGCGGCGGTCGACCTCGTCGAGGCGACCGCGGATGTCGTCGCGGCGGCGCGCCATGAGCGCGCGGGCGGTCTCGGCATCCACCCGTTCAGTCTGCGCGGTCAGCGCTCGCGGCGCCCCTCGGCGACCGCGGCGCCCAGCCACTGCGCGAGTTCGGAGATCTCGGCGCGGACCATGTCGAGCTCCTCGACCTCGAACGGCAGGAACTCGTGCACCGCCTGCACCCGCAGCAGCCCCTCGGCGCGGTCGAGTTCGGCCTCGAGCATGCCGACGAAGCGGTCGCCGAGCAGGATCGGATGCGCGAACAGCCCGTACCTGCGCTGCGGCTTGGGCTTGAACTGCTCGAGCACGTAGTCGAACTCGAACACGTCACGCAGCCGTGGACGGTCGAACAGCATCCCGTCGTAGGGGTTCAGGAATGCGACCCGCCCGCCGGCGTCGTCCTCGAGCGCGGCGAGCTGGCGGGGGTCGACCCGCCAGGTGCCGGCGAGCCCGTCGATGGTCGCGGCCTCGCCCGCCGTGCCGACACCCGACCACGGCGACTTCTGCTTCGCGATGCCGGCCGCCTGCAGGCGCCGCTCGGCCAGCTGCCGCGCCGCCTCATCCGGATCGAGCTCCGGCAGGTCGCCCGGGTACACCCGTTCGGCGAGATCCCAGCGGCGGTGCCGCCCCTCCCGGCCGACGATCGCGACCACGCCCTGACGGCTGAGGACGTCGAGCATGATCGGCACCTGGTTGGATCCCGACCACCCGTCCGGCGCCCGGCTCACCTGCGCAGTGTCATCGATCTCGCTCGCGAGCAGCGGGCCGTCCGCGCGCAGGCGGGCGAGCACATCCCGGCGGAACCGGTCGTTGGCCTCCAGCCACTGCCGGGTGCTCTCGCGCCGAGGCCAGACGCGCATCGCCGGCAGCATCAGCGGCAGCAGGCTCATCGCGCGGAACGCGCCGTCGAACTCGAACAGCAGCCGATCGCGCTCGACCGCCTTGCTCAGCTGCCCGGGCTCGTAGGCGTAGCCGATGCGGCTCCACAGCACGGTGTGCTCGCACGGGGCGATGATCCGCGTCGGATCGATCTTGATCGCGCCGAGCTGCTCGGCGACCTCCACGACGTCGCCCGGCCGCTCCGCGTCGAGCAGCTGCGCACGCACGACGATCCGCCGCGCGTCATCGCGCGTGAGCCGGTGCGGCGCCATCACGGCGGTTCGCGCCCCTCGCGCGGTTGCGCGACCACGAGGCCCGACTCGTACGCCGCGATCACGGCCTGAGCGCGATCCCGCAGGCCCAGTTTGCCCAGGATGCGGCTGACGTGGGTCTTGACCGTCTGCTCCGCGATGACGAGGTCGGCCGCGATCTCGCGATTGGAGCGGCCTGTCGCCACCAGGCTCAGCACATCCCGCTCGCGATCCGTGAGCTCGTCGAGAGCCGGCGGCTCGGAGCGCGGTGCCGCTGCGGCGACGAAATGCTCGATCATGCGACGCGTGACGCTCGGGGCGAGCAGCGCGTCACCTCGGGCGACGACGTGCACCGCCGCGGTCAGCTCCTCGGGGAGCGCGTCCTTCAGCAGGAAGCCGCTCGCGCCCGCCCGGACCGCCTCGTAGACGTACTCGTCGATGTCGAACGTCGTCAGCATGAGCACCCGCGGCACGGGCGCGATCCCCGGGTCGCCGCTCTGCAGGAGGGCGCGGGTCGCGGCGATGCCGTCGAGGTGGGGCATCCGCACGTCCATGAGCACGACATCCGGATGCGTCTGCCGCACGATCGCGACCGCCTCGGCGCCGTCGGCCGCCTCGCCGACGACCTCGAGGCCGGGGTCGGCGTGCAGCAGGGCGCTGAACCCGGCACGGACCATGGCCTGGTCGTCCGCGATGACGATGCGGATGCTCATGCGGCATCGGTCCGCTCGTCGGAGTGGTCGACGGGCGCCTTCGGGTCCAGCGGCAACCACGCGCGCACCACGTATCCGCCGGCCGGCAGCCCGTGATGCTCGAGAGTGCCGCCGAGACTCGTGGCGCGTTCGCGCATGCCGACCAGGCCGTTGCCTGCTCCGCCGGGCACCGGCACGCCGCGTCGTCGAGCGGGCCCGTTGGTGATCAGAAGCGAGAGCCCCTGGGGTTCCCGTGTGCATCGGACGTCGATGTGCGAGCCCGGGGAATGGCGCAGCGCGTTGCTCACCGCCTCCTGCACGATGCGATACGCGGCGAGGCCGACGATCTGGCGGACCCCCTCATCGCCGAACTCGCCGACCCACTCCAGGTTGATCCAGGTGCCCGAGCGGTCGACGGCGGCGATCAGGCCGGGGATCGCCGCGAGTCCGGGCTGCGGCGCGAGCTCGTTCGGTCGATCATCCTCGCGCAGCACGCTCAGCAGCGACCGCATCTCCGCGAGCGCCCGCCGGCTCGAGGCGGCCATCTGCTCGAACTCCTGGCGCACATCGGGCCCGACGTCGGCGAGCCGATAGGGCGCGCTCGACGCCTGCACGTTGATGACCGACATGCTGTGGGCGATGACGTCGTGCAGCTCGCGCGCGATCCGAGTCTTCTCCTCGGCGACCAGCCGCCTGGCCCGTTCCTCTTCGCTGACCCGCCGCTCGCGAGCCAACTGGACGCGGATGGCACGCCGCTGCTGCAGCACGATCCCGGTTGCGAGCAGTGTTCCCGCGGTCGATGTGAAGACCACCAGGTCGACGCCGACCGACTCGGCGCTGCGAGCCGTCGGCAAGAGCATCGCGATCGTACCGGAGACGAGCAGGTTCGCGACGACGCCGATCACGGCCTCGACCCAGCGGACGCGGTACGCGATGGTGCCCACGATCAGCGCCTGCGTGATCAGGGTCGTGACCGACCACGGCCAGGGCGACAACCCCCCGTGCGCGACGACCATGATGCCGGCGGAGGCCACGAGCGCGGCGATGGCCGCCGTGCGCGGTCGGACCGTCGCGAGCACGAGCGCTCCGGCCTGCGCCGCGGTGAACAGGAAGACGAACAGCAGGGGGCCGCGATAGATGCTGGAGCCCAGAATGCTGCCGACGACGAGCAGCGCGACGCCGGCGGCGACCGCTCCCACGCGCATCCAGGCGTCGCGCTGCGTCGAGCGACGGGCCACCCGCTCGCCGACGGCGCCGCCGTCGCGATCGCCGCCGGCCTGAGGGCCTCCCGCGGCTCCCGCCATGCGCACCACGATACGCATGAGCGGCGGGACGGTCACCGGAGCTGCGCCGCGAGGGGGCACTCGAACGGGTCGGCGTGCCGGATGCCGACGCGCTTCAGATAGCGCAGCACGATGCGGTACGAGCCGATGAACGTGGTCTCCGTGTAGCTGACGTTCTTCTCGGCGCAGTAGGCGCGCACGATCCGTCGGGCGCGGCCGAGGTTGATGCTCGGCATGTTCGGGAACAGGTGGTGCTCGATCTGGAAGTTGAGCCCGCCCATGCCGATCGCGACGGCGGGTCCGCCCGTGATGTTGCGGGAGGTGAGGGTCTGACGGCGGAGGAAGTCGATCTCCAGGCCAGCGGGGATGATGGCCATGCCCTTGTGATTCGGCGCGAAGCTGCCGCCCATCGTCAGCCCGAACACGGCGACCTGGATACCGAGGAACGCGAGTCCCATGAGGGGGCCGCAGGCGATGAAGACGATGGTCGGGAAGCCGGCGAGGCGCAGCACCAGGAGTGCACCCTCGACCCAGCGGTGCTTCATCTGGGTGCGGCCGAGCACACCGAGGATCGCGTTGCGGTGCAGCTCGAGACCGGCCAGCAGCAGGACGGGCACGAAGAACAGGTGCTGATAGCGCATGAGCAGGGCGGACAGCCCGTCCCGCTCCGCGCGCTCCGCGGCGGCCTCCGGCGTGAAGACGATCGCGTTGGAGTCGATGTCGCCGTCCTTGCCCAGCTTGTTCGGGTTGGTGTGGTGCTTGGTGTGCTTGTTCATCCACCAGCCGTAGCTGAGTCCGACGACGCCGTTGCCGACGATCCGCGAGAACCACTCGTTGCGGTTGTTGGAGCTGAAGATCTGCCGATGCGCGCCGTCGTGCGCGAAGAAGGCCGACTGGGTGAAGAGCAGGCCGAAGCCGGCGGCGAGCAGCAGCACCCACGGCGAGGAGCCCAGGGCGAAGAGCCCCGCGAAGGCGGCAGCGAACAGGCCGATCATGAGTGCGGCCCGGCCGGCGTACCAGATCGGGCGGCGCTTCAGCAGACCCTCCGCCTTGACGAGCGCCATCAGCTCCTTGTAGTCGCTGGCGTTGCGCTCCTGGCGTGAGCCGGTCGTGCGGATGGGGCGATCCGCGGGGCGTTCGGGGGCGACGAGGGTGGACATACTCCGACGGTAGATTTCGGGATGCCGGGGCGCGTCCCGCTGCGGAGCGCACTTCGCCCCCTACCGCGGTAGGGGGTCGCGCCATCCGGGAACGTCGCGAGGCGCTCCGGTGTTGTACTCATCGGGCCCCGCGATCGGAGCCCAGGACCACAGGAGGCCAGCATGACGGAGTACCGCAAGGACCCCGCAGCCATTCAGAAGCTCACCCGCGAGCAGTTCGCGGTGACGCAGAACGCCGCGACCGAGCCCGCGTTCACCGGCGAGTACGTCGACAACCACGACGCCGGGCTCTACGTCGACATCGTGTCGGGCGAGCCGCTGTTCGCCTCGATCCACAAGTACGACAGCCGATCCGGATGGCCGAGCTTCACCGTGCCGGTCGACCCGGCCAACGTGGTGCTGAAGTCGGACAACAGCTACGGGATGCGGCGCACCGAGGTGCGCTCGGCCCACGGCGACAGCCACCTCGGCCACGTGTTCGACGACGGCCCCGCCGACCAGGGCGGCCTGCGTTACTGCATCAACTCGGCGGCGATGCGCTTCGTGCCCGTCGACGAGCTCGAGCCCGCCGGCTACGGCGAGTTCGCATCCCTCTTCACCACCGACACGACCCAGGAGGTCGCATCATGACAACCACCGAGCGCGCGATCCTCGCGGGCGGCTGCTTCTGGGGAGCCCAGGAGCTCCTCCGCTCCGCCCCGGGCGTCATCTCCACCCGCACCGGCTATTCGGGCGACGACAGCACGAAGAACGCCACCTACTACCGCCACGGCGACCACGCCGAGTCGGTCGAGGTCATCTTCGACCCCGAGAAGTTCAGCTACCGGGAGCTGCTGGAGTTCTTCTTCCAGCTGCACGACCCGACCACGCTGAACCGACAGGGCAACGATGTCGGCCGCAGCTACCGCTCCGCGATCTTCTTCACGACCCCGGAGCAGGAGGCCACGGCCCGCGAGGTGATCGCGGAGATCGACGCCGCCGGCATCCACCGCGGCAAGGTCGTCACCGAGGTCGTTCCGGCGGGCGACTTCTGGGAGGCCGAGGAGGAGCACCAGGACTACCTGCGCAAGATCCCGAACGGCTACACGTGCCACTACGTGCGGCCGAACTGGAAGCTGCCGAAGAAGGAGTCCGCGACCGCGTAGCCCGCGGCCGGCGCGCGGCGGAGCTCAGTGCAGCTTCGCCGCGCGCACCGTCATGAGATCGCGGACGCGCTCGCGCAGCCGCTCGGCCATCGGCCGGCCGTCGTCGGCCTCCCGGTCGTGGACGATGCTGCTGAACGCCGCCATGACGAGGGTCATCGCGAGCTGCGCCTCGCGCGCATCGGCGGCCCGCTCCTCGGCGAGGGCCAGGACCTGCTCGCGCATGCCCGCCATCCACTGGGTGAGCGCCGGCATGAGCTCGGGGCATCGCGAGATGAGCTCCTTCATGCGCACCCGCTCAGCCTGCACGTCGGCGGTCGCCGCGAAGACGTCGCAGAGCGCGTCGACGAGCAGGCCGTCCGCGGCACGGAACCCGGCCGCCGCCGCCTCGTCGATCATCGTGTCGGGCAGACCGAGAGCGGCCGCCGCCTTGGACGGGAAGTAGTTGAAGAAGGTGCGCGAGGAGATGTCGGCGTCGCGGCAGATCTGCTCCACCGTCGCCTGCTCGAGCCCCTGCTCGTCGACGAGCCGCACCGCGGCGGCGTGGATCGCGTGCCGGGTCTGGCTCTTCTTGCGCTCGCGGAGGGTGCCCTCGGCGCGCTCGGCATCGGTTGTCGTGGTCATCTGCGGTTCCGTGCGGTGCGCACCGGTGCCGGGACGGGTCCTCGCGGGCCCGCCCCGGCATCCGGTCAGACCGGCTGGGTCTGGATCGTTCCGGTCTCGGACATCCCGTTGGCGTCGGCGCGCTCCTGCAGGGCCGACACCTTGCGCAGCGGCGGCACCTTGAAGAAGAGGCTGAGCAGGAACGCCACCACGATGTCGGCCAGCGCGATCCAGTAGACCGTTACCACCGCGTTGTTGAACCCGGTGAGGAACGGAGTCGTCAGGCGCTTGTCGGCGCCGTTGACGAACGAGGTGTCGCTGCCGGAGGCACCCGAACCGCTCGAGGACTTCGTGGCGTTCTTGACCTTCTTCTGGATGGCCGGCGCCAGCTGGTTGACCCAGTGCGTGCGCTGGCCCGCGTTCGACCAGTCGACCGCGACCCTGCCGTCGTGCAGGCTCGCGTGCGCCTTCGACGCCACGGCCTCGAGCGCCTGCTGCTCGGCCGCGGGCTTCGCGGCCTCGACGTTCTGCGCGACGATCGCCGGTGCGGCGGCTGCCGGGATGGCGCCGGCTGCGACCTGCGCCTGGACCGCCGCGGTCACCTGCTGCGTCACGGCGGCGTCGGCGCCCTTCTGGGCGGCGGTCGTGGCGCTGTCGAGCTGCTCCTGCACCTTCGACTTGATCGGGTCGACGATCGGGTTCCAGAGCTGCGACATCACCTTCGCGTTCTTCTTCGCCCCGGCGACCGCGGGATTCAGGGCCGCGTCGAGCGTCGTGGTGAGCGTGGCCTTGTTCTCGAGCGTGTGCGTGAAGTTCAGCGGGAGCGTCGTGAACAGCACCGAGATCAGGATCGCGACGCCGAGTGTGCCGCCGATCTGGCGGAAGAAGGTCGCCGCGCTGGTGGCGACACCCATCTGGTGCGGGGCGACGGACATCTGGCTGGCCAGCGTGAGGGTCTGCATGAGCTGGCCGAGGCCGAGTCCGATGCAGAACATCGCGAGCATGAGGAACCACAGCGGCTTGTCGATCGAGATGAACGTCAGCAGGAAGAATCCGAGCGCGGTCACGAAGGTGCCGGTGATGGGGAAGATCCGGTAGTGCCCGGTCCTCGCGAGGATCTGGCCGGAGCCGATCGACGCGATCATGAGGCCGACGACCATGGGGATCATCGCGAAGCCCGACTCGGTCGGGGTGAGACCCGTGACGATCTGCAGGTAGAGCGGGATCGTCAGCATGGCGCCGAACATCCCGAATCCGACGAGCACGCCGAGGATCGTCGCCATCGAGAACACGCGCGACCGGAACAGCCGCAGCGGGATGATCGCGTCCTCCTTCATGAGGCGCTCCACGATCACGAACGCGAGCACGCCGACTCCGCCGACGATGTAGCAGGCGATCGAGCCCGGCGAGGTCCAGCCCCAGTCCTGGCCCTTCTCCGCCACCAGCAGCAGCGGCACCAGGGCGATGATCACGGTCGTCGCGCCCCACCAGTCGATGCGCGGCGCCCGGTGGTGCGCGAACTTCGGCAGGTGCAGGAACGCGATCACCATGAGCAGGGCGATGATCCCGATGGGCACGTTGATCAGGAAGACCCAGCGCCATCCGGAGATGAACAGGATCGAGTCCGCTCCGGCGAACAGGCCGCCGACGAGCGGGCCGACCACCGACGAGACGCCGAACACGGCGAAGAAGTAGCCCTGGTACTTCGCGCGCTCGCGCGGGGCGAGGATGTCGCCCATGATCGCGAGCGGCAGCGACATGAGCGCGCCGGCCCCGATGCCCTGGATCGCGCGGAAGCCGGCGAGCATGAACATCGACGTCGAGAACGACGACGCGAGCGACCCGAGCAGGAACACCGCGATGCCGAAGATGAACAGCGGTCGCCGACCGAAGATGTCGGAGAGCTTGCCGTAGATCGGCACCGAGATCGTGGAGGTGATCAGGTAGGCGGTCGTGACCCACGCCTGCTGATCGAGGCCGTGGAGGTCGTCGCCGATCGTGCGGATCGCGGTGCCCACGACGGTCTGGTCGAGCGAGGAGAGGAACATGCCGGCCATGAGGCCGTAGATGACCAGCAGGATCTGCCGGTGGGACATGATCGGCTTCGACGCCTGGGGTGCAGGTGCGGCCGGTTGCGTCGCGACCGGCGCGGTGGCAGTTGACAAGCGAATGTCCTTCGGTGGATGGGCGGGGCGCCCGCAACCACCGGAGAACGCCGACGGCCGGACGCCGACACTGGCGGGCTGTGATTTGCAGCGGCTGCAATATTACACGTCTGCATTCCTGCGTCAACTGCAGGATCTGTGAATTCGCCCTAGTCGACGTGGCTGACGATGTTGACGACGTTCCCGTCGGGGGCGCGCACCATGAAACGGCGCACGCCCCACTCCTCCTGCGTCAGCGGATGCACGATATCGAGCCCGCGCGCCTGGGCCTCGGCGTACGCGGCCTCGACCTCGTCGCCGACGTGCACCGAGATGACCGAGTCGACGGGGGAGCCCGCGTCCCGCGTGACGAGCTGGAGCTCGGCACGGCCGTCGGGGGACTGCAGCCTGATGACCCAGCCGAGGTCGAATGCGGTCTCGGTCAGCCCGAGGAACCCGGTGTAGAACTCCCTGGCCGCGGCGCCCTCCGGCACGCGCAGATTGGCGGTGACTCCCGTCGGGTGGATGCTCATGCCTCCACCCGATCACGCCCCGACGTATTGCGCCAGATGCTGCCCGGTGAGCGTCGAGCGCGACGCCACCAGCTCGGCGGGCGTGCCCTCGAACACGACGCGGCCTCCGTCGTGCCCGGCGCCCGGGCCGAGGTCGATGATCCAGTCGGCGTGCGCCATCACGGCCTGGTGGTGCTCGATCACGATGACCGAGCGGCCCGCGTCGACGAGCCGGTCGAGCAGGCCGAGCAGGTTCTCGACGTCGGCGAGATGCAGGCCGGTGGTCGGCTCGTCGAGCACATAGACCTCGCCGGGCGAGCCCATGTGCACCGCGAGCTTCAGCCGCTGGCGCTCGCCGCCGGAGAGGGTGGTGAGCGGCTGGCCGATCGTCAGGTAGCCGAGGCCGACGTCGGCGAGCCGGTTCAGGATGGCGTGCGCGGCGGGCAGACGCGCCTCGCCCGAGCCGAAGAAGGCCTCCGCATCGGTCACCGGCATCCGGAGCACCTGGCTGATGTCGCGCCCGCCGAGCGTGTACTCGAGCACGGCCGCGCGGAAGCCGATGCCGCCGCACTCCTCGCACGTGGTGGCGACGCCGGCCATGGGGCCGAGGTCGGTGTAGATCACGCCGGCGCCCTTGCACACCGGGCAGGCGCCCTCGGAGTTCGCGCTGAACAGTGCGGGCTTGACGCCGTTCGCCTTGGCGAACGCCGAGCGGATCGGGTCGAGCAGCCCGGTGTAGGTGGCCGGATTGCTGCGCCGCGACCCGCGGATCCCGCCCTGGTCGATGGTCACCACACCCTCGCGCGGCGAGACCGAGCCGTGGATGAGCGAGCTCTTGCCCGACCCGGCCACGCCCGTCACGACCGTGAGGACGCCGAGCGGGATGTCGATGTCGACGCCCCGCAGGTTGTGCTCGCGCGCGCCCCGCACCTGCATCGACCCCGACGACGTGCGCACCGTCTCCTTGAGCCGGGCGCGGTCGTCGAGGTGGCGCCCGGTCAGCGTGCCGCTCGCGCGGAGGTCCTCGACCGTGCCCTCGAACATGATCCGGCCGCCCTCCGTGCCGGCGCCCGGCCCGAGATCGACGACGTGGTCGGCGATCGCGATCGCCTCGGGCTTGTGCTCGACGACGAGCACCGTGTTGCCCTTGTCGCGCAGCTGCAGCAGCAGCTCGTTCATGCGCTGGATGTCGTGCGGATGCAACCCGATCGTCGGCTCGTCGAAGACGTAGGTCACGTCGGTGAGCGAGGAGCCGAGGTGCCGGATCATCTTGGTGCGCTGCGCCTCGCCGCCGGAGAGCGTGCCCGACGACCGGTCGAGGGAGAGGTAGCCGAGGCCGATCCGCACGAAGGAGTCGAGGAGCGCGCCGAGGTTGTGCCGCAGCGGTGCGACCGAGGGGTCGTCCAGCCCGTGCACCCAGGCGGCGAGGTCGCTGATCTGCATCGCGCACGCGTCGGCGATCGAGACGCCGGCGATCTTCGACGAACGCGCCGCGGCACTGAGCCGGGTGCCCTCGCACTCCGGGCACGGCGCGAAGGCGACGGCGCGCTCGACGAATGCGCGGATGTGCGGCTGCATCGCGTCGACGTCCTTGGAGAGCATCGACTTCTGGATCTTCGGGATCAAGCCCTCGTAGGTGAGGTTGATGCCGTTGATCTTGACCTTGGTCGCCTCCTTGTACAGGAAGTCGTCGAGCTGCTGCGCGGTGAAGTCGCGGATCGGCACGTCGGCGGGGACGAAGCCGGACTCCGCGTAGATGCGGGTCTGCCATCCGTCGACCGTGTACCCGGGGATCGTCAGAGCGCCCCCGGCGAGCGACCTGCTGTCGTCGTAGAGCTGGGTCAGGTCGATGTCGGAGACCGTGCCCATGCCCTCGCAGCGCGGGCACATGCCACCGAGGAGGGAGAACTCCCGCTCGATCTGCTTGCCGCTCGAGGTGGCGGCGCTACCGGATCCGGTGACCGACGCGATGTTGAACGAGAACGCCTGGGGCGATCCGATGTGCGGTTCACCGAGCCGGCTGAACAGGATCCGGAGCATGGCGTTCGCGTCGGTCGCGGTGCCGACGGTCGAGCGGGCGTTGGCGCCCATCCGCTCCTGGTCGACGATGATCGCCGTCGTCAGCCCCTCGAGCACGTCGACGTCGGGCCGGTCGAGCGAGGGCATGAAGCCCTGCACGAACGCGGGGTAGGTCTCGTTGATCATCCGCTGCGACTCGGCCGCGATCGTGCCGAAGACGAGGGAGCTCTTGCCGGAGCCGGACACCCCCGTGAACACGGTGAGCCGGCGCTTCGGCAGCTCGACGCTCACGTCCTTGAGGTTGTGCTCCCGGGCGCCCTGCACCCGGATGACGTCGTGGCTGTCGGCGGGATGCGGCGGCATGGCGGGAGGCACCCGGTCACGATATCCGTGGCATCCGATCCGCGACCATGTCGCGTTATACCGATACGGCGTCTTACGATATGGGAGTGATCGATCTCGCGCGTCTCAACGTCCGCGACTTCTTCGATGAGGCGCGCGCCGCATCCCCGGAGGCGCCGTTCGTGATCTTCACGACCGACGACCGCGCCTACTCGTTCCGCGAGGCGGGCGGGTTCATCGACCGCGCCGCGGCGGCGTGGCACGAGCTCGGCGTGCGCCACGGCGACCGGGTCGCGTTCATGCTCGGCAACACCCCGGAGTTCCTGTGGGCGTGGCTCGGCCTCGCGCGCATCGGCGGTGTCCTGGTCGCGATCAACACCGGCTTCCGGGAGGCCGAGGCCGGCTACCTCGTGCGCGACTCCGGGGCGCGGATCGCGCTCGCCGACGATGAATTCGCCGGGATGCTCGCCCCCGCGGGCCGTCCCGTCCTCACCCCCGCCGAGTTCGGCGCCCTCGCCGCCCGGTCCGGCCTTGACCCGGCGCCGGCCGTCGATCTCGCGGGCGATGACCTCATCTCGCTCATCTACACCTCGGGGACCACCGGGGATCCGAAGGGCGTCATGCAGACGCATCGCAACTTCGTGCTGACCGGGCAGGCCTACATCGACTGGATGCGCATGGAGCCGGGTGAGCGCATCTACGCCTGCCTGCCGCTGTTCCACATCAACTCGCAGGCCTACTCGACGATGGCGGCGATCGCCGCGCGCGGCGCTCTCGTGCTCGCTCCGCGGTTCAGCGCGAGCCGGTTCTGGCCGGACGTGCGGCGGCACCGCGTGAGCGTCTTCAACTTCATCGGCGCGATGGCGATGATCCTCACCAAGTCGCAGGCGAGCCCCGACGACGCCGACAACCACGTGCGCATCGCCTACGGCGTGCCCGCGCTCGCCGTCGAGGTCGTCGACGAGATCGAGGCCCGCTTCGGCCTGCGCTGCATCTCGGGCTTCGGGATGAGCGAGACGACGTTCGGCCTGCTCGAGCCCCTCGACGGACCGCGGCATCCCGGCACGATGGGGCTGCCGCGTCACCACCCCGACCCGAGCGTGCCGCCCACCGAGGCGAAGATCGTCGACGAGTCGGGCGCCGAGGTGCTGCGCGGCACGCGGGGGGAGCTGCTCCTGAGGAACGCCGCGATGATGAGCGGGTACTTCGGTCTTGCGGAGAAGACCGCCGAGACGCTCGTCGAGGGCTGGCTGCACACCGGTGACAGCGCCTACCAGGACGACGACGGGTTCTTCTTCTTCGTCGACCGCATGAAGGACATCGTGCGACGCCGCGGCGAGAACGTGTCGTCGCTCGAGGTCGAGCGGGTGATCGCACGGCATCCCTCGATCGCCGAGGCGGCCGTCATCGGCGTGCCGGCCGAGCTCTCCGACGAGGAGCTGCTGGTCTTCGTCGTGCCGCGCGACGGTGTGGACGCCGCGCCGCTCTCCGCGGGCGACGTCTTCGCGTGGGCCGCCGAGCACCTCGCTCCGTTCAAGGTGCCGCGCTATCTCCGATTCGCCGACGCGCTGCCGAAGACCGCGACTGCGAAGGTGCAGAAGGAGAGGCTCAGAGCGATGGATGCCGACGATCCGGCCGGCCGCATCGTCCGGGAGCCCGACAGAAGGGATGAGCGATGACGCTCGACCACGCACCCGCCGCCGCCGAGTCGCGCGGGATCGACCTCGTCGGCTACCACGACCTCGGTGGCGACCCGGCGTTCAAGATCGCGTTGCAGAAGGTCGGCGAGCGCTACTACCTCTATCTCAGTCACTTCTGGGTCTCGCGCTGGTCCGTGCTCGATGTCACCGATCCCGCGAACCCCGAGCTGGTCGGTCAGGTCGACGGGGCGGCGACGAGCTGGTGCTATCAGGTGCAAGTGGCCGACGGCCTCATGATCGGCGCGCTCGAGCGACCGACGCCCGGCTGGGGCTACGAGCCGGAGCTCGCCGAGGAGGTCGGCATCCTGCTGTTCGACGTCGCGACCGATCCCGCGCACCCGGCTCTCGTCTCGCATTACGACACCGGCGGACGCGGCACGCACCGCAACTACTGGGCCGGCGGCCGCTACGCGTATCTCGCGACCGAGGCGGAGGGATTCGCCGGCAACATCCTCTCGATCGTCGACGTCTCCGATCCCGCGAACGTCACCGAGGTGGGCCGCTGGTGGGCGCCCGGCCAGAACGTCGCGGCGGGGGAGGAAGGCGCCACCAAATGGGGCCTGCACGGTCCCGCGCACGTCGTCGGCGACCTCGCCTATTGCAGCTGGGGCCAGTACGGCTTCGTCGTGCTCGACGTCTCGGACCCGAGCGCCCCGCGCCTGGTGTCGCGGCTGGGCTTCGGCGACTTCGGCAGTCCGCTCGGCGTCCACACGGCATACTCCTACGGCGACTACGTCGTGGCCAACAGCGAGGCGCTCGGCGAGGGCGATTCCGAGGGGCTGCCGTACGCCGTCGCGATCGACGTGCGGGACCCCGCGGCTCCGCGGATCGCGGCCTGGTTCCCGACCCCGCTGCCGTCGCCCGAGACCGGCCATCGCACTTATCAGCAGAAGGGCGGCCGGCACGGTCCGCACAACCAGCACCAGTACCAGGGGCAGCCGGGAACCCTGAACGATCCGACCCGGGTCTATCTCACCCACTTCAACGGCGGATTGCGGGTCTACGACGTCTCCGAGCCCCTGCGGCCGGAGGAGATCGCGTTCTACGTGCCGGTGGATCCGACGGTGCGGCGCGGTCCGAAGCCCGCGCAGCTCACGACCTCGTTCGAGGACGTGCTCGTCGACGACCGCGGCACCATCTTCTGCACCGACAAGAACTACGGGCTCTTCGTACTGCGGCTCGCGGCGGAGGGGGTCGAGTAGCGGTCAGCGGCCGCATATCGAGACCTCACCCCCGACGACGGTGAGATCTCGATACGCCGCTCGGAGGCGGCTACTCGACCCGCTCCGAAGCGACGACGGGGGTCGACACCGTTCCGATGCGCTCGATCTCGACTTCGACGACGTCACCCGGTGTCAGGAACCGCGGCGGCGTGCGCACGTAGCCGACGCCCGAGGGCGTGCCGGTCGCGATGAGGTCCCCCGGCTGAAGCGTCATGCCCTGGCTGAGGAACTCGAGCAGCTGCGGGATGCCGAAGATCATGTTGTCGGTCGTGTCCGACTGCACGACCTCGCCGTTGACCCGGGACGAGATTCGCAATCCGCCGCTGATGTCGCCGAGCTCGGCCGCGGTCACGATCTCGCCGATCGGCCCGCTGCCGTCCGCGTTCTTGCCGAGCGTCCACTGGCTCGTCAGCTTCTGCAGGGTGCGCGCCGTGAGGTCGTTGAACGCGGCGTAGCCGTAGACGATCCCCTCGGCGTCGGCGGCCTTGACCCGGTAGGCCGGCCGTCCGACGACGGCCAGGAGCTCGGCTTCCCAGTCGAGGCCCTGCTCGGACGGCGGCACCGTCACCGCTCTGCCGGGCAACGCGAGCGACGCGGTCCAGCGGGCGAACACGGTGGGGTAGGTGGGCGGCGCCCAGTTGCCCTCCTCCGCGTGCTCGGCATAGTTCAGGCCGACGCAGAGCACCCGGGCCGACGGCCGCACGGGCACGGCGAGTTCCAGGTCCGCCGTGGGCAGCGGATCGGCGCCACTCGGGGCCTCGCCCCAGCGGAACGGATCCTCCCAGAACTCCTCGACGTCCGCGATGGGCTGCACGAGGCCGCCGGCGAGCGCACGCCCCACCGTGACGCTGCGGCCGTGCCGGTATCCGATCAGTCGCACGTGGCTCTCCCTATCCCTGCACCGCGGCGGTCGCCCGCGCGTAGACCGTCTCGAACGCGGCCCTGCCCTCGGTCAGCAGCCGCGACGTCGGCCACTGCCACATCGGGTCGGCGACCGGCTCGCCGAAGGTGCCGTCGTCTGAGAAGATCTCGAGCTCGTACCAGCCGCGGTAGCCGGCCGCGTGGGCGGTTCGGATGACGCCCTCGACATCGAGCACCCCCCTGCCCGGCAGCGCGCGATCGAATCGGCCGCCCGAATCGGCCGCGCGATCGCACACCTGGATGCCGGCGATCGCGTCGATGTAGTCGGCGATGTTCTGCAGGGGCTCGTCGGCGATGTGCCAGTTGTCCAGCAGGATGCCGATCGTGCCCTCGCCGCCGGCATCGGTGATCAGATCGGCGGCCTCCGGGATGCTCTGGCACAGGCTCCCCGCGCTGCCGGGGCTGATGACCTCGAGAGCGAGCTTCACGCCGGCGTCGCGTGCGATCTCGACGAGCTCCGTGAAGGCCGCGACGACCCGGCGCCGCGACTCCGCGACGTCGCCGCCCTGCGGCGCGCCCGCGAGGATGCACACGGCCTCGGGCTCGTACACGGCGAAGCGCCGCACCGACTCGCGCAGGATCTGCAGCCGGGCGTCCGGGTCCTTCGGATGGGCGAAGTGCGCGTTGCCGGTGAAGATGCCGGGGGTGAGCGGGAAGCAGAAGGTCGCGTGCAGGCCGGCGTCCTTCATGGCCGCGGCGCGCTCGGCGTCGCGGTCGCCCTCGAGCTTGAACTCCCAGAGCCCGAGCCCATGCACGCCCGCGGCGGGGTAGGCATCGAGCTCGTCGACGAAGGGCGCGTGGTAGGTGGTGCCGTCGCTCGCGGCGAATCTCGGCTGATCGGTCATGGTCGCGCCCTACTCGTTGACCTGGATGAGGATCTTGAGTTGGTCGCTTGGGGTCGACAGCACGTCGAAGCCCTGCGCGGCGATATCGTCGAGCCCGATCTTCGCCGTCACGATGTTCTCGAGCGGCAGTTGCCCTGCGCGCGTGAGCTCGACCGTCTCGTCCCACGCCTTGCGGGTGTAGCCGACGGTGCCGACCATCGTGAGGTCGAAGCGCGTGAGCCGGCGGACATCGACGGTGATGGGCCCCGGGTGCACCGACGGCACGCCGACGGTGCCGCCCGCGCGCACCGACGCGATGGCCGCCTCGTTCGAAGCGGGCTTGCCGGCCGCGTCGATGGCGACGTCGACGCCGAGACCGTCGGTCAGGTCGGCGAGGTAGCCCGGGATGTCGCCCGCAGCCGCGGCCGGCACCGCGATCCCGCCGAGACGCTCGATGAGCGCCGCACGGGAGGGGTTGGGCTCGAAGACGTGGACGGCCGCCGCGCCGAGCGCCTTGGCGGCGAGCATGCACAGCATCCCGATCGCCCCCGCCCCGACGACGAGCACCGTGTCGCCCGGGGCGACGCGAGCGTGCTGCACGGCGTTGAGAGCAACGGCCGCGGGCTCGATCACGGCGCCCGCGACGGTCGAGATGCCGCGCAGGGGGGCGAGTTGGTAGTGCTCGACCAGCACCTGCTGACCGAAGCCGCCCCAGGGGGAGCTCAGTCCGTTCCAGGCCTTGATGTCGCAGATCTGGTATTCGCCGCGCAGGCACGCCGCGCACTTCCCGCAGTGCAGCAGCGGGTACACCGCGACCTCGTCTCCGACCTCGACGCCCTGGATGCCGGAGCCGACCGCGTCGACCCGCGCCGAGAACTCGTGGCCGAGCGTGATCGGAAGGCCCGCGTACCCGGTGAGCGGATGCGGCTTGCTGTCCGCGGAGCCGCCGTGACCGGTGTACTCCTTGATGTCCGTCCCGCAAATGCCGCTCCAGAGCGGCGAGACGATGGCCTGGAGCGGGCCGGGATCGCCGGGAGCCGGAACCTCGTCGATTCGGATGTCGCCAGGGCCGTAGAGACGGGCCGCCCTCATCGGCGCCCGCGGGGAAGTGCTTGACATAGGGGTAAATCTATAAATTATTGTTCTGATGTCAAGGAGCAGATGCTCCGTCTGACCTGAGGAGCGAAGATGCCCAGAGGACGCCAGGACGCGTCGAAGATCCTGACCCTCGCCGGACACGCGGAGAGCGTGCTGCGCGAGATGATCTTCTCGGGCGAACTGCAACCGGGAGTCCGCATCTACGCGGACGAGACGGCCGAGAAGCTCGGGATGAGCGCGATCCCGGTGCGCGAGGCGCTGAGAACTCTCGCGTCGCGGGGTCTCGTGGAAGCGATCCCGCAGCGCGGCTTCCGCGTGCGCCCCGCCGATCGCGACGACTTCGCCGAGACCTACGATCTGCGTCTCATGCTCGATCCGCACGCGGCCCTGCTCGCCGTGCCGCTCATGGACGAGGCCTCGCTCGCCGCCATGGACCGCGCATTCGAGGCGCTCGCCGACACGATCCGCTCGGGCGACACCGAGAGCTACGACCACGATCACCGCGCCTTCCACTTCTCGATCTACAACCAGTGCGGATCGCGCTGGCTGCTCGACATCCAGGCGATGCTCTGGGAGAACAGCCAGCGCTACCAGCGCCTGTCGACGGGCATCCGCGGATCGGCGGAGCAGCGCATCGAAGAGCACCGCGCGATCGCCGACGCCTGCCGGCTCGGCGACGCCGAAGCGGTCGCGGCCCTCGTGCGCCGTCATCTCGAGCACACCCGCGAGGTCGTCTACGCGGCGCTCAGCGCCGAGGGGGAAAGGTGATGGCCGGGAGGTCGGGCCGCGCGGTCTGGTTCACCGGCCCCCGGCACATCGAGTTGCGCGAGACGGACGTGCGCAGCGCCGGTCCCACCGAGATCACCGTGCGCGCGACGCGTTCGCTCATCAGCGCCGGCACCGAGATGCTCGTCTACCGCGGCGACACCACGCCGGGCGACCGGATGCCGCCGAACTCGGAGGGCACGCTCCCCTTTCCGACGAAGTACGGCTACCAGATCGTCGGGGAGGTCGTCGACGCGGGGGCGGAGAGCGGGTACGCGGTCGGCGACCGGGTGTTCTGCCGGCATCCCCATCAGGATCTGTTCACCATCGACGCGCGCCCCGCGTACGTCGTGCGTGTGCCCGACGGCGTCGGCGACGCGGCGGCGACATTCCTCAACCTGACGCGCGTGGCGCTCACCGGCGTGCTCGACGTCCCGGTGAAGCCCGGCGAGACCGCCGTCGTGTTCGGCCAGGGGATCGTCGGCATGATGTGCGCGCGGATCGCGAACCTGGGCGCCGCCGCGACGATCGTCGTCGACCGGTTCGAGAAGCGCCGCGAGCTGGCCCTCCGCTACGGGATGGCCGCGGCCGTCGAGCCGCAGGACGTCGCCTCCGTCGTCGCGGAGCTCTCGCACGGCCGTGGCGCCGACATCGTCTACGAGGCGAGCGGGGCCCCGCCGGCGCTGCAGTCGGCGATCGAGATCGCCGCCGATCGTGGCGAGATCGTGGCGATCTCGCTCTATGGCAGCCACCTGGTGCCGCTGCGCCTGGCGCCGGAGTTCCACTTCCGCCGGCTGCGCATCACGAGCTCGCAGATGACCGACCAGCCGCGCTGGGACTGGGCGCGCCGCACCGAGGCCTCCTTCGAGCTGCTGCGACGCCTGCCGGTCGACGACATGGTGAGCCGCACCGTCGGATTCGACGATGCGGCCGACGCCTACGACATGGTCGACCGCGACCCGGCCAACGTGCTCGGCGTCGTGCTCGATTACGCGCGGGGATGATGTCGGCCCTCGCGCACATGTGCTAGAACGAGACACTGTATTCAAATAAAGCGATCCCCAGCCGACTCGATGAGGAGAGGGCGACGAAGATGACCGGCCGTCTGCAGGACCGCGTGGTGCTCATCACGGGCAGCGGTGGCGACATCGCGAAGGCGACGGCGCTCACGCTCGCCCGCGAAGGGGCGCGGATCGTCGGCACCGACATCGACGCCGCGCTGGCGGAGGCCACCACGACGGCGGTGCGGAATGCCGGGGGCGAGGCGGCATCCATCGCCCTGGACCTCTCCGACGACGCGGGCGCGCAGGAGTTCTCCCGCTTCGCGCTCGAGCGCTACGGGCGCATCGACGCGATCGTGAACAACGCCAAGGCGGCCAGGGCCGGCTCGGGGGAGTCCACCTCGCCCGACGCCTGGCGCTTCACCATCGACCGCAACCTGACGATGCCGTGGCTCGCGACCCGTGCGGCGATCCCCGCGATCCGCGCGGCGCAGGGCTCGATCGTCTTCATCGCGTCGGTGTCGGGCGCCTTGTTCGGCACCGGCTACCCCGGCAACACCACCAACCTCGTCGCATACTCCACCGCCAAGGCAGGCGTCCTGCGGCTCAGCGTCGCGCTCGCCAACGAGCTCGGCTCCGCGGGCGTTCGGGTCAACACGATCTCGCCGGGTGTCGTCGAGACCACCGCGACCCGCCGGACCTACGGCGATCCGGGTAGCCCACGCCGCGAGCTCGCCACCCGCCCGGCGCTGCTGCCGCAGCGCATCGGCCGTCCGCAGGACATCGCGAACGGCGTCCTCTTCCTCGTGTCCGACGAGGCGTCCTGGATCACGGGATCCGACCTGCGCATCGACGGCGGCTGGGCCGCATCGGGCGGCGTCGGGCCTGCGACCGACGCCGACCTGGCCACGGTCCGATAACTCAACATCGCACCCCTCGCATCAATCCGGGAATCGATTCAAAGGAGAAGACCCGATATGTCCGAGACCAGAGCACAGGCCGACAAGGCCGCCGAGACGGCGACTGTCGGCAGAGGCGTCGCCGCGACCGGCGAGACGGCGCCCACCCCCACCGTCGACAGGGGCGCGCTGCGCCGCGTCGTGGTGAGCGGCATCTTCGGCGGCATCATCGAATGGTTCGACTACTTCATCTACGCGCAGGCCGCCGCGCTCGTCTTCCCGACGATCTTCTTCCCGAACCAGAGCCCCATCGTCGGCGTCCTGCTGTCGTTCGGCGGCTTCGCGGTCGGGCAGTTCGCCCGGCCGATCGGTGCGCTCATCTTCGGGAACCTCGGCGACAAGTACGGCCGCAAGCCGGTGCTCGTCGCGACCTTCCTGCTCATGGGCATCTCCACCCTGCTCATGGGCTTCCTGCCGACCTACGCGGTCGTGGGCGTCGCGGCGCCGATCCTGCTCACCATCCTGCGCGTGGCGCAGGGCTTCGGGGCCGGAGCGGAGTTCGCGGGCGCGTCGATCATCATGCTCGAGTACGCGCCGAGGAACCGTCGCGGGCTGTTCGGCTCGGTGGGAACCGTCGGATCGTCGTCGGGCCTCATGCTGGGCACCCTCGTCTTCTTCCTGCTGCAGTACATGCCGCACGACGATCTGATCGCATGGGGCTGGCGCATTCCGTTCTTCTTCAGCGCGATCCTGGTGATCGTGGGCCTGTGGATCCGCTACCGGGTCAACGAGTCCCCGCTGTTCCAGAAGGTCGTCGAGAAGGAGCTCGTGCAGAAGGTGCCGCTGGCGACGGTGTTCCGCACCGAGTGGCGCTCGCTCATCCTCGTGTTCTGCCTCGCGGCGGGCGTGCAGATGGGCACCTACGTGTTCCTCACCTGGATCCTGTCGTACCTCAACGGCGTCAAGAGCCCGGCCGGCGCGCTGTTCTTCCAGCCGCAGGAGAGCACGTTCTTCGTGTTCCTCGCGGGCGTGTGCTCGGTCATCGGCACCCCGCTGTGGGGTCTGCTCTCCGACAAGCTCGGCCGCAAGGTCGTGTTCGGCGGCGCCGCGCTGCTCTCGGCGATCCTCGTGCTGCCGTACTTCCTGCTCATCAACACCGGCAACCCGGTCGCCGCGGCGTTCGCCGTCTGCCTGGTCGGCGGCGGCACCATCCAGATGATGGCCGGCGTGCAGGGGTCGCTGTTCGGCGAGGTGTTCTCCACGAAGATCCGCTACTCCGGGTTCGCGCTCGGACGCGAGATCTCGGCCGCGATCTTCGGCGGGCTCTCGCCGCTCATCGCGACCGCGCTCGTCGCCGCCAGCGGCGGTGCGTTCTGGGGCGTCGCGGTGTACGTCGCGGCGGTGTGCATCCTGACCTTCGTCGCGGTGCTCTTCGCCCGGGAGACGCACAAGCAGGAGCTCAGGCTCTAGCGAACCACGCGGGGTGAGGAGCGACCGCCGGCGGCGGCGCTCCTCACCCCGCGGTCACGCGTGACCGAGCCGCACCGAGAGCTGGTGGGCCGCCGCGATGACCGCGGCCGCGATGTCGGGCTCCTGCGCCGCGTCGAAGCGCTGCGCCGGCGAGGTGAACGCGATCGTGCCGCGGCAGGCGCCCGTGCCGTCGAAGAAGGGCGCCGCGATCGCCCCGCCCGTGAGCACGCGCTCCCCGTGGCTCACGGCGTAGCCGCGTGAGCGATCCGCGTGAGCGGCGGCGACGAGCTCCTCCGGGTCCGAGATCGTGTGCTCGGTCATCTCCGGCAGGCCGGTGCGCTTCGCGAACGCGCGGATCTCCTCGTCGGACATCGTCATGAGCACCGCGCGCCCGCCGGCGCCGGCGTGCAGCGGGGCCCGTTCCCCGGCGTCGATGACGTAGCGAAGCGGATGCGTCGTGTCGATCTTGTCGCGGAAGATGATCTCGTCGCCCTCGCGCACCGCGAGGTAGCAGGTCTCGTTGAACGTCGCCGCGAGTTCGCGCAGGATCGGCTCCGCCGCCTGCCAGAGCGTGTCACGGCTGTGGATGGTGGCCGCCAGCGCGAAGAGCTCGGGCCCGACCCGGAACCGTCCCGAGAACTCGTCCTGCTGGGCGATGTCGAGATCGGCCAGCTGCTCGAACAGCCGCGAGACGGCGCTCTTGTCGATGCCCAGTTCGCGCGCGAGCTCGCGCACGCCTATGCCCTCGGGGCGATCGGCGAGGGCGCGCAGCAGCATGACGACCTTGTCCGCGGTGTTGTGGCGGTTCCGGCGACGAACGGCGCTCGCCTCGTCGGCGTCGCGGGTCTCCTCGAGAGTCATCCGCCTCCTTGATCGCTAGCAGAACATTAGTCGCGAGCGCGGGCGAGCCCTTACAGCGCGTCCGCGCCGCCGAGCACGACGCTCGCGTGTCCGCCGAGCGTGAAGCCCATGCCGTGGGCGAGCGCGGTGCGCGCGCCGGCGACCTGGCGATCCCCGGCGCTGCCGCGCAGCTGCTGCACCGCCTCCGTGAGCAGGAACGCGCCGAGCATTCCCGGATGCACGAACGACAGACCGCCGCCGTTCGTGTTGAGCGGCAGCGCCCCCCCGGGACGGATCGCTCCGGACTCGACGAACGCGCCGCCCTCACCCTTGGCGCAGAAGCCGAGGTCCTCCAGGAGCACGAGCAGGCTCATCGTGAAGGCGTCGTACACCTCGGCGACGTCGATGTCGTCCGGCCCGAGTCCCGCCATCTCGTACGCCCGTCGCGCGCTGTCGCGGGCCCGGGTCGTCGTGAGGTCGGGCATCCCGGTGATGTTGCGGTGATCGGCCGCCTCGCCGGCGCCGAGCACGTAGACGGGGTCGTTCGGGAGGTCGCGCGCGCGCTCGGCGCTCGTCACGACCAGGGCCGCGGCGCCGTCGGTCACGAGGCAGCAGTCGAGGCGATGGACGGGCGTGGAGATCATCGGCGAGCCGAGCACGTCGTCGACGGTGAGCACGCGATCCCGGTGCGGCGCCCGGGGATTGCGCGCCGACCACTCCCGCGCGGCGACGGCCACCTGCGCGAACTGCTCCGGCGTGGTGCCGAACTCGTGCATGTGGCGGTTCGCGATGAGCCCGATCGGGCTGATCGGATGCAGCATGCCGTAGGGCCGCTCGTACTCGAGCCACTCGGAGCCGCTCATGAGGGCACCCCGGTCCGTGCGCTGGGTCGAGCCATAGGCGATGAGCGCGTAATCGCACAGCCCGGCCGTGATCGCCGCCGCCGCATGCCCGAGGTACGCCTCGAACGAGCATCCGCCGATCACGGTCGAGTCGCTGTAGCGCGGCGTGAGGCCGAAGTACTCGGCGAAGGTGAGACTCGGCGCGTAGTAATAGGGCGTCGTCGTGAACAGGCCGTCGATCTGGTCTTTCCGCACGCCCGCATCGAGGATGGCGGCCCGGGCGGCCTCGGCCATGAACCCGGCGGGCGAGCGGTCGCCGGCGGGCTCCGCGAGCTCGGCGATGCCGACGATCGCGATCTCGCCCCGCAGGCGGTGCGCCCCGCTCATCGCGCGTCCGCCCCGCCGGCCGGCTCGCCGTCGGCGGAGACGAAGCGCACGCCGTCGGCTGCGACCTCTGCGCCGACGCGATCGCCGATCCGGAGGCCGTCAGCGAGGTCGCCGATGATCCGGATGCCCTCGTCCAGGTCGACGAGGGCGACGGTGTACGGCAGCTCGGCCTCCCGGTCCGGATGCCCCGCGCGGTGCAGGGTCGTGAGGCTGTGCACCGCGCCGCGTCCGGCCGAGCGCGCCCATCGCAGCGCGCCGCTCATGCACGCGGGGCACACGGTGCGCGGGTACCAGATCGCCGCCCCGCACTCCTCGCAGACCTGGAAGGCGATCGCGCCCGCGGCGAGCGCGCGCCGAGCACGCTCCTCCTCGCCGCGGGGGCTCGCCATGGGCACTCGGGACATCGAGACCGCCTTCCACTCCGCTCGAATTACGAGACAGCGTTGCAACATAATAGAAGAAGCCGACCTGCGGCCGCCGAACGAGAGGACTCTCCGTGCCCGATATCTCCACCGTCCGCGACTACATGACGAAGTACAGCAACTGGGGCCGCTGGGGCGACGACGACGAACTCGGCACGCTCAACCACGTGACGCCGGAGATCCGGGCGCGCGCGGCGTCACTCGTCAAGTCCGGCAGGCCGTTCTCCCTGGCGTTGCCGTTCGACGAGAACGGGCCGCAGCGCGGCACCTTCAACCGGTTCAACCCGATCCATCTCATGACCCGCGACGGAGCCGACGCGATCGCCGGCACGCTCGTCCGCGACTTCTACGGCAACCACGACCGCCACTTCGGCGCGACCGACGACCTCGTGATCCTGCCGCTGCAGGCCGGGACCCAGTGGGACTCGCTCGCCCACGTCATCTACCAGGGGCAGATCTATAACGGGTACAGCGCGGACCAGGTCTCAAGCAAGGGCGCCCTGCGCAACGACATCACGCACGCGGCTGTCGAACCGGCGGGCCGCGGCATCCTGCTCGACATCGCCCGGCTCAAGGGCGTCGACTGGCTCGAGGGCGGCACGGCGATCACCGGCGACGATCTCGACGCGGCGCTCGAGAAGCAGGGCATCACGGTGCAGACGGGCGACTTCGTGCTCATCCGGACGGGTGCCATGACCGAGGTGCGCGCGCGCGGGTCGTGGGGCGAGTACGCCGGAGGAGCGGCGGCCGGTCTCGGCCTCGAGGCCATCGACTGGATCGCCCGTCACGAGATCGCGGCGGTCGCGACCGACACGTGGGGCATGGAGGTGCTGCCGAACCAGACGCCGGACGTGTTCCAGCCGCTGCACCTCGTGCTCATCGTGCAGATGGGACTGCTCGTGGGGGAGATCTGGGACCTCGACGCGCTCGCGGCCGACTGCGCCGATGACGGCGTCTACGAGTTCTTCTTCGTCGGTCCGGCCCTGCCGTTCACGAACGCCGTCGCGTCGCCGCTGAACCCACTCGCGATCAAGTGATGGATGCCGGGGTCGGCCACGAGGCGACGGGGCGAGTCGGTGGCCCGCTGGACGACCTGCTCGTCGTCGACCTGACGCGCGCGCTCGCCGGTCCGCACGCCGCGATGATGCTCGCCGACCTCGGTGCCCGCGTCATCAAGATCGAGAACCCGGGCGGCGGCGACGACACCCGGTCGTGGGGGCCGCCGTTCGTGGGTCCGGGCGAGTCGATCTCCACGTACTACCTCTCGGCGAACCGCAACAAGGAGTCGGTGATCCTCGACCTCAAGGACCCGAGCGATCTCGCCGTGCTGACCTCGATGATCCGCCGGGCGGATGTGCTGCTGGAGAACTTCCGCCCGGGCGTGCTCGACCGGCTGGGGTTCTCGATCGAGCGGCTGGCCGAGCTCAACCCGCGGCTCGTGACGCTGTCGATCTCCGGGTTCGGGCACGACGGGCCCGAGGGCGCGCGCGCCGGGTACGACCAGATCGCCCAGGGGGAGGCCGGCATCATGTCGGTCACCGGACCCGGCCCGGGCGACCCCACCAAGGTCGGTGTGCCGATCGGGGATGTCGTCGCCGGCATGTACGGCGCATACGGCGTGCTCGCGGCGCTCCACGAGCGCGAGCGCACCGGCCGCGGGTCGGTCGTGCGCACGTCGCTGCTGGCGTCACTCGTCGGGGTGCACGCGTTCCAGGGCACGGTGTGGACGGTCGCGCACGAGGTGCCGGTCGCCCAGGGTGCTCACCATCCGTCGATCTGCCCCTACGGCCTCTTCCACGCCTCCGACGGGCCTGTGCAGATCGCGGTCGGCTCGGAAGCCCTGTGGCGCGCGTTCGCGCCGGCGTTCGGCCTGCCGGTGGACGCGCCGGGCTTCGCGACCAACGCCGACCGGGTGCGGAACGCCCCGGAGGTCCGTCGAGCGGTCGACGCCACGTTCGCATCGTGGCGGGCCGAGGAGTTGCTCGCCGAGCTCGCCCGTCTCGGCATCCCCGCGGGACGGGTGCGCGACCTCCGGCAGACCTACGAGTGGGAGCAGACCCGCAGCCAGGGGCTCGTCGTCGAGGTCGAGCATCCGGTGCTCGGCCCCATCGAGCTGCCGGGACCGCCGCTGCGGCACTTCGCTGCGGACGGATCCGAGTGGCGGCGGCAGCACACGGCGCCGCCGCCGTACGGGCAGCACACCGACGCGGTGCGGGAGGAGTTCACAGGGTCATGAGCGATCGGCGGAGCGCGCGGGAATTGCTCCATCTGGTGCTGGATGCCGACAGCTTCGTCTCATGGGACGTGCCCGTCGCGGATCCGGTGGATGCCGTCCCCGCCTACCGCGCCTCGCTCGCCCGAGCCCGCGAGCGCACCGGTCTCGACGAGGCAGTGCTGACCGGCCGCGGAACCATCGGCGGGGTATCCGTTGCCGTGGTGGTGAGCGAATTCGGATTCCTGGGCGGCTCGGTGGGGGTGGCCTGTGCGGACCGCATCGAGGCCGCGGCCCGTCGCGCGACGCGCGAGGCGCTGCCGCTGCTCGCGGCGCCGGCGTCCGGCGGCACCCGGATGCAGGAGGGCACGATCGCGTTCCTGCAGATGGTGCGGATCTCGGCGGCGATCCTGGACCACAAGACCGCGGGACTGCCATATCTCGTCTATCTGCGTGATCCGACCACCGGAGGCGTGCTGGCGTCGTGGGCGTCGCTCGGGCACGTGACCGTGGCCGAGCCCGGCGCGCTCATCGGCTTCCTCGGCCCCCGGGTGAGCGAGGCGATCACGGGGGAGGCCTTTCCCGACGGCGTGCAGCGCGCCGAGAACCTCGCCGCGCACGGCATCATCGACGCCGTCGTGCCGCCGGAGGCGCTCGGTGCCCTCGCCGCGCGGGCCCTGCGCCTGATCGGTGGTCGAGGAGCGCCGCAGGCGCGTGTCGAAACCACGTCCTCGTCCGGCCGTGTTCTCGACACGCGGACAGAGCCGGCCGCCCGACCAGCGGATTCCGTGTGGGACGACGTCCTCCGCACCCGGGACCCCCGCCGCCCGGGCATCCGGCAGCTGCTGCGATACGCCGCCTCGAACGTCCTCCCGCTCTCCGGCACGGCGGAGGGGGAGCAGCACCCCGGCGTGCTGACCGCCCTCGCGCGTCTCGCGGACACCGCCTGCGTCGTGGTGGCGCAGGATCGCGCGACGCAGCGTCGTCGCGAACCGATCGGCCCCGGAGCCCTGCGGCAGGTGCGACGCTGCATCGCTCTCGCGAGCGAGCTGCGGCTGCCGCTCGTCACCGTCATCGACACCCCGGGCGCGGCGCTCTCCCGCGAAGCGGAGGAGGGTGGTCTGGCGGGGGAGATCGCGCGGTGCCTGAGCGACCTGCTCCGGCTCCCGTCGCCGACCGTGTCGCTCCTGCTCGGCGAGGGGGCGGGAGGAGCCGCGCTCGCCCTCCTCCCCGCCGATCGGGTCGTCGCGGCCGAGCACTCGTGGCTCGCGCCGCTCCCGCCCGAGGGCGCGAGCGCGATCCTGCACGGCGGCGACATCTCGTTCGCGCCGGAACTGGCCGCGGCCCAGGGCGTCGCGGTCGCCCGACTGCAGGAGGCCGGGGTCGTGGACCTGATCGTGCCCGAGTCGCCGGATGTTGCGACGTTCTCGCGCGACCTCGTGCGTGCGGTCTCGGCGGCGCTCGCGGAGGCCGCGGACGAGCCGTGGTCGCTGCGTGCTCCCCGGCGTGCGCAGCGGTACCGCCGCGGGCAGTGAGTCGCGCGTGCCTGCGCCGCCTCAGCGGACGCCGAGCCAGCGGCGCCAGCCGCGGGCGCGACGCGACTCAGCCTCCTCGGCCGCCTCGCGTTCTCGTCGCTCGGACGCCTCGCGCAGCCGCGTCGTGCGGCGAGCCGCCCAGCGTTGCACCTCGGCGTCGAGGTCACGCGTGGGCGTGATGACCGGGGGACCGCCCTGCAGCTGGCGTCGGGCCTCCACCACCCGTCGGTTGAAGTCATCCAGGTGCTCGCGCACCGCCGACTCGGAGGCGAGGGCGTCGAGCCGCTCGTCGAGCTGCGCATCCTCGGTCCGCAGCGTCAGGGCCGGCGGGCCGAGTCCGCTCAGGCGTTCGCGCTCGATCTTGCTGCGGATCCACCAGTCCGGATCGTGCGTGTGGCGCATCCGGAGGGGCTTGCCGGCGCCCGGAAGGTCGTCGAATTCACGCCGGCGCATCGCCTGCTGGATGCTGATCTCGACGAAGTGGGCACGCCGGTTCATCGATTCGCGCGCGGCCGCGCCCTCGTGGTCGATCGGCTCCGGTTCCTCGGGCCGTCCCGGTGAGGCCATACTTCGACCCTAGACATCGAAATCCGTCATCGGGAGGCGTTCCGCCCGACCGGTTCGCGAAACTATTGTGGATCCTGCGCGACTTTTCTCTGCGCCACCACCCCCGCTTCGATCTCGACGAGGAGAAGACATGTCGACCACCCCGCTGCGGGTCGCCCTGATCGGCACCGCGTTCATGGGACGCGCGCACTCCCAGGCCTGGCGGGTCGCCCCGCGCATGTTCGAGCTGCCCCGCGACGTGGAGATGTCGGTCATCGTCGGGCGCGACGCCGGTCGCACCGAGGCGGCCGCCCGGCAGCAGGGTTGGCACGAGGCCGCGACCGACTGGAAGCAGGTCGTCGAGCGCGACGACATCGACGTCGTCGACATCTGCACCCCGGGCGACAGCCACGAGGAGATCGCGCTCGCCGCGCTCGCGGCGGGCAAGCACGTGCTGTGCGAGAAGCCGCTCGCCAACACCGTCGCCGAGGCCGAGCGCATGGCCGACGCCGCCCGCGACGCGGCCACCCGCGGCGTGCTGGCGATGTGCGGCTTCAGCTACCGCCGCACCCCGGCTGTCGCGCTCATGCAGCGCATCGTCGCCCAGGGCCGGCTCGGCGACATCCGGCACGTGCGCGCCCAGTACCTGCAGGACTGGATCAGCGACCCCGACGCCCCGCTCACCTGGCGCCTCGACAAGGAGAAGGCGGGCTCCGGCGCGCTCGGCGACATCGGCGCGCACATCATCGACTCGGCGCAGTGGATCTCGGCCTCCCTGATCACGGCCGTCTCGGCCCAGCTGCGCACCTTCGTCACCTCCCGCCCGGTGCAGGGCGAGAGCGTGGGTCTCGGCGGCCGCGGCGCGTCGGGCGCGGAGCGCGGGCCGGTCACCGTCGACGACGCCGCCGTGTTCACGGCCGACTTCGACAACGGCGCCCTCGGCGTCTTCGAGGCGACCCGGATGGCGCTCGGCCGCAAGAACGCGAACCGCATCGAGCTGAACGGCTCGAAGGCGTCGATCGCGTTCGACTTCGAGCGCATGAACGAGCTCGAGTACTTCAGCGCCGACGACGAGACGGGCCTGCAGGGCTTCCGTCGCATCCAGGTCACCGAGCCGGAGCACCCGTACCTGGAGGCCTGGTGGCCGGCCGGGCACGGACTCGGCTACGAGCACGCGTTCGTGCACGAGGTCGTCGACCTGGTGCGCGCGATCGACGCGGGTTCCGAGATCCATCCCACGTTCGACGACGCCGCGCAGGTTCAGCGTGTGCTCGCGGCGGTGGAGACCAGTGCCGGCGACGAGAGCCGGCTGACGAAGGTGGAGAAGAAGTGAGCGAGCGCAAGGCGCTGGTCGTCCGAGGCGGCTGGGACGGGCATCAGCCCGTCGAGGCGACCAACCTGTTCATCCCGTTCCTCGAGCAGAACGGCTTCGAGGTGCGGATCGAGGAGTCCAACGAGATCTACACCGACGAGGCGGTGATGGACGAGACCGACCTCGTGCTGCAGCTCGTGACGATGTCGACGATCTCGCGCGAGGCCCTCGCCGGGCTCCGTCGCGCCGTCGAGCAGGGCGGGACCGGCATGGCCGGGTGGCACGGCGGCATCGCCGACTCGTACCGCAACAGCGAGTGGTACCTGCAGATGATCGGCGGGCAGTTCGCGGTGCATCCCTCGAAGGCCCCGGACCAGGTGCACGGCGACATGGACGACAACTACCTGCGCTACACCGTGAACCTGACCGACCTCGGCCGCTCGCACGAGATCATGGCCGGGATCGACGACTTCGAGCTCGAGACCGAGCAGTACTGGGTGCTGCACGACGACCTCAACGACGTGCTCGCCACGACGACCCACCCGGTGCAGCCCTACCACCCGTGGCACCGGCCGATCGTCTCGCCGGCGATCTGGACCCGACTGTGGGGCGAGGGCCGCATCTTCGTCTCGACCCCGGGCCACCGGGTCGAGATCCTGCAGGACCCCAACGTGAAGACCATCATCGAGCGCGGCCTCCTGTGGGCCGCCCGCGCGGTGGAGCTGTAAGTGAAGGCCATTTCTGGCCTTCACCGCGACCCCAGCGCCGGCCGCCGTCTCGGCAGCCGGTCAACCAAGGAGGAACAGTGAGCGCCCCCATCTCCGTCCAGCTCTACAGCGTGCGCGACGCGCTCGCCGCGGACCGGCCGGGAACCCTGGCTCGCCTGCGCGAGCTGGGCTTCACACAGGTGGAGCCCTTCGGGTTCGCGAACGGCCCGGACGCGCTGCACGCCGACCTGGAGGCCGCCGGTCTCGGCGTCTCGTCGGGGCACACCTCGCTCGTCGACGCCGACGCGGATGCCGCGCTCGACGCCGCGGCTCTGCTCGGCATCCCGGTCGCCATCGAGCCCGCCGTGCGCGACGTCTGGACCGACGCCGACGAGGTCAAGCGCGTCGCCGCCCGCCTCAACGACCTCGCCGCACAGGCCGCCGGCCGCGGCCTCAAGGTCGGCTACCACAACCACTGGTGGGAGTTCGAGCCGCTCGGCGAGGGCACCGCGTACGACCTGTTCGTGAGCGAGCTCGCGCCCGAGGTCGTGCTCGAGGTCGACACCTACTGGGCGACGGTCGGCGGACAGGACGCGCCGGAGCTGCTGCGCCGCCTGGGCGATCGGGTCGGGTTCCTGCACGTGAAGGACGGGTCGCTCAGCGAGGACCCGACCGAGCAGCTGCCGGTCGGCAGCGGCAAGGTGCCGGTGGCCGACATCCTGGCCGCGGCGCCCGGCGCCGTGCGCGTGCTGGAGTTCGACGCCTACGCGGGCGATCTGTTCGAGGGCCTCGCCGAGGGCCTCGCATTCGTGACGAAGACCGAGGGGGACCGCGCGTGAGCGGAACGGGCAGGGTCGGCGTCGGCATCATCGGAGCCGGCGTCATCAGCAGGCAGTACCTGGACTACATGACGACGTTCCCGGACCTCGACGTGCGGTTCATCGCCGACATCGCGCTGGACCGGGCGCAGGAGCAGGCCGAGAAGTACGGCGTCGCGGGCTCCGGCACGGTCGACGAGCTGCTGGCGGATGACGGCATCGAGATCGTCGTCAACCTGACGATCCCGGCGGCGCACGTGCCGGTGGGGCTGCAGATCCTCGACGCCGGCAAGCACATCTGGGCCGAGAAGCCGTTCGCGCTCGACCGCGAGTCGGGGCAGCAGCTGCTCGCCCGAGGGCGGGAGAAGGGCCTGCGCGTCGCGAGCGCGCCGGACACCGTGCTCGGGCGCGGCATCCAGACCTCCCTGCGCGCGATCGACGCGGGCGAGATCGGAACGCCGGTCACCGCGCGGGCGGTGTTCCGCAGCTCCGGGCCGGAGCCGTGGCACCCGAACCCGGACTTCTACTACCAGCCCGGCGGCGGACCGCTGCTGGACATGGGGCCCTACTACCTCACCTCGCTCGTGCAGGCCCTCGGGCCGGTCGCGCGGGTGCAGGGCCGGGCCACCCGGGCGCGCACGGAGCGCGTCATCGGCTCCGGCCCCCGCGAGGGCGCGGTGCTGCAGGTGGACGTCGACACCCAGGTGTACGGGATCCTCGAGTTCGAGGAGGGGGCGGTCGCCCAGGTCGAGTTCAGCTTCGACAGCGCGTTCGCCTACACCCCGGTGCTCGAGGTGCTCGGCGACCAGGGCGCCATGGTGCTGCCCGATCCGAACCAGTTCCACGGCGACACGGAGGTGTTCCCGTGGGGCGGGACGCCGGTGACCAAGAAGGTCGGCGAGCAGCCCGGCCGCGGTACGGGTGTGCTGGAGCTCGCCCGCGCCATCCGGGCCGACGTGCCGGAGCGGGCATCCGGAGCGCTGGCCTACCACGTGCTCGACGTCATGCTCTCGCTCGGCGAGGCCGCGACCTCCGGGGCCGTGGTCGAGGTCGCCAGCACCACCGCGCGCTCGCCGCGCATGCCCGAGGACTGGGACCCGACGGTCGCCACCCTGTAGGACGCTCTAGCCGCAGCTCGAGGAGGAAGCCATGAGCACGCATCCGGTCACCCTGTTCACCGGCCAGTGGGCCGACCTGTCGCTCGAGGAGGTGGCGGCGCACGCGCAGGAGTGGGGCTACGACGGCCTCGAGGTCGCGTGCGGGTCGCACCTCGACGTGCAGCGCGCCGTCGAGGACGACGCGTACCTCGCCGAGTTCCGTGCCGTGCTCGACCGGCACGAGCTGAAGCTGTTCGCGATCTCGAACCACCTGTCGGGCCAGGCGACGTGCGACGACCCGATCGACTTCCGGCACGAGGCGATCGTGCCGAAGCGCGTGTGGGGCGACGGCGAGCAGGAGGGCGTGCGGCAGCGTGCGGCCGAGGAGATGAAGCTCACGGCGCGCGCCGCGCGCCGGCTCGACGTCGACACGGTGATCGGCTTCACGGGCTCGTCGATCTGGCAGTACGTGGCGATGTTCCCGCCGGTGCCGGGCGAGGTGATCGACAAGGGCTACGAGGACTTCGCGAAGCGCTGGAACCCGATCCTCGACGTGTTCGATTCCGAGGGCGTGCGCTACGCGCACGAGGTGCACCCGTCGGAGATCGCGTACGACTACTACACGTCGCTGCGCACCCTCGAGGCGATCGACCACCGGAAGAGCTTCGGGTTCAACTGGGACCCGTCGCACATGATGTGGCAGTACATCGACCCGGTGACCTTCATCCTCGACTTCGCCGACCTGATCTTCCACGTCGACTGCAAGGACACCCGCCTGAAGCCGCGCAACGGTCGCTACGGCGCGCTGTCGTCGCACCTGCCGTGGGGCGACCCGCGGCGCGGTTGGGACTTCGTCTCGACCGGGCACGGCGACGTGCCGTGGGAGGACTGCTTCCGGGCGCTGCGCAAGATCGGCTACACCGGCCCGATCTCGGTCGAGTGGGAGGACTCCGGCATGGACCGCCTGCGCGGCGCGGCCGAGGCCGTCGGCTTCATCCGCTCGCTGCTGTGGGAGCTGCCGACCACCTCCTTCGACGCGGCGTTCTCGACGAAGGACTGACCCGCCCCGCGCGTCCGATCCACCGTTTGCCATCCAATGCGCCGTCCGCGGTGCCGATCGGATGGCAAACAGGCGATCGGATGCGGTGAAGCCGGGCATTGCGTACCGGACACCTGTCTGGGACACTCGTCCCACTATGGCCCGCATCGCCGCCGCCGACCGTCGTGCCCGTCTCGCCGAGGCGGCGCTGACGGTCGCGGCGCGCGACGGGCTGGCCGCGGCATCCACGCGGGCGATCGTGGCCGAGGCCGGGATGCCGCTCGCGAGCTTCCACTACGCCGTCCCGTCGCGCGACGAGCTGCTGCGCGACGTCGTGGGGCTCGTCGTCGCGCAGGAGGGCGACGCGGCGGGCGCCCTGCTCGGCGACGCCGCCGACGTGCGCGGCGCGCTGCGCGACGCCCTCGGCGGCTATCTCGCGCTCGTGCGCCGCGATCCCGGTCGCGAGCAGGCGATGTTCGAGCTGACCCAGCACGCGCTCCGCACGCCCGGTTTGCACGATCTGCCGGCCGAGCAGTATGCGCGCTATCACGCGGTCGCGGCGGCGCTGCTCGAGACCGGCGCGGCCCGGCTCGGTATCCGCTGGGCGGTCCCCGTGGCCGACCTCGCGCGGCTCGTCGTCGGGATCACCGACGGCGCCACGCTCGCGTGGCTCGCCGACCGCGACGATGCGGCCGCCGAGCGCGTGCTCGACCTGGCCGCCGATGCCCTCGCCGTCTTCGCAGCACCCGACACCGGATCGAAGGAGACCCGATGACCGAGACCGCTTCCGCCGCCGGAACCCCCGCCGCCCTCGCCGAACCACGGCGCCGCGTCGGCGGGAGGTGGATCGCCGCGTTCGCCGCCGCGTGGCTCGGCGTCTGGATGGCGCAGCTCGCACCGTTCCAGCAGCTTCTGCCGCTCCAGGTCGAGCGACAAGTCGGCGACACCCCGTGGCAGGACTCGGTGCTCGCGTTCGGCGTGATCTCCGGTATCGCGGGGGTGTGCGCGATCGTCGCCTACCCGCTCACCGGCGCGCTGAGCGACCGCACGACCTCGCGATTCGGGCGCCGCCGCCCGTGGATCGCCGGGGGAGCGCTGCTGTTCGCCCTCGCGGTGTTCGTGCTCGGCTTCCAGAACGAGCTGGTCGGCCTCGGCATCTGCTGGGCCCTCGCGATCGTCGGATTCTGCGTGCTCACCGCGGCGCTGACCGCCACGATCTCCGACCAGGTGCCGGTCGGTCAGCGCGGGGTGGTGGCCGCGTTCATCTCGGCGCCGCAGGCGGTCGGCATCATCCTCGGCATCGTGCTCGTCACGTTCGTCTTCGTGGGCGACGTGGCCGGCTACACGGCGCTCGCCGTGCTGCTCGTGCTGCTCGTCATCCCGTTCCTGGTGCTCGCCCCGGATGCCCGCCTCGCCCGCGCCGACCGCCCGCCGTTCACGCTCGCCGCCCTCATCGAGGGCATGTGGGTGTCGCCCCGCGCGCATCCGGACTTCGGCTGGACGCTGCTCGGCCGCATCCTCGTCAACATCGGCAACGCCCTCGGCACCGGGCTGCTGCTGTACTTCCTCGAGTTCGGCCTGCACCTGAAGGCCGCGGACGCCAACGACGCCCTGCTCGAGCTCGTGCTCGTCTACATGGTGTTCATCGTGATCGCGTCGCTGGTCGGCGGGCGGCTCTCCGACCGGATCGGGCGGCGCAAGCCGTTCGTGATCGTCGCCGCGATCCTGCAGGCGGTCGCCGCCCTCCTGCTCGGGCTGGTGCCCGTCTTCGGGGTCGCGATGGTCGGCGGGGCGCTGCTCGGCCTCGGCTACGGCAGCTTCCTCGCCGTCGACCAGGCGCTCGCCACCCAGGTGCTGCCGGATCCCGCCGACCGCGGCAAGGACCTCGGCATCATGAACATCGCGCTCGCCGTGCCGCAGGCTCTCGCCCCCCTGCTCGGCGCCTTCGTGGTCGTGAGCCTCGGCGGATTCGTGACGCTGTTCCTGCTCTCCGGGCTCGCCACGATCCTCGGCGCGCTCGCCATCCTCCCGATCAGGAGCGTGCGATGAAACTGAATCTCGAGACGCGGCCCGAGTCGGCGCCGTGGCGGCATCCGGAGACCTATTGGCCCGCGCTGACCGCGGCCACCCTGAAGCGCTCGGCGCCCGTCGGCGTCATCGGGCTCGAGGCGCTCGCGTCGAACGCGCACGACCTGCTGGAGCGGGCGCAGGGCACGCCGATCCGGGTCGCGTCGAAGTCGGTTCGCGTGCGCGGCGTGCTGGATGCCGTGCTCGCGCTGCCCGGATTCCGGGGCGTCATGGCGTACACGCTCGCCGAGGCGATCTGGCTCGCCGACACGGGCGACGAGCGCTACGAGGACATCCTGGTCGGCTACCCGACCGCCGACCGCACCGCGATCGCACGCCTCGCCTCCGACGAGAAGCTCGCCGCCCGCATCACCCTCATGGTCGATGACATCGCCCAATTGGTCCTCGTCGACGCCGTGGCACCCCCGAATGCGCGCAATGAACTCCGGATCGCGGTCGAGCTCGACGCGTCGTACCGTGCGCCGCTGCTCGGGCATATCGGCGTGCGGCGCTCGCCGCTGCACGAACCCGAGGCGGTCGTCGCGCTCGCGACCGAGGTGGTGCGCCGGCCGGGCTTCCGGCTGGTCGGGATGATGGCGTACGAGGCGCAGATCGCCGGCGTCGTGAACAAGGGTCACCCCGTCATCCGCCGCATGCAGGCGTCGTCGGCGACGGAGCTCGCGGAGCGCCGTGGCCGCGCCGTCGCGGGCGTGCGCCGCCTCGCCGAGCTGGAGTTCGTCAACGGGGGCGGCACCGGGTCGATCGAGTCGACCCGGCTCGACGAGTCTGTGACGGAGGTGGCCGCAGGCTCCGGGCTGTTCGGCCCGCACCTGTTCGACGGATACACGCGCTTCGCGCCCGCGCCCGCGGCCGCCTTCGCGCTCGACGTCGTGCGCCGGCCGACCATCGACATCGCGACGGTGCTCGGCGGCGGCTGGATCGCCTCCGGGCCGGCGGCGGCCGACCGCCTGCCGCAGGTGGTGTGGCCGCAGGGGCTCACCATGCTCGCGCGCGAGGGCGCCGGCGAGGTGCAGACGCCGCTGCTCGGCGAGGCCGCCCGCACCCTGCACGTCGGCGACCGGGTCTGGCTGCGGCACACCAAGGCGGGCGAGATCAGCGAGCACCTGGATGCCTTCGCCGTCGTCGAGGACGGCCGCGTCGTCGGCACCCTGCCCACCTACCGCGGAGAGCGGAAGACCTTCCTGTGAGCCCGACCTGGCGCAACTGGGGGCGGTCGGCGGTCGCGCATCCGGTGGAGATCGCGCGACCGGGAAGCGCGGAGGAGGTCGCGGCCGTCGTGCGGGAAGCACGCGAGCGCGGACTGACCGTCAAGGCGATCGGCGCCGGCCACAGCTTCACCGCGATCGCCGCCGCCGACGGCGTGCAGGTCGACGTCTCGGCGCTGGGCGGCATCCGGCGCATCGACGGCGACCTCGTCACGATCGGCGCGGGCACCCGCCTCCACGACCTCACCCGGATGCTCCACACGCACGGCCTCGCGCTCGAGAACATGGGCGACATCGACCGGCAGACGCTCGCCGGAGCGACGAGCACCGGCACGCACGGCACGGGTGCGCGCTTCGGCGGGCTGGCGACCCGGATCGCGGGGGCGACGCTCGTGACGGCCGGCGGCGGCATCCTGACCGTCTCCGAGCGCGAGAACGCCGAGCTGCTGGGGGCGGTGCAGCTCGGCCTCGGGGCCCTGGGCATCCTGACCGACATCACCGTGCGCGCGGTGCCCGCTTTCCTGCTGCACGCGATCGAGCGGCCCGCCGGGCTCGAGGAGGTGCTCGACGACTTCGAGCCGCGCATGACCGCCGCCGACCACGTCGAGTTCTACTGGTGGCCGCACACCGAGCGCGTCATGACCAAGCAGAACACCCGCCTGCCCGCGGATGCCGAGCGCCGCCCCGTCGGACCGCTCGCCAACTGGATCGAGGAGCGGCTGCTGTCCAACGTGGTGCTGGCCGCCAAGTGCGCGGTCGGCCGCGTCGTGCCGGCGCTCACGCCGCCGATCAACCGGCTCGCGACCCGGGTCTACGGCGACCGCGAGTACGTCGACCACTCGCACGAGGTGTTCACGGCGCCGCGCGATGTGCGGTTCCGTGAGCTGGAGTACGCGCTGCCGCGCGCAGCCGTGCCCTCGGCGCTGCGCGAGCTGCGGCGGGCGATCGACGATGCCGGATGGCGCATCGAGTTTCCGGTGGAGGTGCGGGTGGCCGCGCGCGACGACACGTGGCTGTCGACCTCGTACGGCCGCGACTCCGGCTACATCGCGGTGCACCGCTCGATCCGCGAGGACCCGGCCGCCTACTTCGCGGCCGCCGAGCGGATCTTCCTCGCGCACGACGGCCGGCCCCATTGGGGCAAGATGCACACGCTGGGGCGAGCGGAGCTCGAGCCGCGCTACCCGCGCTTCGCGGACTTCCTCGCTGTGCGCGGGCGTCTCGACCCGGAGCACGTCTTCACGAACCCGTACCTCGACCGCGTGCTGAGCTAGACGACGGCGATCGCCCGCACGTCGTCGCGCGCGAGCCGCGCGCGGCCGCCGAGCGCCGCGAGCTCGAGCGCGACCGACACGCCCGCGACCTGGAGCCCCGCGTCGGCGAGCAGCCCCAGCGCCGCCTCGAGGGTGCCGCCGGTGGCGAGCACGTCATCCACCAGCAGCACGCGCGAGCCGCGCGGCAGCTCGTCGCGGTGCAGCTCCAGCGCCGCGGTGCCGTACTCGAGCGCGTACTCGCGCCGGTACACCGCGCGCGGGAGCTTGCCCGCCTTGCGGATGAGCACGAGACCGGTGCCGCTCACCGCCGCGGCGGCCGCCGCCAGCGCGAACCCGCGCGCCTCGACCCCGGCGATCGCGTCGTAGGGTCCGTGCGCGGAGGCCGCGAGCTCCGACGCGACCGCGCGCAGGGCATCCGGATCGGCCAGCACCGGCGTCAGATCGCGGAACAGGATGCCGGGCTCGGGGAAGCCGGGCACGGTCGCGATCAGTCGATCCAGGGCCTCGCTCGCAGCGCTCACCCGGTCAAGGCTAGGCGCGCTCATAGGCGGCCGGGGGTCGCGTCCCCTACCATGAGCCCATGCTCACCGGACTCATCATCCTGATCGTCGTGATCGTGGCCCTCGTGCTCATCATCGGCATCTACCTCTGGGCCACCTACAACGGACTGGTCAAGATGAACGTCCGCGTCGACGAGGCGTGGAGCGACATCACGGTGCAGCTCAAGCGCCGAGCCGACCTGATCCCGAACCTCATCGAGACCGTGAAGGGCTACGCCGCGCACGAGTCCGGCGTGTTCCAGAAGGTCACCGAGGCGCGCGCCGCGACCCTCTCCGCGCAGGGCCCGGCCGAGGCCGGCAAGGCCGAGAACCAGATGCAGTCGGCCCTGAAGTCGATCTTCGCCGTCGCCGAGGCGTACCCGCAGCTGCAGGCCAGTCAGAACTTCCTGCAGCTCCAGGCGGAGCTCGTCGACACCGAGGACAAGATCCAGGCCTCGCGCCGGTTCTACAACGGCGGCGTGCGCGAGCTCAACACCAAGATCAAGGTCTTCCCGAACACGCTGTTCGTGCGGGGGCTCGGATTCACGGAGCGCGAGTTCTTCGAGGTCGACGAGCCGTCGGCCATCGCCGAGCCGCCGCGCGTGCAGTTCTGACCGACGTCTTCCCGACACTGACACCGCAGCACCGGAGAGGTTGATCGCATGTATTCCGCGATCGCCGCCAACAAGCGCAACACCGTGTTCATCATCGCGGTGTTCCTGCTGATCATCGGCGGCCTGGGCGTGCTCGCCGCGTGGCTCCTCAACAGCTGGTCGATCGCGATCGTCGTGTTCGTGATCGCGGCGCTCTACGCGGTGTTCCAGTACTTCTTCGCGTCGGCGCAGGCACTCATGATCAGTGGCGCCCGCCCCATCCAGAAGGCGGACAACCCGCGGCTGTACCGGATCGTCGAGAACCTCGCGATCACCGAGGGGCTGCCGATGCCGAAGGTCTACGTGATCGCCGACCCGGCGCCGAACGCGTTCGCCACCGGTCGCAACCCGCAGACCGCATCCGTCGCCGCGACCACCGGCCTGCTCGACATGATGACCGACCGGGAGCTCGAGGGCGTCATGGCCCACGAGATGGGGCACGTCAAGAACTACGACATCCGGGTCTCGCTCATCGTGTTCGGCCTGGTCGTCGCGATCGGCCTGATCTCGGACATCGTGTTCCGGTTCGTGCTGTTCGGCGGCGGGCGCAGCCGCAACAACAACCTCGGCGGCCCGGCGCTGCTGATCGTGCTCGCCATCGGGATCGTCGCGGCGATCCTCGCGCCCATCGCCGCGGCGCTGGTGCAGGCCGCGATCTCGCGCCAGCGCGAGTACCTCGCCGACGCGTCGAGTGCGCTGACCACCCGCGACCCCGAGGGCCTCGAGTCGGCGCTGGCGAAGCTGCAGGCCGGCTTCCAGCCCGTGCGGCGCACCACCTCGAGCATGTCGCACCTGTGGATCTCTCAGCCCGACAAGCCCGGGTTCATGTCCCGCCTGTTCTCGACCCATCCGCCGATCCCGGACCGGATCGCCCGCCTCGAGCAGAACGCCCAGCGCCTCTAGGCGCGCCGCCGCCCTGCGGCGCTACTTGACCGGCGAGGTGCCCAGCTCCGATGCGAGGGCGCGGGCCGCGTCGCCGCGGTCGACCACCTCGATGTCGGGCAGGCCCTGCCATCCGGCCGCCTCGCGCACGGCGAGGGCGGTCCGCTCGACCGCGGACGCCGGCGCCCCCTCTTCGGTCCAGGCGGACTGCACGCGCAGGGCGCCGCGCTGCCGGTCGCTCTTCAGGTCGACACGGCCGACGATCGCCTCGTCGACCAGCACGGGCAGCGTGTAATAGCCGTACACGCGCTTCGGGGCGGGTGTGTAGAGCTCGATCCGGTAGTGGAACCCGAACATGCGCAGCGCACGGTCGCGATCCCACACGACCGGGTCGAAGGGCGAGAGCAGGGCGGCGGCCTCGATGCGCCGCGGGATGCGCGCGTCGCGGTGCAGGTAGGCGTCCTGCTTCCAGCCGTCGACGCGCACCTGCCGCAGCTCGCCCGCGTCGACGAGGTCGCGCACCGCCTGCTTCGTGTCGTCGATGTACAGCCGGTAGTAGTCCGCGAGGTCGGCGATCGTGCCGATGCCGAGCGCGACCGCAGCGCGGCGCACGAGTTCGCGAAGCGCGTCGGCCTTCGCGATGCGCACGTCGAGGACCTCCGGCGGCAGGACGGTCGGGGCGAGCGCGTATTCGCGCTGAAAGCGGGTGCGGCCGGCGATCGCGACGTCGCCGCTGCGGAAGAGCATCTCGAGGCCCCGCTTCGTCGACGACCACCCCCACCACGGGCCGCCGCGCACGTTCTCCTCGTGCTCGACGTCGCCGGACGTGCGCGGCCCCTGGGCGGCCAGTTCGGCGCGCAGCCAGTCGACGATGCCGGCGTTCTCGCGGAACCACTCGTCGTACTTGGCGCGGAACGCCTCGCGCCGCCAGGCGAACAGCGGCCAGTCCTCGATCGGCACGATCGCGGCCTCGTGGGCCCACTGCTCCGTGTAGGCCGAACGCCGGGCGAACGTCAACCGGTCGAGCAGCCCGCGGTCGTAGGCGCCCAGACGCGCGAACGCGGGCTGGTAGTGGCTGCGCTCGTAGACGTTGACCGAGTCCAGCTGCAGCAGACGCAGTCGCGTCAGCAGCAGGTTCAGCTGGCGCGTGCCGGTGGTCGACGGACGCGATCCGAATCCCTGTGCCGCGAGGAGCACGCGGCGCGCGGCCGCGGGCGAGAGCGAGTCCGGCATCCCTTCATCCTCGCCGGAGCGGCCGACACCGGCGAGCAGGTCGCGGGGTCAGGCGCCGAGCCAGTTGTCGGGCGGGTCGTTGCGCCCCTGCGCGGCCAGCCAGCCGTTGAGCTGCGTCTGCAGCGCCTGGATCAGCGGCCCGACCTGCTCCGAGGGGATCCGCACCCTCGCCGCGACGCGGGCATCCACCACCGTCGGGCCGTCGGGATCCGGACCCTCGGGTGTCATGGCCGGATGCGGTGGCTCCTTCACCGACAGGAAGTCGAGCACGAAGGTGTTCGGCGTGTTCCAGACGTTCGCGAAGTCGGCGAAGACCCCGACCTCCTCGGTCGGCTGGAGGTTCATGTCGATGCGGGTCGGCCGGGGCTGCTCCGGCTGGGCGTCTGCCATCGAGTCAGTATGACCCGGCCGCACCGGAACGGCTGATCGTCGCATCCGAGCCGGGTGTGAGCCGCACGCGGACCCGGTGCGAGGTCCGGAGCGAACAGGGCGGGCTGGCAGACTGACCGGATGGTGTTCCGCAAGCGCTCCGAGCGCGGCGACCGGCGAGGCGAGGCCGTGCGCCCCGTCGTGTCGGCGACGGCCGACGAGACCGTCGCGCCCGGCATGCGCATCGCGGCGGCCTGGTCGTGGCGGGTGCTGGTGGTCGCGGCCGTCGTCGCGCTGTTCTGCTATCTCTTCGTCGCCCTGCACATCGTCGCGATCCCGTTCATGGTCGCGGTCGTGCTCTCGGCCCTCCTCGTGCCGTTCTCGAACTTCCTCCAGCGCCACCGCTGGCCCAAATGGCTCGCCGTCGTCGTGTGCCTGGTCGCGGTCATCGTGGTCGTCGGCGGCCTCGTGACGCTCATCGTGCTCCAGGTGCGCAGCGGGTTCCCCGACCTGCAGAAGCAGACCATGCAGCGCATCGGCGACCTCCGGGCGTTCCTGGCGCAGGATCCGTTCGACCTGTCGGCGAAGGACATCGACGGCTACGTCCAGGACGCCTGGGCCGCGATCCAGAAGGACTCGAGCGGCGTGCTCTCGGGCGCCCTGTCGATCGGCTCGACGTTCGGGCACGTGCTCGCCGGCCTGCTGATCACGCTGTTCTCGACGGTCTTCATCCTCATCGACGGGCGCGGCATCTTCGCCTGGATCGTGCGCCTGTTCCCGAAGCGGGCGCGGGTCGCGGTGCGCGGTGCGGGGGAGGCGGGATGGTCGACCCTCACGAGCTTCGTGCGGGTGCAGATCTTCGTGGCCTTCATCGACGCCGTCGGGATCGGGCTGGGCGCCTGGATCCTCGGTCTCGTGTTCGGCGGATTCCCGCTGGTGCTGCCGATCGCCATCGCCGTGTTCCTGGGGTCGTTCATCCCGGTCGTCGGCGCGGTGCTGACGGGCGTGCTCGCCGTCTTCGTGGCGCTGGTCTACCTCGGGCCGCTGCCGGCGGTGATCATGCTCGCGATCGTGATCCTCGTGCAGCAGATCGAGGGCCACGTGCTGCAGCCCTTCGTCATGGGCACCGCGGTCAAGGTGCATCCGGTCGCCGTCGTGCTCTCGGTCGCGGCGGCGGGCTTCATCGCCGGCATCCCGGGGGCGTTCTTCGCGGTGCCGATCGTGGCCGTGCTGAATGTCATGATCGGGTACATCGCCCGAGGCGAGTGGCGCATCGACCCGCACCCCGACGAGAGCGACGTCACCGAACCGACGAGAGGACCGCACGGCGTTGTCCAGTGACACGAGCGCGCGCCCGGCAGATGTGATGCCGGGCCCCGCGCTGGAGGAGATCCGCGCCGCACGGGAGCGGGTGCGCGAGGTCGCCACCGTGACGCCCATGGAGGAGTCGCGCTTCCTGACCGACCTGCTCGCGCATCCGGTGCACCTGAAGGCCGAGAACCTGCAGCGCACCGGCTCGTACAAGATCCGCGGCGCCTACAACCGGATCTCGCAGCTGAGCCCCGAGGAGAAGGCGCGGGGGGTGGTGGCGGCCTCCGCCGGCAATCATGCCCAGGGCGTCGCGCTCGCGGCGCGGGAGCTCGGCATCCACGCGACCATCTACATGCCGATCGGCGCCGCGCTGCCCAAGCTCGAGGCGACCAGCGGCTACGGCGCGGAGGTCGTGCTGCACGGCACCGTGTTCGACGAGACGCTGCTCGCGGCGCTCGAGTTCGCCGAGCGCACCGGGGCCGTCATGATCCCGCCGTACGACCATCCGGATGTCGTGGCCGGCCAGGGCACGCTCGCCTTCGAGATCCTCGATCAGGTTCCGGATGTCGAGAACGTGGTCGTGCCCGTCGGCGGCGGCGGCCTGATCTCGGGGGTCGCATCGGCGTTCGCCCAGCTCGCGCCGGAACTCGGGCGCGAGGTGCGGATCATCGGCGTGCAGGCCGCCAACGCCGCGTCCTACCCGCCCTCCCTCGCCGCGGGGGAGCCGGTGTCGATCACGACGGCGCCCACGATCTCGGACGGCATCGCGGTCGGGCGCCCCGGCTCGCTCAACTTCGAGATCATCCGGCGCACGGTCGACGAGATCGTGACGGTCACCGACGACGAGACCGCCGCCGCCCTCGTCGTGCTGCTCGAGCGCACCAAGCTCGTGGTCGAGCCCGCCGGGGCTGTGGGGGTCGCGGCCGCGATCACCGGCAAGCTCGCGGTGACCGGTCCGACCGTGTTCCTGCTCTCGGGCGGCAACATCGACCCGATGGTCATGGAGCGGATCGTCAGCCGCGGCCTCGCCGCGTCCGGCCGGTATCTCATCGTCGGCATCCCGCTGCCCGACCGCCCGGGCCAGCTCGCGACGATCGCGGACCTGATCGCCGATGCGAACGCGAACGTCGTCGAGGTGCTGCACACACGGCACGGCAACGGCCTGCAGATCACCGAGGTCGAGATCGAGATCCACATGGAGACCCGCGGCCCCACTCACGCGGAGCACGTGCTCGACCAGCTCCGCGCCGCCGGCTACCGCCCGCGCGTCGGCGGCTGAGCACCGCGACGTCGGCGGTGGGCCCTACGGTCGGGGGAATGACCGGACCCCGCCGCGAACGCCCGATCCTCCCCGCCGGCTACGGCCTGCCCGACGACGACTCCGGCCTGCTCGCGTGGGCCGACGTGCGGGGGCGCCTGGAGCGATCGCAGCACTACTGGCTCGCGTCGGTCCGTCCCGACGGGCGGCCCCACCTCATCCCGCGCTGGGGCGTGTGGGTCGACGACGCGTTCTGGTACGACGGCTCGGCCGAGACCCGCCACGCCCGCAACCTCGAACGCAACCCGGCGTGCTCGCTCTCGCTCGAGAGCGGCAGCGAGGCGGTGATCGTCGAGGGACGCAGCGAGGCGGCCCGCGCCGAGCCGGACGACGTCGGCGCGCGGCTCGCCGCGGCCTTCGGCAAATACCACGCCGCCGGGTATGCGCCCGCGGCCGACGCCTGGGCCGGCGACGACGGGGGCGGGCTCCGTGTGCTCCGACCGGACACCGTGCTGGCGTGGTTCAGCTTCCCCACCGACGCGACTCGTTTCGTGTTCCCGCCGGCGCCGCCGGCCGCGACGCCCTAGGCGCGGTAGGTCTCGACGTCGACGACCTCGACGGGGATCTCGCGGCCGTTCGGCGCGGTGTACGTCCCCTTGGCTCCGACCTTCATGCCGAGGATCGCCTGCCCGAGCGGGCTCGTCGCCGGGTAGACGTCGAGCTCGGTGTCGCCCGCGACCTCACGGCTGCCGAGCAGGAACTTGGTGTCGTCGCCCGCGATCTTCGCGGTCACGACCGTGCCGACCTCGACGACGCCGTGGCTCTGCGGCGGCTCGCCGACGCTCGCGTGGCGCAGCAGCTCGGTGAGCTGGCGGATGCGCGCCTCGATGTGGCCCTGCTCGTCCTTCGCGGCGTGGTAGCCGCCGTTCTCCTTGAGGTCGCCCTCCTCGCGCGCGGCGGCGATCCGCTCGACGATGCCGGCGCGCCCGGGCCCGCTGAGCTCCTCGAGCTCGGCCTTCAGCCGGTCGTAGGACTCCTGGGTCAGCCACGTCGTGGCCGTGGTGTCGGACATGATGCTCCTCGGAATATCGGGACACCGCCGGATAAACAAGAAGACCGGCCGGGGCCGGTCTCGGGTACATCCAATTCAGCGGTCGGTCAAGACTAGGTCACGGCTTCGTCAGCCAGCAAGCGCCCACGGTGCCGTTCACAGCCGGCTGCGAGATACGCACGGTCACGCTGTGCCGGAACGTGCGCTGCGTCGACGGCGGGATGTCGACGATCTTCCAGCCCACGATCGCGAACTTCTCGTCCACGCCCTCGAAGCTGCAGGTGACGCGCGTGCCGGGGTCCGCCGAGATCTGCTCCGTGACCTGCAGGGTCGAGGCGTTCACGTGGCGGTAGCCGATGTCCTGGTTGTCGATCGCGGCCCCGGGGGTGAACAACCCCACCCAGATGACCCAGACGACGGCCGTGGCGACGACGGCGACGCCGACGAGCACGGCGACGACCACGGCACGCCGTCGACGCTGGGGGGTGCGACCGTAGCGCGCGTCGATGTCCACCGCGGCGGCGGCGGGCCGGTGGGTGATGGACACGGCGGGGCTCCCTTACTCTGAGATGAGGCTATCCGCCCGACTCTGAGAGGCCGACCGTGCTCTGGACCCTCGCCGCCGTGCTCGGCGCCGCCCCGTCTCCCTCGCCGTCGCCGGGGTTCGACGCCGACGCCGTCACGCCCGGTCCCTGGGGGTTCGCGGTGATGGCCGCGATCGGCGTCGTGGTGATCCTGCTGATCCTCGACATGGTCCGTCGCCTGCGGCGGGTGAACTACCGGGCGCAGATCCGCGAACGGCTCGAGGCGGAGGAAGCCGCGAAGGCGAGCGGCACGACGGGCGACGCGGCCGGGGGCGACGACCCGCGCGGCTAACCGACCGGGTGCTGCACGACGAGCAGGATGCCGACCCACTGCGCCAGGAACGCGACGCTCGTGCAGGCGTGGAACAGCTCGTGGAACCCGAAGACCCCCGGCACGGGGTTCGGCCGCTTGAGCGCGTAGAACACCGCGCCGAGCGAATAGGCGACCCCGCCCGCGAGAACGAGCAGCATCGCGATCGCGTCGAACGCGATCAGGTCGCCGGCGTAGAGCACCGCTGCCCACCCCAGCGCGAGGTAGATGGGCACGTAGAGCCAGCGGGGCGCACTCAGCCAGAAGACGCGGAATGCGATCCCGAGGAGGGCGCCGCCCCAGACCACGACGAGCAGGATGGTGCTCTCCGGCGCGACCAGGGCGGTGAGCGAGAGGGGCGTGTAGGTGCCCGCGATGAGCAGGAAGATGTTGGCGTGGTCGAAGCGGCGCAGCCGCGGCTTCGCGGCGTACGGCGCCGGGAGCAGGTGGTAGATCGCCGAGACGCCGAAGAGCAGCAGGGCCGTCGCCATGAAGATCGCGGAGCCGGCCTTCGCCGCCGCACCGTGCGCCACGACGATCAGCACGATGCCGAGCACGACCGCGACCGGCGTGGTCGCGAGGTGGATCCATCCCCGCCAGCGCGGCTTGGCCTCCACGTCGAGAACGCGCCCGCCGTCGGCCGGCGTGTCGAGCGATGAGCGCATGCGCCGAGCCTAGGAGGAGCAACCTGGCAGCCGCCCCGGCTAGCGTATGGGTCGTGGCGCGTGAGCGATCGGACCTGGCGAGCGGGGGGATCCTCTACCGCCTGTACCAGGCCCGGCTGCGGCGCTCGCTCACCGACGCGTCCCTGCCGCACCACGTCGCGATGATCATCGACGGCAACCGTCGCTGGGCCCGGCAGCGCGCCCTCGAGACCGCCGCCCACGGGCATCGGGCCGGAGCGGCGAAGATGCGCGAGTTCCTCGAATGGTGCGACGACCTGGGCGTCCGCGTGGTCACCCTGTATCTGCTCTCCGCCGACAACCTGACCGGGCGTCCCGGGGACGAGCTCGAGCAGCTGTTCGTGATCATCGGCGACCTCGCGCGCGACCTCGCCGAGGAGGGCGAGTGGCGCATCCAGCACGTCGGCACCGTCGACGGCCTGCCGGAGAGTCTCGTCGACGACCTCCGGAACGCGCAGACGATGACGGCCGAGAACACCGGGCTGCACGTCAACCTCGCGGTCGGCTACGGCGGCCGGCGCGAGATCGCGGATGCCATGCGCAAGATCGTGCGCACCCATGGCCTCGGCGGCGGCACGATCGACGATCTCGCCGACATCCTGACCCCGGAGCTCATCGCCGAGAACCTCTACACCCAGGGTCAGCCCGACCCCGACCTGATCATCCGGACCTCCGGGGAGCAGCGGCTGTCGGACTTCATGCTCTGGCAGAGCGCACACAGCGAGTTCTACTTCGTCGAGGCGCTGGGCCCCGACATGCGCGAGGTGGACTTCCTGCGGGCGATCCGTGCGTTCGCGAGCCGCGAGCGCCGGTACGGGCAATAGAGCGGGGGACGACGCATGGACATCGACGACTACGCCGGCGGGTTCGACGAGGAGCCGGGATATCTCGACTTCGCCGGCGTCGGCCCGATCGGCCGCACGGTGCGCGGCGAGCTCGCCGGCATGACCGAGTCGCTCGCCCGAGCGCGCTTCGGCGGGTTCGGGGTCTTCCTGGAGCAGGGCGCCCGGCTGCGCTCCGCCGTGGCGGCGCTGACCGGGTTCCCCGCGGACCAGGTGGTCTTCCAGCCGAACACCAGCACCGGACTCATGCACGCGATGTTCGGGATCACGGGCGGCGTCGCGCTCTCGCCCGCCGAGTTCCCGTCGCTCAGCTACGCGGCCGACCGGGCGGCGCGCGCCCTGGGCGTGCTCGTGCCCGCCTGGGTCGAGACCGACCACGGTCGGGTCACCCCGGGTAACCTGCGCGACCAGCTCACACCGTCGATCGTCGCCGTCGCGCTCAGCCTCGTCGACTTCCGCACCGGGTTCCTCGCCGACCTCGAGGGCCTGCGCCAGGTCGTGGGCGACCGCCTGCTCGTGATCGATGCGACCCAGTGCTTCGGCGTCGTCGACGCCCCGTGGCAGCTCGCGGATGTCGTGGTCGCGGGGGGCCAGAAGTGGCCGCGCGCCGGTTGGGGCACCGGCTTCATGGCGCTCAGCGAGCGGGCGCTCGAGCACCTGACGCCGGTCTGGTCGGGCTTCGCAGGCGACGACGGCGCGACCATGCCGATGGACGAGGTGCGCGAGCCGGCGGCCGACGCCTCGAAGTTCCTGCTGACCAACCCCGACCCCATCGCGCAGGCTCGGCTGTCGGCGGCCCTCGAGGAGATCGCGGAGGTGGGGGTGGGATCCATCAACGCGCGGATCGCGACGCACGTGAGCCGGATCATCGAGCTCGCCGACGAGTTCGCCGTGCCGGTGAGCTCCCCGCGCACCGAGTCGGAGCGGGCGGGGATCGTGGTGCTGCAGCCCGCGGAGGATCAGCTCACGGCGCTCGCGGCATCCCTGCACAACCACGGGGTGAGCGTCACCGTCCGGGCGGGCACCGTGCGCGTGTCGACGCACGCGTCGACCGACGAGGAGACGTTCTCGATGCTGCGTTCGGCCCTGCAGTCGTTCGCGACCCTGACGACCGTCTGAGCTCAGTCTTAGCCGCCGCGCGCGCGTGTCGCGGGAGGCGGTAGCCGGGCGGGGGTTACGTTCGCCCCATCGGACACGGCGTCCGATCGGGGCGGCCACACACGTTCGCTCCGCGAGCCCCGGCCGCTCCGCAGATGAGAGTCCGGGAGCGCCGAGAGGGCTCCCGGGGATGGAGTGGCAGTGCCCGCGCTCGACAAGCCCTCGCCCGAATCCACCCAGACTCGCGACACGCGGTCGGTCCCTCGGCAGGGGGAGCGCACGTACGTGCTCGACACCTCCGTTCTGCTGAGCGATCCGAGCGCGATGTTCCGGTTCGCGGAGCACTCGGTGGTGCTGCCCGTCGTGGTCGTGACCGAGCTCGAGGGCAAGCGGCACGACCCCGAGATCGGCTACTTCGCACGGCAGGCGCTGCGCAAGCTCGACGACCTGCGTGTCGAGCACGAGCGTCTCGACTTCCCGATCGCCATCGGCGACGACGGCGGCACGCTGCGGGTCGAGCTCAACCACACCAACATGTCGGTGCTGCCCTCCGGCCTGCAGCTGGGCGACAACGACTCGCGCATTCTCGCGGTCGCGATGAACCTCGCCAACGACGGTCTCGACGTCGTCGTCGTCTCGAAGGACCTGCCGCTGCGGGTGAAGGCCGCGTCGATCGGCCTGGCCGCCGAGGAGTACCTCGCCGAGCTCGCCGTGGACTCCGGCTGGACCGGCGTCGCCGAGCTGGACCTGTCGAGCGAGCAGATGGCCGAGCTCTACGACAACGAGACCATCGCCTCGCGCGCGGTGGCCGAGCTGCCGATCAACACGAACCTCGTCATCCACTCCGACCGCGGCTCGGCGCTCGGCCGGGTCGTGGATCGCGGGATGCTGCGGGTGGTCCGCGGCGACCGCGACGTCTTCGGACTGCACGGTCGCAGCGCGGAGCAGCGTCTCGCCATCGACATGCTGCTCGACCCGGAGATCGGGATCGTCTCCCTCGGCGGCCGCGCCGGCACCGGCAAGAGCGCCCTGGCGCTGTGCGCCGGCCTCGAGGCCGTGCTCGAGAAGCAGCAGCACCGCAAGATCATGGTCTTCCGCCCCCTGTACGCGGTCGGCGGGCAGGAGCTCGGCTACCTGCCCGGCGACAAGGACGAGAAGATGAACCCCTGGGGCCAGGCGGTCTTCGACACGCTCGGCGCCCTCGTCTCCGAGAACGTGCTCGAGGAGGTCGTGGAGCGCGGCATCCTCGAGGTGCTGCCGCTCACCCACATCCGCGGCCGCTCGCTGCACGACGCGTTCGTGATCGTCGACGAGGCGCAGTCGCTCGAGCGCAACGTGCTGCTGACGGTGCTCTCGCGCATCGGCCAGAACTCGCGGGTGGTGCTGACCCACGACGTGGCGCAGCGCGACAACCTGCGGGTCGGCCGGCACGACGGCGTCGCGAGCGTCATCGAGACGCTCAAGGGCAACGCGCTGTTCGGGCACATCACGCTCACCCGCTCGGAGCGCTCCGCGATCGCGGCGCTCGTGACCGAGCTGCTGGAGTCCAACGAGCTCGGCTGACCGGTCGACATCCCGGTGGCGGCGGTGACGCCGGGAGGGCCCGGCGGGCTCAGCCGAACGCGGCCGCGCCCGCCCGGGCGCAGGCGTCGTCGACGGCAGGATCGGGAGCGCCGCTCACGCCGACGCCGCCCACGATGAGGTCGCCGTCGCGCACCGGCACCCCGCCGCCGAAGACGACGAAGCGACCGCCGCCGGTGCTCTGGATGCCGAACAGCGCACCCCCCGGCTGCGCCTCCGCGGCGAGGTCGGCCGTCGAGCCGCTGAGTGCGATTGCCGTGTAGGCCTTGTCCACCGCGAGCGCGGGGCCGGCGATCTCGGCCCCGTCCATCCGGCGGAACGCGACCAGGTGACCGCCCGCGTCGACCACGGCCGCGCTCACGGCGAGGTCGTGCCGGGCGGCCTCGGCCAGGGCCGCGTCGAGGATGGCCTCGGCGCGGGCGAGGGTGACGACGGGCACGGGGGCTCCTTCGATCGGGCGGACGCTCGGACCGTAGCAGACCGGGCGCAGCGGCCGGGGCCCGCCGGGGGATCGTCTCCGCGGCGCCCGACGCGGCCGCGCTACCCTCCCGCTGTGCCGACCCCCGACGCCCGTGCCCTGGGATGGCAGCTGCCCCTGGCACTCGCCCTGGCGGTGCTCGCGGTCGTCGCGATCGGCCCCGCCGCGGCGACACTGCCCGGCCTGTATCTGGCCGCGACGGCGCCCGAGCTGGCCCGGTTCGATCTCGTGCACCGGCGCCTGCCCGACCGGATGACGCTGCCGGGCATCGCGGTCGGCGCGGTCGCGATCGTGATCCAGGGGTGCGCGACGCGCGTGGTGCCCTGGGGGCCGATCCTCGCGGCGGCGATCCTGACGGTCGTGTTCCTCGGGCTCGCGCTGGGGGGCGGCATGGGGCTCGGCGACGTCAAGCTCGTCGCCGTGCTCGGTCTCGCCTCGCCGACGCTGACCATCGCGGTTCTCGCGCCCCTCGCCGCGTTCCTGCTGGGCGGCGTCGTGAGCGCCGTGGTGCTGGTTCGCCACGGACGCGGCGCACGGATCCCGTTCGGACCGTTCCTGCTCGCCGGCTACGTCGTCGCGCTGGCGGCGAGCCTTCTCGTCAGCCGCTGAAGGCGTCCACGGTCGGCATCGTCGACTGCACGGGGTAGACCGCCCATCCGAACCCCGGCTGCGGCGCGCAGGGGTGCAGCAGCGAGACGTCCAGCGCGATCGTCGACGGTGAGCCCGCGGGCGTCACCTGCAGCGTCGTGTGCTTCGAGTCGGTGCAGTGGCCGGTGATCCCGCCGTCGGTGGTGGTCGACAGCACGACCGGCGCGTACGCGGTCGCTCCGGCGGGCACGACGACGGGACCGGCCGGGAACTTGCTCGAGGTGCCGGCCGCGACGCCCTCGGTGCCGCGCCGACCGCCGGTCAGCGAGGCCGCGGGGGCTCCGTTCAGAAGACAGGTGCCGGTGCTCGTGTTCGTGAGCGCGACCGCGAACTGGCCGAGGGTGCCCCCGTCGACCGGCTCGCGCACGCCCGTCCACGTGCAGGCGGATGCCGCCAGGGTCGGCGTCGGCGACGCGGTCGGCGTGTGCACGGGTGTCGACGTCGGGGTCGGTGCTGCGGTGCAGGCCGCCAGCAGCAGGGCCGCCGCGATCACGGTCGCTGCGAGGACGGCGCGGTGCGTCATCAGCTCGGGTGGGTCATCGACAGCACGTCGAGCGCCGCATCCAGCTGCTCGGTGGTCAGCTCGCCGCGCTCGACGAAACCGAGATCGATGGTGGCCTCGCGGATCGTGCGGCCGGTCGCGACGGCGTGCTTGGCGATCTTGGCGGCGTTCTCGTACCCGATGAGCTTGTTCAGCGGCGTGACGATCGACGGCGACGACTCCGCCAGCGCGCGGTCGCGATCCACGTTGGCCACGAGGCCGTCGACGGTCGTGTCGGCCAGCAGCCGCGTCGCGTTCGCGAGCAGCCGGATCGACTCGAGCAGCGCCGTGCCCATGACCGGGATGGCCACGTTGAGTTCGAAGTTGCCGGAGGCTCCCGCCCAGGCGATCGTGGCGTCGTTGCCCATGACACGGGTGGCGACCATGATCGTCGCCTCGGGGATGACCGGGTTGACCTTGCCCGGCATGATCGAGGAGCCCGGCTGCAGGTCGGGGATGTGGATCTCGTTGAGCCCGGTGTTGGGGCCCGAGCCCATCCACCGGATGTCGTTGCAGATCTTGATGAGCGACACGGCGAGCACGCGCAGGGCGCCCGACGCCTCGACGAGGCCGTCGCGCGCTCCCTGCGCCTCGAAGTGGTCGCGCGCCTCGGTGATCGGCAGGCCGGTCGACTCGGCGAGGATCTGGATGACCCGCTCGGAGAACCCCGTCGGCGTGTTGATGCCCGTGCCGGTCGCGGTTCCGCCGAGCGGCACCTCGGCCACGCGGGGCAATGCCGCCTCGATGCGCTCGATCGCGAGGCGCACCTGTCGCGCGTAGCCGCCGAACTCCTGCCCGAGGGTCACGGGGGTGGCATCCATGAGGTGGGTGCGGCCCGATTTGACGACGCCGGCCCACTCTCCCGCCTTCTTCTCCAGTGCGATCGCGAGCCGGTCCAGCGCCGGCACGAGGTCATGGGTGAGGGCGCCCGTGACGGCGACGTGCACCGACGTCGGGAAGACGTCGTTCGACGACTGCGACATGTTGACGTGGTCATTGGGGTGCACGGGCGAGCCGAGCGAGCGCGTCGCCAGGGTGGCGAGCACCTCGTTCATGTTCATGTTCGAACTCGTGCCCGACCCGGTCTGGAACGTGTCGATGGGGAAGTGCTCGTGATGCGATCCGGCGATCACCTCGTCGGCGGCCGCGACGATCGCGTCGGCGATCTCGGCCGGCAGGATGCCGATCTGCTTGTTGGTCAGCGCCGCCGCGCGCTTGATGCGGGCGAGGGCGATGATCTGGCTCGGCTCGAGGCCGACGCCGGAGATCGGGAAGTTCTCGACCGCGCGCTGCGTCTGCGCGCCGTACAGGGCGGCGGCGGGCACCCGCACCTCACCCATGGTGTCGTGCTCGATGCGGTACTCGGTGCTGTCGGAGGACGCGGTCGTGGCCACGGATCGCCTTTCGAAGTCGGGTCGTCAGTCGGACGTGAGGCCGAGGAGGACGTCGGGGACCACGCGGCCTTCGAGGAGGCGGTAGTTCGCGCCGACGATCCCCAACCTACCGGCGGCGACGGCGTCGGAGATGAGCTCGGACTCGGCCAGCAGCTCGCTGACGGTGTCGCGCAGGTGCGCTCTGCCGACCTCGGCCGGGTCGCGATGGCCCTCGACGATGGGCGTCGCCGCGACGGCCGGCGCGATCGGGGCGATCAGATCCCGGATGTGCGGCGGCAGCGGCGCCGCGTCCGGCTCCGCCTGGTCGATGGCTGCCGCGACCGCACCGCACGAGTCGTGCCCGAGCACCACCAGCAGGGGCGCGTTCAGCACCTCGACCCCGTACTCGATCGAGCCGAGCACCGAGCTGGAGACGACCTGCCCGGCGTTGCGCACGACGAAGAGATCGCCGAGCCCGCGGTCGAAGATGATCTCCGCGGCGAGCCGTGAGTCGCTGCATCCGAAGAGCACCGCGTGCGGCGCCTGCCCCAGGGCGAGCTCCTCGCGCCGCTCCACGTCCTGGCGGGGATGCCGTGGTGCCCCGCCGATGAACCGTTCGTTGCCGCTGACCATCTCCGCCCAGGCCTGCGTCGGGGTCATCGCGGGTGGGGTCATGTCAGGTCCTTTCCGATGGCCGTCGCGACGGTCGCGAACTCGGCGTCGGTCGCGGTCGACCCGGTGAGCACGATGGTCGAGCGGCCGGATGCCGCCACGAGCGCATAGTCGACGTCGCCGCCCGCCTCGCGGTGGTCGTAGACGCGCCAGCTCAGGCCGCCGTACCGGTGCGACCCGGTCGGTTGCAGCTTGCCGACCTGGTCGGCCGTCCAGGTGGCGTCGGCGTCGATGCCCTGCACGACGCCGACGTAGCGTGATGCCGGGCTGATGAGGCCGATCTGCCAGCTGGCGACCTGATCGCTCGGCTGGTCGAGCTCCGCGCGGTTCGCCCACCATTTCGCGGGCAGCACCGGCGCGGTCAGCGGCGTCGAGACGGCGGACTGCGCCTGCGCGGCGGTCTGCGGGTAGTCGACCCGGTTGGCGTCGGCGCCCGGGCCGGGCCGCACGACGACGAGCACGAGCACCACGACGACCGCGAGCGACGCGCCGATGGCGATCACGAGGTTGATGAGGGTCTGGTTCGCCCGATGCCGCCGGCTCGAGTCGGCGCGGCGATCGGCGAGCTCCTCCGGCGTCTCCGGACGACCGAGCTCGGCGACGATCGGCCGCCCCTGCTCGTCGGTCGCGCGGAACCGGGGGCTCACGAGTCGGTGCCCGGCAGGCCCTGATCGCCGCCCGAGCCGCCGCTCGCGGCCGCCGTGCGCGCGGCGTCGAGCCGCTGCTTCGCGCCGAGCAGCCACTCCTCGCACCGGCGGGCGAGCGCCTCGCCGCGCTCCCACAGCGCGAGCGACTCCTCGAGGGTCGCCGAGCCCTGCTCGAGGTCGGTCACGACCCGCACGAGCTCGTCGCGCGCCTGCTCGTAGCTGAGGTCGGCGACGTCGGTCGGGGCGGTGTCGGACACGGCCGTCAGTCTAACCGCGGGCCCCTGACGAGGCGCCGGGGGCGCTGACCGTCGTGGACACCTCGCCGTCGGCCAGGGTGAGGAGGAGCGCATCGCCGGTCGCGGCATCCGTCGCCGAGCGCAGGATGCGACCGTCCGCCCGGTGCGCGATGGCGTACCCGCGCTCCAGGGTGCGCCGCGGCGAGAGCGCGCGTAGCTGACCGCGCAGCTCGCCGACTCTCCGCTCGTGCCGGTCGACGCAGTGGTCCATGAGCTCGGAGCCGCGCGCGATCCACCGCGTGAGCTCCTCGGCGCGGGCGTCGACCAGCCAGCCCGAGTCGGCGAGCGCCGGCCGGCTCCGGATGACGGCGATCCGGTCGATCTCCCCGGTCACGAGGGCGGTGACGCGACCGGTGATCCGGGCGCGCGCCTGCTGCACGCGGGCGAGCTCCTCCGCGACGTCCGGCACCACCCGCTTGGCGGCGTCGGTGGGGGTCGAGGCGCGCAGATCCGCGATCTCGTCGAGCAGCGGCCGGTCGGCCTCGTGCCCGATCGCGCTCACGAGCGGGGTGACGCAGGCGGCCGCGGTGCGCAGCAGGGTGTCGTCGCTGAACGGCAGCAGGTTCTGGAAGTCGCCGCCGCCGCGGGCGACGATGATGACGTCGACCTGGGGATCGGCATCCAGCTCCCGGATGCCCGCCGCGACGTCGGCGGCCGCCCGGTCTCCCTGCACGGCCGCGTACCGGAGCCGGAAGCGCACCTCCGGCCAGCGCAGCTGCGCGTTGCGCACGACGTCCTTCTCGGCGTCGGAGTCCTTGCCCGTGATGAGACCGATGCAGCCGGGCAGGAAGGGCAGCCGCACCTTGCGATCCGGATCGAACAGCCCCTCCTCGGCGAGCTGCCGGCGCAGGCGCTCGAGGCGCTCGAGCATGTCGCCGAGGCCGAGGTGGCGCAGCTGGTACACCTGCATCGACAGCGTGCCGCCCTTGAGCCAGTAGTCGGGCTTGACGAGCGCGACCACCCGGTCGCCCTGCCGGAACTCCTCCGTGAAGCGCGCCCGCGTCGACGACCAGATCCGCAGGTCGAGCGTGACGTCCTGCTCGAGGTCGCGGAGCTTCGCGTAGACGTTCCCCGCGCGCTCGCCCCACTGCGTGAGCTCGCCCTCGACCCAGACCGTGCCGAGCCGGTCGATGTAGCCCTTGAGCTTGCCGGCGAGCACGCTGACCGGCCACGGCGCCTCCGGCGTCGCGGGGACGGAACCGTCGGCCGGTGCCGCGCCGGAGGTCGTGCTGTCGCTCATCCCGGTCACGCTATCCGCAGCCCGAGCCACGCGGCGAACCCATCGAGCTCGTCGTGGACGGCCTCGGTCATCGACGCGGTGAAGGGCTCGTCCTCGTGCACGGCGTTCACGACGAACTCGCCGGATGCCCGGTCGGCCCGCGCGTCGACCTTGCCCACGAGCCGCTCCTCGTGCAGCACCGCGAGCGCGAAGGGACCCCAGCGCCGCCGGGACGCCGGCTTGTACATGTCGACGCCGTACTCGAATCCCCACAGCGCCTCCGCGCGGGTGCGGTCGAAGACCAGCCGGTCGAAGGGGGAGAGGATCGCGGTGCGCCCCGCGAACGGCTCGTGAGCGCTCGCGAGGGCCTCGGCATCCACGCGCCACCGTCCGGGCACGCCCTCGATCTCCACCGGCTCGCCGACGGTGGGCATCGTGTGCAGCTCGCCCGGCGCGCTCGTGACGCTGTCCCGGATGACGCCGCTCGCCCGCAGCACCTGCTCGGCCCGGCGGCGGCGCGCCTCGTCCCACGGCACCTCGACCGCGTCCGCGGGGTAGACGCGCTCGGCGAGGTCCCACACGCGGAACCGCCCGACCCGGCCCACCACGGCGAGATCGCCGGTCATGTGCATGATGTCGAGCATCGTGGTGACGTTGCGGTCCTGGGTCCAGCCGCTGGACTCCCACGGCACGATCGCCTCGTCGGGGATCTCGCGCGACGTCAGCGGACCCTCGTCGGCGATCCGGTCCAGGATGCCCTGCCGGAACGCCGCGTTCGCGTCGACCCAGCGCCGCCCGCCGTCGCGGTCGAGCCAGGTGCGCATCCCGGCGAGGAACAGCGGCAGGTCCTCCATGGGATGCAGCAGCCAGCCGCGCTCGAACAGGCGGCCGTCGGTGAGGGCGCGCTCCAGGTGCACCGGCCGGTGCGACGGACCGAGCCGCGTGTAGGCGATGTGGTCGGCCGACGGGCACAGGATCGAGGTGAGCTCGACCCGCAGCGAGACCAGCTCGCGCACCATGGCCACGGCATCCGGGGGCCGATGCTCGTCGAGCCCCGCCGCGCGCACCGCGATCCGCCGCGCCGTCTCCCGGTCCAACCTCACGTTCGCACCCTAGACGGGACGCCCGACTGACCGATTTTGACCACTCTGCGTCGAGGCGAGCTGCACAAAGTGGTCATTCGCGCCGCCCAGCCCGGGCACGGGGCGCCTCCGTAGAATTCAGGGGTGTCCGGCATCACCAACGGGGTCCTCCCGATTGCCTCGCCGCGCGTGCGTCCCGCGCGCGGGCGACTGCGCGACGAACCCGTCGCCGGCGCCAAGCGCGTGCTGCTCGCCGCGCCGCGCGGATACTGCGCCGGGGTCGACCGCGCGGTCGTCGCCGTCGAGAAGGCGCTCGAGCACTTCGGCGAGCCGGTCTACGTGCGCAAGCAGATCGTCCACAACGTCCACGTCGTGAGCGAGCTCGAGCAGCGCGGCGCGATCTTCGTCGACGAGGTCGACGAGGTGCCGGAGGGCGCGCACCTCGTGTTCAGCGCGCACGGCGTGAGCCCCGCCGTCGTCGCCGGCGCCGCGGCCCGCGGCCTGCAGGCGATCGACGCCACCTGCCCGCTCGTGACCAAGGTGCACCGGGAGGCGACCCGGTTCGCCGGGCAGGGCCGCCAGATCCTGCTCATCGGCCACGCCGGCCACGAGGAGGTCGAGGGCACGATGGGCCAGGCACCCGAGCGCACGATCCTCGTGAACTCGCCCGCCGACGTCGACCTCCTCGAGGTCGACGACCCCGAGAACCTGGTCTGGATCTCGCAGACCACGCTCAGCGTGGACGAGACGATGGAGACCGTGCGGCGCCTGCGCGAGCGCTTCCCGCACCTGCAGGACCCGCCCTCCGACGACATCTGCTACGCCACCCAGAACCGCCAGGTCGCCATCAAGAAGGTCGCGCCGGATGCCGACCTCGTCATCGTCGTCGGCTCGGCCAACAGCTCCAACAGCGTCCGGCTCGTCGAGGTCGCGCTCGAGCGCGGCGCGAGGACCGCGCACCGCATCGACTACGCCGACGAGATCCAGCAGGCCTGGCTCGACGGCGTGCGCACGGTCGGGGTGTCCAGCGGCGCGAGCGTGCCGGAGGTGCTCGTGCAGGAGGTGCTCGAGCAGCTCGCCGATGCCGGCTACCGCGACATCGAGGAGGTCCGCACCGCGGAGGAGGACCTGATGTTCTCGCTGCCGAAGGAGCTGCGTCACGACACGAGCGGCACGGCGGACGAGCGTGCACTCGGCGGGCGGGTTCGCGCATGAGTGCCGACGCCGCCCCCGCGCCCGACCCGCACGCGCCGGATTCCGAGGCGGAGCGCCGCCGCCGGCAGGCGCCCCGGTACGGCGAGTACGCCACGCCCGAGGAGGTGGCCGCGCTCCGGGGTCCGGATGCCGCCCCTCCCGCCCCGGCCCTCCCGCCGCCCCCGCCCACCGGGCGTGCGATCCCGGGCCCCCCTCCGCCCGGCCACACGCGCGCGGCCGGATGGGACGGCATCGCCACGATCGCGCTGCTCGCCTTCGGCGCGTACAACGTCGTGGCCGGCATCGTGAGCTTCCTCGACATGCCCGGCCTGATCGCCGAAGCGGCTCGCTCCGCGGGCGTGGACGACATCCGGGCGCCCGCGCCCGCGCAGGGCATCGGGTACGGCCTGGTCGGCGTCTGGGCGGTGCTGTTCGTCGTCGCGATCGTCTGGTCGATGCAGCGCCTGCGGCACGGCCGGACCGCGTTCTGGGTGCCGCTGCTCGTCGGCGTCGTCGCGCTCTCGATCGCCTCGATCACATGCCTGATCGTGTTGAGCGCCGCCACGGGCTTCGATGTGCCCCAGAATCGGGGCTGAGCAGCCCATTCGGCGCAGGGGAGCGGAGGCGGCATGAGGGTGCGCGTCCTGCCCCGCGACATCGCCGGCGGCATCATCACCGGCACGATCGCCATGATGGGCTGGGCCATCGGCGCGACCACGATCGTCGTGACGGTGCCGATGCTCATCGAGACCCTCGTGCGCCGGGGCCGGGCCGACGAGCTGCCGCTGCCGCTCGTCATGCTCGCGGTGCTGCTGGCGGGCATCGCGCTCGTCGCGCGATGGCAACGGCGCTGGACGGTGCTGACGTACCTCGCCCTCGGCGCGGTCGCTAGCACCGTTTACGAGCTGGCGTTGCTGCACGGCGACCCCGGCATCCTGCGGGACGCGCTCTTCGTGCTGAACCGCCCGACGCTGGCGCTCGTCGCGGTCGGCGTCACGGCGACCTCGCCGCTGGTCGGCATGGCGTGGGTCCTGCTCGGCTACGCGGTGGCCGGCGGCGTCGCGCTCGCCGTGGCGGTCCTCGGGCAGGTGCCCTTCGATCCGGGTCTCGGGCCGACGATGGTCGTCGTGGTCGCCGCCGTCGGCTACGCGACGTTCGGCGCGATCCAGGCGACCCAGCGCCGCCGACTGCCCAACTTCGACGAGCTCGAACGCGAGACGCGCCGGATGGCGCTGGGCGACGACCTCGCCCGGCGCACGACCGCCATGGTCCACGACACGGTGCTGAACGACCTCGCGATCGTCATGAACGCTCCCGACCGTCTGGATCCCCGAGCCCGCGAGCGGCTGCGCGTCGACCTCGCCGCGCTGCGCAGCGGTGAGTGGCTCTCGGCCGGCGAGAGTCTGCCGTCGGTCGACCGGCAGGATGCCGGCCTGCGCAACGAGCTGTCGGTGCTCGTGAGCGAATTCCAGTGGCGGGGCCTGACGGTGCAGGTCACCGGATCGACGATGGGCGTCTACCGGTTCCGCCCCGAGGCGGCGCGGGCGCTGGTCGCGAGCGTGCGCGCGTGCTTCGAGAACGTGCTGCGGCACGCGGGCGCCACGGTCGCCGAGCTCGAGCTGGTGGAGGGCCCCGACGCGCTCACCGTCATGGTGACCGACCAGGGGCACGGGTTCGACCCCGGTGAGGTGCCGCCCGACCGGCTGGGCCTGCGGATGTCGGTCGAGCACCGCCTGGCGGCGGTCGGCGGCACGGCCCGCGTCTGGTCGGCGCCGGGGGAGGGCACCTCGGTGCTGCTGACCATCCCGATCGAGGCCGTGCTCTCGCCGCAGCCGGAGTCGTCGCACCGAGGGGACGTGCGATGACGCTGCTCGAACGCCCCCGCGGCACCCTCTCCGCCCAGCAGGTCGACCCGCTCAGCTGGGTCTCCGGTCCGTTCGTCCCGCTGGTGCTCGGGCTGCTGGTGCTCGCCTATGGGTCCGTGATGGGGGCCATCACCCTGCCCGACGTGCGGCATCCCGGGGCCCAGTTCGTCGCGGCGGGCATCTGCGCGGCCGCGTGCCTCTTCGTGCACCTGGCGACCCGTCCGATGCGACCGCAGATCGGCTGGGCCGCGGGGGTGATCGCGATGCTCATCGCCGCGTCGGGGCTCGTGCTCTCGGCTCTCGGATATGTCGGGGCGCGGTTCACGATCGAGACGTGGTGGGCGCCGATCGGGGTCGCGATGGTCATCGCGTCGCTCGCGCCCTACCTCTCCGTGCGCCGCATCCTCGCGCTCGGTCTCGGTGCGACGATCGTGGGCACCCCGTTCGCCTATCTCGCGATCGCGCCGCAGGTGCCGCTGTGGGGTCCGGTGTCGATCGCGCTCATGATCGCGGGACCGCAGCTGCTGGGCGTGGCCGGCGCCGCGACCTTCTCGGCGGTCGTGGTGCACCGGATGGTGCCGATGCTCGAGCGGCGCTCGCAGTTGCTCGTCTCGCTCGACGCGGCCCGCAGCGAGGATGTCGAACGCGCCGAGCGTCGCCGGCTCGCCGAGCTGAGTGCGCGGGTCGTCCCCTTCCTGGAGGGCGTCGCCGAGACGGGAGAGGTCACCCTGCGGGATCGCGGACTCGCCGGGCAACTCGCCCGCCAGCTGCGCGACGACCTCGTCGCCCGCTCGAACCTCAGCTGGCTCGACTCGGTCGCCGAGACCGAACCGATCGTCGTGGTCGACCCGGAGCGACGGGCGAACCGGATGCGTCCGGCGCAGCGCACGGCGTTGCGCGGGCTGCTGCGTGCGATCCTCGAGACGCCCGGCGCCGACGCCGGATCGGTGCTCGTCGAGCTGCGCGGGCAGCCCGACGGCGCCACCGCGGTGGCGGTGAGCCTGGATGTCGACCTGCCCGAAGGCCGGCGCATCATGCACCTGTCGCCCTACTACCTGACGCTGGACACGGCGGTGCGCGGACTGCGCTGGGACGACGTGCGCCACCTTCGTTTCGAGGTGCCGCCGGAATGAGGCTACGTCGCGCTGATCGAGTGCCCCGCCGAGCCGAGCTGCCGCGTCGCCTCGATGACGCGCGCGGCCATCGCGGTCTCGGCGATCTTGCCCCACGCGCGCGGGTCGTAGATCTTCTTGTTGCCGACCTCGCCATCCACCTTGAGCACGCCGTCGTAGTTGGTGAACATCGTGCCGACGATCGATCGCGTGAACGCGTACTGCGTGTCGGTGTCGATGTTCATCTTGATGACGCCGTTCGCGACGGCCTCGGCGATCTCGGCATCCGATGACCCCGATCCGCCGTGGAAGACCAGGTCGAGCGGCTTCTCGGCGGTGCCGAAACGCTCGGCGACGCCGCGCTGGATCTCGCCCAGCAGCCCGGGTCGCAGCTTGACGTTGCCCGGCTTGTAGACGCCGTGCACGTTGCCGAACGTGAGGGCCGCGATGTACCGCCCGTTCTCGCCGAGGCCGAGGGCCTCGACGGCCTGGATCACGTCGCCCGTGGTCGTGTAGAGGGCCTCGTTGGTGCCCTCGTGCTTGACACCGTCCTCCTCCCCGCCGACCACGCCGATCTCGACCTCGAGAATGGCGTGGATCGCCTTCATGCGCGGCAGCAGCCGGGTCGCGATCTCGATGTTCTCGGCGAGCGGCACGGCCGAGCCGTCCCACATGTGCGACTGGAAGATCGGGTTGCGCCCGGCCTTGACCTCCTCCTCGGAGGCCGCGATGAGCGGTTCGACGAACCCGGGCAGCGCGTCCTTGGGGCAGTGGTCGGTGTGCAGGGCGACCGTGATCGGGTAGTTCTTGGCGACCTCGGTCGCGAACTTCGCGAAGGCGAGCGCGCCGGTGGCACGGGCCTTCACCGTCTGGCCGGCGAAGTAGTCCGCGCCCCCGGTCGACACCTGGATGATCCCGTCCGACCCGGCCTCGGCCAGCCCCTGCAGGGCGGCGTTGATCGTCTGCGACGACGAGACGTTGACGGCGGGGAAGGCGAATCCCGACTTCTTCGCGGTATCGAGCATCTCGGCGTACTGCTCGGGCGTTGCGACAGGCATGACACTCCTTGGGCCAGAGGGGAACCCCGCGATTCTACCGAGGACGCTCGATAGGCTGATCGCGCGCGAACGCCACCTCGTCGCAGCTCCCGTTCCCTCACGATCGACAGGATGCCGAGATGGCCTCGTCCGACACCGGTGCGGCGACGCACTTCCAGAACCCCGACCGCAACCTGGCTCTCGAGCTGGTGCGCGCGACGGAGGCGGCCGCCATCCGGGCCGTCCCGTTCATCGGCCGCGGCGACAAGAACGGTGCCGACGGCGCGGCGGTCAACGCGATGCGCACGTTCCTGGCCACGGTCGAGTTCGACGGCGTGATCGTGATCGGCGAGGGCGAGAAGGACAAGGCGCCCATGCTGTTCAACGGCGAGCACGTCGGCACGGGGCACGGGCCGGCGACCGACATCGCCGTCGACCCGATCGACGGCACCTCGCTCACGGCGGCGGGACGCCAGAACGCGATCTCGATGATCGCGGCCTCCGATCGCGGTTCGATGCTCGACGCGCACACGGTGTTCTACATGCGCAAGATCGTCACCGGACCGGAGGGCATCGGGGTCGTCGACATCCGCAAGCCGGTGGGGGAGAACATCCGCGCGCTCGCGAAGGCGAAGGGCAAGGAGGTGGGGGAGATGCTCATCGGGGTGCTCGATCGCCCGCGTCACGAGCAGCTGATCGCCGACATCCGGGCGGCCGGAGCGGGCACCCGGCTGATGCTCGACGGCGACGTCGCCGGCGGGATCAACTCGGCCAGCTACGAGGGGCGCCTCGACATGTGCGTCGGCACGGGCGGGAGCCCCGAGGGGGTCGCCACGGCGTGCGCGATCAAGGCGCTCGGGGGGCTGATCCAGACGGTGCTCGCGCCGAAGACCGACGAGGAGCGGCAGAAGGGGCTCGATGCCGGACTCAAGTTCGACCACGTCTACGAGGCCGATGAGCTTGTCACGAGCGACAACACGTTCTTCGTGGCGACCGGCGTGACCGACGGGATGCTCGTGCGCGGCGTGCAGCGCAAGGGCCCGATCATCCGCACCGAGAGCATCGTGCTGCGGGCGAAGTCCGGCACGATCCGTCGCATCGCGGCCGATCACCTCGCCTCGAAGTGGCTCGACTGACGCCGCCCGCACTCCCACTGGCCAAAAACGCCCAGTGCGCTCCGCGCGCACAGGGCGTTTTTGGCCAGTGGAGGAGGCTTCGAGGCGGAGGCGCTTGACTGAGTGAGTGCTCACTCACTACGGTAGCCCGGTGACCCTTCCCACCGGCTTCGTCGTGGCGCGCGAACGCGCCCGGCCGTTGGCCCCGGAAGAGCGCCGAGCTGCGATCCTCGACGCCGTCATCCCGCTCCTCAAGGAGCAGGGCCGCACTGTGTCGACGCGGCAGATGGCCGAGGCCGCGGGCATCGCCGAAGGTACCCTGTTCCGGGCCTTCGGCGACAAGGAGAGCCTCATCGCCGCCGCGATCGAGCGGTACTTCGACCCGGAGCCGTTCCGCAACCGACTGCGCGGCATCGATCCCGACGACCCGACCGAGGACAAGGTGCGGCAGTTCGTCTCGACGTTCCTGGAGCGGTTCCAGGGCGTCGTCGGCTTCATGTCGGCGATGGCGATCGAGCCGCCGCAGCCGCCGAACGGCGAGGACGTGCGCAACAGCGCCTGGTACGGCCTCATCGACCAGATCTTCCGGCCAGGCGAGCTCGCCGTGTCGAAGGAGACGTTCGCATTCTTCGTGCGCCTCGTCGCCTTCGGCAACGCGATCCCCGCCTTCACGGGCCCGCACGCCTTCACGACCGACGAGCTCTCCGACCTCATCCTCCGGGGAGTCCTCCCCGTCCCTCCCCGCACGAACCCTCCCCGCACGAAAGGCTGACCATGCTGCGCAAGATCCTCACGCGCTTTCTGCGGCCGTACTGGCTGCTGCTGCTCGGCGTCGTCGTGTTCCAGGTGCTGCAGTCGATCGCATCGCTGCTCCTGCCGAACATCAACGGCGACATCATCAACAACGGCGTGGCGAAGGGCGACGCCGGCTACATCCTCGGCCGCGGCCTGCTCATGCTGCTCATCACGCTCGGCCAGGCGGCCTGCTCGATCATGGCGGTGTACTTCGGCGCCCGCACCGCGATGTCGTTCGGCCGCGACCTGCGCGGGGCGATCTTCCACCGCGTCGGCGAGTTCTCGGAGCGCGAGGTCGCCAAGTTCGGCGCCCCGTCGCTCATCACCCGCACGACCAACGACGTGCAGCAGGTGCAGATGCTCGTGCTGATGACGTGCACCCTGCTCGTCTCGGCGCCCATCCTCTCGATCGGCGGGATCATCGCGGCCGTCAACGAGGACGCGACGCTGTCGTGGATCATCGTCGTCGCCGTGCCCGCGCTGCTCATCGGGGTGGGCCTGATCATCACCCGGATGGTGCCCCAGTTCCGCAAGATGCAGAAGCGCATCGACGCGGTGAACCGGGTGCTGCGCGAGCAGCTCACCGGCATCCGGGTGGTGCGCGCCTTCGTGCGCGAGCCGGTCGAGGTCGCGCGCTTCGATGACGCGAACGCCGCGGTGACCGAGACGGCGCTCAAGGCCGGTCGGCTGTTCGCGCTCATGTTCCCGTTCGTGATGCTCGTGCTCAACCTCTCGAGCGTCGCCGTGCTCTGGTTCGGCGCGGTGCGCGTGGACGACGGCGACCTCGAGGTGGGATCGCTCACGGCGTTCCTGCTCTACCTCGCGCAGATCCTGATGGCCGTCATGATGGCGACCTTCATGGCCGTGATCCTGCCGCGCGCCTCCGTCTCGGCCGATCGCATCGGCGAGGTGCTCGAGACCGAGCCGAGCGTGCGTCCGCCGCAGGCGCCGGTCACGACGCTGCGCATGCACGGCCAGGTCGAGCTGCGCGCCGCCGGCTTCTCCTACCCCGGCGCCGACCAGCCGGTGCTGCACGCGATCTCGTTCACCGCGCGGCCCGGCACCGTCACCGCGATCATCGGCTCGACGGGGTCGGGCAAGTCGACCCTCGTCAACCTGCTGCCCCGCCTTTTCGACGCCACGGCGGGAGAGGTGCTCGTCGACGGCGAGGACGTGCGCGACATCGAGCCGGACCTGCTGTGGAGCCGGATCGGGCTCATCCCGCAGAAGGCCTACCTGTTCTCGGGCACGGTCGCATCGAACCTGCGCTACGGCAATCCGGATGCCACCGACGACGAGCTCTGGGAGGCGCTCGAGATCGCGCAGGGCGCCGAGTTCGTGCGCGCGATGCCGGAGCAGCTGCAGGCGCCGATCGCGCAGGGCGGCACCAACGTCTCGGGCGGCCAGCGACAGCGGATCGCGATCGCCCGGGCGCTCGTGAAGCGGCCCGAGATCTACGTCTTCGACGACTCGTTCTCGGCACTCGACACCGCGACCGATGCCCGGCTGCGTGCCGCGCTCGACCGTGAGGTGGGCGACGCCACCCGGATCGTGGTCGCGCAGCGCGTGTCGACGATCCTCGACGCCGACCAGATCGTCGTGCTCGAGCACGGCCGCATCGTCGGCATCGGAACCCACGACGAGCTCCTGCACTCCTCCGAGGAGTACGCGGAGATCGTCGCCAGCCAGCTCTCGATCGAGGAGGCCGCGTGAGCGCGGGGACGGGAGCCGCGGCTCCCCAGCAGAAGAAGACCCAGGGCTTCCAGGCGGCCGGCGCACGCCGTCCGATCGGCGGCGGCCCCTTCGGCGGCATGGGCAGCGGCGAGAAGGCGCAGAACTTCGGGCCGTCGGTGAAGCGCCTGTTCGGGCGGTTGAAGTCCGAGCGCGGGTGGCTGACCGGCGTCGTGCTGCTCGGCGTCGTGAGCGTCGTGCTGAGCGTGCTGGGGCCGAAGATCCTCGGCAACGCGACCAACATCATCTTCAGCGGCTTCCTGTCGAAGAAGCTGCCGGCGGGCATGACCGTGGATCAGGCGGTCGAAGCGGCGCGGCAGAAGTACGGCGACCAGATCGCCGGCGTGCTACGGGGCGCGGGCATCCACCCGGGCCACGGGATCGACTTCCCGGCGCTCGAGATGACGCTCGGCATCGTGCTCGTGCTCTACGTCGCCTCGAGCGTCTTCAGCTGGCTGCAGGGCTACCTGCTGAACGGGGTCACGCAGCGCACCGTGTACCGGCTCCGGCGCGATGTGGAGGCCAAGGTGCACCGCCTGCCCCTGACCTACTTCGACCGCACGCCGCGCGGCGAGCTGCTCAGCCGCGTCACCAACGACATCGACAACATCTCGCAGTCGCTGCAGCAGACGATCAGCCAGCTCGTCATCTCGGTGCTGACCGTCATCGGCGTGCTCGTGATGATGTTCACGATCTCGTGGCTGCTCGCGCTCATCGCGCTCATCACGGTCCCGCTCACGATCGGGATCACGGCCATGATCGGCAAGCGCGCGCAGAAGCAGTTCGTGGCCCAGTGGGCGCACACCGGCGCCCTCAACGCGCAGATCGAGGAGGGCTACACCGGCCACGCGCTGGTCAAGGTGTTCGGCCGTCACAAGGAGGTCGAGGAGCGCTTCGCGCAGAAGAACCAGGAGCTGTACGGGGCGAGCTTCGGCGGTCAGTTCGTGAGCGGGCTGATCATGCCGGCCACGATGTTCGTCGGCAACCTGATCTACGTCGCGATCGCGGTCATCGGCGGGCTTCTCGTCGCGAGCGGCTCGATGAAGATCGGCGACGTGCAGGCCTTCATCCAGTACACCCGGCAGTTCACCCAGCCGCTCGCGCAGCTCGGGTCGATGGCCAACCTGCTGCAGTCCGGGGTCGCGAGCGCCGAGCGCGTTTTCGAGCTGCTCGACGCCGACGAGGAGGTGCCCGACCCGGAGCCCGCGCAGAGCCCCGCGGGGCGCACCGGCCGGCTCGAGTTCGACCACGTCGCCTTCCGCTACGAGCCGGAGAAGCCGCTCATCGACGACCTGTCGCTCGTGGCCGAGCCGGGGCACACGATCGCGGTCGTCGGCCCGACCGGTGCGGGCAAGACGACGCTCGTGAATCTCATCATGCGCTTCTACGAGCTCGACGGCGGCCGGATCACGGTCGACGGGGTCGACACCTCGGCGATGACCCGGGCCGACCTGCGCGCACGCACCGGCATGGTGCTGCAGGACACCTGGCTCTTCCAGGGCACGATCCGGGAGAACATCGCATACGGCAAGCCCGGTGCCACCGACGACGAGATCACCGCCGCGGCCGAGGCCGCCTACGTCGACCGCTTCGTGCACTCGCTGCCCGACGGCTACGACACGGTGCTCGACGACGAGGGCGGCAACGTCTCGGCGGGCGAGAAGCAGCTCATCACGATCGCGCGCGCGTTCATCGCCAAGCCGAGCGTGCTGATCCTGGATGAGGCGACCAGCTCGGTCGACACCCGCACCGAGCTGCTCGTGCAACGGGCGATGAGCGAGCTGCGCAAGGACAGGACCAGCTTCGTGATCGCGCACCGGCTCTCCACGATCCGGGATGCCGACCTCATCCTGGTCATGGAGGCGGGCGCCATCGTCGAGCAGGGCACGCACGACGAGCTGCTCGCCGCGGGCGGCGCGTACGCGCGGCTCTACGAGGCGCAGTTCGCAGCACCGGTGGATGCCGAGGAGCAGGCTCCCGTGCCCGCGCTCGTCGGAGCTCCCGCCGGCCCGCCGACCGCCGGGCAGATCGTGCGCGAGGGGCTCGAGGAGGCAGCGGAGTCGGGCGACCTCGAGGCGCCGTAGACCCGCTCAGGCGGTGCGGCGATCCTCCGCGGACCCGTCGTGCGGCAGCCCGAGGTCGAGCTCGGGGCGACCGACGCCATCGAGCGCGTCGAGCGCCGCGAGCTCCTGAGTCAGATCCGACGCCGAGATCTGCCGGGTGTCCTCCTCGATCTCGCCGAGCGGCGGCAGCACCTTCGCCTCGTCGAGCTGGCTCAGCCGGCGCGCGCTCGGCAGCACCTGACGCTCGAGCGAACCGACGAAGCTGTTGTAGTCCTTGACGCTGCGCTCGATCGAGCGGCCCAGCTTGTCGACGTGCTCGGCCAGCTTGGTGAGGCGGCCGTACAGCTCGCGGCTCACGTCGAACAGCGCCCGCGCCTCCTGCGTCACGACCTCGTGCCGCCAGCTGACCGCCACGGTCTTCAGCAGCAGGTACAGGTTCACCGGCGAGCCGAGCACGACGTTCTTGGCGAACGCGAACTCCATGATCGACGGGTCTGCCTCCACCGCGGCGGAGAGCAGCGACTCGCTCGGGATGAAGGCGACGACGAGCTCCGGGCTCGAGTCGAGGCCGTCCCAGTAGCTGCGGGCGCCGAGCGCCGAGATGTGGTCGCGCACGACCTTGACGTGCTGCTTGAGCAGCGCGTCGCGCCGGGCGAGCTCGCCGGGCTCGGCGGTCGCCGGGATCGCGGCCGCCTCCAGGTAGGAGGTGAACGGCACCTTCGCGTCGACGGCGATGCTCTTGCCGCCGGGGAGGTGCACGATCATGTCGGGCCGGGCCGTGCGCTCCTCGACCCGGATGCTGGTCTGCACGTCGAAGTTGACGTTCTCGAGCATGCCGGCGGCCTCCACGACCGCACGCAGCTGCGTCTCGCCCCAGACGCCGCGGGTCGAGTTGTTCCGCAGCGCGGCGTTCAGCGACTCGGCGGTCGAACGCAGCCGCTCCTCCGACGCCTGCGCGGCGCGCAGCTGCTCGCTCAGCTCCGTGTGCTGCTGCGTGCGCTGGGTCTCGAGCTCGGCGACCTTCGACTGCATCGAGGTCAGCGACTCCTTCACCGGGGCGAGGGCCTGCAGCACCCGGCTCTCCTCGCGTTCGGCGGCCGCACGCCGCTCGGCCTCCTCGCGCGTGCGCTCGACCAGCTCGCGGTACTGGCTCTGCGCGTCGGCGAGCCGCTCCCGCAGCTCGTCGAGCCCGGCGGTGGCGGCCGCAAGGCGGGTGCCGAGCTCCTGCCGGGCCTCGGCGAGGGCGACCTGGTGCCGCGCCTCGAGCACGGCGGGGTCCGCTCCGGATGCCGTGGCCTCCCGCCGGGAGCGCATCACGAGCGCGCCGATCACGCCGCCGAGCGCGATGCCGACCACGAGACCGATGAGAAGCCAGACCACGTCCATGCCGTCAGTGTCGCAAGGGCCGCGGACATCGCCGGGTTGCCGCTCCGTCAGTCGGCGTCGAAGCGCCGGCCACCGCGCCGGGCGAGCGCGCGCACCACCGGCCGTTCGAGCATCCGGTCGACACGGGCGTCGGCGCTGCACAGGTCGAGGAAGAGCCGCCGTCCCGCACGCGTGTGCGCGAGACTCCAGTGGTAGGCGCGCGGCATCCGCTCCCAGATCCGAAGGGCCGTCGCGCCCGCCCGCTGCTGAGGCGCGAGTTCGGCATCCACCGCGCGCGCGTACGCGTCGAGATCGCCCCCGGTCGTGGTGAAGGAGCCCGCCGCCTGCCCGGCCATCCGCCCCGATCGGAGCGCGAACGAGATGCCCTCCCGCGTCCACGGGTCGAGCATGCCGGCGGCGTCGCCCGCGACGAGCACGCGTCCGCGGCGCAGCGGCGACGAGCTGGTGCGCCAGCGGGTGAGGTGCCCGGAGTCGTGGATGCGCTCCGCGCCCGCCAGCCCGAGCTGCCCGACCCAGCGATCGAGGTAGGCCCGGGTGCGGTCCGGCACGCCCGTGCGCTGGATGACGCCGACCGTGAGCGTGTCGCGCTTCGGGAACAGCCACGCGTAGCTGCCCGCATCCGGCCCCCAGTCGAAGAGCGCGCGGCCGGCCCAGTCGTGGTCGGGGGCCGCGAGCTCCAGCTCGAGACCCAGGTCGGTGCCGCCGTAGCGCACGCCGACGTGGCTCGCCGTGCGGCCACCCGTGCCGTCGGCGCCGATGACCGTCGCGGCGAGGAGCTCGTCGCCGTCGGTGCGCAGGTGCACGCCGTCGGCGTCCTCCCCGATCGCGCGCACGGCGACGCCGTCGCGGAACTCGGCGCCCGCCTCCACCGCCGCATCCACGAGGGCCTGGTCGAAGTCGGCGCGGCGCACCATGCCGAGGAACGGCTCGTCGCGCTCGATCCAGTGCCGATCGCGGTCGTCGTGCCCGATGCCGAGCCGCGTCGTCGCGTCCTCCAACGTCGACTCGATGCCCGCCGGCAGCTCGCGCCGCGACCACCCGGTGATGCCGCCGCCGCAGGTCTTGTACCGCGGGAACCGGGCGCGATCGATCAGGAGCACGCGGGCGCCGGCCTGGGCGGCGAATCGGGCCGCCGCCGAACCGGCCGGCCCGGCGCCGACGACCACGACATCCCAGCGCCCGGTCACCCGGTCAAGGGTAGGCGGTGCTCAGCCCGCGAGCGCGACCGGATGCTGCAGGAGCGAGAGGCGCACGCTGGCGAGCTCCGACAGCTCGACGAGGTCGATCGCGCCGTAGCGGTCGGCCGCGTGGATCATGATCGCGGCGCACGCCTCGGAGTCGGCGACGGCGTCGTGGTGGGCGAAGTCCTCGAAGCCCGCGGCCATCGCGACCGACGGCAGGCGGTAGGAGTCGAGGTGGTAGGTCTTGCGGGCCAGCTGCAGGCTGCACATGTAGCGGTACTGCGGCACCGTGATGCCGGTCGCGAGGCACGCGGCCTTGATGACGCCCATGTCGAACCCGGCGTTGTGGGCGACGAGGATGTCGCCGTCGCAGTACTCGACCAGGTCGGCGAGCTGCTCGACCCAGCCCGGAGCGTCGGCGACCATCTCAGGCGTGATGCCGTGGATGCGGATGTTCCAGTCGACGAAGTGGTCGTGCCCGAGCGGCGGCCGGATGTACCACCCGATGCGATCGACGACCTGCCCGTCGCGCACCTTCACGAGTCCGACGGAGCAGGCGCTCGCCGCGGAGCCGTTGGCCGTCTCGAAGTCGATCGCGGTGAAGTCGAGGGGCACGTCTCCGACTCTGGCACCGGGCTCCGACATCCCTCGGTCGGACGCGCCGAATGCCGAGGACCCGCGCCCCGGAGGGGACGCGGGTCCTCGGTGGTGATGCCTCGCCCGCTCATCGCGAGAAGGTGTACGGCAGCAGCGTCTGCTGCGCCTCCTGCGCGAGGCGGTTGCGCTCCTGCAGCGCGAGGGCGCGCTCCAGGCGGTTGGCCCGGCGCTCGGCCTCCGGTCGCGGACCGGATCGCCGCCCCCAGCGGATCAGCGCGAGACCCAGATGCAGGGCGGCGCGATCGAGGGGGGTGAGCGGACGCAGGTCCGCGTGCGTATCGGGCGGGTGGCCGTGGCGGCGCGGGGCCGTCAGGGTGCTGTTCATGCTGGTGTCCTCACCGTGGATGCTGCGCGCGCCCGGTCGGACGCGTCGCCGAGGCGTCGCGTCCGCGCGGGACGCGACGTCGATGCCGCCGCGCGGGGCGGCGGGGTGCCGATCACCGCGCAGGGCGGGATCGTGGACAGCGGTGGCGGTCGCCGGATGCCGCCGCGATCGGGCGGGGCCGGGGACCTGGGCTTCGTGAGCGTCGCCACCGTCGTCGACGGCGGCGCAGAAGACGCTGCTAGCCGTTCCGGACGGAGAGGACGCCGACGAAGCCGGCGGTGCGGAATGCGATTCCGCGGCTCATTGCGAATGCCACGTGCCGACTCCTTTCTGTGTGTCTCGGCGGGGTGCTCAACGAACGTAGTGAACACCGTCCACTTCGGGCAAGCCGACCGGGCGTGTCGCGCGTCGTCGTGATGCGTTCGTGACATCCGGAGCGTGCGGGGCGGCGCTCGGCGCTCGCCGATAGGCTCGACGCCCGTGGCTCTCACCATCGGCATCGTCGGACTCCCGAACGTCGGCAAGTCGACCCTCTTCAACGCGCTGACGAAGAACACGGTCCTCGCCGCCAACTATCCGTTCGCGACGATCGATCCGAACGTGGGCGTCGTCGACCTGCCCGATGCACGGCTGCAGGTGCTGAGCGACCTCTTCCACAGCGAGCGCATCGTGCCCGCCGCGGTGAGCTTCGTCGACATCGCCGGCATCGTGAAGGGGGCGAGCGAGGGCGAGGGCCTCGGCAACCAGTTCCTCGCCAACATCCGCGAGGCCGACGCGATCGCGCAGGTCGTGCGGGGGTTCGCCGACGCCGACGTCGTCCACGTCGCGGGCGCCGTCGACCCGCAGGCCGACCTCGAGGTCATCACCGCGGAGCTCGCTCTCGCCGACCTGCAGACCCTCGAGAAGGCGATCACCCGCCTCGAGAAGGAGGTGCGGGGCAAGAAGGCCGACCCGGCGGTGCTGGATGCCGCCCTCGCCGCGCAGGAATCGTTGAACCGCGGCGTCCCGCTCTCCCGGGCGACCGGCGTCGAGCTGCCGCTGCTGCGCGAGCTGGGGCTGATGACCGCGAAGCCGATCATCTACGTCTTCAACGTCGACGAGGGCGTGCTGATGGATGCCGCCCGCAAGGCCGAGCTGGCCGCGCTCGTCGCGCCGGCTCAGGCCGTGTTCCTCGACGCGAAGATCGAGTCGGAGCTCATCGACCTCGACCCGGCCGACGCGGCCGAGCTGCTGGCATCCACCGGCCAGGAGGAGTCGGGCCTGGATCAGCTGGCCCGCATCGGCTTCGACACGCTCGGCCTGCAGACCTTCCTGACGGCGGGCCCGAAGGAGTCGCGCGCCTGGACGATCGGCAAGGGCTGGAAGGCGCCGCAGGCCGCGGGCGTGATCCACACCGACTTCGAGAAGGGCTTCATCAAGGCGGAGATCGTGTCGTTCGCCGACCTCGTCGCCACCGGCTCGATCGCCGAGGCGCGGGCCCACGGCAAGGCCCGCATCGAGGGCAAGGACTACGTGATGCAGGACGGCGACGTCGTGGAATTCCGCTTCAACAACTGACCGGGGCACGCCCGGACCCGTCGCGCACCCGCCGCGATCGACGTAGCGTGGACGGCATGGACGACCACGAGCATCCGGTGTCCGACGGCAGCGCAAATCGGTCGCGGTGGTCCGCGTCGTCGGCCGGCTGGGGATCGGGCCTCGCGATCGGCATCGTGATTGGGGTGGCCATCGGCGTGGCGATGGGCAACGTGGGGGTGGGCATCGCCATCGGTGTCGCGATCGGATGCGCCCTGGCGGGCGGCCTCGGAACGGCCACCGCGCGCCGGAACGGGCGAAGCGCCGACCCGAACTCTCGACAGCGTCGGTAGCGGCCCGCGCGGTCGCTTCGAATCGCGGCAGGTTCGTCGTCCTTCACGTCCGATTCGTGCCGGGCCGTTCGTTGCATACCTGAGGCGTCCAACGGATGGTCGCCCATGGCAGGAGTGCGACGAATGAAACTCACGACGATCACCCAGATCACGCTGGACGGAGTCACCCAGGGCAACGGCGGCTCGACGGAAGAGGATCTGAGGAACGGATTCGACCGCGGCGGCTGGGCGAGGGGTGCGGGTGACGACAGCACCCGCGACCACATCGCCGCGACCTTCCAGCGCGCCGACGCGTTCCTGTTCGGCCGGCGAACGTATGACGTGCTGTTCGACTTCTGGGGCACGATCGAGGACCTGAAGTGGGACCCCGGTCCGGACGTCGCCGTGGACGAGACCGTGATGGGCTTCGCGTTCCCGAGGGAGGAACGGGAGGCGCTGGTCCTGACCGAGCCGGGCGTTCCAGCGGCCCTCGGCGTCGGACATGCGCTTCAACTGGGTGCACGCGGATCTCGCCGCGCTGGACCAGGTCGAGGCGCGCACCCTCGTCGTCGACGCGTGGCGCATGGTCGCGCGGGCGAAGGTCTCCCGCGCCTACGCGGCGATCGTCGACGATGTCCGAGCACTCGGCTCGGAGCTGGAACGCTCGTACGCCGTCCGGGTCGGCGGGCGGCTGAAGTTCCGGGTGGGACGGCTGGTCTACGTCGCATTCTCGCCGACGACTCCCACCCGTTCGGCCCGCGCTGACCCGCGCGGCCTCGGCCCGCGGGGTCTCGGCCCGCGGGGCCGATAGCGTCAAGCATGTGACTCTCGCCCTCGACCCGCGCGGGGTGGATGCCGCCCTCTTCGACATGGACGGCACCCTTCTCGATTCGAGCGCCGCGGTCGTCGCGTCGTGGACCCTCTTCGCGAAGGAGCACGAGCTCGACACCGCCGAGGTGCTCGCCTCGATCCACGGGGTGCGGGCCGGGGACTCGATCGCGCGCTACCTGCCGGCGGACCGCGTGGAGGCCGAGACGCAGCGGCTGATCGAGCGGGAGCTCGGGCTGCTCGACGGGATCGTGGAGATCCCGGGCGCCGCGGAGGTGCTGCGCGCGCTGCCGGATGCCGGCATCCCGGTCGCGATCGTCACGTCCGCGCCGCGCGACCTCGCCCTCGCGCGGCTGGGTGCGGCGGGCATCCCGGTGCCGGACGTCGTCGTGACGGCCGAGGACATCGACCGCGGCAAGCCGGCCCCCGACGGGTATCTCGAGGCGGCCCGGCGGCTCGGGGCCGACCCCGCACGCTGCGTCGTGTTCGAGGATGCCGAGGCCGGCATCAAGGCGGGGATCGCCGCCGGCTCCCGCGTCATCGTCGTCGGCGAGCACGTCGCCGCCTCGACGAACGGTCTCACCCGGATCGCCGACTACCGCGAGGTCCGCGTCGCGCGCTGACCTAGATCGTCGACGCGTCGATGACGAAGCGGTAGCGCACGTCGGAGGCGAGCACCCGCTCCCACGCCTCGTTCACCCGGTCGGCACGGATGAGCTCGGTCTCGGGTGCGATGCCGTGCTCGGCGCAGTAGTCGAGCATCTCCTGCGTCTCCCGGATGCCGCCGATGCTCGACCCGGCGAACGAGCGGCGCTGGTTGAACAGCGAGAACACCGGCACGGGCAGCGGCTCGCCGGGGGCGCCGACGCTCACGAACGTGCCGTTCAGGCGCAGCAGCGACAGGTACCGGTTCATCGGGATGACCGCGGAGACCGTGTTGACGATGAGGTCGAACGAGCTGCGCAGCTCGGCGAAGGTGGCGTCGTCGGACGTCGCGCGGTAGTCGTCCGCTCCCATCGCGATGCCGTCGTCCTTCTTCGAGAGGCTCTGCGAGAGCACCGTGACGTGGGCGCCGAACGCATGCGCGAACTTCACCGCCATGTGGCCGAGCCCGCCGAGACCGACGACGGCCACGCGCATGCCGGGTCCGGCGTTCCAGTGCCGCAGCGGCGAGTAGGTCGTGATGCCGGCGCAGAGCAGCGGCGCTGCCGTCGCGAGGTCGAGCGCGTCGGGGATGCTGAGCACGAAGTCCTCGGTCACAACGACGTGGGTCGAGTACCCGCCCTGCGTGATCGTGCCGTCGCGGTCGACGGACGCGTACGTGCCGACGTTGCCGTTCAGGCAGTACTGCTCCTCGCCGGCGCGGCAGTTCTCGCACTCGCCGCAGGAGTTCACCATGCAGCCGACGCCGACCCGGTCGCCGACCGCGTGCCGCGTGACCGCGGAGCCGACCTCGGTGACGATCCCGGCGATCTCGTGGCCGACGACCTGCGGATAGGCGATGCTGCGCCAGTCGCCGCGCACGGTGTGGATGTCGGAGTGGCAGATGCCCGCGTACCGGATCTCGATGAGCACGTCGTGCGGACCGACGTCGCGGCGCTCGATCGTGGTGCGCACGAGCGGCTCGGTGGCGGAGGGGGCGGCGTAGGCGGCGACGGTCGTGGGCATGGGTTCACGCTAACGGAGGCGGCCTCCGGCCCGCTGAGCGCGGCTCGGCGCACAATCGTCGGGTGCAGGGACACGCGGGGATCGCCGAGGCCGTCGACCGGCTCGTCGCGACGGGCGCGCGCACGGAGCTGCGCGCGGAGGTGCGTGCCGGCAGGCGGTTCGGTCCCGTTCGCCGCCCGGATGTCGTCGTGCCGCTCGGCCGGGTCTGGCGCCTCGGGGTGCTCCTCCTGGATGTCGAGGGCCGCCTCTACCGCACCGGCGAGGTCATCCATGCTCAGCCGGTGCGCTTCGACAATCACCAGTCGGATCGCGCTGCCGCCCGTCGTGCGCTACGGGTCGCGATCCAGCGGGCCGGCATCGCGCCGGGCGAGACCGTCGTCCTCGGTGCCGAGCCGGTGGATGTCGCGGACGCGCGCGAGGTGAGCTGGGACGGCTCGGGCGATCCCGCCACGCTCGTGCCGCTGGCCGACTACCTGCGCGATCGGGTGGCCCTGCTCGCCGACCCACCCCCGGGGACGTAGCGGGAGGGGCAGAATCGGACGATGGTCGATGCCCCCCGCACCCCCAACGTCGGCGCCTGGACCGGCGTCGCGGCGATCGCGGTCGCCGTCTTCACGGTGCTCGAGTTCACGATCCGTCAGATCTTCGTCGGCGCACGGCCACCGCTCGACGACGCGCCCGCGCTCATCGACTTCGCGCAGCGCACGGCCGCGGGCACCCTCGGGGTGATCCTCATCGACACCTTCCTGATGGCGTCGCTCGTCGTGTTCCTGGCGGCGTTCCGGCAGCTCATCACGCAGGTGCGGCCGGACCTGGACTGGGTCAGCGCGCTCGCCTACGGTGCGGGCATCGTCTGGGTCGCGATCACGCTCGTCGGCGACGGGCTCGAAGGGGGAGCGGCCCTGGATGCCGGCGCGCTCCACCCGGACCCGCACCTCATCCGCACGCTCACGCTCGGGCACTCGCTGCTGTTCGGCGCGATCGGATGCGTGCTGACCGCGCTCGTCGCCGCCGCATCCGGCTATGTGACGATCATCGCGGGCGCGCTGCCGCGCTGGACCGGCCGGCTCGCCCTCGTGGTCGCCGGCGCCAATCTGGTGGCGGTCGCCACGGTGTTCGGCGGCACCGACGACAGCTTCCACGCCGTCGGCGGCTGGGGCACGGCCCTGCTCGCGACGTTCCCGTGGCTGGTCTGGGTCGTGTGCGTGGGCATCGTCGTCATCCGGGGGCGCCGCCAGCACCACGAGTCCGCGAAGGCGCTCGCGACCTCGTCCATCGCCGTCGCCACCGCGTCGACGCCGACGTCCTAGCGAGCGGCTACCGGCCGAACTCGCGATCCTTCTCCTCGTGCTTGAGCGCGAGCCCGAGCACGAAGAACGTCGGCGCCCAGTGCCCGATGAAGATGCCCCACCGGTCGGACTGGGCGCGGTCCGTCTTGCGGTTCGCCTGCGACAGCACCCAGCTGACGAAGCTCAGGCCGATCGACGCGAAGCCGCCGAGGTAGGCCCACTCGCTGCGGAATCCGGCCTCGCTGAGGGCTCGGACGGGGTTCTGGAGACCGGCCTGCTGGGCCGCCTGCGCACGGTTCTTGGCCTCGCGCCTGACGCGGTCCGCGGCCTTCATGGTGTCTGCCTTGAGGGAACTCATCACCCCACGGTGCGCGCCGTCGACGCGAGAGCGCGCGATTCACATGCGGCATACACCTGGATCGCGGCCCCCGTCCCGCTAGGCTGGCCGCACAACCGAACATCGGCCGCAGGCGATGCGGGAGAGCCCGTTCCGGATCCGTCCGGACGGCACCGAAGGAGCAAGCCTCCCCGCCAAACTCTCAGGTCCGCGTACCGCACCGCCAGGCCACTCTGAAGAGAGGGTCGTTCGTCGACCCCGCCCACGGTGAAAGCGCGTCGCGCGAAGCTCTCAGGCACCATGACAGAGGGGGAGTCCGCGCTCGTTCCGAGAGGACTCCCATGACCCAGAACGCCGACAGCCCGGCGCTTCGCAGCCCGCTCGACGCCGTGCACGCCGAGCTCGGCGCGAGCTTCACCGACTTCGCCGGATGGCGCATGCCGGTGTCGTACAGCTCCGACCTCGCCGAGCACGCGGCCGTCCGCACGGCGGCCGGCCTGTTCGATCTGAGCCACATGGCCGAGATCGCGGTGCTCGGCCCGCAGGCGGCGCCCGCGCTCGATGCGGCGCTCGCCGATCCGGTCTCCGGGATCGCGAACGGCCGCGCGAAGTACACGCTGCTCGAGGACGCCGACGGCGGCATCCTCGACGACCTCATCGTCTACCGCACGGGGGATGACCGGTTCCTCGTCGTCGCCAACGCCGGCAACCGGCACGTCGTCGCGGACGCCCTCCGGGAGCGCATCGGGGCGCACGCGTCGCCCTCGGAGGCGCTGGTCGAGGACGAGACCGACGACGTCGCGCTCATCGCCTTGCAGGGGCCGCTCGCGGAGGAGATCCTGCGCAACGTCGAGGGATTCGAGATCCCCGAGCTCGACGGCCTCGGCTACTACCGCAGCACGTCCGGCGACTTCCTCGGCCACGGCGTCTTCGTCGCCCGCACGGGCTACACCGGCGAGGACGGCTTCGAGTTCTACCTCGCGCCGGAGGCAGCCGAGTCGCTGTGGACGGCGCTTCTCGAGACCGGGGAGGGGTCGGGGCTCAAACCGGCCGGGCTCGCCGCACGCGACTCGCTGCGCCTCGAGGCCGGGATGCCGCTGTACGGGCACGAACTCGACCGCACCACGCGTCGCGAGGGCATCGGTCGCGCCGCGCGCCTCGTCCGCGACGGGCGCGTGCTCGTGGGCCTCACCGGCGAGGGGCGTCGCGCCGCCCGTGCGGGCTACGCCGTCGTCCGCGAGGGGGATCCCGTCGGCGGGATCACGTCGGGCGCGCTGTCGCCGACGCTCGGGCATCCGATCGCGATGGCCTACGTCGACGCCGCGCTCGCCGAACCCGGCACCGTCCTCGCCGTCGACGTGCGGGGTACGGAGCTGCCCGTCACCGTCGTCGACCTGCCGTTCTACCGCCGCCCGAAGGAGCACGCATGACCCGCCAGTACACCTCCGATCACGAGTGGGTGGAGGTCGACGGCGACATCGCGACCGTCGGCATCACCCGCTACGCCGCCGACAAGCTCGGCGATGTCGTCTACGTCGACCTGCCGAAGCCGGGCGCGACCGTCACGGCGAGCACCGTCGTGGGCGAGATCGAGTCGACCAAGTCGGTGGGCGAGCTCTTCGCGCCCGTCGACGGTGAGGTCGTCGAGGCCAACCAGGCCGTCGTCGACGACCCCGGCTCGATCAACGCGGATGCCGACGCGGCCTGGCTCATCCGGGTGCGGTTCACGTCGCTGCCGGAGCTGCTCTCCGCCGACCAGTACGCGGAGCTGACCGCCGAATGACCGGATTCGCCGACCGCCACATCGCGCGCTGGAGCTGAAAGCGAAGGCCATTTCTGGCCTTCGCCGCGACGCCAGCGCCGACGCCCGTCTCGGGCGTCGGGAAAACGGGAGAAGAGATTGACTGATTTGTTCGCCGACCGCCACATCGGAACGGATGCGGCGGCGCAGCGCACCATGCTCGCCGCCATCGGGTACGACAGCATCGAGGCGCTCATGGATGCCGCGGTGCCGCCCGGCATCCGGATCACCGAGGACGACACGACCCTCCCGCCGGCCGCGACCGAGCGCGAGACGCTCGCCGAGCTGCGCGAGCTGGCCTCCCGCAACCGCGTGCGCACGCCGATGATCGGGCTCGGATACCACGGCACGATCACGCCGAGCGTCATCCAGCGGGGCGTGCTCGAGAATCCGAGCTGGTACACGGCGTACACGCCGTACCAGCCCGAGATCTCGCAGGGGCGCCTCGAGGCGCTGCTCAACTTCCAGACGATGGTCGCCGACCTGACGGGGCTCGCCACGGCGAACGCCTCGATGCTCGACGAGTCGACCGCGGTCGTCGAGGGGATGCTGCTGGCCCGCCGCGCGTCCGGCTCGGCCTCGAACGTCTTCCTGGTCGATGCCGACGCCCTCCCGCAGACCAAGCGGCTCCTCGCCCACCGCGCCGAGGCCGTCGGCATCGTGCTGCACGAGACCCCCTTCGACCTCGACCCGCCGCCCGCCGATCTGGACGTGTTCGGCGCCTTCATCCAGTACCCCGGCGCCTCGGGGCGGGTGTGGGATCCCTCACGCGTCATCGAGGCGGTGCACGCCCAGGGCGGCCTCGCGGTCGTCGCCGCCGACCTGCTCGCGCTCACCCTTCTCACGAGCCCGGGCGAGCTCGGCGCCGACGTCGCCGTGGGCACGAGCCAGCGCTTCGGCGTGCCGCTCGGCTTCGGCGGCCCGCACGCCGGGTACCTGGCCGTGCGCGCCGGTCTGGAGCGGCAGCTGCCCGGCCGGCTGGTCGGCGTGAGCCAGGATGCCGACGGCTATCCGGCATACCGGCTCAGTCTGCAGACCCGCGAGCAGCACATCCGGCGCGAGAAGGCGACGAGCAACATCTGCACGGCGCAGGTGCTGCTCGCCGTGATGGCGTCGATGTACGCGGTGTACCACGGCCCGCAGGGCCTCAGGGCGATCGCGCACCGCGTCAACCGGCTCGCCCGGTTGCTCGCCGACGCGCTCGCCGCCGCCGGCCTCGAGCCCGTGCACGGCGCCTACTTCGACACGCTCACCCTCGCGGTCCCGGGGCATGCCGACGCCGTCGTCGCCAATGCGGCGGAGCTCGGCATCGACCTGCGCCGCGTCGACGGCGACGTGGTCGGCGTCACCCTCGACGAGACGACGACCGAGCACGACGTGCTCGCCGTGCTCGCGGCGGTGCTCGGCGACGACGCGCCCGACGGCCTCGGGTTCAAGCCGGTCGCCCGCGGCATCCCGCCGGAGCTCGCCCGCACGAGCGCGTACCTGACGCATCCGGTCTTCCAGACCCACCGCTCCGAGACGGCGATGATGCGCTACCTGAAGTACCTCGCGGACAAGGACTACGCGCTCGACCGCGGCATGATCCCGCTGGGCTCCTGCACCATGAAACTCAACGCGGCCACCGAGATGGCCGCGATCACGTGGCCGGAGTTCGCCGACATCCACCCGTTCGCGCCCGAGGACTCCACGCGCGGCTACCTCGACCTCATCCACCAGCTCGAGGACTGGCTCGCCCAGGTGACCGGCTACGACGAGGTGTCGCTGCAGCCGAACGCCGGATCGCAGGGCGAGCTGGCCGGGCTGCTCGCGATCCGGGGCTACCACCGCGCCAACGGCGACGACGGGCGCACGGTGTGCCTCATCCCGCAGAGCGCCCACGGCACCAACGCGGCGAGCGCCGTGCTGGCCGGCATGCGCGTGGTCGTGGTCGCCACCGACGAGCTCGGCAACGTCGACCTCGACGACCTGCGGGCGAAGGTCGCGGAGCACGCCGACGACCTCGCGGCGCTCATGGTCACCTACCCGTCGACGCACGGGGTGTACGAGCACGAGATCGCACGCATCGCGGATGCCGTGCACGACGCCGGCGGGCAGGTCTACGTCGACGGCGCCAACCTCAATGCGCTGCTCGGCTACGCCCGGTTCGGCGACTTCGGCGGCGACGTCTCGCACCTCAACCTGCACAAGACGTTCTGCATCCCCCACGGCGGCGGCGGCCCCGGCGTGGGCCCCGTCGCCGCGAAGGCGCACCTCGCCCCGTACCTCCCGGGCATGAGCGGGTCGAGTAGCGGCGGAGCCGCGTATCGAGACCCCCACGCGAACCCCGTCAGCGCGGCGCCGTACGGCAGCCCCGGCATCCTGCCCATCACCTGGTCGTACATCCGGATGATGGGGTCGGACGGGCTGAAGTCCGCGACCGGCGCCGCGGTGCTCGCCGCCAACTACGTCGCGGCCCGGCTGCGCGAGCACTACCCGATCCTCTTCTCCGGAGAACACGGCCTCGTCGCGCACGAGTGCATCCTGGATCTGCGGCCGCTGCGCGAGAACTCCGGAGTAACGGTGGATGACGTGGCCAAGCGCCTCATCGACTACGGCTTCCACGCGCCCACGATGTCGTTCCCGGTCGCGGGCACGCTCATGGTGGAGCCGACCGAGAGCGAGGACCTCGCGGAGCTCGACCGCTTCATCGAGGCCATGATCGCCATCCGGGCCGAGGCGGATGCCGTGGCCGCGGGGGAGTGGCCGGCCTCCGACAACCCGCTCGTCAACGCGCCGCATACGGCGGAGGTCGCCGTGGCGACCGAGTGGACCCACCCGTACGCGCGGGAGACCGCGGTGTACCCGGTGCCCGGGCTCGTGCATCGCAAGTACTGGCCGCCGGTGCGCCGGATCGACCAGGCCTACGGCGACCGCAACCTGTTCTGCGCCTGCCCCCCGGTGGAGGCGTTCGCTTAGCCGCGGGTCAGGCGGGGGCGGGGAGGGCGAACGCGCCGCCTGAGGGCGCGGGGAAGAGTCGGAGGATCTGCTCGCGGATCTCGTCGGCCTTGCGGAAGCTCAGCCCCATCATGGCGACGTGCTTCCACTGCACCACGCCGCCCGCATCGACGATGAAGATGGAGCGGCGCGTCAGCATGCCGCCGAGGGTCGAGACGCCGTAGGTCTTCGCGACCCCGTCACGGGAGTCGGCCAGCAGCGGGAAGGTCAGGCCCTGCTTGCGCGCGAACTCCTCGTGGCTCTCGACGCCCTGCAGGCTGATGCCCCACACCTGCGCGCCGAGCGCGTCGAAGCCGGAGAAGTTGTCCTGGTAGCTGCACAGCTGCTCCGTGCAGACCTTGCTCTGGTCGAGGGGGTAGAAGGCCAGCACGATCGGATGCCCGCGCTCCTTCGAGAGGCGGAAGGGCATCCGGTGCACCTCGCCGTCGACGACCTGGATGCCGGGGAGCACGAAATCGGGCGCGACGTCCCCGATGTCCACGGCCCCCATGCCGAAATCCTACGTGCTGACCGGTGCGCGTTCAGTGGCCGCTCACACCGAACAGCGATGGGAACGTCGTCGCCGCCCACGCGTAACCCACGAAGACCACCGCGTCGATGAGGAAGTGCGCGACGACGAACGGCAGCACCCGCTTCACCCGCGTGTAGAGCCACCCGAAGATCAGGCCCATGACGAGGTTGCCCGCGAACCCGCCCCACCCCTGGTACAGGTGGTAGCTGCCGCGCACGAGGGCCGCGGTCAGGATGATGGCCCACCGGTTCCAGCCGAGGCTGCCGAGTCGGTCGTAGAGGAAGCCCAGCACCACGAGCTCCTCCTGCAGTCCCGATCGCAGGGCGGACAGCAGCAGGACGGGCACCGTCCACCAGTAGGGCGCGAGACCGGATGCGTCGACGCCCACCGCGAAGCCGAGTTGCCGCGCGAGGACGTAGACGCCGATCCCGCCCGCGCCGATCACCAGGGCGAGGCCGAGCGCCCACAGGGGATCGGATGCGCGCGGTCGTACGACGCCGAGCCGACCGAGGTGCGGCCGGGCCGAGCTCCACACGAAGTAGCCGGCAAGCACGACCGGCGCCAGCGAGAAGGCGATGTCGAGCAGCTGATAGGTGAGATCGATGTACTGCCGTGCGCTCTGGGTGGGGTTCAGCGTCGTGGTCTGGCCGGCGAGACCGCCGGGCCGGGTGGCGTAGTCGATCAGCGACACGATCGCGTAGATCGCCGACTGTCCGAGGCCGAGCCCCAGCACGAGGACGATCTGCCACCAGATACGCCCCTTGTCGGACCTCGACAAGACGGGGGCGGTCACGTCACCGATCGTAGGCATCCTCGGGGACGCATATCCGCCACGGCGCCGATTCCACGCGCATGATTCCGTCGTTGCGCGCCATATCGCTGCACGAATGCGCTAATCGCGCAAGAATTTGCACTCTGCATTTCCGAGATGTAACGATTCCCCTTACGGTTTTGGCAACCGTCGGCCCCCACCTAGGGTCATGGTGTCAGCGCGGACGCCCCGGACCACTGGTGTGCGCCGCGTCGGTTTTCTGCACAGGAGGAAAATTGCATATCAAACGATTGGCCGCCATCACAGCGGCCGTCGCGGCAGCCGCGCTGGTCCTGACCGGCTGCTCGGCGGGAGGCGGCTCGGAGGTCGTCAGCGGCACCTCGATCAGCGTGGCTCAGAACTCGGCCATGACGACGATGAACGCGTTCACCGCGACCAACTACTCGACGTACAACTCGAACCCCGCGTACCTGTACCAGGGGCTCCTGTTCAACTACTACGAGCAGACCAAGCTCACCAAGAACACGGCGTTCGGCACGTACAAGAAGCTCTCGAACGACCCGCTCAAGGTGAAGTACACGATCAACGACGGCGTCAAGTGGACCGACGGCGCGCCCGTCGACGCCGCGGACATGATCCTGGCGTGGGCCTCGAGCATCTCGAAGTACAACGACCCCAAGGGCGTGAACTTCGGCGGTGTCGCCGCGGGCTCGGGTCTCGACAAGGTCACCAAGACCCCGACGATCGGCGACGACGGACGGTCGATCACCATCACGTTCGACAGCCCCTGGGTGGACTGGGAGATCCTGCCCTCCATCGCGCCGAACGTGCCCTCGGCGGTCGTCTGGGAGGAGGCCGGTATCGACAAGAAGACCGGCAAGGACGCCCAGAACGCGGTCGTGAAGGCGATCAAGGACAACGACACCGCGACACTGAAGAAGCTGGCCAAGGTCTGGAAGAACGGCTTCGACATGACGTCGACGCCGAAGGACAAGAAGCTGCTGACGACCTTCGGTCCGTACAAGGTGCAGTCGCTCACCAAGCAGTACGTGACGCTCGTGGCGAACCCGGACTACAACTGGGGTCCGAAGCCGAAGATCGCGAAGGTCACGATCCGCTTCATCGCGGACCAGACCGCACAGGTGCAGGCCCTCCTGAACGGCGAGCTCAGCGTCCTGTACGGCCAGGCCACCGCCGACACGGTGAAGGCGCTTCAGGGGCAGAAGGGTATCGAGTCCACGACCACCCCGACGGCCACCTACGAGCACATCGACCTCACGATGGACCACGGCGTCTTCTCGCCCGCGGCCTACGGCGGCGACGAGCAGAAGGCGCTCTGGGTGCGTCAGGCGTTCTTGAAGGTCCTTCCCCGTCAGGAGATGCTGACCCGCCTCATCACGCCGCTCTCGTCCTCGGCGAAGCTCGACGACTCGGCGCTCTTCCTGCCCGGACAGCCCGGCTACGACGACGTCATCAAGTCGAACGGCTCGTCGGACTACGACAAGGTCGATGTGGAGGGTGCCAAGGCGCTGCTCGCGAAGGCCGGCGTGACCAACCCGGTCGTCAAGTTCGCCTACGCGAACGACAACCCGCGTCGTGCCAGCGAGTTCCAGCTCACGCAGGCCTCGGCTGCGCAGGCCGGGTTCAAGGTCGTGGATGTCGGCAAGTCCGGTGACGAGTACTTCGGCGCCAACGGCCTCGGCTCGGGCAAGTACGACTACGACGCGACCGTGTTCGCGTGGCAGTCGACCTCCGGCGCCGTGACCGGCAACGAGGGTGCGTTCAAGACCAAGGGCGGCAGCAACTTCCAGGGCTTCTCGAACGCCGACGTGGACAAGCTGTGGGAGTCGATCGAGGGACAGACCACGGATGCCGCGGCGATCCCGGACCTCAAGAAGATCGACGGCCTGCTCTTCAAGAACGCGGTCACCATGCCGCTGTTCCAGCTGCCGGATGTCTCGGCCTGGTCGTCGAAGATCTCCAACGTCTCCGACGCGCCGTACAGCCCGAACATCTTCTGGAACTTCTGGGAGTGGACGGAGAAGAAGTAGTCGCGTGACGGCCTAGCCGTCGCAGCGGGTCGGGGTCGTGCCGCAAACGCACGGCCCCGACTCGCGACCGCCCCCCGTCGCGGGTATCGTCCCGCTCACCAGAACAAGGAAGTCCCACCGTGGTCTCGTTCATCGTCCGACGGATCCTGGCATCCCTCGTGGTGCTCTTCGTCGCCTCCTATCTCGTCTACAACCTCGCGGCGAACTCCTCGGACCCCCTCGCCGACCTCCGCAGCTCGACGCTTCCCACCGCCCAGAAGCACGCCCTCATGGAGCAGCGCATCGCTGCGCTGCAGCTCGACATCCCGCCGTATCTGCGGTACTTCATCTGGTTCGGCGGCATCCTCGCCGGCTTCGTCGGCAAGTTCACGCTCGGCGACACGATCGACGGCCAGCACGTGACCGACGCGCTCGGCTCCGCGATGGGCGCGACCCTGCAGCTGGTCACCACCGCATTCGTCATCGGCCTGATCATCGGCGTGACGATCGGCATCGCGACCGCCCTGCGTATCTACTCGACGTTCGACTACATCACCACGTTCATCGCGTTCCTGTTCTTCTCGCTCCCGGTGTTCTGGGTCGCGGTCATGCTCAAGCAGTTCGCGGCCATCAACTTCAACGACTTCCTGTCGAGTCCAGTGATCCCACCGCTCTGGATCGGCATCATCGCCGTGGTCTCGGGCGTGGTCTGGATGGGCATCGTCGGGGGCGGCTGGCGCCGGCGGCTCATCGTGTTCGGCGTCGCCGTCCTCGCGCCGATCGCCGTGCTGACCTTCACGAACCTCACCGGCTGGTTCAAGACCCCCTCGCTCGGCCCGGTCGTCACGCCCGCGCTCGCGATCGGGGCGGCCGTCATCGTCACGGTGCTCTCCACCGGCTGGGCGAACAAGCGCTCCCGGTACACGGCACTCAGCGTCGCGCTCGGCATCGGCCTCGCGCTCTACTACCCCCTGCACCTGCTGTTCAACCAGTTCGGCGTCATCAACATCGGCACGGTGCTGCTGCTCATCGCCGTGATGATCGTGCTGGGCGGTGTCGGCGGATGGCTCTGGGGCGGGAACGACCGGCGGCCGCAGATCCGCACCGGCGCCATCACGGCGTTCGCGACGATCCTCATCGTGCTGATCGACCGGTTCATGGAGTCGTGGGGCATCTACTCCGATCAGGTCACCAACGGCCGGCCGATCTCCACCGTCGGGGCGAACACCCCCGACCTCGACGCGGTGTTCTGGATCAACGGGCTCGACACGTTCTCGCATCTCATCCTGCCGACGACCGCGCTCATCCTGATCTCGGTCGCGAGCTACAGCCGCTACGCGCGGGCCAGCCTGCTCGACGTGCTGAACCAGGATTACATCCGAACGGCGCGGGCCAAGGGCCTCACGGAGCGCACCGTCGTGATGCGGCACGCGTTCCGCAACGCGCTCATCCCGATCACGACGATCATCGCGCTCGACCTCGGCGCGCTCATCAGCGGCGCCGTGCTCACGGAGACCGTCTTCGCCTGGTCGGGCATGGGGGCCCTGTTCGTTCAGGCGCTGCGCAAGGTGGATGTGAACCCGATCATGGGCTTCTTCCTCGTGACCGCGATCACCGTCATCGTGTTCAACTTCCTCGCCGACATCGTGTACTCGGCGCTCGACCCCAGGATCCGGGTGACCGCATGACCTTCGGACAGCTCAACGCCGGTTCCAGCGACGTCGGCACGCCCGGCGGCGAGGACCCGCGCAACCTCGCGCTCCAGAGCGCGGACGGCCTGCTCGAGCAGAACGACGAGGCCTCGATCGAGATGCACGAGGTCGAAGGCCTGAGCCTCGGCCGCATCGTGACCCGGCGCTTTTTCCGGCATCGCGCCGCGATGATCTGTCTGATCATCCTGGCCATCGTCGTCGTGCTCGCGTTCACGTCGCAGGGCATCGATGCGTTCGGCGTGCAGATCCACGGCTGGTGGATGTGGACCTACGCCCAGGTGCCCGACGTGATCAACGGCGGCGAGCCGACGCTCTCGCTCGTGCCGTTCAACATCGGCATCCACCCGCTCGGGCAGGACACCGTGGGGCACGACATGTTCGCGCAGGTCATGCGGGGAACCCAGCAGTCCCTCATGATCGTCTTCCTCGCGGGCATCGTCTCGACGTTCATCGGCGTCACGCTCGGGTCGATCGCCGGCTACTTCGGCGGCTGGATCGACGCTGTGCTCATGCGCCTGACCGACATCACGATCATCGTGCCGTTCTACCTGATCGCCGCGATCGTCGGGCAGACGGTCGGCGGCGCCGGGCCGGCCTTCCTCGGCATCTTCCTCGGTGCGCTGCTCTGGACCACGCTCGCCCGGCTCGTGCGCGGCGAGGTGCTCGCCCTGCGCGAGCGCGAGTTCGTCGAAGCGGCGAAGGTCGCCGGAGCGTCGGATGCCCGCATCATCTTCCGGCACATCCTGCCGAACACGGTCGGCGTCATCATCGTCTCCGCGACGCTCACCATGTCGGCGACGATCCTCACCGAGGCCGCGATCAGCTTCCTCGGCTTCGGCGTCCGGTCGCCCGACACCTCGCTCGGCCTCATCATCAGTCAGTACCAGGCGGCGTTCTCGACCCGGCCCTGGCTGTTCTGGTGGCCCGGCCTGTTCATCGTCGTCATCGCGCTGACGATCAACTTCATCGGCGACGGGCTGCGCGACGCGTTCGACCCGCGGCAGCGTCGCGGGCTCACCCGCCGCGCGCGCCGCGAGCGGGCGATGGAGGTCGAGCGGGCCACGGCGGCGGCCGCGGGGAGCGCCTCGTGACGATGCGTCGTCGCGTCGTGACGACGCGCCAGCGCGTCGGATCAGGGCCAGGCCGCGCCGAGGACCGTCGCCAGCACGAGCACGGCGAGTGCGCTCACCGGCACGATGTTCCACCGCGTCCGCACGCCCGGGCCCTCGACCGCGCCGAGCAGTCCCCGGTCGCGGTAGCTGCTCCACTGGCGCACGACGAGGGAGCGGGACTGCTCCGCGCCGCCCTCCTCGCGACGCCGGCTGAGCGACAGCGACAGCAGGCTGCGGCGCGCCCGTCCGAGCTGACTGAACGGGCCGGGGGAGGGCGCCGCCCACGCCGTGATGCGCCCGCGCTCCGTGTCGAGGGTCAGCGACCAGCGCGAGTCGATGTCGCGGATCGCGGCCCACGACACGTCGTGCGTGCGCAGCGGATTGACGACGCGCAGCTCCGCCGGATCCAGCTCGAGCCGCGGCATCCAGAACACCACGACGGCCGCGACGGCGACGAGCAGGACCGCGGGCGTTCCCCGCAGCAGCACGTCACCGTGTCCGTAGACCACCAGCGACACCTCGACCACGGCGCAGATCGCCACCACGAGCCCCGCGAGGACGCGGGAGCCGACGGGATAGAGCACGGTCTCCTGGGGTCCGATCGCCACCCCCACATTCTCGTCCCCGCCACCCGGCGACCCGACCACCCGAGGGGAACCACCCGATGAGCACGCCGAACCCGGCCCCGACCGCGGACGCCGCGACGCCGATCCTCCAGGTCGAGCGCCTCGACCTGGACTTCTGGGTCGACGGCGTCTGGTATCCCGCGGCGAAGGGCCTCAGCTACGACGTCAAGGCGGGCGAGGTGCTCGCGATCGTGGGCGAGTCCGGCTCGGGCAAGAGCTCGAGCTCGATGGCGCTGCTCGGCCTGACCCCGCAGAACGGCCGTGTGGCGGGCAGCGCGAAGCTGGGCGGCAAGGAGCTGATCGGCATCCCGGACGGCCGGCTGCGCTCCATCCGGGGCAAGGACGTCGCGGTGATCTTCCAGGAGCCCATGACGGCCCTGAACCCCGTGTACACGATCGGGTTCCAGATCGGCGAGAGCCTGCGCACGCACCTCGACATGACACCGGTCGAGGCGGAGGCCCGGGCCATCGAGCTCCTGACCATGGTCGAGATGCCCACGCCCGAGACGACGGTCAAGAAGTACCCGCACCAGCTCTCCGGCGGCCAGCGCCAGCGCGCGATGATCGCGATGGCGATCTCGTGCGACCCGCTGCTGCTCATCGCCGACGAGCCGACCACCGCGCTCGACGTGACCGTGCAGGCCGAGATCCTCGACCTGATGCGCAACCTCCGTTCGCGGCTGAACAGCGCGATCATCCTGATCACGCACGACATGGGGGTCGTCGCCGACCTGGCCGACAAGGTCATCGTCATGAAGGACGGCGCGATCGTCGAGAACGGCACGGTCGACCAGATCTTCGCGCGGCCGACCCACCCCTACACGCAGCAGCTCCTCGCGGCGGTGCCGCGTCTGCAGCTGAGCGACCGGGAGGCCGTCACCCTGAGCCGTGGGTCCGATGCCCCGGTGCTGCAGCTCACCGATGTCGCGATCGAGTACCCGAAGCACGGGCGGGTGCCCGCGTTCCGTGCGGTGGAGGGGTTCACCCTCGACATCCACCCCGGCGAGGTCGTCGGGCTGGTGGGCGAGTCGGGCTCGGGCAAGACGACGGTCGGGCGGGCATCCGTCGGACTGCTGCCGGTCAAGGAGGGCTCGCTCGTCGTGCAGGGCGTCGACCTGGCGACGGTGTCGCGCTCGAAGCTGCGGGAGGTCCGGCGTTCGATCGGCATCGTGTTCCAGGACCCGGGGTCCTCGCTCAACCCGCGCTTCCCGATCGGCCAGTCGATCGGCGAGCCGCTGCTGCTGTCGAAGACGGCCGAGGGTTCGCAACTCGCCCACCGCGTCGAGGAGCTGCTCGACCAGGTCGAGTTGCCGCGCAGCTTCCGCAACCGGTACCCGCACGAACTCTCCGGCGGGCAGCGGCAGCGCGTCGGCATCGCTCGCGCGCTCGCGCTGAAACCATCACTGCTCGTCGCCGACGAGCCCACCTCCGCGCTCGACGTCTCGGTGCAGGCGCGCTTCCTGGACCTGCTGCAGGGTCTGCAGCGGGAGCTCCAGTTCGCGTGCCTGTTCATCAGTCACGACCTGGCGGTCGTCGACATGCTCGCGCACCGCATCGCGGTCATGAACAAGGGGCACCTCGTCGAGGTGGGCACGCCGGACCAGATCCTGCGGCACCCGAAGGACCCGTACACGCAGCGGCTCATCGCCGCGGTGCCGGTGCCCGACCCGACCGAGCAGCGGGAGCGCCGCGAGTCGCGTCGCGTCGCCTGAGAGCCGGCCGCTCCCCGCGGGATCCCGGGATCCCGTCGGTAGGGTGGAGCCCCGTGGTCAAGCCCGCATCCGGCCTGCTGGTCGTCGCCGCTGCGGCGGTACTGCTGCTCGGCGGCTGCACGGCCACCCCGTCACCGCTCGTGCGCGGCTCGGCCGTGTCGATCGCGGTCACCGATCCGCTGACCTCGCTCAACGCGGAGACCTCGTACGGGCGGCAGTCCGACACCAACGCGGCCGTCGCGGCGCTGACGAGCACGGGCTTCGGCTACACCGACGACGCGTACCACGAGGTCGACGACACCTCGTTCGGCACGGCGTCCGTCGTGAAGCGGGATCCGCTCACCGTGACCTACAGCATCTCGCCCGATGCCCATTGGTCGGATGGCGCCCCGGTCACCCCCGCCGACCTGCTCCTGGACTGGGCCGCGAACTCCGGGGCGCTCAACACCCCGAAGTTCGACGTGACGCCCTACGTCGATGCCGCGACGGGACGCATCACCCGGCCGTTCCCCGACGGCACCGTCTGGTTCGACGGTGCCGTCGGAGCCGGACTCGAACGCGTCTCGCGCACGCCGGTGCTCGGCTCCGACCACCGCTCGATCACCGTGCAGTTCGACGCGTTCGCGCCGGACTGGAGGACACTGCTGGCACCGGGGCTGCCGGCGCACGTGGTCGCACGGCGGGCGCTCGGGCTGCCGGCTTCCACCTCCGCCGCCTCCGCCGACAAGCGCGTCGTCGAGGCCGTGCAGAAGAAGGACGTCGACCGGCTCGCCCGCATCGCGCGCACCTGGGACACCGCGTACGACCTCGGCGCGACGCCACGGGACCGCGCCCTGCTCGTGTCGTCGGGGCCGTACCGGGTGCGCAGCGTCGCCGCGCAGGCGATCACGCTCGAGGCGAACCCGAGATACCGCGGCAGCCGAGCGCCCTCGGTGCAGCGGATCGTGCTGCGCGTCATCCCGGATCCGCTCGAGCAGGCGAAGGCGCTGGAGGCCGGAACGGTCGACATCGTCTCGCCGACGCCGACGGCATCCGTGCTGAAGACGCTCCTCGACGTGCCGGGTGTCACCGTCACGCCGGGCAGCGAGGCGATCTTCGAGCACCTCGACCTGCAGCTCGCGGGATCGCGCAACGGCGTGTTCGCGGATGAGCGCGTGCGCCGGGCCTTCCTCGACGTGGTGCCGCGGCAGGAGATCGTCGACCGGCTCGTCGCGCCCGTGCAGCAGGGCGCGGGGGTGCTGGACTCCTTCGTGCTGCGCCCCGGCTCGGACGGGTACGACGCGGCGATCGCGACGAACGGGTCGAAGGAGCACCGCACCATGCATCCGGATGCCGCCCGCACGCTGCTCGCGCAGGCCGGCACGCCGAACCCGGCGGTGTGCGTGCTCTACGACCCGGCCAACCCGCGCCGGGTCACGGAGTTCCAGCTCATCCGGGCGTCCGCCGCGAAGGCGGGGTTCCAGGTGACCGACTGCTCGAGCAGCGATTGGGCCGACCTCCTCGGGGTGCCGGGCAGCTACGACGCCTCCCTGTTCGCCTGGGACACGACGCGGCTCGGGGCCGCCGCTGTCGGCGCCGTCTACCGCACCGGTTCGCAGCTGGCGAACTTCAGCGGGTACTCCGATCCGCAGAGCGACGCCCTCATCGACGCCGCGCGGGCGAGCGACGATCCGGCCGAGCATCGCAAGCTGCTGGCCCGGCTCGACACCCGACTGTGGGCGGCCGCGTACGGTCTGCCGCTCTTCGCCTACCCGATCGTGACGGCCGTGGACGGCACCGTCACGGGGGTGACCCGCTCGCCGCTGAGGGCCGGCGTGTTCTGGAACGCCTGGGCCTGGAAGCCGGCCTCGCCGAGCCCCGAGCCGACCCGCACCGGCTGAACTCCGCCGCTCCCGGTAGAATCGCCGTCGGCGTCGCCTTCCGATCGCCGATCCCCTTATCTTCCCTTCCGAGGTGCTGCCATGGCTCAGGCCACTCGTGACGACCTGCGCAACGTCGCGATCGTCGCCCACGTCGACCACGGCAAGACGACGCTCGTCGACGCCATGCTCCGCCAGACCGGATCGTTCGGCGAGCATGCGCACGTCGAGGAACGCGCGATGGACTCGAACGATCTCGAGCGCGAGAAGGGCATCACGATCCTCGCCAAGAACACGGCGATCACGTACAAGGGCGTCCACGCCCAGAACGGCCCCGTGACGATCAACGTCATCGACACCCCCGGCCACGCCGACTTCGGCGGCGAGGTCGAGCGCGGGCTGTCGATGGTGGACGGCGTGGTGCTGCTCGTCGACGCGAGCGAGGGCCCGCTGCCGCAGACCCGGTTCGTGCTGCGTAAGGCGCTCGAGGCGAAGCTGCCCGTCATCCTGGCGGTCAACAAGACCGACCGTCCGGATGCGCGCATCGCCGAGGTCGTGGAGGAGAGCCACGATCTGCTGCTGGGCATCGCGAGCGACCTCGTCGACGACGTGCCGGACCTCGACGTCGACGCGCTGCTGGACGTGCCCGTGATCTACGCGTCGGGCCGCAACGGCGCCGCGAGCTGGAACCGCCCCGCCGACGGGTCGCTTCCCGATAACGACGATCTCGAGCCGCTGTTCGACGCGATCCTCACCCACGTGCCCGCTCCCACCTACGACGACGAGGCTCCGCTGCAGGCGTGGGTGACCAACCTCGACGCGTCGCCGTTCCTCGGCCGCATCGCGCTGCTGCGCGTCTTCGCCGGCACGCTCAAGAAGGGCCAGACCGTCGCGCGCGTGCATCTCGACGGCGGCACCGCCAACGTGCGCATCACGGAGCTCATGAAGACCCGCGCGCTGGAGCGCTACCCGGCCGAGGAGGCGCACGCGGGCGACATCGTCGCGATCGCGGGCGTCGAGGACATCATGATCGGCGAGACGATCGCCGACCCCGACGACATCCGGCCGCTGCCGGCGATCTCGGTGGACGAGCCCGCCATCTCGATGACGATCGGCACCAACACGTCGCCCCTCATGGGCAAGGTGAAGGGCCACAAGCTCACCGCGCGCATGGTCAAGGACCGGCTCGACCGCGAGCTCGTCGGCAACGTGTCGATCCGCGTGGTCGACATCGGACGCCCGGACGCGTGGGAGGTGCAGGGCCGCGGCGAGCTGGCCCTCGCCATCCTGGTCGAGAACATGCGCCGCGAGGGCTTCGAGCTCACCGTCGGCAAGCCGCAGGTCGTGACCCGGCAGATCGACGGCAAGCTGCACGAGCCGTTCGAGCACCTGACGATCGACGCGCCCGAGGAGTTCCTGGGGGCGATCACGCAGCTCATGGCGGCGCGCAAGGGCCAGATGGGCGTCATGTCGAACCACGGCACCGGCTGGGTGCGGATGGAGTTCACGGTGCCCTCGCGCGGTCTCATCGGATTCCGCACCGAATTCCTCACCGTCACGCGCGGCACCGGCATCGCCAACGCGATCTCGCACGGGTACGGTCCGTGGGCGGGGCAGATCACGACCCGGGTCAACGGCTCGATCGTGGCCGACCGCTCCGGCGTCGCGACCCCGTTCGCGATGGTCGCACTGCAGGAGCGCATGAGCTTCTTCGTCGAGCCGACGCAGGAGGTCTACGAGGGCATGGTGGTGGGCGAGAACTCGCGCGCCGACGACATGGACGTCAACATCACCAAGGAGAAGCAGCTCACCAACATGCGGCAGTCGACCGCCGACAACTTCGAGAAGCTCACCCCGCCGCGTCAGCTGACGCTCGAGGAGTGCCTCGAGTTCGCGCGCGAGGACGAGTGCGTCGAGGTGACGCCCGAGATGGTGCGCATCCGCAAGGTGGAGCTCGACCAGTCGCAGCGCGCGCGCGCGACCGCCCGTGCCAAGCGAGCGCAACCGGCATAGCGGCGAAGGTCATTTCTGACCTTCGCGCCGGTTGCGCGGGTGGTCGTCTCGACCGCCCGGCCGGCATAGCTGTTACGCGGCCATTACGCGCCGTCGCTTCACTGGTCGCATGACGATCATCTCGCGCACCGGGCGCACACCAGCGGCGGCGGGCGCCCTGGTCCTTGCGGCGCTCGTCCTCTCCGGCTGCAGCCTCATCCCGCATCCGGGCGGCGGCTCCCTCCCCGGTTCCGACGGCAAGAGCGGCGGCATCTCGATCCCCGGCGTCGGCTCGATCGGCACCGGCAAGCTGCCGTCGGACTGGCCGGCATCGGTGCCCGTCATCCACGGCGACGTGCTCTTCGGCGCCGCGGCCGGCAACGCCAAGACGACCGATGGACGCATCTGGAACGCGACGATCAAGGTCTCGGGCGCCGGCGACTACGGCAAGATCTCGTCGCAGCTGAAGGGTGCGGGCTTCGCCGTCGACACCGAGCCGGATCCCGGCGATGCCGAGGGAGGCACGGGCACGTTCCTCAAGGATCCCGACGCGGTGCTCGTCGTCGTCACCAAAGCCGACGACAAGACCGGCTGGGTCGCGAATTACACGGTCACCGAGTCGCAGGGATCCCGGTGACCGTCTCGGACGGCACGGGTGTTGATCAGAACAGCTTCTCGGCGAGGTAGCCGCCCCGCTGGGGCGCGGCCGGCGTGAAGAACAGCCCCGAGCCGATGTGGGCGATGTACTCGTTGAGCCGGTCCGATGAGCCGAGCCGGCGCTGCAGCGCGAGGAAGTGCTCCGGGTCGTTCTGATACGAGATGAACAGCAGGCCGGCGTCGAGCACGCCGAACTGGTTGATGCCGTCGGTGTAGTTGTAGCCGCGACGCAGGATCTTCAGCCCCCCGTTGTTCTCGTGCGCCGCGAGCGCCACGTGCGACGTGTCGGAGATCACGAGCTCGCCCGCCGCGTCCTTCTTCCCGAAGTCGGGCGTGTCGTGCTCGGCGTGCCCGGTGAGCGGCTGTCCCTCGACCTTCCCGCGGCCGAAGACGCGCTGCTGGTCGCGGATCTCGTCGGAGTCCCAGTTCTCGATGTTCATCTGGATCTTGCGCACCACCTGGTAGCTGCCGCCGCGCGCCCAGCCCGGCTCGTCGTCGCGGGCCCAGACGAATCGCTCGAAGTCGGGGTCGTCGGTGATGTTGCGGGTGCCGTCCTTGAAGCCCAGGAGGTTGCGCGGCGTCTTCTGGCCGGTGCCCGCCGACGCGCGCCCGAATCCGAGCACCGTCCAACGGGTGGATGCCGTGGGCTGCGCCATCCGCGCGAGGTCGCGCACGGCGTGATACGCCACCTGCGGGTCGTCGGCGCACGCCTGGACGCTCAGGTCGCCCCCGCTGATCCCCGACTGGAGGCGGTCGCTCGGCAGGTCGGGCAGCGGCCGCAGATGCCGCGGCCTCCGGTCGCCGAGGCCGAACCGCTCGTCGAAGACGCCCGGTCCGAGTCCGACCGTCACCGTGAGCCCCGCCGGTGCGAGGTCGAGGGCCTCGCCGGTGTCGGGTGCCACGGCATCCGGTCGCGCCGGCTCGACGGCCCCGACCGTGCGCCCCGCCATGACCTGCGCGATCGCGCCGGACCAGCGCGCGAGCAGCACCTGCAGGTCCTGGCGCGCGTCGCTGGCCAGGTCGAACGTCATGAAGACCGTGTAGCGCTGCGGCGGCGTCTGGATGCCGGCCTGATGCGCCTGGTCGTAGAAGGGGAAGCTGCGGGTGAGGTCGATGACCTCCTCGTCGTGGTTCTGCACGGCGTTCGCGATCGCCATCCCCCCGACGCCCGCCGCGGCGCCGACGACGAGACCGCCGCCGGCCGCCCCGAGGAGCAGCCCGCGGCGGGACAGGCCGGAGGACCGGTCGCGATCGCTCGACGTCACGCGGTGGCGACCTTCTCGGCGATCTTGGAGAGGGGGGTCTGCAGCGACTGCACCAGCCGGCTCAGCTGCCCCGCATCCGCGGCCCTGGTGGCCGCGTCGTAGACCTTGTAGCCGCCCGCCTGGCCCGGGTCGCGGTAGGCGTCCAGCGCCGCGTTCACCTTGTCGAACTGGGCGGCGACCTGCTTCGTCAGGCCCGCGTCGATCTTCGTCAGACCCGGCCGGAGGTAGGCGAACGCCTGCTGCGCGCCCTCGACGTTGGCGGCGAAGTCGACGATGTCGAGGTGGCTGTAGAGCTCCTCCTCGCCCGTGATCTTGTTCGCCTGCACCTCGTCGAGGAGGTCGGCGGCGCCGTTGGCGAGGTCCTCGGGCTTGTACGTGAGACCCTTGGCGAGCGCGGCGAGCTTCGTGACGTTGGCGGTGAGCTCCGCGGCCTGCGCCCGCGTGTTCGCGGTGATGCCCGTGGTCCAGAGGTCGCGCTCGACGGCGTGGAATCCGTGCCAGCCGACCGCGGGGTCGAGGTTCGATGCGCGCATGTCGATGAGGTAGTCGAGGTTGCCCGTGTTGTCGGTCGGGCCGGTGCCGGGCAGCAGGAAGCCGTCGACATCCGACTCGACCTTCTCGTAGAACGGGCGCGCCAGGGCGTACGCCGCCTTGGCCGCGTCCACGTCGCCCGAATCGACGGCCTTCTGCAGCGCCGCGACCGCCGTGGTCATGTCGGAGAGCACGCCCGCGACGTACCGCGCGTAGCCCTGGGTGCCCTTCGTGAGCAGCGCGGAGGCGCTGCCGCCGGGGGTCGACGCGGCCTTGCCGGTGACCCGGAAGTCCTGCAGCTCCTTCTCCGCGCCGGGGCAGTACACCTGGTAGGTGCCGCCACCGAGGGTCAGCGTGAGGCTCGTGGGCTTGAGACCCGGGGCGAGGTTCTCCTTCTCGCCGATGATGCGCTGATCGCTCAGCAGCTCGACCTCGGTGATCGCCGTCGAGCTGGAGTTCTTGATCGTGAAGGTCACGGGGCCGGCGGCGGCGGTGCTCGCGTCGAGCATGCAGGCGTCGCCCGACCCGCCGCTGGTCAGCGTGATCGTCACCTGCGCGGCACCGTGCGACCTGGAGGCGCCGCCCGGGGTGGCGGCCGAACAGCCGGCCAGGGCGATCGCGAGGCCGACGATGCCGGCCGCGGTCGAGACGATGGCCTTAGTGGGTCGCATGGAGGCTGGTCCTGTTCTGTGCGGCGGTCAGGGGAGAGGCGGGCGGGCGACCGGATGCCGGGGTCGCGGCCTCGCGCCGGTCGCGTCGGAACGAGCGCAGCGCGAACGCCGCGAGCACGAGGGCCGCGACGACGAGCGCGGCGGGCACCTGGGCGCCCCACAGGCGCTGCTCGGCGATCGCGGCGGTCCGGGAGGCGCCGGCGGCGGCGACGGCGGCGTCGGAGGCGCGCCAGTTCTCGCCGCCGGAGACCGAGAACGTGCGGGGCGTGCTGAGACCCCCGCCCGAGAGCGTCACGACGCGGGTCTGCTGCTGCGATGCGTCGAGCAGGGCGCCGTCCGCCGCGCGCACCGACCGCGTCGTCGCGGCGCTCCAGGTCGCCCGGTACGGCCCGGGCGCGCGGTTCGCGTCGACGCCGACCGGGAGGCGACCGCCGTTCTGCGTCGCGAGGGCGGTGCGGCTGAGCGTGGCCGGCCCCGCCGCCGGATCGGTGGACCTCAGGGTCCACGTGGTGACGCCGTCCCGGGTGACCGATGCCGACGCGGGGAGGGTGACCCGTCGCTCGTGGCCACCGGACGTCTCGACGATCGAGTCGCCCGACATCCGGACCTCGCCGCCCTGCGCCAGCGCGAGCGGACGATTCGCAGGCTGGAGTGCGAGCGGCGCTACGACGGCCGCGCCGGCGGCGATCGCGATCGCCGCGATCGCGATGCCGAGCTGCAGGCGACGGGCGCCGCCGCTGCGCGGCCGGAGCGCTGCCGGCCAGAACATGAACAACGCCATGGGCACGAGGTAGGCGACCCAGCCGACGACCTCGATGAGTCGCGGGTCGGCCGGGATGCCGAGCACCCCGGTAATGAGCGCCGCCTGGATCGACCCGTTGGGGGCGAGCCAGCCGAGGTCGAGGGTGCGCTGCTGACCGGCGACGATCCAGCCCGCCTCGTGCGCCGTGCGCAGCATCGTGAGCACGAGACCGGCGGCGACGAGGATGAGGAAGACGCCCGTGTAGCGGAAGAACCGACCCAGATCGAGCCGGATGCCGCCCTGATAGATGCCGACGCCGATACCCGCGGAGACGAGCACGCCGATGACGGCGCCGACGGCGGCGAGCGAGGCGTCGGTGGAGGCCTGGAACGTCGCGAGCAGGAAGACGCTCGTCTCGAAGCCCTCCTTGAGCACGGCCAGGAACGCCATACCCGCGAGGGCCCACGCCGTGCCCTCGCGCAGCGCCTGGCCGGCCTCCGCCTCGAGCTCCTTCTTCATGCCGCGGGCGTGATGCGCCATCCACACGATCATCGACGTGACGAAGAAGACGGCGACGAGGCCGATGATCGACTCCATCCCCTCCTGCGCGGCCTGGGGGAGCGACTGCTCGATCACGGTGAGCACGACGCCCACGGCGACGCTCGCGACGAGGGCGGCGGCGACCCCGATCCACATCGGCAGGAGCGATTTGCCGTTGCGCTTCAGGAACGCGGCGATGATGCCGACGATGAGCGCCGCCTCGAGGCCCTCACGCAGGCCGATGACGAGGGTAGCGAGCACGCGGAGCAGTCCTGAGATCGGTTCGGGAGTTCGGTAAGGCTATCCTTACCAACAATTCGACTGTAGACGGCCGCGGCTATGGTGTCCAGCGGAGGTCGGATGAGCGAGCAGGCAGGCCACGTGCGGAGCACGGCGCCGGGGGCGGGTGCGGTCATCGTCTCCTGCGTCTTCGCGCTCGTCATCGCCGGGATCGCGGGCGTCGTGACGACCTTCACCCACGCCCAGCTGGCACCCTGGGGCCTCATCGCGGGGCTGGCGGTCGCCCTCGTGCTGGTGCTCGGGCTCCGGCTGGTGTTCGACAGCCGCGTCGTCGGCGCGGCCGCCGGGCTCGGATTCGTGGCGGGCACCGTGCTGCTCGCGTTCCCCGCCGCCGGCTCGCCGATGTTCGCGCTGACCGACGCGATCGGGTGGGTCTGGGCCCTCGGACCGGCCGTGCTGGCGCTCGTCGCGATCGTCGTCCCCTGGCCCGGAACACTCACGAGACGGCCATAGAATCGATGACGTGACCTACGTCATCGCCCTCCCCTGCGTGGATGTCAAGGACCGCGCCTGCATCGACGAGTGCCCCGTCGACTGCATCTACGAGGGCGACCGGATGCTCTACATCCACCCCGACGAGTGCGTCGACTGCGGTGCATGCGAACCGGTCTGCCCCGTCGAGGCGATCTTCTACGAGGACGACCTGCCCGAGCAGTGGTCCGACTACTACAAGGCCAACGTCGAGTTCTTCGACGAGGTCGGCGTCGGCTCCCCGGGCGGGGCCGCGAAGATCGGTGTGATCGCCGGCGACCACCCGGTCGTCAGCGCCCTGCCGCCGCAGAGCCACTGAGCCCCGGCGTCATGGGCCTCACGCTTCCCGACTTCCCGTGGGACCGGCTGGAGCCGTACCGCGAACGCGCCGCCGCGCATCCCGACGGCGTGGTCGACCTGGCCGTCGGCTCGCCGGTCGATCCGACGCCGGAGCGCGTGAGGCAGGCCCTCGCGGTCGCGACCGACGCGCCCGCGTACCCGCAGACATCCGGCACCCCGGCACTCCGGCAGGCGATCGCCGACTGGTACGGCCGGCGCCGCGGCGTCGCGCTCGAGGCGCGCAACACCCTGCCGACGATCGGCTCGAAGGAGCTGGTCGGGCTGCTGCCGACGCTCCTCGGGATCGGCGAGGGCGACGTCGTCGTGCACCCGACCGCCGCGTACCCGACCTACGAGGTCGGCGCCCGCATCGCCCGTGCGACGCCGCTCGCCTCGGACGACCCCGACGCCTGGCCCGACACGACGCGACTGGTCTGGCTCAACAGCCCGCGCAATCCCGACGGGCAGGTGCTCGGCATCCCGTTCCTGCGCCGGGCGGTGCAGCGCGCGCGTGAGCTCGGCGCCGTCATCGCGAACGACGAGTGCTACGCCGAGCTGAACTGGGGGTCCGACGCTCCGGTGCCGAGCATCCTGGATGCCGAGGTCATCGGCGACTCGCGCCGCCTCGTGCTCTCGGTCTACTCGCTCTCGAAGCAGTCCAACCTCGCCGGCTACCGCGCGGCGTTCGTCGCGGGCTGCGGCGACCTGATCGCCGAGCTGCTCGAGGTGCGCAAGCACGCGGGCCTCATCCCGCCGCTGCCGGTGCAGCTCGCGATGGTCGCGGCGCTGTCGCCCGAGTCGGACGCCGACGTCGCCGCGCAGAAGGAGCGCTACCGCGCCCGCCGCGCCCTGCTCGTGCCGGCACTCGAGCGGGCCGGATTCCGCATCGACGAGAGCACCGCCGGTCTCTACCTCTGGGCGACCCGCGGTGAGGACTCCTGGGACACCGTCGGCTGGCTCGCCGGGCTCGGCATCGTCGTGGCACCCGGGGCGTTCTACGGGGCGGCGGGGCGGCGGCACATCCGGATGGCGCTGACCGGCACCGACGAGCGGGTCGCGGCGGCGGCCCGGCGGCTGTCGGCATCCTCCAACCGCTGATCGAGGGTCTTGGCGGGTGCCACGGTGTTCTGTGAGGCACTTTAGGCTGTAGTCGTGAGCGAATCCGGAGACACCGGCTCGGTCAGGTTCTCCCACGAGGAGACCGCGGCCGAGTTCCCGATCATCCCCGCGGTCGACGGCAGGAGCGCCGCCGACGGCTCGAGCTTCACCCGGCAGACAGGTCTGACCTTCTACGACCCCGGGTTCGTGAACACCGCGGCGACCCGGAGCGCGATCACCTACATCGACGGCGATGCGGGCATCCTGCGCTACCGCGGGTACGACATCGCCGATCTCGCGAAGAACTCGACCTATCTCGAGGTCGCATGGCTGCTGATCTACGGTGAGCTGCCGACGCCGGCGGAGCTCGCGGAGTTCGACGAGAAGATCCGGCGTCACACGCTGCTGCACGAAGACCTCAAGCAGTTCTTCTCCGCGCTGCCGCACACCGCGCACCCGATGTCGATGCTCTCGGCCGCCGTGTCGGCGCTGTCGACGTACTACGAGGACTCGCTCGACCCGCACGACCCCGAGGCGGTCGAGATCTCGACGATCCGCCTCCTCGCGAAGCTCCCCGTGATCGCCGCCTACGCGCACAAGAAGGCGATCGGGCAGGCGTTCATGTTCCCCGACAACTCGCTGTCGTTCGTCGAGAACTTCCTCAAGCTCAACTTCGGCACCTTCGCGGAGCCCTACGAGGTCAACCCCGTGCTCGTGCAGGCGCTCGACCGGCTGCTGATCCTGCACGAGGACCACGAGCAGAACGCGTCGACCTCGACGGTGCGGCTCGTGGGATCGACGGAGGCGAACATCTTCGCGTCGATCTCGGCCGGCATCCACGCGCTGTCGGGACCGCTGCACGGCGGCGCCAACGAGGCGGTGCTCAACATGCTCGGCGACATCCGCGGGTCGGGCGAGAGCGTGCAGAAGTTCATCGAGCGCGTGAAGAACAAGGAGCGCGGGGTGAAGCTCATGGGCTTCGGGCATCGCGTGTACAAGAACTTCGATCCGCGGGCGCGCGTGGTCAAGGAGAGCGCCGACGAGGTGCTCAAGGACCTCGGCGTGAGCGACCCGCTGCTCGACATCGCGCGGGAGCTCGAGCAGGCGGCGCTCGCCGACGACTACTTCGTCGAGCGCAAGCTCTACCCGAACATCGACTTCTACACGGGCGTCATCTACAAGGCCATGGGTTTTCCGACCCGGATGTTCACGGTGCTGTTCGCGATCGGCCGGCTTCCCGGCTGGATCGCCCAGTGGCGCGAGGCGAACACCGACCCCGGAACGAAGATCGGCCGCCCGCAGCAGGTGTACACCGGTCCTCCGGCCCGCCCCTGGCCCACCTCCCGCTGACCTCCGCGCCCTCGCGCACCGCCCGCTCTCGCGGCGGGTACTGCCCACCGGGAGCCAGCCTCCCGTGCCCCTACCGAAATGAAGGATCGGCTCGGGTCGCCGAACGCGAATGCCGCGGTGGCGCCTGACCGTGGCCGCCTGCGATCCTGCATTTCGGAAGGCCGCTACAGGCGCGCGCACGACTCGACCACCCCGCGCACCCAGGCCCAATCGCGCAAGAGCTGGCGCGACGTGAATCGCAGGGGGATCAGCCCCTGCCGCAGGCATTCCGCGTCGCGGCGGCGATCCCGCTCGAAGGCGTCGCGGTCGCGATGGTGCTCCCAGCCGTCCAGCTCGATCACAAGCCGACCGAGCCGCAGATCGATGCGGCCCACCGCGGGAATGGTCACCTGCAGCGCCGGGAAGAATCCGAGCCGCCGCAAGCGGAAGCGCATGATCGACTCGAGGTAGGACTCCGATCGTCTGTCCACGTCGGCGAGGAGCTCTCGTAGCCGAGGAGGCTGTCTGGCGATTCGGCGCAACCAGCTCGCCTCGGAGACCAACCCGAGGCGGATCGCGCTGTCCGCCGCAGCGACCACACGCTCGACAGGCTGGCACATCGTCATGTCATCGAGCGCGTCGATGGCCGACATCGCGTGCCGTGTGCCGGATCCGCCCGGTCGCCAGTGGACGCACACGTCCGGGTCGGAATGAAGTCGGCGAGTGCGATCTGAGGGGTCACGAAGTCGCGCTGCATGCGCCTTGACACGCACGTGGAGGCGACCGTCCGGCATCGCCGCCACGCCCAGCGATCGAGCGGCCGTGATCGACGTGGCCCTGCCGCCGACTCTGACCGCCGATTCGAGACCGCCGTCGGTGTCGGGAAGCCCATACCAGCCCTGTCGAATGCGGACGATCATCCCGGACCGCACTGCGGCCGTCAGCCGATGCGATGTGCTCCCGGCACGGAGCAGTTCCCAGGTCGCGGCGAGGCCGCCGCGTCGTCGTACACCGTCGACTTCGAGCATGCCGGCATCCCACCGCGCCTGCGGTTCCCATCGAACCGGTGGCCGCGGAACGGTGGATGACGCACGCACCCCTTCCGAAGTGCAGGAGTGGTGGAGGGCGTCGCCAGGGCGCTCCTACTACCCGCTCGAGAACGACAGGGCGCGATCCTGCATTTCGGAAGGGTGCGCGCGGGGGCTGGAGCTGGGCGCCGTTGCCGCTCAGCGCGGCCGCGCGCTACGGGTGCAGCGTGGGGTTGAGCGTGACGGGCGCGCCGGTGCGGGGGAGGGCCTCCACGGCGCCGGTGGCGGAGTTGCGGCGGAACAGGAGGCCGGGGACCCCGCTCAGGTCGAGCGCCTTGACCGTGCGCGGAGCGCCATCGCCGAGCAGAGTGACCTTGGTGCCGGCCGTCACGTAGAGACCCGACTCCACGATCCCGTCGTCGCCGATCGAGATGCCGACGCCCGAGTTGGCGCCGAGCAGGACGCGTTCGCCGATCACGACGCGCTGCGTGCCGCCGCCGGACATCGTGCCCATGATCGAGGCGCCGCCGCCGACATCCGAGCCCTCGCCGACGACCACGCCCGCCGAGATGCGCCCCTCGACCATCGAGGTGCCGAGGGTGCCCGCATTGAAGTTGACGAAGCCCGCCTGCATGACCGTGGTGCCGGGCGCGAGGTGCGCACCCAGCCGCACGCGCGACGCGTCGGCGATGCGCACCCGCTCCGGCACGACGTAGTCGAGCATGAACGGGATCCGGTCGTAGCCGCGCACCACGACCCCCGCCCGCAGCATCCTCCGGCGCCGTGCGCGGAACACCGCCGGCAGCACGGGACCGTGGCTCGTCCAGATGACGATCGGCAGGTGGCTCATCATCCCGTCGAGGTTGATCGTGTTGGGCGCGACCAGGCGATGCGAGAGCAGGTGCAGGCGCAGGTAGGTGTCGGAGGTCGAGGCGGGGGCGGCATCCGGATCGATGGACAGCGTCATGGGCTCGATGCGCACGTCGCGCAGGTCGTCGGCTCCGGTCTCGGCCGCGAGGTCGGCGGGGAAGCCGTCGGGTGCGTCGCCGAGGCGCGGCTCCGGGTACCAGGTGTCGAGCACGGTGCCGTCGGACGCGACGGTGGCGAGGCCGTGGCCCCAGGCGGCGGTCATGCTCGCCAGGCTACCGGGGGAGCGCCGATAGCATGGCCCGATGGCCGCCCTCGACCTCTCGTCCCCGGTGGCTGCGCTCACCCGCGCGCTCGTCGACATCCCGTCGGTCTCCGGCGATGAGGCGGGGATCGCCGACGCGGTCGAGGCGGCGCTGCGGGGGCGTGCGCACCTCGAGGTGATCCGCGACGGGGATGCCGTGCTCGCCCGCACAACGCTTCGTCGCGATCGCCGCGTGGTGATCGCCGGTCACCTCGACACGGTGCCGATCAACGGCAACGTGCCGGCGGTGCTCGACGGCGACGAACTGGTCGGCCGTGGCACCGTGGACATGAAGGGCGGCGACGCGGTGATGCTGCGGCTCGCGGCGGCGCTGACCGACCCGATGGTCGACATCACGTGGGTCTGGTACGACCACGAGGAGGTCGACTCGGCCCTGAACGGCCTCGGTCGCATCGCCCGCACCCGACCGGAGCTGCTCGCGGCCGACTTCGCGGTGCTCTGCGAGCCGTCCGACGCGGGCGTCGAGGGCGGATGCAACGGCACGCTGCGCGCGGAGGTCACCGTGCGCGGAGTGCGCGCGCACTCCGCCCGCGCCTGGGCCGGGTCGAACGCGATCCACGCGGCGGCGCCCGTGCTGGCGGCGCTCGCCGCCTACGAGCCGCAGCAGATCGAGGTGGACGGGCTGGTGTACCGCGAGGCGCTGAACGCCGTGCGGATCCGTGGCGGCATCGCGGGCAACGTCATCCCGGACGAGTGCGTCATCGAGGTCAACTACCGATTCGCCCCGAGCCGCTCGGGCGCCGAGGCGGAGCAGCACGTGCGCGACGTCGTCGCGACCGCGGCTCCGCAGGCCGAGGTGGCGCTCGTTGACCTCGCCGAGGGTGCGCGTCCGGGTCTGGATGCCCCGCTCGCCCAGGCGTTCGTCGCGGCGGTCGGGGGCGAGGCGAGGCCGAAGTACGGCTGGACGGACGTCGCGCGCTTCTCGGCCCTGGGCATCCCGGCGGTCAACTACGGGCCGGGCGACGCCGCGCTCGCGCACGCCGACGACGAGCGCGTGCCGCTCGAGCAGCTCGAGCGCTGCGAGCGGGGACTGCGAGCGTGGCTGACCGGGGTGTGACGGCGGCATCCGCGCCCGAGCGCCCCACGCTGCGGCGGCGGTTCCTGGGCGCGCCGTGGTGGGCCCAGGTGCTGGTCGTCTTCGCGGCCTCCCGGATCGTGACGACCGCGATCATGCTCGCGTTCGCCGCCGCGCAGCAGCAGAACTCCTGGACCGGCGCGCACCCGGACTACGTCGACTTCGCCGGCATCTGGGACGGCCACTGGTACTACATCGTCGCGGTGTCGGGGTATCCGACGACCCTCCCGATCGGCGCCGACGGCCACGTCGCGCAGAACGCCTGGGCGTTCCTGCCGGCATACCCGGCGCTCGTGCGGGTGCTCATGCCGTCATGGGAGTCGTGGAACGTCGTCGCCGTGATCGTGTCGGTCGCGTTCGCCTGCGGGGCGGCGCTGCTGTTCTTCCGGCTCATGCGGCGGGTGCTGCCGGCCGGGACGGCCCTGTTCGCGACCGTGCTGTTCTGCACGGCGCCGCTGTCGCCGATCCTGCAGGTCGCCTACGCCGAGTCGATGCAGCTGTTCTTCCTGTTCCTGGCGCTGATCCTGTTGCTGGATCGGCGCTACCTGCTGCTGATCCCGGTCGTCGTGGTGATGTCGTTCACCCGCCCGAGCGGGGTCGCGTTCGCGGCGCTGCTGCTGTTCCACCTCATCCACCGGTTCGTCATCCGCGCGCGCGACCCCTTCCCGTGGCGGGAGCGGCTCGCGGTCGTGGTCGCCGGGATCGCCTCCTTCGCGGCCGGGATCGCGTGGCCGGTCATCGCGGCGCTCGTCACGGGCGACGCCACCGCCTACACCGACACCGAGCTGTCGTGGCGGGTGCTCTACCTCGGCCACTACGACGAGCTCGTGCCGTTCCAGGGATGGATCGAGGGAGCCGAGTGGTGGCTGCACTGGATCGGCGTGCCCTCGCCCGCGTCGCTCGTGCTGGGCTGCATCGGTCTCGTCCTGCTGATCGCGATCGTGGCGGTCGCCCTGCTGTCGCCGTGGGCGCGTCGGATCGGCGTCGACCTGCGGTTGTGGATCGTCGGCTACGGGCTGTACGTGCTCGCCGTGTTCTTCCCGCAGTCGAGCACGTTCCGCATCCTGGTGCCGATGGCGCCGGGGCTCGGGGCGCTCGCCGTGCCGCGCAACCGGGTCTGGCGGGTCGCGCTCGTGGTGCTCGGGATCGCCGGCCAGGCGGGCTGGATCTACATCGCCTGGTGGGTCGATGGCTACGACTGGACGCCGCCGTAGAGGGCTCCGCGCACCGATCGCGCACTCTGGGATGTCGCTGATTTCTCGTCGGTTCCCCCCGTACGGGATAATGGAATGGATCCAGGCGAAAGGGGACCACGCATGGCGGCCATGAAGCCGAGGACCGGTGACGGACCGATGGAGGCTGTCAAGGAGGGTCGGCTCATCATCGTGCGGGTTCCTCTCGAGGGAGGCGGACGCCTCGTCGTGTCGGTGAACGACGCGGAGGCAGCCGAATTGCGCGACGCGCTCGTGGGAGTCGTCGGCACCGGCGCCTAGCAGCCGCGGCTACTCCGCGGTCTTCACCAGCTGGAGGAGCCCGTCGCCGGGGGTGCTGAGCGCCGCCGTGACGGCGGTCGACTCGGCGATCGTGCGCAGGAGCGCACGGAAGTCGGCGACGGTGTCGTCGCGCTGCGCGGGGTCCGCGACACGGCCGCGCCACAGGGCGTGGGCGACGAGCACGAGCCCGCCACGGCGCACGATCCGCAGGGCGTGCTCGACGTGGTCGAGCAGGTCGGCCGGGTCGCCGTCGACGAGCACCAGGTCGTAGGCGCCGTCGTTCATCCGCGGCAGCACCTCACCCGCGCGCCCCGTGATGAGGCGCACCCGGTTGGCGGGCACCTCCGCCTCGGCGAAGGCGGCGCGGGCCAGCTGCTGATGCTCGACCTCGCGATCGATCGAGGTGAGCACGGCATCCGGGGCGCCGCTCAGCAGCCAGAGGCCGCTCACGCCCGTGCCGGTGCCGATCTCGAGGATCGTCTGCGTTCCGCTCGCCGCCGCCAGCACGGCCAGCTGGGCACCCACCCCGGGGCTGACGGGATCGATGCCGAGTTCCAGCGCGTGCCGTCGAGCCGCCTGGATCGCCGGTGTCTCCACCGCGAAGTCCTCGGCGTAGCGCCAGCTCAGCTCCTTGTCGGCCACCCGTGCCCTCCTCGGGGCTACCCTATGGGCATGTCGTTCGGACTGACGCCCGACAAGCTGATCATCATCGCGCTCATCGCGGTGTTCCTGATCGGCCCGACGCGTCTGCCCACCTACGCCGGCAAGCTCGCGAACCTGGTGCGGCAGGTGCGCTCCTACGCCGACAACGCGAAGGACCGGATGCGCGAGGAGATGGGCGAGGACTTCGACGAGGTCGACTGGCGCAAGCTCGACCCGCGGCAGTACGACCCGCGCCGCATCATCCGCGAGGCCCTCACCGACGACGGCACCTCGGATGCCGTGGCCGAGACGATCGCCGCGGCGAAGGCCGTGACGTCGCCGCTCGACGCGGAGGAGGTCGCGGAGACTCCCGCGAAGGAGCGCCGTCGCCGCACCGCCGACAAGGCCCTCCCCGCCCCGTACGACATCGAGGCGACCTGACGTCGAGGCGACCTACGTCGAGGCGACCTGCGTCGCACTGACGGTGCTCGGCTCTACCGGCGCCGGACGGCCTTGAGCGTGCGCAGCAGGAGCAGCATCGCGGGGGCGAGACGCCGGAACTCGGATGCCGTGCGCGGCAGCTGCAGCAGTCCCGTCGCGCTCGCGATGGTGGTCGACTCGGCGTAGCGCAGCAGCCCCTCGGGCCCGTTGCGGCGTCCGAGCCCCGAGCGCTTCACGCCGCCCATCGGCGCGTCGACGCTCGAGAAGGTGGCGCGGTAGCCCTCGTTGACGTTCACGCTGCCTGCCTTCAGCCGAGCCGCGACGCGCAGGCCGCGTGCGCGGGATCCGGCGAACACCGACGCGTTCAGGCCGAACTCGGAGTCGTTCGCGGCGGCGATCGCGGCATCCTCGCCCTCGACGACGGTCACGGCGACGAGCGGGCCGAAGGTCTCGTGGGCGAAGCACTGCATCTCGCTCGTGACGTCGGTGAGCACGGTCGGTTCGACGAAGTACGGCCCGAGCTCGGGGCGGGCGTGGCCGCCGGCGAGCACCGTCGCGCCGTGAGCGACGGCGTCGTCGAGGTGCGCCAGGACGCGCTCGAGCTGCGCCTTCGTGGCGAGCGAGCCGACGTCGGTCGTGTACGCGAGGTCGGAGCCGAGCCGCAGCGACGCGACGCGCTCGGCGAAGGCGGGGATGAACCGGTCGGCGACGCCGCGCAGCACGAAGACGCGCTCCATCGACACGCACAACTGCCCGGCCGCGGAGAAGCACGCGTACGCCGCATCCGCGGCCGCCTTCGCGGGGTCGACGTCGTCGAGCACGATGAGCGGGTTCTTGCCGCCGAGTTCCATCGAGGCGGGGATCAGCCGGCCCGCCGCGCGCTGCGCGACCCGCGCGCCGGTGGCGGTCGACCCGGTGAAGCTCACGTAGTCGCCCGCGTCGACGACGGCGTTGCCGATCTCGTCGCCGTCACCCGCGACGACGGCCCACAGGGCCTCCGGCAGGCCCGCGTCGGTGAAGCAGCGGCGCGCCGCGAGGATCGACAGCGCGCCCTGGTTGTCGGCCTTCTGCACGATGCCGTTGCCGGCGGCGAGGGCCGGCGCGATGTCCATGACGGCGAGGCTCAGCGGGTAGTTCCACGGCGTGATGACGCCGACGATGCCCTTCGGCCGATAGTGCACGCGGGTGCGCAGCACGAGCGGGATGCCGGCTCGGCGCGCACCGCCCGCGAGCACCCGGCGCGCGGCCAGCGCGTTGTAGCGCGTCGCGCCCGCCGAGTTGAAGACCTCCTCGAACGCCTGCCCGCGGGTCTTGCCGGTCTCGGTCTGCACGGCGTCGAGCAGCAGCTCGCGCCGCTCCAGCAGCAGGTCGTGCGCGCGCAGCAGCACGGCCCGGCGGTGCCGCCAGCCGGCCGCCCACCACGAGGCCTGCGCGACGCGGGCGGCGGCCGCGGCGTCCTGCACGTCCTGCGCGCTCGAGAGCGGCAGCTCGTGCAGCACATCGCCCGTGAACGGGGCGATGACGCTCGCCGTGCGCCCGGAGGTCGCGGTGAGCCCCGCCGTGAGCGCGTCGGTCTCGGCCCGTTGCAGCATCGATCCGGACATGGGGGCGAGCCTAGTTCTTCGGATACGGTGACGGCATGGCAGCGCAGCCACCGCCCGTCACGGCCGCCCCCAGCGTTCTCGGCACCGGCACCCTCGTCCGCTACGCCGTGGGCTCGATCGGCACCGGCGGCTTCTCGACGCTGCCCGGGCTCGTGCTCGTCTACTTCCTCACCGACACCCTCGGGGTCGCCGCCATCGCGGCCGGGCTGCTCGTGACGCTCGCGAAGGTGTGGGACGTCATCATCGACCCGTTCATCGGCGCCCAAAGTGATCGGAGCCTCGCCCGCACCGGATCGCGGCGGCGCTTCATGCTGCTCGGCGCGATCCTGCTGCCGCTGTTCTTCGTGATCACGTTCGCGGTGCCGGCGGGCCTGTCGCCGCTGCTGTCGGGCGTGTGGGTGTTCGTGGCGTTCGTGCTCGCGGCGACCGCGTTCAGCCTGTTCCAGGTGCCGTACATCGCGCTGCCGGCCGAGCTGGCATCCGGCTACGACGCCCGCACCCGGCTGCTGTCGGCGCGCGTGGTCGTGCTGACCTTCGCGATCCTGCTGTTCGGCGCGGGCGGGCCGGCCCTGCGCTCGCTCGGCGGCGACGACGAGCACCTCGGCTACCTGCTCATGGGCGTCGTCGCGGCGGTCGTGCTCTTCGCCGGGCTCATCGTGTCGATGACCGCTGCCGGGAAGGGCGAGCCGTTCGAGGAGGCGCGCGCCTCGGTGGCCGAGACCTACCGGCGAGGCTGGCGGGCGCTGCGTCGCAGTGCGCCGTTCCGCGCCCTGCTCGGCACGTTCGTGCTGCAGGCGCTCGCGACCGGGATGATGCTGGCCGGCGCGCAGTACGTCGCACGCTGGGTGCTCCACGACGAGAACGCCGTCGACCTGCTGTTCGTCGCACTCATCGCCCCTGCGCTGGTGTGCGCGCCGCTCTGGGGCGTGATCGCACGGCGCACGGGCAAGGAACGCGCCTTCGCGTTCGCGTCGGCGCTCTTCGGGCTCGCCGCCCTCTCCCTCGTCGTGCTGGCGTTCGCGCCGGGCGCGTGGCTCTACGCGTCGGTCGCCGTCGCGGGCGCCGCCTACGCGGGACTGCAGACCCTGCCGCTCGCGATGCTGCCCGACGTCATCGGCCATGATGCGCGGCGGCACGGCGAGAACCGCGCCGGCACGTTCGGCGGGGTGTGGACGGCGGGCGAGACCGCGGGACTCGCGCTCGGCACGACCGTGCTCACCATCGTGCTCGCCGTCACCGGCTACCAGGCGTCGGTGGCCGGCGAGCACACCACCCAGTCGGGCACCGCCGTGCTCGGCATCGTGCTGAGCTTCAGCATCGTGCCCGCCGTGATCGTGGCGCTGAGCCTGCTCACCCTCGCGCGCTACCCGCTGCGACGGGCGGACGTCGAAGCCGACTCCGACGCGCCCGACGCCGACTCCGACTTGCCCGATGCCGAGGCCGCGGGGGCGGTCGACGGCACCCCGCTCGAGACGGGTCCGCTCGCGTGAGCCTCGGATTCGTCGAGGAGCCCGGCGAGATCCTCGACCGGCTCCGCGCGCTGCGCGCCGCGGACGCGCCCACCCACGGCGGCCGGGTGCTCAGCTACGTCTACGACCCCGGCGACGACGCGCTCGACGACCTCGCCGCGGCCGCCATCCGCGAGATGCAGCCGGTCAACGGGCTCGACCCGACGACGTTCACCTCCGTCGCCGCGCTCGAGCGCGAGGTCGTCGGCTTCGTGCGCGGGCTGCTGCACGGAGACGACGACGTCGTCGGGTCGGTCACCACGGGCGGGACCGAGAGCTGCCTGCTCGCGGTCAAGACGGCGCGCGACGTGTGGCGGGCGGGGCATCCGGATGCCGGACGCCCGCGCCTGATCGCGCCCACGACCGTGCACGCCGCGTTTCAGAAGGCCGCGCACTACCTCGACCTGACGCTCGACCCGGTGCCGGTCGACCGCGACGGACGGGTGTCGCCGGATGCCATCGCTGCGCGGCTGGGCGACGACGTCGCGCTCGTGGTGGTGTCGGCGCCGTCGTATCCGGTCGCGGCGCTCGACCCGGTCGAAGAGGTCGCCGCCGCGTGCGCGGACCGCGGCGTCGCGCTGCATGTCGACGCGTGCATCGGCGGGCTCGTGCTGCCGTTCTGGCGCCGGCCCGACGGCGCCGGTCTGCCGGACTGGGACTTCGCGGTGCCCGGGGTGAGCAGCGTGAGCGCCGACCTGCACAAGTTCGGCTACGCGCCCAAGGGCGTCTCGGTGCTGCTGCAGCGCGGACGCGACCGGCAGCGCGCGCAGTACTTCGCGACGACGCGCTGGCCGGGGTATCCGGTCGTCAACCCGACGGTGCTCGGGTCGAAGTCGGCCGGACCGCTCGCCGCCGCCTGGGCGATCATCCACGCGCTGGGTGCCGACGGGTTCGCGGAGCTCGCCGATTCGTGCCGCCGCTCCACCGAGACCCTGCGCGCGACGGTCGACGGGATCGAGGGGCTGCGGGTCCTGGGTGAGCCCACCGGACCGCTGCTCGCCGTCGCGACCGACGAGACCGTGCCCGTCGACCGCCGGGTCGACCCCCACCACTGGGCGGACGCCGTGCGCGGCTCGGGCTGGGTGCTGCAGCTGCAGCCCGGGCTGACCCAGGACGACGGGGTGCGGCTGCCGCCGACGACGCACCTCACGATCACCCCGGTCACCGAGCGCGGACTGTCCGAGCTGGTGCCGGCGCTCGAGGCGGGTGCCGACGCCGTGCGTGGGGAGGCGCCATTCGACCCCGCGCCGCTGCTCGGAACCCTGCCGCTGCTCGACGCGCCGCTCGACAGCGCGACGGCGGCGGTAATTCTCGCGGGTCTCGGTCTGGGCGGGGGCGCGGGCCTCCCGGATCGTCAGGCCCCGCTCCTGGCTCTGATCGAAGCGGTCCCGGTCCCCGTCGCCGAGCGCCTGCTCATCGAGCTGCTCGCGCGCCTCGTCGAACCATCGATCTGACGCACATGCCCGGTCTGCGCCGCGCGCGATAGGGCATGTGCGTCGGATCGACCGCGCGGCGTCCGTCAGCGCGGGCGGAAGGGGAGGGGGCGGCCGGCGAGGCCGCGGGCGCGGGTCGCGAGAGAGGCGGCCAGCTGCGCGATCGCCAGTGATGCCGGGTCGGACGGGTGGGCCAGCACGGCGGGGGAGCCGGCATCCCCGTCCTCGCGCAGCGCGCCGCTCAGCGGCACGGTCGCGAGCATCGGCACGCCGAGGCGCTCGGCCAGCCGTTCGCCGCCGCCCGACCCGAACACCCCGCCCGACATGTTCTCGACCACGCCGATCACGGTCTGCCCGGTCTGCCGCGCGACGAGGCCGCTGCGCTCGGCGACCTCGGCGGCCGCGGGCTGCGGCGTCGTCACCACCACGACCTCCGCGTGCGGCAGCAGCTGCCCGAGCGAGATCGCGATGTCGCCGGTGCCGGGCGGCAGATCGAGCAGCAGCACGTCGAGGTCGCCGAACCACACGTCGGTGAGGAACTGCTGCAGCGTGCGGTGCAGGAGCGGCCCGCGCCAGGAGACGGCGGTCGAGGGCTCCACGAACATCCCGATCGAGATGACCTTCACCCCGTGCGCGATGGGCGGCAGGATCATGTCACCGACCCGCGTCGGGACCGCGCCGGTGACCCCCAGGATGCCGGGGATCGAGAACCCGAAGACGTCGGCATCCACGAGACCCACCCGCAGCCCCGGACCGCCGGGAGCGGGCGCCGCCAGCGCGACCGCGAGGTTGGCGGTGAGCGTCGACTTGCCGACGCCGCCCTTGCCGCTCGTGATCGCGAAGATCTTCGTCAGCGTGTCGGGACCGAACTGCTGCGGCCGGACGCCGCGCAGCCTCGTCACGAGCGCCTCCCGCTCGACCGGGGTCATGACCCCGATCGTGAGGTCGACCGCGGTGACGCCGTCGACACCGGATGCCGCCGCCCGCACATCGCGCTCGATGCGGTCGGCCGCGGGACATCCCACGATCGTCAGCCGCAGGTCGATGCGGGCGACGCCCTCGTCGACCACGGCATCCCGCACCATGTCGAGTTCCGTGATCGGGCGGCGGATCTCGGGGTCCTGCACCCGCGCGAGCGCGGACCAGAGCGGATCAGACGCGGGCATCGGTCACGGGCGCACCTTCTTGGCGGCCGGCTCCTCGGGCTGCCGGTCGAGCTCCTCGAGCAGCGAGCGCAGCTCGGCGCGGATGAAGTCCTTCGTCGCCACATCCTGCATCGCGAGCCGCAGCGACACGACCTCCCTGGCCAGGTATTCGGTGTCGGCGAGGTTGCGCTCGGCGCGCTGACGGTCCTGCTCGATCTGCACCCGATCCCGGTCGTCCTGCCGGTTCTGTGCCAACAGGATGAGGGGCGCGGCGTACGAGGCCTGCAGCGACAGGATCAGCGTCAGCAGCGTGAAGTTGTGCAGGTGCGAGTCGAACTGCCAGGTCGCCGGGAGGGCGGTGTTCCACACCAGCCAGACGACGACGATGACCGTCATCGCGATGAGGAACGCGCTCGTGCCCATCGCGCGGGCGAACGCCTCGGAGAACCGGCCGAATCGGTCGGTGCCGGTCGCCCGGAACGGCACGAAGGACGAGCGCAGGCCCTTGGGGGCGTCGAAGTCGCTAGCGGCGCGTGCCATGAGACGTCCTCCTTCGTGGGATCGGGATCGCTGCGGTCGAGGTGCTCACCGGGCCGCGCCGGTTCTCGGTACTTCGCCAATCATCGGGGAGCAGATAGTCGAGGACGTCGTCAATGGTCACCACCCCGACGAGTCGATGGTTCTCATCCACGACGGGGAGCGAGACCAGGTTGTAGCTGGCGAGGATGCGCGACACCTCGGCCGCGCTCGTGTCGGCGCGCACCGGCTCGAGGCTCGTGTCGAGCAGGGTGCCGAGGCGCTCGTTCGGCGGGTAGCGCAGCATCCGCTGGAAGTGCACCATGCCGAGGAAGCGTCCAGTCGGCGGCTCGTACGGCGGCAGGGTCACGCAGACCGCGGCGCCGAGGGCCGGGGCGAGCTCGTGACGCCGGATGAGCGCGAGCCCCTCGGCGACGGTCGCATCGGCCGACACGATGATCGGCTCGGTCGTCATGAGTCCGCCCGCCGTGTCGGGCGCGTAGGTCAGCAGGAAGCGCACGTCCTCCGCCTCCTCGGGCTCCATGAGGTCGAGAAGGGCCTCGCCCTGCTTCTCGGGCAGCTGCGCGATGAGGTCGGCCGCGTCATCCGGCTGCATGGCGTCGAGCACGTCGGCGGCACGCTCGTTGGGCAGGGTGCCGATGAGGTCGATCTGGTCGTCCTCGTCCATCTCCTCGAGGGCGTCGGCGAGCCGGGCGTCCGGCAGCTCGGCCGCCACCTCGGCGCGCCGGCCCTCCGGCAGCTCGAGCAGGGTCGAGGCGAGGTCGGCGGGCAGCAGATCGGAGTACGTGGCGATGAGCTGCTCGGCGGACTGCGGCTCGCCCTTCTCCGTCTTCTCGCGCACGGCATCCCAGGCCGCGAAGACGGTCGACCCGCGGCCGAACGCGCCCGTCTTCGGGCGGCGCAGGAACAGGTCGGTGACGTCCCACTCGCCGGGCGCGGTCTCCTCGATCGCGACGTCCTCGATCGTGGCGTCGCCGGAGCCGTCCCGCACGACGACACGGCGACCCAGGAGCTCGGCGATCACGCGCACCTCGCCGCCGCGCTGGACGAAGCGGCGCAGATTGATGAGGCCGGTCGTGATGACCTGGCCCGCGCCGATGCTCGTGACCCGGCCGATCCCCACGAAGACGGTGCGCTTGCCGGGGATCTCGACGATGAGCCCCACGACGGTCGGCGACTTGCCGCGGCGGTAGACCACCAGCACGTCGCGCACGCGGCCGACCCGGTCACCGGCCGGGTCGAAGACGCTGCAGCCGGCCAACCGGGCGACGAAGACCCTGGTGGCGCTCACGCTGAAACCCTACTCGCGGCCTCTCGTGGGATGATGCCCGCATGACCGACCCTCTCGCCCGTGCAGCCGATCTCCAGCGCGTGCCGCGCGGCGACATCCTGGGCACCTACGACACCTATCCGGAGGCGCAGTCCGTCGTGGACCGTCTCGCCAAGGCGGACTTCGCCGTCGCCAACGTCTCGATCGTCGGCAACGACCTGAAGACCGTCGAGCGGGTGACGCGCAAGCTCTCGTGGAGCCGTGCCGCGCTGGAGGGTGCACTGAGCGGTGCCTGGTTCGGCCTCTTCATCGGGCTGCTGTTCACGCTGTTCCCGACGAGCACCGGCGGCGTGAACTGGGAGCTCTTCATCGCGGCGATCCTCATCGGCGCGGCGGCCGGCCTGCTGTTCCGGATCGGGGCGTACGGCTTCTCCCGGCGCAGCCGTGACTTCGACTCGACGCGGCAGATGCTGGCCGCGAACTACCAGGTGATCGTGACCGACGGTCAGCTGGCCGCCGCCCAGGCCGCGCTCGCCCGCCAGCCCGCCGAGTAGCTCGTCCACCAGCCAAAAACGCCCAGTGCAACGGAGTGGCACTGGGCGTTTTCGGCTAGGGGGGCGCGGGGCTAGCGGCGGCCCGCCTTGCGGCGGAAGAGCCATCCCGACCACACGACGCCGGCCGCCAGGATGAGCGCGCACCAGCCCAGCGCCCACCAGCTGTCGGTGCCGTGGATGCCGGTCCCGAGCAGCAGGCCGCGGATCGTCTCGATGATGGGCGTGAGCGGCTGGTGCTCGGCGATCCAGCGCAGCCAGGTCGGCATCGTGTCGACCGGCACGAACGCACTCGACACGTACGGAAGGAACATCAGGATGAACCCGTACCCGTTCGCGGAGTCGGGGCTCGAGGCGGCGAGGCCGATCGCGGCGAACAGGAACGTGATCACGAGGATGTAGAGCGCGACGAGACCGGCGACGCCGATCCAGCCGCCGAGGCTCGCCTCGGGGCGGAACCCGACCGCGATGCCGACACCGATGACGACGGCGGTCGCGACGAGGTTGCGCAGCAGGCTGGCCACGACGTGTCCCGTGATCACGGCGGATGCCCGCATCGGCATGGTGCGGAACCGGTCGATGATCCCCGCGGTCATGTCGTTCGCCACATCGACGGCGGTCGACGCCGCGCCATACCCGGCGCAGAGCAGGATGATGCCCGGCACGACGTAGTCGACGTAGCCGCCATCGGACTGGATCGCACCGCCGAACACGTAGGTGAACAGCAGCATGAGGATCGTGGGCAGCACGATCGCCATGATCAGCTGGTCGGGCGTGCGCAGCGAGTGGATGATGCTGCGGCGGATGAAGACGGCCTCCTCGGTGAGGGGGCGCTGCCGCACTCGCGGAGAGGTGGCGGCGAGGCCCGTGGTGATGGGCAGGGTGGCGGTCATGCGATCTCCTTCTGGTTCTCGGTGCTCTGGTCGTGGGTGGATGCCGCGGCCGGTGAGCCGGTGACGGCGAGGAAGACGTCGTCGAGGCTGGGCGCGCGCAGGCTCACCCCGTCGAGCGCGTCGTCGCCGACGAGCGCGAGGGCGCGGCGCAGGCCGGTGAGGGTGCCGTCGGTCGGCACCTCGCGCACGACGGCCCCGTCGGCGTCGTGCAGGGCCAGCACCTCGCCGCCCACCCGCGCCTTGAGCTCGGCCGGCGTGCCCTCGGCCACGACGCGGCCGTGGTCGATGACGGCGACCCGATCGGCGAGCACGTCGGCCTCCTCGAGGTACTGCGTCGTGAGCACGACGGTCGTGCCGTCGTCGGCGAGCCGGCGGATCATGGCCCACAGGTCCTGACGGCTGCGGGTGTCGAGGCCGGTGGTCGGCTCGTCGAGGAAGATGACGGGCGGGGTGCGCAGCAGGCTGATCGCGATGTCGAGCTTGCGGCGCATGCCGCCCGACCACGTCTTGACCCGCTTGCGGCCGGCGGCTCGCAGGTCGAAGCGGTCGAGCAGCTCGGCGGCCCGGCGCCGCGCCTGGTGCGCGGTGAGCCCGGAGAGCCGGCCCATCATCCGGAGGTTCTCCTCGCCGGAGAGCACCTCGTCGACGGCGGCCGACTGGCCGGTGACGCTGATGCTCGCCTTGACCTGCTCGGGCTGCCGCGCGACATCGAAGCCGTTGACGGTGGCGGTGCCGGCGTCGGGGGCGACGAGGGTGCTCAGGATGTTGACGGTCGTGGTCTTGCCGGCGCCGTTGGGCCCGAGGAGGGCGACGATCGTGCCGCGGTCGACGGCGAGATCGAGTCCGTCGAGCACGACGGTCTTGCCGAACGCCTTGCGCACGCCGCGCAGGGCGACGGCAGGGGCGGTGCTGGTCATGGTGTTCCTTTCCGATACGACGTAAACTGTTTATGCCCTATACGTTATTGTGTAGACCATACGCAGAGGGGTGTCAAGCAGGATGGACGACATGACCGAGGACGTCGAGGCCGACGGCGATCTGCCACGCGCCGTCGCGCTCGCCTGGGGCGTCGCCGCGCATCCCACCCGCGGACCCAAGCGCGAGCTGAGCATCGAACGCATCGTCGACGCCGCGATCGAGCTCGCCGACGAGGGCGGGCTCGCGGCCGTGTCGATGAACGCCGTCGCCACCCGGCTCGGCTTCACGCCCATGTCCCTGTACCGCTACGTGTCGGCCAAGGACGACCTCGTGCTGCTCATGCAGGAGCGCGGGATCGGCGTACCGCCGGACGACCTGGCCGGCGCCGACGACCGCGCCGACGCGGGGGACTGGCGCGCCGGGCTCGAGGCGTGGACCCGGGCGATGGCGGGGCTGTACGTCGAGCACCCGTGGCTGCTCGACATCCCGATCACGGGCGTCGGCGTGACGCCGAACAACCTGGCCTGGCTCGACACAGCGCTGGCGATCCTCGACGGCGTGCCACTCCACCCGAACGCGAAGCTGTCGGTCGTGCTCGCCCTGCTGGCCCAGGGCCGTTTCGAGGGGATCGTGAGCCGCGGCTACGACGGATCGGGCGAGGTCGAGTCACGCGACGCGGCGCTCATGGCCCAGCTGGTGACGCCGGAGCAGTTCCCGCACGTGCACGCTGCGTTCGCGGCGGGCGCCTTCTCCGACCAGGACGACGATCCCGACCCGTTCAGTTTCGGCCGCGCCCGCGTGCTCGACGGAGTGGAGGCGGTGCTGCAGGGACGCGCGATCGAGGCCGCCGCGCCGCACCGGCCGGATCCGGCGGACCAGGCGGCGAGCCGCGATCCCAAGGTCAAGGAGGCCGTCAAGGCGCGCCGGGAGGCCGAGAAGGCGCTCCGCGAGGCCCGCAAGCGGGAGCGCGAGCAGCTGAAGAACGCGCGCGAGCGCGCGCGCAAGCGGGCCGAGTAGCGCCGCTCGCGGGCTGGATCAGGCGAGCCAGGCCTCGACGTCGTCGGCCGTACGCGGGATGCCGATGGACAGATTCTCGGCGCCGTCGGCCGTGACGAGGATGTTGTCCTCGATCCGCACGCCGACGCCGCGGTACTCCTCGGGCACGGTCAGGTCGTCGGGCTGGAAGTACAGGCCCGGCTCGATCGTGAACACCATGCCGGGCTCGAGCACGCCGTCCAGGTAGAGCTCGCGGCGGGCGGCGGCGCAGTCGTGCACGTCGAGGCCGAGGTGATGCGATGTGCCGTGCACCATGTACCGCCGGTGGTACTGCGCGCCCTCCTCGAGCGACTCCTCGGCGCTGCCGGGAAGGAAGCCCCACTCCGCGGTCTTCGCCGCGATGACCTGCATCGCCGTCGCGTGGATCTCGCGGAAGCGGATGCCGGGCCGCACGATCGCGAACGCCGCGTCGGCGGCCTCCCGCACGGCCTCGTACACCCGGCGCTGCACGTCGGTGAAGCGGCCGTTCACGGGCAGGGTGCGCGTGATGTCGGCGGTGTAGAGGCTGTCGAGCTCGACGCCGGCGTCGATCAGGATGAGGTCGCCGTCGCGCACCGCGCCGTCGTTGCGGGTCCAGTGCAGGATGCACGCGTGCGGCCCGCTGGCGGCGATCGTCTCATAGCCAGTCGCGTTGCCCTCGGCGCGGGCGCGGCGGTTGAAGGTGCCCTCGACGAGGCGCTCGCCGCGGTGGTGCGCACGGATCGCGTCACGCTCGGCGATGACGTCGTCGAAGCCCTGCTTCGTCGCCGCGACGGCTCCCCGCAGCTGCTCGACCTCCCACGGGTCCTTGACCAGCCGCAGCTCGCTCAGGTCGCGGGCGAGCTGGTCGTCGCCGCCCTCGTCGACGTCGGCGGCGGACGGGTCGGCATCCAGCAGACGACGCCCGTCGACGCGGTCGGTCAGCTCGCGGTCGGCCTCGCGCACGATGAGCGTGGAAGCGTCGACCGCGTCGAGCACGGCATCGAGCTCGGCGAGGTCGCGGGTGGCGATGCCGAGGTCCGCGGCGACGTGGGCGAGGGAGGGGCGGGGACCCGTCCAGAACTCGCCGATCGCGGGGTTCGCGTAGAACTCGTCGGAGTCGCGCCCGGCCGTCGGGCGGAAGTAGAGCGTCGCGTCGTGGCCGTCGCCGGTCGGCTCGAGGACGAGCACGCTCCCCGCCACCGCATCGGAGCCCCACCCGGTGAGATGCGAGAACGCGGAGTGCGCGCGGTACAGGTACTCGGTGTCGTTCGAGCGCACCGCGGCGGGCCCGGCCGGCACGATGAGGCGCTCACCCGGATGCAGCGCCGAGACCCGCCGACGACGCTCGGCCGCGTACGGGGCGGCCGCGCGCGGCGCCGGCGTCGGCTCGGTGCGCTCGGCCCACTGCGACGAGATGTAGTCGCGGAACGTGTCCGACACGGGCGTCGTCGAGCGGTTGGAGGTCGCGTCTGCCATCAGACCAGTGTCGCACCGCACGCTCGTCGCCACCCGCCCGCGATTCGTGCGGTCCGGTCGCTTCCGCAGCTACGACCGACCGGACGGCACGAATCGAGAAGGTGCGAGGCGTGTCGGATGCCGGACGTAGCGTTGGCGCGTGTCCGAGTCGCTGCAGGCATGGTGGTCGCGGCGCCAGCGCGTCACCGGCGACGCCGTGCCCTACGAGGTGGGGCGCTACCGCGACGAGTGGGCACGCTATCCGGTGCTGCAGCGGCAGTACCACCCGGACCTCAACGCCGGGATCGCGCTCAGCCAGATCCCGCCGGTGGCCGAGGTGCTGGTGCTCTGGCAGTGCGACGTCGGCCACGTGTTCGCGGCGACGCCGCGGGAGCAGCGCGGGCGGCCCGGGCGCGAGCGGCGGCGCTCGACCTGGTGCCCCGAGTGCGCGACCGGGGCCGTGCTCAGGGCGCCGCGGCCGGCCGGATGGCGCCCGCCGGCGACCCGCCGCCCGGCGCGCGGGCCGCGGCTGTGCGATCGCACGCCCGACCTGCCACCGGGGGAGGCGTTCGTGAGCGAGTGCGCTCCCGTTCCCGCGTCGGCGGTGGAGGCGGAGCTGCGTCTCGGGCTCACGGAGCTGATCGAGTTCGACCCGGCGCCGAACGCCGTGCGCCTCGCGCGTGCATTCTTCGACCACCTCGAGGCGTGGCCCGACATCCTGCTGCCCGACCTGCGGGTCGCGATCGAGTACGACTCGACCGGGCGGCACGGGCTGGAGCATGTCGGGCCGCGCGAGGAGGCCGACCGCCGCAAGGACCGCGCCCTGCGGTCGGCCGGATGGGAGGTCGTGCGGGTGCGCACCGGACGGCTCCTGCCGCTCGGGGCGCACGACATCGTCGCGAGCGGGGTGACCCGGCGGCTGTATCCGCGGATCCTCGACGCGCTGCGCGACATCCGGGGGCCGATGTTCGTCGACGCGTACCTCCGCTGAGCGCCGGGTTCGGGCGTCGCGATCTCGGGCGTCAGCCGGCAGGGGTGAGGCGCGCGACGACCGGCCGGTGGTCGCTGCCCGCGCCGTCCTCGGTGTCGATCACCCGGAATCCGGCGATCGTCCACTGCGGCGTCGCGAGCACGTGGTCGATGGGCGCGCCGAGCAGGGTCGGCAGCTTCGTCGGCCAGCTGCCGACCGCGGCCGAGCCGGTCGCCTTCGCGGCGTCGTGGCACGCGCCGAGGTCGCCGCCGTTCGCGCCGAGCCCCGACCAGTGGTCGAGGGTCGAGTTGAAGTCGCCGGCGGCGATGGTGTCGCCGACGCAGTGGTCGGCGTCCCAGCGCAGGCCCTGGCGCCATCCGGCCATCTCGCCGGGCACGGGCGACACGACGTGCGTCGCGATGAAGGTCGGCCCGGAGCCGTCGACCGGCAGGGCATAGACGGTGGGCAGGGTGTCGGTCGTGTGCAAGCCGGATGCGTCGCGGTAGTCACCGAGCCGGGTGCTGATGAGCAGGTCGGTCGTGCGGGCCTTGGAGACCTGGTCGTAGCTGACGTGCAGCACCTGCATCGGCATGCCCGCCGCGCCGAGCTGCTGCGCGACGGCCTGCGCGGTGGCGAGGCTCGTCTCGGCCAGCACGATGACGTCGGCGTGCTGCGCCTCGGCGAGCTTCGCGATCGCCTCGGTGCCGGGGGAGTCGCCGAGGGTGTTCCAGCTGAGCACCGTGATGTCGCCGGATGCCGCGTCCGGCAGCGCCGCGGTCGCGGCTCCGCGGGTGGCCAGCACCGCGAGCTGCACGCCGCCGAAGGCGAGCACGACGACCGCGATCACGCCGGCGAACCGTCGCGCGCGCGGCGACATGACGGTCGCGAGCAGCAGCAGCACGAGCACGAGCAGTGCGACGCACACCGCGATCCCGCGCAGCGAGACGATCTGGGCGATCACAGGGGTCTGCGCGAGGCCGAACAGCTGCGGCCAGGCGATGACGAGCAGGCCGACCGCGACGGCCACGGTGAGGATCGCCGCGAGCACCCGACCGAGCATCCCGGGAGCCTAACGCGGCGATCACGCCCGGCGGCCGCGCGACGCCTGACTCTACGATGAACGGATGCCCGGCGGTATCGATCTGCACGCCCACACGAGCGTGAGCGACGGCACCGAGACCCCCGCCGAGCTGGTCGCCGCCGCCGTCGACGCCGGCCTCGAGGTCGTCGGGATCACCGACCACGACGCGACCACCGGATGGCAGCACGCGTTCGACGCCGCCCGCGGCGCCGGTCTCACGGTCGTGCCCGGCCTCGAGCTCAGCACCCAGCTCGACTACGCGAGCGTGCACGTGCTCGGCTACCTCGTCGACCCCGACGATCCCGGCCTCGTCGCCGAGACCGAGCGCATCCGGGCGGAGCGGCTCAGCCGCGCGCAGTCGATGGTGCAGCGCATCGCCGTCGACTACCCGACCCTCACCTGGGACCGCGTGCTCGAGCACACGACCCCGGATGCCACGGTCGGCCGCCCGCACATCGCCGACGCGCTCGTCGAGCTCGGCTACGTGCCGAACCGCTCGGCCGCGTTCCAGAGCATCCTGCACTGGCAGGGCGGCTACTACCGCCCGCACGACGCACCCCCGCCGCTCGAGGGTGTGCGGCTCATCGTCGCGGCAGGCGGGGTGCCGGTGATCGCGCACCCGGGCGCCCGCGGGCCGGAGCGGGTGCTGAACGGCCCGCGCATGCGGGAGCTGGTGGATGCCGGCCTGGCCGGCCTCGAGATCGCGCACCGCGACAATCCCCCCGCGTCGCGCGCCCGCCTGACCCGCATCGCGAAGCGCTACGGCCTGCTCACGACGGGGTCGAGCGACTACCACGGCGCCGGCAAGCCGAACCGGCTCGGGGAGAACACCACCGATCCCGCCGCGTACGCGCGGATCCTCGCCGCGGGGACCGGTTCGGCGCCGTTCCTCGGCTAGATGCGCCGGTCCTCGCTCGTCGGCGGCGTGAGGGGAGCGCTCGGCGGGTACGGGGCGTACCCGCCCGCTCCCGCGTCGAACCGCACCCCGTACGGGTTGCTCGGCAGGATCGTGAGGATCAGCACGATGAGCGCCCCGACCCAGGGGATGAGGTGCAGGAACCAGAAGCCGCCGCTGAGGTTCGCGTCGTGCAGCCGGCGCCACTGGATCGCGATGGTGGGCACGATCGACCCCAGGAAGACGACGCCGGCGATCCCGCCGAAGACGCTGATGATGACGACCGCGGCCGTCTGGTCCGCGCTCCCGAGGCTGAGCCCCAGCACGAGCGTCAGCACGTAGAGCACCGCGTAGACGATCGCGAAGAACAGCACGGTCCACCAGTACTCGCTGCGGCTCGCCCGCCCCGAGAAGGTGGCGTAGTTGCGGTAGAAGCGCTGGACGGACTGCACGAACCCGGCTCCGTAGAGCGGCTGGTCGAGGCGTCCGGAGTCGGCGGTCGTCATGCGGTCAGCCTAGGAGCGGCGCTCATCCCGCCGCGGGCGCCGCCCCGGGGATCGGGGCGAAGAGGTTCACGAGGTTGCCGTCCGGGTCGCGCAGCAGGGCCGACCGGTTGCCCCACGGCATGTCCGTGGGCGGCAGCACCACCGCGGGCGCGGCGTCGCGCAACCGCTCGAACTCCGCATCGACGTCGTCGACCCGGAACTCGACGATGACGCTGCGGTTCGCGCCGGCCTCCGCGGCTCCGGGCACCGCGGCGACCGTGCGGCTGCTGCCGATCGCGAGGGTCGCGCCGGGGCCGGACAGCTGCGCGAACACCTCGCCCGCGCGCACGGCGGTCGCGCCGGTGACGAGCTCGTAGAAGTCGGCGAGGCGGGCGACGTCCTCGGTGATGATGCGGATGGACGCGAACGGCATGAGGGTCTCCTGCGGTGGACGGACGACGCCCACGCTAGGGTCGATACCGGACAGAAACGGTCCGGTATCGATGAGGCGGCCCCGTGATCCGACCCACCGCGCGCGTGCTGGCGATGCTCGAGGCCTTGCAGGCGGGCGGCATCCACCCCGTGCCCGGGCTCGCACAGCTGCTCGGGGTGGACGAGCGCACCGTGCGCCGCTACGTCGATCACCTGCGCGAGCTCGACGTGCCGGTGGAGGCGGTGCGCGGCCGGCTCGGCGGCTATCGCCTCGCGCCCGGATACCGGATGCCGCCCCTCATGCTCACCGAGGACGAGGCCGTCGCGACGGTGCTGGCCCTCGCGTCGCGGTCGCGGGACGAGCCGGCGCAGCCCGCCGTCGCGACCGCCCTGGCGAAGCTGCGCCGCGCGATGCCGCGGGAGCTGGCACGGCGCATCGACGCGCTGCTCGGCGCGGTCTCGTTCGTGCCGGGCGACTCCGCGGATGGTGACGCGGCCGATGCCGGCGACGTGCCCGCCCGCACGCTCGTGATGCTCGCCGAGGCGGCCCGGGAGCGGCATCCGGTCGCCCTGCGCTACGCCGATCGCACGGGCCGCCGCAGCAGTCGCACCGTGCTGCCCTACGGAGTGGTGGCGCGGGCCGGTCGCTGGTACCTGGCCGCGGCGGACTCGCTGAGCGGCGAGGTCCGCACCTTCCGGCTGGATCGCATCGGCCTGCCGCGGGTGCTGCCCGGCACGTTCGAGCCGCCGGCGGACGTCGACGCCGTCCGCACCGTGCAGGAGAGCCTCGCCGCCACACCGTGGGCGCACGAGGTCGTGCTGCGGATCACCGCGCCGGAGGAGGCGATCCGGGGGCGGTTCGCGGAGGGCGTCGCCGTGCTGGAGCGGGTCGACGACGAGAGCTTCCGGGTGCGGCTGCGCGCCGAGGCGCTCGAGTGGATCCCCGGCGTGCTCGCGACGCTCGGCCGTCCGGTCATCGTGGAGAGGCCGGATCGGCTGCGCGAGCTGGTGAAGGACCTGGGGCGCCTCCTCGCCGACGCGGGCGAGGACTGACCCGCGATCAGGCGGTGGGAGCGGGGGGCGTCGCGGCGCCGCCGGCGGAGCCGCCGCGACGGCGACGGGTGCGCCGGCGCCGCGCCGGCGTCTCGCCGTCGTGGGTGCCGCCGCCCTCCGCGCGTGCCGACTCGGACGCCGCCTGACGGGGCCGGTCGGTCGCGGGTGCGCCCGATCCGCCGTGACCGCGGCTGCGGCGACGCGGCGGGCGGCTGCCGCCCTCGCCGGACGCCTCCGCGCGCGGCGGGCGATCGGTGTGCGGGGCCGCCGGGGTCGTCTTGAGGCGCCCCTTCGACCCCTCCGGGATGTCGAGGTCGCTGTAGAGGTGCGGCGACGACGAGTAGGTCTCCGCCGGCTCCGGGATGCCCATCTCGAGCGCGCGGTTGATGAGGGCCCACTTGTGCATGTCGTCCCAGTCGACGAAGGTCACCGCGATGCCGGTCTTCCCGGCACGGCCGGTGCGGCCCGCGCGGTGCAGGTAGGTCTTCTCGTCCTCGGGGATCGTGTGGTTGATGACGTGCGTCACGTCGTCGACATCGATGCCGCGGGCCGCGACGTCGGTCGCGATGAGCACGTCGAGCTTGCCGGCCTTGAAGCGCGCCATCGAGCGCTCGCGCGCCTCCTGGCTCATGTCGCCGTGCACCGAGCCGGCGTTGAAGCCGCGGTCGTTGAGCTCCTCGACGAGCTTGGCCGCCGCGCGCTTCGTGCGCGTGAAGACGACCGTCTTGCCGCGCCCCTCCGCCTGCAGGATGCGGGCGATCACCTCGTCCTTGTCGAGCGAGTGCGCCCGGTAGACGAGGTGCTTGATGTTCGCCTGCACCTGGCCCTCGTCGGGGTCGGTCGCCCGGATGTGGATCGGCCGGTTCATGAAGCGGCGGGCGAGGGCGACGACCGGGCCGGGCATCGTGGCCGAGAACAGCATGGTGTGCCGGGTCGCGGGCGTCTGCGCGAAGAGCTTCTCGACATCCGGCAGGAAGCCCAGGTCGAGCATCTTGTCGGCCTCGTCGAGCACCATCTCGCTGACGTTCGCGAGCGAGAGCAGCCGCTGGCTGGCGAGGTCGAGCAGGCGCCCGGGGGTGCCGACGACGATCTGCGCGCCCGCCTTGAGCTCCTCGATCTGCCCCTCGTAGGCCTTGCCGCCGTAGATGGCGGTGACCTTGGTGGGGCGGTTGGAGGTGGCCAGCTCGAGGTCCTCGGCGACCTGCACGCACAGCTCGCGCGTGGGCACGACGACGAGCACCTTGACGCCGGGCTCCGGGTCGGGGCCGAGGCGCTGGATGATCGGGAGGCCGAAGCCGAAGGTCTTACCGGTGCCGGTCTTGGCCTGGCCGATGATGTCCTGGCCGGAGAGGCCGAGGGGGATGGTCTGGCTCTGGATCGGGAAGGGCTCGATGATGCCCTTCGCCGCGAGCGCGTCGACCATGTCCTGGTCGATGTTGAGATCGCTGAAAGTCAAGGAATGCCTGTCTGGAATATGAGAGGAGGCCAGTCTACCGAGCCGGGGCGGCCCGCCGCCGCCGCGCGGGGCGGCGCCGCTAGGCTGGCGCGGTGCTGAGGCTGTTCCGCCGCCGCCGTCGGCGCTCCCGGACGGCAGCTCCCACGATCACGCCCCGTTCGGAGGGCCTTGCCGCCGTTCGGGTCGAGCTCGCCGAGCTCACCCCCGCGGCCGAGCCCTTCCTCGGCCAGGCCGGCTATCTCCTGCTCGTGCTGTTCGAGAACCTGGGCCGCGCGGTCGCCCTCGCACCGACGACGGCCGCGAAGACGACGCTGAGTCGCGCCGCGGCGCAGGTGCTGGAGGCGCACGAGGGGCTCGTGACCGAGCTGCTCTCCAGCGGAGCCGACCCGGTCGCGGCGATGGATCCGTTCCGGCAGCCGCTGGACGAGTACCAGCGCCGCATCGAAGGGAACGACTGGGCCGAGATCCTGGTCACCTGCTACCTGACCACCGGATTCCTCACCGACTTCTTCGTCGGGGTCGCGGGCGGACTGCCGCCCGGCCTGGCCGACCGGGTCGCCCTGCTGCTCGACGTCGACCGTGCGGAGCAGGTGCTCGAGGGCGAGCTGCGATCGCTCATCGAACAGAACCCGCGCATGGCGTCGCGGCTCGCGATGTGGGGGCGGCGGCTCATCGGCGACACCATGCTCGTCGCGCGGTCGGCCCTCGTCGCCGCGCCCGGCGCCGACGGCCCGCAGCTGGACCGGATCGAGCCGGTGTTCACGGAGCTCATCGGGGCGCACACCCGGCGGATGGATGCGCTCGGCCTGACGGCGTGACGGGCCGGGTCGCGTGAGGGTCACCGTGCGCGACTGCGAGCGGGTGCAGTCGGCGTGGTTCGACGCCCGGGCGTGGGCGGCATCCGGTCGGGTCTGGGACGACGGTCCGCTGCACTGGTCGGACGGCCCCGACGGCGCCCACCTCATGTTCCCCGCCGCGATCCCCGCCGATGCGCTCACCCGCGGCATCGCCCAGCTCGAGCACCGGCCGGTCGGCGCGTGGCTCTCGCCCGGCGTCGACGCGACCGCGCTGGCCGAGGCGGGGTTCGAGCGCGGGTGGCGGCCGTGGTGGATGACGGCCGCTCTCCCCGAGCTCGCGTCGCCGGAGGTCATCCCGGGCGTCGAGGTCGAGGTTCACACCCGGATGCCGGGCATCGCCTTCCTCGCGACGGCCCGGGCCGACGCTCGTGAGGTCGGTCGCGCGTGGTCGTTCGTGCACGGCAGGCTGTCCGGGCTGTTCGACGTCGAGGTGGATGCGGCGTGGCGGCGGCGCGGGATCGGCACGGCCCTGCTCGCCGCGGCGCAGCGGCCGGCGCGCTGGTGGGGCGCCCAGGCGATGGTCCTGAACGCGACCCCGATGGGGTTCGAGCTCTACGCCCGGCGCGGGTTCGCGCGCATCGGCGAGGGGACCACCTGGTGGCTGCACGCGGGCGCGGAGGCTAGACGCGACCGCCGCTGAGCTCGTGCAGCAGGTGACGGTCGCCGCGGTGCCGGCCGCGCCAGACCAGCAGCTCGACCGCGATCGTGATGAGGGCGCCGCCGCCGATCGCGACGACCCAGATCCAGCCGCCGTCGAACTTCCAGCCGATCCAGGTGAACGCGACCCACAGGATCGCGGTGGCCACGACATCCACGGCGGGCAGCAGCAGCATGCCGTAGCTGTGCCGGCCGGGCAGCGCGTACCGCACGATCCCGCCGATGGCGGCCGCGATCACGAGGACGAACAGCAGCTCCACGCCGTGAAGACTATCGGCCGCGGGTCAGGCGACGAAGCCGATCCGGCGCGACTCCTCGCTGCCGACCTCGAGGTAGGCGAACGAGGCGACCGGGACGATGTAGACCTTGCCCTTGTCGTCGGCGAGCTTGATGAACTTCGCGTCGGAGCCGAGCGCGTCGGCCACCGTCTTCTCGATCTGGGCCGCGGTCTGCGACGACTCGAAGCTCAGCTCGCGCGGGCTGTTGACGATACCGATGCGAATGTCCACGTGACAGAGGCTAGGCGATGCCGTGCCGGCACCGTCGGGCGGTTCTCTCAGGGCAGACATGGGCATGTCCGACCGGGTGGATAGCGTGGCCGCGTGAGCTCCGTCGGTTTCGTGCGCCCGGACGCCGCTGCGCGCGCGGCCGTGGCGCTCGACCCGTCGCAGCGCGCGGTGCTCGCGCTCGCCGAGGGCGAGCCGGCGGCGGTCATCGGGGCGCCCGGCACGGGCAAGACGACGGTGCTCGTCGAGCTGCTCGCCGACCGGGTGCTTCGCGGCGGCTACGGAACCGACGAGGTGCTCGCGCTGACCACCTCCCGCGCGGCGGCGACCCGGCTGCGCGACCTGCTCGCCCTCCGGATCGGACGCCCCACCGACGGTCCGCTGGCGCGCACGTTCAGCTCGCTCGCGTTCGAGCTGGCCCGCTCGGCCGCCCGGGTCGCGGGCTCGGCGCCGCCGCGGCTGCTGACCGGTGCCGAGCAGGACGCCGACATCGCCGACATCCTCGCCGGCCAGGAGGCCGACGGCACGGGACCGGACTGGCCGGACCCGCTCGACGCGTCGGTGCGGCGGCTGCGCGGCTTCCGCAGCGAGCTGCGCGAGCTCATGGCGCGCGCCACCGAGTACGACTTCCCGCCCGCGCGGCTGCGGGAGCTGGGTCGCGCGACCGGCCGGCCCGAGTGGGTCGCGGCGGCCGATTTCATCGAGGGCTACTTGCGGATCGTGAGCTCCGCGCGCCCCGCGCAGTACGACGCGGCGGAGCTCACGAGATACGCCGTGACAGCCATCGACGCCGACCGGTCCTCGGCCGACGGCACGGCCCGGGTGTCGCGGCTGCGTCTCGTGGTGGTCGACGACCTGCAGGAGGCGACCGAGGGCGCGCTCGCGATGCTGCGGGCGATCGCATCGCGCGGCGTCGCGGTCGTCGCGTTCGGCGATCCCGACGTGGCGGCGAACGCGTTCCGCGGCGGCGAACCGGATGCCCTCGGCCGGCTGAGCGCCGAGCTCGGCGTGCCCGCGCGGCAGCTCGTGCTCTCCACGGCGCACCGGCAGGGCGCCGCCCTGCGGGCGCTCACGGTCGCGACGACCCAGCGGATCGGGGCGGCCGCCGCCGGGCCGCAGCGCCGGGCGAGCGCCGGGGCGTCCGAGCCGGCGGAGCCGCTGCTGCGCATCGAGGCGCCGTCGCCCGCACGGGCGTGGGCGGCCGTCGCACGACAGCTGCGCGAGGAGCATCTGATGCGCGGCGTCCCGTGGTCGGAGCTGGCCGTGGTCGTGCGCAGCGGCGCGCAGGCGCCCGCGCTCTCGCGCGCGCTCGCCCTCGCCGAGGTGCCCACGCGCACCTCGAGCGGCGGCGTGGCCCTGCGCGACGAGAAGGCGGCGCGCGCCCTGCTGACCCTCGTCGAGGTCGGCATCGGCGCCGTCGACCTCACGCCCGAGCTCGCGGTCGAGGTGCTGAGCGGCCCGTTCGGCGGGCTCGACATCATCGCGCTGCGCCGGCTGCGGCTGAGTCTGCGGGCCGAGGAGCTCGCGGCGGGCGGCATCCGGCCGAGCGGTGAGCTGCTCGTCGAGGCGCTGCAGGCGCCGGGCGGCTTCGCGACGATCGACAGCGCGCCCGCGCGCGCGGCGGCGCGGCTGGCCGAGACCCTCGCGCAGCTGCGCACGGCCGACGCCACGATCGAGGAGCTGCTCTGGCTCGCGTGGGAGCGCTCGCGCCTCGCCCAGCCGTGGCGACAGCTCGCGCTCGGGAGCGGCATCCCGGCGGCGGAGGCCAACCGCGACCTGGACGCGGTCGTCGCCCTCTTCGCCGCCGCGAAGGACTACGTCGAACGACGAACCCAGGAGGGCGTCGACGCGCGCGGGATCGCGACCTCGTTCATCGAGGAGACGCTGCGCCCCGACGTGCCCGAGGACGTTCTGGCCCCGCGCCGGATCGACGACGCGGTGCTCGTGACGACGCCGTCGGGGGTCGTGGGGCTCGAGTTCCGCACGGTCGTGGTGGCCGGGCTGCAAGACGGCGCGTGGCCGAACCTGCGCCCGCGCGGCTCGCTGCTCGGCCCGCAGCACCTGGTGCGTCTGGCGACCGGCGGCTCTGCCGTCCAGACGCTCGACGAGCGCAAGCTCGTGCTCGACGACGAGCTCCGGATGCTGGCCCTCGCGGTCTCGCGCGCCCGGGAGCGCGTGGTGTTCGCGGCGGTCGTCAACGACGACGAGGCGCGCAGCGTGTTCTTCTCCCTGCTGCCCGAGTCGACGCCGCTCGTCGAGGCGGCCGGCGCGGTGCCGCTCACCCTCCGCGGGGTGACCGGGCGGCTGCGGCGCACGCTCACCGAGACGCGGGCACCGCGTGCTGAGGTGGAGGCGGCGGCGGCATCGCTCGCCGAGCTCGGCCGGCTCGGCCTGCCGGGCGCGGATCCCGCCGACTGGCACGGGCTCGAGCCGATCTCCTCGACCGGTCCGCTCTACGACGGTGAGCCGATCCGGGTGTCGCCCTCGCGCATCGAGCGGCTCGAGGAGTCGCCGCTGGACTGGTTCCTCGAGCAGATGGCGGGCGGCGACTCGGGCGTCGTCGCGAACGTGGGCACGATCATCCACTGGGCGATGGAGACCACCCCCGAACCCAGCTTCGAGGCGCTCTGGCAGGCGGTCGAGGCGCGCTGGGCGGAGCTCGTGTTCGAGTCGCCGTGGTTCGCCGAGCGGCAGCAGCGGCTGGCGCGCGGGTTCACGCAGGCGCTCGCCGACTACCTCGGCGACTTCGCTCAGGACGGCAAGTCGCTCGTCGCGGCCGAGGGGCGCTTCCTGCTGCAGTACTCGGCCGACGACCTCGACGACCTGCCGCCGGCGGAGGGTGAGACGGCGCCGCGGCCGCGCGTCGAGGTGCACGGCTCGATCGACCGGGTCGAGGTGGGGCCGGACGGCTCGGTCGTCATCGTCGACCTCAAGACCGGCCGGCCGATCACCTCGCAGTCCGCGATCGACGCGCTGCCGCAGCTGGGCGCGTACCAGCTGGCGTACGCCGAGGGGCACTTCGGCGAGCACCTCGCCGACGTCGCGTCGCACCGCGCGGGCGGCGCGAAGCTGCTCTACGTGCGGGAGGGCAAGGGCGACCGGCGCTACCGCGAGGGCGTTCAGGCCGTGCTCGATGACGAGGGGCTCGAGGGGGTGCGTGAGCGGATCCGGCGCGCCGCGGTGCTGATCGCGGCCGCCGCGTACGAGGGTCGGCTCGAGCTGGAGCAGTACGGCGGGTTGCCGACGATCCCGCGGCTGCGGCTGCACCGGGTGCCCGCGGTGTCGAGCGACGAGGGGGCGTCGTGAGCGGGGATGCCGTGCGCTCGGATGCCGTGAGCGCTGCCGACATCGCGGCGGCCCTGCAGCTGCCGCCGCCGACCGCGCAGCAGGAGGCCGTCATCCAGGCCCCCCTGGAGCCCGCCCTCGTCGTGGCGGGCGCCGGCAGCGGCAAGACCGAGACGATGGCGAACCGGGTGCTCTGGCTGCTCGCCAACGGCCACGTGCGCCCGAGCGAGGTGCTCGGGCTGACCTTCACGCGCAAGGCGGCCGGCGAGCTCGCGGTGCGCATCCGCACCCGCATCGACCAGCTCGCGGCGGCGGGACTCGTGCCCGGCGAGCACGACTCGTTCGAGGCGCCCGTGGTGGCGACCTACAACTCGTTCGCGAACGGCATCTTCCGCGACAACGCCGTGCTCGTCGGCCGCGACGGCGACGGCCCGGTGCTGGGGGAGGCCGGGGCCTGGCAGCTGGTGCGCCAGGTCGTGACGCGCTCGGCCGACCCGCGGCTGCCCGACCTCGACAAGAACCTCGACCCGGTCACCAACGCCGTGCTGAACCTCAGCCGCGCCATGGCCGAGAACCTCGCCGAGCCCGAGGAGGTGCGCGAGCTCGCCCGTCGGATCGCCGCCCTCGAAGACCTGCCCCTCGGTGACCGGTATGCCCGGGAGGGCGACATCGCGTTCGCGCGGCAGGTCGGCGCTCTCGACGTGCTGGTCGACCTCGTCGCCGAGTACGAGCAGGCGAAGTTCGCCCGCAGCGCGGTCGAGTACTCCGACCAGGTCGCGCTCGCCCTGCGCATCGTGCGCAAGCAGCCGCGGGTGCGCGAGGAGCTGCGGGCCAGCGCGAAGGTCGTGCTGCTCGACGAGTACCAGGACACCTCGGTCGTGCAGACCTGGCTGCTCGCGGAGCTGTTCGCGGGGCATCCGGTCATGGCGGTCGGCGACCCGAACCAGTCGATCTACGGATGGCGCGGTGCGTCCGCCTCGAACCTCGAGCAGTTCGCGGCCCAGTTCGGCGCGACGGGCCGCCCCTTCGCCCTGTCGACGAGCTGGCGCAACGGCCACCGCATCCTGGACGCCGCCAACGCGCTCGTCGCCCCGCTCACCGCCCGCTCGCGCGTGCCCGTCGAACGGTTGACGCCCTCGCCCGTGGCGAGCGCGCGGCCGGTGCGGCTGGCGTTCGAGCAGGACATCGAGCAGGAGGCCGCACGCGTCGCCGACTGGTTCGCCGAGCGGGTCGGCACGGCCGACCGGCCCGTCGCGGAGTCTCCGTCGGCGGCGCTGCTGTTCCGGGCGCGGGCGACGCAGTCGGTGTTCCTCTCGGCGCTGCGCGCGCGCGGCGTGAAGTACCACGTGCTCGGCATCGGCGGGCTCATGGCCGAGCCCGAGGTCGCGGACGTCGTCGCGATGCTCGCCGTGCTCGACGACGCCGGCGCCGGGCTCGAGCTCATCCGGGTGCTGGCCGGATCGCGCTGGCGCATCGGCGTCCAGGACCTGCACGCGCTCAACCGGCTCGCCTCGTGGCTGCGCGACCGCGATCACACCCAGCACGAGTACGACCCGGAGCTGCGCGCGAAGCTCCGCGCGAGTCTCACCGAGGGCGAATCGGGGTCGATCGTCGACGCGCTCGACTTCATCGCGACGGCCAGGGAGGGGCACGGTGCGCTCGCCCGGTTCACCGAGGCGGGCCTGGCCCGGATGCGCGACGCGGGCGAGGTCGTGCGCCGGCTCCGCGCGCGCATCGGCCTGCCGCTGCCCGACCTCGTGACCCTCGTCGAGCAGGAGCTGCGGCTCGACATCGAGGTGGTCGCCAACGACCGCCGGACGCTCGGCGGCGCCGCGATGGAGGCGCTGCTCGACGCGGTCGACGGCTACCTCGCGCTGGATGCCGGCGTCGGCGACGGCGCGAGCCTGCGCGGATTCCTGGCCTGGCTGCGCGCGGCCGAGGAGCGCGAAGACCTGGCGCCCCGCCCCGAGGATCCGGAGCCCGGCACGGTGCAGGTGCTCACGATCCACGGCGCGAAGGGCCTGGAGTGGGACATCGTCGCGGTGCCCCGGCTGGTGGCCGACGAGCTGCCGATGAAGCCCGTCGACGGCGTCAACGGCTGGCTCGCGTTCGGGCAGCTGCCGTGGCCGTTCCGGGGCGACCGCGACGACCTGCCCGAGTTCGCGTGGCGTTCGGCGACGACGCGCAAGGAGGTGGCGGCGGCGCGCAAGGAGTTCCGCGCCGCGGTCGGCGCCCGGTTCGACGACGAGGAGCGCCGCCTTGCCTACGTCGCGGTCACGCGCGCCCGGCACGAGCTCATGCTGTCGGGCTCGTTCTGGTCGACACCGCAGAAGCCGCGCGCGGCGAGCGTGTTCGTCGCCGACATCGCGGACGCCGGGGTCGTGCCGGCGCCCCCCGAGGTGCCCGAGAGCGAGAGCAACCCGCTCGGCGAGGACCTCGAGATGTTCACCTGGCCTCGCGACCCGCTCGGCGGGCGTCGCGCCGCAGTCGAGGCCGCGGCCGCCGCCGTGCGCGCGGCCGCACCGCGGATCGCGGGGCGCTGGGCCGGTGAGCTGCAGCTGCTGCTGGCGGAGCGGGCGGCGCGGGCCGCGGGGCACGGGCGGGTGACGCTGCCGGTGCGGGTGGCGGCCTCCCGGTTCAAGGACTTCGTGTCGGAGCCGGGCGACGTGGCCGCGGTGACGCTGCGGCCGATGCCGGAGCGGCCCTACCGCGCGACCCGGCTGGGCACGCTGTTCCACGCCTGGGTCGAGGAGCGCTACGGGATCGGGGCGGGGGCGGACGAGCTGGACGCGAGCGCGGACGAGCTCGACGACCTCGGCGACGATGCCGCCGGTGCGGGTGGGCAGAGCATCGGCGTGCCGCCGGCCGCGGAGGAGCTCGCGCGGTTGCAGTCGACGTTCGAGGCGTCGCCGTGGGCGAGCCGGCGTCCCGTCGAGGTGGAGCGCGAGATCCACCTGCCGTTCGACGACCGGATCGTCATCTGCAAGATCGACGCCGTGTACCGGCAGGACGTGCCGGCGGGGGAGCCGGAGCGGTTCGAGATCGTCGACTGGAAGACCGGCAAGGCGCCCCGGGATGCCGACGACCTCGAGCGCAAGCAGCTGCAGCTGGCGCTGTACCGGCTCGCCTACGCGCGGTGGGCCGGCATCCCGATCGACCGGATCGACGCGGCGTTCTACTTCGTGGCGGACGACCGCATCATCCGGCCGGATCACCTCGACTCGGAGGAGGAGCTGCTCGCCAGATGGCGCGCCGCCTTCGCCCCCGAGGGCGTCAGAGGTGCTTCTTAGACTGAGCGCATGGCCCGCGGACGCGCAGCAGCCCCCGAACCGGAGCAGGTGCCCGAGTCGACGCCGCCCGATCTCGCCGCCGCGAAGATCCAGGCCGACGAGCTGACCACGCGCATCCTCGAGGCGCGCGACGCCTACTACGGGCGCGACACCCTGATCGTCGACGACGCCGAATACGACGGCTGGATGCACCGGCTGGAGCAGCTCGAGCGGTTCTTCCCCGAGCTGCAGAGCCAGGATTCGCCGACCCAGACCGTCGGCGCCGCCCGCAACACGCTCTTCACGCCCGTGCGGCACGCCGAGCCGATGCTGAGCCTCGACAACGTCTTCAGCCGCGACGAGTTCCTCGCCTGGGGGGCGAAGGTGGAGCGTGACGCGGGTCGTCGCGTCGATTACCTGTGCGAGCTCAAGATCGACGGCCTCGCCATGAACCTGCGCTACGAGAACGGCGTGCTCGTGAGCGCGGCGACGCGCGGCGACGGCATCACCGGCGAGGACGTGACGAACAACGTGCGCCTCATCCGCGCGATCCCGCAGCGGCTCGCGGTGCCCGCCGGCGGCACGCCGCCGCCGCTGGTCGAGGTGCGCGGCGAGGTGTACTTCCCCGTGAAGGCGTTCGAGGAGCTCAACGAGCGCCAGGTGGCGGCGGGCGACCGCGTGTTCGCGAACCCGCGGAATGCGGCATCCGGATCGCTGCGCCAGAAGGAGGAGGGCAAGAGCCCGGAGGCGCTGGCCCGGATGCGCGACCGCATCGCGCGGCTGCAGCTGCTCGTGCACGGCATCGGCGCGTGGGCGGATCCGCCGGCCGCGTCGCAGTCGGGGGTGTACGAGCTGCTGAAGTCGTGGGGTCTGCCGACGAGCCCGTACTACAAGGTGGTGCCGACCGCCGAGGACGCGGCGGCGTTCATCGAGTACTACGGCGCGCACCGCTCGCCCGCGCAGGGCGGGCCGGAGCACGAGATCGACGGCATCGTGATCAAGGTCGACGAGCTCGCCCTGCACTCCGAGCTCGGGGCCACGAGCCGGGCGCCGCGCTGGGCGATCGCGTACAAGTACCCGCCGGAGCAGGTCAACACGAAGCTGCTCGACATCGTCGTCTCGATCGGCCGCACGGGCCGCGCGACGCCCTTCGCCGTCATGGAGCCGGCGCGCGTCGCGGGTTCGACCGTGCGCCAGGCGACCCTGCACAACCAGGACCAGGTCAAGGCCAAGGGCGTGCTCATCGGCGACACGGTGGTGCTGCGCAAGGCGGGCGACGTGATCCCCGAGGTGCTGGGCCCGGTCGTCGAGCTGCGCGACGGCAGCGAGCGCGAGTTCGTGATGCCCGAGTTCTGCCCCGTGTGCGGCACCCGGCTCGCGCCCGCCAAGGAGGGCGACATCGACCTGCGCTGCCCGAACGCGCGCGCCTGCGCGGCGCAGGTGCGGGGGCGCGTGGAGCACATCGGATCGCGCGGCGCGCTCGACATCGAGGGCCTCGGCGAGGTCGGCGCTGCCGCCCTCACCTCGCCCGAGGTGCCCGCGACGCCGCCGCTCGTGACCGAGGCGGGCCTGTTCGACCTCACGCTCGACGAGCTCATGCCGATCGAGGTCGTGGTGCGGGATGTCGAGACCGGCCTGGTGCGCATCGGCGCCGACGGGGCGCCCGATCGTCGCGCGCCGTTCCGTAAGATCGTGCGTCCGGCGCGCAAGGGGCAGCCCGCGGAGTACGGGCCGAGCGAGGTCGCCGTGAAGCTCATCGACGAGCTCGAGAAGGCGAAGCAGAAGGAGCTGTGGCGCTTCCTGGTCGCGCTCAGCATCCGGCACGTCGGGCCGGTCGCCGCGCGGGCGCTCGCCTCCTACTTCGGATCGCTCGATGCAATCCGCGCCGCGAGCCGGGACGAGCTCGCCGCCGTCGAGGGGGTCGGGCCGATCATCGCCGACGCGCTGCTCGAGTGGTTCGAGGTCGACTGGCACCGCGAGATCGTGGAGCGCTGGGCCGCGGCGGGAGTGCCGTTCTCGGTGCCGGGGCATCCGGGGCCGGGGCATGCCGCGGCCGCCGGCGGACCGCTCGCCGGGCTGACCGTCGTCGTCACGGGTGCGATCGAGGGGTTCAGCCGGGAGGGCGCGCTCGAGGCGATCCTGAAGGCGGGGGGCAAGGCGGCATCCAGTGTGAGCAAGAAGACCGACTACGTCGCCGCCGGGCCGGGGGCCGGATCGAAGCTCACCAAGGCCGAGGAGCTGGGGCTGCGGATCCTCGACGCGGCAGAATTCGCGGCACTTCTGGCGGGCGGACCGGACGCGATCGGCGACGCACAAGCCTGAAAACATACGGGATTCGAACTCCACGGGTACCACGTCCCCCATTCGGGGCGCAATTGCCCCTATATTGGGGGACGTACCCGACAGGCTCCGACTGGGCGGTGGCTCCGGGTGCGCACGGCCCTATCGACGGGATCCCCCACGTGCTGTTGGACGTCACGGCATTCGCCTCGACGCACCCGAATCCGGTGCTCGAGGCCTTCGGCGCGCTCGAGAACGGGTCGCGCACCGTGATCTCGGCACCCGCGACCCTGAGCGCCGACCAGACGGCCTTCCACGCGACGCTGGACCGGATGGCGGGCGGCGTCGGCGATCCGGGCACGTCGGGCCCCATCTCGCTCACCCAGCCGGCCGCGATCACGCACGTCACCCAGCGCGTGCCGCTGTCGGAGCTGCCCTCGCTGCGCGGCCTGAGCCTGCTGCAGCAGCTGGCGCTGCTGGATCGGTCCGACATGTCGCGATTCGCGTCGGATCACCCGGGCGTTCTGAAGACCCTGGCGAGCCGTCCGCCGGCCGCGACCGTCGTCGACGCGTGGTGGACCGGGATCCCCGCCGCGAAGCAGCGCGACCTCGCGACGGCCGCCCCCGGGGTCGTCGGCAACCTCGAGGGTGTGCCGTACGCGATGCGCGACCGCGCGAACCGCACGTACCTCAGCGACTCGATCCGGGGCATCCGTGACCAGATGCGCGCCGGCACCGGACGTGCGGCGGGCGACGACCTGACCCGCCGGCTGCACATGCTGGAGCAGGTGCGCACCTCGCTGCAGGACGGCTCGTCGAGCGAGCCGCGCGCGCTCATCGGTCTCGACCCCAGCGGCGAGGGCACCGCGGTGATCACGGTCGGCGACGTCACCACGGCCGACTACGTGGGCTACCTCGTGCCGGGCATGTTCTCGAGCGTCGACACCCAGATCGTGAAGTTCGCCGCGAGCTCGCAGCAGATCGCGAGCGACCAGCAGGCGATGCTCGACCGCCTCGAGCCCGCGACCGCGACCCGTCCGACCCCGACGGTGGCGGTGGTCGCCTGGCTCGGGTACCACTCTCCGGGGCTGGCGAACGTCGAGACGCTCGACCTCGCGAAGCAGGCGGAGGCGGCGTTGACGTCCTCGGTGCAGGGACTGCGCGCGATCCGCGGCCCCCACCAGCCGTTCATCTCCGTCATGGCGCACTCGTACGGGTCGACCGCGTCGCTGCTCGCGGTGCAGAGCGGCGGGCTCTCCGTCGATGCGCTCGCGATCGTCGGCTCGCCCGGCAGCCCCGCGCAGAGCGCGTCCGAGCTGTCGGTCACCGACGGCAACGTGTGGGTGGGGCAGGCGGCATCCATGGATCCGGTGCCCGCGACCGGCCTGTTCGGCAGCCGGCCGACCGACCCGGCCTACGGTGCCCACCTGTTCGGCACGGCGGGCGCGACCGATCCGCTGACCGGCGGGTGGCTGACCGCGGCTGTGAGCCACAACGACTACTTCGTGCCCGGCACCGAGTCGCTGCGCAACATCGAGCTGATCGGCATCGACCGCGCCGACCTCGTGCTCGGTCTCGATCGCGCCAAGTAACGGCGACGAGAGACCCTCGCGCGTTCCCTAGGCTGGACGCATGTCCGAGATCACCCCCGACGTGGTGCGCCATCTGGCGTCGCTCGCGCTCATCGGCCTCGACGAGCAGGAGGTCGAGCGGCTGACCGGTCAGCTGGGCGCGATCGTGGATGCCGTCGCAACCGTCAGCGAGGTCGCGACGCCCGACGTGCCCGCGACGAGCCATCCGATCCCGCTCGGCACCGTCACCCGCGAGGACGTGCCCGGCGCGACGCTGACGCCCGAGCAGGCGCTGGCGGGCGCCCCCGAGCGCGACGGCGACTTCTTCAAGGTCAGCTCGATCCTGGGGGAGGAGCAGTGAGCGGGGTCGGCCTGACCGCCTCGGCATCGGCCATGGCCGACGCGCTCGCCGCGGGCGAGGTGACGAGCGTCGAGCTGACCCAGGCGCACCTCGACCGGATCGCCGCGGTGGACGGCGACGTGCACGCCTACCTGCACGTCAACGCGGCGGCGCTCGAGGCGGCGGCCGCCGCGGACGCCCGGCGGGCGGCCGGCGACGGCGTGCACCCGCTGACCGGCGTGCCGATCGCGATCAAGGACGTGCTCTGCACGATCGACATGCCCTCGACGGCGGGGTCGAAGATCCTCGAGGGCTGGGTGCCGCCGTACGACGCGACCACGGTGGCGCGGGTGCGCGCCGCCGGGATGGTGCCGCTCGGCAAGACCAACATGGACGAGTTCGCGATGGGCTCCTCGACCGAGTACTCGGCGTGGGGCCCCACGCACAACCCGTGGGACCTCGAGCGGATCCCCGGCGGATCCGGCGGCGGGTCCGCGGCGGCGGTCGCGGCCTTCGAGGCGCCGATCGCGCTCGGTTCGGACACCGGGGGCAGCATCCGGCAGCCCGGCGCCGTGACGGGAACCGTCGGGGTGAAGCCGACCTACGGCGGGGTGTCGCGCTACGGCGCCATCGCGCTCGCCTCGTCACTCGACCAGGTCGGGCCGGTGACGCGCACCGTGCTCGACGCGGGCCTGCTGCACGACGTGATCGGCGGGCACGACCCCCGTGACTCGACCAGCATCCCGGATGCCTGGCCCTCGTTCGCCGAGGCGGCGCGCGCCGGCACCCGCGAGGGCTCCGTGAAGGGACTGCGGATCGGCGTGGTCGAGGAGATGTCGCGGGAGGAGCAGGGCTTCCAGCCGGGCGTGCTGCAGCGGTTCCGCGAGTCGCTCGAGCTGCTGGAACGCCAGGGCGCGGAGCTCGTCGAGGTCAACGCGCCGCACTTCCGCTACGCGATCGCGGCGTACTACCTGATCCTGCCCGCGGAGGCCTCGAGCAACCTCGCCAAGTTCGACTCGGTGCGCTTCGGGATGCGGGTGACCCCGCCCGGCGGCGGCACGGTCGAGGAGGTGATGGCGGCCACCCGCGAGGCCGGCTTCGGCCCCGAGGTGAAGCGCCGCGTGATCCTCGGCACCTACGCCCTGTCGGCGGGCTACTACGACGCCTACTACGGCAGCGCGCAGAAGGTGCGCACGCTCATCCAGCGCGACTTCGGCTCCGCGTTCGAGCGCTGCGACGTGCTCGCGACCCCGTCGGCGCCGACCACGGCGTTCAAGATCGGCGAGAAGGTCGACGACCCGCTGGCGATGTACCTCAACGACCTCACGACCATCCCCGCGAACCTCGCCGGCGTGCCGGGCATCTCGCTGCCGTCGGGGCTCGCGCCCGAGGACGGACTGCCGGTCGGCATCCAGTTCATGGCGCCCGCGCGGCAGGACGCGCGGCTGTACACGGTCGGTGCGGCGCTCGAGCAGGCGCTCGTGGATGCCTGGGGCGGTCCGCTGCTGAACCGGGCCCCGGTGCTCGCGTGAACGGGGCGAGCGTGACGCCGGTCGCCGGGATCGACTACGACCGGAGCGCCGTGTCGGTCGGCATCGTGCACTTCGGGGTGGGCAACTTCCATCGCTCGCACCAGGCGATGTACCTCGACCGGCTGCTGCGCGATCCGGCGACCTTCGAGGCCGCCCGCACGTGGGGCATCTGCGGCATCGGCGTGCTGCCGGGCGACCGCGCGATGCGCGACGCGCTCGGGGGACAGGACTTCGAGTACACGCTCGTGGAGCGGCATCCCGACGGCACGGCCCCGGCGACCCGGATCGGCTCCCTCGTCGACTACCTGTACGCCCCGGACCAGCTCGAGGAGGTGCTCGAGCTGCTCGCCGCGCCCACGACGCGGATCGTCTCGCTCACGATCACCGAGGGCGGCTACAACATCAGCGACGTGACGGGGGAGTTCGACGTCGCGAATCCCGCGATCGTCGCCGACGCGCGCCCCGGCGCCGCTCCGGCGACCGTGTTCGGGATCATCGTGGCCGGCCTGGCGAGGCGGCGCGAGCGCGGCATCCCGCCGTTCACGCTCATGTCGTGCGACAACATCGAGGGCAACGGCGACGTCGCGCGGCGCACGTTCGCGGCGTTCGCGCGGCTCGTCGACCCGGAGCTGGCCGCCTGGATCGAGCGCGGGGTGCGGTTCCCCAACTGCATGGTCGACCGGATCACCCCGGTCACGAGCGACGCCGACCGGGCATGGGTCGCCGAGACGTTCGGGGTGCAGGATGCCTGGCCCGTGCTGTGCGAGGACTTCGTGCAGTGGGTGCTCGAGGACGAGTTCGGCGACCCGGAGGCGGGCGGCGGGCGTCCGCCGTGGGAGCGGGCCGGCGTGCAGCTGGTCGAGGACGTGCGGCCGTACGAGCTCATGAAGCTGCGGCTGCTGAACGCGAGCCACCAGGCGCTCGCCTATGCCGGGATCCTGGCCGGGTACGAGTTCGCGCACGACGCGACCCGGGATCCGGTGATCGCCCGGTACCTGCGGGCGTACATGGATCGCGAGGGCACGCCGACGCTCGAGCCGGTGCCGGGGGTCGACCTCGACGCGTACAAGTCGAAGCTCATCGAGCGGTTCTCGAACGAGTACGTGCGCGACACCCTCGGGCGGCTCGCGACGGACGCCTCGGACCGGATCCCGAAGTGGCTCGTGCCCGTGATCCGCGAGCTGCGCGCGTCCGGGCGGCGAGCGCCGCTGTCGGCGTCGATCGTGGCGGGCTGGGCCCGGTACGCGGAGCGCGTCGTCGCGGGCGAAGCGCTGCCGTTCCGCGACCGGCAGGAGGACGCGGTGCGGGATGCCGTCGCCCGGATGGCCGGCGATCCGCTCGGCTTCCTCCGCAACCCGGACTGGTTCGGCGGCCTCCCGGACGACGACGGATTCGTCGCCGACTTCACGGCCTCGCTCGCGGCGTTCCGCGGCTCGGACGACCCGCGGCCGGAGCTCGAGCGCCTGCTGGCCGGGCCGGCCGCGTGACGTCGCCGCGCTCCCTCGTCATCGGCGAGGCGCTGGTCGACGTCTTCCAGCACGATGACGGCACCACCACCGTGTGGCCGGGCGGAAGCCCGACCAACGTCGCGATGGGGCTGACCCGCCTCGGTCACGTCGTGAGCGAGCTCTGCTACATCGGCGACGACGCGTACGGCGAGGTGCTGCACGCCAAGCTGCGCGACGAGGGGATCGCCGAACAGCCGGGAGCGCTCACCGCCCCGGCCAGCTCGGTCGCCGACGTGCGGCTGACGGCGGCGGGCGACGCGGAGTACGAGTTCTCGGTGCTGTGGGACGTGCCGACCTCGATCGACTGGGACGGCATCCGGGTCGTGCACGCCGGCTCGATCGCGCTCGCGCTGTCGCCGGGTGCCGACCACGTGCTCGAGCTGCTGCAGGGGCGCCCCGCGGGAGTGCGCGTCACGATCGACCCGAACGTGCGACCGGCCTTCCTGCCGCGCGAGGGGGCGGCCGAGCGGCTGGAGCCGTTCTTCGCGCTCGCCGACCTGGTCAAACTGAGCGACGTGGATGCCGAGCACCTGTACCCGGGGCTCGGCGTCGATGCGGTGCTGGATCGGCTGCTCGCGCTGGGGCCCTCGATCGCGGCGATGACGCTCGGGCCGGAGGGCGCGGTGCTGGCGACCGCGCGCGACCGGGTCGCGATGCCGGCGCTCGCGACGCACGTGGTCGACACGGTCGGGGCCGGCGACAGCTTCATGGCCGCGCTGGTGTCGGCGGTGTCGAGCGCGGAGGGCCGGGGCGCGGGCTCCGTGGGCGATTGGGAACCGGACCGCGAACGGCTGGCGGAGTACGCGCGCTTCGCGAGCACGGCATCCGGGATCACGGTGTCGCACGCGGGGCCGGAACCGCCGACGCGCGGCGAGATCGAGGCGGCGCTCGCGGGCTGAGCCGGGGTTTCAGCGGGTTGTTCAGCCGGGCATGTCGTCGAGGGCGGCGGCCATGCGGCGCAGCACGTGGGAGCGCCATCCGCCGTTCATGATCTCGAAGGCGCGGGCCTGCTCGGGGTCGTCGAGGTCGAAGCCGGCGTGGGTCAGCAGCAGGCGGGTGCCGCTGCCCTCGGGCACGAGCTCCCAGGTGACGACGCTGTCGAGGCCCGTGCCGGCGCTGCGCCACGAGATGCGCAGCAGGCGGACCGGCTCGATCTCGAGCACCTCGCAGTCGACCACGCCGGAGAACCCGGTCTGCGGCACCGGGGAGGTGACGAACCGGAACCGCGTGCCGGCGACGGGCACGAATCCCTCGGTGGGCATGAGCCAGGCGTCGAGGAGGTCGGGCTCGGTCAGGGCGCGCCAGACCTTCGCGGGCGGATGCGGCAGGAACTCGTCGGCCTCGAGGGTGGCGGTGCTCACGAGTCCCCATCCTGGTGCCGGGCGGGCTGGGCGGGGTCGGGCTGGGCGTCGTCGGGCAGGGCGTCGAGCACGCCGCGCATGCGCGTCAGGCGCTCCCGCCAGAACCGCTCGTGCGGGGTGAGCCAATCCCGCACGGCGAGGAGCGGTTCGGGGGAGGGGGAGTACAGCACGCGGCGGCCCGCGGCGCGCTCCGTGACGAGACCGGCATCCCGCAAGGCGCGCAGGTGCTCGGAGACCGAGGGCCGGCTCATCTCGAAGTGCGCCGCGATGTCGCCGGCGCTGCGCTCGCCCCGCAGCAGCAGGTCGAGGATCTCGCGGCGCGTCGGGTTGGCGAGCGCACCGAACAGCCGGTCGGTGGGCGTCTCCTTGGCGCGGACCGGCACGGCTAGCCCTGGACGCCGGGCTGCCCCTGCTGCAGCAGCACGAAGCCGTTGCCGTCGGGGTCGCTGAACTGCGCCTGCGTGCCCCAGCCCGCCTGCTCGGGCTCGGTGAGCTCGACGCCGGCGGCGCGGAGCGCGGCGACCACGCCCGCGATGTCGTCGGTCTGCAGCACGAGGCCCTGCTGCCAGCCGGGCTCTCCGCGGCCCGGGAACGGCGGATGCAACGTGAAGTCGACTGTGCTGCCGACGGGGGCGACCGAGAGCCAGCGCTGGTCGCCGTAGGCGTTGTCGGCGCGCACCTCGAATCCGAGCACGTCGCGATAGAAGGCGAGCGCGCGATCCTGATCGGCGACGGGGATGGTGACGGTCGAGATGCGCAGGGCGGGGATGGTCATGGGGTGACTTTATGTAGGAAAAAACCTACGCGTCAAGCGAGCGGCGCGAGGTGTCCTGCCCCAGGAAGGCCGGAGCGACCAGGTCGTGCAGGACCCGGCGGCGGTCACGGTCTTCTAGGGCGGGGTCTGGCCGAGCCCCACTGCGCCGTCCGCCGTCGGCTCCAGCTCGCGGATTACCGCGCTGGACGCAACGCGGAGCACCTCGCTCAGGCGCGTGCGCTCGCGGCAGCGGTCGAACGCGAAGGCGCCCGCGACCTCGCGCGCTCGCTCGGTGTCGATGCCGCGGAACAGCCCCGCGAACTCCTCGACGAGCGGTTCCGCGAGCAGGATGTGCCGCACCATCGTCGCGATCCACTGCCGCTGTCCGAACGGCGCCGGGTCGAATTCGGGGAACTCGCGCTGGACCAGGTCCTCGATCGGCGCCAACACATCGCGGATGCCGGCGTCCGTCGAGCCCCACACGTCGACCCCCAGTCGCGCCTTCTTGCGCAGGACGGGCGCGATGAGTCGCAGGTAGTCGGCGTCGGGCGCGACCGTGACGACACCTTGGAGGCCGATGTCCTTGTACGTCCAGAGGCTCCATCCCGCGTCGAATTCCTCGAAGATCTCGAGCTGGTCCTGCAGGGTCGCGTATCGGTATTCATCGATGGCTGGATCACCGCTGTAGACCGGACCGAACTCGCCCACCCAGATCGGTGTGCCCGTGCGGCGCATGTACGCCGACCGGTCGAGGAAGCGCTCGCGCAGGTAATCGCGGTCGACGTAGCGGCCTCGGCTCACCCCCGGGTACTCGCCGCTGTCGGCGAAGCCCGAGAGGGCGTAGTCGTGCAGCGTGTACACCGTGTTCGGCGCGGGCTCGTCGAAGGCGTCGAACTCGGTGCCGTGCCGATTGCCATCGAGGAACAGCACGTGGTGCGGATCGATGGCACGGATGGCGGCCGAGAGTCGGCGGTAGAACGGACCGAGGAACCGCCCGGTCGCATCGCCCGGCTCGTTGAGCAGGTTGTAGCCGGCTACCCACGGCTCGTCGCGATAGCGCCGCGCGAGCTCCTCCCAGAGCACCACCACTCGGTCTTGGAACGACGCCTGCGTCCAGAAGCCCGCGAGATGCGTCGGGTTGTCGCTGTGCCAGCGCTGGTTGTGGCCGCCAGGAGTGGCGTGCAGATCGATGACCGTGTAGAGGCCGTGGCGCGCGCACGTTCGGATCGCCCGGTCGAGCAGCGCGAATCCCGACTCGAGGAAGACACCCGGGGCGTCATCGCTCTCGAAGTGGCGGTAGTTGACGGCGATCCGCACGCAGTTCAGCCCGAGCGAAGCGACGTACCGCGCGTCGTCGTCAGTGAAGAACACGTCGAGGAACTCCGCGAAGAACGCGTCGTAGGCCTCGTCCCCCATCTCCCGCCGGAGCGCCTGCCGGTGGGCGGTCTCGGTTCCGGGGTAGCCGGTGATGAAGTTCTCCATGTTCATCCAGCCGCCCAGGCCGAAGCCGAGCAGGCGCACCGACCGTCCCGATCCGTCGACCAGGTGCGTCCCGTCGACCTGCAGCAGGGGATCCTCGCTCACGTGTTGTCCTCACTCCGCCGTGTGGCGGTTCTCAAGTTCGCCGGGGCGGCGGTTGTCACTTGCCGAATCCGGCTGTCAGTCCGCTGACGAGATAGCGCCGTCCGACGACGTACGCCGCGAGCATGGGCAGCGTCGACAGCACGACGGCCGCCAGCACCCCCGGGACGTTGACGTTGTACTCGCCCTGGAAGGTCCACAGCGCCATCGGCAGTACTCGCTTGTCGGGGCTCTGGGTCAGGATCAGCGGGAACAGGAAACCGTTCCAGACGTGCAGCGCGTCGTAGATCGCCACGGTCACGAGGGCCGGGCGTGCGAGCGGCAGCGCGAGGCTCCACAGCATCCGCAGGTCGCCAGCGCCATCGACACGCATCGACTCGAACAGCTCCGCCGGGATGTCGCGCAGGAAGTTCGCGAGGATCAGCACGGTGATGGGCACCGCGAATCCGATCGACGGGAGGATCAGGCCGATCAGGCTGTCGTAGAGGTGCACCCGGGTGATGAACCAGTACAGCGGGATGATCGTGGCGTGCGTCGGGATCGCCAGCCCGAGCAGGAACAGCGAAAAGCTGCCCCGCACGAAGCGTCCGCGGGTGCGGACGATCGCATAGGCCGCCCCCAGCGAGATCGCCACCGTGACGAGCACTGACCCGAGCGTGATGATCACGCTGTTCATGAGGTAGATGCCGAACTGGTTCTGCACGACGGTCGCGTAATTGTCGAGCGTCGGCGTGAGCGGCGGCAGCAGCGGGTTGGTCGCGAAGAAGCCGGCTTGACTGCGCAGGCTCGTGATCACGACGTAGTAGATCGGCACGACGATCACGGCCAGCCAGACGAACCCGCCGAATCCACCCAGCCAATTGCGGCGAACGCCGGGGCGTCGGCGTCGTCCCGCCGTGGCGCCGGTACGGGATGCCGGGGGACTGCTCGCAGCGGCGGTCATCAGACGCCCTCCTGGTCGCTCTGCATCTTCGCGAACCCCGTGAAGCGGGTGAGCACCAAGGCGAGGGCGAGCCCGATCACGACGAGGATCACGGCGAGCACGCTCGCGGGACCCATCTGGTTGGCGGTGAAGCCGGTCAGGTACATCTGCAGCGGCAGGAGCCGGGTCGCGTACCCGGGACCCCCGCCGGTCAGTACGAACACGACGTCGAAGTACGTAAGCGATCCCGTCACCATGAGGGTGCCCGAGGTGATGATCGTGTTGCGCAGCTGCGGCAGCGTGATGAAGAAGAACTGCTGGATCCGGTTCGCGCCGTCGATCGTGGCCGCCTCGTAGAGCGAGACCGGGATCTGCCGGACGCCGGCCTGGTAGAGGAGGGTGTGGAACGGGACGAACTGCCAGGCGATCACGAAGATCACGACGAACAGCACGAGGTCGGGTCGTCCCAGCCAGTCCTGTTTGAGGAACGGCAGGCCGAACCCGGCGCCGACGCCGAAGTTGGGGTCGAGGATCGCCTTGAAGGCGATGGCGACGGCGGCGGACGAGAGCAGCAGCGGCAGGAAGTAGAGCACCGCGAGCACCTCGCGGTAGCGATGGCGGCCGGCCGTGAAGACGCCGAGGAGCAGGCTGATCGGGGTCTGCACGATGACGGAGATCAGCATGATCTTGCCGGTCAGGGCGAGCGCGTTGCCCGTGATCGGGTCGGCGAGCACCGAGGTCCAGTTGGACAGGCCCGTCCAGCTCATCGGGCCCAGGCCGTCCCAGTGCACGAAGCTCAGCACGACCGCGCCGCCGAGCGGGACGATCGCGAAGGCCACGTACATGAGCAGCGCGGGCAGCGCCAGCCAGGGCGCCGCGCTCCGGGCGCGCCGGCGGCGTGGCCGCTCGGCGCGCCCGGAGCGCGGGGTGGTGAGGGTGTATCCGGTCATGAACTCAGAGGGTCTTGTTCATGGCCGCGGAGAACTGCTTCGGCGTGATCTGCTTCAGGAAGATCTGCTGGAGGTTGGTCAGCAGCGCGTCGGCCTGATCCGGCCGGAGCGCCTGGTCCCACGACAGCTGGAAGCTCGGCGCCAGGTCGGCGAGCTTGTAGATCCTGTTGTAGAACTCGGGGTCGCTGGTCTTCTTCAGCTGCGGCTCGATGCCCCGCACCGGCGGCACGTTGGCGGTGCCGAGGAGGTCGGTGACGTAGGAGTCGTTCAGCAGGTTCTTCGCGATGTACTCCTCGGCCGTCTTCTTCTGGGCCTTCGTGGCGCTCGCCGAGACGGACCAGTAGTTGCTGGGGTTGCCGACGACGTCCTTCGGGTCGCCCTTGCCGCCCGCGACGGTCGGGAAGTCGGCGTAGCCGAGCTTGTGCGACGTCAGGAAGCCGGGATCGCCGGACTGCACCGCTTGGTAAGCGCTGGGAAGCGCCAGCGTCATGGCTGCCTTGCCCGTGTACATGAGCGCGATGTCGGCTCCGCTGTCGGTCGAGATCGAGCCGAAGCCGTTGACGAAGCCGCCCGCGTCGACGAGCTGCTGGATCATCGTGTTGGCCTTGATGACGGCCGGATCGCTCCACGCGTCCTTCTTGCCCGCGACGATGTCCTTCATGACCTGCGGGCCCCCGATCCGATCGACCAGGTACTCCTCCCACATCAGGAGGGGCCACTTGGCCGCACCGGCCACGGTGATCGGCGCGATGCCCTTGGCCTTGAACTTCGGGATCGACGAGATCAGGTCGTCCCAGGTCTTCGGAGGCTTCACTCCCGCGGTCGTGAAAGCGTCCTTGTTGAGGTACAGCTGCACGGGCTTCAGGCCGTTGTTGGGCACGGCGTAGGTCTTGCCATCGACCTGGCCGACCGCCGCGATCGAGGGGATGAAGCGGCCCTTCAGCGCGGGGTCCGCGACCAGGTCGCTGATGTCGACGACCTTGCCCGCGTCGACGTATGAGGCCAGCGTTCCGCCGCCCCAGCCGTAGATGAGTGTCGGGGCCTGATCGGCACCGACCGCGGTGCGGATCTTCTGCTTGTAGGGGTCGTTGGCGAACGCCTGGACCGTGAACTTCTGCGAAGGGTGCGCGTCGTTCCAGCTTGCGAACGACTTGTCGAATGCGACCTCGGTCGCCCCGCTCAGCACCCAGACGCTCGAGGCACCGCCCGCGGTGCCTTTTCCTGCTGCACCGCTCGGTGCCGGTCCCGCTGTCCCGCACGCGCTCAGCACGGCGGTGGCGGCGATCGCTGCGGCGGCGATCAACGATCGCCGCGTCCTGGTGGTCATCTTGGGCATGGACGTCCTCGTCTCAGGAAGGCGGACGACCGGTGCCGTCCGGTCGGCGGCAGCTCCACCGACACAGGCACGCTACTGACGCGAAATCGCTAAGGCAACATTCTGTCCATAATTAGAAAGTTTCTAACGGCGATCATGGCGTCGTGGAGGGCGCCGTCGTGCTGTCGCGCACGACGAGGGTGGTGCTGAGGTCGACCCGCGAGGCCTCAGCCGGCTCGCCCTCACTGAGCCGGATCACCAGCCGCGTCGCCTCCTCGCCCATCTGCGCGAGAGGCTGCAGCACGGTGGTCAGGGGCGGATTCGCCCAGGCGGCCACCCGGATGTCGTCGTACCCGACCACCGAGAGCTCGGCAGGGATCGCGACGCCGCGTCGCCGCGCCGCCTCGTACACGCCCATGGCCTGGACGTCGGTGCCGGCGAACACGGCGGTCGGTCGGTCCCGCCGTTCGAGCAGTTCGAGTCCGCGAGCGAGGCCGTCGCCGTATTGGTAGTTGCCCCGCAGCACCAGCGACTCGTCGAGTGGGATCCCCGCCGACTCCAGCGCGGCGCGATACCCGGACAGCCGGGCCGTCGACGAGAGAACCCCCTCCGGGCCCGTGATCGCGGCGATCCGCACGTGGCCGAGGTCGATGAGGTGTCGAGTCGCGGAGTAGCCGCCGCTCCAGTTAGCCGAGCCGACGGACGGGACGTCCGGTGCGGGATCGCCGCTCGGATCGATGACGACGAACGGGATCCCGCGGGTGCGCAGCCGCCGCTTGTCGTCGGGGGCGAGGTCGGAGAAGACGAGGACGACGCCCTCCGGACGACGCCGGAGAGCGCCGTCGATCCAATCTCGACCGGGCGAGCGGCGATCGCCGCTCTGGGTCAGCACCATGCTGCGTCCACTCGACCGGGCCGCGCGCTCGACGCCGGTGATGATCTCGAGGCCGGTGATGCTGGCGATCGCCGGCATGACGAGCTCGATCAGGCGCACGGACGACGCGGCGCTCACGCGGCGGCTGTAGCCATGCGCGCGCAGTGCGCCCTCGACCCGCTCACGCGTCTCCGGCGCGACGCCGCTGCGGCCGTTCAACACTTTGGAGACGGTGGGGACCGAGACGGCGGCCTCGGCCGCTACGCGAGCGAGCGTCGAGCGCGGCACCGGCAACGCAGGGTCGGTGGGCATGCGATCACTGTAGCGATCTCGAAACAGCCGAGAAACGTTTCTGGTCGACCGATCCAGGACGCGGCGTGTCGATCCTGGGGCTGCCCGGCAGAAAGAGGCGGCCGGGGCGCCACCGACTCCGCGCTCGGGTCATGCGGCGCGTCGGGTGCGGACGGGTGCCTTCGTGTGCAGGGGGATGGGTGTCCGGGTGGGGTCGATGGATCGTGGCGGCACGAGGGAGTAGGTGTTGCCGGTGCGGGTGATGTGCCAGCCGTTGTTGTGGATGAGCAGGTGGTGGTGTCGGCACAGGAGGACCCCGTCGGCGACGTCGGTGGTGCCGCCGCGGTGCCAGGGGGTGATGTGGTGGGCTTCGCACCAGGTGGGTGGTCGGTCGCATCGGGGGAAGAGGCATCCGCCATCGCGGGCGGCGAGGGCGATGCGTTGCCTTGTGGTGAACAGGCGTTGGCTGCGCCCCACGTCCAGAGGCTGATCCTCGTCGAAGAGGATGGGGAGGTATCCGGTGGCGCACACGTGCCGTTCCACCGTCGCGATGGAGATGGCGCTGGTTTGTCCTTCGAGGGCTCCGGACCCACTGCGGCGGTCCAGGTCGGCGGCGGTGACATGCACCCGCACCGCGGGCCGGCTGGCTCCGAGGATCTCGTCGCTGCCGGCGGTCGAGCCGATGCGGATCAACTCGGCCAGCCCGTCCAGGGCGAGTTGCTCGATGGTGCGGTCGTCCTGGGTGAGGTCGGGAGCGGCATCCGGGTCGACGAACCGGACCCCACCACGCCGGGGTGAGGTGACCCCGTCATAGGCGGCGGTCACGATCGCCGCGGATTCCGGATCCAACAGGCCGGAGAGCCGGGTCATTCCGTCGGGTTGCGGGACCAGGTGCAGGTAGCGGCGCGAGCGCAGCAGCGCCTCCCGGTCTGCGACCCCATCGGCATCGGCTTCGTCGCGCAACTGCCGCGCCCGCACCGCCAATCGCCGTGGCGGCAAGGCCGCCGCCTCCGCGATCAACTGTCCCTCCAGTTCCGGGGACTCGATCGCGCGGATCGCATCCGCCGCATCCAGGGACAGGTCTCCGGCGGCGACGGCGTCGGCGATCGGCCCGGTCAACTCGCCGACGCGCACCATGACGTTGGCATCGTGCGGTGACAGCTGCCCGACCTGTTCGACGAGTTTGGCCGGGGTGCGCAGGCCGAGCCGCTGCGCCAACCCCGCACCGCCGAGCTCGGGACGCGAGCGGTAGGCGATCTCCGCCGCCACCGCCGCCAACTCCCCATCCACCCGCCGCCGATCCGCCGCGAGCACACGCTGCCGATCCAGCAGCTGCGCATCACCGAGGCGGGAGAGGTCCATCCCTCTATTGTCGAGGTCCGAAAGTCTGTTCGGTAGTAGACCGAGCGTGGCTTGGATAACTTCCCCCACCCCCCACCCTGTGAAGGAGAAGCGAGGGAATGCGCGGAACCGCGCGATCAGCCCCAGGCGGGCAGGGCATCCCCGGCAAAGCTCCGACCGGCGTGCGCCTCCGATACGAGCACACCGGCCTGAACCGCCGGATCGTCGGCCATGAGCGCCTCGGTCTCGGCGAGGTTCGCGGCGAAGACGCCGATGCCCGCCAGCTCCGACTCGTCGGGGATCGGGCAGACCACCGCGAGCTTGCCCGCGGCCCGCAGGGCGAAGTTGCGCCGCCCGTGCTCCCAGATGATGGCGCGCGCGCCCTCGTCTCGGTAATGCGGGCCGCGGTGGAAGACGACGACGGTGTACGGCTGGGCCGCCGCCATCATCCGGTGCATGTCGTCGTCGGTGATCTGCGGGAGCTCGCTCGCGCTCATGCGGTCAGCATCGCAGCGGTCCGCGCGCGCCGCGAGGGTCGCATCGGGTTGCTCCGCACATCCGACGCGCGACGGCCGAGCCGGCCTCCTCACCGCTCCGCGATCGCGACCCAGGCGGTCGCCTCGACGACGCCGGGTCCGTCGCCGAGCGCCGCAGTGCACTGGCGCTGCAGCTCGCCCCTTCGCGCGTCGTCGAGACCGGCGACGTAGGCGCCGGCCGGCCCGACCCCGAGCGTGTACGGCTGCCACCAGTCGTCGACGTCGCGATACGGCAGGAGCACCGTGAGTTCGCCGGCGCGGACGTTCGGCAGCCCGGCGGCGCGGAAGATCCGCTCGAGATCGCCCTCGCGTGCGCCGGCCTCGTCCGACTCGTCGTGCACGCTCGGATCGAGCTCCCGCGCGACGCGCCAGAAGAGCGAGAGCGGGGCGCGTTCGCCGGCGAAGTCCCAGGTGGATGCCGCCACGGTGCCGCCCGGACGCGTGACCCGCGCCATCTCCGCGACGCCCGTGACGGGGTCGGTCATGAAGTGGATGACGAGCTGCGCGAGCGTCAGATCGAACGACGCGTCGGGGTAGGGGAGCGACTCGGCGGTGCCCCGTCGGGTTTCCACGCCGGGCAGGCTGGCCCGGAGCGCCGTGACGAACGCGGCGGACGGGTCGATGGCGACCACGGCATCCGGACCCAGGGCTTCGACCAGCTGCGCCGTCAGTGCCCCGGTGCCGGCGCCCACATCGAGGGCCCGTTCCGGCGGATGCGGCCGCAGCTCTGCCAGCAGTTCTCGCGCCAGCTCGTCGGCGTACCGCCCCATGAACCGCTGGTAGGCATCGGCGCCGACCTCGAAGGTCATGGTTTGATCCTGCCGCTCCGTGATCCGGATGTCAGCCCCGTCCTGGCCCCGCGGACGAGGTGCTCCGCGATCCGTAGGATCGAACCCATGGCCAAAGCCGATCTCATGGACTTCGACAAGGCCCTCGAACTGTTCGAGCCGGTGCTCGGGTTCGAGGTGCATGTCGAGCTGTCGACGAAGACCAAGATGTTCTCCGACGCGCCGAATCCGGCCAACAGCGAGAACGTGACGGCCGGCCCGAACACGCAGATTACGCCCGTCGATCTGGGCCTGCCCGGCAGCCTGCCCGTCGTCAACCGGACCGCGGTCGAGTACTCGATCTCGCTCGGCCTCGCCCTCGGCTGCTCGATCGCGGCGAGCTCCCGGTTCGCGCGGAAGAACTACTTCTACCCGGACCTCGCCAAGGACTACCAGATCAGCCAGTACGACGAGCCGATCGCGTTCGAGGGCTCGGTCGAGGTGGAGCTGGAGGACGGCACCGTCTTCACCGTGCCGATCGAGCGTGCCCACATGGAGGAGGACGCCGGCAAGCTCACGCACGTCGGCGGCGCGACCGGTCGCATCCAGGGCGCCGAGTACTCGCTCGTCGACTACAACCGTGCGGGCGTGCCGCTCGTCGAGATCGTGACGAAGCCGATCTTCGGCGCGGAGCACAACGCGCCCGCGGTCGGCAAGGCGTACGTCTCGACGATCCGCGACATCGTGCGCAGCCTCGGCATCAGCGAGGCGCGGATGGAGCGCGGCAACCTCCGCTGCGACGCGAACGTCTCGCTCCGCCCGCGCGCACGGGCGGGAGAGCCGCCGGCGCCGCTCGGCACCCGCACGGAGACCAAAAACGTCAACTCGATGCGCTCGGTCGAGCGCGCGGTGCGTTACGAGATTCAGCGACAGGCCGCGATCCTCGCCGCCGGCGGGTCGATCACGCAGGAGACCCGCCACTGGCACGAGGACACCGGCACGACGTCGCCGGGGCGTCCCAAGTCGGACGCGGACGATTACCGGTACTTTCCCGAGCCGGACCTCCTTCCGATCGAACCCGACCCGAAGCTCATCGAGTCGCTGCGGGCGGCGCTTCCGGAGGCGCCGGCCGTCCGACGTCGACGATTGCGCGAATCGTGGGGCTTCACGGAGCTGGAGTTCCAAGACGTGCAGAACTCCGGGCTCCTGGTCGAGGTGGAGGAGACCGTCGCGGCCGGTGCCGCCCCCGCCCAAGCCCGCAAGTGGTGGACCGGCGAGATCGCCCGCCTGGCGAACGCGCAGAATGCCGAGCCGGCCGCGCTGATCACCCCGCTGGCGGTGTCGGAGATCGTGGCGCTGGTGGAGTCGGGAGAGCTGACCGACCGGATGGCGCGTCAGGTCGTCGAAGGGGTCGCCGCGGGGGAGGGCACGCCCGCCGAGATCGTCGCGGCGCGCGGCCTCAAGGTCGTCTCGGATGACGGCGCGCTGATCGCCGCGATCGACGAGGCGCTCGCGGCCCAGCCCGACGTGCTCGAGAAGATCCGCGACGGCAAGGTGCAGGCCGCCGGCGCGGTCATCGGCGCCGTGATGAAGGCGATGAAGGGTCAGGCCGACGCGGCCCGCGTGCGGGAGCTGGTGCTGGAGCGCGCGCAGGCCTGAGGCGGGACGCACCTCCCACGTTTCGCTCAGCGCGCGGGCTGCTCCGCGGGCTTCCCGAGGTTCCGCTGCGCCCACAGCCCCAGCTGGGAGATCGTCGGCACCAACTCCGCGCCCGCGGTCGTCAGCTCGTAGCGCACGGTGATCGGTGGCCCTTCGACGACGGCCCGGGTGACGAGTCCCGTGTCGGTCAGCTCGAGCAGGCGTTCCGACAGCACGGTGTCGCTGATGCCGCTGACCGCCTTGCGCAGGCCGACGAACGAATTCACACCGGAGCCCAGGACGCTCAGGATCATGCCGTTCCAGCGCTTGCCGAGCACCGAGAAGGCGAGGGTGATCGCGGCGTCGCAGATCCCCACCTCGTCGTCGTGCTGCGCCATCCCCTCATGATAGTCGTGCTACGTTCTCCCTAGTCACTTTGTTTTTCTTAGTTAGGGAGTTCTACCGTGTCGCTCTACCGTCTCGATGCCAGCATCAACCCCGCGACCTCGCACAGTCGCGCCCTGGCGGATCTCGTCGAGGCGGAGTGGACCGGCGAGCACCCGGATTCCGCGATCACCCGCCGCGACATCGGCACCGATCCGCTGCCGGCCACGACCTGGCGCACGCTCGTGCTGAGCGGCATGACTCCGGATGCCGACCTCACCGAGGAGCAGAAGGGCGCCCGCAAGCTCGCCACCACCCTCGTCGACGAGCTGGTCGACGCCGACGCCATCCTGCTCGCGATCCCGCTGTACAACTGGGGCGTCGCCGCCCACGTGAAGAGCTGGTACGACATCACCTACACGGATGACCGCATCAAGTCCGGCGCCCTCACCGGCAAGCCGGTGGTGCTCGCGAGCGTTCTCGGCGGCGACTACCGTCCCGAGTCGGGCAAGACCGACTGGGACCACTCGACGCCGTGGCTGCGTCACGTGATCGAGAACATCTGGAAGGCCGACCTGCTCGTCGTGCAGCGCCAGCTGACCCTGGTGGGCGTCAATCCGGCGATGGATGGCCTGGCCGACGACGCGGTCGAGGTGCACGCCGCCGCGCAGCAGCTCGCCGTCGAGCACGGGCGCACGCTCGCGTCGAAGCGGAACGCGCGCTCGGCGGCGTAACAAGCGCGCCGCCGGCCAGCGCGGGCGATCCGCACCGGGGAATATGGCATCCATGGAACTCGGACTGCACATCGCCGACTTCACCTGGACCGGCGGCCCCGCCGCGCTGGGTGCCGACCTCGCCGCGCACGCGCGTGCGGCGGAGGATGCGGGAATCACCCGCATCACGGTCATGGACCACTTCTGGCAACTGCCCGGCATCGGACCGGTCGAGCACGAGATGCTCGAGGCCTACACGCTGCTCGGCTACCTCGCCGCGCACACGAAGACGGTGAAGCTGCACACGCTCGTCACGGGCGTGATCTACCGCGAGCCGGCGCTGCTGGCGAAGGCGGTCAGCACCCTCGACGTGATCTCCGGAGGCCGTGCCGGCCTCGGCATCGGTGCGGCGTGGAACGACGAGGAGTCGGCGGGGCTCGGCTTCCGCTTCCCGCCGACGAAGGAGCGCATGGACCGCCTGGAGGAGGCGATCCGGATCTGCCTGCAGATGTGGTCGGGGTCGGAGGAGCCGTTCGACGGCGAGTACTACCACCTCGGCCGCACCCTCAACTCGCCACAGCCGCTGAGCGGAAAGCCCTACCTGATGATCGGCGGGGGCGGCGAGAAGCGCACGCTCAAGCTCGTCGCGCAGTACGCCGACGCCTGCAACATCGGGGCCGGTCCGGATGCCGCCCACAAGCTCGACGTGCTGCGCGCGCACTGCGACGACCTGGGTCGCGACTACGACACGATCGAGAAGACGGCGATGATGGGCATCGACCCGTCGTCGACTCCGGATGACGTGGTGCGCACCGGCGAGGAGCTGGCGGAGCTCGGGTACACGACGTTGTACGTATATGCGACCGGCATCAGGGCGCCGCGGTCGATCATCGACGTGATGGGGGAGGCCGCCGGCCGGCTGCGCTAGTCGACGAGCAACCGCTGCAGCATCCCGCCGAGCACTTCGCGCTCGTTCTCGCCGAGCGGCGCGAAGTGCTGCCGCAGCATGCCGTCGAGGATCTTCTGCCCCGCGGCGCGCACCCGCTCGCCCTCGGGCGTCAGCTCGGGACGGATCGCGCGCCCGGCTCCCGTCACTCGCCGGATCAGCCCACGCGCCTCGAGCCGTGCGGCGAGCGTGCCGAAGGCCTGGTCGGTCTGGAAGGTCAGCACGGCGAGGTCGTGCAGCGAGGCGCCCGGGTTGGCGTGCAGGTGCCGCAGGGCGTCCCACTGGACGAGCGTCACGTCGATCGGCTTGAGCGCCTCGGTCGCCGTGCGGTGCTGCCGTGCCTGGACGCGCTTGATCGTGAGTCCGAGCTCGGAGAGGGACATCGCCATGGCTCGATCCTAGGCGAACGAGACAGCTTGTTTATATAAATATGTTGATATAGCGTGACTGGCATGACGACTCCGCTCTCCCTCACCATCCCGACGTCGTTCGGAGACGTCCCGCTGACCGCCGACGAGCGCGGGGAGGGGCGCGCGATCGTGATCCTGCACGGCGGGGCCGGCCCGGCATCCGTCACCGGCTTCGCCGATCTGCTGGCCGAGCAGACCGGATCGCGCGTCATCGCGCCGAGCTACCCGGGCTTCGGCGGCACACCGCGCCCCGAGGCGCTCACCACGATTGCCGGCCTGGCAGAGCTGATCGAGGGCATGCTCGACGCGCTCGACCTCGACGACGTCACCGTCATCGGCAACTCGATGGGCGGCTGGATCACAGCCGAGCTGGCACTGCGCCATCCGTCGCGCCTCGGTCGCATCGTGCTCGTGGATGCCGTGGGCATCGAGGTCACGGACCACCCGGTCGCCGACTTCTTCGCCCTCACCCCCGCGCAGATCGCCGAGCGCAGCTGGTACGACCCGTCGAAGGCGCCGTCGCTCGACCCGTCGGCGCTGCCGCCGGCGGCGCGGGAGGTGTTCGCGGGCAATCGGGCGTCACTGGCGCTGTACGGCGGGTCGATGGCGGATGCGTCGCTGCTCGGGCGGCTGGGCGGGGACGAGGTGCCGGCACTGGTGCTGTGGGGTGAGGCGGATCGGATCGTGGATGTCGCGTATGGGCGGGCGTATGCGGCGGGGATTCCGAGGGCGCGGTTCGAGGTGCTCGCGGGCGTCGGGCATGTGCCGCAGATGGAGGGGCCGGAGGTGCTCTTGACAACGGTGGCTCGATCCGCAGACACGGACGCGGGTTGAGGCCAAAGCCTGATTCGAGCACCGGAGACTGATCGCTCCGCGAACGCGAAGGGACACGGTGCCGGCCATTCCGATCAGAACTGCGGCGCTCGCGAAGTCTGCTGACTCGCCCGATCGGATGGTGCGTCAGGCAGCGAAGGGCCTCATGGTGGAGGAGAGGACACTTCCAGAGATGGTCGCGGCCGGGAGGCTGAAGGTCCTCTCGGACGACTGGCGCCAATTGTGGCGATTGACCGGTTGGAGCCGCAAGCGCGTGCTGGAGAACGTCCGCCACGGCAAGGCGCGGGCCGCCAGTTCGCGGTGATCGAGGCGACAAAGAGCTCGCGGTGCCGCGCACAATTCCGAGACTCGTCGCGTGGCGCCGCGAAGATGAGCGATCCACGGACACAATGCAAGTGTGTCCGACTTGGTGGAACGAGAAGATTTATACGTCCCTGATCGATTCGAGCAGCTTAGGGACGCCGGAGAGGGCACTCTTCAATCGGTCGTGGTACCGGTGGAGGAAACGTTGGCGCAGTTCTCCGAAAGGTTCGCCGATCTTCGGGCGGCCCGCCGTGGAGGATTCTGGATCATCCGTGGTGAAGCTGGATCGGGGAAGTCGACTTTTCTCGACACGGTCGGAATCTTCAGGGCGGGCGTCTCTACGGTTCGGATCCCGCTGGATGCGGACATACCTTCAGAACTCCAAGCGCTGCCGCCGACGTCCAACGCTCGGGTCATTGTGATCGAGGGCCGCGAGGCTTTGACTGACGTGAGCGAGTCGGCTCTGGAGGCGTCTCTGCACGGCATCAATGGCTTTGTGCGCGCGGCCAACGGTCAAAACACACTCGTCGTGTGGCCGACAAATACGGATGAGCTAACTGAAGCGCTGGTCGGTCTCGGGACCCGGCTTGGCGGAGCAGCTCTCATGTCGGGGATGCCTGTGGTCCGCTTCAGTGGACCTCCGAAATCGGACTATGTGCGGATCGCCGCAAACACCATTGCGGCGCTTAATGAAGGCGCGTCGCTCACTGCGCTGGGCCTTACCGAAGACGCGGCTACCGATCTAGCTGCTCAAGCGCCGACGGTGGGCGACTACATGGGTTCGATCCGTGCCGCTCTCTTACAGAATGGTGCTGCGGTTCGGCGCCTGATGGCGACCGAGCAGCCGCGAGTTTGGACCGTGGTTGTCGCAGGGAATGATCCGGAAGGAGATGTTGCTGCGCTCACTCGAGGTGCTCTCTCCGCAGCGGACATCGACAGACTACTAACGGCGACCAACGCCAACGTGGTCAACGACATTCGAGCCCAGCCGGACACGATCGGCATCCTCGGAACGGTGTTGGACGCAAAGATCTTTCACCTCGAGATTCTCGCCGCGCTCGAGATAGCGCGTTCGTTTGCGAGTGCTGATCTGAAGACGCGAATGACGGGGCTCGGGATGTCGACGCGTGGCAACAAGCGAGACGCAGTCGATCGGCTGCGTTCCAGTGCGATCGGCGTGATCCTGGGAGGTGGTCAGTTGGGGCCACGCCGCAGAGGGGGCCGAGCAGGGACGAACACTCAGTCGGCCTACGCAAGCCTCGCATCTATCGCGCAGACGAATGACGGTCTACTGAACCGCGCGGTCGGCGAAGCCTTTGTCGCCGCTGGTATGGCCGATTCTTACGAAGTTGAGGTCGAAATCGGGACAGACTTTCGATTCAAGAGCGATGTCCTGCTTCATAGAGGTTCGGAGCGCATTCGGCTTGAAATGATGTGGCGAACCGAGACACGTCAGGCAACCATCGCGAACTATGTGCTTGGAAAGCTTCGGAACTATGCGAAGGCCATCGGGCTTATGCACTGACTACCCTCATCCCCATGGCGACCCACGAGGTAACCAACCAGCCCCGACCACGCGTCGACGTCGACGAGTACGGCACCAACATCCCCCTCGTCGAAGCCGTCTACCGCCACGACGCCGCCTGGGCCGAGGACCGCCTCCACGAGACGGGTCGCTACGTCGGCACCCAGGCCTTCCAAGACGACGCCGAGCGCGCGAACATCAACACCCCGCAGCTCCACCAATTCGACCGCTACGGCACCCGCATCGACGAGGTCGAGTACGACGAGTCTTACCACCGCGTCATCGCGGCGGCCCTGAAGCGCGGCGCCCACGCGAGCGCATACAACAGCCCCGGACCGGGCGCGGAGGTGGCGCGCGCCGCGACGTTCATGCTCTTCGCGCAGGTGGAGCCCGGCCACGCGTGCCCCGTGAGCATGACGCACTCGGCGGTGGCCAGCATCCGGCACAACAGCGAACTGGCGGAGACCTGGGTGCCAAGGCTCCTCAGCACCGACTACGCCCCCGACCTCCGCCTGGGCAAGAAGTCGGCGCTGTTCGGGATGGCGATGACCGAGAAGCAGGGCGGCAGCGACATCCGCGCCAACACGACGCAGGCCGTGAAGGCGCAGGACCACTACGTGCTCACCGGCCACAAGTGGTTCTGCAGCGCCCCGATGTCCGACGGGTTCCTGGTGCTCGCGCAGACGGACAAGGGGGTGACCTGCTTCCTCGTCCCGCGGGTCCTGCCCGACAACAGCCGCAACGCGTTCGCGATCCAGCGGCTCAAGGACAAGCTCGGCAACAAGTCGAACGCGAGTTCCGAGGTCGAGTTCGACGGCACGGTCGGGTTCCTGGTGGGGGAGGAGGGGCGCGGCGTCCGCACGATCATCGACATGGTCTCCGGCACGCGGCTCGACTCGATGCTCGGGAGCACCGCCGGCATGCGGCAGGCGACCGCGGAGGCCGTCTGGCACGTGCGCCACCGCGCCGCCTTCGGAAGAACTCTGATCGACCAGCCGGCGATGACGGCGGTCGTCGCGGACCTCGCGCTCGAGACCGAGGCGGCCACCGCCACGGCGATGCGGGTGGCGCGCGCGTACGACGCGGATGCCGGGGCCGAGGAGCAGGCCTTCCGGCGGATCGCGACCGCGGTCTCCAAGTACTGGATCTGCAAGCGCGGACCGGGCCACGCCTACGAGGCGCTCGAGTGCCTCGGCGGCAACGGGTACACGGAGGCGTTCCCGCTCGCGCGGCGCTACCGCGAGCAGCCGGTGATGGCGATCTGGGAGGGGTCGGGCAACGTCATCGCGCTCGACCTGATCCGGGCCCTGAACACCGAGCCGGATGCCGTCACCGCGTTCATCGACGAGGTCGCCCTGGCGGCGGGGCAGAACCCGGTGTTCGACGAGCACCTCGCGATCACGGAGCAGCGCGCGCGGGAGGCAGCGGACCTCGATCCGATCACCGCGGCCGCGAATGCGCGGGGCCTCATGGCCGATCTCGCGCTCGCACTGGAGGCATCCCTGCTCATCCGGCACGCGCCCGCCGCGGTCGCGGACCTGTTCGTCGAGTCGCGGCTCGGCGAGGGGGCGCGGTACGGGCACCTCTACGGGGCGCTGCCGGCCGGGGGAGACCTCGCGGCGATCCTCGAGCGAAGCTAGGCGCCGCCCGCTCAGCGCACCAGGCGGGCGCGGCTCCGTCGTGAGGTCCACCAGAGCAGCAGCGTCCCGACCGCGATCAGCATCGCCACACCGGGTGCGACCCACCACGGAGTGCTGACGCCGGTCGCCGCGAGGGCGATGGCGGCGGTCACGGTGAACGCCGCACTCGTCGCAGCCCGGATGCCGCCGACCTGCAGGGTCAGCGTGTGCGTGCCTCCGGACGTGTCGGCGGGAACGGTGAAGGACTGGGTGACCGGGCCGCCGGTCACCGGAGTCGTGCCCGAGGCGACGACGGTCGTGCCGTCCAGCAGCACGGAGAACGCCGTCGACGGTGCTACGCCATCGATGATGGTCGACGCGGTCGAGCCGGCCGGCACGCTCGCGGTGGGCGCCGAGATGCTGGGGTCCATCGTGTAGGTGAAGGTGATCGACCCGGCGCCGGTGTTGGGCTCCACCGCGGAGGCGGTGAGGCCCGCACGGAGGAAGCCGGAGCCTCCGCCTCCCGCTCCGGCGGCGGCGAGGCTGGACCCGCCTTCCATCGCCGAGCCGCCGCCGCCGCCGGCGTAGCCGCCGCCGCCTTGAGCAACCGGGAAGTTCAGGTACAAAGCCGGCTCGCCGCCCGCCCCGGGGGTGATCGTGCCGTCGCCCGCGACGGACGCGACGCCGCCCGTTCCGCCGTACGCGACAAGACCCACCTGGCTGGTCGGGCCGCCCGGGGTGGCGCCCACGGCGCCGAGCCCACTGATGTCGTACCCGTTGACGCTCGCCCCGTCGGCGCCGTTCGCCGATGCGCTCGCGTATCCGCCCATCCCACCCGGAACGGCAGCGGGCGGGGTGCTGAGAGCACCGGTCCCGCCGCCGCCTCCCGCGACGGCGATGAACCCGGACGCGTCGGCGACGTAGCTTCCGCCGCCTCCGCCTCCGGGGCCCTCGACCGCGATGTCCGCGCCCTTGTCGCCCGCGAGGACGTGGAGGGTTTCGCCGTTGTAGCTCGTTCCGAGATCGACCGTCACCTTGCCTCCGGCGCCGCCGGGGGTGCTGGCGTACACACTGGCGCCTCCCGCGCCGCCGGCGACGACCACGGTGACGTCCGTCGCGTCGGAGGGCACGGTCCAGGTCGTCTGCGCACCCGGCGTGAAGCTGACCACGCAGCCGGTGTCGCAGGTCGGAGCGGCGGTCGCCGACATCGCGGGGATCAGCGTGGCCGCTGCCGCGGCCAATCCGACCATCGTCAGCAGGGCTGTCTTTCGCACAGGTCTCCTCCAGGAGCGGACAAGGGGTATCCGCACCCTATCGGTCGTGGCGACCGCGCCGGCGATGCCGCGGCTCGCGACTAGAGTTCCGGGAGACCTGCAGGGAGGCATCTCGTGACAGCTGTGCTCGTGACGGCGACTCTGGGCCCCATCGGCTCGGACGACGGTCGGCTCGCCGCGACCGGAGTCGACAGCGCATGGCTCATCTGGCCCGCGCTCGCCGTCGTGGTGCTCGGGATCGTCGCGGTCGTCGTGACCGGCGTCGTGCGCCGGCGTCGGCGCTCGTCCGAGTAACGCGCCCGCGACCCTGAGTCAGGAGCGCTCGGGCCGGCTGCGCGAGAACTCCCGGATGCGCCCCAGCGCCCGGAACCCGAGCCGGGCGTAGAGCCGCTCGGCCTCCGGCGTCGACTGCAGGGATGCCGTGCCGCACCCCCGCGCGACCGCATCATCGAGCAACGCGCGGGTCACCATCGCCCCGAGCCCCCGGCGTCGCACGGCCTCGGTCGTGCCCACGTTGAAGATGCCGCAGTCGCCATCGTGGTGGAACGCCATCGCCTCGGCGCCGCCGCCCTCGACGCGCGCGGTCACGACGCGGTAGGCGGCGGGGTCGGCGTCGGCGAGGAATCCGGGCAGCTCGAGCAGCTCGCAGTAGGCGTCCCAGTCGTCCCATACCAGCTCGACCCCCGCTGGGCCGGCGGGCGGGGCCGGCACCTCGCCCAGGTCCATGCTCATCGCGAGCGTGCTCTCGGTCTGCCGGTAGCCGCGATCGGTGAGGAAGCGCTGGCCGGCATCGTCGTGCTCATCGATCCAGATCGCGAACTCGGCGATCCCGGCGCTCGCGTACTCGTGCTCGGCGAACGCGACGGCCGCCGCCCGCTCGGCGTCGCTCACGCTCGACTCGAGCACGGCGTTGTTGAGGTACGCGCCCTCGGGCGGCGTGACGAAGACCGCCACGGCGATGCCGGGCGCGCGCACGACCCGCGCGCCGCGGGATCCGCGTGCGTCCTGGTCGAAGCAGGCGAGCAGCGTGCGCCGGTTGCGCGCGGCGAGGTCTCGGTCGGTGATGGCCACCCCCTGCATACGCAGCGGAGCAGCGAACGGTTCACGGCATCCGGAGCCTTCCGGCCTTGGAGCCTCCTGGCAGCGCGTCCTGACACGCGCGCGCTCTGCCTACGGTCACAGGCATGAGCACCGCGACCGACAACGTTCAGACCGTCCGGCGGCTGCGCACCGCCTTCGACGAGCAGGATGCCGCCACCGCCCGCCGCCTGCTCGCCGACGACTTCCGCTTCACGAGTCCGCAGGACGACCACATCGATCGCGAGGCGTGGATGCGCACCTGCTTTCCCAGCGCCGGCCACTTCGTGCAGAGCCACCTGAGCGAGCTGGGTGCGCACGGCGACCTGGTCTTCAGCCGCTACGACTACACGCTCGCCGACGGCACGCACTGGCGCAATATGGAGGCCGCGCTCGTGCACGACGGGCAGGTGCACGAGGTCGAGGTCTACTTCGGCGGGCGCATCGAGTAGCCCGTTACGTCGGCGTTACGCGCCTCCCCGAAGCTGGACGAGCCTGATCCGCTCGTTCCCCGACCCAGGAGCCGCGATGTCCGCCAACCGCACCCGTGCCGCCGCCGGCGGGACGATCGTCGTCCTCGCCCTCCTGAGTGGATGCTCACTCGGAATCGGGACTCCGTCCGGCGTTCAGCCCCCGGCCGCATCCCGATCCGGGAGTCCGGCCGCCGGCTCCGGCTCGACCCCGAAGGCCGGCTCCGGCGACGCGGCCGGCGTCGACGTCTCGAAGCTCGACCCGTGCGTGCTGTTCCCGAAGGATGCCGCCGAGAAGCTCGTGGGCGCCACGCTGTCCGAGCCGATCGACGCCAAAGACCAGTCGCAGCCGAGCTGCACCTACAACCCCGACCCGAACGGCGGCGAGACCGCGCAGGCGACCCTGAGCCTCGGGCCCGGGGCGGAGAACTTCTACACCATCGATGTCAACCAGGGGCACGCCTTCGTCGACGTGCCGGGTCTCGGCGACGAGGCGCACCTCGAGCCGCAGGCCATCTTCTGGAAGTCGCACGGCGTCTGGGCCGAGATCAACATGCTGCGGCTCGTCGACGACGACCACCAGTTCGATCAGCCGCTCATCGACGCGGCGAAGGCGGTGGATGCCCTGCTCGGGTGAGCATGCCGTCGGCCGGCTACTCGAGCCCCTCGCGGAGGAACTCGACGCCGGCGCGGCGGAACTCGCGCGACGGCGGCGCGTTGAAGTGGGTGCGCCCCGGGATCTCCAGGAACCGCCCGTGCGGGGTGGCGGCGGCAAGCTCGCGCGAGATGTCGATGATCGAGTCCTCGGTGCCGGTCGCGAACAGCACCGGCTGCTGCGGAGCCTCGGCGGGATCGGGCTGCGCGCCGCCGCGCATCCCCTCGACGAGGGCGATGAGGGCCTCGACGTCGTTGGCGGGGTTGCGTTCGGCGACCGACACGTACGCGTGCGTGAGGCGATCGGCGATCGGGGCGCCGGTGGCGGCGTGGAGGCGGGCGGCATCCAGGTCGAAGCCGGCGAGCCGGTCGCCGTCGGAGATCCCGCCGAGCACGGCCCGGGTGATGTGGTGCGGCAGCTCGATCGCGCCGAACCAGCCGACCCGCCCGCCGAGCGAGTAGCCGAGGTACCCGACGTCGTCGAGCAGCCAGGTGTCGACGACGGTCTCGAGGTCGGCCACGAGCTGATCCATCGAGTAGGCCGAGGGATCGTGCGGCTTGCCGCTCGCGCCGTGGCCGCGCTGGTCGTAGGCGAGCACCCGGAATCCGGCGTTGGTCAGGTCGCGCACCCATCCGGTGATGACCCAGTTGTCGGCCGCGCTCGACGAGAACCCGTGCACCGCCACCACGACCGGCGCGGACGGCTCGCCGAAGGCGTACGTCGCGATGCGCACGCCGTCGCCGGCCATGACCCATTGCGGGTCGGGGACGTCGGTGAGCAGGGCCATCAGGCGTCCAGGTGCGCGAGCAGGAAGGGGAGGGTGCGGTCCATGAGGCGGGTGTCGCCGCCCGACGCGAACGCCTCGCCGAGGTAGTCGCCGTGGATGCCCGGTACGACGAGCAGCCGGCCGTCGGCGAGGGTGCGCGCCAGGAGGGTCGCGCTCTCGACGGTCACGACGTCGCGATCGGCCGCCACGACGAGCGTGGGCGCCCCGATGCCGGCGATCGCGGCGTCGGGCCAGTCCTCGAAGGTCAGCATCCGCTGCCGGTCGAGGTCGAAGAAGCGTTGCAGCAGCGCCGGCTCGTCACCGTTGTGGCGGCGGTGCTCCTCGACGAACAGCGGCGGCATGGTGGCGAGCGAGGCGGCGGCCATGCCGTCCCAGAACCCGGGGATCAGGGCATCGCGGCGCCAGGGCGGCGACGCGAGGATGAGGCGACCGACGCGGTCCGGGAACCCGACGGCGAACGCGATCGCGGTCTGGCATCCGGCGCTGAAGGCCAGGATGTCGACCCGGTCGAGGCCCGCGTGCTCGAGCACGGCCAGGGCGTCGCCGGCCGCGTTCTCGGCCGTGAGCGGGCGCTCGGTCGGGCGGGTGCGTCCGTGGCCCTCCTCCTCGAGCGCCACGACCTCGCGTGTGGCGGCGAGGTGCGGGAGGAGGGCGGCCCAGTTGGTGTCGATCGTCGACCCGCCGCCGTGGATGAGCAGCAGCGGGCGTCGCGCGGTCGGAGATCCATGGCGTTCGTAGTAGATGCCGAGGTCGCCGCTCGGGGCGTACGCCGAGTCCATGCCTCGACGGTAGCCGGTGTGCCGCGGCGCGTCTCCCGCGCGCCAGACTGGACGATGTGCTCATCGTCATCACCGGAGCGAGCTCCGGCATCGGCCGCGCGGGCGCCGTCATGCTGCACGAGCTCGGTCACGACGTGGTCGTCGTCGGGCGGGATCCCGCCCGCACCGCCGCGGTCGCGACGGAGGTCGGTGGCGAGTCGTTCGTGGCCGACTTCGATCGGCTGGATGACGTGCGCGAGCTGGCGGCGAGGCTCACCGACGCCTACCCGCGCATCGACGTGCTCGCCAACAACGCGGGCGGCGTCGTCGCGCGGCGCGAGCTGACGGCGGACGGCGTCGAGCGCACCTGGCAGAGCAACGTGCTCGCGCCGTTCGTGCTCACCAATGCCCTGCTGCCGCGGCTGCGCGCGTCGCGGTCGCGTGTCATCTTCACCGGCAGCAACGCGAACCGGTGGGGCGTCGTCGTTCCCGACGATCCGAACCGCGACGGCCGGCCCTGGCTGCGGGGGCTGCCGGCCTACGGCACCGCCAAGCGCGCCGACATCATGCTGGCCCGGCAGTACGCGAAGCGGGAGCCGGAGCTGCGCTCGTTCTCGTTCCATCCCGGGCCGGTGGCCACCCGGTTCGGCGGGCTGGACCGCGGACCGCTCGCCCCGCTCATCCGGCGCGCGATCCTGACCCCGGAGCAGGGTGCGCGGCTTCTCGTCATGCTGGCGTCGAGCGACGTCACCGCGCCCTCCGGCACCTACTTCGCGGGCCGGCACTGGGACCGGGGGCTCGCGCGCCAGGCCCTGGATGACGCCGCGGGCGACCGGCTCTGGGCCGCCCTCGAGGCGCAGGCGGCGTCGCTCGGCCGATAGCCCGCCGGGAGTGCGGGGCGCTCCGGGGGTGGTGCGTACTCGAAACGCGATGTGAACTGCGCCTCACAGTGAGGCGCAGTTCACATGGCGTTCGGAGGGCACCCGCCCGCGAGCCTCCGCGGTGCGCGACGGGGCGAAGTGGGAGTCAGCGCCTCCCGGCACCGAGCCGGTGACGGGGCCGGGCTGGTGACAAGGCCCGGCCGGGCGCCCGCGACCGGGCCGGGTCAGGGGATGGTGACGGGACGGGTGAGCGCACCCCGCGGGCCGGCGTTCGCGACGATGGCGGCCGCGGCCCCGAGCGCCACGACGGCGATGGAGCCGAGCTCGATCGCGACGAGGAGCCCGGATGCCGTGGCGATGAACCCGAGGGCGACCGCCGACCCGGCCTGCACGAGGTAGCCGATCGCGTAGACGGCCGAGATCATGGCGGCGCGGTGGTGCGCGGGGGCGTAGCGGGCGATCACGCCCAGGCCGCCCGCGAACAGCAGGCTGTAGCCGGCTCCCGTGACGACCGACGATGCGACGAACAGGATCAGCGAGTGCGTCGCGCCCGACGCGACGAGGGCGGCGACGCCGACCAGCAGCACGAACGGCGCGGCGCCGAGCGCGCGGCGCGGTCGCAGCCGCCGGGCCAGGATCGCGACGACGCCGATCGAGACCGCCGAGACCGCGAGCACCGCGCCGTCGACGAACGCGTCGGACGACTGGATCAGCTCTCGCGCGACCTGCGCGCCGAGGGCGAGGAAGACCGAACCGACCACGTACGCGGCCGAGATGCCGAGAGCACCGGCGGCGAACATGCGACCCAGACCCGCCGGGACGTACGGGGCGCGCGGGCGCCAGGGGCCGGCATCCGCGGCGCGCACCCGCGGCAGGAAGAGCGCGAGCACGCCCACGACGAGCACCGCCGCCACGAGAACCCAGAAGGACAGATGCAGGGGGAGGGGCGCGTACTGCACGAGGGCGCCGCCGACGAGGGTGGCCAGGGCGAGTCCGGTCGCCGTCGACGCGGTCGTCACGGAGCTGGCACGCGGGGCGCGCGACGGTCCACCGAACTCGATCATCGCGGCGGTGGCGGGGCCGAGCGAGAGCCCCACGCCGACGCCCATGAGCGCCCGGCCGACGAGCACCTCCGGCAGGCCGGTCGCGAGCCCGAAGGCGACCGAGCCGAGACCGAGGGCGACGAGCCCGAGGAGGATCGCGATCCGGCGGCCGACGTGGTCGGAGAGGTTGCCGAACAGGAGCAGCGTCGGGATGAGTGCGATCGGGTAGGCGGCGAAGATCAGCGTGCCGACGGCGGGGCTGAGGTGCCACTGCGACTCGTAGAGCGGGTAGACGATCGACGGCGCACCGCTCGCCCAGAGGGCGAGACCCGCCACGGCGGCGGCGGTCCAGAACGAGGCGCGGGGCGAGAGCGTGGGCATGCGGACGACGATACACCCTGGCTAGGAAAAAACAACTGAGCTATCATGAACCCATGAAGTCGCCCACTCTCGTCAACCAGCGCTGCTCGATCGCGCGGTCGCTCGTCGTGCTGGGGGAGAAGTGGACGCTGCTCGTCGTGCGCGACGTGCGGCTCGGCCACACGCGCTTCAGCGACATCCGGAGCCGGCTCGGCGTCGCGCCCGATGTGCTCGCGGACCGGCTCGGCAAGCTCGTCGACCTCGGCGTGCTCGAGCGCCGCACCTACCGCGAGGGCGGCGCGCGCGAGCGCGAGGAGTACGTGCTGACGCCCGCCGGCGAGGACCTCGCCCCCGTGCTCGCGGGCCTCCACCAGTGGGGCACGCGGCACCTGCCGACTGACCTGTCGCCGGCCTCGCGATACGTGGAGGCCGCCACGGGTCGCCCGCTGCACGTCGCGTTCGTCGACGACGACGGCCGGAGCGTCGACATCGCCGCCGTCGCGGTGCTGCCGAGCGAAGCCGGCTAGGGCATCCAGGGCGGGAGCGCCCCCGTCGGAGCGCCGCGGGCTACAGCACCCGGCGCTCGCCGGGCGCCAGCACCACGAGCTCCGAGCGACCCGCGGCCGCGAACGCGTCGGCGAAGTCGGCCTGGCCCTGGCTGAAGTGCCGCCAGCCCTCGGCATGCACGAGCACGATCGCCCGCGCGTCGAGCAGCCGGGCGGCGCGCACCGCCTGGTCCGCGCGCAGGGTGAGGTAGGCGTCCAGCCGCCTCGTGCGGGCGCCCCCGCCGAACAGCACGGCCACCTCGATCGGACCCTGGTTGTCGACGACCTCCTCGACGACCCGCACCGCGGCGTTGTCGCCGCTGACGTACGTCGTCGGGATGCCCTCGCCCGAGAGCACGAACCCGATCACGGGCCCGGAGCTCGCGGCGAAGCCATCGGGCCCGTGCTGCGCGGGCACCGCGCCGATCGTGAGGGTGCGCCCGTCGGGCAGGCTCGTCTCGGTGCGCCGCCACGGTTCGACGCCGACCGCGCTGCCGCCGAGGCGCTCGGCCGCCGCCGTGGTCGTGACGACGAGCGGCACCGTCGCGAGGAACGCCCGTCCGGCGGCGTCGAGGTTGTCGGGATGCTGGTCGTGCGAGAGCAGCACCACGTCGACCGCCCCGACCTGCTCGGGGGTCAGCGCCGGCCCGGTCGTCTTCACCAGCACGCTCGGCCCGCTCGGGTACTCGCCGGGCGGGTCGAAGGTCGGATCGGTGAGGATCCGGATGCCGGCGACCTCGATGAGGAGGGTGGGACCGCCGATAAGGGTGACGGTGACGGTGTCGGTGCTCACCGATCCAGTCTGGCGGTCAGCGGCGCCGCGCGCGCGGGTCGGCGATCGACGGCGGCGTGGTGTGGTACATGTCGCCCGGGTTGACATCGGTGCCCGGCGCCACGATCGCGTCGATCGCATCCAGCACGTCATCGCCGAGCACGACGTCGGACGCGGCGAGCGAGTCCTCGAGCTGCTCGGGGGTGCGCGGCCCGATGATCACGGCGGTGATCGCCGGGTGCGCACGCACGAACGCCGTCGCGAGGTGCGGGAGCGGCATCCCGGCCCCGTCGGCGACCGCCTGCAGCCGCTCGACGATCTCGGCACGGCGTGTGTTCTCGGGCGTGGCGGTGTCGAAGACGTGCGGGGTGCGCTTGGCGCGGTTGCTCTCGGCGAGCGGGCGCCCGCTCAGCCAGCCGGCGGCGAGCGGGCCGTAGCTGAGGGCGCCCATCCCGTAGCGCTGCACGGTGGGCAGCACCGCGTTCTCGATCGCCCGGTTGACGATCGAGTAGCGCGGCTGCTCGGTCTGGAACCGGGCATGGCCGCGACGTTCGGACACCCACTGCGCCTCGACGATCTTCTCGGCGGGGAACGACGAGTGCCCGAACGCGCGGATCTTGCCCTCACGCTGCAGGTCGGTCAGGGCGCCGAGCGTCTCGTCGAGGCCGGTCGTCCAGTCGTAGCGGTGCAGCTGGTAGAGGTCGATCCAGTCGGTGCGGAGCCGACGCAGGCTGGCCTCCACGGCGAGCCGGATCCAGCGCGGCGAGGCGCCCTGCCGATTCGGGTCGCCGGCGTTGGGGATGCCGAACTTGGTGGCGAGCACGACCTCGTCGCGCCGGCCCTCGAGCGCCTCGCCGACGATCTCCTCGGTCTCGCCGTTCGCGTAGACGTCGGCCGTGTCGATGAGGTTCACGCCGGCATCGATCGCGCGGTGGATCATGCGCACCGCCTCGGCGTGATCCGGGTTGCCCCATTGGCCGAACATCATGGTGCCGAGGGCGGTGTCGCCGACCGAGATGCCGGTCGTGCCGAGGGTGCGGGGCGAGGTCATGGGGGTCTCCTATCGAGAAGTGGAGGGCACCTCCACCTTATAGGAGACAGCCTCCGGTTAACGCGTGCGGATGCGCGGCGCGTTCGCCGCGGCGCCCTTCTTGATCTCGATCACATCGGTGCGCGACGACAGGAAGTCGGTGAACGACTTGAAGCCGAGCGACTTCTCCTTGAACGAGGGGTCCATGCGCAGCATCTGGTTCTTCAGCTGCGAGTTGCTGATCCACTCCTCATCGCCGCGCGACTCGACCACGCGCAGCGCCCGCAGCAGCAGGTCGGTCGCCCCCTGCGGGGAGTGGACATCGGTGTCGTCGTCGTCCTCCTCCGGTGTGGCGGCGTCGGCCGCGGCCGCCTCGGTCGCGGCGGCCGACCCCGATCGCCGGGTGCGCTTCGGTGCCGGGGGGCGCGGTTCGACGCCGGGCAGCGCGTCGTAGTCGGTGAACTCGTCGCACGCCGCGATGAGCGCGCGACTCGTGGAGCCCGCGACCCCGACGCCGATGACCGAGCGGCCGAGCTTGCGGCTGCGCTGCGCGAGGGCGATGTAGTCGGAGTCGCCCGCGATGATGACGACGTGGGTCAGATCCTCGAGCCGGAACAGGTCCTCCAGCACGTCGACCGCGAGCCGGATGTCGGCGCCGTTCTTGCCCGCGGCCGTCACCCGGAACAGTTGCACGAGATCCACGGCGCGGTTGATCAGCTGCGTGCGGTAGCCGGCGTTCGCCGGGTCGGACCAGTCGGCGTAGGCGCGGCTGACCACGATCGTGCCGAACGACGCCGCGTAGTCGAGGATCGCGCCGATGTCGACCGTGGCCTCCGCGAGCCGCTTCGTCGCCGTCTCGTTCGCCGCGTGCCGTGCGCCGTCGCGGAAGAACTCGCCGCGCCCGAACAGCTGGTCGTAACGGGAGATGACGACGTTGTCGAAGTCGAGGTAGACGCCGACGCGCCCTTCGGAGGGTTCGGCCATGGGGCGAGCCTACTGGCCCGCCCGTGGAGCGGCCGGACGCGGCGGGGCAGGATGAGGCCATGCGTGCGGCGTTCTTCGAGACGACGGGCGGGCCCGACGTCATCCGGTACGGCGAGATCCCGGATGCCGTGGCCGGCCCCGGCGAGATCCTCGTGCGCCCCGAGGCGGTCGGCGTCGATGCCGTCGACGCGATCGTCCGCTCCGGACGCTGGGCCACGCCCCTGCGTTCGCCCGCCGTGCTCGGGCGCGACCTCGTCGGCACGGTGATCGCGCTCGGCGAGGGGGCGGCGGGGTTCGCGGTCGGCGATGCGGTCTGGACCAACTCGGCCGGCTACGGCGGACGGGCCGGCGCGACGGCGGAGCTCGTGCCCGTCGAACAGGACCGGCTCTATCCACTGCCGGAGGGCGCCGATCCGGTCGCGTTCGTGGCGGCCGTGCATGCGGGGGCGACCGCGCACGGCGTGCTCGTGGGCCGCGCGGCGCTGCAGCCGGGCGAGAAGCTGACGGTGATCGGCGGCACCGGCGCGATCGGGCAGGCGCTCATCCAGGTCGGGGCGGCCGTCGGCGCGCGCGTGGTGGCGACGGTGCGCGACGACGCGGCGAGTGACCGGCTGCGCGAGCTCGGCGCCCACACGGTCGTGGTCGCCGGAGCTCCGGATGCCGTGGCGGCCGCCGCCGCGGATGGCCCCCTCGACGTGCTCGTCGACACCACCGGCCGCATCGACACCGCCGCCGCGCTCGCGCACCTCGCGCCGCGCGGACGGGTCGTGCTCGTGGCCGGGCGCAGCCGCGCCGACCTCGACCTGTGGGAGGTCGAGACCCGGGAGCTCGTCATCGCCGGCTTCATCATGAGCGCGATGACCGCGCCGGAGCTCGCGGCGGCGGCCGCCTGGATCGACGGGATGCACCGCGCGCGCCCGCTCACCTGCGACATCGGGGAGGTGCTGGCCTTCGCCGACGCCCGCCGCGCCCACGAGCTGCTCGACGCGGGCGCCCTGCCGCGCACGCGATACGGCACGATCGGTCGCATCGTCCTGACCCCCTGACCCCCCTGACCCCCTGACCTGACGCCCGGTCAGTCGAGGCTGTCGCGGCGCTCCTGGGCGCGGCGCAGCGCCGTGCGCGCCTGGTCGGCCCGGCGCTCGGCGCCACCACGGTCGCGGTCGAGTCGCTGCAGCTCGCGCTCCGCCTGGGCGAGCCCCTTCTTCGCGTCGCGGAGGTTGCGCTCGAGATCGTCGATCTCGGTCTCCAGCTCCTCGCGCCGCCGGTCGACCTCGGCGGCCCGGTCGGCCAGCTCGTGCGTGCCCTGCTCGGCCCGCTCGACCGCGCGGCGCGCGTCGGCCACGGCGGCGTCCGCGTCGGCGCGCGCCCGCCGGAGTTCGGCATCCGGGTCGGTGACCGCTCGCGGGCCCTTTCTGCGCCCCGGCTTCGGCGCGCTCGCCACGCCCTCGGGCACCGCGAGCGCCCCCTCGAGCTCGACCGGCTCGAAGCCGACGCTCTCGAGCGCCCGCAGCAGGCGGCCGGAGCGCACGGCGGCCGCGGCATCCGGATCGGCCATCGCCGCCTGCAGGGTCTCGGCGACCTCGTCGAGCACGGTCTGCGACACGGCGTGCCCGGCCGCGTCGGCGAGCTCGCCCGCGCGCGCGGCGAGCGTGCGCACGAGCTCCCGGCGCTGCCTGCCGAGCGTGGTGATCGCCTGCCGGTCGGCGGACTGCTGCGCCGCACGCAGCTTCTCGCCGAGGGCCTCGAGCTCGTCGAGGTCGTCGTCGCGCGCGAGGAGGTTCACCGCCCACGCGACGGGAGCGGGCCGGCGCAGCGCCTTCACGGCATCCGCGAGCGCCCGGTCGTCAGCACGCAGGTCCTTCGCCCGGGCGTCGCGCGCCGCGATGAAGTCCTGCGGGGCGAGCGCGTAGAGCTCGTCCGCGACGTCGCCGAGCTCCATGCCCCCATGTTCTCGCAGCGAGGGCGCCTACGGGGGGAAGGCGACCCAGAGCAGTTCGATCGCGGGCAGCTGGAGGGCGACGCCGAGGGCGAACGAGATCCAGCGGCGGCGCGGCGACCCCGTGAAGAACGGATGCCCGAACAGCGGCGAGAGCGGCATGAGCAGCCGGATGAGGCTCTGCGTCGGCAGGAACACCGCGGCCAGGTACCCGACGTAGCCGAACACGAACGCCCAGAGGTCGGTGCCGAGCCGGCGCCCGGTCCGGCTGACCATGAGCGCCGCGAACCCGATGAGCACCGCCGCCACGAGCACGACGCCCCACACCCCGAGCAGGCGCTGATACAGCACGAACGCGGGGGTGAACGGGATCAGCAGGGTGCGTCCGATGAAGTCCTGCCACCAGGCGAACTCGGTGTCGAAGTACGCGCTCGGGTCGCCCGTGACGCCCGCGGCGATCAGCGGCCACGCGATGCCCGCCGCGAGCACGACCACGATCGCCGAGAGCGCGCCCGCCCAGTGCCGCGCGCCGATCGGCTGCCGTCGGGCGAGCCGCACGATCGCCTTGATGACGAGCGCCGCGCCGAGGGCGAGCGCCCCCGGATGCGTGAACGACGCGAGCACCGCGAACGGGATCATGACCAGGTACCGGCGCCGCATCATCGCGGCGATCGCCCAGAACAGCAGGAACAGGAACAGCGACTCGGCGTAGGCCAGTTGCAGGATCCACGACATCGGCCCGAATGCGAAGAACACCGCGGCCCACCACGCGGCCCGCGTGCCGAACCGCATCCGGACGACGCGGTGCACCGCGAACACGGCCGCACCGCCCGCGATCGTCGAGACCAGCGGCCCCGCGATCTCGAACGGCAGCGTGGTCACGGTCATCACGCCGCGCACGATCGCGGGGTACACCGGGAAGAACGCCCACGCGTTGTACGAGACGTCGCCGTTCGGGAAGAGCGGCAGGTGCGGCGGATACCCGTGCAACGCAATCTGCCGGTACCACAGCGCATCCCACGAGGTGAGGAACCCCGAAAAACCGGGGCCCGGCTCCAGGTAGGCGTGCGGCTGGTGGTGCGGAATCGCCCACGCGAGCAGCAGGAATCCGGTCGACAGCACGCGCGAGAGGGCGTACATGATGACCAGCGCCGCACCCAGCGGCAGCGTCCGCCCCAGCACGCGCACGGTCCGATCCTGACACGCCCGGCTCCGCTACCGTGAAGGCCGTGAGCGCCACCGTCGCGACGATCGTCTGGATCGTCGGCTTCGTGCTGCTGACGGTCACGGTCACCGGACTCTCCGGGCGGGTGAACTGGTCGGCCCCGATCGCACTCGTCGTCGTCGGCGCCGGCACCTCGTTCGTGCCGGGCGTGCCCGACATCACCATCGATCCGGAGGCGATCCTCTACGGCGTGCTGCCGCCGCTGCTGTTCGCGGCCGCCATCCAGACCTCGTTCCGGGATGTCCGCGCGAGACGCGACAGCATCCTGGCCCTGTCGGTGGGTCTCGTGGTGTTCACGGCGTTCGTCGCCGGCGTCGCGACCTGGCTGCTCGTCCCGGGGCTCGGTCTGGCCGCGGCGGTCGCGTTCGGCGCCGTCATCGCCCCGACGGATGCCGTGGCGGTGTCGTCGGTGACCGGCTCGACGTCGCTGCCCCGGCGGCTCGTGACGATCCTGCAGGGGGAGAGCCTGCTCAACGACGCGAGCGCGCTCGTCACCCTCAACGCGGCGATCGCGGCGACCGTGACGGTGCTCAACCCCGGACTCGTGGTCGGCGAGTTCGCGCTCGAGATCGTCGTCGGGGTCGGCGTCGGCCTGCTCGTCGGCTGGCTCGTCTCGCTCGTGCGCCGGCAGCTGCGGGCCCCCGTGCTCGACACGAGCCTGTCGCTCATCACGCCGTATCTCGCCTTCATCGCGGCGCAGCTGCTGTTCGGCTCCGGCGTGCTCGCCGTCGTCATCGCCGGGTTGCTGCTCGGCTACCGGTCGCCCACGGTGCAGTCGGCGGAGGCCCGGGTCGCGGAGCGGATCAACTGGCGCACCATCGAGTACCTGCTCGAGAACGCCGTGTTCCTGTTCATCGGGCTCAGCCTCCGGCACATCGTGGTCGCCGCATGGGACCACGGGCCTGGCCTCTGGGGCACCATCGCGGCGTGCCTCGGCATCCTGCTCTCCCTCGTCGTGGCGCGGGTCGTGTGGGTCTTCGCGCTCACGCTCGTCTACCGGCACGGGCCGCGGTTCATCCGGGCCCGCAGCTGGAGCTGGCGCAACGCGGCCGGGGTGTCGGCGGCGGGGATCCGCGGGGTCGTGACGCTCGTCGCCGCGTTCCTGCTGCCCGACATCCCGCAGCGACCCTTCCTGCAGTTCCTCGCGTTCGTCGTCGTGCTCGGCACACTGCTCGAGGGCCTGGCGCTCGCGCCGATCCTGCGCATGCTCAAGCTGCCGCCGCCCAACATCGCGCAGGAGCTCGCGGAGCGCGGCAACCTCCTGGCGGAGGTGCGGTCGGCGGGCGAGGCCGAGCTCGACCGGGTCGTCGCGGAGAACGACCCGGACGAGGTCGTGGACCACCTGCGGCGCGTGGCGCAGTTCCACGGCGCGGTCGACGCGATGCCGGTGGAGCCGGAGGTTGAGCATCCGACGACGGCGTACCGGCGGCTGCGCATGGCGATGATCCAGGCGGAGCGCGCCGCGGTGCTGGATGCCCGCCGCGAGAACCGCTATCAGGAGCCCGCGGTGCTCGCCGTGCTCGCGTCGATCGACGCGGAGGAGACGGCGCTGCGGATGGGCGAGAAGTAGCGCCCCCGGCGCGGGAGGCTACGCGACGCCGACCCAGAGGTGCTCGCGGGCGCGGGTCATGGCGACGTAGAGCTCGCGGCGCTGCAGGTCGCGGCGCTCGATGACGGCGGGATCCGCGTCGCTCGAGAGCGGGCGCACGAGGTGCAGCGGTGCGCGCACGACGAGCACGTCGGTGAACTCGAGGCCCTTGGCGCGCTTGATCGTTCCGACCTTGACGGCGTCGACCGGCATCCCGTCGTAGCGCTCCAGCTCGACGGTCGGGATGCCCGCCTCCTCGAGCGCGGCCGCCGCCTCCTGCGCGACCAGGTTCGACAGTGCGAGCACGCCGATGTCCCCGAGCCGCCCGCCGGCCGCCCGGATGCCGCGCACGTGCTCCACGAAGGACTCGTCGTGCAGCGCCCTCGACTCGAAACTCTGGCGCACCGGCTCGGGTCCGTGCCGCAGCGTCGCCGCCGCGATCTCGTCGGGCGCCCCCTCGATGTCCAGCGAGGTCTCGCCCTGCAGGATCGTCGCCGCGAACTCCGCGATCTCGGCGGTCGTGCGGTAGTTCGTCGTGAGCACCGCCCCGCGTCCCGCGACGGAGATGCCGGCCTCGGCGAGCGTGTAGCCGCCGGGGTAGATGCTCTGGCGGCCGTCGGCGACCAGCAGCAGGCCGTCGGGACGGTCGCCGACGAGCAGGTGCAGCATCCGGAGCATGGCGCACGACAGGTCCTGCGCCTCGTCGACGATGACGGCGTCGTAGCGGTCGAGCGGCTCGGCCTGCAGGCTCGCCTCCGCCTCGAGCACGAGGTCGTCCCAGTCGAGGATGCCGCGCCGGCGCAGCTCCTGCTCGTACGCGACGTAGAGCCGCCACATCGCCGCACGCTGGTCGCGGTTCAGCGGACGCCGCCGCCCGGCGCGGGGGAGCGTCTCGTAGGCGTCGAAGGCGGTCAGCCCGCGCCCCTTGATGACGTGGTGCAGCTCCTCGAGCCAGTACTGCGGTGCGGGGTCGATCGCGGCGAGCGGGGTCGCGCCGCCGAGCTTGACCCAGAGGTCGCGGAACACGTCGTCGGCGGCGGGCGCATCGACCGGCACCGGACCGCGCCGCTCGGTGAGCAGGCGGCGCGCGATCGCGTGCACGCTGGCGAACTCGATGCGGTCGGCGACGTCGGGCGCGAGGCGCTGCATGAGGCCCGCCATCACGCGGGGGAGGGTGCGCACGTAGCTCGTGACGAGCACCCGGCCGGGGGTCGTGCGGGCCAGGTAGGCGGCCCGGTGCAGGGCGACCGCGGTCTTGCCGGTGCCGGCGGCGCCGCGCACGCGGGCGGGGCCGGAGAAGGAGCGCCGCGCGAGGCGGGCCTGGTCGGGGGACAGGAGCGTCATCCAGTCCTCGATGGGCTGCTCGTGGGTCGCCTCGGTCAGCGCCGCCTCGAGCTCGGCGACGTCGAGCTCCTGCGCTTCGGGCTGCCCCGCCTCGGACTCCTCCGCGTCGATTGCGTCCGCGTCGGGCTCCTCCGCTTCGACCCCGGCAAGAAGATCCCCCGGCGCCTCGGCGGGGGGCAGCAGTCGCTCGACCACGGTCCGGAGCTCGGCCACGCGTCGCGCGTCGAGGCGCCGCCCGCGGCGTGCGATCTCGGTGACGGCCGCGGCCTCGCCGAGCAGGGTGAGGCCGAACAGCCGCGCGGTCGGCACGGGTGCCCCGGAGAAGGCGACCACCCCGGAGACCTCGCCCGGCGCGAGCCCCACCTCGGCGAGCAGCTTCTGCAGCCGGTAGACGAGATCGGCGATGCGGGCGATCTCGTCGGTGACGTCGACGTCGCCGCGGCGCACGGAGTCCGCGTCGACGCGCACGTCGCGCCCGTCCTGGGCGTCGACGATGACCACGCCCGCCGGGCCGACGAGCACGAGGTCGACGTTCTGCGCCGACCCCGGCCACCGCCGGTCGGCGAGCAGCGTCCAGCCGAGCGGTTCGAGTTCGATGAGCGTGCGGGCCAGCCGCCGTTCGTCGCGGGCCGCGGCGCCGAAGGTGCGCACGAGCTGATGGGCGATGCCCTCGAGTCGTGCGCGCTCGTCCGCGAGCGCCCGCTGGCGATCGGCCTCGTGGGCCGCGGATTCCCCGCCAGCCACGATGCACCCCCTTCACGGGCACCCCCCGTGCCCTGAGGCCAGTGTGCGGGGGCGGCCCCGTGTCGTTCTAGCGCGTCTTCGGGTGGCACCCCTTCGGGTGCCGGTGCGCAGCGGCGGGATCCGCGGGTCAGCGCGGCAGCGGGACGAGCTCGACGTCGCGCAGCACGCCCGCATCCGCGACGGCGGTGAGGTAGGTGCCGGTGGGCTGGCGGCGCTTGTCGGTCGGCGATCCGGGATTCAGCAGGCGCGTGCCGGATGCCGTGGTGCTGTCCCACGGGATGTGCGAGTGCCCGAACACCACGACATCCATGCTCGGGAAGCGCGCGTCCATGCGCCGCTCGCGACCGGCCGCCTGCCCGCTGTCGTGCACGAGCGCGAGCGCGACGCCGTCGAGGTCGGCGGTGGCGACCTCGGGGAGTCGGTCCGCGAAATCCGGCCCGTCGTTGTTGCCGCGCACCGCGATGAGGCGGGCCGCGCGGGCCTCGACCTCGTCCAGCAGCGGGACGGCGTTCCAGTCCCCGGCGTGCACGACGACGTCGGCGGCCTCGATCGCGCGCCACAGCGCATCCGGGATCGCCCGCGCCCGCTGCGGCACGTGCGTGTCGCTGACGATGACCAGGCGCGTCGGCATCGCTCAGCGCTCGTACTGCTGCCGGGTGGGGTAGCGGTCGCTGACGTGCCGGTTGAAGAACGCGCCCGGGCTCTCGGCCGCCATCAGCTCGCGGTGCACGGAGGGCGGGACGGCGTAATAGCGGTAGATGTCGCCGCTGCGGAACTCGATCTCGAGCTCAGCCGTGCTGAGGTCGTAGCCGATCGACCGGATGACGGAGGAGGTGACGGGCCGGCGGTCCATGGGTCATCCCAGGACGACGACGCGGTCGGTCATGGGCCGAGCGTACCGGCAGTGGGCGCGCGCTAGCCTCGCATCATGCCCGGGGCCCCCATCGAAACGCTCGTCATCTTCGGTGCGGGGGGTGACCTGACGTCGCGGCTGCTGCTGCCCGGGCTCGCGTCGTTCCTCGCCTCCGACCGCGGGCAGCGGTTGCTGCTCATCGGGGTCGACCGCCGCCCGATCAGCGACGCGCGCTGGCGTGCGCAGGTCACGAAGGCGTTCTCGGCATCGCCGTCGGCGCTCGGCACGGCGGTCGTCGAGAAGTCGCTCTACCTCCAGGCGGATGCCACGCAGGCCGAGGAGCTGGCGCGCGTGCTCGCCGCCACGCAGGGTCGTGTCGCGCTCTACTTCGCCCTCCCGCCGGCGATCACCATGCTGCTGTGCAAGCAGCTCGCGAAGCTCGAGCTTCCGAAGGGCATCGTGCTCGCGCTCGAGAAGCCGTTCGGCACCGACCTCGCCTCCGCCCGCGCCCTGAACCGGCTGCTGCAGAAGTTCGTGCCGGAGGAGCAGATCTTCCGCGTCGACCACTTCCTCGGCAAGTCGACCGTGCTCGACATCATCGGGCTGCGCTTCGCGAACCGGATCTTCGAGCCGCTGTTCTCCAACGAGAACGTGGAGAGCGTCGAGATCGTCGTCGAGGAGGCGCTCGGGCTCGAGAACCGGGCCGGGTACTACGACAAGGCGGGCGCGCTCGTCGACATGATCCAGAGCCACCTGCTCCAGATCCTCGCGCTCACCGCGATGGAGGCCCCGTCGTCGGTGGGATCGGACGACCTGCGCGGCGCGATGGCGCAGGTGCTGCGGGCGACGCGGCCGTGGCTGCGCAACGGCACGGCGAGCCGCCGCGCGCGCTACACGGCCGGCAAGGTCGGCCGCCGCAGCCTCCCGTCCTACGCCTCGGAGGGCGGGGTGGACCCGAAGCTGCAGACCGAGACGCTCGCCGAGATGACGGTCGCGATCGACACGTGGCGCTGGGCGGGCGTGCCGTTCACCCTGCGCTCCGGCAAGGCGATCGGCGACGCACGTCAGGAGATCGTGGTGACGTTCCGTGACGTGCCGCACCTGCCGATCGGCTTCAGCGGTCCCTCGCGCAAGGCGCAGCTGCGGATCGGGATCAACCCCGCCGTCCTCTCGCTCGACGTCGTGACGAACGGGCGCGGCGACCCCTTCGACCTGGAGTGGGACACGATGACCGCCGAGTTCGCGCCGAGCAGCATGACGGCCTACGGCGAGGTGCTGGCGGAGCTGTGCTCCGGCGACCCGACGCTCTCGGTGCGCGGCGACATCGCCGAGGACTGCTGGCGCATCGTCGCCCCGGTGCTCTCCGCGTGGCGCAAGAACGCCGTGCCGCTGGACAGCTACCCGGCCGGCACCGATGGTCCGCGCAGCTGGCGCAGCACCGACATCGTGCAGGTCCGCCGCTAGGACCGCAGCGCCGCGAGCGTCTTCTCGAGGCGGCGTGCCCGGGTCTGGTCGGCCTTCGCCTCGGCGATCGACCGGGCGTGCTCCTTGCGGTTGGTGTACGAGAGCCGGTCCCAGGCCGCCTTCGCAGCCGGATCGGCATCCAGCGCCGCCTGCAGCGCCGGCGGCACCTCGACCTCCCGCGGTGCGTCGTCGACCTCGATGGTCACCTCGACGACGTCGCCCGCCCGCAGTCCGGTGTCGTTGCGCTGCTGCGCGTTCACCCCGAACAGGAACCGGCCGCCCATCGAGACGATCGTCGTGCGGTAGCGGTAGTCGCCGATCCGGACGGCGATCGGCACGCGACGGCCGCGTCCGAATCCCCGCACCACGTCATCCGGGACGATGAAGCCGGTGTTGTTGCCGCCCTGCGATTCGAGCGTCCAGGTGAAGGTGGGCACCGGTCCTATCCTCCGAAGAACGCGGTCAGAACGGGTTCCAGCGCCTGTTCGCCGACCTGGTGCGTCTGGCGCTCGAGCACGCGGTACTGCGCGCCCGGGATGGCGGCGGCGACCGCCTCCTGCGCCGCGGTCATCCGCGCCGGGCTCTTGCCGCCCGCGAGCACGAGGGCCGGAACGCCGATGCGTGCGAGCTCGTCGAGCGGCGGCGTGAAGGCGGCTCCGATGATGCGCGCGTCGTACGCGAGCGTCGGCGCCGCGTCCCGCATCGCGCGCCAGGGCTTGCCCATGAGCCGCAGCATGAACGGCAGGAACGCGGGGCCGCCGACCATCGTCGTGAGGAAGTAGCCGACCGCCTTGCCCCGCTCGTCGCGGCCGATCAGGTCGCCGAGCGTCGCGAGGTAGTCCTCGCCGGGCTTCCGGCCGACCCACGGGGCCTCGAATCCGGCCACCTTGCGCATCGGGATGCCGGCGGCGGCGGCACGATAGGCGAGCGCCGCGCCGGACGACTGGCCGAACACGAACGCGTCGCCGCCGCACGCGTCGATCACGGCATGCAGGTCCTCCAGCTCGCGCTCCACGGCGTACGCGGCGGTGTCCCCGCTCTCGCCGCGCCCTCGGCGATCCCAGGCGATCGCCGTGAAGCGCGCACTCATCGCCTGCTGCAGCGCTCGCGCGGGCCCGAAGTCGCGCGAGCAGAGGGCGCCGTCGGTGAGGACCAGCACGGGACCCGTCCCCGCCCGGTCGAAGGCGATGCGGGTGCCGTCGGAGGAGGTCGCGAACTCGGTCGCGGGGGTGATCGTCGCGGCCATCAGCGGGCCACCAGCGCATCGATCTTGCCGAACGACAGCTCCCAGCCATCGGCGGTGCGATCCCGGAACCCCGGTTCGAACGGACCCTGGTGCAGGGTGAGCCGGGTGCGGTCGCCGTGGTCGTGGAACCACAGCCGCAGCACGATGTCGTCGAGCTCCATGCCCGGGTCGGGCCGCGCCCTCATCCGGATCTCGAGATGCTCGGGCGGGTCGAGTGCGGTGATGACGCCCGCGATGGGGGAGTGCTTGCAGTCCTCGTCGACGATCATGTCGAGCTCCCACCGCCCGCCGAGCCGCAGGTCGACGTGCACCGACGCCGGATCGACGTGCACGCCGGTCGGCCCGAACCACTCGGCGATGCGCGGGCTCTGGGTGAAGAAGCGCCACACCACTTCGCGGGGCGCCGCGAAGACGCGGGTGATGAGCACGTCGCGCTCGGTGGCGACGGGGATCTCGGCGGTCATGACGGCGTCTCCTCCTGATAGCGGGCGAGGGCGGTGTCGAGCTTGTCGAATCCCTCGCTTCAGTAGCGCTGGTATGCGGTCATCCACTCGCTCGCCTTCTGCAATCCGGCGGCCTCGAGGTGGCTGTAGCGGGCGGTCGCGACCCGGGAGCGCGAGATGAGTCCGGCCGCCTCGAGCACCCGCAGGTGCTTGGAGATCGCGGGCTGACTCATCGCGAACGGGCGCGCGAGCTCGGCCACGGTCGCGTCGCCGTGCGTGAGGGAGGCCAGGATCGCGCGGCGCGTGGGATCGGCGAGCGCGGCGAAGATCGGGCTCAGCGCGTCCTTCATAACCCGTAGGTTATCAAAACCTGTGGGTTATGCAAGCCGGGCTCAGGGTAGGCTGTGCGGCATGAAGGTGGTCGTCTTCCTGATCGCGCTGGTCGTGTTCCTCGCGTCGTTCGTGCTGTTCGGATACGCCTTCTCGGCGCCGGTGCAGATCGCGCCCTGGATGTTCTTCGGCGGCATCCTGACCATCTGCATCTCGCTCGCGATCCCCTTCCACCTGCTGCGTAAGACCGACTGACGGCATCCGGCTCCGAGCGTCGCCATGGGCATCCGCGGATCCGGCGCGACGATCAGTGCCCTCGTGCCCGGTCCGCCCTCCCGGGCGTTCGCGATCATGACGCCCGTCGATCCGGCGCGGTTCTATCCGCGGCACGGCGTGATCCCCGCCACCGTCGGCGTGCGCGATCAGACCGGTGACTGGGATGCCGAGGGCCGCTCCCGGCGACTCCTGCTCTCCGACGGCGGGTCGGTCGTCGAGACGCTCACATCGGTGCAGCGGCCGAGCCGGTTCGCCTACGAGCTCACCGACTTCCGCAAGGTCTTCGGCGTGCTCGTCGATCGCGCGCGGGCCGAGTGGACCTTCGACGCCGAGGCAGGCGGCACCCGCGTGCGATGGACGTACACGTTCTTCGCGAAGCCCGCGCGCGGGGCGATCGTCGCCGCCGTCGTGCGGCTGTTCTGGGGGCCGTACATGCGGCGCGTGCTCCCCGGCATCGCCGCCGAGGTGCGCCGCCGCGACGGTTAGCGCGCGTCCTCCAGCACCCGGCTCACGAACGCATCGAGCCGCGTCTCGAGTTGCCGCGACTTGCGGGCCAGCACCTCGCCGGGCCGGCCCAGCTGCTCGTAGGAGCGGGGCGCGATCCGGATCAGCAGCGAGCACGACAGATCGGCGCAGATGTACGTGCCGACCGAGTCGCCGCGCCGGCCGGCCTCTCCCGCGCGCGGTGCCGAGAAGAGGGTGACCTGTCCGCCCGGCTGGCCCGTGCTGCACAGCGAGCAGATGGCGGCGCCGGCCCTCAGCGGCGACGTCGCCGCGCGCAGCACGAGACCGACCGCGCGATCGCCGCGCCAGTAGACGAGATACCCGCGGTGGGCCGACGACGGGTCGCGCCAGCCGAGGTACTCGCGCTCCTCCCACACCATCTCGTGCAGACCGGGCATCGGCATGTGCTCGATCTCCGCCTCGGTCGCGTTGACCATCGAGTCGCGGATCTCGGGGATGGTGAGCGGTCTCATGCTGCCGACAGCCTACGCAGGCGTCGCGGCGGATCGCTCACGCGATCACACATCCGGAGGCGCCCTCCGGTAGACTGCCGCGCATGGCACAGAACTGGTTCATCACCGGCACCAGCCGCGGATTCGGGCGCGAGTGGACGATCGCCGCCCTCGAGCGCGGCGATCGGGTCGCGGCCACCGCTCGCGACGTCTCGAGCCTCGACGACCTCGTCGCCCGCTTCGGCGACGCGATCCTGCCCCTCGCCCTCGACGTCACCGACCGCGATGCGGACGTCGCCGCCGTGCAGCAGGCGGCGGCCGCCTTCGGCTCGCTCGACGTCGTGATCAACAACGCGGGCTACGGGCAGTTCGGCATGATCGAGGAGCTCAGCGAACAGGAGATCCGCGCCCAGCTCGAGACCAACTTCTTCGGCGCCTTCTGGGTGACCCAGGCCGCACTGCCGATCATGCGCGAGCAGGGCCACGGCCGGATCCTGCAGGTGTCGTCCATCGGCGGGGTCTCGGCCTTCATGAACATCGGCGCTTACCACGCCTCGAAGTGGGCGCTGGAGGGATTCAGCCAGTCCCTCGCGCTCGAGGTCGCCCGGTTCGGCATCCACGTGACCCTCGTCGAGCCGGGCGGTTTCGACACCGACTGGGCGGGGCCGTCGTCGCGGCACGCCACGCCCATCGCCGCGTACGACGAGATCCGAGAGGAGCGCGCCCGCCAGCGCGGCCTCCAGGCCTCGATGTCCGGCGACCCGGCGGCGACGGCGGCGGTCCTGCTCGAGCTCGTCGACATGGCCGAGCCGCCGCTGCGTGTCTTCTTCGGCATCAACGCGCTCGACATCGTCAAGCCCGACTACGAGGCGCGCCTGGCCAACTGGGACGCGTATCAGCCGCTCGCGATCAAGGCCAGCGGGCGACAGTCGCCCGCGTAGCGGGTCAGACCCCGCGCACCGCCATCTCGATGACGCGCTGGGCCGCCACCCGGCCCAGTTCGCGCGGGAGGCCGCGCAGCGGGCCCTCGAGCACGAGCATGGCGAGCCCGTGCACCGCCGACCAGCACGCGACCTCGGAGAGCGGCCGGCGCTCCTCGGGCAGCGCCCCGGCGGCGACGAGCTCGTCGAGCGCCGACGCGAGCAGCTCGAACGGCGTCCGGCCGCCCGGCCCGGCCTTGGAGCGGCCGAACGCCTCGTCGAGGTCGGCGGGCACCGTGAACGCGGCGCGGAACAGCCCGGGCTCGTCGCGCGCGAAGCCCAGGTAGCCGCGGCCGACGGCGCGGAGGTGCTCCTGCGCGGTGGCGACCGGGTCCAGGGCGGGGGGGACGGCATCCCACTCGCGTTCGATGGCCGCCGCCACCTCGCCGGAGGCCGCGTCGCTCACGGCCGTCACGAGCGCGGAGCGATCGGCGAAGTGCCGGTACGCGGCGTTCGGTGAGACGCCGGCGCGGCGCGTCGCCTCGCGCAGCACCACCGCATCCGGGCCGCCCTCGCGGGCCATCTCGAGCCCCGCGTCGATGAGCGCCTGTCGGAGATCGCCGTGCCGATAGCCGGCGCGCGCGGCACCGGGCCGCCCGCCCTGGACCGACGCATCCTGCTGTGCCATTGTGGACAGCGTACACATTGCAGGGCGAGAGGATCGGCATGGTCACCATCAGCGGGGCGTACTCCGGATTCGCGGCGAAGGACCTTACGGCCACCGCCGACTTCTACCGCCGCCTGGGCATCGAGGTCGTCGATACGCCGCAGGGACTCCTGCTCCCGTTCCCCGGCGGAGGACACGCGTTCGTGTACTCGAAGCCCGACCACGAGCCCGCGGGCTTCTCGGTGTTCTACCTCGAGGTCGACGACATCGACCGCGCGATGGACGAGCTCGCGGCCGCCGGGATCGAACCCGAGCGCTACGAAGGATTCCCGCAGGACGAGAGGGGCGTGGTGCGCGGACGGGCCGCCGACCGCGGGCCCGACATCGCGTGGGTGCTCGACCCGTCGGGCAACGTGGTGGCGATCACGCAGAGCTGACCCGCGTGCGTCGGGTCGGGTGCTCGCGCGCGGACAGGGTTGGATGGGAGGCGTGCTCGCCACCCCCGATCCGGACCTCGTCGAGCGCCTGCGACGCGATCTGAGGGCCGCGCGGTACACCGTCGACGAGCTCGAGGCGCTGTGGGGCGCCGAGGCCGAGGCGGCGCTCGAGCGCGGCGACCGCGTGCCCGCGCTCCGGGCGCTCGCCGCCCAGGCAGGCCGGCCGGCGGCGACTCTCGCGACCGCGTTCCTGCTCGGGATGCCGGTGCCCGGCCCGGAGCTGTCCGCCGCGTTGCCCGCCCTCGGCCTCGACGGCGCTCGCGGGCTCGGCCTCCTCGACGCCGCGGGCCGGCCGGCGATGGACCTTCGCCCGTACGCGTTCCTCGACGCGCACGGCGCCGGCTCGTGGTGGATCGCGAGCGACCGCGGCGAGCTCGCGACCGGCGGGGCGCTGCGCACCGACCACGTGCTCGGGATCGGCGGTGCGTCGGCCACGCTCGCGGGACTGCAGCTGCCCGACGTCGTCGACGCGACGCTCGATCTCGGCACCGGATGCGGCATCCAGGCCCTGCACGCGGCCCGCCGCAGCCGCCGGGTGGTCGCCACCGACATCTCGGAGCGGGCGCTCGGATATGCCCGCTTCAACGCCGCTCTGAACGGCGTCGCGAACATCGAGTTCCGGCTCGGCAGTCTCTACGATCCGGTCGCGGGGGAGCGGTTCGACCGGATCGTCTCCAACCCGCCGTTCGTCATCACCCCGCGCACGGCGGGCGTGCCCGCCTACGAATACCGCGACGGCGGGATGGTCGGCGACGCGATCGTCGAGGCGGTCGTCACGGGAGCGGCCGGGCATCTCGCACCCGGGGGCGTCGCGCAGCTGCTCGGCAACTGGGAGGAGCGCCCCGGTGTCGCGGGACTCGAGCGCGCGACGGGCTGGGCCGATGCGGCGGGACTCGAGGCGTGGATCGTCGAGCGCGAGACGCTCGACCCGGCGCGCTATGCGGAGACCTGGATCCGGGACGGCGGCACGCGCGACTCCGACCCCGGATACGAGGAGCTCGTCGCGGCGTGGCTCGACGACTTCGCCGAACGCCGGGTCGCGGGCGTCGGGTTCGGCTACATCCTGCTGCGCCGTCCGGACGCCGGGGCGAAGCTGCGCCGCCTCGAACGCCTGGCGGCTCCCCTCGGCGGCGGCTCGGCCGACGGGCAGAGCGCGGCCGGCCTCGGCGGGCACCTCGCGGCGACGCTGGCCGCGTTCGACGCGCAGGCCGCGCTCGACGACGAGGCGCTGCTGGCATCCCGCGCCGTCGTCGCGCCGGACGTCACCGAGGAGCGCAGCCACTGGCCGGGGGATGCGGACCCGAGCGTGATCGTGCTGCGGCAGGGCGGCGGGTTCCGGCGCGAGGTACGCGCGGACACGGGCCTGGCCGCCGTGGTCGGGGCCTGCGATGGCGAACTGAGCCTCGGCGTCATCGTCGACGCGGTCGCCCACCTGCTCGAGGTCGATGCCGTCGCGCTGCGCGCGGAACTCGTTCCGCAGCTGCGCGAGCTGCTCGTCGGCGGCCTCCTGACCCTCGCCTGAGGCATCCGGCGCGACCCTCCTGAACGCGGGCTGCAAGCCACCGGCGAGGAATCGTCGCGGGCGTAACGTCCGGGGCATGTCATCGACGACCGCGCCCGCGAACCGGCAGAACGTCCGCAGCCTCGTTCCCGCCCGGATGGACCGCCTGCCGTGGTCGCGCTTCCACACCCTCATCGTCGTGGGGCTCGGGGTCTCGTGGATCCTCGACGGGCTCGAGGCGCAGATCGTGTCGCAGAACGGCTACGCGACCACGCTGCACATGAACGCCGCGCTCATCGGCTGGGCCGGCACGATCTACCTCATCGGTCAGGTCGCCGGCGCCCTGGTGTTCGGATGGCTCTCCGACCGGCTCGGACGCCGCAAGCTGTTCTTCCTCACGCTCCTGATCTACCTCGGCGGCACGCTCGTCGCCGGCCTCACCCCTCCGGGCGAGCAGTGGATCTGGTTCTTCTTCGTCTTCCGGTTCATCGCCGGGTCGGGCATCGGGGGCGAGTACGCCGCCATCAACTCGGCGATCGACGAGCTGATCCCGTCGCATTACCGCGGGCGGGTCGACATCGCGATCAACGGGACCTACTGGGCGGGCGCGGCGCTCGGCGCCTTCGGCAACCTGTTCTTCCTCGACAACCACATCTTCGCCGAAGGCATCGGCTGGCGGCTCGGCTTCTTCGTCGGGCCGGTGCTCGGCATCATCATCATCTTCCTGCGGCGCGGGGTGCCCGAGAGCCCGCGCTGGCTCATGACGCACGGCCGCCAGGAGGAGGCGGAATCCACGGTGCAGGGCATCGAGGATCGCGTCGAGCGCACCACGGGACCGGTGAAGACCGTGCCCGACTCGAAGGCGATCGAGATCTCGCCGCTGACGAAGGTGCCGATCCTGCAGCTGCTGCGGGTGTTCGTGCTCGAGTACCCGAAGCGCACGATCGTCGGTCTCACGATGATGATCACGCAGTCGTTCCTGTACAACGCGATCTTCTTCACCTACGCGCTGGCGCTCACGAACTTCTACCACGTGCCCAAGGAGCAGACCTCGTGGTACTTCTTCCCGTTCGCGATCGGCAACCTGCTCGGCCCCATCCTGCTCGGGCACCTGTTCGACACGTGGGGTCGGCGCAAGATGGTGCTGCTCACCTACGGCGGTGCAGGCGTCATCCTGCTCGCGTCGTCGCTGCTGTTCCAGGCGAACGCCATCACCGCGATCGTGCAGGCGATCTTCTGGAGCGCGGCCTTCTTCCTCGCGTCGGCGGGCGCCTCGAGCGCGTACCTGACGGTCAGCGAGCTGTTCCCGCTCGAGGTGCGCAGCCGCGGCATCTCGTTCTTCTTCTCGATCGCGCAGATCTTCGGCGCCCTCGGCCCGGTGATCTACGGCGGCCTCATCGGCGACGGCCACAACCGCACCGGCATGGCCGTCGGCTACTACATCGGTGCCGGCGTCATGATCCTGGGCGGCATCATCACGTTCGTGCTGGGGGTCAACGCGGAGCGCAAGCCGCTCGAGGAGGTCGCCGACCCGCTGAGCCTCGCCAACCGCCAGCAGCGCCGGGAGGGCTGGACCGACCCGAAGGGCGACACCGGGGCGAACGCCGGCGAGAAGGGGTCGTCCGGATCACGATCCGGGGGCTGACCCCCTGTCGCGCCGGGCACCGACGGGCGAGCGTGGAGTCATGAACCGACCCACCCTCTCCCGTCCCCGTCAGGGGCGCATCATCGCCGGCGTGTGCGCCGGGCTGGCGCGACGGTTCGGCTGGAACGTCACCGTCGTGCGCGTGCTGGCCGTGCTGTCGTTCGTGCTGCCCGGCTCGCAGCTGCTGGCCTACGCGATCTGCTGGATCGTCATCCCGTCGGATCCGGAGGTCGCGCGGAGCCCGTTCCCGGGTTCGCCCCAGGAGCCCTCCAGCACGAGCGCCTAGCTTCGGGGCGTGGGATTCCTCGGTCGCCTCTTCGGATTCTCCGGAGCGTCGCCGGATGCCGGCGGCGCCGAGCCGCCGGAGGACGCGGCGGCGATCGAGCGCTATCGCTTCGTGGTGCGCACCGCGCCGTCGGCGACGATCGAGCAGGTGCACGCCGAGGCCTTCGCGCGACTCACCGACGCGCAGCGCGCGGTCATCTACGAGGAGCTCAGCCGGGGCGCCGGCACCGGGGAGCGTCCGCTCTCGAGCGAGCCCGCGACGCTCGCCCGGTCGGTCTCACGGGCGCAGTCCCGCACCCCGGATGCGCTCGAGCGCGTCGTCGGCGCCGGGGGCCCGGCCCTCCTGGGCGCGGTCGCCGGATACGTGGTCGCGTCTCCGCTCGTGAGCGCGTTCCTGCCGTGGGGCGGCTCCGCGACTCAGGACGCGGGATCCGGCGCCACCGCGGCCGACGACCGGGGCGACGCGGCGGTCTGACGCGCGCCGCGCCACCGGCCGAGCAGCAGCACGGCGATCCCGAAGCACACGGCGCCGAAGACCGCGAGCGGCAGGCTCAGGAACAGCTCGATCTCCAGGAACGTCGGCAGGAAGGTCAGAGCGGCGCACACCGCGACCACCCCGATCGGCGGCGTCGGCCCGAGCTCACGAGGCGCCTCCCACCGCCCGACGAGCAGCGACAGCGCGAACAGCAGGCCGAGCACGAGCACGTAGACCGCGATCCGCGACCACCACCACGCCGCCGAGCCGGGCGTCGGGCTCGCGCCGGGGATCAGCAGGGCGAGCCCGGCGAGCGCGATGATGATCGGCAGGTGCCACAGGTAGATCGTCATGAGGCGGGTGCCGGCCAGGAAGACGATGCCGCGGGCGCCACGGGTGCGCATGAGGCCGGTCAGCGCCGGCTTCAGCAGCCGCAGCGTGCAGGCCTGCGCGAGGCCGAGCGCCACCAGCGGCAGGGTCGGCGGGTTGAGATTCGTCAGCATGTCGGCGGAGTACGGACCCGCGAAGACCATCGGGAAGAGCGTCGCCCACGCGCCGAGACCGAGCAGCGCGAGCTGCCACCAGCGGCGCCGATCGAACCAGCCGTCGGCGTACCAGAACCCCAGCTGCTGCACGAGCGGCCAGACGAAGAGCATGTCGAGCAGGCCGATCGTGTCGCCGTCGAGAGTCACGTGCACGTCCGCATAGGCGTAGCTGAAATCGAGGTGACCGGGCACGGTGTAACGCAGCACGTCGACGATGATCACGCCCGCCAGCAGCACCGCCAGCGGCGCCCAGCGGTTGCGTTCGTGCCAGGTCGCGAGCGCCGGGAGGAGCGCCTGGCAGAGCGTGTAGGCGGCGATGAACCAGAGCGGCGACCCGGCGCCGACCGCGACGCTCGCGACGAGGGCGGGCGGAGCCCCCACCAGTGTCGCGATCCCGAGCGCGGCGACGTAGAACACGAAGAGCGGCAGGGCGGGCTGCGCCAACCTCAGCACGCGGTTGCGCACGAAGTCGGCCGCCGTTCCCCCGCGGCGACGCAGGTTGCGCCAGGCCGTCATCCCGGCGAATCCGCCGACGACGAAGAACAGCGGCATGATCTGCATCACCCAGGTGACGCCGTCGAACCACCATTGGTGCTCGAGGGGCCGCGTGACGACGATGCCGTGCGGACCCGCGCCGACGCCGACCTCGAGCAGGTGGATCACCACCACGAGCAGCACGCAGAACACGCGCGCCAGGTCGAGGGTCAGGTCCCTTTTCGAGAGGTCGATCGAGGACGGGCGCGCACTCACGCGCCGACACTAGCGGGCGTCAGTGCGCGAGGAGGATGCGCACCGCGGTGTCGCGGTCGCGGGTCTGCGCGATCTCCACCGAGGTGTTGTAGACGGTCCCGTACAGACTCACGAAGCGGTCGCCCGCCTCGATCACGTAGCCCACGACGATGTCGGCCTTCACCACCCGCCAGACCCCGGGCAGCGCTTCGACGACATCCGCGTGGATGACATCGGCGGTAGTGATCATGCGTGTATGATCCCACCCCCTCATCGGGGGTACCAGGGGTTGCCGCTGAGCGTCAGGTGTGCATCCGCACGACCGCCGCCGTCTCGGGCGGGATGGCGTCGGCGGCGACATCGGCGCGGGTGCCGAGCAGCAGCTCGCCGGTGCCCGCGGCCCACGCCTCGCGGCCGAGGTTCACCCGCAGCTCGAGGTCGCGGATGCGCAGCCGGAACCGGCCCGCGTCGTCGTCGACGTCCGCGGCCAGCTCGTCGAAGGTCGCCTCCCGGAACGCGCTCTCGCGCCGACGCAGGGCGATGAGGTCCCGGTGCAGGCGCAGCAGCCGGGCGTGCGGGTCGCGCTCGCGCTCGGCCCACTCGAGGTGCGAGCGCTCGAAGGTGGCGGGGTCCTGCGGATCCGGCACGGCATCCGGATCCCAGCCCATCCGCTCGAACTCGGCGATCCGCCCCTCGGCGGTCGCCCGCCCGAGGTCGGGGTCGGGATGCGCGGTGAAGAACTGCCAGGGGCTCGAGGCGCCCCACTCCTCGCCCATGAACAGCATCGGGGTGAACGGCGAGCACAGGGTCAGCACCGCCGCGATGGCGAGCCGGTCGGGCGAGAGCGTGGCCCCGAGCCGGTCGCCGGTGGCGCGGTTGCCGATCTGGTCGTGATCCTGGGCGAAGGTGACGAGCCGCCACGGCTCGAGCTCGGGCGGGATGGGAGCGCCGTGGGGGCGTCCCCGGAACGACGAGTACGTGCCGTCGTGGAAGAAGCCGCGGGTGGCGGCCTTCGCGAGCGCCGCGAGCGAGTCGAAGTCGGCGTAATAGCCCTGCGTCTCGCGGGTCAGCGCGACGTGCACGGCGTGGTGGTAGTCGTCGCACCACTGCGCGGTGAGCCCGTCGCCGCCGGCCTCGCGCGGGGTGATCAGCCGCGCGTCGTTCATGTCCGACTCGGCGATGAGCGTGAGGGGACGGCCGAGCGCGGCGCTGCGCTCGTCGGCCTGCGCGGCGAGGGCGGTCAGCAGCGCGTCGCGACGGTCGTCGGCGAGGGCGTGCACGGCATCCAGGCGCAGGCCGTCGACGCCGTAGTCCTCCAGCCACATCCGGGCGTTGTCGAGCGCGTACCGGAAGACCTCCGGCTCCTCGATCGCGACCGTGTCGCCCCAGGTGTTGCCGCCCTCGGTGCGCAGGTACGGCGCGAACCGGGGCAGGTGGTTGCCCGCCGGGCCGAGGTGGTTGTAGACGACGTCCTGGATGACGCCCAGCCCCCGCGCGTGGCACGCGTCGACGAGGCGGCGGTACGCGCTCGGGCCGCCGTAGCTCTCGTCGACCGTGAACCAGGCGACGCCGTCGTAGCCCCAGTTCCAGTCGCCGTCGAAGGCGTTGACCGGCAGCAGCTCGACGAGGTCGATGCCGAGGGCGACGAGGTCGTCGAGACGCTCGATCGCGGAGTCGGCGGTGCCGCCGGGCGTGAAGGTGCCGAGGTGCAGCTCGTAGACGACCGAGCCCGGCAGAGCGCGCCCGGGCCAGCGGCCGGCGCTCTCGAAGACCGCGGGGTCGACGACGGCGCTCGGGCCGTCGACGCCGTCGGGCAGCGCACGGCCGCGCGGGTCGGGGACCGGGGCCGGGTCGTCGTCGAGCACGAAGCCGTAGCGGCTGCCGGGCGCGAGGTCGACGTCGGCGCGCCACCAGGCATCCGGATCGCGGCGCATCTCGTGCAGCTTCTCCGGAGTCCACAGCCGCACTCGACCGGGGCGCGGGGCCCAGACCTCGGGGATCACGAGGAACTCCGGAGAAGCGCGACGGGATAGCGGTCGAGGAGGTCGGCGACGCGGGTCTCGCCGCCGGCGTGCTCGGCGCCGGTCAGCTCGTCGACGACAGGCCGGTGCGGCAGCAGCACCGTCGTGGCGCCCCAGCCGCCGGCGCGGGCGAGGCCCAGCGGCAGGCGGGTCGCCAGCACGGTCACGCCGCCGCGGTCGACCGCGACGATGTGGCGGGAAGCCGCGCCGATCGCGGGGATCGGCAGGTAGCGGCCGAAGAGCTCCGGATGGTCGCGGCGCAGTCGCAGCGCGCGGCTGGTGACCAGGAGCTTCGCGGCGCCGGTCGCGTCCAGCGGGGGGCGCCATCCGGCGTCGAGGCGGGCGAGCAGTGCGCGGCGCTCGCCGAGGTCGACGGGCCGGCGGTTGTCGGGGTCGACGAGGGATCGCTCCCAGAGCTCGCTGCCCTGGTAGACGTCGGGCACACCGGGGCCGGTGAGCTGCAGGAGCTTGGCGGCGAGGCCGTTGGACCACCCGGCCGGCTCGAGCAGGGCGACGATCCCGTCGAGGGCCGCCGCGGTGCTGGCGTCGTCGAAGCAGGCGTCGACGAGCGCGTGCATGCGCCGCTCGAACTCCTCGTCGGGGTGCTGCCAGCTCGTGTGGGCGCCCGCCTCGCGCGCAGCCTTCTCGGCGTAGCCGTGCAGGGCCGCGCGCTCCCGCGGCCACGACCCCGCGACGGACTGCCAGAGCAGGTTCTCGAACACCGGATCGCCGAGGGGATGGCGCTGCCGCATCCCCGCCACGAACGCCGCCCACTCGCCCGGCGCCTCGGCGATCGCGGTGATCCGCGCGCGGGTGTCCTCGCCGCGCTTGGTGTCGTGCGTGGAGAGCGTCGTCATCGCGAGCGGATGCTCGGCGAGCCGCCGCTCCTGGCGCGCGTGGAACTCATCGACGTCGATCGCGAACTCCGAGGGGTCGGCGCCGACCTCGGTGAGACTCGCGAGCCGGGAGACGCGGTAGAAGGCGCGGTCCTCGACGCCCTTCGCCATGACCATGCCGCTGGTCTGCTGGAACCGGATCGCGACCGGCTGCGCCGGGTCGCTCAGCACCGGCGCGAGCGCAGCGATGCTGCTCGCGAGGTCGGGCCGGCGTCGCGTCGCCTCGGCGATCGCCGCGTCGAGGTGCTCCCGCCCGTACGGCAGGTAGCTCCGGTACACGGGGAAGCACGCGAGCACCTCCGCAGTCGCATCTTCGACCCTCTCGCCATCCCCTTCCTGGCCAAAAACGCCCAGTGGGCTCCCGCCCGCACTGGGCGTTTTTGGCCAGGGAGTCGCGGCTTCGCGGGCCGCGGCCTCGCGGGCGAGGCGGGCGACCTCCGAGCGGAGGATGCCGTCGGCGACCTCGCGCTTCATGTCGTGCACGAGGTCGTCCCAGGCGACCGGCGGGTCGAGCCGGTCGAGGGCCGCGAGACCCTCCGGGTCGACGAGCACCCGGTCGAACTCGGCGAGCGCGTCGTACCCGGTGGTTCCGGCCGTCGCCCAGAACGGGGGCAACCGCTCGCCGTGCTCGAGGATCTTCTCGACGAGCACGTAGGCATCGCCCGTCGCGGCGGCCAGGGCATCCAGGTACCCGCCCGGATCGGCGAGCCCGTCGGGGTGGTCGACGCGCAGGCCGTCGGCGATCCCCTCGCGCACCCAGCGCAGGATCTCGCGGTGCGTCGCCGCGAAGACCTCCGGCAGCTCGACGCGGACGGCGGCGAGGTCGCTCACGGCGAAGAAGCGGCGGTAGTTGAGCTCGGCGTCGGCGCGGCGCCAATCGACGAGCTCGTAGTGCTGCGCCGCGTGCACCGCGAGCACGTCCGGCGCCTCGGTGCCGTGGGCCAGGGGATAGCGATGCTCGTGGTAGCGCAGCTCGCCGTCCTCGACGCGCAGCGCTCCGCTCGCGGCGGCGTCGGCGAGGGACTCGCCGAGCACCGGGATGCGCACCCGGCCGCCCCCGAGATCCCCGTCGATGTCGAACCACGCCGCGTGCTCGGCGTCCGCTCCGTGCTGCAGCACGTCCCACCACGCGGCGTTCACCTCCGGCCGCGCCACGCCCACGTGGTTCGGCACGATGTCGACCAGAACCCCCAATCGGTTCGCGTGCGCCGCGCGCGACAACGAATCGAGCGCATCGACGCCCCCGCGCTCCGGATCCACCCTCGCGGGGTCGACGACGTCGTACCCGTGCGTCGACCCCGGCGTCGCCTCCAGCAGCGGCGACAGGTAGACCCAGTCCACCCCGAGGTCGCGCAGGTACCCGGTGGCATCGGCGGCGTCGGCGAGGGTGAACCCGGCGGTCACCTGCAGCCGGTAGGTGGAGATCGGCGAACCGGGCATCGGATCAGGCCGTGCGCTGCGGGGTGCTCACGGCGAGCTCCGGGCTCACCGCATCGTCGGTCGGCGCATCGGGTCGGTGCTCGCAGAGCACGAGCAGCGAGTGCGCGCCGACGGCGCACGGCGCGCCCGCCATGAGCGTGTCGCCCCCCACGCGCTCGCCCGAGGTGTCGATCATGACGTCCCATTCGTCGGCGTAATCGGCGTCGGGCAGCGTGAGCTGCACGTCCTCGTCGTGGGCGGAGAAGTAGACGAGGAAGTGCCGGTCGCTGATCCGCTGGCCGCGCACGTCCATCCCGTGGATGCCCTGCCCGTTCAGATACACCCCGATCGTGCGCCCGAACCCGGCCTCCCAGTCCTCGGGCGTCATCATCTCGGCATCCGGCTTCAGCCACACGATGTCGGGCACCGGCTCACCCGCGCCGCGCCGCACCGGCCGTCCGTCGAAGAACCGGCTGCGCCGGAACGTCGGATGCTCCCGCCGCAGCCGCACGACGGCCGCGGTGAACTCGATGAGCGCCTGGTCGGCGTGCGCCCAGTCGACCCAGGTGATCGGGTTGTCCTGCGCGTAGCCGTTGTTGTTGCCGCCCTGCGTGCGTCCGAGCTCGTCGCCGTGCAGGATCATCGGCACGCCCTGGCTCAGCAGCACCGTGGCGAGGAAGTTGCGCTGCTGCATGCCGCGGAGGGCATTGATGCCGGCGTCGTCGGTCGGGCCCTCGGCGCCGCAGTTCCACGATCGGTTGTCGTCGTTGCCGTCCTTGCCGTTCTCGCCGTTGGCGTCGTTGTGCTTGCCGTTGTACGAGACGAGGTCGCGCAGGGTGAAGCCGTCGTGCGCGGTGACGAAGTTGATCGACGCGACGGGACGTCGTCCGGTGTCCTCGTACAGGTCGCTCGACCCGGTGATGCGGGAGGCGAACTCGCCGAGCGTGCCCGGCTCGCGGCGCCAGAAGTCCCGCACCGTGTCGCGGTACTTGCCGTTCCACTCCGCCCACTGCGGCGGGAAGTTGCCCACCTGGTAGCCGCCCGGCCCCACATCCCACGGCTCGGCGATGAGCTTGACCTGCGAGACCACCGGGTCCTGCTGCACGAGCTCGAAGAAGGTCGACAGCCGGTCGACGTCGTAGAACTCGCGCGCGAGCGTGGAGGCCAGGTCGAACCGGAACCCGTCGACGTGCATCTCGGTCACCCAGTAGCGCAGCGAGTCCATGATGAGCTGCAGCGCCCGCGGGTCGCCCGCGTTCAGCGAGTTGCCGGTGCCCGTGTAGTCCATGTAGTACTCGGGCGTCTTGTCGACGAGCCGGTAGTAGGCGGCGTTGTCGATGCCCTTCATCGAGATCGTCGGGCCGAGATGGTTGCCCTCGGCCGTGTGGTTGTAGACCACGTCGAGGATCACCTCGATGCCGTCGGTGTGCAGGGCGCGCACCATGCCCTTGAACTCCTGCACCTGCTGGCCGAGCCGGCCGGATGCCGCGTAGGCCGCGTGCGGCGCGAAGAACGCGATCGTGTTGTAGCCCCAGTAGTTGTGCAGGCCCTTGTCCTGCAGGTTGCCCTCGTCGACGAACTGGTGCACCGGCATGAGCTCGACCGCGGTCACGCCGATCTTCTGCAGGTGGGCGATGACCGACGGGTGCGCGATCGCGTCGTACGTGCCGCGCAGATGCTCGGGCACGTCCGGATGCTGCTGCGTGAGTCCCTTGACGTGCGCCTCGTAGATCACGGTCTCGGCGAGCGGGGTGCGCGGGGCGCGGTCGCCGGTCCAGTCGAAGAAGGGGTTGATGACGACCCCGTGCAGCGTGTCGGCGACATTGTCGGAGTCGTCGCGCTGCTCGGGGCTGCCGAAGGTGTAGCCGAACATGGACTGCCCCCACCGGATGTCGCCGGTGGTGGCCTTCGCATACGGGTCGAGCAGCAGCTTGGCCGGGTTGCAGCGCTGACCGGTCGCCGGATCCCACGTGCCGCTCACCCGGTAGCCGTAGCGCTGCCCGGGCTGGACCCCGGGCAGGTAGCCGTGCCAGACGTAGCCGTCGACCTCGGTCAGGTCGACGCGGGTCTCGGTGCCGTCTTCGGCGATCAGGCACAGCTGCACGCCCTCGGCGACCTGGCTGAAGAGCGCGAAGTTGGTGCCGTTGCCGTCGAACGTCGCGCCGAGCGGGTAGGCCGTACCGGGCCAGATCGGGGAGGGGGTAGGGGTGGATGCCGCCTGCATTCCGATCACGCTAGCCGCCGCTCTCGAACGCCGCCGTGTCGGGGGCGGGGCCCGGATGCCGTTGCCAGGGACCGCCCAGAAACATCGGAAATCAATGATTCGGCTCCGGAGGCTCCGGTGCAGTCGTGGATCGCGCCGTGTGCGGCCTCCGTGTGGGCCCGAACCCGAATCGGCGTGCCGCGTTGCGCGCCCCCGCGCACGCCGCGCCCGACCCCCCGGAGACCTCCCTTGTCCCGTTCCGTCCTGCTGTCCATCGCGGGCGCCTCGCTCACGGCGGTGCTCATCGCCGCCGGGACGACCGTCGTCGCGCTGCCGGCCTTCGCCTCCGTCGTCGAGCACGCCCGGTTCGATGCGGCATCCCAGCACCTCGACCTCGCCGCGCACACCGACCCGATCCGGGTCGCACCCCGCGACGGGGTCACGATGACCTCGATCACCCTCGTGCAGTGGCCGATCGACCCGGCGACGCGCATGAGCAGCGGGTTCGGCCGGCGCATCCCGCCCTGCGGCGGCTGCTCGAGCATGCACAGCGGCGTCGACCTCGTGCCCGGCGCCGGCACCCCGATCGCCGCGATCGCCGACGGCACCGTCGTGAAGGCAGGGTTCTTCGGCGACCTGGGCGAGCACGTCATGATCCGGCACGACGTGAACGGAGAGACGGTCACGAGCGTCTACGGCCACATGATCGCGGGGTCGCTGCACCTCGCCGTCGGCGACCACGTCACCCGGGGGGAGATCGTGGGCCGGGTCGGCGACACCGGGGAGAGCACGGGGACGCATCTGCACTTCGGCATCCTGGACGCGTCCGGCACGCCGGAGGATCCGCTGGCGTGGATGCGCGCCCACGTGACGCAGCCCTGGGGTTAGAGGTCCCGGCTGGCGCTCGGCGGACTCCCTGCCGCTAGTCTGGCGCCATGCCACCAGCCGGGGGGCCGACGGTCTCGATCGTCATCCCCGCCTTCAACGAGGAAGAGCGGATCCGGGCCTGCGTCGTCGCCGCGATCGATCAGACGGAGCCGGCCGACGAGATCCTCGTCGTCGACAACCGCTCGACCGACTCCACGCTCGCCGTGCTCGAGTCGCTGCGGGCGGAGTTCCCCGACGCGCCGCTGCGGATCTTCCGCCAGGACGCCGAGCAGGGTCTCGTGCCGACGCGCAACTTCGGGCTCGACCAGGCGATCGGCGAGGTCATCGGCCGCATCGACGCCGACTCGGTGATCGAGCCGGACTGGGTGCAGGAGGTGCGCCGGATCTTCGCCGACGGCACCGTCGATGCCGCGACCGGCCCGATGATCTACTACGACATGCCGCTGCAGCGGCTCGGGCATCACGCCGACGACGCGCTGCGCCGCGCGATCCTGCGTCTCGCTCGCGACTACCACTTCGTGTTCGGCAGCAACATGGCGATCCGTGCGAGCGCCTGGCGCGACATCCGGGGCGTCGCGTGCCGGGACGCGAACGACGAGATGCACGAGGACATCGACCTCAGCATCCACCTGCAGCGTCGCGGGCACCGCGTCGTCTACAGCTCGGACATGGTCGCCGGCATGAGCGCGCGGCGCCTCGACGACAACCCCCGGGACTACGCCAGCTACGTGCGCCGGTGGGAGCGCACCTACGACGCGCACGGGATCGCCAATCCGGCCCTGCGCGCCCCCATGGTCGTGTTCGCGGCGATCTACCCGGTCATGAAGGGCGTGCGCTGGGGCGGCCGGGTGCGCCGGCGGGGACTCGCGCTCGGCCTGGCCCGCTGAATCTGGCACGCTGTCGGCATGCCCGGTTTCGTCCTGACCCGTCTCGACATCGGACCGGCGGAGCTGGAGGCCGCGCTTCCGCTGCGCGCCGACGCCCTGCGCGTCATCCCGGGCTCCGATCGACCAGACTACCTGCTCGCCCGGTTCGAGCACCCGCTCAAGTACCGCACGCCGGCCGGATTCGACGTGAACCGGGCGGACCCGTCGCTGCGCGGCAGCGACGAGCGGGGCGACTTCGTCATCGTGCAGGGCATCATCGTCTGCGCGCGGTTCGTCGGCCAGAACTTCACGTCGGGCATGCGCGACCTCGCCGTCAACATCGCGTACGTCATCGACAACTCCGCGGCGAACGACGCGACCGTCGACTTCTCGAAGCTGGAGTACGTCGCGGTCGGCTTCGTCGACGACGTCGCCTCGGCCGCGTAGCGCCGCGCGCGGTGGGGCGCGCGCACGCGTAGGATCGGCGTCGAACACGGGAGTCCGGTGTGCCGGGCTGAGAGGGAGCTGATCCAAGCTCCGACCGTCGAACCTGATCCGGATCATGCCGGCGCAGGGAGGCATCTCGAAACCCGTGCCGACCGATCCGGAGGCACGCATGACCGCAGCAGCTCTTCCCATCCGCACCGTCGCCCGCTGGCGCGTCGTCGACATCGTGGTGGCCGCCGTGCTCGGCGTCGCCTGCGGGGTCGTCTTCTGGGCGTGGGGGATCGCATGGACCCCGCTCTCGACCCCGCTCGCGTTCTCGCCCGGCCTGTTCGGCATCCTGAACGGCCTGTGGCTGTTCGCGGGCGTGCTCGGCGGGCTGGTGATCCGCAAGCCGGGTGCCGCGATCTTCGTCGAGCTGCTCGCCGCGATCGTCGAGATGGCGATCGGGTCGCAGTGGGGCTTCACGACGGTGATCTCCGGCATCGTGCAGGGCCTCGGTGCCGAGATCGTGTTCGCGATCGTGCTGTACCGGCTCGGCTCGTGGTGGATCGCCGTGCTCGCGGGTGTCGGCACCGGGATCGCGGAGGGCGTGCTCGACAGCTTCCTGAGCTCGTCGGTGGTCGCGCTCGATGCCGCGGCGAAGAGCGTCTACATCGGCACGACGATCCTGTCGGGGGCGATCTGCGGGCTGCTCGCGTGGTTCGCCGTGCGGGCGCTCGCACGCACCGGGGCGCTCTCGCGCTTCCCCGCCGGGAGGTCGCGCTGACCACGGTCGGCAGCGGCAGCGGCGGCGGCGTTCGCGGCGTCGCGGTCCGCGCCCGGGGCTGGGGCTGGCGGCACGCCGGCCGGGGCGCGCCCGCGCTCACCGGCCTCGACCTGGCGATCGAGCCGGGGGAGCGGGTGCTGCTGCTCGGGCCGTCGGGCGCGGGCAAGAGCACGCTGCTCGCCGCCCTCGCGGGCGTGCTCGGCGCCGACGGCGAGGAGGGCGACGCCGCCGGCGAGCTGACGATCGACGGGATATCGCCCGCCGCCGCCCGCGGACGCGCCGGCCTCGTGCTGCAGGACCCCGACGCCCAGACCGTGCTCGCGCGGGTGGGCGACGAGGTCGCGTTCGGCTGCGAGAACCTCGGCGTGCCGGTCGACGAGATCCGCCGCCGGGTGCCCGAGGCGCTCCGGATGGTCGGGCTCGACCTGCCGCTGCACGCCTCGACCGCGGCGCTCTCCGGCGGTCAGCGCCAGCGGCTCGCACTCGCGGCGGTGCTCGCCATGCGCCCCGGGCTGCTGCTGCTCGACGAACCGACCGCCAGCCTCGACCCCGAGGGCGTCATCGAGGTGCGCGACGCGGTCGCGCGGATCGCCGCCGAGACGGGCGCCACGGTCGTGGTGGTCGAGCACCGGGTCGCGACCTGGCTCGACGTGGTCGATCGGGTGGTGGTGCTCGAGGCGGGCGCCGGGGTGGTGGCCGACGGTGCTCCGGATGCCGTGCTGACCGCGCGCGGCGCGGAACTCGCGGCCGCGGGCGTCTGGGTTCCCGGCCGGCCGCCGGCGCATCCGGTGCGCGACTGGGCGGCCGGCGAGACGCTGCTCTCGGCGCGCGACCTGAGCGTGGGGCGCGGCGCCGCGATCGCCGCCGGCGGCGTCCGGACCACGGTGTCGGTGGGATCGGCGCTCGCGGTGACCGGCCCGAACGGCTCCGGCAAGACGACGCTCGCCCTCACCCTGGGGGGCCTGCTGCCGCCGGTCGCGGGCGCGGTGGAGGCGGCGCCCGCCCTCGCCGCCGGGCTCGGCCCCGGCCCGGTGCGCTGGCGGTCCCGCGAACTGCTCACCCGCATCGGCACGGTGTTCCAGGAGCCGGCGCACACCTTCGTCGCGCCCACGGTGCGCGCCGAGCTCGAGGTCGGCCCGCGGGCGCTCGGCCTCCGCGGCGCGGAGCTCGCCGCGCGCATCGACCCGCTGCTCGAGCGGCTGCGCCTGGGCGCGCTCGCCGACGCCCAGCCGCACACGCTCTCCGGCGGCGAGCAGCGCCGGCTGTCCGTCGGTGCGGTGCTCGCCGGCCGGCCCCGCGTGCTCGTGCTCGACGAGCCGACGTTCGGGCAGGACGCGGTCACCTGGGCCGAGCTCGTCGCCCTGCTCGCGGAGCTGCTGCGCGCGGGCACCGCGATCGTGACGACCACCCACGATGCGGAGCTCGTGGCGGCCCTCGCCGACGCCCGGCTCGAGCTCGGCCGGGCGGCGGTGACCGCGTGAGCGTCAATCCGGTCACCAAGCTCGGCGTCGCGCTGCTCGTGACGGTCGCGCTCGTGCTCTCCATCGACGTGGTGTCGGCGGGGGTGGTGCTCGTCGCCGTGCTCGTGCTCGCGCCGTTCGCCCGGGTGGGGCTCGGCGCCGTGGCGCGGCGCAGCATCCCGCTCGTCGTGGCCGGGGCGCTGGCGGCGATCACGACGGCCCTCTACGGGGTCGACGCAGGGGCCGTGCTGCTCGCGCTCGGGCCGGTCACGGTGACGAGCGGATCGCTCGCGCTCGCGGCGGCGGTCGGGTTGCGCGTGCTGGCGATCGGCATCCCGGGCATCCTGCTGCTCGCGACGATCGACCCGACCGACCTCGCGGACGGCCTCGCGCAGCGGCTGCACCTGCCGGCGCGGTTCGTGCTCGGCGCGCTGGCCGCGTTCCGGCTGGTGGGGCTGCTCGTGGCCGACTGGCGCGACCTCGCGCTCGCCCGCCGGGCGCGCGGGATCGCCGACCGCGGCCGCATCCGGCGCGCGCTCGGACAGGCGATCGCCCTGCTCGTGCTCGCGGTGCGTCGTGGAACGAAGCTCGCGACGGCGATGGAAGCCCGGGGTTTCGGCGCCCCGGGGCCGCGCACCTGGGCGCGCGCGTCGCGGTTCGGGGCGGGCGACCTCGTGCTCGCGGGGACCGGTGTCGTCGTCACGGCGCTCGCGATCGGCCTCGCCGTCGCGCTCGGCACCTGGAGGTTCGTCGGTGCCTGAGTTGTCGGTGCCTGAGCTCGTCACCTCGTTCGAGGACCTCGTCGCACGGGCGGCGGCGGTTCCGCGCCCGGTGGTGCTCGTCGACGGCGGCTCGGGGGCGGGCAAGACGAGCCTCGGCGAGCGGCTCGCGCCGGCCCTCGGCGCCCAGCTCGTGAGCCTCGACGACATCTACCCCGGGTGGGACGGCCTGGAGGCCGGGAGCGCCGCCGTCGTGGCGGACGTACTGCGCTCGGAGGATCCGGGATGGCGGGGCTGGGACTGGACCACCCAGCAGCCCGGGATCTGGCATCCGGTCGACCCCGCCCGCCCCCTCGTCGTCGAGGGCTGCGGCGCCCTCAGCCGCGCCGCCCGGCGCCTGGCCACCCTCGGCGTCTGGGTCGAGCTGGATGCCGCCTCGCGCCGCCGCCGCGCGCTCGCCCGCGACGGCGACGCCTACGCCCCCCACTGGGACCGCTGGGCCCGCCAGGAGGCCGCCTTCGCCGCCCGCGAGCACCCGCACCTCCATGCCGACGTCACCTGGCCGGTCACTCGCGCGCCTCACCCCCAGCCGAGGCGGTGGAGTTCGTCGTCGTCGATGCCGAAGTAGTGGGCGATCTCGTGCACGAGCGTGACGTGCACCTCGTCGTGCAGCTCGTCGAGGTCGCGGCAGTACGCGAGCAGCGGCAGCCGGAACAGCACGATGCGATCCGGCAGCTCGCCGAACCCGTAGCGGTCGCGGCGCGTGAGGTCGACGCCCTGGTACTCGCCCAGGATGTCGGACCCGTCCTCCGGCGCGTCCTCGCACACGAAAACGACGTTCTCGAGCCCGTCGACCATCTCATCGGGCAGCGCGTCGAGCTCCTCGACGACGAGGGCCTCGAAGGCCTCGGCATCCACGTCGAGCGGCATCGCTCTCAGCGATCGACGGCGTCGACGAGGCGCGCCTGCAGCTCGGCGAGCCAGTGGTACACCTGCCCGAGCTGGTCGTCGGGCACGGTGTCGTCGTCGTGCCGGATGCCGAGCCGCTCGGCGATCACGAGCCTCAGGTCGGTGAGCGCCGGCAGCCAGGCGCCGACGGCATCCGGGTCGAGCAGGATGCGCCCGTCGCCCGCCGCCGCGATCGATGCCGCGATCCGGCCCGCGTTCGCGCTCTTGCGCTCGACGAGGCCCTCGTAGGTGTACCGGCGGAACTCGTCGTCGGCGTCCGGATCGTCGCGGTACGCCACCGGGAACAGCCGGTCGTGCACGGCGTCGTCACCCTCGTCGTCGTGCAGCACCTCGTCGTACTGGGTCGCGAGCGAGGCGAGCAGGTCGCGCTCGACCGCGTCGAGCCCCACGACGATGTCGCCGCGCCGGCGCTGCACCCTCATCGCGTCTCGCTCCGCATCAGATCCGCTCCACGGTCGCCCACAGCCCGAACTCGTGCATCGCCTCGGTGTGCCGCTCCATCTCCTCGCGCGGGCCCGACGCCACCGTCGCCCGGCCCTCGTGGTGCACGAGCAGCATGAGCCGCTCGGCCTCCCGGCGGGGGTAGCCGAAGTAGGTGCGGAAGACGTGCGTCACGTAGGTCATGAGGTTCACCGGATCGTTCCACACGACGGTGCTCCAGGCGCGGTCGGGCTCGAAGAGCTCGCGCTCCTCGAGGGCCTCGTCCGGCTGGGTCAGTGACATCGTGGGGTGGATGACGGGGCTCGAACCCGCGACCACCGGCACCACAAGCCAGTGCTCTACCAACTGAGCTACATCCACCATGCGCCCTCCCACGTGTGGCTGGGCAACCCCACGATTGTAGAGCACCGCGCGGGCTCCGCGACGCGCGCCGCGAGGCCGCGACGTGCGTGTTCCGCCGAACGGGCGCCTCGCGGACGCGGGCCGGTGACGCTCAGTCGTGCGGGGCGTGCGCCGGCAGCTGGTCGGCCCACGCGGCGGTGGTCGCGGCCGACACCTCCTGGGCCTGCTCCGAGCTCGGTCCCGGCTCGGTGACGAAGAGGATGCGGCGGTAGTAGTCGAGCTCGCGGATCGACTCGAGGATGTCGGCGAGCGCCCGGTGTCCGCCGTTCTTTGCGGGCGCCTGGAAGTAGGCACGCGGGTACCAGCGGCGGGCCAGCTCCTTGATCGACGACACGTCGACGCTGCGGTAGTGCAGGTGCTGGTCGACCCGCGGCATGAACTTCGCCAGGAACGAGCGGTCGGTGCCGATCGTGTTGCCCGCCAGCGGCGCCGACTGCGCGTCGGGTGCGAACTTCAGGATGTACTCGAGCACCTCGTACTCGGCCTCGCCGAGGCTCTTGCCGTGCGGGATCTCGTCGATGAGCCCGGAGGTCGTGTGCATCGCGACGACGAAGTCGCTCATGTGCTCGAAGGCCTCGGCATCCGGCTTGATGACGATCGAGAAGCCGGGGTCGAGGGGCTTGAGGTCGTAGTCGGTGACCACGACGGCGACCTCGACGAGCTCGTCGATCGACAGATCGAGGCCGGTCATCTCGCAGTCGATCCAGACGAGGACGTCGTGCGCTGCCATGCCCCGACTCTAGCGGCGCACCCCGACGACCCGCCCCGCGCAGGTGATCGTGCGCGAGCACATCGCGCCCCTTCCCTGAGCCTTTCGCCATCCGATCGCGCTCGCGCGGCACGCATCCGATGGCGAAACGTCGATCGGATGCGTGCCGCTCAGGCCGCGTCGGCGACGCCGATGTCCTCGGCCTCCTCGCGCACGGTCTCCTCGCCGCCGTCGATACGGCGCAGCTGATGGCGGCCCGCGACGATGAGCACCGTCGCGACGAGCACCGACGCGCCGCCGACGTAGAACGAGATCGCCGGGTCGCCGGTCCAGGCGGCGATCGCGGCGGCGAGCGGGGGAGCGGCCGCGCCCCCGATGAACCGCACGAACGAGTACGCCGACGACGCGACCGAGCGCGGCAGGTCGGTGGCGTTCATGACCGCCTCGGTGAGAACGGTGTTGAGCACGCCCAGGAACAGCCCGCCCACGATGATGCAGACGATGATCCCGACCGTGCTCGCGACCAGCAGGCCCACGAGCCCGAGGTCGATCGCGAGCAGCGGCAGCACGACGGCCAGCACCGTCGACCGCGGCATCCGAGCGGTCAGGATCGGTGCGACCCACACGCTCGTCACGGCGACCGCGACGCCCCAGCCGAAGAACACGAAGCCGAGATCGAGCGCCGTGAACCCGTTCAGCCCGGGGGCGAACGGCGAGAACGCGAGCAGGGTGAAGAAGCCGACGTTGTAGAACAGGGCGGCGAGCGCCAGCACCAGCAGCGTGCGGTTGCCGAGCGCGCGCAGCGGCGCCGTGAACCGGGTCTTCTCACGCACGACGCCCTGGGCCTCCCGGGGCAGGAGCACCAGGATCGCGACGAACGCGATCGCCATGAGCACCGAGACGCCGAAGAACGGGCCCTGCCACGCGATCGACCCGAGGAGGCCGCCGACGAGCGGACCGACCGCGATGCCCAGCCCGAGCGCCGCCTCGTACAGGATGATCGCCGCGCTCGTGCCGCCGGATGCCGCCCCCACGATGGTGGCGAGCGCCGTGGAGATGAACAGCGCGTTGCCGAAGCCCCAGCCGGCGCGGAATCCGATGATCGCCTCCACGGACGGGCTGAGCGCCGCGAGCAGCGCGAACAGCACGATGAAGGCGAGGCCGATCAGCAGGGTCAGGCGGGCGCCGATCCGGCTGGAGATGAAGCTCGTGACGAGCATCATGAGTCCGGTGATCGCGAGGTAGCTCGTGAACAGCAGCTCGGTCTCGGTCGCGGTGGCGTGCAGCTCGGTGGCGATGCCCTTGAGGATCGGGTCGACGAGCCCGATGCCCATGAACGCGATGACGCACGCGAACGCGATCGCCCACACCGTGCGCGGCTGCTTCAGGATGCTGGCGGTCTCGCCGGTGGCGTTGCCGTGCGCGGGTGCGGTGCTCATGAGGCCGCCTCCTTCTCGACCGCGGTGCGCGCGGCCATCAACTCGGTCGCGCGCTCGAGCGCTCGCCAGTCGGCGTCGTCGAGGTCGCGGAAGAACGGTTCGAGGGCCGTGCCGATCTCGGCGCGGTAGGCGTGCAGTGTCGCGGTGCCCTTGGGCGTGATCCGGATCAGCCACGCGCGCGAGTCGGCGGTGTCGGCGATGCGCGACACGAACTCCTCCTCGACCAGCTGTCCGAGGGCGCGCGTCATGCCGGGCTGGGTGACGCGGCAGGCGGTCGCGAGCTCGCCGACCCGCATCGGGCCGTCGCTCTCGAGGATGCCGAGCGCCCGCCAGATCGCGGAGGGGGTGCGGTTGCCGGTCGCCTGGGCCGCGACCCGCACGAGGCGGTTGCTCGCGACCAGCAGGGCGGAGAGGGTCTCGCGTCGGGTCGAAGTCATATACCCAGTTTATATAACATTGGTATGTATTGCTGGTCACGGAATCCCGCGGCCCCCGCCGGCGTTGTCCCCGGCGTGATCGTCGAGCTCTACAGTTCGAGCTTCTGCGGCGCCTGCACGGCGACGCGGGCCGTGCTCGACGAGGCCGCGCGCCTGGTTCCGGCGGCATCCGTCGTCGAGCGCAACGTCGCGAGCGCTCCGGATGCCGCGGCCGCCGAGCGGATCCGCGCGACTCCCACGGTCATCGTGCGCCGCGAGGACGGCACCGAGGTCTTCCGCGCGGAGGGCGTGCCCACCGTGCAGCGCGTGCTCGCCGCGCTCGCGCTCGCGGTCTGAGCGCCCGCCCGCCTGCCTGGACGGCATCCATCTGACGCGAATGCACGGTCAGAGCGCGCCGCACCCGGCATTCGCGTCAGATCGAGGGCGGCTCCGGAGCCAGTCCCCCCGGAGAGATTCGAACTCCCGACCAGCCGGGTAGAAACCGGATGCTCTATCCACTGAGCTACGGGGGGCAACCGAGCCCAGAGTAGAGCACCGCCTTCAGTTCGCGGCCTTCTCGGCGGGCGCCGCCGGCGAGGTGCCGAATGCGGGCAGCGCCGTGGTCGCGCCGCCGACCGGCAGCGACGCCGCGTGCTCCGGCGCCTCGTGGGTCGTCGCGGTCACCTGCTCCTCGGCCCACTTCTGCTGCTCGACCACGAGCGGATCGGGGCCCTGGTCGTCGTAGCGCCAGCGCTGCAGATCGGTCGTGAACAGCCGCTTGCCCTTGCCCGGCTTGTGCAGCCAGAGCACGAGGCGATCGCGGTACTCCGAGAAGGTCTGGTCGGCCGCGTAGCTGTAGCTGACGGAGTTCGTCCGCATCTCGGCGAGCTGGTGCGTGGCCCAGTCGGCGGCGAGTCCGGCGCCCGAGATCGGCAGCAGGCGCACCATGACGTCCGCCTCGCTCGCGAGATGGGCGGCGTGCTCCTTCGCGGCGGCGGACTGGCTGTGCCACTTGGCGGCATCCTGACCCGCCTGGATGAGCGCGGTCACCGCCGACGCGCGCGTCTCGTGATCGCGCTGGGCCACCAGTCGCCGGGTGACGCCGCGCCCGATGACGGCCCCGACGATGCCGGCGACCACGATCGCGATGAAGGGGATGATCGCCCCCGAGATGATCCGCCACCCTGCGTCGGACTGGGTCCAGTCGACGAGGTCGTTCCACCACTGCATGCGCGCACCATAACCCCGGCGCCCGCGCGGGCGGGAACCGAATCGCCGGTCGAGGCCGAAGGCGCTCGCGGCGGGGCGACTACGCGAAGCGCAGGGCGTCGAGCGCCTCGTCGGGCGACCAGAACTCGCCGACGACCGTGAACCCGGCGGCGCGGGGCCGCATGCGCTTGGCGCGGTACCGGACGCCCGCGGCATCCGGAACCGTCTCGACGTACCCGAGCACGCTGCCGTCGCGGTGCAGCACCCGGGTCAGCCCGGCGTGCAGCGGCACGAGCCGCAGGCCCGGGAACGACCGGGAGGTCGGCAGGGGAGCGCTGCGCTCGAGGAGGTCCATGCGCCGATCATGACCCCGGCCACCGACATTCCGGCCGGACCGGGGCTTTCGTGCGCTCGGTCCGGACCGACGCTCAGGCCTCTCCGACGCCCTCGCGGGCCAGCGGCTCGATCGCCGCGAGCTCATCGGCGGTCAGCGGCGCGGCCGTCGCAGCGCGCAGGTTGTCCTCGAGCTGCGCGACGCTCGAGGCGCCGATGAGCGCGCTCGTGACCTCCGGATGCCGCAGCACCCAGGTGAGCGCGAGTTGCGCGAGGGTCTGGCCGCGGCCCCGGGCGATCTCGTTCAGCGCCCGCGCCGTCTCGAGGTATTCGGGCGAGATGTTGCGCTCTGTCATCCAACGGCCGATCGCCGCCCGGGAGTCGCTCGGCACGCCCGCGAGATAGCGGTCGGTGAGCAGGCCCTGCGCGAGGGGCGAGTAGACGATCGCCCCGGCGCCGACCTGCGCGAGCACGGGCAGCAGCCCGCGCTCGATCTCGCGGTCGAACATGTTGTATCGCGGCTGGTGGATGAGCAGCGGCACGCCGTCGGCCGCGAGCGCCGCCGCCGCGGCCCGGGTCTGCTCCGGGTCGTAGTTCGAGACGCCGGCGTACAGCGCCTTGCCGGCCCGCACCGCCGACGCCAGGGCGCCCATGGTCTCCTCGATCGGGGTGCTCGGGTCGGGCCGGTGCGAGTAGAAGATGTCGACGTAGTCGAGCCCCATCCGTCCCAGCGACTGGTCGAGCGAGGCCAGCATGCCCTTGCGCGATCCCCACTCGCCGTACGGGCCCGGCCACATCCGATAACCCGCCTTGGTCGATACCACCAGCTCGTCCCGATACGGCCGCAGGTCGGAGGCGAGCACCGCCCCGAAGGTGCGCTCGGCATCCCCGCCGTCCGGGCCGTAGTTGTTGGCGAGGTCGATGTGCGTCACGCCGAGATCGAACGCGCGCAGCAGGATCTCGCGCTGGGTCTGGCGCGGACGGTCGGAACCGAAGTTGTTCCACAGGCCGAGCGAGATGCGGGGGAGCAGGAGACCGCTGCGCCCGGAGCGCTCGTACGGCATCCGGTCGTATCGGTCGTCGGCGGCGAGATGGGTCACTCGTGGCAGCCTAGGTCGCGTCCTGAGGGGTTGCCGCCAAACCGGGCCAGGATGGGTCGCCCGGCGTACCGTGAGTCGCATCCGAAGTTCCGCTTCCGAAGGGAGTTCGACGATGAACGATCAGGTGACGCAGCAGCGCTGGGTGGCCTTCGGGCCGAACGGTGCGATCGGCTCGATCCTGCGGTCCGACGAGGGGTACACGGTGCGCCTCATCGACGACCCGGAAGCCCAGGACCGCGGCACGTACCCGTCGCTCGACGTCGCGAAGAGCGCGCTGCACGCGGCCATGGCGCCGGGGTCGGACTGGCCCGAGTTCCGGGAGCACTGAGCCGCCTCCACACCCCGCGTCCGACGCCCGCTTCCCCAGATCGGGGCGCGGGCGTCCCGCGTTCCCGGGCGGCTGACGAGCATGGGGCCATCGGATGCCGGGGCGGATTTCCCGGCACGAACCCGCTCCGGCATCCGAGACCACGATCTCTCGAAGGAGCCCCCCATGCCCGACACCATCACCGTCACCGGCCTCGTCGCCACCACGCCGCGCCACCTCGTCACGAGCGACGGGCTGCCGATCACGTCATTCCGGCTCTGCTCGACGCTGCGGCGTTATGACCGCGCCGAGAACAAGTGGGTGGATGCCGACACCAACTGGTACACCGTCACCACCTTCCGCCAGCTCGCCACCAACGTCGTCGGCTCGGTCGCGAAGGGGCAGCGCGTCGTCGTGACCGGGCGGCTGCGGGTGCGCGAGTGGGCGACCGAGGACAAGCACGGCACCAACGTCGAGATCGACGCCGACGCCCTCGGCCACGACCTCAGCTGGGGCACCGCGGTGTTCTCCCGCACGGTCGCGGCCTCCGCGGCCGCGGAAGCGACGCAGAGCGGCGAGACGGCCGGGCACGCGGACGCCGGCGACGCGTCCGAGGCCGTCGGCGACGGCGACGCCGAGCCGGGCGACGAGTTGGCCGCCGCACGCGCTCAGCGAGCGACCGAGGCGGCGTTGCCGTTCTAGCCGCGGCGCTCTCGGGCGGCCCCGGGCGTCCTCCGAGCGGACCCGCGGTTCGGCACCCCTAGACTCGGCGCGGACGAGGGGAGTCGACGTGTCGTCAGGTCCGTTTCGCGCGCGGGTCGCGCTGGGCAGTGCGCTCGTCGCCGTCGCGCTCGCGACGGTGACGCTGCTGGCCGGATGCACCCCCGCGGCCCCCGCCGGCCCGGCACACACCGCATCCACCGCGTCGAAAGCGCCGAGCCCCACGCCGACGGCGAGTCCCACGATCGCGCTGCAGGGCAACGCCGCCGAGAACCTGCCGTACTTCGACCAGGTCAACAAGACGCTCATCGCCAAGGGCGGCACGCTCAACGGACGCGAGTTCATCGACAACCTCGTCGCCGCGGGGTACCCGAAGGCGGCGATGGAGGTCACGCCCGACACCACGACCGTGAACCTGCAGGCCGACAACATCGAGTTCTCGATCCTGCTCGGTCGCACCTGCCTGGTCGGGGAGTACGGCAACATCGGCTACGCCAGTACCGCCCAGAAGGTCTTCTCGACCGGTCGCTGCCTCGCGGGCAAGACCCGCAAGATCGACTGGTAGCGGCCCGCCCGCGCGATCAGGAAGGGCGCCCGGCCGACCCGTAGGCTGGCTCCATGGCCGAATACATCTACTCCATGGTGCGCGCCCGCAAGGCGGTGGGTGACAAGGTCATCCTCGACGACGTCACCATGGCGTTCCTGCCCGGCGCGAAGATCGGCATGGTCGGCCCCAACGGCGCCGGCAAGTCGACGATCCTCAAGATCATGGCCGGACTCGACCAGCCGTCCAACGGCGAGGCCAAGCTCTCGGCGGGGTACAGCGTCGGCATCCTCATGCAGGAGCCCGAGCTCGACGAGTCGAAGACCGTGCTCGAGAACGTGCAGGAGGGCGTCGGCGAGATCAAGGGCAAGATCGACCGCTTCAACGAGATCTCGGCCGCGATGGCGGATCCCGATGCCGACTTCGACGCGCTCTTGGCCGAGATGGGCACGCTGCAGGAGGACATCGACACGGCCGACGCCTGGGACCTCGACTCGCAGCTCGAGCAGGCGATGGACGCCCTGCGCACCCCGCCGGGCGATGCGAGCGTCGCCAATCTCTCCGGGGGCGAGAAGCGCCGCGTGGCGCTCACCAAGCTCCTGCTCGCCAAGCCCGACCTGCTCCTGCTCGACGAGCCCACCAACCACCTCGACGCCGAGAGCGTGCAGTGGCTCGAGCAGCACCTCAAGTCGTACGCCGGCGCCGTGATCGCCGTCACCCACGACCGGTACTTCCTCGACAACGTGGCCGAGTGGATCGCCGAAGTCGACCGCGGTCACCTGTACCCCTACGAGGGCAACTACTCCACCTATCTCGAGAAGAAGGCCGAGCGCCTGGAGGTGCAGGGCAAGAAGGACGCGAAGCTCGCCAGGCGCCTCGCCGACGAGCTCGACTGGGTGCGCAGCAACGCGAAGGGCCGCCAGGCGAAGTCCAAGGCGCGCCTGGCCCGCTACGAGGAGATGGCCGCGGAGGCGGACCGCACCCGCAAGCTCGACTTCGAGGAGATCCAGATCCCGCCGGGACCGCGCCTGGGCACGATCGTCATCGAGGCCAAGAACCTGCAGAAGGGCTTCGACGAGCGCGGCCCGCTCATCGACGGGCTCAGCTTCACGCTCCCGCCGAACGGCATCGTCGGAGTGATCGGCCCGAACGGCGTCGGGAAGACGACGCTGTTCAAGACGATCGTCGGCCTCGAGCAGCTCGACGGCGGCGACCTCAAGGTCGGCGAGACGGTCAAGATCAGCTACGTCGACCAGACCCGCTCGAACATCGACCCGACCAAGACGCTGTGGGAGGTCGTGTCGGACGGCCTCGACATCCTGACCGTGGGCAAGACCGAGATCCCGAGCCGCGCCTACGTCAGCAAGTTCGGGTTCAAGGGGCCGGATCAGCAGAAGAAGGCCGGCGTGCTCTCCGGCGGCGAGCGCAACCGCCTCAATCTCGCGCTGACCCTCAAGGAGGGCGGCAACCTGCTGCTGCTCGACGAGCCGACCAACGACCTCGACGTCGAGACCCTGCAGTCGCTCGAGAACGCGCTGCTCGAGTTCCCCGGGTGCGCGGTGGTCATCACGCACGACCGGTGGTTCCTCGACCGGATCGCGACGCACATCCTGGCCTACGAGGGCACCGACGAGAACCCGGCGAGCTGGTACTGGTTCGAGGGCAACTTCGAGGCGTACGAGGCCAACAAGATCGACCGGCTCGGCCCGGAGGCCGCGGCTCCGCACGCCTCCGTGCACCGCCGGCTCACGCGCTCCTGAGCGGGGGCGACCGATGACCCGGATGCACGTGCCGGTGCGGCTGCGCTGGAACGACCTCGACGCCTACGGCCACGTGAACAATGCGGCCATGCTCGTGCTGCTCGAGGAGGCCCGCGTGCAGGCCTTCTGGGGGGCCGAGATCGTCGACTCGGTGACCAATCCCTCGACCCTGTGGCTCGTCGCGCGGCAGGAGATCGAGTACCTCTCGCCGGTGCCGTACCAGTCCCAGCCGCTCGACGTGCAGCTCTGGCTCGGGCGGCTCGGCGGCGCGAGCCTCGAGATCTGCTACGAGGTGTGCTCACCGCTGGATGCGGAGCCGTTCACGCAGTACGCGCGTGCGGCATCCACGATCGTGCTCGTCGACCCGACCACGCAGCGTCCGCGCAAGATCACCGAGGACGAACGGGCGAGCTGGAGCGCGTGGTCCGACGAGCCGATCGCGTTCACGCGCCGCGGCTGAGCGCGCCGGCCCGAGCGCGCGGGTCCGAGCGGTAGCCCGGGTCAGCGCCCGTCGTAGTCGCGCGGATCGGGGACCCGCACCATGCCCTCCTGCGCGACGCTTGCGACGAGCGCCCCGTCCCGGCGGAAGATCCGTCCGGTCGCCAGCCCGCGCCCCCCGGTCGCCGTCGGCGATTCCTGCACGTAGAGCAGCCACTCGTCGACCCGGGCGAACCGGTGCCACCACATCGCGTGGTCGAGGCTCGCGACCTTGAGCCCGGCCGCACCCCAGGCCACGCCGTGCTGACGCATGATCGGTTCGAGGATCGCGTAGTCGGTCGCGTAGGCGAGAGCGGCTCTGTGCAGGTTCGGCTCGTCGGGCATGGCGCCGATCGTGCGCATCCAGACCGCCTGCATCGGGCGGCGCTCCGGGTCGGCGGTCGCGTAGATCGGCGCGTCGAGGTGCCGGATGTCGAACGCGCGCTGGGTCGCCCAGAACCGGGCGATGGGGTGATCGAAGCCGCGCAGCGCGTCCGCGGCGCTCGGCAGCGACTCGGGGTCGGGCATGCCCTGGGGCATCGGCACCTGGTGCTCGAGGCCCTCGTCCTCGGTCTGGAATGACGCGATCATCGACAGGATCGGCGTCCCGCGCTGATAGGCCTGGGTCCGGCGGGCGCTGAACGACCTCCCGTCGTGGATGCGGTCCACCGAGAAGGTGATCGGCAGCTCGACGTCGCCCGGGCGCAGGAAGTAGCCATGCACCGAGTGCACGGCGCGGTCCTCGGGCACGGTGCGCATCGCCGCCACGAGGGACTGCGCGAGCACCTGACCGCCGAACACCCGGCCGGTGGGCATGAAGAGGCTGGGGCCCGTGAAGATGTCCTCAGCGGTGCGGGCGCCCGTGTCGGTCAGGTCGAGGGCGGCCAGGAGGCCCGACAGGGGGTCGCTCACGCCCGGTAGTCTAGGTCGCCGGATGAGCGACACCTTCACTCTCGTCGACGTCGCCTCGCTCGATGACCTCCGGGTCTTCCTCGGCCGCGCCGGCCGCATCGAGGACGGCTCCGTGCGGTTGATCGCAGGGAGCGGCGTCCTGGCCGTCTATGCCGCGGTGCTGTACCCGGTGGGACTTCTCGACGAGACCCCGACGGTGCTGGGGTTGCGCACCTTCGCGCTCGCCCCCGGCGACGGCGGCGAGCAGGCGGTCTTCGACGTGGTCGTGCCGATCGGATCGCTGTCGAGCCGGCTGGATCGCGCGCGCGCCGAGGTCGGCGACATCGCCTCGAGCTTCGACCCGGCGGCCGCGCAGACCGTGACGATCTCGCTGCCGATGTCGGTGGCGAGCGCGACCTGGGCCGCGATCTCCCCGCCGCGCGGGGGATGGCATCCGCTGCCGTCCACCGAGGCGCCGCTGCTGGACGGCGTGGCCCGCGCCGGGATCGAGGAGATCGCCGGCGCCGTGCCGGAGGCCGCCGGGGAGCAGATCGTGCGACGCGTGCGCACCGAGGTGTGGGGCCGGCCGATCCCCGGCTTCGAGCACGTGCCGGCGGGAGCGGCGTTCGCGGCGTTCAGCATGGGGTTCCTCGGCGACGACACCGTGCGCATCCTGGAGACGGGTCCGTGGACCCGGCTCACCTCCGACCGCGGTCACGTGCTCGTGCGCCGTCGCGCCTGGACCCTCGCCCGCTAGAGCGCCTACAGGGCCGCGGCGATCGCGCGACCCGCGGTGCGTCCCGTGAACAGGCAGGCGCCGAGGAAGGTGCCCTCGAGCGCGCGGTACCCGTGGATGCCGCCCCCGCCGAACCCCGCCGCCTCGCCGACCGCGTACAGGCCGGGCACCGGCGCACCGTCCGCCGCGAGTGCGCGAGCGCTCAGGTCGGTCTGGATGCCGCCGAGGCTCTTGCGGGTCAGCACGTGCAGCTTGACGGCGATGAGCGGCCCGCGCTTCGGGTCGAGGATCCGATGCGGCTTCGCGACCCGGATGAGCTTGTCACCGAGGTAGCGGCGCGCGCCCCGCAGCGCGACGACCTGCAGGTCCTTCGCGAACGGGTTCGCCAGCTCCCGGTCGCGCGCGCCGAGCTCGACGGCGATCCGCGTGCCGTCGAGCTCGATGCCGTCGTTGCGCTCCCGCATCCCCGCCAGCAGGTCGTCGAGCGTGTCGGCGACGACGAAGTCCGGGCCCTTCTCCTTGAACGCCTCCACCGGCTCCGTGGCGCCCCTGCCGAGGCGCTGGCGCAGCAGCTCGCGCACGCTCTTGCCCGTGAGATCCGGGTTCTGCTCGCTGCCCGAGAGGGCGAACTCCTTCTCGATGATCGCCTGATCCAGTACGAACCAGGAGTGGTCGTGTCCGAGCTCGCGCAGGTACTGCAGCGTGCCGAGGGTGTCGAAGCCGGGGAACAGCGGCACGGGCAGGCGCGCCCCCGTGGCGTCGAACCACATGCTCGAGGGTCCGGGCAGGATCCGGATGCCGTGCTGCTCCCACACGGGCGCGTAGTTCTCGATGCCCTCCACGTAGTGCCACATACGGTCGCCGTTGACCAGGCGCGCGCCCGCCGTCTCGCTGATGCCCAGCATCCGGCCATCGACGTGGGCGGGCACGCCGCTCAGCATCTTCTCCGGCGGGGTGCCGAGCCAGTCGGGCCACGCCGCGCGCACCAGCTCGTGGTTGCCGCCGATGCCGCCGCTCGCGACGACGACCGCGGCGCCGCGCACCTCGAAGTCGCCGACGACGTCCCGGCTCGACGCCGCGCCCCGCTCGGCGTCGTCGTCGGCGAGCACGGCGCCTCGGGCCCCGACGACCGCGCCGGCCTCGACGACGAGCTCGTCGACCCGGTGCCGGAAGCGCAGCTCGACGCGTCCCGCCTCGACCCCCGCGCGCACCGCGTCGATGAACGGCTCCAGGATGCCGGGGCCGGTGCCCCAGGTGATGTGGAACCGCGGCACCGAGTTGCCATGGCCGGATGCGGTGTAGCCGCCGCGCTCGGCCCAGCCGACGACGGGGAAGAACGTCACGCCGCGCTCGCGCAGCCAGGCGCGCTTCTCGGTCGCGGCGAACGTCAGGTAGGCCTCCGCCCAGGCCCGCCCCCACGCGTCCTCGTCGCGATCCCATTCGGCGCTGCCGAACCAGTCCTGCCGGGCGAGATCGAGACCGTCGTGCACGCCCATGCGGCGCTGCTCGGGGGAGTCGACGAGGAACAGCCCTCCGAACGACCACCAGGCCTGGCCGCCGAGCGAGGCTTCGGGCTCCTGCTCGAGCACGATCACGCGCTTTCCCGCGGCCACGAGTTCGGCGGCGGTCACGAGGCCGGCGAGGCCCGCTCCGATCACGACGGCATCCGCGGCATCCGAGTTGTCGCTCATCGGAATCCAACCTACGGCGCACGTTGCCGGATCGTGCCTTGCCGGGGCGAACGCCCGGGATAGGATCGCCACAATCGCCGGGCCGAGGTCGTCTCGTCTACCTCGGGGCCGGAATCACAGCAGGGAGACAACATGATCCAGAAGAGAGTCATCGCGACGTTGTCCGTCGTGGCGGCCGCGGGCCTCCTGCTCGCCGGCTGCGCCAATCCGTCCGGCGGCGGCGGCACGTCCGGAGGCGGCGGGTCCGACAAGGTCGACATCCCGACCATCGACTCGGTCGACGTGCCCAAGGACGCAGTGCTTCCCGCCGGCGACGGCAAGGCCGAATGCGCCTCGTCGCTCACGATCGGCTACGTCGGCGCGGAGACCGGCGCCAACGCGGCCCTCGGCATCAACATCTACAACGGTGTCCAGTTGGCCATCGACCAGCACAACAAGGCCAACCCGAAGTGCCAGGTGCAGTTCCAGAAGTACGACACGGAGGGCGACCCGGCGAAGGCGACGGGCCCGACCACTCAGGCCGCGAGCAACAAGGCGATCGTCGGAGTCATCGGTCTTCCGTTCTCGGGTGAGTCGAAGGCGACCGGGCAGATCTTCGAGGACCAGGGCCTCGTGCACATCACCCCGTCGGCGACCAACCCGACGCTGACCCAGAACGGCTGGAAGACCTTCTTCCGGGCGCTCGGCAACGACAGCATCCAGGGACCGGCGGCCGCCGACTTCATCACCACCAAGCTCAAGGCCAAGAAGGTCTTCCTGGTGCAGGACGACTCCGACTACGGCGTGGGCCTGGCCAACGCCACCAAGCCGAAGCTCGGCTCGAGCCTGGCCGGCAGCGACAAGGTGACGACCGGTCAGAAGGACTTCTCGGCCACCGTCTCCAAGGTCATCAACTCGAAGGCCGACGCCGTGTACTACGCGGGCTACTACGCGGAGGGCGCGCCCTTCGACCAGCAGCTTGTGCAGAAGGGCTTCAAGGGCACGTTCGTCGGCCCCGACGGCGTGAAGGACGACCAGTTCATCAAGCAGGCGGGCTCGGCCTCGAAGAACGCCTACTTCACCTGCCCCTGCATCCCCGGCGAGCTGATCCCGGACTTCGAGAAGGCCTACAACACGGCGTTCAACGCCGAGCCGGGCACCTACTCGATCGAGGGCTACGACTCGGCGACGATCCTGCTCGCGGGCATCGACAAGGGCAACACCGACCGGGCGAAGCTGCTCGACTGGGTGAAGAACTACGACGCCGACGGGCTGAGCAAGCACTACAAGTGGGACTCCACGGGTGAGCTGCAGGCCCCTGCGGTCTACGGCTACAAGGTCGCGGACGGCAAGATCGAACCCATCGGAACGATCGGCAAGTAGTTCGCAACCGTACGGGGCGGGCATCCGTGCCCGCCCCGTACGTCTCGACCAGCGAGGACCCCCTGTGCTCGATCTCGTCCTCCAGGCCGTCCCCATGGACGACTCCTGGATCAACTTCGACGTCCAATCCTTCATCCAGGGCTTCTGGAGCAACACCTTCGGCGGCCTGACCTACGGGGCCGTCTATGGCCTCATCGCCCTCGGCTACACCCTCGTGTACGGCGTGCTGAACCTCATCAACTTCGCGCACTCCGAGGTCTTCATCTCCGGCGTCTACGCCGTGGTCTTCACGCTCACCGGACTGGGGTTCAACGGCGATACCCCGAATCTGCCCCTCCCTGCGCTCATCGGCGATCTGCTGCTGGCGCTGCTCGCGGGCATGGCGGCCTCGGCGATCGTGGCGTTCATCGTCGAACGCGCGGCCTATCGCACCCTGCGCAAGCGCAATCCACCACGCCTGGTCTACCTGATCACCGCGATCGGCGTCTCGTTCACGATCCAGGGGCTGTTCTTCCTCTGGCGCGGCGCGCAGCCGGAGCCCAGCGTCATCCTGATCCCCACGGTGCAGGTCTTCGACGTCTTCGGCGGGATCGTCTACAACTACGAGATCGTCATCCTCGTCGCAGCGATCGTCACGATGGTCGTCGTCGACCAGTTCATCCGGCGCTCGCGCATCGGGCGCGGCATCCGAGCGGTGGCCCAGGATCCGGATACGGCGACCCTCATGGGCGTGAACCGCGAGCGCATCATCGTCATCACGTTCATCATCGGTGGCCTCGTCGCCGGCGTCGGCGCGATCTTCTGGATCATGCTCGTGCCGCAGGGTGCGCAGTACAACGGCGGATTCGTGCTCGGCGTGAAGGCGTTCGCCGCGGCCGTCCTCGGCGGCATCGGAAACGTCCGCGGTGCGCTGCTCGGCGGACTGCTGATCGGCCTGATCGGCAACTACGGCCAGACGCTGCTGGGCGCGGCCGAATGGTCGGATGTCGTCGCCTTCGTCGTGCTGGTGGTCGTGCTCGTCGTGCGGCCCACCGGCCTCCTCGGACAGTCCATGGGAAGGAGCCGCGCATGAGCACGGTCAACGGTCCCACCCTGCAACCCGACCCCCAGGCGGAGCAGGACGAGCTCGGTCGCGAAGCGAAGGGACGCGGCGTCGCCAACTCGGGTGCCATCTCGCGGTGGAACAGCCTGAGCCGCCCGGCGCAGTGGGGCGTCCTGCTGCCGATCGTCATCCTCGCCTACGCGGCGCCGGCGCTGAACCTCCCGATCATCTCCACCGAGACCGCCGGCGGCGGCGGCACCAACTGGGACATCAACCTGTTCCAGATGTCGTATTACGCCCTCATCGCGATCGGCCTGAACGTGGTGGTCGGCTACGCCGGACTGCTCGACCTCGGCTACGTGGCGTTCTTCGCGGTCGGGTCGTACGTCGCCGCGATGTTCACGAGCCCGGACTCGCCATTCTTCAAGATCCCGTTCCTGTGGACCCTGCCGCTCGCGATGGCGGTGACCATGTTCTTCGGTGTGCTCCTGGGTGTGCCGACGCTGCGGCTCCGCGGCGACTATCTCGCGATCGTGACGCTCGGCTTCGGAGAGATCATCCGCCTGCTCGCCACGATCATCCCCGCCGTCCGCGGTCAGGTGGGCTTCCAGAACGTCGGTCGGCCACCGGGCACGATCACCGGATCCAACGGGCTCCAGCAACCATTGTTCTCCGCCTCGAACGGCGCGCCATGGTACTGGCTGACGATCACGATCATCATCGTCGTGCTCCTGCTGGTCGGGAACATGGAGCGCTCCCGGGTCGGCCGCGCCTGGGTCGCGATCCGGGAGGACGAGGACGCCGCCGAGATCATGGGCGTGCCCGTGTTCAAGTTCAAGGTGTGGGCATTCGCGATCGGTGCGGCCGTCGGCGGTCTGACCGGCGCGCTGGCCGGCGGCCAGGTCGGGTTCGTCAACAACCAGAGCTTCACCGTGCAGCAGTCGATCCTGTTCCTCGCCGCGGTCGTGCTCGGCGGCGCGGGCAACAAGGTCGGCGCCATCATCGGCGGGGCGCTCGTGGCGTACATCCCGAACCGCTTCATCGCGATCGCGGAGTTCAAGTACCTGATCTTCGGCGCCGCGCTGGTGGTGCTGATGATCTTCCGCTCGGGTGGCATCCTGGCCGCGCGGCAGAAGCTGCTCGCCTATTCGCGGCGCGCGTACGCGTTCCTGCGGGAACCCGCCGGATCGGCGAGCGATCGGCAGCGGAGCGGGGCACGGCGATGACCGATCGCGACGGCGCCGCGGCCCCCGAGGGCCCGGTCGACCCTGCACCGGACGCGGAGGTTCCCGAGGAGATCGCAGAGGCGGCGGCTCCCGAACGGGAGATCGGCACCGCAGTGGGCGAAGCCCTCCTCGAGGTGCGCAACCTCACCGTGAAGTTCGGCGGACTCGTCGCCCTCGACGACCTCTCGTTCGTCATCCGCCGTGGCGAGATCCTGGGGCTCATCGGTCCGAACGGCGCGGGCAAGACCACCGCGTTCAACGCGATGACGGGCGTCTACCGGCCCTCGAGCGGTCAGGTGCTGCTGGACGGCGTCTCGCTCGTCGGCAAGGTGCGCCACCGGATCACCCGGCTCGGGTTGGCGCGCACCTTCCAGAACATCCGGCTGTTCGGCGAGATGACCGCGCTCGAGAACGTCGTCGTCGGGCTCGACGCCCGGCACAAGACGAGCGTGGTGGGCGCGCTACTGCGCCTGCCGCGGCACTGGCGCGAGGAGCGCACCGCGGTCGAGCGCGCGCAGGCGCTGCTGGACTTCGTCGGGATCGGGCGGGATGCCGGCACGCTCGCGCGCAACCTCCCGTACGGCGACCAGCGGCGCCTCGAGATCGCGCGCGCTCTGGCGACCGACCCGAAGGTGCTGTGCCTGGACGAGCCGGCGGCGGGCTTCAATCCGGCGGAGAAGGAGGAGCTCATGGAGCTCATCCGCCGCATCCGCGACGACGGGTACACGGTGCTGCTCATCGAGCACGACATGAAGCTCGTCATGGGCCTGACCGACCGGATCGTCGTGCTCGAGTTCGGCAAGAAGCTCGCCGACGGCCTGCCGGCGGAGATCCGCGAGGACCCGAAGGTGATCGCCGCCTACCTGGGGGAGCCCGAAGATGACGTTGCTTGAGCTCCAGGGCCTGAAGGTGCGCTACGGGCGCATCGAGGCGATCCACGACATGTCGATCACGGTCGAGAAGGGCGAGATCGTGAGCCTCATCGGCGCCAACGGCGCCGGGAAGACCACGACGATGCGCACCGTCTCGGGCCTGCTGACGCCGTCCGCCGGTCGGATCCTGTTCGAGGACGAGGACATCACGCGGCTCGCGGCGCACAAGCGCGTCGCACGAGGCATCTCGCAGGCTCCGGAGGGGCGCGGGGTGTTCCCGGGCATGACCGTGGCGGAGAACCTCGACATGGGCACCTTCGGGCGCCGTGAGCGCAGCGGCGTCGCCGACGATCTCGAGCGGGTGTACTCGCTGTTCCCGCGCCTGCTGGAGCGGCGGACCCAGATGGGCGGCACGATGTCCGGCGGCGAGCAGCAGATGCTGGCCATCGGCCGCGCGCTCATGTCGAGCCCGCGCCTGCTGCTGCTCGACGAGCCCTCGATGGGGCTCGCGCCGCAGTTCATCCGGCAGATCTTCTCGATCATCACCGAGATCGCCAAGCAGGGCACGACGATCCTGCTCGTCGAGCAGAACGCGAACCAGGCCCTCGCCCGAGCGGATCGCGCCTACGTGCTCGAGACCGGGTCGATCACCAAGACGGGTACCGGCCGCGAGCTCATGGCCGACCCGTCGATCAAGGAGGCGTATCTCGGCGTCGCCTGAGGCGCGCTAGGCGCGGTTCACCATCGCGTGGGCGGCGCGCTCGAGGTAGTCCCACAGCATCGCCTCGTGCAGGGGCGACAGCTCGAGCGCGTCGAGGGCCGCCCTCATGTGCGCCAGCCAGCGGTCGCGCGCGAGCGGCGTCACGGGGAACGCCGCGTGCCGCATCCGCAGCCGCGGATGCCCGCGCTGCTCGCTGTACGTGCCGGGGCCGCCCCAGTACTGCTCGAGGAAACCGGTGAGCCGCTGGATCGCGCCCTCGAGGTCATGCTCCGGATACATCGGCCACAGCACGTCGTCGTCGCGGACGCCCGCGTAGAACGCGCGCACGAGCTTCTCGAACGTCCCCCGCCCGCCGACGGCGGCCCAGAAGGAACCGCCGACGGGATCGCCGTCCTGTCCCATGCGCAGGGTGAGGTCGCTCATCCGGCTCGCCCGCCGTTCGAGGAGCTCGGCTTCGCGGGGGCTCCGGCCGGTGATGTCGTCGGCGGCTTCGGCGCGGGCCGGCCGCCCGGCAGCTGGCCGCCCGGCGTCGGACGCAGCGCGATCGAGTTGAGCGGCGGCAGCGTGACGCCGAGCTCGTCGATCGCGATCTTGAGCCGCGGCCGCAGCGCCCGCGCGACCTGATCCTTGGTGCCCGAGCGCACCTTCACGACGAGCCGGATGACGATCGCCTCCGCGGAGACGGACTCGATGCCCCAGATCTCGGGCTTCTCGATCACGAGACGCTTCCACTTGGACTCGCCCGCGAACGCGGTCGCGGCCTCCAGCAGCTTCTGCTGCACGAGCTCGACGTCCGAGTCGTAGGGCACCGCGAGGTCGATGATGACGCGGGCCCAGCCCTGGGAGAGGTTGCCGACGCGCAGGATCTCGCCGTTGCGCACGTACCAGAGGGTGCCGTTGACGTCGCGCACCTGGGTGATCCGGATGCCGACCTGCTCGACCACGCCGGTCGCGAATCCGGTGTCGATCACGTCGCCCACGCCGAGCTGATCCTCGGCGACCATGAACAGCCCGTTGAGCACGTCCTTGACGATGTTCTGCGCGCCGAAGCCGAGCCCGGCGCCGAGGGCCGCGGTTATGAGGCTGAACGCGCCGGCCGCCTGCGGTGCGGCGACCGAGACGATCCACACCACCGCGACGATGACGACGAGCGTCGTGACGATGCTCGACAGCACGCCGCCGAGGGCCCGGCTGCGCTGCACGACGCGCATGGCCGCGAGCGGCGAGGCCGCGATGGCCGTCGTGTCGTCGACGCCGGCCTTCTTCTTCGCACCCGAGATGACCCGCTCGACGAAGCGCCGGATGACGAAGTGCAGCACCAGCCGTGCCACGATCGCGAGCACGACGATGAGGGCGACCTGCACGGGGCGGCCCCAGGCCGAGGTGAAGAACACCCCGACCTGCTCCCAGAACGCGCTCCAGCCGCCCATCAGGCGTCTCGGCGTCGCACCAGCACGATCGCGACCGCGCCGAGCACCACGATCCACGCGAGGAGCACGAGCAGCCCCTGCCAGGGCTCCAGGAGGATCGCGCCTGGCTGTACCTGCCGCGTCACGTCGTCCAGGCCGGATGCCGGATAGGCGTACATCCGGGAGCCCGCGGTGGAGGGCAGGAACTCGCCCACGTTCTGCAGCCAGGTGACCTTCGCCAGCGCCGCGACGAGGCTCGCGATATTCGGCAGCACGAGGATGAGCCCCACCATGGTCGCGATGGCACCCGCGGTGTTCCGGATGATCGCGCCGATCGCGAGGGCCATCAGGCCGATGAGCGCGAGGTACCCGGCATCGCCGAGCAGGGCGAGCCAGAAGGCGCCGTCGAGTTCGACGTCGAGCCCACGGCCGGCGGCCTGGGCGAGCACGATCAGGGTCGAGAGGGCGACCGAGACCACGGCGACCACGAAGACCGCGAGGGTCAGCACGATCGCCTTCGCCGCCAGAGCGGGGGTCCGTTTCGGCACCGCCGTGAACGTCGAGCGGATCATCCCGGTGCCGAATTCCCCGGTGATCGTCAGCGCTCCGATGACGGCGGCGACGAGCGACGTGAAGCCGCTGCCGACCGTGATCGCGCTCACGATGAACGACAGGAGCGACGTGCCCGACGGCAGCTGATCGGCCGGCAGGACCGCGAGGAGCAGCGGCGAGAGGGCGACGTTCAGCACGACGATGATCACCGCGCACCAGAACGTGGAGCGCAGGCTGCGCAGCTTGATCCATTCGGAGCGCAGCACGCCGCCGAAGGTGACGCCGTGCGACCCCTGCAGACTCGGCGCGGCGGGAGCGGCGGCGCTCATCGCGGGCCTCCTGTCGAGATCGGGGCCCCGGTGGGCGGGGGCGGTGCGGGCATCTCCGGCGCGCTGCCGGAGACGTACTCGGTCTCGCCCTGCGTGAGCTCCATGTAGGCCTGCTCGAGCGATCCGGCGACCGGGGTGAGCTCGTGCAGCACGAGCCGGTCCTGGGCGGCGAGCTCGCCGATCCGGGGGGCGGCCATCCCGGTCACGAGCAGCGCGCCGTCGGCGGCGGTCGTCACCGTCGCGCCCGCCGCGGTCAGCGCCGCGCCGAGCTCGGCCGGCTGCGGCGAGCGCACCGTCACGGCGCCGCCCGTGGACTGCGCGATGATGTCGCCCACGGGGGCGTCCGCGATGATCCGGCCGCGGCCGAGCACGATGATGTGGTCGGCGGTCTGCGCCATCTCGCTCATGAGGTGCGAGGAGAGGAAGACGGTGCGGCCTTCCCCGGCCAGATGCCGGGCGAGGGTGCGCACCCACACGACGCCCTCGGGGTCGAGGCCGTTCACCGGCTCGTCGAGGATGAGCGTCTGCGGGTCGCCGAGGAGCGCGGCGGCGATGCCGAGCCGCTGGCCCATGCCGAGCGAGAAGCCGCCGACCCGGCGGCGCGCGACGCTCTGCAGCCCGGTGAGCGCGATGACCTCGTCGACCCGCCCCGCGCCGATCCCGTGCGTCGCCGCCATCGCGCGCAGGTGCTCGCGCGCGGTGCGTCCGCTGTGCACGGCCTTGGCATCCAGCAGCACGCCCACTCGCCGCAGCGGGTCGCGCAGCTGCCGATAGGGCACGCCGTCGACGCGTGCTTCGCCGGAGGTGGGCCGGTCGAGGCCCACGATCATGCGCATGGTCGTCGACTTGCCGGCGCCGTTCGGCCCGAGGAATCCCGTCACGAGCCCGGGGCGCACCGTGAAGTCGACGTGGTCGACCGCGGTGGTGGCGCCGAAGGTCTTCGTGAGCTGGTGGACTTCGATCACCCTCCGACCCTAACGATCGGGGGCTGGATGCCGGCCCCCTACCCCCGGGCGTCGCGCTTCTGCGCGAGCAGCGCACGCTGCACGGTGGCCAGGTTCTCGACGATGAGCCGACGCAGCGCCGGGATCTCATCGTTCTCGCTCAGCCACTCCTCGGTCGCGTCGACGAGCGCCTGCGATGCGAGCGGCGCGGGGTAGAAGCCGTCGACGATGTACTCCGCGATCTTGTAGGTGCGGTTGCGCCACACGCCCTCGAGCATCTCGAAGTAGGGCGCGACGAGCGATTCGAGCGCCACGGGGTCGTTCACGTGCTGGTAGCCCAGCCCCATGTTGCGCAGGATCGTGTTCGGGATCGAGCCGTCGCGCGATCCGGTCTCGAAGGCTCTGCGCTTCGCGGCGGCGGTCGGGATGGCGGCCCGTACGCGCGCGGCGGCCTGCTGCCCGTTGGCCGTGTTGTCGCTCTCCAGTCGCGCGGCGATCTCCTCCTCGCCGGCCCCGCCCGCGAGCACGAGGCCCTCGAGCAGCTCCCAGCCGAGGTCGTCGTCGATCTCGAGCCCCGGCAGGGCCGTCGAGCCGTCGAGCAGGCCGCGGAGGCTGCCGGCGTGGGCCGCGCTCGACGCGGCGTTGGCGAAGAACTTGACGAACTGGAACTGCGCGTCCGACCCTGCCTCGGCGCCCTGCGCGAGCGCCCACAGGGCGTCGCCGATGCGATCGATCGTCGCCGGGCGCTTGGCCGGGGCCACGTAGATCCGGGCGGCCGTGAGCAGCTGGGTCAGGGTGAGGCGCAGCGTCGTCGACTCGGTCTCGGGCGCGATGTGCGCGAGCACCAGGTCGACGTAGGCGCTCGCCGGGATCTCGGCGTCGCGGGCGGCATCCCACACCGCTCCCCACACCAGCGCGCGGGCGAGCGGGGACTCGATGTCGGACAGGCGCGCCAGCGCGGTCGCGTGGCTGCGGTCGTCCATGCGGATCTTCGCGTAGGCGAGGTCGTCGTCGTTGAGCAGCACGAGGTCCGGCCGGGCGCGGCCCACCAGATCGGCGACCTCGGTCGATGCCACGGCGTCGAGGTCGAGCTCGAGCCGGTGCGTGCGCACGAGCCTGCCGTCGCGCTCGTCGTAGAACCCGACGGCGAGGCGGTGCGGGCGCAGGTCGGGGTGATCGGCGGGCGCCTCCTGCAGGATGCGGAACGCGGTGATCGTGCCCTCGCCGTCGGTCTCGATCTCGGGACGCAGCGTGTTGACGCCGGCCGTCTCCAGCCAGAGCTTCGCCCACGAGGCGAGGTCGCGGCCGCTCGTGGTCTCGAGCTCGGCCAGCAGGTCGGTCAGCTCGGTGTTGCCGTACTCGTGCTTCGCGAAGTACGCGCCGACGCCCGCGAAGAACGCGTCGATCCCGACCCACGCGGCGAGCTGCTTCAGCACCGACCCGCCCTTGGCGTAGGTGATGCCGTCGAAGTTGACCTGCACGTCCTCGAGGTCGTTGATCGTGGCGACGATGGGGTGGGTCGAGGGCAGCTGATCCTGCCGGTACGCCCAGCTCTTCTCCATGGCCTGGAACGTGGTCCAGGCCTCGGTCCACTCGGTCGCCTCGGCGGTCGCGATGGTCGACGCCCATTCGGCGAACGACTCGTTCAGCCACAGGTCGTTCCACCACTTCATGGTCACGAGGTCGCCGAACCACATGTGCGCGAGCTCGTGCAGGATCGTGACGACCCGACGCTCCTTGATCGCGTCGGTCACCTTCGATCGGAAGACGTAGGTCTCGGTGAAGGTCACCGCGCCGGCGTTCTCCATCGCGCCCGCGTTGAACTCGGGCACCCAGAGCTGGTCGTACTTGGCGAAGGGGTACGGGTAGCCGAACTTCTCCTCGTAGTAGGCGAAGCCCTTCTTGGTGATGTCGAAGATGTAGTCGGCATCCATGTGGGGCGCCAGCGACTTGCGCACGTACACGCCGAGCGGGATCGTGCGGCCGCTGGAGCTCGTCAGCTCATCGTGCATCGATGCGTACGGCCCGGCGACGATCGCGGTGATGTAGCTCGAGATGCGCGGCGTCGGCTCGAACTCCCAGGTGGCGGCGCCGTCACCCGCGGGGGTCGGATCCGGGGTGGGGGAGTTGGACACGACGGTCCAGTTCTCGGGGGCGGTGATCGTGAACCGGAACGTCGCCTTGAGGTCCGGCTGCTCGAAGACCGCGTACACGCGGCGGCTGTCGGGGACCTCGAACTGGCTGTAGAGGTAGACCTCGCCGTCGACGGGATCGACGAAGCGGTGCAGGCCCTCGCCCGTGTTCGTGTAGAGGAAGTCGGCGTCGACGACGAGCTCGTTGTGCTCCTGCAGGCCGTCGAGGCGGATGCGCACTCCGTCGGCGGCATCCACGTCGATCGGGGCGCCGTTCAGGCGGATCGAGTGCACCGTGCGGGTGATCGCATCGAGGAAGGTCGAGGCTCCGGCGCGGGCCGAGAAGCGCACGGTCGTCGTCGACCGGAACGTCTCGGGGCCCGTCGTGAGGTCCAGGATGACGTCGTAGCTCTCGACGTCGACGAGCGCCTTGCGCTCCTGGGCTTCGACTCGGGTCAGGTTCTCTCCAGGCATCCCCCCAGCCTAGGCTTCGCGTTCCCGCCGCTGGATCCTCGAACCCAGAACGCTCAGGTCAGCGCGGGCTCGCGGGTGGCGGTCTCGATGGGCGCGGGCGCCGGATGCGGCGTGCGCCCGAGGAACGCCTCGGCGTCGTCGATGGCCGAGACGAGCATCGCCGCGAGGCGGTCGTCGGCATCGTCGACGCACGCCTGCGCGAGGCCGATCGCGGCCGCCCGCACGATCGCGTCGCAGCCGTGCCGCACGAGCTCGGAGGCCTGCACCTGCCAGACGGCCAGGTGCGCGGCGGCCCAGGCCGCGGCATCCGGCGTCTCGGCCAGAGCGTCCAGGGCGTCGTCGCGTGCGGCCGGCTCGTTGATGCCGTACACCGCGAGCGCCTCGAGGGCGGCGAGCACCGCGACGGCCAGGGCGCGCTGACGGTCCATGCTCGCGACGGGCAGGGCGCTCGTCGCGGCGCGGAGCGAGACGAGCAGTCCGAGCCGGGCGTCGTCGCCGCGCAGCCCGATCACGCGCGGGATGTGCGGCACGAGGTCGCCGCGGCGATCGTCGTGAATGGTGTCGTTGACCGCGCGCGCGAGGGCCGCGAGCGTCGGGTCGGTGCAGCGTGGGTGATCGCTCCAGCGCTCGCCGGCGAGGTACGAGGCGAACTCCATGAAACAGGCGCCCCGCCGGGGCGAACGGTGCCGGCCGGCCGACAGGGTCGGCATCAGGTCGGGGATGTCGGTTCGAGAACTCATGTCGACCTCGCTTCACGCGGTGTGCCTTCGATCATCCTCCCGTCGCCGCGGGCCGACAAGAGTGTCACAGGCGGCTGTTAGCGTCCGGGCCATGCCGAACCTCCCCGAGCAGGACCTCTTCCTCACCGCGGACGGCGCGCTCGCCGCGGTCATCGAGCGGCTCTCGCCCGGGCAGCTCGCCCTCCTGGCGCCGGCCGACTGGACGCGCCGGTTCGAGGACCCGACGCTCGGCCAGATCGTGCTCGTGCACGCGCACGACGAGGCGTTCGTGCCGGAGGTGCTGCGGGGCACGCCGCTCGACGAGATCGGCGATCGCTGGGAGCCCGTGCTCGCCTCCGACGATCCGATCGCCGCGTATCGCAGCGCGCACGCCGCCGCGACGGCGGCCGCATCCGCTCCGCTGGACGGAGCGCGCACCGTGCACTTCAGCTACGGCGACTATCCGCTCGCCGAGGCACTGACCCACCTCGCGATGTACCGCGGTTTCCAGTCGTGGCACATCGCGCGCCTGGCCGGGTTCGACGACACGATGTCGCCGGAACTCGTCGACGGTCTCGACCGCCATGTCATGCCGCACGCCGACGAGTGGCGGCAGTGGGGTGTCTTCCCGCCCGCGATCGAGCCGCCCGCCGGGGCGGACGCGCAGACCCGCCTGCTGTGCGCGGCCGGGTACTGGGCCGCCTGAACGACGTCCCGGCCGTTTCTCTAGGGTGAGGAGCATGCGCATCCACGTCGGAACCGACCACGCCGGCCTCGAGTTCAGTCGCGACCTCCAGCAGCACCTGCGCGACGCCGGGCACGAGGTCATCGACCATGGACCGCAGAGCTTCGACCCGCTCGACGACTACCCGAGCTTCTGCATCAACACCGCGCTCGCGGTCGTCCACGACCAGCGGTCGGGCGTGGACGCGCTCGGCGTGGTGTTCGGCGGCTCCGGCAACGGCGAGCAGATCGCCGCGAACAAGGTGCGGGGAGCCCGGGCCGCGCTGGTCTGGAATCACGACACGGCGCTGCTGGCCCGCCAGCACAACGACGCGAACCTCATCGCGATCGGCGCCCGGCAGCACACGGCCGAGGTCGCGCTCGCTCTCGTCGACGCGTTCATCGGCGAGCCGTTCAGCGGCGAGGAGCGGCACGCCCGCCGGATCGCGCAGCTGACCGAGTACGAGCTGACCGGCGGCATCGCGGGTCACGAGATCGACGTCTACTAGATCGACCCCATCCGGAAGAGCCAGCATGCCCGAGGGCCACAGCATCCACCGCATCGCGCGCCAGTTCGCGCGGCACTTCGAGAACGCGCCCGTCGCGGTGAGCTCGCCGCAGGGGCGGTTCGCGGCCGGTGCGGCGCAGCTCGACGGGCATGAGATCGTCGACGCGTTCGCCGTCGGCAAGCAGATGTTCCTGCAGTTCGATCATCAGCTCTTGTTGCGCGTGCATCTCGGGCTCTACGGCGCGTGGGACTTCGCGGGCGACATCACGGTCGACGCCACGACGTTCTCGGCCAACGGCCGGATGGGCCAGACCAACCAGCGCGGCACCGACCTCGCCGGGTACGAGGACTCGCCCTGGTCGATGGGCGCCCCCCGCCGCGCCCGGCTGCGGATGAGCGAGCAGGAGAAGCTCGAGGCCCCGGTCGACGGCGACTGGCCGCCGGAGCCGGTGGGCCAGGTGCGCGTGCGGCTGCTCACGCCGACCGCGGTCGCCGACCTGCGCGGCCCGACCGTGTGCGAGGTGGACACCCCGGAGCAGGCGCAGGCGCAGATCGACAAGCTGGGCCCGGATCCCCAGGTCGGCGACCCCGTCGCCAACGAGGAGCGCTTCGTCGCCGGAGTGCGCAAGCGCAACGTCGCGATCGCCCTGCTGCTCATGGATCAGGCCGTCGTCAGCGGGATCGGCAACGTCTACCGCGCGGAGCTGCTGTTCCGGGCGCGGCAGAACCCGTTCACGCCCGGCCGGGAGCTGCCCGAGGAGGTGGTGCGCGCCCTGTGGCACGACTGGGTGCACCTCATGTCCATCGGCGTCGAGACCGGCCAGATGCTCACCATGGACGACCTCAGCCCCGAGGATCTCGCCCGGGCCATGGCCAGTCGCGACGACCGGCACTGGGTGTACCACCGCACGGGCCTGCCCTGCCGGGTGTGCGGCACCCCGATCGCGATGCAGGAGCTGGGCGGCCGCAAGCTCTACTGGTGCCCGGTCGATCAGGCATGATGCTGCCATGAGGCAGACCCCCCGCTACGTCACCGCCGACGAGCAGGAGGTCAAGCGCCTGATCCGCGAGAACCCCTGGGCGACGTACGTGTCGTCGACCACGAACGGCATGGTCGCCTCGCACTACCCGACCCTTCTCGACGACGAGGCCGAGGGCATCGTGATCGTCACGCACTTCGGCCGGCCCGACGACGAGCTGCACGAGGTGGGCGAGCGCGAGATGCTCGTCATCGTCCAGGGTCCGCACGGGTACGTCTCGCCCGGGTGGTACGGGCCCGGCGACATCGTGCCGACCTGGAATCACGTCACCGCGCACCTCTACGGCGTGCCCGAAGTCCTCTCCGAGGAGGAGAACTTCCGGGTGCTGACTCGGCTCACCGACCACTTCGAGGGCCGGATGCCGCATCCGCACTCGCTCGCGGAGGATCCGGAGGGCACGCGCCGGCTCGCCCTCGGAACGGTGGGCCTGCGCCTGCGGGTCACCCGCTTCGACGCGCGGCTCAAGCTCAGTCAGAACAAGACGCCCGAGGTGCGCGACACGATCATGGACGGCCTGCGGGATGCCGGCGGTCCCTACGCCCAGCCGGCGCTCGCCGACGAGATGGAGCGCATCGAGCGGGCCGAGTAGCGCCCGCTCGGCGGCTACGCGGCCAGGTGGGCGAAGAGGAACCAGCGGTCCTTGTCGAGCCCGCGCGCGATCTCGATCGCGACATCCTGGCTCACCTGGTCGAGCTCGTTCAGCTCCTCGACCGCCGTGCGCACGGTCACGAGCGCGGCGTCGATCTGCGCGATGACCTGGGCGATCGTCTGGTCGGACTGCTGGAAGCCCTGCTCGAGCGCGGGCGTCGTGGTCTTCGCGGCGACCGTCTGGATGCGCGCGTCGACCGGCAGCCCCAGGGCGACGACCCGCTCCGCGGCGAGGTCGGCGTAGTCCTGCGCGTGCTGGACCACGAGGTCGAGCAGCTCGTGCACGGCCTGGAAGTTGGTGCCGCGCACGTGCCAGTGCGCCTGCTTGCCGTCGACGGCGAGCGCCTGCAGGTCGAGCACCACCGGGCTCAGGAACTGGGCGACGCCGGCGGCCACATCGGCGTCGACACCGGTCAGGGGAACGGACTTCACATCGGTCATGGAATGCCTCCTCGTCGGGTCAACCGTTTCGCAGCCCGCGGGATTCCGCAAGCAAGCTGAGGCTGCCCTTCGCGGCACCCGCGGACCGGTGCGGGGGTTGTCCCCACCCCCGATCCGGTCGTCGTCCGGATGCCGGGGCCGTCGCCGCCCCGCGAGCCTGGATGCATGCTCCGCCGACCCCGCGCCGTGCTCGCCTCGATCTCCGCTCTCGCCGCCCTGGGCATCGGGGTGGCCGTGCTGCTGGCCGGCTGCGGGTTCGTGAGCGCGCCGGTCTCCACGGTCGGCAGGGTCGACTTCGATCGCCCGCTCGCGATCCCGCCGCTGGCGACCCCGACGATCCGGCCGGACGGCACCAAGGTCTTCGACCTGGAAGCGCGCTCCGGCAGCTCCGCCTTCGGCGTCGGCCACCGCACGCCGACCCTCGGCTACGACGGCTCCTACTTCGGGCCCACCCTGCGCGCCTCGCGCGGCGACCGGGTCGAGGTGCGGTTCCACAACGGGCTCGCCCAGCCCACGACCGTGCACTGGCACGGGATGCATCTGCCGGCCGCCGACGACGGCGGCCCGCACCAGACGGTCGCCCCGGGAGGCGACTGGGACCCCCGCTGGAGGATCGACCAGCCCGCCGCGACGCTGTGGTACCACCCGCATCCGCACGGGCAGACCGCCGACCAGGTCGCGCGCGGGCTCGCCGGGTTCTTCCTGCTCGACGACCCCGCCGAACGCGCGCTTCCCCTGCCGCACGAGTACGGCGTGGACGACATCTCGATCGCCGTGCAGTACGTGCGGTTCCAGCCCGACGGCTCGTTCGCGACGGGCGACGACGACTTCACCGGCCGGCTCGGCGACCGGCTGCTCGTGGATGGCACGCTCGGCCCCTACCTCGACGTCACGACCGATGTCGTCCGGCTCCGCCTGCTCGATGCATCCCCGGCGCGCAGCTACCGGTTCGCGTTGGCCGACGACCGGCCGTTCTCGCTCATCGCGAGCGACGGCGGGCTGCTCGCGAAGCCGGTCAGCTCGCGCAGCGTGCAGCTGTCGCCGGGGGAGCGCGCCGAGATCCTGGTGCGGATGACGCCCGGCGAGCGGGTCGTGCTGCGCTCCGAGCCGCCGAGGCTCGGCGAGGTGCACGGGATGGGCGGCGCCGCGGACCGCTTCGACGTGCTGCAGCTGCGGGCCGCCGCCACCCTGCGGCATGCCGGCGACATCCCGGCGGCCCTCGTGCCGCTGCCGGCGATCGACACCAGCCGGGTGGCGGGGGAGCGCGTCTTCCACATGGACGGCACCTCCATCAACGACCGCAAGATGGCGATGGACCGCATCGATGCGGTCGTCAGGGTCGGCACGACCGAGATCTGGGATGTCGTCAACGACATGGGCGCCCCGCACAGCTTCCACGTGCACGACGTGCAGTTCCGGGTGCAGTCCATCGACGGTGCGCCGCCGCCGGCCGCGCTCGCCGGCTGGAAGGACACCGTCTACCTGCCGCCGGGGCAGCGGGTCCGGCTCGTGATCGCGTTCCAGGACTACGCCGACGCCGACCACCCGTACATGTTCCACTGCCACCTGCTGCGTCACGAGGACAGCGGGATGATGGGCCAGTTCCTCGTGGTGAGGCCGGGCCAGAAGGTGCCGGCGACATGGAAGCTCGACGATTCAGGAGCCCCCGATGACCACCACCACTGAGACGATGTCGGACATGACCACGCGCGAGGGCGGCGGCGCGATGCGGCGCTACGGACGGCTCTGGAGCGCCGTCCCGCGCGAGCTGCTCTACCTGTTCATCGCCTTCCCGCTCGCGAGCGTCGGCTTCGGCGTCACGCTCGGCCTGCTCAACGGCGGCATCGGCACGATCGTCACCTTCTTCATCGGCGTCATCCTGCTGATCGCGGGGCTCTACGTCGCCCGCGGTTTCGGCACCCTGGAACTCGCGCTGCTGCGCTTCGCGGGGATGCCGGAGATCCCGCGTCCCGACTGGCGCGACCCCCGGGCCCGCACGGGGTTCCTCGGATGGCTGCGCTCGGTGCTCGGCAACGGGCACTACTGGCTGCACCTGCTGTGGGCGGCGCTGGTCAACTTCATCGTGTCGACGGTCACGTTCTCGGTGATGGTCTCGTGGGTCGCCACGGCACTCGGCGGGACCAGCTACTGGTTCTGGTCGATCTTCCTGCCGCAGCGCGGACAGGACGTGTATCCGGCGCATTGGCTGCTCACGCACATCGGGCTCCTCCCGGCGGGGGTCGACCCCGAGGCGACCGACAAGGTCGCGTATCTCGTGGTCGGTCTGCTCTTCCTGGTGACCGCTCCGTTCGTGATCCGCGGGCTGGTCTGGGCGCACTGGGGGGTGGCTCGGGGGATGCTCGGGGCCTTCCGCAGCGACGGTCTGCGTCAGCAGGTCTCCGACCTCTCGGCGTCGCGCAGCGCGGCCGTCGCCGCGGAGGGCACCGCTCTCCGGCGGCTCGAGCGCGACATCCACGACGGCCCGCAGCAGCGGCTGGTCCGCATGCAGATGGACCTCGCCGCCGCCGACCGACAGCTCGACGCGGACCCGGAGCATGCGCGCCGGCTGATCGGCGAGGCGCTCACGCAGTCGAAGGAGGCGCTCGACGAGCTGCGTGCGCTGTCGCGCGGATTCGCCCCGCCGATCCTGCTCGACCGCGGACTGGTGGCCGCGCTGGAGTCGCTCGCCGCCCGGGGCGCGGTGCCGATCCGGTTCCATTCCAGCGTGCCGGCCGGCACGGAGCTGCCGCAGGAACTGGAGCGCAACGCGTACTTCATCGTCGCGGAGGCCGTCGCCAACGCGGCCAAGCACGCGTCGGCCACTCAGGTCGACCTGACCGTGGCTCTGCGCCGCGTTCCGGAGGCCGACCGGACCTGGCTCGACCTGACGGTCGCCGACGACGGCCGCGGGGGCGCCGCGGTGGAACCCGGTCACGGCCTCGCCAACCTGCGGGAGCGCGTGCTGGGCCTCGGCGGAGCGCTCGACATCACGAGCCCGGCGGGCGGCCCGACCGTGATCGCGGCGCACCTCCCCCTAGAGCGGGTCGAGTAGCGCGCGACGCGCTCGGTACGCTCGACGGGTGGGAGTGCGCGTCGTGGTCGCCGACGACTCGGTGCTGCTGCGCGAGGGTCTCGTGCGGGTGCTCGAGGAGGCGGGGCATGAGGTGATCGGCGCGTTCGGCGATGCCCACGCGCTGCTGGGCGCCGTGCCCGAGCTGCATCCCGACCTCGCCGTGCTCGACGTGCGCATGCCGCCCACCTTCCGCGACGAGGGTGTGCGCGCCGCGATCGAGCTCCGGCGGCGGGAGCCCGGCATCGGCATCCTGCTGCTCTCCCAGTACGTGGAGGTCGCCTATGCCCAGGAGTTGCTGGGCGCCGGGCAGGGCCGGGTCGGCTATCTGCTCAAAGACCGCGTGGCCTCGCTCGCCGAGCTCGACGACGCGATCTCGCGCATCGTGGGCGGCGGCACGGTGCTCGACCCGGAGGTCGTGGCGCAGCTCATCGGCCGGCGGCACGATCCGCTCGCCACCCTCACGCCGCGCGAGCGGGAGGTGCTGCAGCTCATGGCCGAGGGGCGCTCGAACGGTGCGATCGCGGAGGCCCTGTTCATCGGGGTCGGCGCGGTCGAGAAGAACGTGACCTCGATCTTCGGCAAGCTCGCCTTCGAGGACTCGGGCACCGACCACCGCCGCGTGCTCGCCGTGCTCGCCTGGCTGCAGGCGGCCGCCTGAGCTCTGCGGCCCGGCTGCCTAGGCCTGCTCGGCGATCGCGCGTGCGAGGCCGGGCAGCTGCGCGAGCGCGTCCTGCAACGCCTTCTGGAGCGGCCCGTCCATGAGCCGGAGCAGGCCGTGGGTCGGCGCGTCGAGCACGACCGTGACCCGCGAGCTCTCGCCCTCGTCGTCGACCCGCACGGTCGCGGTCATCCGGATGGGCGTGGCGGCGATGCGCATCGTCATCCCGGTCGGCGGGTCGACCCGCACGATCGTCAGGCGCCCGGATCGCAGGCTGCCGCCCACGTCGACCGCCGCCTCGTACTCGGCGCCCACCGTGCCCGCCGCTCCCGCCAGCAGCTCGACGCGCTGCACGGCGGGGATCCACGCGGTGATGTGATCGAGGTCGGTCAGGAATGCGTAGACCACCGGCCCCGGTCGGGGGACGGTGATCCGGTTCTCGGCGTACGCCATGGCACGACGGTATCGGGCCGGGGAGTCCGCTGAGAGGCCCGTGACGTCCGTTCGCGCGCACGCCACCCTGAGGGGCATGAGCGCGCAGGACGCGAATACGAAGGTGATCGAGCAGTTCCGCGCGGGCGGCGAGGTCGAGGGCATGCACCGCGACCGGCTGCTCCTGCTCACGACGACGGGACGGCGCAGCGGCGCACCGCGCACGACGCCGATGATGCGGCTGCACGTGCGCGGCACGAGCTACGTGGTCGCCTCGGCCAACGGCGCGGCCGATGACCCCGCCTGGCTGCGCGACCTCGAGGCGGACCCGCACGCGCACGTCGAGGAGGACGAGCGCGAGTACGACGCCACCGCCCGTGTGCTGCGCGGATCGGCGCGGTCGGCCGCGTGGTCGGCGATCGTGGAGCAGGCGCCCTTCTTCGCCGAGCACCAGGACCGGGTCGACCGCGAGATCCCGGTCGTCGAGCTCATCAACCGGAGCGGAGTCTGACAGAGGCCCGCGTCAGCAGTCCGGCTTCCCGTTTTCCACCCGGCAGAACTCGAGCGACCAGTTGTACTCGAGCGTCGAGAGGCTGCCGGCGCCCTCGGTCCTGCAGCTCATGGTGCCGCTGATCTCCAGCCGTTTTTTGGACTTGTCGAAGATGTCCGCGGTGGAGGGCATGCGCCCGCCAGAGACCTTCGGGCTCTGACAGCCGTCCATCGTCGGCGCAACGGGCGGGTCGGCGGGCTGCAGCTTCATCGTCCCGCAGTCCTTCCAGAGGCCGTAGATGTTGGGGACCTCGTCGGCGAGATACACGTGGCGCGCCTTCGGGATCGTCGCATCGAGTGTCGAGTTGTAGTCGCGCACGCCGCAGTCGGAGCTCTTCTTCGGGGGCGTACTGAGACCGCCGCTGCCGACGCACTCGGCGCTGATGTCTTGGACGTGACGAATGGGCTGCTCGCCGGACGAGGGCGAGACCTTCTCGGTCTTGTACGACACGGGAAGCCTGAACATGAACACCCCGTTGCCGCGGCCCGCGTCACGCAGCTGGAAGTCCTCGCCGCGAGCACCGAAGGTGACCGCCTCACCGGCGCCGACGCCCGTCCGATTGCTGAGGAGCTGCGCCGAGACATCGACGGTATCGGATGCGAAGGTCGCCGTTCCCTTGACGGAGCCCACGACCGTCATGTCCGGCCCGCATCCCGTGTACAGGACGTTGCCCGCGGCGCGCTCGGTCACCTCGCCCACGGCGGTGACCTGGAAGTCCGCATGGAGCTCCCAGTCGCGCACCGGCACCGGATACCGGAAGGTGATGAACTTCGACCGCGCGATCAGCTGCGGGATGAAGTTGAGGCCGAAGGTGCCCGCGGCGTCCGCCGCATCCCACGGCACCGACAGGATGTCGCCGAAGAAGTCCGAGCTCGCGAGATCGTTCAGGGCGCGGATGGTGACGGTCGTGTCGTCCGGGGTCGCCTGCGGGGGGAGGCGGTCGACCTGCGGTGCGCCCGACAGCTTGAAGGAGACCCTCCCGTCCTTGTCGGTCTGGTCGCTGTCCACCTTCTTGCTCTTGCCGGTCCCGTCGCCGATCCGGAGTATCGACGGGTCATCGGTCGTCAGCCGGACGTCCATGTCCGACGGAGGTTTGGGCGACGTGCCTGGTAGCTCGATCCCCGCGAAGCCCAGGAGCAGGTTGAGGCACGCGCGGGCGGTTTCCCACTTGCCGGCGTCGAACGTGTAGGTGATGTTGAGGTCGCGCACCTCCCCGGGGTGCGTCTCCTTCGTGCGCACGAGGGGGGCGTTCGGCATGTCGAAGCTCGCCCGAAGCGACGTGGCCTTGGCGTAGAGCGACGCGGCCGCAAGCAGCACTCGTGCGATGCCGATGAAGCGACCCCCGGTGAAGATCTTCTGCTCATTGTTCCCCGCCGCTTCCTTGGCCGCGTCGGAGAAGTGCTCGACGAGCCCGTCGAAGACGAACTGCGAGTGCGTCTTCTGGGTCTGGTCGAGGATCCGGGTGCCCCAGGGGTTCTTGTCGTAGCTCACGCAATCGCGATGGGCGGTCCGGGGGGCGCTGTACGCGGCCGGGTCGATCACGGCGGCTCCCGCATCCGGAACGGTCCGATAGCCCGAGGTCGCCACGTCTCCCCTCCTGCTGCTCGCGACCTCGACCTCGACCGCCAGCCGGCGCATGACCAGCTCCGTCTGCGCCCAGTCGAGCACGGCGTCCGCGACGGGAACCTGCTTGGCTCCCGAGACGAGACCCGGACCCATCGCCTGGTACACCACGCCGAAGTCGTGGTCGGCAGGGGAGTACAGCGCCTTGTAGAGCAGGTTCGCGAGGTCGTTCTTCGACAGCTGGAACGTCGTGCTCCAGGAGTCGGCGAGGTCCGTGAGGCGGATGCCGCCGGGGGAGGCCGAGAGCATCGAGTGCAGGCGCAGCTCGGCGTCGCTGGTGAGCCATCCTGAGCCGGTGTCGCCGTGCAGGGAGACCGGCTTGCCGTCGGCTCCCGCCACCGCGATGCCGGCGGTCACGAGCAGCGACTCCCACGCGGCGACCGCCGTCTTGCCGCCCCTCCGGGTCTCGGCCGCGAGCTTGTCGACGGCGGCAGCCTGAGCCTTCGTCGCGGCCTGGGCGCCGGTGAAGGCCGCCGAGTAGACGCCGAGCGCACGGTTGTATGCCTGCATCGCGGCCGGCGTCTGATCGGTCGGGACCTGCGGGTAGGGCGGCAGGTGAGGCGACTCGGGCATCGGAACGGGCGCGGGAAGCGCTCCCGCGTAGAGGGAGGTGTCGGCGGCGGCGCCGGCCTCCTGGTTGCTCGGCGGACCGGACGGCACGCAGCCCGACAGCAGCAGCGCCCCGATCGCGACGGCCGCGACGGCTGCCGACCCGGGCTTGCGCAGGCGGGAGAGTCGGCCGAGGATCCCGGATGGGCGGACGTGCGGTTTCGACATGCGGTTCCCCTTCGCTGCGGCGCGCAGCCAACATATGGGGACGGGCGACCGCTGTCATCGGCCGAACGGACTAGGCCAGACGACCGACACGGGCCCGCCGTCGCCGGGCCGCCTCAGGCTGAGCAGGCTCTGGCAATCCGGGGGTAGACCGGGTGAGCGCACTCGTTCGCCTGTCTAGCTTTTCGGTAGCTGCTCAGTGCTGCACGGCCGGCCACCCCGGCGTATCCCCCGCGTCGGGGTGGTCCTGCGCGGCAGAGCCTTGCCAAGATCGTCGGATGAACAGGGACGAGATCCGCGCCGAGCTCGGCCAGCCGGGCGCGCGCGACCTCCTGCGTGATGCCCCGCTGCTCCGCCTGGCGTACCTCGGCGACGACGGCACCCCGCGGGTGATCCCGATCGGCTTCGTCTGGACGGGCGAGCAGCTCGTGATCTGCACGTCCACCGTCGCGCCGAAGGGCCGCGCCCTGCGCGAGCGGCAGCACGCGGCGGTCACGATCGACACCGGTGCGACACCCGCCGACGCCCGGTCCCTGCTGATCCGGGGCACCGCCGCCGTGGAGACGGTCGACGGCATCCCGCCGGAGTACCTCGACGCGGCGGCCAAGACCATCCCGCCCGAGGCGCTGGCCGGCTTCGAGCAGGCGGTTCGGGGCATGTACGAGCAGATGGTGCGCATCGCCATCACCCCCGAATGGGCGCGTTACTACGACTTCGGGGCGGGACGACTGCCGCCGTCGCTGCAGACGCTGGCGGACGAGGCCACGCGACGCGGCTGAGCTCTACGCGGTTGCACCCGACGGGTTCTCCGGGGGAGTCCCGGACGGCTCCGTGGTGGGTTCCTTGCTCGGGTCATCGATCGGCTCGCCGGTGGTGGGGTCGCTCATGAGGCACCTGCTCTCGTCGGTGGAGGTCCAGCGTGCACGCCGTCGGGCCGCGCGGCCGAGTGGTCACGGCGATCCGGAGCCGACGCGCAGGCTCTCGAGCGGGTGCCCGGCCGTGCCGATGGGCCTACCGTGTCGGCATGAAGAGCATCGTGAGCACGCCGGACGCGCCCGCCTCGCCGCTGTACAGCCAGGGAGTGGCGGCGGGTCCCTTCCTCTTCGTGTCGGGGATGACCGGGATCGAGGTGACCACGGGGCTGGCGGGCCGCGGCATCCGGGAGCAGACGACGCAGGCACTGAGCAACTGCGTGGCGATCCTCGAGGCGGGTGGCGCGTCGGTCGATGCGATCGTGCAGGTCACCGTGCTTCTCGCGCGGCCCGAGGACTTCGCCGGGATGAACGAGGCCTACGCCGCGTTCTTCGGACCGCAGCCGCCGGCGCGGGCGGTGGCCAAGCTCGGCGTCGAGCTGCCGAACATCCTAATCTCCATCATGATGACGGCCTACCGGGAGCCGAACTCCGGAGAGGGGCGGACGGGAATCGAACCCGCGTAATCAGTTTGGAAGCCGCTCCTCAAACTGTTTCCGCTGCTTGCCGCCGTCGACCGACTCCGACCGCGCTGAGCCGCCGTGCCCAGTGATTTCGGGGCTTCTCGGGCCGTTCGGCGCTCGACACTCGGTCGCCTTCGGTCAACCTCGGATCGTCTCGGCGGAGCGTGGTCGCCCTCTTTTTCGCCCTCTCGCGCCCGCCCGAACCCGACCAGCGCCACCAGTCTTACGCCCGCCCAAGAGAGTGCACTTTGCGACAAAATGGGCGCATGAGCGGCTACGGATTTGTCCCAACGCGCGAGCAGATGGAAGCGTCGATGCGCTCGCAGCGCGACGGCGATATCCGGCGCGCTGCGGCGGCGGCACAAGAGACGAGCGAGTCGCTTGAGCAGGTGATTGAAGCGCTCAACGCCAGTCTGGAAGTGGCGCGCAACGCGAAGGCCGACGCCGACCGCGCGCAGCGCCTAAGCACTGGCATCGCCATTGCCTCTCTCGCCGTCGCTGTCGGTTCCCTGGCTATCGCCGTCGCGGCGCTAGTGGTCACGGGAGTGTCGTAGTCGCGTCTCGCTGCCTAGGCGTCTGGGTAGCAGGACCAAGTCCATGCCAACTCGTTGTAGTTGATCGCCCTGTCGCCGACCTTGGCGACCATCGTTAGTGAGTCGCCGTCCATGTTCGCGGGAAGGATGGCGCCAAGCACATCGTACAACTGCTCCTCACCAATGCCTGTTTGCGGCGGGATAGTGAACACGATCCAGCCTTGTTCGGCCTCGCCGTCGTCGAAGACCTCTAGGTCGACGACGATCAGCATCGACCCTTCTTTGCCGTCCTTAAGTCCCAGTGTGCGATTTACTTCGACACCGGGCTCCGACCGCGCCTCTTCGTAGAGTGCCAATCCGAGCTCGGTCAGTGCATCGATCTGCGCTGCGGTGCTGAGCGTTTCTAGCAGCTCGTAGTCGTCGGCGGTCGGCAGCAGTTCGCCGCGCCCGTCTAGGCGCTCGAAGTCGTTGAACACGTCGCGGTCTTCGCCCTTGGCGTGTGTCGGACCATAGCCGATGAGCCAACAGACGTTCTTGTCAGCGTCGAAGATCGTCACCGCTCGCCCGCGGTTGATGTGAAGCGTCTTCACAGATCCGTGGCTCGGTCCCATGCGAAGCGCTGGCTCACCCACGTCGGGCGCGCCAGATCGCTTCCCAACGAACGTTTGCAGCGCCTCGTGTTCTGCGCAGTAGTGGCGCGCGTCACGGGACGCGTGCGCTACATCCAGCCCTAGGTCGTCACGAAGACAGCGCTGGGTTACGCGCAGACGTGGGAGCTGGCTCACTCAGCTTGCGCGAAGTGCCGCCGCCGCAGCCTCTGCCCGAGCGCGACGGTCAGCCACCTGCTGTGCTTCGCGTTCGGCCGACTTCATGCCGCGTCGCTTGGCGATCTGCTCGCGCACGTACTCGTCGCTTCGAGAACGAACAACCTCAAGAACCTCAGCGGGAGCGATCGCGCGGGCGGCGCGGACAGCAACGGGACGAGCGAGGGTCGCGGGTGCCATGCCTTTCAGACTAACTGAGTTTGTAGTCCGGGTGATACATCTGCGGATAACAGTCTTCTTGGCACTCAATCTTGTGGATCTCCTTGTCGGGAACGTCAATTTCCGGACTCCCAGAAGCGCAACTCATCGAGTCGGTCGCAGAGTCGAACACGGAGCCACTTGCGCGTCGTTCCTGAGCAGGGCGTGTCGAGCCAGACCTCGATGAGGTCGCGGCGGTCGAGTTCTTCGAGAAGATGCCAGCCGCGGGCGGCGTGGATGAGCCCGAATGGGTGGCCGGTGAAGAACACGGCGTGCAGGTTGCGGGCGACGGTGTGCACGCTCATGCGGTCGAGCACGCCGCGCGCCTCGTAGACGCGGAGCCGTGCGACGGCCTCGCGCAGTAGTCCGGCACCCTCGACAGGCGGGCGGAGAGTGATGCGGGCCGTGGCACGCTCGATGGTGCTCAGTAGTCGGGTGGTCTTCGCCGCCTCGCTGCTGATGGTGGCCGGCTCGTGTCGCGTGCCGGGTTGCAGAGCGCGCTCGTGGTAGTCATAGAGCGCCGCGCTCGGCGGGGCGAGTAGCCTTCGGTCGTCAACGTGAGTCATTTGCGTTGCCTCTCTTTCAGTGGGTTGTTCGGTTGAAGACCCGCCGCCGACGACATGGCTCGAACGGCGGCGGCGGGTCAGCCTTACTGGACCCGAATCCCTGGCTTGAGGGTCGGGTACTTCTGCACGAGTGCGAGCCATGTCCCGTAGACGTCGCTCAGCCGCCCGGCGTGCCACTGCGCGGTGCGCTCAGCCACATTCAGCGAGTCCGCCAGTGCTTCGGCCTGAGCGCGCACGCGGTTGAACTCGCGCAGCAGGTCGCGGGTCACGTTGCCGTCCTCGGCAGCGGCGCGGAACCGCGAGTTCAGGTCGGCCACCGCTGCTACCGCTTCGTTTGCGAGCCGGTCGCCCTTGTCGGCGTCCGCCCGCGCTGAGGCGACGACGCCGCGCTCGTACTCTGCGACCCGGTCGAAGACCTCGCGGTCCACGCGCTGGACGTTCTCGCGCTCCTGGGCGGTGTTGTCGTACTTGAGGTGCCGCGCCGCGATCCGCGTGTCATGCGGGTTGAGGATGGTCATCGGAGACCTCGATCCGTGCTGGCGTTGAGGGCTTCGCGGAGTCGGGTGCGGTTCGCCTCGCGGCGCTCCTGCTCGTCCAGCGCCGCGACGAGGGCTTCTTCGGTGGCGGCGATCTCGTCGCGCAGCCCGCGGGCGGTCTGTCCCCAGTGCGCGGCACGGGTCGCCATCTGCTGGCTGATCGAGGATGCCGCGTGGTGCTCGGGGTAGGGCGGCAGGTCGGCGTTCGGCGGTGGTGCCGCCCTCCGCTGCATGCTGCTCATGGTCATGGGGTGTCCTTTCTCTGGGATGCGAGGCCGGGGCCTGCGGTCGGGGCAAGGGTGATGAGTTCGGGGTGCTCGGGCGTGAGCGCCCCGTGTGCGGCGAGGTACTGTGCAAGCGCCGCACGGACGAGGCTCGCCTTGGCGACCCCGGTCGCGAGGACGAGTTCGTTCAGCGCCCGGTCAAGGTCGGCGGTGATCTTCGCGTCCAGACGCACGAGGTCACCCGGCTTGCGGCCCGGTCTGCCCTGAGAACCGTTCTCAACTGTCATACGAGCAATTGAACCCGGTTTGGCAGTCGCCCCGCTTGAAATGCCCCTATTCGCAATCTCCATGCCGTTATGGAGATATGAAATGAGCGATATGGATTACCAGCGGCGCGCGGCGGAATGTGGGCGCGAGGGACGATAGAGGCATGACCGACAAGCCCAACTACCGGCAGCCCGGAGGCACCCCGACCGAGTACGGCGGACGCTCCGGCGACAACCGGCGCACCCCCGCCGGACGGGTGCTCCCCGGCTCCACCGGCCAGCAGGCAACCGACCTGCGCAGCGAGGGTGTGCGCGGGCAAGACACCTGGCCCGCTCCGCGCCGTCTCGGTGGCGGGCGCTAGGGTCGCGTGCCAGCCCTGGCGACGGCGGCGGTGAACTCTGCGCGTCGGGTGCCGAAGTTCAGCGACTGCGGGCTCGGGTGGTGTGTCTCAATCACGACCGGGCCGGGGCCGTCAAACAGCCCGGCGACGTAGCGCCGCCAACCCTGCCGCGCGTAGTCGCCGCAGAGGACGACGGTGTCCAGGCTCGGCAGCAGGTCAATCAGATAGCGAAGCCGTATCGAGCCGTCCGCGAGCTCCAAAGGCGTCGGCTTCACCGATGCCGCGCCGAGATACCACGGCACGATGTTCGCCTGGATGCAGCCGTCGATGAGCCCGGCGTCCGTTCGTGCTTGCCAGAGGTTCGCGGCGGTCTGATCGTTGTTGTCGGCGCTGATGAACCCTGAGCCCTTCGTGGTCGCCGACTTCGGCCCCGGCGCTTCGAGCACGAACATCACCCGCGCATCAGAACCGGCGTCGGTCGGGTCGAAAGCGGGCGCATCCCTGCCGTGGATTGACAGGTCTCCAACGTAGTCACGCAGCGCGGCCAGGGTCGGCTTCGTCTGCCATAGCGCATAGCGCTCGGATACCGCGTCTGGGTCGCGCAGGGAGCGGGGTCGGGTCGCATCCACGGCGCGACCTTACTCATCGTCTATGGAGACTATGAGTCAACACGCCCAGGTTTGAAAGGTGCCGAAAATAGCCCCGCCGCAGCCTTGGCGGGACGCGCTCGGCACGCGCGTTCGAGAACTTCGCGCCGAGCGGCAGTGGTCGCAAGAGACGCTCGCGGAGCGGGCGGACGTCCACACGACCTACGTCAGCGGTATCGAGCGAGGACGGCGCAACGTCAGCATCGACATCCTTCATCGGCTCGCGGTTGCTTTCGGAGTGGAGATTCGCGACCTTTTCTGAGTCGACTCGCGCTCGGGGCACTAGGCCTATTCAGGATCGCCGTTACCACGACCCGCGCTGCTGCAGTCCCGCTATGTGCGATCGGCGAGTCTGAAGATGGCTTCTTCGGGACGCTCCCGTGCAGACGTGATCTTGTCCGCGATGTTGTCGATCAGCTTCTGTCCCCAGAACGGATCGGTGCGATCATAGAGAATCACGCGGATGTGCCGAAGGTCGAATGGCACGTCGTCCTCGTTGGACGAGATCAAGATGACGGGCTTCTCGATGGCGTGAGCGAGGCCGAGTTCATAGAACACATTGGGGTTCTTCGTTGTCAGTTCCGCCAGCAGGATCTCGGCATCCTGGATGCCGCGCCAGATTTGGTCGATGATCTTTCCAGTGCCGAAGATCTCCGCATCGGCACGCACTGGGGTGAGCCCGGCTTGTTCGATCGCGGGACGGAAGATCAGGTCGTAGTAACCGCCGAGCGGTGCCGCGAACGGCTGCATAACAAAGCAGGTCGCGCCGGTTGTTGTCCTGGTCGGCTTCTTGCTTGTAGGGGCCGGAGTGCCAGACGACGTTTCACGTCCGGCGTCGAGGAGGCGGACCTGCGCTCCGCTCTCATCGATGAGGTTTGCTGACCGCATCGACTTCATAAAGATGTCAAGGAACTCGGGCACCTGGTCAGCGGGTATCCCGAATCGATCTGTCAGGGCGTTGGCGAGGAAGGGTTCGTCGGGCAACGCCTCGCCGCGGTAATACTTGTAGACCTCGCCGAGATCGGGTGCAGACAGAACGGCATCCCGTAGAGCATCTCTGCGATCGTTCTCGCTCTGGGGTGAGATCGCCTTGCGGGCGCGTTCCTCCACCACGAGCGTCTTGCCCTCGGTCTTGAGGAAGCCATACTTCTTCGCGGAACTGATCTCGACGTTCCAGCGACCTGAAACCTTGGTGCCTCCGGAGTATTGGACGGCTTCAGCGGGTGTAGCCGGATTCCCCGCGTTCTGCTGCAGAATCGCTTCCGGGATGCGAAGGGCTTGCTCGACCGTGTGCCGAGGAAACTTGGCAAGCGTGGAGTTCGTCTTGGACTTCGACTCGGCCCCGCCGCCGGAATCTTCTGCCGTGGAGTCGCTCATCTTGCTCCAATGCTCGGGTATGTGGAGCATAGCGGAGGCCGACTTCTTGGAGGGGCGGACGGGAATCGAACCCGCGTAATTAGTTTGGAAGACTAAGGCTCTACCATTGAGCTACCGCCCCGAATCTGTATTTAGTTGTGCGGGCTCTCGCCCTCTTTTCGCCCTCTCGGGCTTGCCGGGAGGGTCGCTCTCCTCAGTACTACCAGGCCAGCGCAGATCAGCCGCGCCGGTTTGGAAGACTGAGGCTCTACCATTGAGCTACCGCCCCGAAGGTGCGCCGCGAGTCTATCGGCCCCCGGGGTGGAGTCGTCTCAGGACGCGGCGCGCAGCTCCGAGGCCTCCGCGTCGATGCGCACGGCGACGCAGACGTGCGCCTCCTCCCACGCCATCGCGAAGAAGACGCTCGACTCGATCGGACCGACCTCGCCGCATTCGAGGCAGCGCGGCTCGTACGCCCGCACCTCCATGATCTCGATGTCCGCCATGCCGACCAGTGTGCGCGCGGGCACCGACATCGCCGGGCCGACACCCCGTGCGACCCACCCTCGCGCGGGCGTATCGTGACGCGGGATGGGCCCCACGAGCACGACGCGGCGACGCGTTCTGATCACCGGAGGATCGCGGGGCGTCGGGCGTGCGCTCGCGGAATCGCTGGCGGCCGACGGGTGGGACGTCGTCCTCACCTTCCGCAGCGAGGCGCAGCTGGCCGCGGATGTCGTCGCCGTCATCGCCGAGCGCGGCGGTCGCGCGTCGGCGGCGCGTCTCGATCTCGAAGACGCCGCCGCCATCCGGGACCTCGTCCGTGCCGAGATCGACCCCGCCAACCCGCACGGCGGGCCCTTCGACGCCCTCGTCGCGAACGCCGCCGCCTCCGCGTTCAAGCCCGCGCTCGACCTCACCGCCAACAACCTCGAGCGCTCGTGGGCGACCAATGTCCGCTCGTTCGTGGCACTCGCGCAGGCGGTCGTGCCCACGATGCCCCGCGACGGGCGGATCGTCGCGCTCAGCAGCTACGGCGCGCGACGTGCGTTCCCGCTGTACGGAGCCCTCGGCGCCGACAAGGCGGCGCTCGAGTCGTGGGTGCGCCACCTCGCCGCGGAGCTCGGGCCGCGCGGCATCACCGTCAACGCCGTCAACGGGGGCATGTTCGACACCGACTCTGCCCGGCACTACAACGCGGTCGTCGGGCTCGGATCCGACCGGACGGCCCAGCGCATCCCGCTCGGCCGGCTCGGGACCGCGGCGGAGCTGGCCGGCGCGGTCGCGTTCCTGCTCTCGCCGGCCGCCTCCTACATCACCGGCACCACGCTCGTCGTCGACGGCGGTCTCACCGTGACCGCGCCGCCGTTCTGGTCCGACCTCGCGCCGGCCGCCTCACCCGAATAGCACGCACGAAGGAAACCCCCATGGGCAACACCGACTACGACCCGACCCCGCTCCGGAACGTCTTCGAGAGCACCTTCACCTACGCCGCCGCCGTGGAGCGGAACACGCACCGCTACGCGAACCGGACGGCGATCACCGACCCGCCGAGCGGGCGCAGCTGGACCTACCGACAGCTCGGCGAGGTGACCGGCCAGCTCGTCGCCGGCCTGGCGGCGCAGGGCGTGGGTGTCGGTGACATCGTCTGCTACCAGCTCATGAACCGGCCCGAGTTCGCGTTCCTCTACGTCGCCGCCCAGGGACTGCGCGCGGTCAGCTCGCCCATGAACTTCCGCCTCGCGCCGGCCGAGACCGCGTTCATCCTCGACGCCGCGAAGCCGAAGATCTTCGTGTACGAGGCGGCGCAGGCCGCCGACGTCGCGACGGCCCTCGACCTCGCCGCCGCGCGTCCGCCGGTCATCGTCGGCGTGGGGGAGGGCGAGCTCGTGCCCGGGTCGCTGCGGTTCGAGGAGCTGCTCGTCGCCGGCGCGCCGAGCTTCCGCGCGCCCGACGGGGCGAGCACCTGGGACGAGACCTCCCGCCTCTACACCTCCGGCACGACCGGGATGCCCAAGGCCGTGCCGCTGACCAGCCTCAACGAGCTGCTCACCGCCCACGACGTCGTCATGCACTTCCCGCTCGGACCCACCGACAAGACGATGAACATGTCGCCGTGGTTCCATCGCGGCGGCAACTACTGCGCCGGTCCGAACACGGCGTTCTTCGTGGGATCGGAGGTGGTGTGCCTGCCGGCGTTCGATCCCGCGACCGTGCTGGATGCCATCCGGGATGAGCGCCTGACCTATGTCATCGGCGCGCCGACCAACCTGGAGCGGCTGGCGGATGCCCAGGAGGCCGACCCGCGCGACCTGACATCGCTGCGGGGGATCGTCACCATGGGCGCGCCGCTGGACCGCGCCGCCGCGCTGCGCTACCAGCGGGTGCTGACGCCGCGGATCGCGAACGGGTACGGCACGACGGAGGCGTTCTGGAACACCTACCTGCGTCCGGAGGATCTGCCCGCCGCGGCGGGCGCCGCCGGCCGGGCATGCCTCGACGACGACGTGGCCGTGGTGCGCGTGCAGGCCGACCGGATCTCGCGGCCCGACGAGCTGGCGAAGCAGGACGGCCAGGAGATCGGCGAGGTCATCATGCGGACCGTCAAGAGCGGCTACGCCTACGTCGGCAACCCCGAGGAGCAGGCGCAGAAGTTCCGGGACGGGTGGATGTACCCCGGCGACCTCGCCACCTGGGACGGCGACGAGCTCGTCACGATCGTCGGCCGCAAGGACGACATGATCATCTCCGGCGGCGAGAACGTGCACCCGGTGCAGGTCGAGGAGCTGCTGGCGAGCCATCCGGCGGTCGCGGACTCCATCGTCACGGGCCTGCCGGATCCGGAATGGGGGGAGCTGGTGGTCGCGTACCTGCGCCCGCGCGAGTCCGGCGTCGACCTGCAGGCGCTCGCGACGGAGCTCGACGCGTTCTGCAAGGACAGCGTCGCGCTCGCCGACTACAAGCGCCCGCGTCGCTACGCGATCGTCGACGAGCTGCCCTACACGGCGACCGGTAAGAAGCAGCATTTCGTGATGAAGCAGCGGGCCACCCACGACGCGGCAGCCGGGTTGTTCGTCACCCCGTAGACTCGACGGGGCCATCCGAGGGTCACGCCCGCGGCAGCCGGCCGGCCCGGGGCGTAGCTCAGCTTGGCTAGAGCACCCGCTTTGGGAGCGGGAGGCCGCAGGTTCGAATCCTGTCGCCCCGACAGCACGACCCCACACAAGGAGACATCCCCTATGGTCCAGGCGACCGTCGAGAAGCTCTCGCCCACGCGCGTGAAGCTCAGCATCACCGTGACCCCCGACGACCTCAAGCCGTCGATCGATCACGCATACAAGCACATCGCGGAGGAGGTCACGATCCCCGGCTTCCGCAAGGGCAAGGTGCCGCCGCCCATCATCGACCAGCGCGTCGGCCGTGCCGAGGTGCTCAACCACGCCGTGAGCGACGGGCTCGACCGCTTCTACCGCGAGGCCGCCGACGCCGAGAAGCTGCGTCCGCTCGGCCGTCCCGAGGCCGACGTCACCCAGTGGCCCGACGAGAAGACGTTCCAGGGCGACCTGCACGTGACCGTCGAGGTCGACGTGCGCCCCGAGTTCGCGCTCCCGAAGTACGACGGCATGAAGCTCGAGGTGGAGCCCGTCGCCGTGAGCGTCGACGAGGTCGAGAACGAGCTCGACAACCTGCGCACCCGCTTCGGCACGCTCGTGACCGTGGACCGCCCCGCCAAGACGGGCGACTTCGTCACGCTGGATCTCGTCGCCACCATCGGCGGCGAGGAGGTCGACACCGCGAGCAACGTGAGCTACGAGCTCGGCTCGGGCGAGCTCATCGAGGGCATCGACGAGGCGCTCGACACGCTCACCGCCGGCGAGTCGACCACGTTCGAGTCCGAGCTGCTCGGCGGCGACCACGAGGGCGAGAAGGCCGAGGTCGCGGTGACGCTGCTCTCGGTGAAGGAGCGCGAGCTCCCGGAGGCCGACGACGAGTTCGCGCAGATCGCGAGCCAGTTCGACACCATCGGCGAGCTCCGCACCGACGTGCGCGAGCAGCTCACCAAGCAGAAGGAGTTCGGCCAGGGCGTGGAGGCGCGCGACAAGATCGTCGACACGCTGCTCGAGAAGGTCGACATCCCGGTGCCGCCGCAGCTCATCGACGACGAGGTCACGCGCCACCTCGAGGCGGAGAACCGTGTCGGAGACGAGGAGCACGGCAAGGAGGTCGCCGAGTCGGCCGAGAAGACGTTCCGCTCGCAGATCCTGCTCGACGCGATCGCCGAGGCCGAGGAGATCAAGGTCGGCCAGAACGAGCTCACCACGTACCTCGTGCAGGCGGCCGCGCAGTACGGCATGGAGCCGGGCGAGTTCATCAAGGTGATCGACGAGAACGGGCAGCTGCCCGCCATGATCGGCGAGGTCGCGCGCTCGAAGACGCTCGCCGTCATCCTGAGCCGGGCCAAGGTCACCGACACCAAGGGCAAGGACGTCGACGTCTCGGCGTTCACGGCGGGCGCCCTCGGCGATCCGGACGACCCGGAGGCCGTGGTCACGACCCCCGACGCCGGCCCCGACGACCACGCCGGCCACGACCACGAGGGCCACGACCACTAGGGTGACGCGTTTCGTCGCGCTGCTCCGCGGCGTCAACGTCGGCGGGATCACGGTGAAGTCCGCGGATCTCGCCGACGTCGTGCGCGGCCTCGGCTACGACGACGTGGCGACGGTGCTGGCGAGCGGCAACGTGCTGTTCACGACGAGCGAGCCCGCGGCGACGGCGAAGACGCGCCTCGAGGGGGCGCTCGGCGACCGCTTCGGCTACGAGGCCTGGGTGCACGTGCTCACCGCGGCGGCGGTCGCGAAGATCACCGCGGGGTTCCCGTTCCCGCGCAGCGACGACCGGCACGCGTACGTCGTCTTCGTGGTGAAGCCCGAGGTGCGCGCCGAGCTGCTCGCCACCGAGCTCGACCCGGACGTCGAGCAGATCGCGGAGGGCGAGGGCGTCCTCTACTGGAGCGTGCCGAAGGGCTCGACGCTCGACAGCGCCTTCGGCAGGGCGCAGGCCGTCGCGCGGCACAAGCCGTGGCTGACGACGCGCAACCTCAACACGCTCGAGAAGCTCGCACGCTGAGCCGGTCCGGCCGGAGCGGTCAGCGCGCGCCGTCCGCGAGCTCGTCGACGTAGGCCGCCACCGATCGGTGGTAGCGCGGCAGCGATGGGATGAGCGCTCGCAGGGCGACGACGAGCGCGCCGCGATCGCGGCCCAGGCTCGCGAGCGTGAGGGCGGTGAACGCGGCGAGGGCGGGTGTCCACTCGTCGACCGGGCGTCCCTCGGACTCGGCCTCGAGCATCCCGAGCGCCTCCTCGCCCCGGTCGAGGTTGCGGATCGTCGAGGCGAGCTGGATGACGGCCTGGATCCGTTCGGCGGTCGGCAGCCCGGCCGCCAGGGCCGCGCGATACAGCGGCTCGGCCTGCTCCTCGCGTCCGGCGGAGTCGTGCTCACCGGCCTCCTCGAACAGGTGCAGGGCGTCGTCAGTCGTCGTCATGCGTCGAGACTACGGACGCCGTCTCTGCCCACGGCGAACACCCCCGCGGGGTGCCGCACCCCCTCGATAGATTCGACAGCGACATCAACCGAACAGGAGCATCACCCATGGCCGACACGCCATTCCAGCCGAGCGTCTTCGACCGGCTGCTGCGGGATCGCATCATCTGGCTCGGCGACGAGGTGCGCGACGACAACGCGAACGAGATCGCGGCGAAGCTCCTGCTCCTCGCGGCCGAGGACCCGAAGAAGGACATCTTCCTCTACATCAACTCGCCCGGCGGCTCGATCACGGCCGGCATGGCGATCTACGACACCATGCAGTTCGTGCCGAACGACATCGTGACGGTCGGCATCGGCATGGCCGCCTCGATGGGCCAGCTGCTGCTGACCGCGGGCACCAAGGGCAAGCGCTACATCACGCCGAACGCGCGCGTGCTGCTGCACCAGCCGCACGGTGGATTCGGGGGCACGTCCTCCGACATCCAGACCCAGGCCGCGCTCATCCTCGACATGAAGCGGCGCCTGGCCGAGATCACCGCGGCCCAGACGGGCAAGTCGGTGGAGCAGGTGAATGCGGACGGCGATCGCGATCGCTGGTTCAGCGCGAACGAGGCCCTCGAGTACGGCTTCGTCGATCACATCCGGGAGTCCGCGGCCGACGTCATCGGCGGCGGCGGCACCGACGACACGAACGACACGAAGTAAGGACGCGACAGATGGACACCCCCACCTTCATGAGCGGCGGCGACCTCGCCGCCCGGATGCCGGAGTCGCGGTACATCCTGCCTTCGTTCGAGGAGCGCACGGCCTACGGCTTCAAGCGTCAGGACCCCTACGCGAAGCTCTTCGAGGACCGCATCATCTTCCTCGGCGTGCAGGTCGACGACGCGTCGGCCGACGACGTCATGGCCCAGCTGCTCGTGCTCGAGTCGCAGGACCCCGACCGCGACATCGTGATGTACATCAACAGCCCCGGCGGCTCGTTCACGGCGATGACCGCGATCTACGACACGATGCAGTACATCCGTCCGCGCATCCAGACGGTCGTGCTCGGCCAGGCCGCCTCGGCCGCCGCGGTGATCCTCGCCGCCGGCACGCCGGGCATGCGGCTCGGCCTGCCCAACGCCCGGGTGCTCATCCACCAGCCGGCGGTCGGCGAGGCCGGCCGCGGGCAGGCGTCGGACATCGAGATCCAGGCGAAGGAGATCCTGCGCCTGCGCACGTGGCTCGAGGAGACCCTGTCGCGGCACTCGAAGAAGTCGCAGCAGGAGGTGCACGACGACATCGAGCGCGACACCATCCTCTCGGCCGACGAGGCGCTCGAGTACGGGCTGATCGACCAGGTGCTCACGAGCCGCAAGAACCTGCCGGTGGCCGCCATCGGCAGCTGACCGCCGCTCGACACTCCGCAGCGCCTGGGACTTGAGGTCCCGGGCGCTGCGTCGTCTCTACCGTCGATCGCATGGCTGGGACCGAACAGGAGGTCGAGCGCGCCGCCTCCGACCTGGAGCGCACCCCCGCGTTCCGTCTTCTCGCGCGCACGGGGTACGCCGTCGCGGGCGTGCTGCACGTCATCATCGGGATCATCGCGATCTCCATCGGGCTGCACGCCGGCGGTGGCCGCGCCGACCAGACCGGAGCTCTGCGCTCGATCACGCACGCGCCCGGCGGCATCGTGCTGGTCTGGGCGATGATCCTCGGCCTCGGCGCGCTGGGCGTCTGGCAGGTCGCCCGCAGCATCACGGCCGAGCAGCGCGACGAGAAGCTGCGCTGGCGCTCGCGCCTCTCGGCGTGGGGGCAGGCGATCGGCTACCTGTTCCTCGCCGGCATCGGGATCTCGGTGGCCGTCGGCGGCGGCAAGGGCGCGACCGGCAAGACCCTCACCGCCCAGCTGCTGCACGTGCCGGGCGGCGTCGTGCTGCTCGTGGCGGTGGGACTCGGTGTGCTGGGCGCGGGCGTGTACTTCGTCGTCAAGGGCGTGCGCCGGAGCTTCCTCGACGATCTGCGCCGGCCGACCACCGCCATCCGGGATGTGATCGAGGTCGTGGGCGTCGCCGGGTTCGTCGCGAAGGGCATCGCCCTGTCGGTGCTGGGCGTGCTGCTCGTCATCGCCGCGGCGACGGCCGATCCCGACAAGTCCGGCGGGCTCGATCAGGCCTTCCAGGCCGTCGTGCGCCTGCCCTTCGGCGAGGTGCTCGTCGTGCTCATCGGGATCGGTTTCATCGCCTACGGCGTGTACTGCGGATTCCGCGCCAGGTACGCGAAGCTCTAGCGCCGCGGTTCGTCCGGATGCGGCTCGTCGCGCTCGGGCTCGTCGTGCTCGCGCCCCTCGGCACGCCGCCGCCGTGACACGAGGACGATCGCGACGACCACCGCGAGCGCGACGGCGACGAGCGCGCCGCCGATCCACAGCACATCGGCGATCGGCGCCGACTGCGAGCGCGCCGCATCCGGATCGCCGGGCGTCGCCGTGGAGGCGGCGAGCGGAGCCCGGCCGCAGTTCTGCGGTTGCCGGTGCGCGGTGGCGGGCGTGAACGCGCCGGAGGGCTTCCAGGTGAACGGGTACGAGCCGCTGACGGTGTGGCCGTCCTGCGACACGAGCTGGTAGATCACGGTGTACGTGCCCGCCGGTCCGATGGCCGGCTTGATCGACATCGCGTCGTCCTGGATCGTGATGCAGCCGTCGCCGTAGTAGGCGCCCGCCGAGCTGCGGATCTCGAACGCGAAGCCCTCCCCGTCGCCGCTCACGTCGAGCAGCGGGAGGTTGGTGGTGACGGCGAAGCGGCTGGGCAACGAGGTCAGTGTCGCCTTCGCCGCCGGCGTGGTCGAGATCACCTGGTTATGAGCCGACGCCGGCGCCGCGAGCACGAGCACCGCGGCGGCGACCAGCAGCCCCGTCGACGCGGCGAGGAGGCCGCGCCTCATGACGCGTCCCCGCGGGTGCGGCGGCGTGCCGACATCCCGGCGACGCCGATCACGAGCCCGACCGCGCCGATGACGATGCCGACGATCCCGAACACCCGGGCGATGACGTCGGGCGTCGCGGGCGCGCTCGAGAGCGGCTGCGATGCGGTCGCCGTCACGCGGGGGGAGGGTGCGGTCGCTCCGGATGCCGGGGGCGCGTCGTTCACGTACAGCACGGGGGCCGGGTGCTCGGCGTTCGCGCCCTTCTGGCTCCACGACACCACCGACCCGTCGCTGTAGGTCTGCTCGGCGGGGAACGCGAGGCTGCCGACCGACGGGACCGGCCCGACGGAGAGCTGGAACAGCCCGAGCGCCCCGGTCGGGATGCCGTGCCCGGCCGGGGCCGTCCAGGTCACCCGGGTGACCGCACGGGTGATGGTGTCGTCGCCGTTGGTCACCGGCTTCGGCAGCGTCTCGGTGGTCGCCGTCGCGGTCCACCCGGGCACCGGCACGTACGACGCGCTCACGAGCGGGTGGTCGGTGGGGAGGGCGACGGCGATGCTGTCGGTGGTCGCGCCGTCGGCCGACTCGTTGGGCACCTTGAAGGTGAGCAGCGTGTACGACCCGGCGGCCGCGGTGTTCGTCTGGAGCGTGACGTGCGCGCTCGCGGCGAGGGGGACGGCGAGGGCGAGGATCGCGCCGGCGCCGAGCGCCGCGAGGGTGCGGCGGACAGGGATGTGCATGGATGGATTCCTTCGATCGTTCTGAGCGCACGCCGGAGGGCCCGGGCGTGCGGGTGGTTCAGTGCGACGGAAGGAGCGGGGGACCGCGCAGCGGCGGCGCCGCGACACGGGCGACGGGGCGCAGGACGCGCACCCGAAAGACGGGGGCGGCCGCGGGGCGGGCGGTCGGTGCGGCGACGGCCGGCCGCAGCACGCGCACGACCAGGCGGCGCAGCATCCCCCAGACCGCGGTCTCGGCGCGACGCAGGAAGAGGACCGTGAGCGCGCCGGCGACGACGTGCGCGAGCCACATCCAGGGGTCGGTGAGATGGCCGAGGTGATCGTGCATCGCCGGCATGCCCGGGATCGCCGGGGTCATGTCCATGTGCATGCCCGGCATGCTCGGGGTCGCGCTCGCGGCGGGAGACACCCCGAGGAACGTGAACAGCAGGTGGAAGGCGAGCTGCGACCCCGTCACCGCGACGACCAGCCGCGCCAGGCTCGGGCGCCGGCCGATCGCGAGGGTGCCCAGCATCCCCGCGAAGAGGAGCGCGGCGCCGAGGCCGAGCGGATCGGGGCGGTAGCCGCCCGCGAGCGTGTGCGAGACCGCGGCGACCCCGGTCGCGAAGGCGCCGACCAGCCACCCTCGGGCCAGTCGTTCCGCCCGTGTGTGCACGGCATCCAGGCTATCCGCCACGCCGCGTCACGTTCTCCCCACAGTGCGAGCCGGCGTCCAGGGTTCGGGTTAGGCTCGGTCTACCGCAGCGGGGAGGCACTCCCCACGCACGGGAGGAGACCCGGGATGGCACGCATCGGTGAGAGCGCCGACCTGCTGAAGTGCTCGTTCTGCGGCAAGAGCCAGAAGCAGGTCCAGCAGCTCATCGCGGGTCCCGGCGTGTACATCTGCGACGAGTGCGTCGAACTCTGCAACGAGATCATCGAGGAGCGGCTGGCCGAGGCCGGCGAGGAGGCCTCGAGCGAGTTCGACCTGCCGAAGCCGCGTGAGATCTTCGACTTCCTCGAGGAGTACGTGATCGGGCAGGAGCCGGCCAAGCGCGCGCTCTCGGTGGCCGTCTACAACCACTACAAGCGCATCCGGGCCCGGCAGAGCGTCGCCGCGGCGGACGCCGTCATCGACGACATCGAGATCGCCAAGTCGAACATCCTGCTGATCGGGCCGACCGGCTGCGGCAAGACCTACCTCGCGCAGACCCTGGCCAAGCGGCTCAACGTGCCGTTCGCGGTCGCGGACGCGACGGCGCTCACGGAGGCGGGGTACGTCGGCGAGGATGTCGAGAACATCCTGCTCAAGCTCATCCAGGCAGCCGACTACGACGTGAAGCGCGCCGAGACGGGCATCATCTACATCGACGAGGTCGACAAGATCGCCCGCAAGGCCGAGAACCCGTCGATCACGCGCGACGTGTCGGGCGAGGGCGTGCAGCAGGCGCTGCTCAAGATCCTCGAGGGCACGGTCGCGTCGGTGCCGCCGCAGGGTGGTCGCAAGCATCCGCACCAGGAGTTCATCCAGATCGACACGACGAACGTGCTGTTCATCGTGGCGGGCGCGTTCGCCGGCCTCGAGGACATCATCTCCGCCCGGGTCGGGCGGCGCGGCATCGGCTTCGGCGCCCCGCTGCACTCCAAGCGCGACGAGTCGATGCTGTTCAGCGAGGTGCTCCCGGAGGACCTGCACAAGTTCGGGCTCATCCCGGAGTTCATCGGCCGTCTCCCGGTCGTGACGACGGTCTCTCCGCTCGACCAGCACGCGCTCATGGAGATCCTCACCGAGCCGAAGAACGCCCTCGTGCGGCAGTACCAGCGCATGTTCCAGATCGACGGCGTCGAGCTCGAGTTCGAGGCCGACGCCCTCGAGGCGATCGCCGACCTCGCCGTGCTGCGTCAGACCGGAGCCCGCGGCCTGCGCGCGATCCTCGAAGAGGTGCTGGGCCCGATCATGTTCGACGTGCCCTCGAACGACGAGGTGGCGCGCGTGGTCGTGACGCGGGAGGCAGTGCTCGAGAACGCCGCACCCACGATCGTGCCGCATCCCGCGCGTCGCACCGAGAAGTCCGCGTAGCGCCAGCTCGCGTGATGCAGCCGGTCGTCGCGGGGGTCGTCGCCGCCGTCACCGGGTTCGCCAGCTCGTTCGCGCTCGTCATCGCGGGCCTGCGCGCGGTCGGGGCCACGCCCGAGGAGGCGGCGTCGGGCCTGCTCATCCTGACCCTGTTCCAGGGCATCGTCGCGATCGTGCTCGGGCTGCGCTTCCGTCAGCCGCTGGCGTTCGCCTGGTCGACGCCCGGGGCCGCGCTTCTCATCGCCGCCCGGCACGCGACCGGCGACTTCCGCGCCGCGGTCGGCGCGTTCCTGCTGTGCGGTGTGCTGCTGCTGATCACCGGGCTGTGGCCATGGCTCGCGCGGGCGATGACGCGCATCCCGCGGCCGATCGCGTCGGCGATGCTCGCCGGCGTGCTGCTGCCGATCTGCCTCGCCCCCGCGACGTCGGCGGTGACGCTGCCGCTGCTCACGCTGCCGGCGATCGTGGTGTGGCTCGTGCTGCTTCGATTCGCACCGCGCTGGGCCGTCGCCGGGGCGGTCGTCGCCGTGATCGTCGCGATCGTGCTCACGCGCCCGGATGTCGCCCCGGCCTCGCTGCTGCCGACCGTGCGGGTCGTGGCGCCGGTCTTCGATCCGTTCGTGCTGGTGAGCATCGGCGTGCCGCTGTACATCGTCACGATGGCCGGCCAGAACGTGCCCGGTTTCGCCGTGCTGCGCACCTTCGGCTACGACGACCCGCCGGCACGTACGATTCTGGCCTCGACGGGTGCCGCATCCGCGATCGGCTCGGTATTCGGGGCGCACGCGATCAACCTCGCCGCGATCACGGCCGCGATGATGGCCGGCCCCGACGCCGACCCCGATCGCAGCCGGCGCTGGATCGCGAGCGTGACCGCCGGCATCGCCTACCTCGTGATCGCGCCCGTCTCGGGCGCCGCGAGTGCGATCGTCGCGGCATCGGCCCCCGTCCTCATCGAGGCGGTGGCGGGGCTCGCCCTGCTGGGCGCCCTGGTCGGTGCGTTCGTCGCCGCGTTCGAGGAGAGCGAGCACCGCATCGTCGCCGTGGCGACGTTCCTGGTCGTCGCGTCCGGCATCCAGGTGCTCGGCATCGGCGCGCCCTTCTGGGGGCTCGTGGTGGGCGGCATCGTCATGCTCGCGCTCCATCTCGGGCGACGCCGACCGGAGCCCGCGGGGGAGACATCCGACGGCGATCCCGAGCCGCCGGTGACCGCGTAGCGCGCGACGCCGGCCAGGGGGGCGCTCCGCCTCGATGCGGAGCGGTTGCTTGACATGGAACGGTGTTCCATGAAAAGACGATCATGCCGAGTCTGATCGAAGGGGATCGCTCATGACCGTCAACACGCACCACTCTCTCTCCCTCCGCTCCCGCTTCGTCGCGGTGTTCGCGGCAGGGGCGCTCGCGACGGTGTTCTGCGCACCGGCCGTCGCTCAGGCCGACACGGGAGGGGGCGCGACCACCTTCTCGTTCGAGTCGGACGCGGTCGGTTCCGTGCCCGCGGGATGCACCACACCGGCCGGCCGGGCGGCCGCGACGGTCAGCGACGAACGGGCCCACGACGGCTCGCACTCGCTGCGCATCCACGACACCAGCTCATCCGCACTGGTCGTCAGCAACTGCGAGAACGTCACGCAGCAGGGTGCCGAGATGTCGCTGGAGATCTATCCGGTCAACGCCCTCAGCGTCATGATCGACATCGACGGTGTCGCGAGCAAGGGCCCGACGAACATCGACGGCACCGCCGTCTTCCACCTCAGGGTTCAGGCGAACGGCGCCATGGGCTGGTACAGCGGCACCGGGTGGCAGTCCCTGGCGCCGGCAGGCACCGTGGCGGCGGGGCGATGGAGCCTCATCCAGCTGGCCGTGCCGAGCGACAACAGCTCGGTCTACGTCGGGGTGAACGGCACCGACGTCGCCAGCGCCGGACCGGCCACGGGCAGCGACAACCCGATTCGTGCGATCACTGGGTTCGGCTTCGCCAGCTCGGGAACGGCGGCCGTCGGCGACGACGCCTTCGTCGACTCGGTCACCTTCGGGCCCCTCACCGACACGGAGCCCGGAGTGCCGCCGACGCGGGACTTCACGCCGGGGGCGGTCGACGGCCTCGAGTCCGACGCGGTCGGCTCGGTGCCGTCGGGCTGCGGGACCCCGGTGGGAAGCGTGGCGCCGACGGTGAGCGCTGAGCGGGCTCACGCGGGGCGGCATTCGGTGCGCGTGACCGACACGAGCCCGACGTCGCAGGCCCTGCTGACGTGTGCGACCCCGGCGGTGCAGGGCGCCTACCTGTCCTTCGAGATGTACCCGGTGGCCGTGAAGGGATTCGCGTTCGACATCACGGGGAGCGCCCTGATCGGGGCGGCCCTTCCCGGTGGCGCCGTGTTCCATCTGAGGCTCGGCGCGGACGGCGCCCTCTCCTGGGATCAGCTCGGTGCCTGGTACCCCCTGGCGCCGGCCGGCACGGTCCCGATCGGACGCTGGAGTCACGTCCAGCTCTCGGTGCCGGTCGACGATCAGGCCGTGCACGTCACGGTCGACGGCACGTACGTCGGAAGCGGCGGACCGGCCATCGGCAACAACAGCTCCCGGCATGACGAGATCACCGCGATCACCGGGTTCGCGTTCGCCAGCGCCGGACCGGTGGGCGTCGGCGACGACGTCTTCGTCGACGATGTGACCTTCGGCCCCGTCGCGGACACGCCGACGGCGGCGCTCGGCACCGCGCCGTTCGAGGTCGGATTGCCTGCCACGATCGACGCCGTCGGCCAGGTGCAGCTGCCCACGTCCGACGTCGTCGTGCCGCACGGCGACGGGCAACGCATCCTCGCCGACTACCCGGCGCACTCGGACGCGAGCAACACGAACGGCAACCGGATGGCCTACTCCGATGACGGCGGCGTCACCTGGGCGAGCGACCAGCAGTCCAATCCGATGCCGGATGCCCCATCGTTCTTCCTCACCCGGCTGCGCGACGGCGGCATCCTCGCCGTCGACTACCACACGTACATGACGCCCGATTCGGGTGACCTGCAGTCGGAGGTGGACACCGCGGTCTCCCACGACGGCGGTGCGACGTGGACGGTCCGCAGCGGCATCCTGACCACGCCGCAGCCGATGCGCACGATCTCCTCGGTCACCGACCGCCCGGGCTCCCCGCTCGGCGGCTTCGTGCTGGTGCACAGCGTGGTGGAGGATGCGGACGGCACCCTGTATCAGACGGGCTACGGCTACTACGCGCCCGACGTCCGGTACCGCTCGGTGCTGCTCGTCTCCCATGACGGCGGCGTGGACTGGTCCATCCAGGGGACGATCGCCTCGGACGATCCTGCGATGGACGCCACCTCCGGATATCAGGGTCCGTGCGAGGCGGTGATCGAGCGCCTCGCCGACGGCTCGCTCCTCGCCGTCATGCGGCAGGGCTCGTACCTGCCCATGACCTACGCCCGGTCGACGGACGACGGCCGCACCTGGACCGCGCAGAAGCAGGTCGCGACCGGTCCCTCGGCGCAGCCTCTGTACAGCGTCTACCCGACCATGGAGCTCATGCCGACCGGGGAGCTGGTCCTGCTCGCCGGGCGCCCCGGCATGGTGATGACCGTGTCGAAGGACGGCCGCGGTGACGACTGGTCCACGCCGGTCGGCATCGATTACACCAACTCCGAGAACGGCGTCTTCACCGCGCTGGATTCGGCGACCGTCCTGGTGCTGGGAGACCGGGGGCGGGTGACCCCCTGGCAGGTGTGGGCCCGCGCGGTGGGCGTCGACGCGCCCTGCACGCAGGTCGTCACGGGGGTCCACAACGGTCCGTTGTCGGCCGGTGCGGGCGGCCTGTGCCTGGACCATGCGACGGTCAATGGATCGGTCACGGTCTCCGACGGCGGGCGCCTGATCGTTCAGGGGTCGGCGATCCGCGGTCCCCTCCGAACCAGCGGTGCGTCGGTCGTCTCGCTGTGCGGGTCCACCGTCTCCGGCACGACGACTCTGACCGGCACCGTCGGGAACGTGTCCGTCGGCGACACCATCCGCGGCTGCGACCCCGACACCCTCACCGGCGCGCTCTCAATCGGGGCCACGCACGGTCGCGTCGTGGTGGACCGTGCGGAGGTCACCGGGCCGGTGGCGATCACGGGCACGCGGGGCGCCATGGCGGCCGTGCTCTCGGGGGTCGTCGTGCACGGACCGCTCTCCTGCACGGGCAACTCGATCGCGCCCACCGACTCCGCGGTCCCGGACACGGTGGACGGCCCGAGCCGGGGGCAGTGCGCCGCCCTCGGCTGATTCGATTTCCGCGGAAGTACCGGGCGCCGCCGCGCGTTGACGAGTTCATGACGATTCCGCTCTCCGTGCTGGACCTCGCCGTCGTCCGATCCGACTCCTCGCACTCGGAGGCGCTCGCCGACACGATCGCCGTCGCGCGCGAGGCCGATCGGATCGGCTACCGGCGGTTCTGGGTCGCCGAGCACCATGGGATGCCCGGCATCGCCAGCTCGTCGCCGCCCGTGCTGATCGGCGCGGTCGCGGCGGCGACGGAGCGCATCCGCGTGGGGTCGGGCGGCGTCATGCTGCCGAACCACTCCTCGCTCGTCGTGGCGGAGCAGTTCGGCACGCTCGTCGCGCTGCACGGCGACCGCATCGACCTCGGACTCGGTCGCGCGGCCGGCACCGATCCGCTCGTCTCGGCGATGATCCGGCGCAACGTCGGCGTCGAGACCGTCGACGACTTCCCCGCGCAGGTGCTCGAGCTGCTCGCGTACTTCGGCACCATCCCGGCGCTCGACGGGGGACAGGGCTCGCGCATCGTGGCGGTTCCGGGGATGGGTGACTCGCCCGAGCTGTGGCTGCTCGGGTCCAGCGACTTCAGCGCGCGGCTGGCGGGCATGATGGGCCTGCCGTTCGCCTTCGCGCACCACTTCGCGGGCGGCGAGCAGACGCCTCTCGCGTTCGAGCTCTACCGCGACGCATTCCGGCCCTCGGTCGTGCTGAGCGAGCCGCACGCGATGGTCGCGATCTCGACGCTCGTCGCCGACTCCACCGACGAGGCGCGGCGGCTCATGCTGCCCGGGCAGCTGCAGTTCCTGCGGTTGCGCAGCGGGCATCCCACCCGGCTGCCGTCGCTCGAGGAGGCCGAGGCGCACCCGTGGACCGACGGCGAGCGCGCCTTCGCCGAGCAGCGCATCCGGCATCAGGCGATCGGCACCCTCGACGAGGTGCGCGCGGCGATCGACGGCCTGGTCGCGTCGACGGGGGCGGACGAGGTCATCGTCGTGCCGCAGGGGCCGACGCTCGACACGCGGCTGCGCACCCTGCGCGAGCTGGCTCCGAATGCCGCGCCGAGTGCCGCGCCCGACGCCGCGCCCGGTGTCGCGCCCGTCGCTGCACCCGCGACCTGACGGGCCGAGCGCCCACTTTCGCATCATGTGGGCACCGGTGCACGTGCCGACGTGATGCGAACGTGGGCGCTCGCAGCCCTGCACACGCCGCGCGGCGTGGCGCCATCCCCGAAGGGCATCGCGGCGCCCCCGGGCGCCCCGTCGATCGGTCACCGTGTTCGGGTGGAGATCTCGATCGACCCGGATTGGCGCACGCGCTTCACCCGCACCGCGCATGCCGTGACCGCGCCGGAGCGCAACGCTCTCGCCCGCGCCGCGCGGTCGGGCCGTCTGCAGCGCGTGGTTCGCGGTGTCTACCGCGAACCTCCGCCGCGCCCGCCCTCGCGCGAGGACTCGCATCGGCAGCTCGTCTACGCCCATGACCTGCGCACCGAGGGTCGGCGGGTCTTCGTGAGCGAGTCCGCCGCGGCGCTCTGGCGGCTGCCGGTCATCGGCACCCCTCCGCCGATCGTGCACGTCGCCGACGGCATCGGAGGCGGGCACTCCTCGCGGGCGATCATGCGACACGCCACGGGGGTGCCGCGGGATGTCGCGCGGATCGACGGCATCCGGGTCACGACGCTCGGCGAGACGGTCGTGAGCCTGCTGCGAACGCGTTCGCTCGCCGGCGGGCTCGCCGCGGTGGACTCTGCGTTGAGCGGCATCGCGGAGGCGGGCGGCGCGCGCATCGCCCGCGAGGAGCTCGCCGTGCTCCTCGACCGGGAGGGGCGCGGGATGGGGCAGGCGCGACTTCTCGGCGCCCTTGCCGACGGGAGCGCCGGCTCACCGGGGGAGAGCGTGAGCCGGGCCACGATGTACCGGGTCGGGGTGCCGCAGCCGCTGCTCCAGTTCCCGATGGTGGACAGGAACGGGGAGATGTTCGGCGACTTCTGCTGGCCGGAGCACGGACTGATCGGCGAATTCGACGGGATCGGCAAGTACCTCCGCGAGGAGTGGATGGACGGGCAGGATGCCGCCCGGGTCGTCATCGACGAGAAGCTGCGCGAGGACCGCATCCGGGCCCTCGGCTGGCGCGTGGTGCGATGGGGCTGGGCGGTCGCCCGTTCGCCCGCCGCATTGTCGACGCTGCTCGTGGATGCCGGCCTCCCGCGGCCGAGCGCCCACGTTCGCACCACCTGGGCGCCGGTGCACGTGCCGGCGTGATGCGAACGTGGGCGCTCAGCGCTACGGTCGCCGCCCGTCGCCAGCCGACCGTCGCCCGTCGCCCGTCGGGCTGAGGCGCTAGTCGAGCCCGCGGCGCTTCAGGAGCGGCGCGATGTCGGCGTCGCGACCGCGGAAGTCGCGGTAGGCCTCGAGGGGGTCCTTCGATCCGCCGACGCCGAGCAGGCGCGAGCGGAACCGGTCGCCGTTGGCGCGGGTGAGGCCGCCGTTCTCCTTGAACCACTCGACCGTGTCGGCGTCGAGCACCTCGCTCCAGATATAGGAGTAGTAGCCCGCGTCGTAGCCGCCCGAGAACACGTGGGCGAAGTACGTGCTGCCGTAGCGCGGCGGCACGAGCGGGTCGTCGAGGCCGACCGCACGCAGGGCGTCGGCCTCGAACGCGGCCACGTCGGTGATCGCCTCGGCGGAGGCGCTCGACAGCTTGTGCCAGGCCTGGTCCAGCAGCGCGGCACCCAGGTACTCCGACGTCGCGAAGCCCTGGTTGAACTGCTCCGACTCCCGGATGCGCTCCACGACGGCCGGATCCAGCGGCTCGCCCGTCTCGTGGTGCCGGGCGTAGTTCTCCAGCACCTCGGGCCACAGCATCCACATCTCGTTGACCTGGCTCGGGAACTCGACGAAGTCGCGGAACACGTTCGTGCCCGAGAACTTCGGATACGTCACGTGCGCGAACAGTCCGTGCAGCGCGTGCCCGAACTCATGGAAGAACGTCGACACCTCGTCGAAGGTCAGCAGCGTCGGCTGGCCGGCGGCGGGCTTCGGAACGTTGAGGTTGTTGACCACGACCGAGCCGGGATGCCCCAGAAGCTCGTCCTGCGAGATGAGCGGGTTCATCCACGCGCCGCCGCGCTTCGAGTCGCGCGTGTAGAGGTCGAGGATGTAGAGGCCGAGCGCCGAGCCGTCCTCGTTGCTCACCTCGAACACGCGCGCATCGGGGTGGTAGGCGACGAGATCGGGGCGCTCGGTGAAGCTCACGCCGTACAGCAGGTGCGCGGCGTAGAAGACGCCGTCGTGCAGCACGCGCTCCGCCTCGAACCACGGGCGCAGTGCCGCGGTGTCGACGTCGTACTTCTCGGCGCGCACCTTCTCGGTGTAGAAGCTCCAGTCCGAGGCGCGCAGCCCGCCGTCGAGGTCGCCCGCGACCGCGGCCAGGTCGGCCTGCTCGGCGCGTGCGTTGCGGGCCGCGGCGGGAGCCAGGCGGCCCAGCATGTCGGCCACGGCCTCCGGCGTGCGGGCCGTCTCGTCGGCCGTGACGGCCGCCGCATGCGACGAGAACCCGAGCAGCTCGGCGCGCTCGGCGCGCAGGCGGGCGATGCGCAGCACGTTCTCGCGGTTGTCGTGCTCGCCGCCGCGGCCGCCCCGTGAGCGGGATGCCGTCATGATCCGCTCGCGCAGCCCGCGGTCGGTGAGCGACGCCAGCCACGGGTGCCCGGTGGGCAGCACGAGGGTGACGAGCCAGCCCTCGAGGTCGCGCGCGGCGGCGGCCTCGCGCGCGGCCGACACCTCGCCCTCGCCGAGCCCGGCCAGCTCCGCCACATCGGTGACGTGCACCGCGAGCTCGTTGGTGTCGTTCAGCAGGTTCTTCTCGAACCGGGTGGTGAGGGTCGAGATCTCCTGGTTCAGCTCGCGCAGGCGCCGCTTCTGCGCGTCGTCGAGGGCGGCTCCGGCGATCGTCATCTCCGTGTACCAGCGCTCGACGAGGTAGCGCTGCTCGGCGTCGAGCCCGGCGGCGGCGTCGCCGCCGGCCTGGATGGCGTCGTGGATGGTCTTGACCCGCCAGTAGAGCATGGGGTCGAGCAGGATCGCGTCGTGATGGGCCGCGAGCTTCGGCGCGATGCGCTCCTCGAGCTCGTTCGTGAAGTCGCTGGAGTCGGACGAGCTCTTGTTGAAGAACACGTACCCGACCCGCTCGAGGATCTGCCCGCTGCGCTCCAGCGGCACGAGAGTGTTGTCGAACGTCGGCTCGTCGCGGCCGCGCACGATCTCCTGGATCTCGGCGAGCTGATCGGCCATGCCCCGTTCGAACGCGGGCTCGTAGTGCTCGTCGCGGATGTCGGCGAACGGCGGGAAGCCGAACGGGAGGGTGCTGGGGTCGAAGAAGGGATTCGCAGACGAGACCATGCGGCCAGCCTACGAGGCGACCCGCGACGTGCAAAGAGACCTCTGCAAATAAACCGCTGCAAAGGATGAGTTGCAAAGGGATCTTTGCAATGCTATCTTTGGACACATGGCCGATCAGTCCCGCGTTCTCGACACCGAAGCCCTGAAGGGCCTCGCGCACCCGTTGCGCGTGGCGCTCCTGGACGCGCTGTCGACCTACGGGCCGGCGACGGCCAGCAAGCTGGGCGAACGGCTGGGGGAGTCCAGCGGCGCCACGAGTTACCACCTGCGTCAACTCGAGAAGAACGGCCTCGTGCGCGAGGTCGAAGGGCGCGGATCGGGTCGCGAGCGCTGGTGGGAGAGGGTGCCCGGCGGGATCACGCTGCGCGGGTACGACTTCGCGCCCGAGAGCGTCGAGCGCGCGGCGAGCGACATGATCCTCTCCGAGTGGGTGCGCAACCAGCGGCAGATCGTCAACGATTACCTGTCGCGCGGCGAGGTGCTGCTCAGCCACGACTGGTTCGAGGCCGGGATCATGGACGTCTCGAACCTGCGCTTGACCCTCGCGCAGCTCCGGCGACTGAACGACGAACTGCAGGAGCTGGTCAAGCCGTACATCAAGATCTCGCGCGCCCAGACCGAGCCCGGCGCGCGGCCTGTTCAGCTGCAGATCAACGGCATCCCGATCGTCGATGCGGAGCCCATTCCGGGCCCCGCCGATGTCGGTGGTGCCGAGGAGAATTCCTGATGAGCGGAGGAGTTGAGCATATGAGCGCGGGAGTCATCATCTGCGAACCGCGGCCCACGGGGCTGGCGGCGGCGGCCATCCGGGTCGGCCGGATGCTGGAGACCTGGGGGCGGCACGCGGCGCAGCCCCTGGACCGGGAGGACGTGCGTCGGGCCCGCGTGCGCGAGCAGGCGATCGCCGAGCACGAGGCGGCGACCGCCCAGGCGCGCCTGTTGCGGGTGTTCTGAGCGATCTCAGCCGAGGGTCGTTCCGTCGTCGAGTTCGACGACGGGGCGGCCCTCCAGCCATGTCAGGGTCCAGCGCAGCGTCGTGTCGGGCGGCAACGTCGCCTCGACCTCGGCGATCCGCGCGAGCAGGTCCTGCGGCAGCCGGCCCGGGGGCGTCGCGCCGACCGACCAACGTCCACCGAGCTGCATCACGACCCCCGGCCGGGCTGGAAGGGGTTGTACAGCGGGGCTCCCGTATCGGCATCGGCGACGACGATCCGCCGGCTGTCGTCGTACGCCTTCGCCGCCGCGACCGTCGGCGCTCCGCATCCGTCCACGGGGGCATAGTAGGCCGCGAAGTCGCCGCCCCGGTCGACCCACACCATGAGCGGGTCGACGATGACCGTGCCGCACTGGCCCGCCGGCCGGGCGACCGCGTTCGGCGCCGCGTACGCCCTCAGCAGCGCCGCCGGGTGGGGCAGCAGGTAGGCGAGCTGCCACGGACCGTAGGTCGTGATCCCGTCGCTCGGGAGCGAGACGTTCGTGCTGCACGCGTAGACGCGGTCGAGCGGGCCGACCACGCCGTCGAAGTGGGCGCCCACCATCGGCGGGCAGAACCGCACCACCGTGACGTCGGTGAGCTCCGGATACGGCGTGACGGCGTCGGGTTGCGCCAGGCCGTCCTGCGAGGGCGGGGCGGGGAAGCATCCGGAGAGCAGGAGGGTCAGCGCGACGAGCATGGCGGCCGCTGCCGCCGTTCCCGTGTGCCGCGCGTTCGTCAGAGGTCCTTCTCGTAGGTGACCCAGGTGGTGCGACGGGCCACCCGGTCGTAGACCCGCTGCGCGCGCTCATTGCTCTGCGCGGTGATCCAGCGCAGTGTGCCGGCCGGGCCCGTCGCCCGGGCCCGCTGCGCCACCGCCTCGACGAGTGCGGAGCCGATGCCGCCGCCGCGGGTGTCGGGCTCGACGAACAGGTCGTCGAGGAACCAGTCGTGCCCGGCCGAGAACGTGTCGGGATGCGAGCGGAAGTGCGCGAATCCGACGACCCGCCCGGCGTCGTCCTCGGCCACGATCACGTCGATCCCCGACGCGGAGTCCAGCAGGAGCTCGCCGACGTGGTCGAGCTGGGCGTCGTCGAAGGCGGTCTCGTAGAACGCGCCGTAGGCGCGGAACAACCCCCGCCAGGCCGGGAGGTCGTCCCGCCGGATGTCGCGCACGGTGGCCATCCTCGGACCCTACGCCGACCTCGCTACGCGGCGCTCTCGTCGAGGTCGATCGCCGTGATGGCGATCTCGTCGGCCCCGGTGAACGACAGCTGCGCGATCCGGCCGACCGCGCGCAGGTCGTCGGCCGCCTCCGCCAGGATCGCCGGCCCCGCGATCGTCGCCGACCGCACGGGGGTCTTCTGCGAGGCCTTCGCGTCGGTCTTCGCGCGCCGGATGCCGATGAGCGCCGCGCTCACGGCCGGCAGCAGCCCGCGCGGGGCCTCGGCGTCGAGCACCGGCCAGGCCGCGGTGTGGATCGATCCCTCGTGCGTCCAGCTCCACACCTCCTCGGTCGCGAAGGAGATGACGGGGGCGAGCAGGCGCAGCAGCACATCGAGCGCCGTCCGAAGCGCGGTGACCGCGCTCGCGTCGCCCGCGTACGCCCGCTCCTTCACGAGCTCGAGGTAGTCGTCGCAGAAGGTCCAGAAGAACTGCTCGGTGACCTCGAGGGCGCGGGCGTGGTCGTACTGGTCGTACGCGTGGGTCGCCTCGCGCACCACGACGGCGAGCTCGGCGAGCATGTCCACGTCCAGCGGCGCCGTCACCGCACCGGGCTCACCCGGGAACGAGTACACGAACTTCGCCGCGTTGAGCACCTTGATCGCGAGGCGCCGGCCGATCTTCATGGTCTTGGGGTTCTGCGGATCGAAGGCCGCGTCGGTGCCGAGGCGACTCGATGCGGCCCAGTAGCGCACGGCATCCGACCCGTGCTCCTGAAGCAGCGCGCCGGGCGTGACGACGTTGCCCTTCGACTTCGACATCTTCTTGCGGTCGGGATCGACGATGAATCCGGAGATGCCGGCATCGGCCCAGGGCACCTCGTGGTGCTCGAGCTGCGCGCGCAGCACGGTCGAGAACAGCCAGGTCCGGATGATGTCCTGCCCCTGCGAGCGCAGCGAGTACGGGAAGACGAGACCGAACAGCTCCGGGTCGGTCTCCCACCCGCCGGCGATCTGGGGCGTGAGCGACGAGGTCGCCCAGGTATCCATGATGTCGAGCTCGCCGACGAAGCCGTTCGGCTGCCCGCGCTGCGCCTCGTCGTAGCCGGGCGCGGGGTCGGAGGCCGGGTCGACCGGCAGCAGATGCTCTCCCGGCACGATCGGCTGCTCGCGCAGGGCCTCGCCGGCCGCGTCGAGCGGGTACCAGACCGGGATCGGCACGCCGAAGAATCGCTGCCGCGAGATCAGCCAGTCGCCGGTGAGGCCGCCGACCCAGTTCTCGTAGCGCACCCGCATATGCTCCGGATGGAATCCGATCGCGCGCCCGGCCTCGATGAGCCGATCGCGCAGCGCCTCGTCGCGGGCGCCGTTGGAGATGTACCACTGCCGGGTCGAGACGATCTCGAGCGGGCGGTCGCCCTTCTCGTAGAACTTGACCGGATGCTGGATCGGCTTGGGCGCTCCCTCCAGCTCGCCCGCCTCGCCGAGCAGCTCGACGATCCGCTGCTTCGCGCTGAACACCGTCTTGCCCGCCAGCTCCGCGTAGACCGCGCGGCCGGCGTCGGTGAACAGCTCGGCGGCGGGCGCCTCCGCGACGAGCCGGCCGTCGAGGCCGATCACGGCGCGGGCGGGCAGGTCGAGTTCGCGCCACCAGATGACGTCGGTCAGGTCGCCCCAGGTGCAGATCATGGCGATGCCGGAGCCCTTGTCCTGCTGGGCGAGGTGGTGCGCCACGACGGGCACCTCGACGCCGAACAGCGGCGTCGTCACGGTGGTGCCGAACAGCGCCTGGTAGCGCTCGTCGTCGGGATGCGCGACGAGGGCCACGCACGCGGGCAGCAGCTCCGGTCGCGTGGTCTCGATGAACACGGGGGAGCCGTCGGCCGCGTGGAATGCGACGCGGTGGTACGCGCCCGGCTGGTCGCGATCCTCGAGCTCGGCCTGCGCCACCGCGGAACGGAACGTGACGTCCCAGAGGGAGGGGGCGTCCGCCTGATAGGCCTCGCCTCGGGCGAGGTTGCGCAGGAAGCCGCGCTGCGCCGCGCGCTGCGCCTCGGCGCCGATGGTGCGGTAGGTCAGCGACCAGTCCACGCTCAGGCCGAGGGCGCGCCAGAGGTCCTCGAACTGGACCTCGTCCTCCTCGGTCAGCCGCTCGCACAGCTCGATGAAGTTGCGGCGTGAGACCGGCACCTGGTCGGCGGGCTTGCCGCTGCCGTCGCCGTGGTGCGGCGGCGTGAAGTCCGCGACGTAGGGCAGCGAGGGGTCGCAGCGCACGCCGTAGTAGTTCTGTACGCGGCGCTCGGTCGGCAGCCCGTTGTCGTCCCAGCCCATCGGGTAGAACAGGTGCTTGCCGCGCATCCGCTGGAACCGCGCGGCGAGGTCCATGTGGGTGTAGCTGAACACGTGCCCGATATGGAGCGATCCGGATGCCGTGGGCGGCGGCGTGTCGATGCTGTAGAGCGCGGCGCGGCCGGCTTCGAGCGCGGCGGCGCGGTCGAACCGGTAGACGCCCGCCTGCTCCCAGTCGGCGGACCACTTCTGCTCCAGCCCTTCGAGGGCGGGCCGCTCGGGGATGGCAGGTCCGGGGATGGCAGACGTCATGACGGGCTCCGGTTCGATATGCGCGGCACCGTGTCGGTGGGGAGGTGCCTGGTTGTGACCGGCTCAGTCTACGGGCGCGACGTACGGCGGGCCCGCGCATCGCGCGGCCCGGGACCGAGGTCGCTAGAAGCGGTCGCCCGTGTTGGTGACGGTCCAGATCTTCTGCACGTGCCGGCCGTCCGAGCCGACGAGCGTGAGGTTGTACGTGGCGGAAGCGGAGCCGCACGCGAAGTCGACCTCGTAGGGGAAGTCCTCCTGGCTGCCGCTCACGGGCACCTGCATGTACTGCGAGTCGGCCGCGTCGCTCGTGCCCTGCACGAACCAGACCGAGTCGGTGCGGATCGTCTGCCACGACACCCGGACCTTGATCGGCGGCGGGGTGAAGTTCGTCGCGGGCGCCTCGCAGCGCACGGTGGCGGGCGCGGTGAATGCGGTGAAGACGCCACCGGTGGGCTGGGGTGCGGTGCCGCCGTTCTGCGAGCCGCCACCCTCGGCAGTCGAGGTCGCCGTCGGGCGCGGGACGGCGCTCGTGGCGACCGGTGTCGGCTCGGCGCCCGCCGTGGTCGGGGTGGCGCTGGCGGTCGCGAGCGCTTGTGGTCGACCCGTGCCGAGCAGGAGCAGCACGACGGTGACGATGAGTCCGATCAGCACGGCAGCGCCGATCACGATGAGGACGATGAGCAGGGTGCGGCGGTCGCGTGACGTGGCGGCGGCATCCGGTGCGGGCTCGCCGCCGGGCGACATGTCCAGGCGCTGCGTCGGGTCGTCGCTCATGGACCGTCCTCTCCGTCGATGCGGCTCGCGGACGGGTCACACTCTAGGGGGCCGGATCGGTCGCGCTCAATGGCCGCCCGGGCGCGCGGCCGGCCCCGCCGGGGGGCGCGCGCGAGGCGGGGGAGCCGTGGACTCCCCCAGCACGAGCGTGCACGGCAGAAGCACCTGCCGGCGGCTGGTGTCGACGCCCTCGAGCTGATCGATGAGCGCGTCGATGCCCAGCTGCCCCAACTCCCGGGCGGGCGCCTCGAGCACGGTGAGCACGGGATCGACCATCTCGCCCATCTCGATCGAGGAGGAGACGGCGACGATGGAGACGTCGCTCGGGACGGAGCGCCCGAGCTCGCGCAGCCCCCTGACCAGCCCGGTCGCCGCCTGCTCGTTCATCAGCAGGATGGCGGTGACCTCGGGCGCCTCGTCGCGCAGGCGGCGGGCGGCCTCGATTCCGCCCGCCGCGTTCGGCGGCACGGAGATGACGACCGATCGACCGCCGACCGCCGTCATGTGCTCGCGATACGCGGCTTCCGTGCGCACCGTCGGCCCGAGGTCGGCGACCCAGCCCGTCTCGTCGTTCCCGTCGACGAGGGCGATCGCCTGGTGGCCGAGGTCGGTGAGATGCCGCATCGCGGTGTCGATGGTGGCGGCGAAGTCGATGTCGACGAAGGGGAGGGTCTCGTCGTGGGTGCGACCGATGAGCGCGAACGGCACCGACGAGGTGACCAGCTCGTCGACGCGCGGATCGTGCACGCGGACCTCCATGAGCAGCGCGCCGTCGACGAGGCCGCCGGCCAGCAGGTGCGACATCTGCTCCTCGTCCTCCACCGGCCAGAGCACCAGGTCGTACCCGCGGGCGCGCGCACCGTTGGACGCGGCGATCACGAAGCCCATGACGGTGCCGCCGAGCCGGTTGCCGAGCACGGGATGCAGGAGCGCGACGATATGCGTGCGGGAGCTCGCCAGTGCCCGGGCGACCACGTTGCGGCGATAGCGCAGTTCGTCCATCGCGGCTTCGATCCGCGCCCGTGTCGGGGGCGAGACGTTCTTCGTGCCGTTGACGACGTACGAGACGGTCGCGATGGAGACGCCGGCGCGGTCGGCGACGTCCTGCATCGTGGCCATGCGCACCTCCTGCCCGCGCCGACGGCGCGTGGGCTCAGTATCCCAGGTGGATCGCGGTCCCCGGTAAAGCGCTTAGAAGATTTCGTTGACAGGGCGTGCACGCTCTGTCCACAATGGCTGGCGAGCGTTGGTAAAGCGCTTAGCCGATTCCCCGACGACGACGTGAGCAGGAGCGATGATGCCCCCGACCGCCTCCCCGTCGTGCGCGGACGGCAGCTCGACTTCGTCGGCGACGCGCTCGGTCCCGGCATCCCGGAGCAGCGACCCCGGGATGCCGTCTCCGGCCGGCCGCCGAACGGAGCGCCCGGCGCGGCTCTCGCCGCGCGGGCGTGGGAATGACACCCCTGCTCACCGCACACGCGCCGTTGCGACCGGGCGTGCGCAGATCCGCCGGAGACCTCCGGCAGAAGGAGTCAATCACATGCGAAAGATGACCACTCTGGCGGCGGCCGCGACAGCGGCGCTGCTGATCGGAACGGCGCTGGCCGCCTGTTCCAGCGGCGGAGGATCGTCCGGCACGACCACCCTCACCGTCGAGGACTACTACCAGTCGCCGCAGGACAAGGTCATGGAGGGTGTCTACAACACCTGCGGCACCGCGCTCGGCGTCACGATCAAGGCGACCCACGTTCCCGGGGCCGGCCTCATCGCGAAGGTGCTGCAGCAGGCGTCGGCGAAGAACCTGCCCGACGTGCTGATGCTCGACAACCCGGACGTCCAGCAGATCGCCTCGTCCGGCGCACTCTCGCCGCTCAAGGACTACGGCATCTCCGGCGATGGATTCGCCCCCGCCGTGGTCAAGGCCGGCACTTACAAGGGCGACCTGTACGGTCTCGCGCCGGCGGTCAACTCCCTCGCCCTCTTCTACAACACCGACATGTTCACCAAGGCGGGCCTCACGCCCCCGAAGACCTGGGACGAGCTCCGGTCCGACGCGAAGCAGCTCACCGGCAACGGGGTGTACGGCTTCGCGTTCAGCGGGATCAACACCTACGAGGGCACCTGGCAGTTCCTGCCCTTCATGTGGACCAACGGCGGCGATGAGAAGAACATCGACACTCCGCAGACGGCTCAGGCGCTGCAGTTCCTCGTCGACATGATGAACGACGGCTCCATCTCGAAGGCCTCGATCAACTGGGCGCAGTCCGACGCCCTCGACCAGTTCACGGCGGGGAAGGCCGCGATGATGGAGAACGGCCCGTGGCAGTTCGGTTCGCTGGCGAAATTCCCCGACCTGCACTGGGCGACCGTTCCGATGCCGACGCGGACGGCATCCCAGACCGCCGTCGCGCCCCTCGGTGGCGAGGCGTTCACGGTGCCGGAGACCGGCGACAGGGGCACGATGACCACGGCCGGCAAGCTCGTGAAGTGCATCACGAGCTCCAAGAACCAGGTCACGATCGCCCAGGGTGAGGGAGACGTGCCGGCGAACCTCGCCACGGCGGCCAAGGTGGGTGCCTCGAACAAGCTCATCCAGCCGTTCGTCGAGGTCGTCTCGCACGCCCGCGCCCGCACGGGCGAGCTCGGCGCGGACTGGCCGAAGGCCGCGACGAAGATCTACACCGCCGAGCAGCTCGCGCTGACCGGCAAGGCGACGCCGTCGGCGGCGCTCAAGCAGGCGCAGGGCTCCAACTAGCACGGCATCGCGCGCCCCGGAGAAGAGGAGGAGTGACATCGTGACCACCATCGACGCGGCGGCCGGCCGCTCCCGCGACCTCACCTCCCTCCGGGGCGCGCAACGGCCGGAGGGTCGCCGCGCCCGCCGGCGCCTCGGCCTCACCCAGTGGCTGTTCCTGCTGCCGGCGCTCGCCTACATCGTGCTGTTCTTCGGATTCCCGATCGTGAAGAACATCACGATGAGCTTCCAGGACTACGGCACCCGCACCTTCTTCACCGGAGAGGCGCCGTGGGTCGGCATCGGCAACTACCTCGAGGTGATCAGGAGCTCGCTCTTCTCGACCACCCTCATCAACACCGCCTTGTTCACGATCGGCTCGATCGTCGGGCAGTTCATCCTCGGGCTGCTGCTCGCCCTGTTCTTCCGCCGCCGGTTCCCGCTCGCCGGGGTGCTCCGAGCACTTCTCCTGCTGCCGTGGCTGCTGCCCCTCATCGCGTCGAGCGCGGTGTGGAAGTGGATGCTTGATCAGGACAGCGGGGTGGTCAACCAGACGCTCCTGGCGATCCACGTGATCCCGGCGCCGATCCCGTGGCTCTCCAGCCCCGACGTCGCGCTCGTCGCGGTCATCATCGTGAACATCTGGCTGGGCATCCCGTTCAATGTGACGATCCTCTACAGCGGGCTGCAGGACATCCCGGGCGAACTGTACGAGGCCGCGTCGCTCGACGGCGCGACCGGCTGGAAGGCGTTCCGCTACATCACCTGGCCGAATCTGCGGCCGGTGGTGAGCGTGGTGCTGGTGCTGGGCGTCGTCTACACGCTCAAGGTGCTCGACATCATCCTCGGGCTCACCGGCGGCGGGCCGGCGAACGCCACCCAGACCCTCGCGACGAGCTCGTACCACTACTCGTTCGTCGACTTCACCTTCGGCCAGGGCGCGGCGGTCAGCAACATCCTGATCGTGATCTCGCTGGCCTTCAGCATCGTGTACCTGCGGCTCAACCGCCGCGCCGTCGACGAGTAGGAGACGACATCGATGAAGCGCGACTCGCTCGGCCGCAGGCTCCCGTTCACCATCCTGGGCGTGCTGTTCCTGGCCGTCATGGTCTTCCCCGTCTACTGGATGGTCAACGCGTCGCTGCAGGCCAACGGCAGCGCCGTCAGCAGTGCGCCGTTCCCGGCGCGAGTCGACACCTCCGGGTACCAGGCGGCGTTCTCGCAGCAGCTCGGGAACCTCGGCACGAGCCTCATCGTCGCGATCGGCTCGGTCATCCTGACCCTCGTGGTCGCCGCACCAGCCGCCTATGCGCTCGCGCGGTTCGGGCTGCGCGGCAAGGGCATCGTGCTGCTCGCGCTGCTCATCGCGCAGATGATCCCGGGCATCGTGATCGCCAACGCGCTGTACACGGCGTTCAACGACCTGCGGCTGCTCGACAGCTATCTGGGGCTGATCCTCGCGGACGCCTCGCTCGGCATCCCGTTCGCGGTGCTCATCATGCGGGCCTTCATGCTGGGGATCCCGGCCTCGCTCGTCGAGGCGGCACGCGTCGACGGCGCGAGCCAGTTCCGCGCGTTCTGGTCGATCGTCGTGCCGATCAGCCGGAACTCGATCATCACGGCGGCCCTGTTCACGTTCCTCTTCACCTGGAGCGACTTCACCTTCGCCCTGACGCTCACGACGAGCGACAAGGTGCGCCCGGTCACCCTCGGCATCTACCAGTACCTGAGCGGCAACGTGCAGAACTGGGGTCCCGTGATGGCGACCGCCGTCCTGGCGTCGATCCCCGCCATCGTGCTGCTCATCGTCGCGCAGCGCTACATCGCCGCCGGCGCGCTCGGCGGAGCGCTCAAGTAGTCCCGCAGTCGACGATCACAGAAGGAAGAACCACACCATGAGCACCCCCATCCGCGTCCTCGTCTGGGGCGAGAACCGCCACGAGCAGCTCGAGCCGCACGTGGCCGAGATCTACCCGGACGGGATGCACAACGCGATCCGTCGCGGCATCGAGGGGTATCTCGGCGACCGCGCCGTGGTGACGACGGCGACCCTCGACGACCCGGAGCACGGGCTCACCGAGGAGGTGCTCGCCCGCACGGATGTGCTCACCTGGTGGGGGCACGCCGCGCACGCGGAGGTCTCGGACGAGGTCGTGGAGCGCGTGCACCGCCACGTGCTGTCCGGCATGGGCCTGCTCGTGCTGCACTCCGGGCACTGGTCGAAGATCTTCGGCAAGCTCATGGGCACGACCTGCACGCTGCGCTGGCGCAGCGACAACGACCGGGAGCTGGTCTGGACGGTGGATCCGACCCACCCGATCGCCCGCGGCATCCCGCACCCGATCGAGATCCCGGCGCAGGAGATGTACGGAGAGCAGTTCGACGTCCCGGCGCCCGACGAGCTGATCTTCATCAGTTCGTTCACCGGGGGCGAGGTGTTCCGCAGCGGCATGACGTTCCGCCGCGGCAACGGCAGGATCTTCTACTTCAGCCCGGGCGACCAGGACTACCCCGTGTACCACCACCCCGATGTGCTGCACGTCATCGCCAACGGGGTCGAGTGGGCCAGGAGCGACGGTGAGCGCGCGCTCCCGACCCTGCTGCGCTACGACTCGGGCGACTTCTTCACCGGCCACGGCTACGCGGGCGCGATGCACAACACGGAGCAGGCCGAGTGACGGGTGCCGCGGCGACGCCGCTGCGCGTCGTCCAGGTGGGTGCCGGCGCGATGGGGCGCAACTGGCTGCGGACGATCCAGGCTTCACCCGACGTCGAGCTCGTCGGCGTCGCCGATCTCGACGAGACCCTCGCCCGGTCGGCGCTCGAGGCGATCGGGTTCCGGACCGAGGTGGCCGGATCCCTCGGAGCGCTGCTCGAACGAGTGGATGCCGATGCCGTGATCGACGTGACCGTGCCGGTCGCGCACACCGCCGTCAACGTCGAGGCGCTCTTCGCGGGGCTGCCCGTCTTGTGCGAGAAGCCGGCAGCGCCCACCGTGGCCGACGCGTTCGTGCAGGCGGCGGCGGCCGAGGTGACCGGACGCCTGCTCATGATCAGCCAGTCGCGCCGCTATTACGCGTCGCTCGAGCGCTACCGCGAGGCGATCGCCGAGATCGGCGGGGCGGGGGTGCTCACGACCGAGTTCTTCCGCGGACCGCACTTCGGCGGCTTCCGGGAGGAGATGGCGCATCCGTTGCTGGTCGACATGGCCGTGCACGCCTTCGATGCGGCCCGCTACCTGCTCGGGGCCGATCCCGTCTCGGTGTGGTGCGAGGCGTGGAACCCGTCGTGGAGCTGGTTCGACGGGGACGCCGCGGCCTGCGCCGTGTTCCGGTTCGACGACGGCACGCGCTATCAGTACACGGGCAGCTGGGTCGCCGAGGGGCTCGAGACCTCGTGGAACGGCGTGTGGCGAGCGAGTGGCCCCGACGGCACCGCCACGTGGGACGGCGAGCACCGCGTGCGCTCCAGTGCACGCGGGGATGCCGACCTCGCTCCCGGCGCCGCGGAGGAGATCGCGGGCGCGCTCGCCGAGTTCGTGAGCGCGGTGCGATCCGGCGAGGAGCCGTCCGGGGCGATCGGGCGCAACATCCGGTCGCTGGCGATGGTCGAGGCGGCCGTGGAGTCGGCCGAGACCGGCCGGCGGGTCGAGATCGCGGAGCTGCTCGCCCGGGCCCGCGCGAGCGCGATCGAGCGCGCGCCGCGGCAGGATCTGCGTGGGGCGCTCGAGGCGATGTCGGCTACGGCTTCGTCGTCGGCGTGATCGGTACGGTCACCGGCGCGGAGTCGCCGCCGGGCCCCGTCGCGGTGACGGTGTAGCTGGGAGCCGCGGCCGTGCAGTCGTACTGGAGCCCCGGGAAGGCGGCGGGGGGAGCCTCCTGCGCGACGATCGTGCTGCCGTTGGCCAGCTTCACCACGGTGGCGTTGCTCGACGAGTAGTTGATCGTGAACGGCGCGTCGGTCTTCGTCGGGTCGGTGCAGTCCGGCGAGGTCGCCTTGGCCGACACGGTCGGAAGGGGTGGCGGCGCCACGGTCGGGGTCGGCGTGGGTGTGGGCGTGGGGGTCGGCGTCGCGCTGGGGGTCTGGCTCGGGGTGGGCGAGGAACTCGGGGTCTCGGACGCCGACGGGGACTGCGAGTGCGAGGTCGAGTGCGTCGGCGTCGGCGCCGAGCCGCGCGCGAGCAGCACGATGCCCAGCACGATGATCGCGATGAGCAGCACGCCGCCGACGATCCCGAGGATGAGGAGGGTGCGGCGGTTGTTGCCCGGACCCACCGGGCCGTCGCCGTCGTCGCCACCGACGGGCGGCGTCGGCTCGAAACGCCGGGTGGCGAGGTCCTCCGCCGCGGCGCCGACGCCGAGGCCGGCGGCCGCGGACGCGACGCCGAACGGGTCGGCGCTCGAGGGAGCCGCGGATGCCGGGGGCTGCTCGCCGCCGGGGCTGGTCGCGGGCGCGAATGCGGTGGTCGGTGCGGGCGGCTCGGCCACCGGGGTGGGCGCGGCCTGCTGCCCGGCCAGCAGCCAGGCGAGCGGGTCGGGAGCGGGCTCCGCGGGTGCGGGCTCCGACGGCGCGGGCTCGGTGGCGGGGGGCGGGGCATCCTGCTGCGGCATGGCCGTGGTCGGAAGCTCCCAGCTCGGGGTCGCCGGCTGCTGCGGCTCGGGCTGCTGCGGCTCGGGCTGCTGAGGAGCGGGCCGCTGCGGGTGCTGCCCGGTCCTCCCGGGTGGTCCGAACAGCTCGCTCAGGCCGTCGTCGTCGTGCTCGTCGCTCATGTGTCCTCGGTGCGGTGGGCGGGGGCGACCCCCAGCCTACGGCGACGCCGGACTGCGGCGGACCCCCCGAGCGCGGGCTCTCAGAGCGTCTCGACGGGCCGGCTCCGGCGCACCGAGGCGAACGCCGCGACGGCCGTGATCAGCGACATGATCGCCAGCACGACACCCGGATGCCACCAGGCGAATCCGGTCGCCGCACCGAGTCCGTCGGTGAGGAACGGGACGAATCCCGAGATCACGGCCGCGATGCTGTACGCGATCGACATCGCGGAGTACCGGAACCGTCCGGGGAAGAGGTCGCTCATGAGCCCGCCCAGGGCGGCCCAGCTGGCGGTCGGCAGGATGCCGCCGACGATCATCGTGCCGACCAGGATCGGGAACGTCGCGAACTGCAGCAGGAAGTACATCGGGAAGGCGATCACCAGGGTGCCGACGGCGCCCCACGCGACGACCCGCGCCGACCCGACCCGGTTGGCGAGCGCGCCGAACAGCGGGATCGTCACGAGCTGCAGGAGGCCGCCGATGCTCGTGGCGATGAGCAGCTGGGTGCTCGAGAACCCGAGATGGCTGACCCCGTAGTTGACCGTGTAGGTGTTCATGAGGGAGTAGGAGCCGATGCCCAGCAGCGCCACCGCGACACCGAGGAGCACGGCCAGCGGGCGTCGCCGGAAGGTGTCGAGGAAGGGCGCCCGCGAGCGCTCGTTCTTCTCGGTCAGTTCCCGGAACACCGGCGTCTCGTCGATCGACCAGCGCAGGTAGAGCGAGACGAGCAGGAACGGGATCGCGACCAGGAACGGCAGGCGCCACGCCCAGCCGTCGAGGGCGTTCGGCCCGAGCCCCGCGCCGAACGCGTTGATGAACCCGATCAGGATGAACGCCGAGGCGAGCGAGCCGACGGGGGATCCGAGCTGCGGGACCGCCGCGTAGAACGCGTGGCGCTTCTGCCCCGCGTGCTCCGAGGCCAGCAGCACGGCGCCGGCCCACTCGCCGCCGAGCGAGAAGCCCTGGACGAGGCGCAGCAGCACGAGCAGCACGGCGCCGAGCCATCCGGCCGTGGCGTACGACGGGAGCAGGCCGATGGCGCCGGTGGCGACGCCCATGAGCAGGATCGTGACGAGCAGCGTGCGCCGCCGCCCGATCCGGTCGCCCAGGTGTCCGAACACGATCGCGCCGACCGGCCGGATGACGAAGCCGACCCCGATGTTCGCGAGCGCCGCGAGGGTGCCGCCCACCGGCCCGAGCGGCGTGAAGAAGAGCGGGGCGGCGAACAGCGCGGAGAAGTAGCTGAAGATGTAGAAGTCGTAGGACTCGAGCGAGGTGCCGACCAGGGAGGCCCACAGCACCCGGCGCGCGACCCGGGTCGGCGGCGCGGGGGCCGGATCCGGCGCGGGGGCGGAGCCGACGGGAACGGTCGCGGTGGTCACGGAGCCTCTATTCTGGACGGAGTCCATCAATTGCCGCCGTCGAGCCTAGTGGAGATCCGGCCATGCCCGCAGGACGTCCCCGCGCCTCCTCCCGCGCGACCATCGAGGAGGCCGCCGGCGAGCTCTTCCTCGAGCGCGGCTACGCGGCCACCTCGCTCGCCGACATCGCACAGCGCGCCGGCGTGGCGCGCGCCACGCTGTTCGCCTACGTGAGCGCCAAGTCCGACCTGCTCTGGCTGGAGGTGGACGACGCCCTCGACGTGCTGGAGGCGGCGCTGGACCGCGGGGAGCCGGCTTCCACGGCGCTCGCGGGCGCACTCGACGGCTGCCGCGTGCCGCTCGCGGTCGGCCAGGCCGAGGCGATGGGCGTCGCCGATGAGCTCCCGGAGTCGGGCCGGCAGCGCACCGCGCGGCTCGAGCATCTGCTCGCCCGCGCCGACGGCGATCACGGGCTGGCCGCGCGGGTGCGCCACCGCGCGCTGGCCGCCGCGATCTCCGTCGGCTGGGAGGCGTGGGCGCTCGCCGGGTCGGCGCGGGATCCGCTGCGTCGCTACGTGGACGACGCCCTCGCCGTGCTCCGCGAGGGGGTCGAGTAGCATGGCGATACCGACAGCGATCCGGCCATCACCGGGGAGTCCTCGGAAGAAACCCGGCCGCGAGGCGGGGGAGTAGACCCGAGCGGGTGCGCCCGTCATCGCGTGCAATGAGCGGCCGGTCCGGTTTCCCGGGATCGGCAAGCGAGGTGGTACCGCGGCGTGAGTCGTCCTCGTGCAGACCATCGCACGAGGAGGAACCGCGAGATGTACCCGCTGCACGTCGAGAACGGCGCAGTCCCCGCCAGTCCCGACCTCCCCGAGATCGAGCGCGGCATCCTCGCCTTCTGGAAGAAGGACGACACCTTCCGCGCGTCCGTGCAGCGCCGCGAGGGATGCCCGGAGTGGGTCTTCTACGACGGCCCGCCCTTCGCGAACGGCCTGCCGCACTACGGCCACCTGCTGACCGGCTACGCGAAGGACCTCTTCCCGCGCTACCAGACCATGCGCGGCAAGCAGGTGCACCGCCGGTTCGGCTGGGACACCCACGGCCTGCCCGCCGAGCTGGAGGCGATGCGCCAGCTCGGCATCACGAAGACGGATGAGATCCGCGAGATGGGCATCGGCGTCTTCAACGCCCGCGCCCGCGAGTCGGTGCTGCGCTACACGCGGGAGTGGGAGGAGTACGTCACCCGTCAGGCGCGCTGGGTCGACTTCGAGAACGACTACAAGACACTCGACGTCACCTTCATGGAGAGCGTGCTCTGGGCCTTCAAGTCGTTGTACGACAAGGGGCTCGCCTACGAGGGCTTCCGCGTGCTGCCGTACTGCTGGAACGACGAGACCCCCCTCAGCAACCACGAGCTCCGGATGGACGACGACGTCTACCAGCAGCGGCAGGACCAGTCGGTCACCGTGACCTTCCCGCTCGTGGGGGAGCGCGCCGAGGTGCTGGGTCTCACGGGCGTCAACGCGCTGGCCTGGACGACGACCCCGTGGACCCTCCCGACCAATGCGGCGCTCGCCGTCGGCCCCGGCATCGAGTACTCGGTGATCCCGTCGGTGCAGGGCCCGCAGGAGTACCTCCTCGCGACCGACACCATCGGGGCGTACCTCAAGGAGCTCGGCTACGAGTCGGTGACCGAGGCTGTGCAGGCGCGCCGGCTGCGCGTCGACGGCGCCCAGCTCGACGGCGTGCAGTACGACCGCATCTGGGACTTCTACGAGGACCGGCCGGGCATGGAGAACGCCTGGCGCATCCTCGTCGCCGACTACGTCGAGACCGGCGAGGGCACCGGGATCGTGCACCAGGCGCCCGCATACGGCGAAGACGACCAGGTGGTCTGCGCCGCGGCCGGCATCCCGGTCGTGCTGTCGCTCGACGACGGCGGCAGGTTCCTGCCGCAGGTCGCCCCGGTCGCCGGCCTGCTGTGGTCGGATGCCAATCCGGAGCTCATCAAGCTGCTGCGCTCCGACGGACGCCTGTTCCAGGTCAAGAGCTACGAGCACAGCTACCCGCACTGCTGGCGGTGCCGCAATCCGCTCATCTACAAGGCGGTGTCGAGCTGGTTCGTGCGCGTCACCGAGCTCAAGGACCGCATGCTCGAGCTCAACCAGCAGATCACCTGGGTGCCGGAGAACGTCAAGGACGGCCAGTTCGGCAAGTGGCTCGAGAACGCCCGCGACTGGTCGGTGAGCCGCAACCGGTTCTGGGGATCGCCGATCCCGGTCTGGCGCAGCGACGACCCCGCGTACCCGCGCGTGGATGTGTACGGGTCCCTTGCCGAGCTGGAGCGCGACTTCGGCCGGCTGCCCCGCAACGACGACGGCGAGGTGGATCTGCACCGGCCGTTCGTCGACGAGCTCACCCGCCCGAACCCCGACGACCCGACCGGGGCGTCGACGATGCGGCGGATCGAGGACGTCTTCGACGTCTGGTTCGACTCCGGCTCGATGCCCTACGCGCAGGTGCATTACCCGTTCGAGAACCGGGAGTGGTTCGACAGCCACAACCCGGCCGACTTCATCGTCGAGTACATCGGGCAGACCCGCGGCTGGTTCTACCTCATGCACGTGCTCGCGACGGCGCTGTTCGACCGGCCGGCGTTCTCGAACGTGATCAGCCACGGCATCGTGCTCGGCAACGACGGGCAGAAGATGTCGAAGTCGCTGCGCAACTACCCCGACGTGAGCGAGGTCTTCGATCGCGACGGCGCGGATGCCATGCGCTGGTTCCTCATGTCGAGCTCGGTGATCCGCGGCGGCAACCTCGTCGTCACCGAGGAGGGCATCCGGGGCGGCGTGCGCGAGCTCTTGCTGCCGCTCTGGTCGACGTACTACTTCTTCACCCTGTACGCGAACACCGCGGGACCGGGCGGATACCGCGCGGCCCGCCGCACCGACAGCACGAACGTGCTCGACCGCTACCTGCTCGCCAAGACCCGCGAGCTGCTGGAGCAGGTCACCGAGCACCTCGACGCGCTCGACAGCCCGTTCGCGGCGCTCGCCCTGCGGGACTTCGCCGAGGTGCTGACCAACTGGTACGTGCGGCGCAGCCGCGACCGGTTCTGGGACGGCACCGATCGGGACGCCTTCGACACCCTCTCGACGGTGCTCGAGACGGTGTGCCGCGTGGCGGCGCCGCTCCTGCCGCTCGTCACGGAGGAGATCTGGCGCGGCCTCACCGGCGGGCGCAGCGTGCACCTGACCGACTGGCCGGACGCCGCCGAATTCCCGAGCGATCCGGAGCTCGTGCGCACCATGGACCGCGTGCGCGAGATCGCGTCGGCCGGCAACGCGCTGCGCAAGGCGCGCCGGCTGCGGGTGCGGCTGCCGCTCGCGAAGGCGACCGTGGTCAGCACCGACGGCGACGCGCTCGCCGCGTTCGGCGACATCCTGCGCGACGAGCTCAACCTCAAGGAGGTCGCGTTCGCGCCGCTGGGGGAGTCGAGCCTCGGCGAGTGGGGCATCACCCGGCGGCTCGGCGTGAACGCCCGGGCCCTCGGACCGCGGATCGGCAGGGAGGTGCAGCGCGTCATCCAGGCGGCGAAGTCCGGCGACTGGGCACAGGAGGGCGACGCGGTCACCGCAGGCGGCGTCGCGCTCGAGCCGGGCGAGTACGAGCTGGAGCTGCAGGCGGCCGACGCCGACCAGGCGATCGCCTTCCTTCCCGGCGGCGGCTTCATCGTGCTCGACACCGCCGTGACGCCGGAGCTCGAGGCCGAGGGCCTGGCGCGCGACGTCGTGCGGGCCGTGCAGCAGGCGCGCAAGGACGCCGGGCTCGAGGTCGGCGACCGGATCGCGCTGGTACTCGTCGGCGACGAGGCGGTCGTCGCGGCCATCGAGGCGCACCGCGAGCTGGTCGCGGGTGAGACCCTCGCCACCGCGCTCGACGTCGCCATCGGGGCGGCGGGCAGCGTCACGGTGGGGGAGAATCGGACCGTGCAGATCACGGTGACGCGCGCGTGAGCTCCGACGACGAGGAGCGCTTCCGGGAAGCGGCGGACACGGCCTACGCGGAGCTCCTCGCCCGCGTGGGCGAGGCCACGCCGCAGCCGCGGCTGGAGGCGACCCGCCGCGCCGTCGAGCTGCTCGGCGACCCGCAGCGGTCGGCGCCCGTCGTGCACATCACGGGCACCAACGGCAAGACCTCGACGAGCCGGATGATCGAGTCCCTGCTGCGCGCCAGCGGCCTGAAGACCGGCCTGCTCACCAGCCCGCACCTCGTGCGGGTGACCGAGCGGATCATGATCGAGGGCCGGCCGGTGAGCGACGAGGCGTTCGCGCGCAACTGGGACGACATCCGGCCCTATCTGCTCATCGTCGACGCCGAGCTCATCGCGGCGGGCGAGGCGCCGCTCAGCTTCTTCGAGGCGCTCACGGCGCTCGCGTTCGCGATCTTCGCCGACGCGCCCGTCGACGTCATGGTGCTCGAGGTCGGGATGGGCGGCGAGTGGGACTCGACGAACGTCGCCGACGGGCAGGTGGCGGTCTTCACCCCCATCGCGCTGGACCATGTCGAGCGGCTCGGCCGCACGATCGCCGAGATCGCGCGCACGAAGGCGGGCATCATCAAGCCCGCGGCGTCGGTCGTCACGGCGATCCAGCCGATCGAGGCGCTCGACGAGCTGCGGGAGGCCGCGGAGCACGACGAGGCGACCGTCGCCGTGGAGCGCGTCGACTTCGCCCTCGAGTCCACGACGGTCGCGGTCGGCGGCCAGGTCATCGACGTCCGCGGGCGGGCGGGCGAGTACCGCGGCCTCTACCTGCCGCTGTACGGCGACCACCAGGCGCAGAACGCAGGCGTAGCGATCGCCGCGGTGGAGTCGTTCCTCGGCGACGGCACGCGGGCGCTGGATCCGGATGTCGTGGCCGAGGGGCTCGCGACCGCGACGTCTCCGGGGCGCCTTCAACTCATCGGCACCGAGCCGACCGTGATCGTCGACGCCGCGCACAACCCGCACGGCGCGGCCGCGCTCGCGAACGCGATCACCGAGTACTTCGACTTCGACGAGATCACGGTGGTGCTCGGCATCCTGCGCGAGAAGGACGCGCACGGGATCGTCGAGGAGCTCGCCCCGTTCGCGACCCAGTTCTTCGTGACGACCACGGCCTCCGAGCGGGCGCGCCCCGTCGAGGAGCTCGCCGACCTGGTCGGCGGCGTCGCGCCCGGCGACACCGTCTTCTCCTTCACGGATGCCGGCCTCGCGCTGGCCTCGGCCCGCGACTGGGCCGCCGCGGCGCCCCGCCGTGCGGTCGTCGTCACCGGGTCGATCACGCTCGTGGGCGAGGCCATCGCGCTCGCGGACGCCGAGGGATGGAAGGGCGGTGACGCGGGTTGAGGAGCGCCGCCGGAGGCGACGCATCTCGAAACCCGGATCGCGGTGAGGGTTTCGAGACGCGTCCGGCTGCGCCGGGCGCTCCTCAACCCGCGGGGCGCGTGCGCCGCACGCGATCGTTGCGCGAGTCGCTGCTGTCGATCGTGCTCGGCATGGAGGCCGCGGTGATCTTCTTCGCCGCGCTCGTCGTCTTCGGCCTGCATGTGCTCGCCCCGCTGCCCGCCCTGCTCGGCGGCGGCATCGCCCTCGTGGTGCTGGTCGCGCTCGCGGGCCTGCAGCGCTGGACGTGGGCCGTCTACGCGGGCGCCGTCGCCCAGCTCGGGCTCATCCTGCTCGGCATCCTGACGCCCGCGATGTACGTCGTCGGCGCCGTGTTCGCCGCCCTCTGGATCTACTGCTTCGTCCGTTCCCGCCAGATCGAGCGCCGGCGCCCGCCGGCGGAAAGCGAGTGACCATGCCCGTCGAAGAGACTCTCGTCATCGTCAAGCCGGACGGCGTCGCCCGCGGCCTGACCGGCGAGATCCTGCGCCGCATCGAGGCGAAGGGCTACCAGCTCGTCGACATCCGGATGCTCACCGCCGACCGCGAACTGCTCGCCCGGCACTACGCGGAGCACGAGGGCAAGCCGTTCTACGAACCGCTCGTCGAGTTCATGCAGTCCGGTCCGGTCGTCGCGATGCGGGTGGCCGGCGACCGCGTGATCGAGGGATTCCGCTCCCTCGCCGGCACGACCGACCCGACCGCGGCCGCCCCCGGCACCATCCGCGGCGACCTCGGCCGCGACTGGGGCCTCAAGGTGCAGCAGAACCTCGTGCACGGCTCGGACGCCCCGGAGACGGCCCAGCGGGAACTGGACCTCTGGTTCGCCTGACCCGCGCAGGCGGCTGCACGAAATCCGCACGTCGGGCCGAGGCCGACGCACGGATTTCATGCACCGGTCAGGATGCCGACTCGACGAACGCCTTGAAGGTCGCGTTGTCCTCGGTGATCGTCGTGTACTGCTTGCCGTTGACGAACACCGTCGGCGTGCCGAAGCCCTGAGCCCCCTGCAGCGTCGGGTCGTTGGTCGCGCGGGTCGTCGCCGCGGAGACCCACTTCTTGAAGCTCTCGCCGTTGATGCACGACGTCACCTTGCCGTCGTCGAGCCCGGCCTTCTTGACGAGGTTGACGATCTGCGTGTCGGTCAGGCCGGTCGAGCCCTCCTGGGGCTGGTTGTCGTAGAACGCCTTCTGCACCGTCAGGAAATCGTCGGGGTCGTAGTTCGCGACGCACGCGGCGGCGTTGTTCGCGCGGCTCGAATACCGCGACGTCTGGTAGCTGCGGTCGACGATGGCGACCGGCATCACCTGGAGCACCGCCTTGCCCGACTTCACGAGCCCGGAGATGTACGACGAGTTGGCCTCCTCGAACGTCTTGCACACCGGGCAGGCCCAGTCGACGTAGGTCGTGATGTGGATGGGCGCGCCCGCCGACGTGTCGGTCGGGATCGGCGACGGCGAGTCGCCCTTCTTGATGCCCGCGGACCGGGTCGCGACGATCTTGCCGCCCTTGCCGGTCAGGACGATGCCATCCCCGATCATGTTCTTCGGTCCGTTGGCGCTCACCGGCGCTGGCTTGGGCTGATTGACGATGACCGCGGTGGTGATGCCGGCCGCGGCCAGCAGCACGACGACGACCACGACCGGGATCAGGATCTTGCGCAGGCGATCCCGACGCTGCGCCTTCTCGCGCTCCTTGCGGGCGAGCTCACGGGCCTGCTCTCGTCGCTGATTCTTGGTAAGTCGCTCTTCGGGCACGGTGTGGAACCTAAGTGTCGGTGGTCGGAGGACTCTGTGAGGCTACTGAAGAAGCAGCTCAGAGGTGGTGCAGCACGTCGAGCTGCAGCTGGAAGATCAGCCCGACCGTGATGAGGCAGACGATCGCGATCGGCACCGCCCACGGCAGCAGCGCGCGCCCTGCCGGAGTGATGGCCGCGCCGAAGACGCCGTGCGCGGCGTTGCGCAGGGTGACGATCCAGAACAGCGGGAACATCACCAGGTAGACCAGCGCGCACCAGGGGCACAGCGTGCCGAGCACGTAGGCGCTCTGCCCGATGAGCCAGATCACGAAGGCGAGCGCGCCGGCGACCCCGAGGTTGAAGATCCACGAGTACCAGTTCGCGACGCGCGCGCCCGCCAGGAGGGTGACGCCGACGGCGATCACCGCCGCGAACCCGCCGAGGCCGATGATCGGATTGGGGAATCCGAAGGCGGAGCCCTGGGGCGAGTTCAGGTTCGTGCCGCACTGCACGAATGGGCTGATGTTGCAGTTCAGCGCCGTCTTGGGGTGCTCCAGGATCGCGAACTTGTCGAGCGTGAGCTGGAAGGAGGCCCACCAGCCGGAGGCTCCGGCGATGATCAGGAAGATCGCGTAAGCCCAGGGGCGTCGCGAGGCGGGAGCGGCGTCGGTCACGGGGGGATTATGGCAACACCCGATGCGTGGATGCCGGTGCGCGCGCCCAGTCGTGAGATAATCGCACTCGGTCACCGCTCCGAGCCGCGCTCGGGACGGAACCACGGATAAAGGCTTACCGGGCATACCGGGCCGCGAGTGCAGCACTGCACCGCGTCGCATGCCAGTTGCGAAGAGTGCCGTGAGAGAGCGCGAGCGCCGTGACAGGGCGCGACGTCCCCACCGATGGGGCGATGGACAGGATTAGCGGAGCCGAATCGGCGCCGCACGAGAGTACCCGGCAGGTGGGCGGCCACCACCCGGGCGAGGAGTGCACCAGCGATGGTGGATGACAACGACAACATCGAGAACACCGACGAGACGACCGTCGCGAAGCCGAAGCGCTCTCGCCGGAAGGCGGTGACGGGCGCGAAGAGCGCCGCGTCGCACGTCTCGGCCGAGGCGGAGACGGGCCTCGTGCTCGACGCGCCGACCGCGGAAGCGGCGCCCGCCGAGACCCAGAAGCCGCAGCGCTCACGCCGGAAGAAGGCCGAGCAGCCTGCAGCGCAGCCCGCGACGGGGTCGGCCCCGACGGCCGCCGAGCCGACGGCGGACGCCTCCGGATCGAGCCCGTTCGCCATCCTGTTCCAGGCGCCCCCGCCGCCGCCCCCCGGAGCAGTGGCCACCGAGGAGAGCGAGCAGCCGCCCGCCCAGGAGGGCTCGGCTCCCAGCAGCCGTCGGCGCACCCGCCGCCGCTCGGGGGAGGGCCCCCGCGACGGTGAGGACGCGCCGAACACGGTCGTCAAGGTGCGCGAGCCCCGCAAGGCCGCACCGCTCATCACCGAGCCCCAGAAGGTGAAGGGCTCGACCCGGCTCGAGGCCAAGAAGCAGCGTCGCCGCGACGGTCGCGACGCCGGCCGACGCCGCCCCGTCATCACCGAGGCCGAGTTCCTCGCGCGCCGCGAGAGCGTCGACCGCGTCATGGTCGTGCGCTCGAAGTTCGGCCGGATCCAGATCGGCGTGCTCGAGGACGGCGTGCTCGTCGAGCACTACGTCGCCCGGGCGCAGGATGCCAGCCTCATCGGCAACGTCTACCTCGGTCGCGTGCAGAACGTGCTGCCCTCGATGGAGGCGGCATTCGTCGACATCGGCCGCGGACGCAACGCGGTGCTGTACTCGGGCGAGGTCGACTGGGAGGCCGCTGCGGCGGCCGCCGAGGGCGACGGCGTCAAGAACCAGGCCCGCCGGATCGAGCTCGCGCTCAAGCCCGGCGACCGGGTGCTGGTGCAGGTCACGAAGGACCCCGTCGGGCACAAGGGCGCGCGGCTCACCTCGCAGGTCTCGCTGCCGGGCCGCTACCTGGTCTACGTGCCCAACGGCTCGATGAACGGCATCAGCCGCAAGCTGCCCGACACGGAGCGCGCGCGCCTCAAGAAGATCCTCAAGGAGGTGCTGCCCGACGACGCCGGCGTCATCGTGCGCACCGCCGCCGAGGGCGCCACCGAGGAGCAGCTGACGCTGGACGTGAGCCGGCTCACCGCGCAGTGGGCCGAGATCAGCCGTGCCGTCGAGATCGGCCAGGCGCCGGCGCTGCTGCACAGCGAGCCCGACCTGCTCGTCAAGATCGTGCGCGACGTCTTCAACGAGGACTTCCAGAGGCTCGTGATCGAGGGGGAGGACGCCCTCGACACGATCCGCGGTTACGTCGGCGCCGTCGCGCCGGACCTCATGGACCGCGTCGAGACCTACGACGGCCCCGACTCGTTCGAGGAGTACCGGGTCTCGGAGCAGATCGAGAAGGCGCTCGAGCGCAAGGTGTGGCTGCCATCCGGCGGGTCGCTCATCATCGACCGCACCGAGGCCATGACGGTCATCGACGTCAACACGGGAAAGTTCGTCGGGTCCGGCGGCAACCTCGAGGAGACCGTCACCAAGAACAACCTCGAGGCCGCGGAGGAGATCGTGCGCCAGCTGCGGCTGCGCGACATCGGCGGCATCATCGTCGTCGACTTCATCGACATGGTGCTCGAGTCGAACCGCGACCTCGTGCTGCGACGGGTCGTCGAGTGCCTGTCGCGCGACCGCACCAAGCACCAGGTGGCCGAGGTCACCTCGCTCGGCCTCGTGCAGATGACCCGCAAGAAGCTGGGGCTCGGCCTGGTCGAGTCGTTCAGCGAGACCTGCGAGGTCTGCGCCGGCCGAGGGATCATCGTGCACCACGACCCGGTGTTCAAGCACCGGTCGGCCGACCAGCCCGCGGCGGCGCCCGGCCAGGGTCGCAGCCGTCGTGGACGCGGAGGCGGTGCGGCCGGGCCCAAGAACGGGCACGGCCCCGGAGGAACCCATCAGCTGACCGACGACGTGCGCAACGCTCTCGCGCAGATCGCCAAGTCGACCGTGCATTCGGAGACCGGCGAGGAGCTCGTCGACGAGTCGGGCGCTCCGGATGCCGTCGAGCCCGCCGCCGAGCAGGTGGACGGACCGGTCGAGCAGGCCGTGGGCGCAGCGGCGGAGGCGGCGGTCGAGATCCTCGACATCCCGGTGACGCCCGCGCCGCGCGCCGGACGCCGGATCAGCACCGAGGTGGCCGAGCAGATTCTCGGCTCGGTGCTCGAGGCGCTGCCGGAGCCCAACCCGCCGGGGCACGGACGCGCTCGCCGCTCCCGCCGCGCCTCGAGCGGCGGCACGGTCACCCCGGCTGAGGAGTAGACCGACGGCCGTCGGCGCTGACGCCGCGGCGAAGGCCAGAGATGGCCTTCGCTTTCAGCGAGGTGCGCGCTTGTCACGCTGCCGCACGCGCAACCCCGCGGCCTGCAGCCGCCGCAGGAGCTCGCGTCCGGTGACGGGCGTGGCCCCCAGCGCGATGAGCTCGTCGCGGCGTCGCTCCGGCACGTCGTAGTGATCGTTGTCGAAGGCGCGGCGCGGGATGCCCGCCCGCTCGGCGAAGGCGTGCAGCTCGTCGTAGTCCGCGTCGCTGACGAGATGCGCCCAGACGGTGCCGTGCGCCGGCCAGATGGCCTCGTCGATCAGCACGGTCATCCCGCGATCCTAGGTCGGCGGAAGAAACGAGACGGTTTGATGAAGCGGCCGATCGTCGGCTATTCTTGATCCTTGGTGCACGTCGGCTCCGTGCCGTTCTCTCGCGCCCAGACTTCCACTCGCAGGATCCGCCTGCGCCAACGTAAGGAATCACCGTGGTCTACGCAGTTGTGCGCGCCGGCGGCCGGCAGGAGAAGGTCGAGGTCGGCACCATCGTCGTGCTCGACCGCCTCAAGGCCGACGTCAACGGCACCGTCGAGCTCTCTCCCGTCCTGTTCGTGGACGGCGACACGATCACCCACGACCCGAAGGCCCTCGCGAAGATCACGGTGACCGCCGAGGTCATCGGCCACGAGCGCGGCCCGAAGATCGTCATCCAGCACTTCAAGAACAAGACCGGGTACAAGCGTCGTCAGGGCTTCCGTCACGACCAGACCCGCGTCAAGATCACCGGCATCAAGTAGAGGCGGCGCAGACATGGCACACAAGAAGGGCGCGTCCTCGACGCGCAACGGGCGCGACTCGAACGCCCAGCGCCTCGGCGTGAAGCGCTTCGGCGGTCAGGTCGTCAAGGCCGGCGAGATCATCGTGCGTCAGCACGGCACCCACTTCCACCCGGGCGAGAATGTCGGCCGCGGTGGCGATGACACGCTGTTCGCGCTGGAGGCCGGTTCCGTCGAGTTCGGCGCCAAGGGCCGCCGCAAGGTCGTCAACATCGTCGTTCCGCAGGCGTAGCCCCGCGACGCATCGACGTTGAGAGGGCGGGCTTCGGCCCGCCCTTTCTGCATGGAGGAGAAGAAGACATGGCGACGTTCGTCGACCAGGTGACCCTCCACCTGCGCTCGGGTCACGGTGGAAACGGCTGCGTCTCGGTGCGGCGCGAGAAGTTCAAGCCGCTCGCGGGGCCCGATGGCGGCAACGGCGGACACGGCGGCGACATCGTTCTCGTCGCCGATCCCCAGGTCACGACCCTGCTGAACTACCAGCGCGCTCCGCACCGGTCAAGCGGCAACGGCGGCCCGGGCATGGGCGATCACCGCGCGGGGTACGCGGGGGAGCGTCTCGTGCTCCCGGTGCCGGTCGGCACGGTCGTCAAGGATGCCGACGGAGCCGTGCTCGCCGACCTGGATGCCGCGGGTCTGGAGATCGTCGTCGCCGCGGGCGGCCAGGGCGGGCTCGGCAATGCGGCTCTTGCGACATCGAAACGCAAGGCGCCCGGGTTCGCGCTTCTCGGCACGCACGGCTGGGAGGGCGACGTCCGGCTGGAGCTGAAGACCGTCGCCGACGTGGCGCTCGTCGGGTATCCGAGCGCCGGCAAGTCGAGCCTCATCGCCGCCATGAGCGCTGCCCGCCCGAAGATCGCCGACTATCCGTTCACGACGCTGCATCCGAACCTCGGCGTCGTCGAGTCCGGCGAGGTCCGGTACACGATCGCCGACGTCCCCGGTTTGATCGAGGGCGCGAGCGAGGGCAAGGGGCTCGGCCTCGAGTTCCTGCGGCACGTCGAGCGCTGCTCGGCGCTGCTGCACGTGCTCGACTGCGGCACCCTCGACCCGGGCCGCGATCCGCTCAGCGACCTCGACGTCATCCTGGGCGAGCTCGCGGCGTATCCGGTGCCCGAGGGGCAGACGCCGCTGCTCGAGCGGCCGCAGCTGGTGGCGCTCAACAAGGTCGACATCCCGGACGCGCAGGACCTCGCGGACCTGGTGCGCCCGGCGCTCGAGGAGCGCGGCTACCGCGTCTTCGAGGTCTCGGCGATCAGCCGCGCGGGATTGCGCGAGCTGTCGTTCGCGCTGGCCGAGCTGGTGGCGGCCGATCGTGCCGCGAAGCTGGCGGCGCCCTCGGCGCAGCGGATCGTCATCCGGCCCAAGGCGGTCGACGAGAAGGACTTCGTCGTCGTCGTCGTGGAGGGCGGCACCGAGCCGACCTATCGGGTGCGCGGCGCGAAGCCCGAGCGCTGGATCGAGCAGACCGACTTCCAGAACGACGAGGCCGTCGGCTTCCTCGCGGATCGCCTCGCGAAGCTGGGCGTCGAGGACGAGCTCTTCGCGAAGGGCGCCGTGCCCGGCTCGACCGTCGTCATCGGCGAGGCGGTGTTCGACTGGGAACCGACGCTCACCTCCGCCGCCGAGCTCGCGACCATGCCGGCCGGTCCACGCGGCACCGACCTGCGGCTCGACGACAACCGCCGTGCGACGCGCGCCGAGCGTCGCGAGCACTACTTCGAGCGCATGGACGCGAAGGCTCAGGCCCGCGCGGAGCTCGAGGCCGAGCGCGAGGCGGGCGTGTGGCGCGACGACGCCGAGACCGGCGAGGTCGTGGAGGACGACGAGTGACCCGGGCGGCGGTGACGGGCGCCCGGCGCATCGTCGTGAAGGTCGGATCCTCGTCGATCAGCGGCGACAATGCGGGCCGGATCGCGCCGCTCGTCGACGCGCTCGCTGCCACGCACGCACGCGGCGCCGAGGTGGTGCTGGTGTCCTCCGGCGCGATCGCGACCGGGATGCCGTACCTGCACCTCGAGGCGCGCCCCTCCGACCTCGCAACGCAGCAGGCCGCCGCCGCGGTCGGCCAGAACGTGCTGGTCTTCCGCTACCAGCAGCAGCTCGACCGCTACGCGATCGTCGCGGGCCAGGTGCTGCTCACGGCGGGCGACCTTGAGAACCCGACGCACCGCTCGAACGCGCAGCGGGCGATGGAGCGGCTGCTCTCGCTGCGGATCCTGCCGATCGTCAACGAGAACGACACGGTCGCGACCCACGAGATCCGGTTCGGCGACAACGATCGTCTCGCCTCGATGGTGAGCGAGCTCGTGGGCGCGGACCTGCTCGTGCTGCTCTCCGACGTCGACGCCCTCTACACCCGGCCCCCCGGCACGCCGGGTGCTGAGCCGATCGCGCGCGTCGGCTTCGGCGACGACCTCGCCGGGGTCGAGCTCGGCAGCATCGGCGCCGCGGGAGTCGGCACCGGGGGAGCGGGCACGAAGATCGCGGCGGCTCGCCTCGCCGCCGCGGCCGGCACTCCGGTGCTCCTCACGGCGACCGAACGCGTCGCCGAGGCGCTCGCCGGCGAGGAGCTCGGCACCTGGTTCGACGCCCGCGAGCGGGTCGAGTAGCGACCGCAGGTCGCGTACCGAGACCGGAACGGCGCCCGCGCCGGCGCCGGCGACCGAGCGCCCACGTCTGCATCAAGTCGGCGCGCGCGAACGCGCCCGGGTGATGCAAGCGTGGGCGGTCGACCCGCAGCTCAGTCCGTGTGGCGCTCCACGCGCGCCGACGGCACGAGCGGCACCGCGACGAGCGGCGCGATCGCCACGAACGCAAACGCTCCCGCGAAGCCCACGAGCCCGATGAGCGCGCCGACGACCGGGGCGACGATCGCCGCCCCCAGATACTGCCCGGTGTTCTGCGCTCCCAGCGCCCGGCCCGACCAGAACGGACCCGCGAGCTCGGCGACCGAGGTGAAGGCCAGCCCGTTGTCGGCGACGCTGATGCAGCTCGCGAGCACGTAGCATCCGGCGGCGGCGATGCCCCAGCCGAGGGAACCCGGGCCGAGCGCTCCCGAGCCCGCCGTCGCGAGCAGGGCGACGATCCCGGCGACGGCCACCCAGCGCAGCGGTCGCAGCCGGCTGCCGACCCGGTCGCTCAGCACGCCCACCGCGACCCGACCGACCGCACCGAGGAACTGCGCGGCGGCGACCACGATTCCGGCGGCGAGCGGCGTGAAGCCGAGGGCGACGACCATCCACACCAGCCCGAACGTCGAGAGCGCGAACTGCGGCACGACCAGCAGCACCGACACGGCGTGGATGCGCCACAGGGTCGGGTGCCGGTACGGGCTGTCGCTCACGCCTTCGATGCGCGCCCGCTCGGGCCGCGGCGGATCGATGATCACGATCGCGCACGCCGCGCACGCGACGAGCACCATGGCGCCGCCCAGGATCAGTGCCGGCAGCACCGATCCGGATGCCACCAGCGGCGGAACCGCGATGGCCGCGATCGCCGTGCCGAGCGGCTGACAGGCCTGCCGGATGCCCATCGCGAGCCCGCGACGCTCCCGCGCGAACCAGCCGACCACGACGCGCCCGCTCGCCGCATTCGTGGATGCCGCGCCGATCCCGGCGACGACGAGCGCGATCCCGAGCGCCGTATAGCCGTGCACGACCATCGCGCCGATCACGGCGAGCACGGTGACGAGCAGACCGAGCACGAGCACCCGGCGTTCGCCCCAGTGGTCGGCGGCGGCGCCCCAGGCGACCAGCGCGAGCACCATGCCGAGGTTGGGGGCGGCCGCGAGCAGGCCGGCCTGCGCGAGCGAGAGCCCCTGCACGGTGTGCAGCAGCGGGATCAGGAACGCCGGCGTGGTGAGCACGACGGTCGTCGAGGTCTGCGCGTACACCGCGACGACGAGCATCGCCCACGGGTGCGCGCCGCGTGCGGGAACGACGGCACTGGTCACGGCGCGATCCTACTGGTATACCAAGATGGGATACCAATCGAGAGGCCCACATGGTCACGCAGTCCGACGGCGCCTACGAACGCCTGCGCGCGCGCATCCTCGCGCTCGACCTCGCCCCCGGCGAGCGGGTGAGCGAGCGCGGCCTCGAGAGCGACCTCGGCGCCTCCCGCACCCCGGTGCGCGCGGCCCTCTCGCGACTGCAGAGCGAGGGGCTCGTGCGGCGCGACGAGCGCGGCTGGACGATCGCGCCGCTCGACCTCGCCGAGCTGCGGCACGCGGAGGAGTTCCGGGAGGCCGTGGAGACCGCGGCGCTGCGTCTCGCCGTCGAGCGCGCCGGAGACGCGGAGCTCGACCGGCTCGACGTGCTCCTCGACCGCCAACCCGACGACCCGGAGGGCGGGGTGCGCTGGGGGGAGGAGTTCCACACCGAACTCGGTGCGCTCTCGGGCAACCCGTTCTTGGCCGACGCCATCCGCACCACGATGACGACGCTCTCGCGCACCCGATGGCTCGAGGTGACGACCCCCGAGTCGCGCGCCGCCCAGCTCGCCGCCCACCGCGGCATCGTCGCGGCGCTGCGGGCACGGGATGCCGGCCTCGCCATCGCCCGCGCCGTCGAGCATGCGCGCACCGGTGCCGCCCACGCGGAGGCGCTCCTGCGCGGCGACCGGGCCCGGGGGCTGCGCGTCGTCGGTCGGTAGGATCCGGGTATGTCCGCGACCGACCTCGCCCCGCTCGCGATCGACGACGAGCTCGCCGCGGCCGCTCGGGCGGCGCGGGTGCTCGCGACGACCTCGACCGGCCGCAAGCACGAGGCCCTCGAGGCGATCGCCGTCGCGATCGAGACGGGCGCCGACCGCATCCTGCCCGCCAACGAGCTCGACCTGGCGAACGGCCGCGAGAACGGCCTGAGCGCGGGCCTGCAGGACCGGCTGCGCCTCGATCCGACGCGTCTCGCCGGCCTCGCGGCCGCCGTACGCGAGATCATCGCGCTCCCGGATCCGGTGGGCGTCGTCGTGCGCGGTTCGACCCTGCCCAACGGTCTGCAGCTCAGCCAGGTGCGCGTGCCCTTCGGGGTCGTCGGTGCCATCTACGAGGCGCGGCCGAACGTCACGATCGACATCGCGTCCCTGGCGCTGAAAAGCAGCAATGCCGTCGTGCTGCGGGGCGGGCGGGCCGCGCAGGGCACCAACGCCGTGCTCGTCGAGCTCCTGCAGGGCGCGCTCACGAGCGTCGGGCTGCCGGCGGAGGCGGTGCAGACCGTCGACCGGTTCGGCCGCGAGGGCGGCACGATGCTCATGCACGCCGTCGGTCGCGTCGATGTGCTGATCCCGCGCGGCAGCGCCGACCTCATCGACTCGGTCGTGCGCGAGTCGAAGGTGCCGGTCATCGAGACGGGCGCGGGCGTCGTGCACCTGTTCCTCGACGAGTCGGCCGATGAGACCACCTCGATCGACATCGCGGTCAACTCGAAGGTGCAGCGGCCGAGCGTGTGCAACGCCCTCGAGACGCTGCTCGTCGATGCCCGCGCGGCGGCGCGGCTGCTGCCGCCGGTCGTGGCCGCGCTGCGGGAGCGGGGCGTCACGATCAAGGGCGACGACCGGGCGCGCGCGATCGTCGCGGGCCTCCCGCCGGCGACGGACGAGGACTACGCGACGGAGCACATGAGTCTCGACATGAGCGTCGCCGTGGTCGACGACCTCGACGGGGCGCTCGAGCACATCCGCCGGTTCTCGACCAAGCACACCGAGTCGATCGTGACCAACGACTACGCCCGCGCCGAGCGCTTCCTCGCCGAGGTGGACTCGGCCGTGGTCATGGTGAACGCCTCGACCCGGTTCACCGACGGCGGCGAGTTCGGCTTCGGCGCCGAGGTCGGCATCTCGACCCAGAAGCTGCATGCGCGCGGGCCGATGGGACTGCAGGAGCTCACGAGCACCAAGTGGCTCGTGCGCGGTGCCGGGCAGGTCAGAGGCTAGGAGCGGTGGAGCACGGATCGGCCGGCCGGCTCGGTAGGATCGGCGTATGTCCTTCCTGCTGACGCTGGCCGCCGAGGAGGCGCCCGCCCACCTGATCATGCCGAACTGGGCGTTCCCGGCGATCGTGGCGGGTGCGTTCCTCGTGCTGGCGCTCGTCTCGTGGAGCTTCCGCGACGTCGCCAACCGTCACGCCGACCGCGAGCCGTTCCCCGCGGACCCGCACGCGGCGCACGACGACGGGCACGGATCCGACCACCAGGCCGGCCACCACTAGGGGCTCCGGGTGACGGATGCCGCCGGGCGGCGTCGCCGGATCGGCGTCATGGGCGGCACGTTCGACCCGATCCACCACGGTCACCTCGTCGCCGCGAGCGAGGTGCGGCAGAGCTTCCAGCTCGACGAGGTCGTGTTCGTGCCGACCGGCCAGCCGTACATGAAGCGGGTGGTCACCTCGGCCGAGCACCGCTACCTCATGACGGTCATCGCGACGGCGTCCAACCCGGATTTCACCGTCAGCCGGGTGGACGTCGATCGGGACGGGCCGACCTACACGATCGACACGCTGCGCGATCTGAAGCGGAGCTACCCGGACGCCGAGCTCTTCTTCATCTCGGGCGCCGACGCCATCGCGCAGATCCTCGACTGGAAGGACATCGGGGAGCTGTGGGAGCTCGCGCAGTTCGTCGCCGTGTCGCGTCCCGGGCACTCGTTGAGCATTAGCGGATTGCCACCCCAACGCGTAAGCTCCCTTGAGGTACCCGCCTTGGCGATCTCTTCCACGGATTGCCGCGAGCGAGTCGGCCGGGGATTCCCGGTGTGGTACTTGGTTCCCGATGGTGTCGTGCAGTACATCTCCAAGCACCACCTCTACCGGAGTACGACGACATGACCACCTTTCAGGACCCGCCCTTGCAGTCCCGTCGCGCCGCGCGACAGGGGGAGCGCAATGCGGCCTACGGTCTGCAGCCCGAGCAGGATGCCGAGCCGCTGACGTACTCGACCCAGAATCGTGCGCCCTTGCCCCACTACGACGGTCCCGACTTCCGTGCTCGCCGCACCCCCGAAGCGGCGACGGGCGAGCCCGATGAGGCCGCCACTCAGATGCTCCCGGAACAGGATGTTCCGACGTACCGTCCGCGCGATTACAGCCCGGAGGGACGTGGCTCGCACGCGGCACCCGTGAACGCCGAGCCGGTCGCGCCGCCGATGCCCGCCACGACGTCGTCGCCGGTCGAGCGCGCGCCGCAGTCGACCGAGTACACCCTCACCCGTCGCGAATTGCGCGCGCTTCGCGAGGCGCAGGGCGCGCAGGTCGACGCCCCCGCGCCGCGGTCCGCGCCCTCGTCGTTCGCGCCGCAGCCGGTCGCGCCCGAGCCCGTGGCGCCCGAGCCGGTCGCGCCCGAGCCGGTCGCGCCTGAGCCCGTGGCATCGGAGCCCGTCGCGTCCGAGCCGGTCGCGTCGGAGCCCGTGGCATCCGAGCCCGTCGCGTCCGAGCCCGTCGCGTCCGTCTCGAGCGAGCCGGCCGTCCCTGCCCAGGCTCCCGTGCTGTCGCCGTTCGAGGCCCTCTTCGCGCCGCCGTCCGACTCGGCGCCGGCACCGCTCGTCGAGCCGCTGGTCGATCCGACCGCTGCTGTCGGTCCGGAGCCCGGAATCGAACCCGTCGCGCCGGAGCCGGAGGTCGTCGTCGCGGAGCCCGCGGCTGCCGAGCCGGTCGTGGCGGAGACCGTCGTGGCCGAGCCCGTCGCCGCGGAGCCGGTCGTCGCCGAGCCGGTGGCTGCGGAGCCCGCGATCTCCGAGCCCCCGACCGCTCCCGCCACACGGACCGCTCGCCGGGCCGGTCACTGGAGCACGCAGGCGGACCTCGACGACGCGACGCAGGTCAACGAGTCGACGATCAGCCGCAAGGTGGGCGCCGGCAGCGGCGCGATCACGACGAGCGCCCTCGTGCTGCCCTCGCTTCCGAACCCGGAGTTCGCGCACCTCGGCACCGGCGAGATCCTCGTGACCGGGTCGATCGACCTGCCGCACAGCCTCGCCACCTCGGGCGCGCATCCGACGCAGCTCGACGAGCACCACCTCGACCACGAGCTCGATCCCGGTGACCACCAGGTGGTCTCCACCGACTCCCAGCCCGTGCGCGCGGTCAAGGCGATCAGCAGCCACACGTCGACCCGCAACGTCATCGTCGCGAAGAAGCCGGTCGGCAACCGCGCCCTCACCGCGCTCATCATCTCCGCCGCCGGCATGGCGGCCGTGGTCGTGACGCTGCTCGTCGTCGGCCTCGTCTCCGGAGTCCTGTGACGGCGTCCGACCGGGCCATCGAGCTGCTGCGGCTCGCGGCGAGAGCCGCCGACGCCAAGCAGGCCGACGATCTCGTCGCGCTCGACGTCTCCGAGCCGCTGCCCCTCACCGACGTCTTCCTCCTGGCCAGCGGTCGCAACGAGCGGAACGTGCTCTCCATCGCGGAGGGGATCGAAGACGCCCTGCTCGAGATCGGCGTCAAGCCGCTCCGCCGCGAGGGCCGCTCCGAGGGCCGCTGGGTGCTGCTGGACTTCGGCGACATCGTCGTGCACGTCTTCCACGAGGAGGACCGCATGTACTACGCGCTGGAGCGCCTCTGGCGGGACTGCCCTGTCATCCCGCTCGAGCTCCCGGCCGCGCGCGAGGCGTGACCCTCCAGGGGTCTGGCCGGGCGTGAGCCGCGGTCGCCGCGTGTAGTAACCTGGGGCAGTTGCCCCGTTCGGGGTCACGGGTCTGTGGCGCAGCTGGTAGCGCACCTGCATGGCATGCAGGGGGTCAGGGGTTCGAGTCCCCTCAGATCCACCAAAAGGTCGATCGACGCGGCGCCCTACCTGCGGTGCTGTGCGAAGCGCACGCGCTGGCCGGGGCGCAGCTGCGCGAGCCGTCCGATGTCGGCGCGGTCGACGGTCGCGATGACCGGGTAGCCGCCCGTGACGGGGTGGTCGGCGAGGAAGGCGACCGGCTGGCCGCTCGGGGGCACCTGGATCGCGCCGAGCGGCATCCCCTCGACCGGCAGCTCGCCGTCGATCGCGCGGGCCGGTCGCGCCGCCGGGTCGGCCGGGTCGAGGCGCACGCCGATGCGGTCGGAGGCGGGGGAGGCGATCCACTCGGTCTCGAAGATGACGTGCGGGGCGGCGAACCACTCCGCACGCGGGCCCGCCATTGCACGCACGACGACGGTGCCTGCCTCGAGCGGCGGCACCGGCGCGACGTCGACGATCGGCCACTCGGCCGGTTCGGCGCCGATCGGCAGCACGTCGCCCGCGGCCAGCGCCGGCGGGCCGAGGCCCGACATCGTGTCGGTGCTGCGGGATCCCAGGACCGGCTCCACGTCGATGCCGCCGCGGATCGCGAGGTAGCTGCGCACGCCGACCGGCGGCATCCCGAGCTCGATGACCTGGCCGGGCTCGACGGGCACGACGCTGTCGTGACCGAACGCGCGGCCGTCGACGGTCAGCTGCGCGGGGGCGCCGGTGACCGCGACGACGGTGCGGCAGCCGACCTCCGCCCGCAGGCCGCCCATCGTGACCTCGATCGCGGCGGCGCCGGGCGGGTTCGCGACGAGCCGGTTGGCGAGCTCGTACGAGCCCGGATCCGCCGCACCCGAGACGCCCACGCCCGCCGACAGCCAGCCGAGCCGGCCCGCGTCCTCGATGAGGCTCAGGATGCCGGGGGCGAGCACGTTCAGCTCGCGGCGGCCGGTCACGGCTCGGCCCGCACGAAGCGCACGCGCGTGCCGGGCGCGATCGCGTTCGGCGGGGTGCGGGCGGCATCCCAGACCGGCAGGTCGGTCGTGCCGATGAGCTGCCAGCCGCCGGGGGAGCGGCGCGGGTAGACCGCGGTGTACTCGTCGGCGAGGGCGACCGATCCGGCCGGCACGACCGGGCGCGACTGCGTGCGCCGCGGGAGCCGGAACGGCGGCTCGCCGTCCGCGCTCAGGTAGCCGAACCCGGGCGCGAAGCCGATGAACCGGCACACCCATTCGGTGCCGGTATGGGCGGCGATCACCTCCTCCGGCGTGAGGGCGAGCAGTCGCGCGACGTCGTCGAGGTCCGGGCCGTCGTAGCGCACGGGGATAGTGAGCACGTCGGAGGGCGACGAGTGCGAGGCGGGGGCGGCCTGCGCCATCCGGGACGCCACCTCGCGTTCGAGACCGGCCAGATCGGGCGGGCCGTCGAAGGTGAGCAGCACGGTCCGGGCGCCGACGACCCAGTCGGTCACGAGATCCGGTGTCGAGGCGGCGAGCGAGGCGCGCAGCCGGGCGAGCCGCTCGGCGTCGCCGGGCTCGACGAGCACGGCCCGGTCCCCGGCCCGGCGCAGCAGGGGAGGGGAGCTCACGCGAAGGCCCGGAGCGTGATGCCGTCGCCGGTCAGCCGCTCCCGGATGCGCCGCGCCATCGCGACGGCGCCCGGGGTGTCGCCGTGCACGCAGATGCTGCCGACCCGCGGCGCCGCGCTCTCGCCGCGGGCGAGCCGCAGCGCCTGGGCCAGCGCGTCGTCGCCGTCGAGCATCGCATCGGGCTCGCGCCGATCGACGAGTCGGCCGTCGTCGCGGTACCGGCGGTCGGCGAACCCCTCCGCGACGAACGCGAGCCCGTGCGCGGCCGCCGCGCGCTCCAGCTCCGTGTCGGCGGGGCCGAGCAGCGCGAGACCGCGGTCGATCATCGCCATCGCGCCGGCGATGGCGGCGGCGAGACCCGGGTCGTCCGAGGCGTCGTGGTACAGCGCGCCGTGCGGCTTGACGTAGCGCACGCGACCGCCCGCCGCGGTGGCGGCCGCGCCGAGGGCGCCGAGCTGGTGGAGGGTCTCGTCCTCGACCGCGCGGGCATCCATCGCCAGGTGCCGCCGTCCGAAGCCGTGCAGGTCGCGGTAGCCGACGTGCGCCCCGATCCGCACCCCGCGTTCCACCGCCGACTCGCACCGCCGCCGCATGATGCCCGCGTCGCCCGCGTGTGCGCCGCACGCGATGTTCGCGCTCGTCACGATGCCGAGCATCGCCTCGTCGTCGCCCATCGGCCAGGCGCCGAAGCCCTCGCCCAGGTCGCTGTTGAGGTCGATCTCGAACGCCATGCAGCCCAGGCTAGGCCGCGCCGCCGAGCCCCACGCGGTCCGGCACCGCGGCGGTCACGCCGCCGAGCCAGGTCGCGGGATCCGGCCACGGCCTGCCGGTCGGCAGTCGGCGCAGCAGACGCACGCCGGACTCGTCCTCGCCGCGCGGGATCACGCGGGTCGGCGAGGCCTGCGCCATCACCCCGAGCCACCAGTGCCGCCAGGTGGGCGGCAGCGACTCCGGATTCACGACGAGGTAATAGTCCGGGATCGCCGCCTCCCCGCGCTTCAGAGCCTCGACCGCCCGGTCGATCTCGAGCTCCAGCGCACCGAGCGTGGACTGGTCGTCGAAGAACTCGACCCACGCGGCGGCGACGTGCTCGAGCGGGTCGCGGTCGTGCACTAGATACGGCGTCGACGCGCCGCGCGTCCAGCGGGCGACCTCGTCGTCATCGCGTCCCGCGAGACTCGCGGCCCGCACATTGGCATGCCCGACGAAGCCGCGGATCGTCGTGCCCTCATCGTCGCCCACCACCACCAGGGTGGTGCTGCTCGCGCTTGCACCCGCCATGACCGGATCGTACGCCGGTGCGAATCGGCTGGCAGGGCGGCGCGCGATCCCGCGCTCGGCCTAGCGTGCCGGCATGGCCGATGCACGCCCGGGTGCGGAGCAGTGGGTGCCCGAGCATCCTGACCTCGCGGCGCTGCGCGCGGCCGCACCCGACTGCCGCGGATGCGAGCTGTGGAAGCCGGCGACGCAGGTCGTGTTCTCGGCGGGGGCGGCATCCGCGCGCCTGGTGCTGGTGGGCGAACAGCCCGGCGATCAGGAGGACCGGCAGGGCGAGCCGTTCGTCGGGCCGGCCGGGCGGCTGCTGGCGCAGGCGGTGGAGGAGGCCGGGATCGCGCGCCGCGAGATCTACGTCACGAACGCTGTCAAGCACTTCCGGTTCGAGCGGCGCGGCAAGCGGCGCATCCACGAGAAGCCGGCCGTCGCCCACATCGACGCGTGCCGGCCGTGGCTGCGGGCGGAGCTCGGGGTCGTCCGGCCGGGCATCGTCGTGTGCCTCGGTGCGACCGCCGCGCGGTCGGTGCTCGGCCGCGACGTGCGTATCGGCGCCGAACGGGGGCGCGTGCTCGAGGAGTCGGACCCGCCGGCGCTCATCACGACCCATCCCTCGGCGTTGCTGCGCACGCGGGATCCCGCGGATCGTGACGCGGCGTTCGCGGCGCTCGTCGCGGACCTCCGCGTGGCGCACGAGGCCGCCTCCTGATCGCGCCACGTGGCCAAAAACGCCCAG
>NZ_BAAAQO010000004.1:531333-596248 GCF_039531715.1 Pseudolysinimonas kribbensis | reverse complement strand
GCGGGGGAGCGCACTGGGCGTTTTTGGCCAGCTGAGCGGGGGTGAGATCTCGATACGCGCCTTCGGCGCTACTCGATCGACTCAGAAGGGGGCGCTACTCGATCCGCAGGTGGGTCAGGAGGGCGTCGAGCGCGGGGACCTGGCCGGCGACGAGGAGCTCGCGCGCGCGGGGGATCGGCACCCACGCGGCGCGGTCGACCTCCGGGAACGCCCGCATCCGCCCCGAGCGCGGCGGCCACTCGAGGTCGAAGGTGTTGCTGACGATCTCGGCGGGGGCGAAATCCGGCGCCTCGGCCGCGAAGACGGCGACGACCTTGCCCGACGCGTACCGGAACTCGCCGAGCGCGACGTACGCGGCATCCGGGGCGGCCACGCCCGTCTCCTCCGCGAACTCGCGGCGCGCGACGGCGAGGTCATCGCTCTCGCCGGGCTCGAGCTCGCCCTTCGGCACCGACCAGGCGCGTTCCTCCTTGCGCGCCCAGAACGGCCCGCCCATGTGCGCGATCCACACCTCGACGCCCGCGGCGCCGCGGCGGTGGAGCAGGATGCCGGCGCTGCGTCTCACGATGCGCCTCCCGGTGCGCGCAGGGTCGGCCCGGGCCGCGGGACCGGTCTGCGCCGGCCGTCGACCAGCCACACGGCGAGCGCCACCAGGTATTCGACCGCGGTCGACAGCGCCGCGGCGACGACGAGCGGCAGGTACAGCGCGCCGAGGTACGCCGCGCACAGCGCGAGCCCGGCGTCGCGCCACCACGGGATCGCGAGCACGGCGGGCGCGGGCAGCAGCAGCAGCCACCACGGATGCCCGAGCGCGGCGAGCACGACGGCTCCGACGATCGCGACGATCGACACGATCGCCTGCACGAACAGCAGGATCGCGATCGGCATCCGGAACTCGGCGTAGCGGTTGAGCGCGACGGCGGTCCACATCGTGCGGGCGCGCAGCACGGTCACGCCGCTCTCGACGAGCGCACGCCGGAAGCGGAGGTCGGCATCCCGGCGCACCGCGTCGCGAGTGGCGGCGGGCGCGTCGTCGGCACGGTCGGAGAGGGTGTCGTGCAGGATCGCCGGCAGCGCCTGGCGCCCGTAGCTCGCGACCAGCCCCCACAGGAACGACGGCACGGAGGCGAGGTCGGTGAGCTGCCCGGCCGGCACCTCGAAGCTCGCGCCGTCGCGCGGATCGACCCACCGGAAGGGCTGCTCGACCCGGAACGCGCGGTCGCCGAGGTAGCTGAGGGCGAGCGGCGGCAGCGGGGCGCCGTCGGGGTCGAGGAAGGGCATCCCCTCCAGGAATACTCGACGCGGGACCGTGGTTGAAAGCATTGATGCAAACGCATGGAATAAACGAGGCGGAGGATCAGCACATGGGCGAGGATCAGACGGTCGTGCAGCTCGGGCTCGACACGTTCGGCGACCGGACGATCGGCACCGACGGAACGCCGACCCCGTACCCCCAGGTCATCCGCGACGTCGTCGCCGAGGCCGAGCTCGCCGACCGGGTCGGGGTGGACTTCTTCGGGGTCGGTGAGCACCACCGCGACGACTATGCGATCTCCGCGCCGGAGGTCGTGCTCGCCGCGATCGCGAGCCGCACCGAGCGCATGCACCTCGGCACCGCTGTCACCGTGCTCTCGAGCGACGACCCGGTGCGCGTGTACGAGAAGTTCGCGACGCTCGACGCGGTGTCGGGCGGACGCGCCGAGATCATCCTGGGTCGCGGCTCGTTCACCGAGTCGTTCCCGTTGTTCGGGTTCGACCTGCAGCACTACGAGGCGCTGTTCGAGGAGAAGATCGGGCTGCTGCACGAGCTCCTGAAGGAGGATCCGGTGACCTGGCAGGGCGCGCTGCGGCCCCCGCTGCAGGATGCCGACGTCTTCCCGAAGACCGCCGGCGGCATCCGCACCTGGGTCGGCGTCGGCGGCAGCCCGGAGTCGGTGGTGCGCGCCGCGCGCTACGGGTTCCCGCTCGTGCTCGCGATCATCGGCGGGCAGCCGGCCCGCTTCGCCCCGTACGTCGACCTCTACCACCGGGCGCTCGCGCAGCTCGAGCAGCCGACGCTGCCGGTCGCGGTGCACTCGCCGGGGTTCATCCAGGAGACCGACGAGCTGGCGCGCGAGATCCTCTGGCCGCACTACAAGACCATGTACGACCGGATCGGGCGCGAGCGCGGCTGGCCGGAGACGACCCGCGACCGGTTCGAGTCCGAGATCGAGGAGGGCTCGCTGTACGTCGGATCGCCGGAGACGGTGGCGCAGAAGATGGCCGACACCATCCGCACGCTCGGAGTGCAGCGCTTCGACCTGAAGTACACGAGCGGACCGGTGCCGCACGAGCACCTCATGACCGCGGTCGAGCTCTACGGCACGCAGGTGATGCCGCGGGTGCGCGAGCTGCTTGCCGCTCAGCCCGTTCCGTAGGCTGACGGCATGATCTCGGTCCGCGACGCACTCGGTCGCGGACCGCGCGGGCCCGCCGAGGAGGAGGCCTACCCTCCCGAGCGGGTCGGCGACGCCGTGTACTACACGAGCCGGCAGGAGCACGAGGACCTGACGGTGGTGGTCAAGCGGTTCCCGCACCGGGCGCCCCGCGACCCCGCGACCCCGTTCGTGCTCGTGCACGGCCTCGGTGTCTCGTCGCGCTACTTCCACCCGCTCGCGGCCGAGCTGGCCCGCCGCGGACCGGTGTTCCTGCTCGACCTGCCCGGCTACGGCGCCGCGCCGGATCCGCGACGCGACGTGACCCTCGAGGATCACGCCGACGCGGTCGCCGCGATGCTGCGCACGAGCGGGATCGCCCGCCCCGTGCTCGTCGGCCACTCGATGGGCGCGAACGTCGTCTCGCTCGTCGCCGAGCGTGATCCCGCCGTCACGGACCGGCTCGTCCTGCTCGCCCCCACGCTCGCGCCCGGCCTGCGCACGCCGGCCCGCGCGATCGGGCGCCTGATGGCCGACGGCCTCCGCGAGCCGCCTCGGGTGCTCGGCATCGCCGCCACCGACTACCTCGTGCGCTGCGGGGCGCCGTACCTGCTGCGGCAACTGCCGCACCTGCTCGCCGATCGCCTCGAGGACCGGATGCCGCGCCTCGCCGCGCGGGTGCTCGTCGTCGACGGCGACCGCGATCCGATCGTGCCGAACGAGTGGATCTCCGAGCTCGCGGCGCGTGCCGTGGATGGCGACGCCCGCCTGGTCCGCGGCCCGCACGTGATCATGCACACCGACCCGATCGCGACCGCGGGCCACATCCTCGAATTCGCCGACGCGTCCGCGGGGGCGGCGCCGTGAGGCCGGTCGGGCGCAGCCTCGGCGCGCTGCTGGCGGACTATCCCCACGCCCTGCGGCTGCGGGCGGCGGGGCCGGGCGCCGGACGCGTGCCCCGCGACTATCCGACGGGCGACGGGCGACCCGTCGTGCTGATCCCCGGCATCTACGAGACCTGGCACTTCCTCCGGCCGATGGGCGACGCCCTGCACGCCGACGGCCATCCGGTGCACGTGCTCGAGACGATCGGGCGCAACGGCGGGCCCATCCCTTGGGTGGCCCGCGAGGCGCATCGGCTGATGGAGCAGCGCGACCTCCATGAGGTGGTCATCGTCGCGCACAGCAAAGGCGGGGTCGTCGGCAAGCAGCTGCTCGTCGACGAGCTCGCCCGCCCCGAGGCGCAGCGCCGCGTCGCCCGCGTGATCGCGATCGCCTCGCCGTTCGCGGGGTCGAGCATGGCGCGGCTCGTGCCGGTCGGGGGCCTGCGCGCGTTCCTCCCGGGCGACGCGCTGCTCGCGCGGCTTGCGGCCGAGCGCGCGGCCGACGCGCGGATCACCTCGATCGCGCCGCGGCTGGACCTGCACATCCCCGAGGGGTCGCGTCTCGACGGTGCCGAGAACATCGAGATCGACGTCGTCGGCCACTTCCGCATCCTGCGCGACCCGCGCGCCATCGACGCCGTGCGCCGTGTCGCCGCTCGCGCGTAGCGTAAGCGCCATGAGCGATACGAAGGCCGGTGCCCGGACGACGCCGGTGCTCGGCGGCAACCAGAAGCTGGTCGTCGCGATCGCGGTGCTCGCGTCGTTCGTGTCCTTCCTCGACGGCACCATCGTCAACGTCGCGCTGCCCAAGATGATCGGCGAGCTCGGCGGCGGGCTCACGGCGCAGCAGTGGATCGTCGACTCCTACCTCGTGACCCTCGGCGCGTTCATCCTCGTCGCGGGCTCGGTGAGCGATCTCTACGGCCGGATCCTCGTGATGCGGATCGGCCTCATCCTGTTCGGCGTCGCCAGCGTCGCCGTCGGGGCGGCCCCGACGGTCGAGTTCCTCATCGGCGCCCGGGCGGTGCAGGGCATCGCGGGGGCGCTCCTGGTGCCGAGCTCGCTCGCGCTCATCACCTCGAACATCCGGGGCGCCGCCCAGGGTCGCGCGATCGGCATCTGGACCGGCATGACGAGCGTCGCGATGATCGTCGGTCCCGTCATCGGCGGGCTGTTCGTCGACCTGCTCAACGTCGGCACGGTCTCGGGCTGGCGCTTCGCGTTCTTCATCAACGTGATCCCGATCGCGGTCGTGCTGTGGCTGCTCGTGCGGCTGGGCCAGCGCGACGTGCGCAAGCCGGGCGTGCGCATCGACTACCTCGGCTCGATCCTGTGCACCGTCGGGCTCGCCGGCGTCGTGTTCGCCCTCATCGAGCAGCAGAGCCTGGGATGGGGCAACCCCGCCATCTGGGGATCGATGACGATCGGCGTGCTGTCGTTCGCGGGCTTCCTGGTGCGCGAGAAGTACGCCAAGGATCCGGTGATGCCGCTCGGACTGTTCCGGGCCCGCAACTTCTGGACGGGCAACGTCGCGACGGCGTTCATCTACGGCGCACTGGCGCTGTCGAGCTTCGCGATCGGGGTCTATCTGCAGGAGGGGCCGAAACTGCCGGCCACGCTCGCCGGGGTCGCCAGTCTGCCTTCGACGATCATCATGATCCTGTTCAGCTCGCGCGTCGGGTCGTGGTCGGGCCGCTTCGGGCCCCGCCTGTTCATGACGATCGGCCCGATCACCTGCGGGATCGGCGTCGTCACGATGCTGCTGGTGCAGCACGACTTCAACTACTGGTGGCAGATGCTGCCCGGGATCATTCTCTTCGGCGTCGGCCTGACGCTCACGGTCTCGCCGCTGACCTCCGCGATCCTCGGCGCGATCGAGCCGGAGCGCAGCGGGATCGCATCCGCCGTCAACAACGCGGTCTCGCGCGTCGCGGGCCTCATCATGACCGCACTGCTCGGCCTGATCACCGGGGGAGCGCTGAACCTCGACGGCTTCCACCGCACGGTGGTGGTGATGGCGGCCCTGCTGATCGCGGGCGGCCTCGTGTCGTGGGCCGGCATCCGGAACCACCTCTCCCGCGGCAACGATCAGTCCGCGGTCGAGACGGGCGAACCGAAGTCGGAGGCGGCCGCCGCCGCCCAGGGGTAGCCGGAACGCGACACGCGCCCGATGTCGCGGCGGCGCTTCGCCATTCACGCCGCCAACGTGAGGCGGCTGAGCGCCGGGGTACCTCTCCGAGCGCACGTGAGTTCCGCCTCACAGTGAGGCGGGACTCACATGTCGCGAAGGAGGTACCCCTGCTCGCAGCCCGTGCGTGGCCGAGAACGGCGGGCGACCACCCCCACGGGGACGGCTGCCGCGCGTGCGCCGGACACACGACACAACACGACACGACGCAACACGAAGCGACGCGACGCGACGCCTACAGCTTCTTCGCGAGCAGCACGTCGTTCGTCGCGGCGGAGCGCACCTCGATGCGCGCGATCTCGCCCACGGAGAGCGCGGTCGCCGCGGTGAGCTTCACCTGCGATCCGCTGGTCGCCTTCCAGGTCGACACCTCGCTGGCCCTGCCCGCGCGGTCGACGACCCAGAGCGCGTAGCCCCCATCGCCCGGGTAGCCCCACGTGCTCCCGGTGCCGTAGGCGCAGTGCATGTCGATCCTGGTGCCCCACTTCACGCTCGTGAGCTGCACGTCGCCGCTGACCGAGTTCCCGGCCGTCGGGGCGAGCGCCACCGACACCGTCGGGTGCGGCTGCGCGGCGATGGTGACCGGGATCGCGACAGCCGCGACGGCGAGGGCGGCCGCGGCGATCCCGCCGACGATCCCGAACCGGCGCAGGCGCCGGCGGTGCTCGGCCTTCTCGATCCGCTCGACGATGTCGGTGACCGGGGCGGAGCCGGGCTCCGCGTCCTCGTCCTCCGAGGCGAGCAGCGAGAGCGCCCGCTCCGGGTCGACGCGCCCGAGAAGGCTGGGCAGGCCGCTCAGGTCGGCGACCGCGAGCCGACAGCGGTCGCACAGCTCGAGGTGCGCCTCGAACTCGCGGCGCTCGACCGACGACAGGGAGCCCAGGACATACGCGGCGTCCCACTCCGTGTAGCGGGCGTGATCGCGGGGGTCGTTCACCTCGTCACCCCCTTCTCCTGGAGGGCCAGGCGCAGCGCGCGCAGGCCGTAGTGCAGCCGCGACTTGACGGTGCCCTCGGGGATGTCGAGCTCGCGCGCGACCTCCGCGATGCTCTTGCCGCCGTAGTACGCGTGCACGATCACGGCGCGGTGCTCGAGGCCGATGCCGGCGAGGGCCTCCTCGACCAGGATCGACTCGAACAGGGCATCGGTGCGGTCGCGCTCGGCGCGCTCGGGCAGCTCGTCGGTCGGGAACTCGTGGCGCTTGCGGGCGCTGCGGTGCTCGTCGATGACCAGGTGACGCGCGACGGTGAACAGCCACGACCGGGTGCCCTCGGGCCCCTGCTCGAGGATCGCGGGCGTGCGCCAGGCCCGCAGGAGCGTCTCCTGCACCACGTCATCCGCGCCCGCCCGATCGCCGGTGAGGTGCACGACGTAGCGCCAGATGGCGGCGGCGTGTGCGTCGGCCAGCGCGCGCAGCGCCTCCGACCGCGTACCGGCTGGCGCGCCCTTCTCGGTGCTCACGTCGACCTCCTTCACCCGGAGACTACGCAGCAGGCGGGCGTTCGGTTCAGTGCGTCAGCTCCGGATGCCGCGTCCGGCCAGCACGAGCAGCACGACGTCGACGACGGCGGCCACGATGACGAGGACGAACAGCCAGCGCCCGGCGCCGCGCCGCCACGCGACGAGCACGCCGACGACGGCGAGCACGACCGAGACCGCGAGCCCGGCGAGCGCGACGAGGGTGAAGCCGGAGCCGTACGCCACGGCCACCGCACCGAGGACGAGGGCGGCCCACGTGACGAGGAGCGAGGCCCGCGCGCCGATCAGGTGCGGCGTGCCGCGCACACCCGTGCGACGATCCGCATCGAGGTCGGGCAGCGTGTTGGCGAAGTGAGCGCCGATCCCGAGCAGCGCACCCGCCGCCATCGCCCACCACTGCGGCCAGACCGGCGCCACCGCGGAGAGCGTCACGATCGCCGGCAGGATGCCGAACCCGACGATGTAGGGCAGCACCGACAGCGGTGTGGGCTTCGCGATCACGTTGTAGAGCCAGGCCGCCCCGAGGAACACCGCGTGCGCCGCGACGGCGAGCAGCCCGAGCGGGACCGTCAGGGCGAGGGCGAGCGCCGCGGTGACGACGGCGGTGATCCAGACCGGGCCGCTGCCGATCTGCCCCAGCGCCACGGGTTTGTCGCTGCGGCCGGCTGCGCGGTCGCGCGGCGCGTCGAGGGCGTCGTTGGAGAGGCCGACCGAGGCCTGGTTCAGGGCGATCGCGACACCGAGCAGCACGATGCGCCAGGGCTCGAGGCCGACGCCGACCCCGAGCAGCACGGTGATGACGGTCACCCCGATCGCGGGGATCGGATGCGTGGAGCGGGCAAGGGCCCCCGCCTGGCGCAGCATGTCGCCGAGCGTACCGGGGGCGCGGTATTGCAAGTTCTTGCGCGATTGTGCAAGATCGCGTCATGTCGAGACGACTCGCGGAGGTGGCCAAACAGGTCGGCGTGAGCGAGGCGACGGTCAGCCGCGTGCTCAACGAGAAGCCCGGCGTGAGCGAGGCGACCCGCCAGGCCGTGCTGACGGCCCTCGACGTGCTCGGCTACGAACGCCCGAGCAAGCTGCGCGGCGAGCGCGCGCGGCTCGTCGGCCTGTTCCTGCCCGAGCTGCAGAACCCGATCTTCCCGGCGTTCGGCGAGGTCGTCGGCGGCGGCCTGGCCCAGAACGGCTACACGCCCGTCCTGTGCACCGTGACCGGCGGCGGCATCACGGAGGCCGACTACGTCGACCTCCTGCTGCAGCAGCACGTCTCGGGTGTCGTGTTCGTGGCGGGCGCCTACACGCAGGCCGACGCGCCGCACGAGCACTACACGCGGCTGCGCGATCTCAAGCTCCCGACGGTGCTCGTCAACGCCCCGGTCGGCGACCTGGGGTTCGCCACGGTCTCGACCGACGACGGCATCGCGGTCGAGCTGGCCTGGAACCACCTCGTGCAGCTGGGCCATCGCGACATCGGCGTCGTGCTGGGGCCGGCCGACCACATCCCGTCGCGGCGCAAGCTGGAGGCGGCGCACCGGATGTCGAGGGCGACCGGCGTGCCGCTCCCGGCCGAGCGCGTGGTCCACTCGCACTACAACCTCGAGGCCGGTCAGGCGGCGACGGCACGGCTGCTGACGACGGGGGTCACGGCGGTCATCTGCGCGTCCGACCCGATGGCGCTCGGCGCGATCCGGGCGGTGCGCCGCGCGGGCAAGGCGGTGCCGGCGGATGTCTCGGTGGTCGGGTTCGACGACTCGGCGCTCATGAACAGCGTCGATCCGCCGCTGACCACCGTGCGCCAGCCGATCGAGCCGATGGGTCGCATGGTCATCGAGCTGCTCGTCGGGCAGCTCTCCGGATCGGCCGCGCCCCCGGACGAGTACCTGTTCGAGCCCGAACTCGTGGTGCGCGGGTCGACGGCGCCGCCGGCGTAAGGGGCCGCAAGGCGACGCAAGTTGCTTGCGGCTTGTTTAGTTCTTGCGTCATTCTGTCGATAAAGCTACTTTTGCCGCGTCGGCGCCGACCCGGGCGCCCCGACCGCGAGCGAAGGATCCCCGTTGGACGCAGACGTCCTGACCGCCCCCGAGCGCGTCAGCCCGCCCACCACCGACCCGCAGTGGTGGCGCAGCGCCGTCATCTACGAGATCTACGTGCGCAGCTTCGCCGACGGCGACGGCGACGGCACCGGCGATCTCGCCGGGGTCCGATCGCGCCTGCCCTACCTGCGCGACCTCGGCGTCGACGCGATCTGGTTCACGCCCTGGTACGCGTCGCCCCTGGCCGACGGCGGCTACGACGTGAGCGACTACCGCGCCATCCACCCTGATTTCGGCGACCTCTCCGAGGCGGAGGCGCTCATCCGCGAGGCGCTCGCCCTCGGCATCCGCACGATCATCGACGTCGTGCCCAACCACGTCTCGGACCGGCACGCCTGGTTCCAGGCTGCCCTCGCCGCCGGGCCGGGCTCGCCCGAGCGCGAGCGGTTCTGGTTCCGCGACGGCACCGGACCGGCCGGCGACGGCATCCCGACGCACTGGGTGTCGCCGTTCGCCGGCGACACCTGGACCCGCACGACGAGCCCCGACGGCACGCCCGGTCAGTGGTACCTGCACCTGTTCGCGAAGGAGCAGCCCGACCTCAACTGGAACCATCCCGACGTGCGCCGCGAGCACGAGGAGATCCTGCGGTTCTGGTTCGATCGGGGGGCCGCCGGCGTGCGGATCGACTCCGCGGCGCTGCTCGTGAAGGACCCGGAGCTGCGCGAGGTGCCCGACGTCGTCGGACCGGGCGAGCATCCCACCGAGGATCGCGACGAGATCCACGACATCTACCGCGGATGGCGCGCGGTCGCCGACACCTACCCCGGCACCCGCGTGCTCGTGGGGGAGCTGTGGGTGCCCGACATCGACCGCTTCGTGCAGTACCTGCGCCCCGACGAGCTGCACACGGCGTTCAACTTCGACTTCCTGGCCCGACCGTGGGATGCCGCCGAACTGCGCGCGTCGATCGATGCGACTCTCGCCGCGCATGCCCCCGTGCACGCTCCCTCCACGTGGGTGCTGTCGAACCACGACGTGACCCGCCCGGTGACCCGGTACGGCCGCGCCGACAGCTCCTTCGCCTTCCTCGACAAGCGCTTCGGCACGCCGACCGATCTCGACCTCGGCACCCGGCGCGCCCGCGCCGCCGCGCTGCTCACCGGCGCGCTGCCCGGATCGCTGTACATCTACCAGGGCGACGAGCTGGGCCTGCCGGAGGTGGAGGACATCCCGCGTGAACTGCTGCAGGATCCCATGCACTACCGCTCCGGCGGGGTCGACCCCGGTCGTGACGGCTGTCGCGTGCCGCTGCCGTGGTCGGGCGACCTTCCGCCGTACGGATTCAGCACCGGAGCCGTGAGCGCGGCTCCGTGGCTGCCGCAGCCCGCGTCCTGGGCCCGGTACACGGTGCAGAGTGAGGCGGCCGACCCGCGGTCGATGCTCGCGCTGTACCGGGCCGCGTTGCGCATCCGGCGGGCGGAGCCCCTCGGCGACGGCCCCTTCGCGTGGCTCGACGACGCGCCCGAGGGCACCCTCGCGTTCCGCCGCGGCGACGCGTTCCTCAGCATCACCAACCTCGCCGGCCACCCCGTGCCGCTCCCCGCCGGGGAGCTGCTCCTGGCCAGCGACGAGCTCGGGCAGGCGGCCGACGGGTCGCGCGAGCTCCCCCCCGACTCCACGGCGTGGCTCCGTCCACAGCAGCAAGCCACGGAGAACCATCACCAGAGAAAGGCAAGACGATGAAGTCACCCCGCACAGTGGGCGCCGCAGTCCTCGCCCTCACCGCGCTCGCCGGCGTCGCCGCCCTCAGCGGCTGCTCGTCCAGCGGCGACCAGCCCGCCAACGGCCAGGTCGCGATCACGGTCGCGAGCCTCATCCCGGGCAGCTCCGACGACGCGTTCAAGCAGTTCAATCAGCGCGTCAAGGAGTTCGAGAAGGCCAACCCCGACATCCTGGTCAAGCCGGTCGAGTACCAGTGGACCGGGCCGACCTTCTCGGCGCAGCTCGCGGCCGGCACCCTGCCGGACGTGTTCAACGTTCCGTTCACCGACAGCAAGTCGCTCGCGAACGCCGGCCAGCTGGCCGACATCACGAGTGAGGTCAAGAAGCTGCCGTACGCGGGCCGGTTCAACCAGTCGCTGCTGTCCGTGGCGAAGAACGACAGCGGCGACATCTTCGGCATCCCATACGGCCCCTACGCCTACGGCCTGTCGTACAACCGCGACCTGTTCACCAAGGCCGGCCTCGATCCCGACAAGCCGCCGACCAGCTGGGACGAGATCCGCACGGACGCCAAGCAGATCTCCGACAAGCTGCACATCGCCGGCTTCATGGTCTTCACCTCCGGCAACACCGGCGGCTGGGCGCTCACCGAGCAGACCTACGCGCGCGGCGGGCGCATGGAGGTCACCAAGGACGGCACGACGACCGTGACGGCCGACAACGAGCAGACGGTCGACGCGCTGAAGTTCCTGCAGAAGATGCGCTGGGACGACGACTCGCTCGGCAGCAACTTCAACCTCGACTGGTCGGGCATGAACCAGTATTTCGGCTCGGGCCAGACCGCGATGTACCCATCGGGCTCCGACGTGCTGACCAGCCTCGTGCAGCAGAACAAGGTCGACCCGAAGGACTACGGTCTCGCGCTCATCCCGACCGAGGGCACGGGCTCGGGCGTGCTGAGCGGCGGCAACGTCGCGGTCGTCGCGCCGAACGCGTCGAAGGCGGAGCAGCAGGCGTCGGTCAAGTGGATTGACTTCTATTACATGCAGAAGCTGCTCGACAAGAAGTCGGCCATCGCCGACGCCAAGTCGCTCGTCGCCAACAAGCAGCCCGTGGGCGTGCCGCAGCTGCCGATCTTCGACAAGAAGCAGCTCGACACCTCGCTCGGCTGGATCGACAGCTACATCAACGTGCCGAAGGCGAACGTGGCCGCGTTCCAGAACGGGATCTTCGACCAGACGATCATCCCGGAGCCGGCCAAGCACACCCAGGAGCTGTACGGCGCCCTGGACAGCGTGGTGCAGGCGGTGCTCACCGACAAGAACGCCGACATCACGGCCCTGCTGAAGGGCGTGAACACCCAGGTGCAGGCGCTCATCGACGCCGACGCCAAGTAGTAGTGTCCGGGGCCGGCGGGATCGCTCCCGCCGGCCCCCTTCCCGGAGGACCCCGTGACCGCGATCACCACCCGACCATCCGCCGGCCGCGATCCGGCCCTCCGGCGTCGCCGTCGTCGCACCCCGCTCAGCTGGCTGCGCCGCGGCGGGCTGTCGAACCTCGTGTTCCTGCTGCCGCTGCTCGTGATCTTCGGCGTCTTCAGCTGGGGGCCGATCGTCGAATCGGTCGTGATGAGCTTCCAGCGCACCAACTTCGTCGTGACCCAGTGGGTGGGTTGGGACAACTTCGCGGCGCTGCTGCGTGACCCGCTCGTGCCGACGGCGGTGCTCAACACCGGATGGTTCGCCCTGCTCGCCCTGATCTTCGGCTACCCGATCCCGCTCGTCGTCGCCGTCCTCATGAGCGAGGTGAGGCGGGCGCGCGGGCTGTTCAGCGCCCTCGCCTATCTGCCCGTCGTGGTGCCGCCGGTGGTCTCGGTGCTGCTGTGGAAGATCTTCTACGACGCGAGCCCGCGCGGTGTCTTCAACACGATCCTGGGATGGGTCGGCATTCCGCCCCAGCCGTGGATCCAGTCCGCGGCGACGGCGATGCCCTCGATCGTGCTCGAGGCGACCTGGGCCGCCGCGGGCGGGACGATCATCATCTATCTCGCGGCGCTCACGAGCGTGCCGCCGGAGCTCTACGACGCCGCGGAGATCGACGGCGCCGGCATCCGGCACAAGATCTGGCACGTCACGCTGCCGCAACTGCGGCCCGTCCTGCTCGTGACGTTCATCCTGCAGATCATCGGCACGGCCCAGGTGTTCCTCGAGCCGTTCCTGCTGACGTTCGGCGGGCCGGCGAACTCGACCCTGTCGATCCTGCAGCTCATCTTCCGCTACGCGTTCCAGAACTCGATCGGCGTGGACTACGGCAAGGCCACGGCGCTCTCGCTGCTGCTGGCGTTGTTCCTCGCCCTGTTCTCGTTCGTGTACTTCCGCATCACCAAGGCCTGGAGCGACGACTGATGGCGACCCGTGGACGAATGACGGAGAAGGGACGATGACGACGACCACCGCGACGCCATCCGGGGCCGTGGATGCGGGGCAGCCCGTCGTGGTCGACCCCGGCCGACGTCGGCGACTCCGTCATTCGTCCCGGCCGGAGAGCGACGAGAGGACCGCGGTCTCGGTCGCCGAGCGGCGGCGGCCCGGCATCCGGATCGGGCTGGGAACGCTGCATCTGCTGCTGCTGATCCTGCTCATCCTGTGGGGCGTCGGGCCGCTGCTGTGGCTGCTCAAGGCGGCGGTGACCCCGACGCAGGACACGCTGCAGGCGCCGCTCGCGGTCTTCCCGCACGGGTGGGACTGGAACAACGTCGTCGCCGCCTGGACCCAGGTGCAGATCGGCACGCAATTCCTCAACACGGTGTGGGTCGCGCTCGGCTCCTGGTTCGTGCAGCTGCTCGTCGCGACGACCGGCGGCTACGCGATCGCGATCCTGCGGCCGGCGTACGCCAAGGTCGTCAACTGGCTCGTGCTCGCGACCCTGTTCGTGCCGGGCGTCGTGCTGCTCGTGCCGCTGTATCTGACGATCCTGCATCCGCCGGTGATCGGGCACTCGCTCATCGACACCTTCTGGGCGGTCTGGCTGCCGGCGGGCGCCAACGCGTTCAACGTCGTGCTCGTGACCCGGTTCTTCCAGAGCCTCCCGCACGAGATCTTCGAGGCGGCGCGCACCGACGGCGCGGGGCCGTTCCGGCTGTTCTGGTCGATCGTGCTGCCGATGTCGAAGCCCATCATCGGCGTGGTCTCGGTGTTCGCGATCGTCAACGCGTGGAAGGACTTCCTCTGGCCGCGGCTCGTGCTCACCAACCCCGCCGTGCAGCCGCTGTCGGTGCGCCTGCCCAACATCCAGTCGCAGACCGACCTCGGGGTGTTCCTCGCGGCGCTGGCGATCTCGATGGTCATCCCCATCGCGCTCTTCCTCGGCTTCCAGGGCATGTTCCTGCGCTCGGCCGGGCTCGGCGGAGCCGTGAAGGGGTAGGGCGGATCAGCCCAGGAAGCGCACGTAGCGGCGCGCGGCGCGGTCGAGCCCCTGCTGCTGGGATGCCGTGAGCGCCCGGTACGGCGCCGGCACGACCCCGGGCGGTCCCTTCGCGGCACGCCGCCAGGTGCCGGCGACCTCGCCGTTCACGACGATGGTCGAGAGGAACATCCCGTTCGACCCCGGCACCACGGACTCGAGCGGCGCTCCCGCGAGCGGCGCGCTGCGATCGGTGTAGCCCAGCAGGAACTCGTCGAACCCGGGCAGCAGGTGCACGGCGGGGGCGGCGGGCTCGAGGCCGGGGCGCATCCAGTACGCGACGCCGTCGAGCCCGAGCGGCTCCAGCTCGTCGCGGGCGGCATCGATGCCCGCCCGGGCGTCGGTGAGGGTGATGCCGGCCCACCAGGCGAGATCGGCGGCCGTCGCCGGTCCGTGCGCGTGCAGGTAGCGCAGGGCGAGCCGCCGGAGAGCGACGTCGTGGTCGAGCCGCGGGGGCGTCCCGACGATCGGCTCGAGCAGCGCCCACCGGTCCTTGCCGGTCAGCGCCGCGACCCCGGAGTGCGCCAGTCGCCCCAGCAGGTGCGCGCCGCGCTGCCCGGCGGTCGAGAGACCGTCGGCATCGAAGGCGGCGAGGAGCTGCGCGCGAGTGCGGGTGGCGCCCGCGAGCTCGCGCCGCGCGATCCGCTCGGAGCGTGCAAAATCGGCCGGTCCGAGGCTCAGCTGACGGTGCCGGCCGGCGGCGGAGGCGATCGTGCGCGCACCCGTGAGGTCGAGCATCCACGGCAGGTCCTCGGAGGCGATGAGGTGCAGGGTGCCGCGCATCGGCCAGGAGCGCACGAACGCGCCGCCCTCGTGCGCGGCGACGACCTGATCGCGGGTCGCACCCGTGCGCAGACCCACCGACCACAGCGCGCCCGCGAAGTCCTGCGCCTGCATCGCGAGGTGCGCGCGGACGACGTCGCCGGGGGACCCGGCTCGCCGCGCGATGCCGAGGGCGCTCAGCCGCAGAGCGGTGATCCGGCGTCGCGCGCGGGTGAAGTCGGCCACCCGATCAGTATCGGACCGACCGCCGACGCGCCGTCAGCACGGCCACGGCCGCGGGCGTCGAGACGGGTCAGCGCGTCGGCAGCTGCAGGTCGACGACCGTGCTGACGGGGGCGGCCGCCTGGGCCGGCTGCGACGAGAGGGCGAGCACCCCGGTCGCGACCACCGCGACCACGCCGAGGCAGAGGCCGAGGCTCACGAGACCGCGCGCGATCGTCAGGCGGGCGCTGCGCTGGAGCGCGACCAGCATCATGGCGACCGCGACGAGCGCGGTCACGCCGAGCGCGACGAGAAGGGCGACGAACATGCGGGGGACCTGTTCGGATCAGGGGACGCTCCATGGGGGATGGAACGCTTGGCCGGTCCTCCATGTGGGGGACATGGATGCCGACAAGGCTCGAATCTAGCGAAGCGGCCCCGGCGGGTCAAGGATCCGCGCCGCCCCCGATCAGGGGCGTCCCACGACGAGCCGCAGCCCCGCGTCGAACCAGGGCATCGTGCGGAACCGGCCCCACTCGGCATCCCACCGCCCGGAGGCCAGATCGGCCGACAGCTCGCGCTCGTATCGCTCGACGACCTCCGGGGCGACGAAGCTCCACGCCGACATCGCGCGCCGCACCTCCGGCCGCAGGGTCTGCTCCGGGCGGGCGAAGAACGCCTGGCCGAACCCGTCGATGCAGTCGGCGGGGATCGGCACCGTGCGGACCTCGACCGTGCCACCGATCGCCGCCGCGATCCGCTCGAGCGGCGGCATCCGCCGCGCCTCGACCTCGTAGAGCTCGGGCACGTAGACCGGCTGCCACCACCGTTCCGGCACGACGGGGTCGAAGGTCAGGATCACGACCGGACCGCGTGCGACCCGGCGCAGCTCGCCGAGCCCGCGTTCGAGGTCCGGCCACTGGTGCACGGTGATCGAGGCCATCGCCGCGTCGAAGGCGCCGTCGTCGAACGGCAGGTGCTCGGCGGTGCCGTCGAGGGCCGGCACGCGATCGTGCGGACGCTCGGCGCGCATCGACGCGGAGGGCTCCACCGCCACCACGATGCGGTCGCGCGGCTCGTACGAGCCCGCCCCGGCGCCGACGTTGACGACGCTGCGGGCGTCGCCGAGGGCATCCCAGACCTCGCGCTCGATCCGGGGGTCAGGGCGTCGCACGCCCGCGTAGCCAGGGCCGAGGTGTCCGTAGTCGGCGTCGCCGGCCGATCCGTCGTCGAAGCGCGTCATGTCGCTCACCACGCTAAACGCCGAAGCTCTGCGTTACGCCGGGTCGTTGTCCAGGATGCCGAGCTCCTCGAGCCGGTCGTCGAGTCCGGCACCGTCCGGTGCCGATATCCACGGCACGTGCGCATCGACCGCTGCTCCCGAGCTGCGCCCGCCCGCGAGCACCGCCTCGCCCGCGGTCAGCCGGCGGATCGCCACCGCGCGCACGCTGTCGGGGTGCGCCGCCGCGAACTCGCCGTAGAGCCGCTCGTCGGCCTGCCCGTCGTCGCCGATGAGCAGCCACCGGATGCCGGGGAACTCCTGCGCCAGTCGCGCGAGCGAGTCGTGCTTGTGCTGCGCGCCGTTGCGGAACCACCGGTCGTGCGTCGGACCCCAGTCGGTGAGCAGGAGCGGGCCGGCCGGATAGAGGTTGCGCCCGAGGAACCGGGTCAGCGTCGGTGCGACGTTCCAGGCACCGGTGGAGAGGTAGACGATCGGGGCTCCCGGATGCGCATGGTGCAGCCGGTCGTAGAGCACGGCCATGCCGGTGACCGGTGTGCGCGCGTGCTCGTCGAGCACGAAGGTGTTCCACGCCGCGAGCAGCGGCCGGGGGAGCGCGGTGACCATGACCGTGTCGTCGACGTCCGACACGATGCCGAACCCCTCGCCGGGATCGACGACGAGCACCGGTGCCGCCACCGCGTCGCCGTCCGTCGACACGCGCAGCTCACGCCATCCCGGCTCGAGGTCGATCTCGAGTCGCTGATCGATGACGCCGCCGCGGTCGGCGTGGATCACGTGACGGACGCCGCCCGACTCGACCACCACCTCGGCATCGCGCACCGGCACGCTGACGAAGCTGCGCCAGCCCCGGATGCCCGCCAGCCGATCCGGCGTCGGCCCCGGCCTGCGCATCACCACGCGTCCGAGCACGCGCACCCACCCCGGGCCGCCATAGCCCGTGAACGGCACCACGATCGGCACGAGACCGCGTCGCCGGGCGCGCCGCTCGCGGAAGGCGTGGAACGCATCCTCCAGCCGCGCGGCGATGTGGGGCCTGCGCGACGGCATCGGGCCAGTCTCCCATGCGGCCCGCCGGACGATGAAGGGATTCTCATGTGCCGGCGCGCTGATGTTTCGTCACTCTCCCAGGGCGGGCGCGATACCATCGGTGCACCGGATGGCGGCGCTGGGCAGCCCTTCCGGACACCGGGAAGGACATGGACGTGATCGGCACTCAACCGGCTCCGTCGCGGAGCGAGATTGCGGGCCTCATCCGCAATGAACCGGTGCAGGCGCGCAGCGCGGCCCGCCTCACCGCACTACTGGACGCCGCCGCCGCCGTCATCGACGAGATCGGCTACGAGCGGCTCACGACCGCGATGGTCGCCGAGCGCGCCGGTGCATCGATCGGCACGGTCTACCGCTACTTCCCCGACCGGATCGCCGTGCTGCAGAGCCTCTCCGCACGCAACGCGGACCGCGTGACGGGCCGGATCCTCTCCGACATCGACGACGAGCGTCATGGCGATGCGATGGCTGCGCTGCACGGCGGCATCGCGGCGCTCGTGGATGCGTTCCGCAGCGAGCCGGGCTTCGCCTCGCTCCGCTTCGGCGACGTGCTGGACCTGCGGCCCGCCGAGGGATCGCCGGCCTACGCCGTGCTCGCCGAGCGCATCATCGAGGCGCTCCGGGAGCGGTTCGGCGTCGCCGAGCACAAGGATCTGCCGGTCGCCATGGAGAGCGCGATCGTCGCCATCGACGCGATCGCGGCGCGCGCGTTCGCGCGCGACGCGGGCGGGTCGGCCGCGTTCCTCGGTCACGGCCCCGAGATCAGCGCTCAGCTCGTCGGGGAATATCTGAGCGCACGCTGAGTTTCCTCATGCAGCACGGGTGATCCGCGCTGTCGGTGGGCTCGAATAGTCTTCGGTCACCGACCCACCCGGCAGCGAGGAGCAGACCCGCGATGATCGAGTTCCGCTCCGTCTCCAAGACCTATCAGGACGGCACCGCGGCCGTCGAGGACTTCTCGCTGGAGATCCCCGCACGCCGGATCACGGTGCTGGTCGGGTCGAGCGGTTCCGGCAAGACGACGGTCATGCGCATGATCAACCGCATGGTCGACCCGACCAGCGGCACGGTCGAGATCGACGGCGTCGACGTCGCCACCCGCGAGCCGGTTCAGCTGCGCCGCGGCATCGGCTACATCATGCAGAACTCGGGCCTGCTGCCGCATCGCTCGGTGCTCGACAACATCACGACGGTTCCGCGGCTGACCGGTGTCTCGAAGGCCGACGCCCGCCGACGCGCCTTCGAGCTCATGGAGGTCGTCGGTCTCGAGCGCTCGCTCGCCGATCGCTATCCGAGCCAGCTCTCGGGCGGGCAGCAGCAGCGCGTCGGCGTCGCGCGCGGGCTGGCGGTCGACCCCAACATCCTGCTCATGGACGAGCCGTTCAGTGCCGTCGACCCGATCGTGCGCGACGAACTCCAGCAGGAGGTGCTGCGCATCCAGGCGGAGCTCGCCAAGACGATCGTCTTCGTCTCGCACGACATCGACGAGGCGTTCCTGCTCGGCGATCAGGTGGTCGTGCTCGAGCGCGGCGGCCACATCGTGCAGCAGGGGACGCCGACCGAGATCCTCGCCAACCCCGCGACCGACTTCGTGGCGACCTTCATCGGCGCCGAGCGCGGCAAGCGCCGGCTCGTCGTGAGCGACTCGACCCCGGCGATCGGCGATGACCGGGTGCTGGTCGACGGCGGCGGATACCCGGTGGGCATCATCGCGGCACCCGGAGGCCGGCTCGAGGCCGGCAATCCCAACCCGAAGTCGCGCAGCGTCTCGAACAAGACCGACCAGGCGGGAGACGCCTGATGGACTGGGGATGGATCGGGCGCAACCTCGACCTCATCGGCGGACGCGTGCTGGAGCACGTGGCGCTCACGGCACCGCCGATCGTGATCGGGCTCGTGCTGTCCATCCCCCTCGGTTACTGGGCCAGCCGGTCGCGCGTGGCGCGATCGATCCTGCTCGTGCTCGGCAACATCGTGTACACGATCCCCGCAATCGCGCTGCTGGTGCTCGTGCCGGTGCTCCTGGGCGGTGCGATCCTCGACCCGGTCAACCTCGTGATCGCCCTCACGCTGTACGCGCTGGCCCTCATGGTCCGCAGCGCGGCCGACGCCTTCGCGGCCGTGCCGCATGACGTCGTGTCGTCGGCGACCTCGATCGGCTACTCGGCGTGGCAGCGGTTCTTCGCCGTCGAGCTGCCGCTCGCGGGGCCCGTCCTGCTTGCCGGCATCCGTGTCGTCTCGGTGAGCACGGTGAGCCTCGCGAGCGTCGGCGCCCTGACCGGGATCGAGAACCTCGGCTCGTTCTTCATCGATGCGTTCCAGCGGCAGTTCCTCACCGAGGCGCTCGTCGGGATCGTCGCGGTGCTCGTCGTCGCGGCGGTGTTCGACGTGGTCCTGCAGCTGCTCGGACGGCTGCTCATGCCGTGGAACCGTCGCAACCGTCGTGCCGCCGAGAACCCGGCGCTGCTGCGCACCCCGCCGATCGGTGGTGTCGCATGATCTTCGTGCAGGCCATCGCGTGGATCCTCGACGGCGGGCACTGGGTCGGGCGGGCCGGGGCCGGCAACCCCGCCATCCTGCAACGACTCGGGGAGACCCTCGGCATCTCGGTCATCAGCGTGGCGATCGCGGTCGTCATCGCCGTGCCCCTCGGAGTGCTCATCGGCCACACCGGCCGCGGGCGGCTCGTGGCGATCCTCGCGTCGAACGTCGCGCGCGCGCTGCCGACGCTCGGCCTGCTGTCGATCCTCCTGCTGCTCATCGGCATCAACGCCGTGCCGATCGCCATCGTGCTCGTGCTGCTCGGCATCCCGCCGATGCTCGCGGGCGCCTACGCCGGCGTGGAGGCGGTCAACCGCGACACGATCGACGCGGCGCGTGCGGTCGGGATGACGGAGTGGCAGATCGTGGTGCGGGTCGAGCTCCCGCTCGCGGCGAGCCTGCTGGTCGGCGGGTTCCGCGCGACCGTGCTGCAGGTGATCGCGACCACCACCGTGGCGTCGGCGTTCGCCTTCGGCGGCTTCGGCATCTACCTCATCAACGGGCTCGCCCAGAACGACTTCGTGCAGATGCTCGCGGGCGCGATCCTCGTGACCGTGCTCTGCCTCCTCATCGACGGTGCTCTCGCCGTCGTCCAGCGACTCGTCGCGCCGCGGGGCGTTCCCCGCGGCCCGGCGGATTCGGCTTCGCCGAAGAAGGGCCGCCGGGCATTCCGGTCCGCGGCCGTCACGGGGCCGCGGTCCCTCCAGGAAGGTATGCAGTCATGAAGAAGATCTCCAGAGGCGCGATCGCGGCCATCGCCGCGACGGTGGCGATCGGCCTGACGCTCGCCGGGTGCGCCAACTCGAAGAGCCTGAGCGGCGGCGGATCGGGTGGCGGTGACGGCGGCTCGATCACGGTCGGCTCCGCGAACTTCCCCGAGAACGTCGCACTCGCGTACGTGTACGGGCAGGCGCTCGCCGCGGACGGCGTGAAGGTCAGCTACAAGGTCAACATCGGCGCGCGCGCCGCCTACATCCCGGCGCTCGAGAAGGGCGAGATCAACCTCATCCCCGAGTACGCCGGCAGCATCCTGTCGTTCCTCGACAAGAACGCGAACCAGAAGTCGAGCGATGACGTCAAGACGGCGCTCGACAGCGCGCTGCCGAAGGGGCTCACCGCGACCGATTTCGCGCCGGCCGCCGACTCCGACTCGCTCAACGTGACGCCGGAGTTCGCGCAGAAGAACGGGCTGAAGTCGATCGCCGACCTCAGCAAGCTCTCGTCGGTGACGCTGACCGCCAATCCGGAGTTCGAGACCCGGCCGGACGGCATCCCGGGGCTGAAGAGCGTCTACGGCCTGACGAACATCACGTTCTCGCCGATCAACGACGGCGGTGGCCCCGCGACGCTGAAGGCCCTGCTCGACGGCACGACCCAGGTCGCCGACATCTACTCCACGACGCCGTCGATCCTCGACAACAAGCTCGTGACCCTCGACGACCCGAAGAACCTGTTCGCGTCGCAGCAGGTGGTGCCGATCGGCACGACGAGCAAGCTGAGCCACAAGATCACGGCGCTCCTGAACAAGGTGTCGGCCAAGCTCACCACCAAGGATCTGCTCGAGTTCAACAAGCGGATCAGCGGCGACGAGAAGGCCGACCCGAAGGCGGTCGCCTCCGACTGGCTGAAGGACAACGGCTTCTCGAAGTAACCCGAAGCGGGTCGGGTGGCGCGGAGCTACTCGACCCGCTCGGTCTCGTCGTCGTCCCAGTGGTGAGCCTGGTGGCGCTCGACGAGCTTGCGCACGACGAGCAGCACCACGAGGAAGACGACGACCGCGCCCACGAAGACGTACCCGAGGAAGTGCAGCTGGCCGACCAGCTGTCGATAGCTGCCCGCGGCGAGCGTGCCGAACGTCACATACAGCGTCGCCCAGATGGCGCACGCGGGAGCCGTCCAGGCCAGGAAGCGGCGGTAACGCATCTCGCCTGCCCCCGCGGAGAGCGGCACGAGGGCGTGCAGCACCGGCAGGAACCGCGAGACGAACACCGCGGGACCGCCGCGGCGGCGCACGTAGCGCTCGGCGCGCGCCCAGTTCCTCTCGCCGATCCGCCGGCCGAGCCGGGAGTGCCGGATGCCGTGGCCGAACCAGCGCCCGAGCGCGAATCCGACGCTCTCGCCGGCCAGCGAACCCGCCACCACGGCGACGAGGAGCGCGACGTACTCCACGGGCGACATGACGGCCGTGCTGGCGACGATGACGATGGTGTCGCCGGGGACGACGAGCCCGACGAGGATCGAGGTCTCGCAGAACATGCCGACGGCGGCGAGGAGCGTGCGGACCACCGGGTCGACGTGGTGCACGGTCGCGAGGATCCAGAGCAGCAGCTGATTCACCGCGTCGTTGAACCCCGCGAAGAACGATCCGATGGCCGCCAGGACCTCGCCGAGCCAGGTCATGCCGGCATCACCTCGGGAAGCGGTCGGCGCAGTGCGTCGAGCCGCCGGCGCCACGTCGCGAGGCGCCCCGGTTCGGCGGCGGGCGCGGGACCTCCGGGCCAGCCGGTCACGATCCGGATGCCGTGCAGCGAGTTCAGTGCCCAGATCTCGAACCCGTCGAGGTCGTCGGGCGCGACCCGCTCGTGCCGCACGTCGATGCCGAGCGCCGTCGCGAGCACCACGAGGGCGCCCACGGTGACGCCGGGCAGCTGCGGGATCGCGGTGTCGGGCACGCAGAGCGCGTCGCCGTGCCACCAGGCGAGGTTCGACGTCGTGGTCTCGGCGACCGATCCGTCGGATGCCAGGAGGACGACGTCGTCGACGCCGCCGGTCCGGGCGGTCGCGCGGATCGCGGCGAGAGCGTCGAGGTCCGGTCCCTTGATCGTCGGCGCGGATCGGGGATCGGCGCCGCGATGCGTGGCCAGGGTGATGCCGCGGACGCGTTCGGGCGCCGGGCGCACGCGCAGCGCGAGATCCGGCGCGTCCGCGGTCGTGCCTGCGAGTTCGAGACGCGGGAACCACGCGCCGGTACGGGGGAGGGCGGCGAGCGCGGCATCCCAGAATGCGGCGCCGTCCGTTCCCGCCCGGGCGGCGACCCCCTGCAGGAACCGGTCGCGGTGCGCGTCCAGCCCGAGTGCCGTGCCGTCCTCGAGCAGCCAGGAGTCGGCGACCGCCGGCGACCCCGACGGCAGGGCTTCCGCATCGAGCGGTTCGAGCCGTCCGGCGCGCCACCGGAAGGCGCTCGGCGGACTCATAGGGTCAAGGGTATGCACGGGGCCGCGGAACGCATCCCCCTCGGGACGGACATCCGGCCCGAGCGTCTGTTCGCCGACCTCGCGGCCGAGCACGAGCACGTGTTCTGGCTTGACGGCGGCGTCGGGCGCGTGAGCCGGATCGGCGTCGGCAGCGCCGTCGCCCTGGAGCGGGGTGCGGTGCTGCCGGGCGTTCGAGCCGCGCTCGCCGACGCGCCCGCCGGCCTGGTCGGCTGGCTCGGCTACGAGCTGCGGTCCGAGACCATGGGGATGCCGCCGTCCCGCCCCCCGCGCCTGCCGTCCGCCGCGTTCCTCCGCGTCGAACGCGAGTACGTGGTCGAGTCGCCGGGCCCACCCACGGGCGCCGCGCCGCCACCGGCACGGCACGAGTCTCCGACCGTCACGCGCCGCGACACCGACGCCGCATACCTGGCGAAGATCGCCGCGGCCCAGGAGGCGATCCTCCGCGGCGACGCCTACCTGCTCTGCCTCACGACCGACTACCGCGTCGACGGCCCGATCGACCCGCTCGAGACCTACCTCGCGCTGCGGTCCTCGAGCGCGACCGGGCGCGGCGGCATCCTGCGCACCGGCGGTGTGACCCTGCTGAGCGCGACACCGGAACGCTTTCTGGAGGTCGCCGACGGGATCGTGCGCACCCGTCCGATCAAGGGAACGCGCCGACGGGATGCCGACCCGGCCGAAGACGCCCGGCTCGCCGCCGAGCTGCTCGCCGACGAGAAGGAGCGCGCCGAGAACGTCATGATCGTCGATCTGATGCGCAACGACCTCGGCAAGGTGTGCGCGCCGGGCACGGTCCGCGTGCCGGAGCTGCTCGCCGTGGAGACGCATCCGCAGGTGCATCAGCTCGTCTCGACCGTCGAGGGCCCCCTGGCCGCGGGCCGTGACGCGATCGACGCCATCGCGGCGTGCTTTCCCGCCGGCTCGATGACCGGCGCCCCCAAGCGGCGCGCGATCGAGCTGCTGGACGAACTCGAGGCGGCCGACCGCGGCGCCTACGCGGGCGCATTCGGGCGGCTGGGGCCGGACGGGTCGGCGGAGCTGACCATGACCATCCGGACGATCGTGATCGACGACGCCGGTGCCGGATTCGGCGCCGGCGGAGGGATCACCGTGCTCTCGGATCCCGCCGCCGAGCTCGCCGAGGTGGAGCTGAAGGCCCGGGCGCTGCGGGAGGCTCTGCGAACCCCGGGCGCTGCGGTTCGTTAGGCTGGAACGCCTTCCCCCTCGCGAAACGAGAGTCGTCCCATGCCCGAGCAGAGCGCCCACGACGCGGAGTACGACTTCGCCGCGATCATGCAGAAGTGGGCGGCGCGCTGGGAGGAGCTTCAGCCGTTCACGGTCGACGGCCCGTCGGATTCGCGGCCGCGCAAGTACGTGCTCGACATGTTCCCGTACCCGTCGGGCGATCTGCACATGGGGCACGCGGAGGCGTTCGCGTTCGGCGACATCGTCGCGCGCTACTGGCGTCAGCAGGGCTTCAACGTGCTGCATCCGATCGGGTGGGACAGCTTCGGCCTGCCCGCCGAGAACGCGGCGATCAAGCGCGGCATCGACCCGCGCGAGTGGACGTACGCCAACATCGCCCAGCAGAAGGCGAGTTTCCAGAAGTACGGCAACAGCTTCGACTGGAACCGCGAACTGCACACCTCCGACCCCGAGTACTACAAGTGGAACCAGTGGCTGTTCCTCAAGCTGTACGAGAAGGGGCTGGCGTACCGCAAGGACAGCTGGGTCAACTGGGACCCGGTCGACCAGACGGTGCTCGCGAACGAGCAGGTGCTGCCGGATGGCACGAGCGAGCGCTCCGGCGCGGTCGTGATCAAGAAGAAGCTGACCCAGTGGTACTTCCGGATCACCGACTACGCCGACCGGCTGCTCGACGACCTGAACCAGCTCGAGGGCTCATGGCCGAGCAAGGTCATCGCGATGCAGCGCAACTGGATCGGGCGATCCACCGGCGCCGACGTCGACTTCGTGATCGAGGGGCACCCCGAGAAGGTCACCGTCTTCACCACCCGCCCCGACACGCTGTTCGGTGCGACCTTCATGGTCGTCGCCCCGGATTCCGACCTGGCCGCCGAGCTCGCGGCCGGTTCCAGCCCCGAGGTGCAGGCGGCGTTCGCCGACTACCTCGAGCAGGTGCAGAAGACCAGCGAGGTCGATCGGCAGGACGCGGGACGGGAGAAGACCGGCATCCCGCTCGAACGGTATGCGATCAACCCCGTGAACGGCGAGCGGATCCCGGTGTGGACCGCCGACTACGTGCTCGCCGACTACGGGCACGGCGCCGTCATGGCGGTGCCCGCGCACGACCAGCGCGACCTGGACTTCGCGCTGAAGTTCGGCCTGCCGGTCAAGGTCGTCGTCGACACGAACGCGGCCGTCACGGGCACGATCCCCGTCATCACGCCCGAGATGCTGGAGGAGGGTGCGGAGATCCCGGCTCTCGATCCGGCCGGCACCGGGGTCGCGCTGAACGGCCCGGGCCGGATGATCAACTCCGGCCCGCTCGACGGCCTCAGCAAGCAGAACGCGATCTCCCGCGTCATCGACCTGCTCACCGACGCCGGCACCGGTCGCGCCGCGAAGACCTACCGCCTGCGCGACTGGCTGATCTCGCGGCAGCGATACTGGGGCACGCCGATCCCGATCCTGCACGCCGAGGACGGGTCGCTGCATCCGGTGCCCGAGGACCAGCTGCCGCTCGAGCTGCCGCCCACCGAGGGCCTCGACCTGAAGCCCAAGGGCCAGTCGCCGCTCGGCGCGGCGACGGAGTGGGTGCAGACCACGCTGCCCGACGGCCGGCCGGCCCGTCGCGATCCGGACACGATGGACACGTTCGTCGACAGCTCCTGGTACTTCCTGCGCTACCTCGACCCGCACGACGACACCCGCGCCTTCGAGCCGGCGGATGCGGAGAAGTGGGCGCCCGTCGACCAGTACGTCGGCGGGGTCGAGCACGCGATCCTGCACCTGCTGTACGCGCGCTTCATCACGAAGGTGCTGTTCGACCTCGGCTACGTGAGCTTCACCGAGCCCTTCAGCGCCGTGCTGAACCAGGGCATGGTCCTCATGGACGGCTCGAAGATGTCGAAGTCGAAGGGCAACCTCGTCGAGTTCGCGAGCGAGCTGCGCGAGCACGGTGCCGACGCGCTGCGGCTGACGCTGGCGTTCGCCGGGCCGCCGGAGGACGACATCGACTGGGCCGACGTGTCGCCCACCGGCTCCACCAAGTTCCTCGCGCGCGCCTGGCGCATCTCCGGCGAGATCACCTCGCCGACCGACGTGGAGTGGAAGGGCGGGGATGCCGCGCTGCGCCGTGCGACGCACCACCTGCTCGCCGACGCGCCGGGGCTGCTCGAGGCGTTCAAGTTCAACGTCGTGGTCGCGCGGCTCATGGAGCTCGTGAACCAGATCCGTAAGACGATCGACTCCGGGCCGGGCGCGGCGGATCCCGCGGTGCGGGAGGCGATCGAGGCGGTCACGGTGCTGCTGTCCCTGTTCGCGCCGTACACCGCCGAGGACATGTGGGAGCGGCTCGGGCATCCGGCATCGGTCGCGTTCGCCGGGCTGCGCAAGCCCGATCCGACGCTGCTGGTCGAGGAGTCGGTGACCGCGATCGTGCAGGTCGACGGCAAGGTGCGCGATCGGCTCGAGGTCTCGCCGACCATCGCCGCCGACGAGCTCGAGGCGCTCGCGCGGGCATCGGCCGCCGTCGCCCGGGTGGTGGGCGATCGCGAGATCGTCAACGTGATCGTGCGGGCGCCGCGCGTCGTCAACATCGCGACCCGGAGCTGATCGTCCCCACCCGCTGAGCGCGGCGCCGCCCCCGAGCGCGGTGCTGTCTAGCGTGCTCGAGTGAGCGCGTCTCCGGCACCCGACCCCCGCCGCGCCCGGTTGCGCGCGGGTGCCGGGGCCGCGCTCGTACTCGTGCTGCTGGGCCTCGCGGCGGCCGTGCTCGTGACGGCGCTCACCCCGCACGGCGGCACAACGGTGGTGGCGCCGACGACCGGCGCGGCGCCCGGGTCGAGCGGAGCTCCGCCGGGGATCGTCGCCTCGCCGAGCCCGGGCGTGCTGTACGTGCAGGTGGTCGGCCAGGTCGTGCATCCCGGCCTCTACGAGGTGCGCGACGGCGATCGGGTGATGGACGCCGTCGTCGCCGCCGGCGGGTTCACCTCCTCCGCCGATCGCGCGGGCATCAACCTCGCCCGCGTCGTCGCCGACGGCGAGCAGCTGGTCGTTCCGGCGGTGGGCGAGGCGCCGCCGGTGGGTGCCGGTGCCGGCACCGGGGGTGCCGCCGCTCCCGGCGCGAAGGTCAACGTCAACACCGCCGACGCGACAGCCCTCGAGACGCTGCCGCGGGTGGGTCCGGCGATGGCGCAGCGGATCATCGACTGGCGCACCAAGAACGGACGCTTCCGTTCCATTCAGGACCTGCGCAGCGTGAGCGGCATCGGCGACGCGACCTTCGCACAGCTCGAGCCCCTCGTCACGGTGTGACCGGTGACCGATCTCCGGCTGCTGCCCGCGGCGCTCGCCGCCTGGTTGGTCGCGGGCATCGGCATCGGGCTGCCCGGCTGGGCGAACGGGGTCCTCGCCCTCGGATGCGCAGCCGCGGCCGTCGCCTGCGCGCTCATCGCGCGCGGGGTGCGCTCGGTGCTCGCGCTCGCTGCGATCGCCCTCGTCGGGGGAGCGATCATCGGGGCGGCGGTCGCCGCGCAGGTGCCCGGCCGATCGCCGCATGTCCTCGTGGAGGCCGCGCATTCCGGGCGCACGGTCACGTTGCGGCTCGAGGCGACGTCGCTGGCGACCGCGGGCCGTCTGGCGGCGACCGCGCTCTCCGCCACGGTGGGCGACCAGACGACGACGACCTCGACGCCGGTGCTCGTGATGGGCGAGCCCGAGGACCACGCCCTCGATCGGGTCCGCATCGGCGAGACCCTGCGCATCGACGCCGCGGTGCGCCCGGGCGACGTCGGCGACACGGTCGCGTACCTGGTGTTCCCCCGCGGATCACCGACCGAGGTCGCCCCGCCCCCTGGCATGCTCGAGGCGGCCGATCACGTGCGCGTGGCGCTCGTCCGCGCCACCGCCGGGCTCCCGGGCGACGGCGGCGACCTCCTGCCGGGGCTCGCGATCGGCGACACCGCCCAGGTCTCGCCCCGGCTCACGGCCGAGATGAAGGCGTCGTCGCTCACCCACCTCACCGCCGTGTCGGGTGCCAACTGCGCGATCGTGGTCGGGCTCGTGCTCTGGGCGGCGTCCGCGATCGGGCTCCCGCGGATGGTGCGGCTCGCCGTGGCGCTGCTCGCGCTCGTCGGATTCGTCGTGCTGGTCACGCCGCAGGGTTCGGTGATCCGCGCGGCGGTCATGGCGGCGGTCGCGCTGACCGCCATCGCGCTCGGACGGGCGGGGCGCGGCCTCCCGCTGCTCTGCATCGCGGTGATCGTGCTGCTCACGACGGACCCCTGGCTCGCGCGGGACTACGGGTTCGCGCTCTCCGCGCTCGCGACCGGCGGCCTCCTGCTGCTGGCCGCGCCCATCGCCCGTTCGATCGCGCGCCTGCTGCCGAACCGGCTGGCGCTGCTGCTCGCCGTGCCGATCGCGGCGCAGCTGGCCTGCCAGCCGGTGATCCTGCTGCTGAACCCGGCGCTGCCGGTGTACGGGATCGCGGCCAACCTGCTCGCGGAACCCGCGGCTCCGCTCGTCACGGTCCTCGGTCTGGCGGCGTGCGCAACCGCAGCCGTGCTGCCCGGGCTGGCATCGGCGATCGGATGGCTCGCGTGGCTTCCGGCCTCGTGGATCGCCGCGGTCGCCCGGTTCTTCGCCCACCTGCCGGGCGCCCAGAGCCCGTGGCCGCCCGGGGTGATCGGCATCCTCCTGCTGATCGCGGTGACGGTCCTCGCGCTGGTCGCGGTGCTGGGCGGGTCGCCCGCTCGGCTGCGCCGGCTCGCACGCGCCGCCCTCGTCGTCGGGGTGGTGGGGTATCTCGCGAGCGTCGCGGGCATCCACGTCGTCACGGTGGCGGGACGCCCCGCGGACTGGGAGTTCGGCCTGTGCGACATCGGCCAGGGCGACGCGACCCTCATCCGCAGCGGTGGCGAGATCGCCCTGGTCGACACCGGCCCCGACCCGAAGCCCCTCGCGGTGTGCCTCAGCGACCTCGGCATCGACCACATCGACCTCCTGGTGCTGACGCACTACGACCTCGACCATGTCGGAGGCACCGACGCCGTGGTCGGCAAGGTCGACCGCGCGCTCATCGGACCGCCGAGCGATCCGGGCGACCACCGGCTCGCCTCCGAGCTGCGGGCCGGGGGCGCCCGGGTCGATCAGGTGAGCATCGGCGTGCACGGGGTGCTGGGTGCGCTCCGCTGGGATGTCGTCTGGCCGCCGGATACCGGCGTCGAGCCGGGCAACCCCGCGAGCGTGACGATCACGATCACGCCGGGGGAGGGTTGCCCGGCCTGCCTCTCCGGCATCCTCCTCGGGGATCTGGGCGAGGAGTCCCAGGACCGCCTCCTCGGGCTGATGCATCCGGGCCACGTGGATGTCGTGAAGGTCGCGCATCACGGCTCGGCCGACCAGTCTCCCGAGCTGTACGCGGCACTGCACCCGACGCTCGGCCTGATCGGCGTCGGCGCAGGCAACGACTACGGGCATCCGACCGCGAAGCTGCTCGGCATTCTGACGGCGAACGGCATCCGGCCGCTGCGCACCGACCTCGACGGGATGGTGCTGGTCGCCCCCGGTGCGCAGCCCCACGAGGCGGTGGTCTGGAAGCAGAAGCCGGGCGGAGACGAAGCGACCCTCACCGGACCGGAGCTGACCGCGCGTGACGGTCCGACGAAATAGGCTGGCGGCATGGCGGCTCCGGCGCGACGATCGAGCTCGCGGGGCGCCGCGGCGCCGAAGGCGTCGATCCCGCAGCTGCCCTGGGACCGCGTGCGACCGGCGCCCGTGGTGCTGGTGAGCGGCACCGAGACGGTGCTGGCCGACCGCGCCATCCGGCTGCTGCGCGACACGCTGCGGGCGGAGGATCCGACGCTCGAGGTGTCCGATCTCGACGCGAGCGCGTACGCGCCGGGCGAGCTGATCACGCTGGCGAGCCCCTCGCTGTTCGCCGAGCCGCGTCTGCTCCGCGTCGAGGGTGTCGAGAAGACCGGCGACGCCTTCCTCGAGGAGGCGCTCGCCTACCTCGCCAGCCCGGCCGACGACACGTACCTGGTCCTGCGGCATGCAGGGGGCGTGCGGGGCAAGAAGCTCCTCGATGCGATCCGCGGGGGACTCGGCGGCGGTATCGAGATCGTCTGCGCCGAGCTCAAGCGCGACGCCGACAAGCTCGACTTCGTCGCCGCGGAATTCCAGGCGGCGCATCGCCGGATCACCGGGGGAGCGCAGCGCGCGCTCGTGTCCGCGTTCAGCGACGACCTCGCGGAGCTCGCGGCCGCCTGTCAGCAGTTGCTCGCCGACACCGACAGCGAGATCACCGAGGCGACGGTGGACAAGTACTACGGCGGCCGGGTCGAGACGACGGCGTTCGCCGTCGCGGATGCCGCCATCGCCGGCCGGCATGGTGAGGCGCTGGGGCTGCTCCGGCACGCACTCGCCTCCGGCGCGGACCCGGTGCCGGTGGTCGCGGCGTTCGCGAGCAAGGTGCGCACGATGGCGAAGGTCGCGGGCACGCGCGGGGGGTCGAATCAGCTCGCGCAACAGCTCGGCCTCGCGCCCTGGCAGATCGACCGCGCGCGCCGAGACCTCCAGGGCTGGACCGACGAGGGCCTCGGCCGCGTCATCGAGTCGCTGGCCGACGCCGACGCCCAGGTCAAGGGCGCCGGCCGCGATCCCGTCTATGCCCTCGAGCGCATGGTCGGGATCGTCGCCGCCCGCGGGGAACGGTGAGCACGAGCGGGGCGGCCGAGTTCCCGGTCGCCTACGCCGGCAGGAATCTCGCCGGCCCGTCCTCGAGTGCGGTGTCGATGCGCCAGCGCATCTCGTCCGTCATCGGCGGGAGCGAGTCGAGCCGGTACCAGCCGACCTCGCTCGCCTCGCCGTCGGCCGGATGCGGCGCACCGGAGACGTACCGGCACTCGAAGGTGAGGTCGAGATACCGGCTGCGATCTCCGTTCTCGTACATGATGTCGGGAGTCACCGAGGTCGACGCCAGCCGTGCGACCCGGATGACGACGCCCGTCTCCTCGAGTGCCTCGCGCGCCGCGGCGACCGCCGGCTGCTCGCCCGGATCGATGATCCCCGTGACGGGGGTCCAGGCTCCGTTGTCGGCGCGGCGGATGAGCAGCACCCGCTCCCGGGCGTCATCGAGCACGACAGCCGTGACCCCCGAGAGCCACAGGGGTGCGTGTCCGATCCGCTCTCGCAGCTCGAGCACGAAGTCGGGTACGGCCATCCGTCCACGCTAACGGCACACCGCCCTCGCATTCGCCGTCCCCCGATACGCGAAGGGCCCCGCACCACCCGGTGCGGGGCCCTTCGACGAGAACGTGGTTACAGGCTCGCGACGGCCTTCGAGATCGCCGACTTGCGGTTGGCGGCCTGGTTGGCGTGGATGACGCCCTTGCTCGTCGCCTTGTCGAGCTTCTTGGTGGCGACCTTCAAAGCGGCCGACGCCTTGTCCTTGTCGCCGGCGGTGATCGCCTCGCGCGTGGCGCGGATGGCGGTCTTGAGCTCGCTCTTGACGGCCTTGTTGCGCTCCTGCGCCTTCTTGTTGGTGCCGATGCGCTTGATCTGCGACTTGATGTTGGCCATGCGTGTCCTTACGTCTACTGCGTCGAGTGGAGGTGCCGTTCGCGGTAGAGGGGCGCGATCGGCGAACCGCGCGGTGGGACGCACGGGAAACCAAGGGGCTACGTTACCAGCCAATCGACGCGGGAGGAACGCCGGTGACGTTCCTCCCGCGTCGTGGAGCGTTACGCGTCGACGCGCCGACGCCGCCAGGCGATGACGCCGAACGCTGCACCGAAGACGAGCAGCGCCGCCGCGGCGATCAGGTAGGGGGTCGCGTCGATGCCCGTCGCGGCCAGGCTGGCGGCCGGGGCCGGGTCGGCGACCGTGAACGTGCCCACGGCCGAGAAGGTCGAGGTCTCGCCATAGGCGCCGAGCGTGTAGGTGCCCGCGGTGAAGCCGGTCGGAGCGACGAAGTGCACGCTGACCGTGCCGTTCGCGTCGGCCGCGACCGGGGCGCCGTAGCTGTCGCCGGACTGGCCGCTGCCGTAGCCGAAGTCCACGAGCTCACCGGGCACGAAGCCGGTGAAGGTCGCGTCGATGCCCGTCGAGGTGACCTGCTTGGTGGTGAGCGACGTGGCCGACAGCGTCGCCGTCGGAGCGGCCATGAAGTCGGTGGTGACGCCGTCCCAGGTGACGGTGTGCAGCGTCGTGGTGAAGCTCGAGTCCACATAGAACCCGTACGCCAGGATCGTGTACGGCGTCGTATCGCCCGACAGGTAGGTCTCGAGGTCGGCGAGCGCGAAGTGGCTCGTGTTCGCGGTGTACTGCACGGTGCCGGCGCGGGAGATGTCCTGCGTCGAATGCCAGGTCGTCGTGTGCAGGGCGCCCGGCGTGATGTCGTCGGGCACGAGCGTCGTGAACCCGGTCGGGCTGGCGGCGTCGGTCGCGTCGGTGTTGGTGAAGATCGGGATCTGGAAGGCCGCGGGCCCGTCGGCCGTGAACGACGCCCCCGAGACGAGGTTGGCGAGCCCGGTCGTCGGCGTGTCGCCGTTGAGCGGCTGCGCGTTGCCGTTCACCGTCAGACCGGTCGGAACGCTCGTGTAGGTGCCCACGGGGGCGGTCACGTTCCCCTTGAACCACTGGTGCGGGTAGGGCGAGGCCTCCGCCACGAACTGGCTCGCCGTCACGTACTGGGTGCTGGGAGCGGGGATCGCGAACGCCGGCGTGGCAGCCGCAAGGGCCGCTGCACCGAGGAGGGCGGTCGCCGCGGAGGCCGCGACGAGTCGGGTGAGCTTCATGTGATCCGTTCTGCTGGGCTGCAAAGGAGAACTCCGGAATCGAGATTCGTTCGCACTATATGGTTTCACCTAGAAAACATCAAGGCGGCACTCCGAGTCGCGTTCTCCCGCGGCGCAGCCGGCCTCCGCCGCGAATGAGACAATGGCCCGTCATGTCTCCGCGCGCCCTGAAGCCTCTCGAACCGGCTGCGACCGACCCCGCGCGTATCCGGAACTTCTGCATCATCGCGCACATCGATCACGGCAAGTCGACCCTGGCCGACCGCATGCTGCAGATCACGGGCGTCGTCAGCGACCGCGACATGCGCGCCCAGTATCTGGACCGCATGGACATCGAGCGCGAGCGCGGCATCACGATCAAGTCGCAGGCGGTCCGGATGCCGTGGCAGGCCGCCGACGGGACGTATGCCCTGAACATGATCGACACTCCCGGGCACGTCGACTTCACGTACGAGGTGAGCCGGTCGCTCGCGGCGTGCGAGGGCGCCATCCTGCTGGTGGATGCCGCCCAGGGCATCGAGGCCCAGACCCTCGCCAACCTGTACCTGGCTCTCGAGAACGACCTCGAGATCATCCCCGTGCTCAACAAGATCGATCTGCCGTCGGCCGAGCCGGAGAAGTACGCCCGTGAGCTGGCGCAGCTCATCGGCGGCGACCCCGCGGACGTGCTCAAGGTGAGCGGCAAGACGGGGGAGGGCGTCGAGGCCCTGCTCGACCGGGTGGTGGAGCGGATCCCGGCTCCGGTGGGCGTGAAGGACGCACCGGCGCGTGCGATGATCTTCGACTCGGTGTACGACGCCTACCGCGGCGTCGTCACCTACGTGCGCATGGTCGACGGCGAGCTGAGCCCGCGCGAGCGCATCCAGATGATGTCGACCCGGGCGACCCACGACATCCTGGAGATCGGGGTCTCGAGCCCCGAGCCGACCCCGTCGAAGGGTCTCGGCGTCGGCGAGGTCGGCTACCTCATCACGGGCGTCAAGGACGTGCGCCAGTCGAAGGTCGGCGACACCGTCACGACGGCGGTCAAGCCGGCGACCGAGGCCCTGCTCGGCTACACCGATCCGCTGCCGATGGTCTTCTCGGGCATCTACCCGATCGACGGCTCCGACTACCCGGAGCTGCGCGAGGCGCTCGACAAGCTCAAGCTGTCGGATGCCGCGCTGCAGTACGAACCCGAGACGAGCGTCGCGCTCGGCTTCGGGTTCCGCTGCGGCTTCCTCGGCCTCCTGCACCTGGAGATCATCACCGAACGCCTGCGCCGCGAGTTCGATCTCGACCTCATCACGACGGCGCCGAGCGTGCCGTACCAGGTCACGACCGAGGACCGGAAGACGGTCACCGTGACCAACCCGAGCGAGTACCCGACGGGGGCGAAGATCGCCGAGGTGCTCGAGCCCGTCGTCAACGCCTCGATCCTCGCGCCGAAGGACTACGTCGGCACGATCATGGACCTCTGCCAGAACCGCCGCGGCACGATGAAGTCGATGGACTTCCTCGGCGAGGACCGCGTCGAGCTCAAGTACACGCTCCCGCTCGGCGAGATCGTCTTCGACTTCTTCGACCAGCTGAAGTCGCGCACCCAGGGCTACGCCTCGCTCGACTACGAGCCCGCGGGGGAGGCGCCGGGCGACCTCGTGAAGGTCGACATCCTGCTCCAGGGCGAGACGGTCGACGCGTTCAGCGCCATCGTGCACAAGGACAAGGCGTACGCCTACGGCACCATGATGGCCACGCGGCTGCGGGAGCTGATCCCGCGGCAGCAGTTCGAGGTCCCGATCCAGGCCGCGATCGGCGCCCGCATCATCGCGCGCGAGAACATCCGCGCGATGCGCAAGGACGTGCTCGCCAAGTGCTACGGCGGCGACATCACCCGCAAGCGCAAGCTGCTCGAGAAGCAGAAGGAGGGCAAGAAGCGGATGAAGATGGTCGGCCGCGTCGAGGTGCCCCAGGAGGCGTTCATCGCCGCGCTCTCCGGCGACGTGGAGACGTCGAAGAAGGACAGATAGCGCTCGCCGCACCATCCGCTGATTTGACGCGATCGTCCGCGCTGGCCACCATGGCGACATGACGACGGCGCCTCCCGGCTGGTACACCGACCCGCGCGACCCGTCGACGGAGCACTGGTGGGACGGCACCACCTACACCCACGCGCGTCCGCGCATGATGCAGCCTCCGGCGCCGTATCCGGCTGCGCGCGCGTACCCGGTCTCGCCGAAGAGCCGCCTCGTCGCGACGCTGCTCAGCTTCTTCCTCGGCGGGCTCGGCGTCGACCGCTTCTATCTCGGGAACATCGGGATGGGCGTGGCGAAGCTGCTGGTCGGCTGGATCACCTTCGGCATCTGGCCGCTCGTCGACTTCATCGTCGTCGTCGCGGGGGCCGCTCACGACGGGGACGGTCTGCCGGTGCTCGACTGGCAGGCCTGATCCCCGCGAGCGCGGCCTGACGGGCGTCAGCCGCGCGCCCGCCCGCGCGCGACGACGGGGATCCGCCGGTCGAGCGTGGTCATGAGCAGCGCCCCGACGCCGATCGCGACGAGCACCCAGGCGACCGCGTGGAATCCGGCATCCGAGACCCGGCTGCCGAACGAGAGGCTGATGACGCTCGCCGAGAAGATCGCGCCGAGGTAGGACGCGGTGCGGTAGAGGCCCGACGCCACCGCGAACGTCTCCGACGGGGACTGCACGTACAGCGTCGTCTGGTTCGCGAAGTTGCTGAGGCCGTTGGTCGTGCCGAACAGCAGCGTCAGCCCGAGCAGCACGAGCACGCCCGCGCGGTGGTCGATGAACAGCGCGGCGACGCCCGTGCCGATGAGCGCGACCGCACCGACGATGAGCGGCCAGCGCACCCAGCCGCGCACCGACACGATGCGGGCCAGCACGATGCCCGTGCCGGACAGCGGCAGCAGGAGCAGGCCCACCTCGAACGCGGAGTACCCGGCCGCGTCCTCCATCCACTGGCTGATCCCGTAGAGGCCGGTGTACACGCCGAGGCCGACGATGATCTGGCGCAGGTAGGTGCGCTGCAGCGGGCCGTTGGCCGCCAGCATCCGGATGTCGACGAGCGGCTGGGAGGTGCGTCGCTCCCACAGCACGAACCCTGCGGTCGCGGCGACGAAGACCGGCAGGAGCCACCAGAGCGGAGCCCGCAGGTCGGACAGGAACAGCAGCAGGCTCACGATCGCCGCGGCGAACAGCGCGATGCCCGGGATGTCGACGGCCGCCACCAGCGCACGCCCCCGGGCGCGCTTGCGACGGGCCTCGTCTTTCGCGATGCCGAAGAAGGCGAAGAGGAAGACGCCGACGGCGAGCGGGATGTTGACGAGGAAGAGGGCGCGCCATCCGAACAGTCCGGTCAGCACCCCGCCGATCGGCAGCCCGAGCACGACCGTGATCTGCGCGGCGATCGAGAAGTTGCCGATCACCCGGCTGGGCACACCGACGCCGAGCGACTCGGCGCGGCGGCGCACGAGCGCCATCCCGGTCGGATAGGCGGCCGAACTGCCGACGCCGATGAGGGCCCGCGAGACGAGCAGCACCCAGAACTGCGGCGCGGTCGCGCCGACGATGCCGCCCGCCGCGAGGATCGCGATGCCGACGAGGAAGATCCGGCGCGGGCCGAAGAGCTGCGCGAGCTTGCCCATCGTCGGCTGGGCGACCGAACTGCACAGATAGAGCACGGAGACGAGCGCGGCGCTCTGGCCGGGCCCGACGTGGAAGTCGCGCGCGATCGCGGCGAGGCCGGTCGCGAGCATCGAGCTGTTGATCGGGTTGAGGGTCGAGCCCAGCAGGAGCGGGATCGTGAAGCGTGCCGGAAAGGGCTTCGCCGGCGACGGCGTCGACGAGAGCTTCTGGGTCACTGGCTCCGGTATACCCGCTCCGTGACGCCTCCGCCGACGCGGCGTAGCGTGGCGCCATGGCGACCTGGGACGACGTCCGGGAGCTGGCGATGGCGCTTCCCGACGTCGAGGAGACGACGAAGTGGGGCAACCGCACCTGGGCGGTCAAGCGCGGTTTCGTGTGGGAGCGGCCGCTGCGGGCGAAGGAGATCGAGGAGGTCGGCGAGCAGGAGGGGCCGATCCTCGGTGCGCGGGTCGCGCACGAGCACGAGAAGCAGGCGCTCCTGGCCGAGGACGTCGGCGTCTTCTTCACCATCTCGCACTTCGACGGATATCCGGCGGTGCTCGTGCGGCTGAACCGCATCACCCGTCGCCGCCTCGGCGAACTCGTGGTGAGCGCGTGGTGCGAGGTGGCACCGCACACGATCGTGGCGCAGTACCTCCGGGAGCATCCCCTTACCCTGGAGTGATGGCCGCGACCCCGCTCTGGAAGGTGCCCGTGACCTACGGCGCGATCGGGGCGACGCAGGAGCCGGACCTGCTCCGGTACCCCCCGACGGGCTACCGCCCGCTCGAGCGCCGGGTGCGGATCGGGCACGGCGACGAGCGCTGGCGATTCGCGTGGACCGAGGCTATGAGCTGGGGCATCCAGCGTCGATCGGGGCTGAAGGTGGAGCAGCAGCCGGTGCCGGCCGAGGCGCGGGTCGCTGCGTACACGCCCGTCGCGTTCGACGCCGACGGGGTTCCCGTGCAACCGGCGGTCGTCGGGGGAGCCTCCGAGACGGTGTATTCCGCGGACGGCACGCCCCTGCTGCAGCCCGGCGACACAGCCAAGCTCCGGATGGCGTTGTGGCCGTTCCCGATCCCGGCACGCGTGGTGTACGTGATCGATGAGCCGACCCGGCGCGGATTCGCCTACGGCACGCTGCCCGGGCATCCGGAGCGCGGGGAGGAGGCGTTCGTGGTCGAGCGCCAGCCCGACGGGTCGGTGTGGCTCGTGATCCGGGCGTTCTCACGTCCGTCGAACGCCCTCATGTGGATCGCGTACCCGGTCGCCCGCCTGCTGCAGGCCTTCTACACGGCTCGTTACGAGCGCTCGCTGACGGGACCGATCGGCGGCTGAGCTCCCGCAATCGGTTGTGGTACGCCGTTCACTGTCGCTAAGTTCGTGCAGCAGGGGTTAACGGTCTCGCTGGTCATGAAGGTCGCCCCCTCGTTGTCAATGTCGACAGAAGGAGCAGCACCATGGCGAAAAGCACACATGGACGCGGTGTCGAAGGGATCTCCCGTCGGGGGCTCATCATCGGCGGCGGCGCGGCGGCGGCGGCCGCGACCCTCGGGGCCGCGTCGCCGGCGATGGCCGCATCAGCGGACAAGCCGACCGACGGCGGCGGCGACCTCCTGCTGGTCAACGGCAGGATCCACCTCGGCGACGAGCACGACACCGTCGTCGGCGAGGTGCGCATCCGGGACGGACGTTTCGTCGCGCTCGGCAAGGACGCCCAGAAGGCCGGCGGCCAGGCAACCCGCATCGATCTCGGCGGCCGCACCGTCATCCCGGGCATCGTCGACTCGCACAACCACATCGTGCTGGTGGGCAACCGGCCCGGGTATCACGAGCTGCTCGAGGACGTCTTCACGATCCCGGATGCCGTGGCGCGACTGCAGGCGCGCGCCGCTCACGTGCCGGCCGGCCAGTTCATCACGACGGTGGGGCCCATCTCGGCGATGCAGTTCCGCGAGGGACGGCTGCCGAACCTGACCGAGCTCAGCGCCGTCAACCGCCCGGTGTTCCTCGAGGCCGCACAGGGCGGCGTCGTCACGAACCAGCTCGGCAAGGACTACTTCGAGAGCAAGGGCATCGCGGTCGGAGCGACCGGAACGCTGAGCGGCAGCGCCTTCGGCACCGGCGCCGCCGGGCAGGCGCTCCTCGCGCTGCGGCAGGACTTCCTCACCGACGACAGCCGCGAGCGCACCACCCTCGGCGCCCTGCAGTACTACGCGGGGCTCGGCATCACGACGCACTTCGACTCCGGCGCCTTCCACACCGACGAGCCGAGCGGCGCCATCTTCAACGAGAACAAGTACACGATGCACAAGCCGTTCCTCGCGCTGAACCGGGCCCAGAAGCTGCCGGTGCGCCTGCGCGTGGACTTCGCCGAGGAGGACATGGATGCCTCGGTGCCGCAACTGACGCAGCGGCTGAAGGACTCGTTCCCGTTCTTCGGCAACGACATGCTCCGCACCGGTGCGATCGGCGAGTGGACGGCCGGCGGCCTCACCGGCATGGGAACGCCGGTCTGGCTCGAGGGCACGCGGGCGGTCGCGAAGGCGCGCTGGCGCAATGAGAACCACTCGCTGACGACCGCCGACTTCAAGGCCATCATCGACGGCTGGAACCAGGTCAACCAGGAGTTCCCGATCACGGACCTGCGGTGGGTCGTCGCGCATGTGCCGTTCATCACCGCCGAGTACGTGCAGAAGCTCAAGGGCCTCGGCGGCGGTCTCAAGGTCGGCTGGGGTGCGGTGCGCAGCGGCGCCCTGCAGGGTCCGCCCTACCGGACGATCCTGTCGAGCGGGATCCCGACGGCCTACCACTCCGACGGCGGTGACATCACCGTCATCAACCCCTGGCTGAACCTGTACACGATGGTCACGGGCAAGAACCTCCGCGGAGACCTCATCAACGAGGGGCAGGCGATCAGCCGCGTCGACGCCATCCGTCTCGCCACCTCGACGTCCTCGTGGTTCCTGCAGGAGGATGACCTGGGCGACGGGATCAAGGTCGGCAACCACGCGGATCTCGCCGTGCTCGACCGCGACTTCTTCTCGGTGCCCGAGTCGCAGATCACCGGCACGAAGTCGGTGCTCACCATCGTGGGCGGCGACATCGTGCACGATGCGGGCGTGCTGCCCGCACCGCGCGGCGGCTGGGAGGACGGGCTCCACCGGTACGGCCACTAGGGCGCCGGTCCGGTCGGCGGCGCGATGCCCGCCGCCGGCCGGACCCGCTCAGCCGCGCCCGACGGGAACTGCGAGGATCGGGTCATGCCGTCAGCGCTGCCCATCGCGGATCCCGCCCCGGCCGATGGGATGCTGCCCGCATCGGCGGCCGCGGGCTGGCGCGAGCGCGATCTGGGCGTCTACGTGCACGTGCCGTTCTGCCGGGTGCGTTGCGGGTACTGCGACTTCAACACGTACACGGCGCAGGAGATCCGGGGGGTCAGGCAGAGCGACTACCCCGGTCAGGCGATCGCCGAGCTGGACCTCGCACAGCGGGTGCTCGGTGCGATGGCGCGTCCCGCGGCGACGGTGTTCTTCGGCGGGGGCACGCCGACCCTGCTGCCGGCCGAGGCCCTCGGCCGGATGCTGGCCGGCATCCGGGATCGCTTCGGGCTCGCCCCCGGTGCGGAGGTCACGACCGAGGCGAACCCCGACTCGGTCGACGCCGCCGCGCTCGCGCAGCTCGCCGAGGCGGGCTTCACCCGCGTGAGCTTCGGCATGCAGTCGGCGGTGCCGCACGTGCTCGCCACCCTCGACCGCACGCACGACCCCGAGCGCATCCCCCTCGTCGTGCAGTGGGCGCGCGAGGCCGGGCTGCAGGTCAGCCTCGACCTCATCTACGGCACGCCGGGGGAGTCGCTCGAGGACTGGGCCGCGTCGATCGACCTCGCGCTCGCGCAGCGTCCGGATCACCTGAGCGCGTACGCGCTCATCGTCGAGCCCGGCACGCGCCTGCACCGCGACATCGCGCGCGGGCGCATCGCCCAGCCCGATGACGACCTCCAGGCCGACATGTACGACCTCGCCGACGAGCGGCTGACGGATGCCGGCCTCGCCTGGTACGAGGTGAGCAACTGGGCGACCGACCCCGCGCATCGCTCCCGGCACAACCTCGCCTACTGGACGGGGCAGGACTGGTGGGGCGTCGGCCCGGGCGCGCACAGCCACGTCGGCGGGGTGCGCTGGTGGAATGTCAAGCATCCGGCGGCGTACGCGGAGCGGATCGCGGGCGGAGCGTCACCGGCGGCGGGCCGCGAGACGCTGGACGACGACGCCCGGCGACTCGAGCGCATCCTGCTGGGCACGCGCATCGCCGACGGGCTGCCGATCGAGGCGCTCGAGCAGAACGGGCGCTCCGCGGTCGCGGCGCTCATCGCGGAGGGACTCGTCGACGGTCGCACGGCGATCGACGGTCGGGTCGCGCTCACCCGCCGGGGCCGGCTGCTCGCGGATGCCGTAGTGCGCCGCCTCACCTGACCCCCCCCGCGCGCAGAAGCGCCGGGCCCCGAAGGACCCGGCGCCTCGAGCGTCGCGCGCTACTTGATGACGCGGATCGCGAAGGGGTAGCGGTAGCTGGTCTTCTGGCCGCCGCTGAGCTGCACGCCGCCGATGATCGAGAAGATCAGGTTGACGATGAGCGCCGCCCAGGCGATGAGGCCGAGCAGGAGGCTGATGATCCAGCCGACGAACGGGATGAAGGCGAAGAAGATCGAGAGGATCCAGGCCGCGACGACGATCACCGAGATGTTGATCGTCCAGTTCAGGTTCTCCTTGCTCTGCTCGGCGATGCGCGGACCGCGGTCCTTGAACGCGAAGTAGAAGATCAGCGCCGGGATGAGAAGGATGATGTTGAGGAACGTCGCCAGCGTGGCGTACTGCTTGTCCTCGGCCTCCGAGAACGGAGCAGCCGGCTGCGGCTGAGGTGCAGGGGCGGCAGGCTCGGTCATGGGTAGTTGCCTTTCGTTGGGTGCTGTCGACTTCGACAGCGGGGAAAGTGCACGGGCTCGCGCTCGTCGCGTCCCGTGGGGAGCGGCACAAGCACGACCACAAGATAGCGGCACCGGGAACGGCGAGGCAACGATTTCGTCACGCGCCTGCGGCTACGATTGGCAGTCGGTATCGTCGAGTGCTAAGCGATGGAGGGCGGTGGCCATGGTCTCGGAACGCGGACTCGCAGTGCTCCGGGTCATCGTGCAGGACTACGTCGCCTCCCGTGAACCGGTCGGGTCGAAGTCGATCGTCGAGCGGCACGCCTTCGGGGTCTCGTCGGCGACCATCCGCAACGACATGGCGCTGCTCGAGGAGGAGGAGCTCATCGCGGCCCCGCACACCTCGTCCGGGCGGGTGCCGACCGACAAGGGCTACCGCGTCTTCGTCGACGAGCTGACCGAGCTGCGCCCGCTGACGAACGCGCAGCGCACGGCGATCGAGACGTTCCTCGGCGACGCGGTCGACCTCGACGACGTGCTCGCGCGCACCGTGCGCACCCTCTCGCAGCTCACGAACCAGGTCGCGCTCGCGCAGTACCCATCGTTCGGCAGCGCCCGGGTGCGGCACATCGAGGTGGTCGGACTCGCGCCCACCCGCCTCATGACCGTGCTGATCACCGACACCGGTCGGGTCGATCAGCGCCTCGTCGAGGTGCCGCAGCCGCTCGACGCGGAGGGCGTCGCCGCGCTGCGCGAGCGCCTCAACGAGCAGCTGGGCGGGCTCGCGCTCGCCGAGGCCGCGGGTCGGCTGCACGCGCTCCCGGATGCCTTCCCGCCCGAGCGCGCCGACGTCGTCAACGCCGTGGTCGGCAGCCTCGGCGAGCAGGTCGCCGCCAACCGGCAGGACCGCCTGGTGATGGCGGGGGCCGCGAACCTCGCCCGCACCGAGGGCGACTTCACCGGCAGCATCTTCCCCGTGCTCGAGGCGATCGAGCAGCAGGTCACGTTGCTGCACCTGTTCTCGGAGATGGAGCTCGAGGACGACGCGGTGCAGACGCGCATCGGCCGGGAGATGGCCGGGTACGGCCTCGGCGAGGCGAGCGTGGTCGCGAGCGGGTATACGGCATCCGGCGGCAGCGTCGCGCACCTCGGGGTGCTCGGCCCGACCCGCATGGACTATTCGAACAACATGGCAGCCGTCCGCGCGGTCGCGCGGTATCTCAGCCGGCTGCTCGGTGAGGACTAGATAACGCGTGGCTGACCACTACGAGACCCTCGGCGTCTCTCGCGATGCGAGCCCCGAGGAGATCAAGAAGGCGTACCGCCGGCTTGCACGGGAGCTGCATCCCGACGTCAATCCGAGCGAGGAGGCGTCCGAGCGCTTCAAGGGCGTGACGCACGCGTACGACGTGCTGAGCGATCCGGAGCAGCGCGAGCGCTACGACCTCGGCGGGTCCGGCAACCCGTTCAGCGGCGGCGCCAGCGGAGGCTTCGGGTTCGGCGACATCTTCGAGACGTTCTTCGGCGCGGCGCAGCAGCGCTCGAGCGGGCCGCGATCGCGCCGCGAGCGGGGTCAGGACGCCCTGCTGCGCATCGAGGTCGAGCTCGCCGACGTCGTGTTCGGCGTCGCGCGCGAGTTCGAGGTCGACACGGCCGTGGTCTGCCCGACCTGCTCCGGTTCGTGCTGCGCGCCCGGCACCCAGCCGGTGACCTGCGACATCTGCGGCGGCACGGGGTCGATCCAGCGCACCGTGCGCTCGCTTCTCGGCAACGTCATGACGTCGTCGCCGTGCGGCACGTGCCGCGGCTACGGCACCGTGATCCCGAACCCGTGCCCGACGTGCGCCGGCCAGGGTCGCGTGCGGGCCAAGCGCACCGTGCACGTCGACGTGCCCTCCGGCGTCGACACGGGGCTGCGGCTGCACCTGCCCGGCGAGGGCGAGGCCGGCCCCGCCGGCGGCCCGAACGGCGACCTCTATCTCGAGGTGAAGGTCAAGCATCACGACACGTTCAGCCGCAGCGGCGACGACCTGCTCGCGACGCTCGAGGTGCAGATGACGGATGCCGTGCTCGGCACCACCGCGACGCTGCAGGGGCTCGACGGCGAGGTCTCGGTCGAGGTGAAGCCGGGCACCCAGAGCGCCGACATCGTCACGGTCAAGGATCGTGGCATCACCCGGCTGCGCGGCGGCGGGCGGGGCGATCTGAAGGTCGGCATCCAGGTCGTCACTCCCGTGCGGCTGAACAGCAAGGAGCAGGAGCTCATGAAGCAGTTCGCGGCGTCGCGGCGCCCGGTGCCTCCCGAGTTCTCGACCTTCCAGCAGGGCCTGTTCGCGAAGCTGCGCGACCGCTTCCTCAACATCTGACGCCGCACGCCCGACGCCGCCGCGATCCGGTTCCCATTCCGAAATGCAGGAGCGGCGCGCCCTGCAAGCGGCTGACCGCCCGCGGACACGGCATCCGGGTGCCTTCCCTCCTGCATTTCGGAAGGGATGACTCGAGCGTCGCCCGCGAGTGGGAGGGTGGAGACGTGGCCTCCCTGTACCTGGATCCCGACCTGGAGCCGGCGGATGCCGAGGTCGGCGCCCGCGTGCGCCTGCGGGGTGACGAGGCGCGGCACGCGATCGCCGTCGCGCGCGTGCGCCCGGGGGAGCGGCTCGCCATCGCCGACGGCGCCGGGTTCGTGGTGCGGGGTCCCGTCGTCGACGTCGCCTCCGGTGAGCTCAGCATCGAGGTCGACGACGTGCAGCACGACCCGGAGCCCGAGCCGCGGCTCTGGCTCGCCCAGGCTCTCGCGAAGGGCGACCGCGACGAGCTCGCCATCCAGGCGGCGACCGAGCTCGGCGTGAGCGGCGTGATCCCCTGGCAGGCCGACCGGTCGGTGTCGCGCTGGGACGGTCCGAAGGCGGCGAAGGGACGGGAGCGCTGGGCGGCGATCGTGCGCGAGGCGACGAAGCAGTCGATCCGGTCGCGGGTTCCCGAGGTGCTGCCGCTCGGGTCGCCGCTGCCGGGGCTCGTGCTCGTGCTCGAGCCGGCCGCCGACCGGGCGTTGACCGCGGTCGAGCTGCCGGCGCAGGGCGACGTGACGCTCGTGGTCGGTCCGGAAGGGGGCCTCACCGCGAGAGAACTCGCGCTCGGCATGCCCGTGCGGCTCGGTGCGGAGGTGCTGCGCACCTCGACGGCCGGGCCCGCCGCGCTCGCCGTTCTGAACGCGCGCCTGGGCCGGTGGTGAACTCGCCCGCCCTCTCCGGGATGCCGCCGAGCGGCACGACGGTCCCCGCCCTGGTGCGCGCGGCGGCCGGCGATGACGAGCTCGAGGCCGTCTGGCTCAACGAGCTCGGCGGGCTCACCTATCGCGCCGGAGCCCGGTACCTGAAGTGGAGCCCGCCCGGCGGTCCCGACCTGACGGCGGAGCGCGCCCGGCTGGACTGGGCGTCGCCGTACCATCCCGTGCCGGAGGTGCTGCAACTGCGCGTCGACGCGGGTGCGCAGCTGCTCGTGACGCGAGCGCTGCCCGGGGCGAGCGCGGTGCTGCTCGAGCCCCGCATCGCCGCCCGCGCGCTCGGCGAGGGCCTGCGCGCCCTGCACGAGCACCTGCCGGTGGCGGCATGCCCGTTCAGCCGCTCGGCCGAGGAGCGCGGCGGCGTGAACCCTCCGCCGGTCGACGAGCCAGTGGTCGCCCACGGCGATCCGTGCGTTCCGAACACCCTCGTAGGCGCCGACGGCCGCTGGAGCGCACACGTCGACCTGGGGCGGCTGGGGCGCGCCGATCGCTGGGCCGACCTCGCGGTCGCCAGCGGCAACCTCGATCTGAACTTCGGTCCCGGGTGGCAGCCCGAGTTCTTCGCGGCGTACGGCATCGGGCGCGACGAGGAGCGCATCCGGTACTACCGGCGCCGGTGGGACACCGAAGCCGCCTGAATGTGATCCATCACATAGCCGTCGGCACGTGATGAAGCGCCGGAGTTTCGCCATTTGTGCCGGGACTCCCCGGTAAACCCGGCCCTCGCCCCGTTATCGAACCGTGATCATCGCCCTCTGGTGTGATGAGTTGTGAACGCTAACATCATGACAGCCGACGCGGTCGGATGACAGCGGGGTTGCCCCCCGGCAGCTCAATGACAAGGGAGTCACTATGAAGAAGGGTCTCGTGGCGGCCGCCGTGGTCGCCGCCATCGCCTCGCTCGCACTGGCGGGATGTTCCTCCAGCGGAGCCGGCGCGTCCGGGTCGAAGACCATCAAGGTCGGGTTCGCCCAGGAGGGCGCGGAGAGCGGCTGGCGCACCGCCAACACGAAGTCGCTGCAGGCGGCGCTCGACTCGTCGAACGGGTTCAAACTGAACTTCTCCGACGCGCAGCAGAAGCAGGAGAACCAGATCGCGGCGATCCGCTCGTTCATCACGCAGGGCGTGCAGGCGATCGTCTTCGCGCCGGTCGTCGAGACCGGCTGGACCGATGTGCTCAAGCAGGCCAAGCAGGCCAAGATCCCCGTGATCCTCGAGGACCGCGACGTCGACGCCGCCGACCACCAGTACATCGCCTCGCGCGTCGGCGACGACTTCGAGAAGGAGGGCGAGACGGCCTGCAAGTGGATCGTCGACAACTTCGCGGGCAAGAGCGCGAACATGGTCGTCCTCCAGGGCACCGCCGGATCGAGCGCCGCCAACGACCGCACCACCGGCTGCGGCAAGGTGATGAAGGGCTCCGACATCAACGTGCTGGATCAGCAGGACGGCAACTTCACCCGTGCGCAGGGCAAGACCGTGATGGAGGGCTTCCTGCAGAAGTACGGCAGCAAGATCAACATCCTGTTCGCCCAGAACGACGACATGGGCCTCGGCGCCCTGGATGCGATCAAGGCCGCCGGCATGACCCCCGGCAAGGACATCCAGATCATCACGATCGACGGCACCCACGACGGCCTGACCGCGCTGTCGAACGGCCAGTTCAACTACGTCGTCGAGTGCAACCCGCTGCTGGGCGACCAGGTGGCGCAGGTCGTGAAGGACGTCGTGGCCGGCAAGAAGGTGGACAAGCTCTACCTCGCCAAGGACGAGGCCTTCGACCAGGCCGCCGCCAAGCAGGCGCTGCCCACCCGTAAGTACTGAGTCCGCACGCACGGACGGGCTGACCGCGATCGCGGCGCCGGAGCACACCGCCCCGGCGCCGCGATCGGCCGCCGAATCGAGGACATCGCCATGCCATCCACGGTCGTCGCCGAGCTCCGCGACATCACGATCGCGTTCCCGGGCGTCAAAGCGCTCGACGGGGTCGACCTCGTGCTGCGCGCCGGAGAGATCCACGCGCTCATGGGCGAGAACGGTGCGGGCAAGTCGACCCTCATCAAGGCCCTCACCGGCGTCTACGCCATCGACTCCGGCACGGTCGAGGTCGGCGGCCGGCCCCGGCGGTTCTCGGGCACGGCCGACGCGCAGGCCGCGGGCATCGCGACGGTCTACCAGGAGGTCAATCTCTGCACCAACCTCAGCGTGGGCGAGAACGTCATGCTGGGACGCGAGGTGCGGGGCCGCCTCGGCATCGACTGGTCCGCCACCCATCGCGCGGCCCGCACCGCGCTGGAGCTTCTGGGCCTGCAGATCGACACGCGCACGTCGCTGTCGTCGCACTCCATCGCCGTGCAGCAGCTCATCGCCATCGCACGCGCCACCGTGCTCGAGAGCGCCGTGCTCGTGCTCGACGAGCCCACGTCGAGCCTCGACCGCAGCGAGGTGGAGCAGCTCTTCGCCGTCGTGCGCCGGATGCGCGACACCGGCGTCGCGGTCCTGTTCGTCACGCACTTCCTCGACCAGGTCTACGAGCTGTGCGACCGGATCACCGTGCTGCGCAACGGCCGGCGGGTGGGCGAGTTCCCGACCGCGGAGCTGCCGAGGCGCGAACTCGTCTCGACGATGCTGGGCCGCGAGCTGGCCCGGCTCGAGGCGATCGAGGACCGCGCCCTGGCCGTCGGCGCCGCGGACTCCACGGTGCCCGTGCTGCGGGTCGAGGACCTGGGCCGCAAGGGCGTGATCGCCGGGGCGTCGCTCGAGCTGCGCCCGGGCGAGATCGTGGGGCTCGCCGGGCTCCTCGGCTCCGGGCGCACGGAGCTCGCGCGGCTGCTCTACGGAGCCGACCGTCCGGATGCCGGCCACGCCGAGGTGCACGGCCGGCCGGCCCGGCTCAGCAGCCCGCGGGCGGCGCTGGCCCACCGCATCGCCTTCTCGTCGGAGGACCGCCGGAGCGAGGGCATCATTCCCGATCTGAGCGTGCGCGAGAATCTCGTGCTCGCGGTGCAGGCGCAGCGCGGCTGGGCCCGGCCCCTGAGCCGCACGCAGCAGGATGCGATCGTCGAGCGCTACATGACCTCGCTCGGCGTCCAGCCCCCCGATGCCGGCGCGCTCATCCGCAACCTGTCGGGCGGCAACCAGCAGAAGGTGCTCCTGGGCCGCTGGCTCGCCACGGATCCCGAGCTCATCATCCTGGACGAGCCCACCCGCGGCATCGACGTCGGTGCGAAGGCGGAGATCCAGCGTGCGATCACGGACCTCGCGGCCGGCGGCGTCGCGGTGCTGTTCATCTCGTCGGAGCTCGAGGAGGTCGTGCGCATCTCGCAGCGCATCTACGTGCTGCAAGACCGGCATATCATCGCCCAAGTCGTCAACGAGGAGGACATCGACGTGGATGACATCGTCGCCCTGATCGCCGAGGGGACGGCCGCGTGATCGCGCTGCGGATCCTCCGGCATCGGCTGTTCTGGCCGATCGTCGCGCTCGTCCTCCTGGTGGCGATCAACACGCTGTCGCGTCCGTCGTTCTTGAGCATCACGATCAAGCACGGCGCCCTGTACGGCTCGAGCATCGACATCCTGCGCAACAGCTCGCAGCTGATGCTGGTCGCCCTCGGGATGACGCTCGTGATCGCGACGCGCGGCATCGACCTCTCCGTCGGCGCGGTGCTCGCGGTCGCGGGCGCCGTCTCGCTCACCTACATCGAGGCGTCGCCCGAGCCGGGCTCGGTCGGCACCGTCACGGTGGCCGTGGCGCTGGGTCTGCTCGTCACCCTCGTGCTCGGCGCGTGGAACGGGTTCCTCGTCTCGGTGGTGCGGATCCAGCCCATCATCGCGACGCTCCTGCTCATGTTCGCGGGCCGCGGCATCGCGATGCTCATCACCAAGGGGCAGATCACGACGGTGACGAGCGCGCCGTACGCGGAATTCGCCTCGGGCGTGATCCTCGGTCTGCCGGTCGCGTTCCTCATCGCGGTCGTGGTCGTCGCGATCGTGGGGCTGCTGGTGCGACGCACGGCGCTCGGCGTGCTCATGGAGGCCGTCGGCATCAACCCGGAGGCGAGCCGCCTGGCCGGCGTGCAGTCGCGCGGCATCATCTGGTCGGTCTACGCGATCTCGGGCCTGCTGGCCGGGATGGCGGGCATCCTCTACAGCTCGAACATCATGGCCGCCGACGCCAACAACGCGGGCCTCAACATCGAGGTCGACGCCATCCTCGCCGTCGTCATCGGCGGTACGTCGCTGGCCGGCGGCAAGTTCTCGATCGCCGGCACCGTGATCGGAGTCCTCATCATCCAGACCCTCACCACCTCGATCACGTTCCTCGGCATCCCGCCCGCGGTGACGCCGGTGTTCAAGGCCGTCGTCGTGATCGTGATCTGCCTCATGCAGTCGCGGCGCGTGCGCGGGCTGCTCGCCGTGCGCCGGCGGCCGGTGGCGCCGTCCGTGCCCGGCACGGCGGCGATCGATGCGAGCGCGGCGGTGAGCAAGTGACCGCCCCCGCCGCGACCGGGGCGCCCCGCCTCGGCGGCCGCGGCCGGTCGGTGCGCTATCGGCTGAACGCCTGGCTGCCCGTGCTCGCCACCTGCGTGATCCTCGTGCTCATGCTCGGCGCCGGGCAGGCCGTGTTCGGGGACTTCGTCTCGCCGCGTCTGCTGTCGTCGCTGTTCGACAACAACCCGTTCCTGATCGTGCTCGCGGTCGGCATGACGTTCGTCATCCTCACGGGCGGCATCGACCTCTCGGTCGGGTCGGTCATCGCCTTCAGCGGTCTGCTGGGAGCGCAGCTGTTCGCCGCCGGCTGGCCGGCCGCCGCGGTGCTGCCGCTCATGGTGCTCTCGGGAACGCTGATCGGCGCGGTCGTCGGGGTCATGGTGGCGTTCTTCGACATCCAGCCCTTCATCGCGTCGCTCGCGGGCATGTTCCTCGCCCGCGGCCTCGCCTACGTCACCAGCCTGAAGGCGCTGCCGATCCACAACGACGCGCTCAACTGGCTGCTCGGCACCTCGTGGGGCGTCGGCGACTGGACGACGACGCCCGGCGTGCTGCTGTCCCTCCTGCTCGTGGCGATCGCCTTCTGGGTGTTCCACTACACGCGGTTCGGGCGCACCGTGTACGCGGTGGGCGGCAACGAGCAGTCCGCGCGCCTCATGGGGCTCGCCGTGACGCGCACCGTGTTCCTCGTCTACCTGATCAGCGGCACGTGCGCCGGCATCGCCGGGGTGCTGTTCGCCTCGTACACGCAGTCGGGCAATCCCCTCGCCGGACTCGGCATGGAGCTGCAGGCGATCGCCGCCGTCGTGATCGGCGGCACGATCCTCACCGGCGGCAGCGGCTACGTCATCGGGTCGCTGTTCGGGGTGCTGGTCTACGGCCTCATCCAGATCTCGATCACCTACATGAGCGTCGACTCCTGGTGGACCTACATCGTGATCGGCGTCATGCTGCTGCTGTTCGTGGTGTTCCAGCGTGCGATCGCGGCTCGCCGGCGCCGGTAGCGACCTCCCCGGCGGCTAGTCTCGTGACCGTCGAGGTGAGGACGAGGCCCGTGTCGATTCACTCCGCACCGCCGGCGGCGCCGGTGCTCGAGGTGGTGGATGCCGACGTGCGCTTCGTCGGACAGGTCGCCCTCGAGAAGGCGGCGCTGCGGCTCTTCCCGGGCGAGGTGCACTCGCTCATGGGGGAGAACGGGGCGGGCAAGTCGACCCTCATCAAGGCCATCACCGGAGCGCAGCGCCTCGACGGCGGCCGGATCACCCTGCGCGGGCGACCCGTCGCGTTCTCCCGGCCCGCCGAGGCGGCGGCCGCCGGCATCGCCGCGGTCTACCAGGAGATCGAGCTCGTGCCCGAGCTGTCGGTCGCCGAGAACGTCATGCTCGGCGACGAGCCGCGCCGGTTCGGCGGCATCGACTGGCGCGAGACCCGGCGACAGGCGAGCCGCGCGCTGGCCCAGCTCGGCATCGACCTCGACCCCGCCTCCAGCCTGCGCAGCCACTCGCCGGCGGTGCAGCAGCTCGTCGCGATCGCCCGCGCCGTGCGGACCCGCCCCGACGTGCTGGTGCTCGACGAGCCGACCTCGAGCCTCGACCAGGACGAGGTCGCGCAGCTGTTCGACATCATGCGCGGTCTGAAGGCCGAGGGCGTCGCGATCCTGTTCATCTCGCACTTCCTCGAGCAGGTCTACGAGATCGCCGACCGGCTGACGATCCTGCGCAACGGACGGCTCGTCGGGGAGTACCTGACGGCCGACATCCTGCGGATCGAGCTCGTCGAGCGCATGCTCGGCACGACGGTCGGGGCGCTCGAGGACCTCCAGGATCGCGGTCGCGAGGAACCCGCGGCCCCGGATGCGCGCGTCGTCGTGCAGGCCACCGGCCTCGGCCGGAGCAACCGGATCGCGCCGTTCGACCTCACCGTGCGCGAGGGCGAGATCGTGGGCTTCGCCGGGCTGCTCGGGTCGGGTCGGACCGACGCGGCCCGCCTGGTCGGCGGAGTCGACCGGCCCGACGGCGGCACGCTGCGCATCGAGGACCGCACCCTGCGCTCGCCCTCGCCGCGGGCCGCCATCTCGGCCGGTGCCGTGTACTCCTCGGAGGACCGCACGTCGGAGGGCATCATCGCGCAGCTGAGCGTGCGCGAGAACATCCTGCTCGGCCTGCAGGGGCAGCTCGGCTGGCGGCATCGGATGTCGTGGTCGCGCCAGCGCGAGCTGGCGGGCAGCTACATCGAGGCCCTCGGCATCGCGCCCGCCGACCCGGAGGCGGTGGCGGGCACGCTCTCCGGCGGCAACCAGCAGAAGGTCCTGCTCGCGCGCTGGCTCGCGCTCGCGCCGCGCCTGCTGATCCTCGACGAGCCGACGCGCGGCATCGACGTGGGTGCGAAGGCGGAGATCCAGCGCCAGATCGTGTCGCTGGCCGAGAACGGCATGTCGGTCATCTTCATCTCGGCCGAGCTCGACGAGGTGCTGCGTCTCGGCGACCGCATCGTGGTGCTGCGCGACCGCGAGGTCGTCGGGGTGGTCGACGGCGACCTCCTCACGCCCGACCAGCTCCTGGCACTCATCGCTCAGGGGGGAGGCGACGATGGCTGAGCCGGTCACCCCGCGCAGCGCGAACATCTTCGACGTGGCGCGGCTCGCGGGCGTCTCGCACCAGACGGTGTCGCGCGTCATCAACGCGCACTCGAACGTCAAGCCGGCGACCCGGGCCCGGGTCGATGAGGCCATCCGGCAGCTGCGCTACCGGCCGTCGTCGGCGGCGCGCGCCCTGGTGACCAAGCGCTCGCGGACCATCGGCCTGATCACGAGCCGCAGCGCCGACTACGGCCCGTCGATGCTCGCGCTCGCCGTGACCGAGGCGGCCGCGGCCGCGCGCTACACGGTCGTCACCACGACGCTGACCGACGCCCAGCCGAGCTCCGTGCGCGCGTCGATCGAGGCACTGCTGCGCCAGAACGTCGAGGCGATGGTGCTGGTGGCCATCGACATCGCGGTCGCCGACATCGCGCGCGATCAGGCATCCGGAGCGCCCCTCGTGGTCATCGCCGCGGAGGCCGAGCCGCACCTGCAGTCGGTGTCGATCGATCAGTACGGCGGCGCGCGGCTCGCCACTCGGCACCTGCTCGGCCTCGGCTACGAGACCGTGGCGCACGTCGCCGGACCCGCGCGCAATCCGGATGCCGTGGAGCGCGTACGCGGCTGGACCACGGAGCTCTCGGCCGCCGGCGCCCCGCCCGGCGTGCGCGTGGACGCCGACTGGTCGGCGCGCGGCGGCTACGACGCGGGCATGATCCTGCCGGTCGAGCCCGGGCGGACCGCGGTCTTCGCCGGCAACGACCAGATGGCTCTCGGGCTGATCTCCGCGTTGCGTTCGCGGGGCTACATCGTGCCCGACATGGTGAGCGTCGTCGGGTTCGACGACATCCCGGAGGCCGGTTTCTTCGCGCCGCCGCTGACGACGATCCGCCAGGACTTCGAGTCCCTCGGCGCACTGACGATGCAGCGCGTGCTGGCGATCCTCGAGGGAGCGCCGCCGCAGGAGCCGGAACGGCCGATCTCGACGCGCCTCGTCATTCGCGACTCGACGGCGCCGTCGCGCGACTGACGGCGCCAGCCGGCCGGGCTACTCGGCCCCGAGCAGGCCGCGCCGGAAACCCTCCGCGACCGCGGCGGCCCGGTCGCCCACCCCGAGCTTCGCGTAGATGCTCAGCAGGTGGGTCTTGATGGTCGCCTCGCTCAGGTGCAGGCGCTCGCCGGCCGCGCGGTTCGTGGCGCCGTCGGCGACGAGGGCGAGCACCTCGAGCTCGCGCGGGCTGAGCAGCCCGGTCTCGGGCCTGCGCACGCGATCGACCAGGCGCGAGGCGACCGAGGGCGCCAGCACGGCATGGCCCCGCGCGGCCGCCGTGACGGCACGGATGAGCTCGTCGCGCGGCGCGTCCTTCAGCAGGTATCCCGTCGCCCCCGCCTCGATCGCGGGCAGCACGTCGGCGTCGGCGTCGTACGTCGTCAGCACGACGACGCGCGCGCTCACGCCGAGCCGGTCGAGCTCGCGGATCGCGGCGACCCCGTCGGTGCGGGGCATGCGCAGGTCCATGAGCACGACATCCGGCTGCAGGGCGTGCGCGAGGCCGACCGCCTCGGCGCCGTCGGACGCCTCGCCGACGACCTCGATGTCCGGGTCGGACGAGACCATGCCGACGATCCCGTCGCGCACCACGGGATGGTCGTCGGCGACCAGCAGCCGGATCGTCATGCCGGTACCTCCACCAGGACCGCCGTGCCGTGACCGGGGCGCGACTCGATCCGCAGCTCGCCCGCGAGCGCCTCGATCCGCTGGCGCATCGCGACGAGGCCGTAGCCGTGGTCGGCGGTCGTCGCCGGCGGCGTCGCCGGGTCGAAGCCCCGGCCGTCGTCGCGCACCTCGAGCCGGGCGCCCTGCGCGGTGACCCGCAGGGCGAGGGTCACCCGACCCGCCCGCGCGTGGCGCTCGACGTTCGCGAGCGCCTCCTGAGCGGTGCGCAGCAGCGCCACCTCCGCATCGGTCGGCAGCGCGCGGTCCGGTCCGGTCGTCGTCACGTCGGCCCGGATGCCGGTGCGCTCCGACCACGAACGCGCGACGTTCGCGATGGCCTCCGGCAGCCGCACGGCGTCGAGCGCGACCGGACGCAGCGCCTGCACCGAGCGCCGCGCCTCCGCGAGCCCGTCGCGGGCGAGCGCCAGTGCCGCGTCGCTGTGCCGGCGCCGGGCCGCCGCATCCGGCGCCTCGTCCGCCGCCTGCAGCTGGGTGACGATGCCGGCGAAGTTCTGCGCGAGCGTGTCGTGGATCTCCCCGGCGAGCCGGGTTCGCTCCGCGTCGACGCCGGCCTGCTCGTCCTGGCGCTGGGAGACCCGCAGCCCCCACGACAGGCCGCACATGATCGCGACGTTGAGCGCGATCACGGCGGCGGCCGCGGCGGTGCCGAGCGGGCCGCTGCGGGCGAAGCTCGAGCTCTGCGCGATCCCCGCCACGACCGCCGTCGCACCGACCGCCAGCAGCTGCCACGGCCACTCCACGAGCGCGTAGGCGAACGAGAAGGTCGCGATGGCGAGGAAGCCGAACCAACCGGCGCGCAGCACGAGCACGAGGTTCAGCGCGATCATCACCGTCACGAAGACGCCGATCGCCGCGGGGTGGGCCTCCGTCCACCACATCAGAACGACGCGGAAGACGAACACCCAGACCGCGGCGAACCCGCACAGCGCCAGATCGACGGCGAGCCCCGGCCGGCCCCACTCGATGCCGACGGTGAAGGCGGTGAGCGTGCCGAGCACGAGGAACGGCACGACCGTCTGCACGATCCGCCAGCGACCGTCGATCACGAGCCGACCCTACGCGGCGCGCTCGGCGTCCGACACCGCGGTCGTCGACGCGGTGGCTTTCGGGAAGAGCGCGGCTGTCCGGGGCAGGTTCAGGATGATCGCCGCCGGCAGCACCAGCGCGCCGCACAGCGCCTGCTCGAGACGCACCCAGTCGGGCAGGAACCCGGGGATCGCGACGATCACGATGACCGCGATCACGACCACCGGGCTGATGATCCGCGTGCGGATCCAGGAGGAGCGCGAGCCGCGCGCGGCGGCGACTGCGAGCAGGAGCAGGACGAGCGCGCTGGCGAGCACGAGCGAGCAGCGGGTCCAGATCGCACTGTCGACCGAGGTGCCGGTGACGGACTGGACCACGAGCACGGTCTCCATCGCCCCGCTCACGAGGAGGTAGGCGGTGACGAGCACGAGCACGGGACGGAATCGGGAGCGGAGGGTTTCGTTCATGTCCTCCAGCGTGAGCTCGGCGGCATCCGGCGGGGATCGACCGATCGGCTGGACTCCGACGCCGAACGATGGACCTTCGTAGACTGGATGCCATGGCCGAGCCCACCGTCTTCGAGCGGATCGTCGCGCGCGAGATCCCCGCCGACATCGTGTACGAGGACGACCGGGTCATCGCGTTCACCGACGTCGCCCCGAAGGCGCCGGTGCACCTGCTCGTCGTGCCGAAGACGGCGGCGTACCGCAATGTCGGCGAGCTCGCCGGCGCCGATCCCCAGCTGCTCGCCCACATCGTGGACGTCGCGCAGAAGCTCGCCGACGAGCGCACCGGCGGCGACCACCGGCTCATCTTCAACACCGGCGAGGATGCTGGGCAGACCGTCTTCCACGTGCACGCGCACGTGCTGGGCACCGGCCTTCAGGAAGGATCCCTTGGCAACGAGCTCTGACGAATCGGCCGGCCCCGGCGTGGGCCGGGCCGAGCTCGAGGTCGACGGCGTCGCCATGGTGCGCCTGCTCGGTCCGCAGGACCGGCTGCTCACGACCATCGAGCACGAGTTCCCCGACGTGGCCGTGCACGTGCGGGGCAATCACGTGACTCTCGAGGGCCCCGCCGAGCAGGTGCGGGATGCCGAGCGCCTCGTGCGCGAGCTGATCCAGCTCGTGCGCAACGGCGTCGATCTCGGCGATGCCGAGGTCACGAGCTCGCGCCGCATCCTCCAGCGTGGCGAGGGCAGCCCTGCCGAGGTGCTGAGCCAGGCGATCCTCACCGCGCGCGGCAAGTCGATCCGGCCCAAGACCCTGGGCCAGAAGTCGTACGTCGACGCGATCGATCACAACACCATCGTGTTCGGCATCGGCCCCGCGGGCACCGGCAAGACCTACCTGGCGATGGCGAAGGCCGTGCAGGCGCTGCAGCGCAAGGAGGTCGAGCGCATCATCCTGTCGCGTCCCGCGATCGAGGCGGGGGAGCGGCTCGGATTCCTGCCCGGGACGCTGACCGACAAGATCGACCCCTACCTGCGGCCTCTCTACGATGCGCTCAACGAGATGATGGACCCCGAGCTGGTGCCGAAACTGCTCGCCGCCGGCACGGTCGAGGTCGCCCCGCTCGCCTACATGCGCGGGCGCACGCTCAACAACGCGTTCGTCGTGCTCGACGAGGCGCAGAACACGACGCCGGAGCAGATGAAGATGTTCCTCACCCGCCTCGGGTTCGGCACGAAGATGGTCGTGACCGGTGACGTCACGCAGATCGACCTGCCGACCGGGGCGTCGGGGCTGCAGCTCGTCTCGCGGATCCTCGAGGGGATGGACGACATCCACTTCACCCGCCTCGGCTCGGAGGACGTGGTGCGGCACTCGCTCGTCGGGCGCATCGTCGACGCGTACACGAAGTACGACGCCGAGCGGCAGGCGCGCGCCTACGAGGGCCAGTCCGCGCGGGAGGGCGCGAACCGCGCCGAGCGCCGGGCGGGACTCGGCCGCGCGCCGCAGGACCGCAAGCCGCGGCGGGATAATCGGTGAACGCGAGCGGCGAATCGGCGGCGTGTACGGCGATTCGCCGCCTCGCGCCGCAGGAGCGGCGGCGCGAGCAGGAGACGACGTGAGCATCGAGATCAACAACGAGTCCGGGGTCGAGGTCGACGAGGGCGCCCTGCTGCGGCTCGCGACGTTCGCGCTCGACCACCTGCGCGTGCACCCCGGCGCCGACCTCGCCATCCTGCTCGTCGACGAGGCCGCCATGGAGCAGCTGCACGTGCAGTGGATGGACGAGCCCGGGCCGACCGATGTGCTGTCGTTCCCGATGGACGAGCTGCGACCCGGCACCGACGAGGACATCACCCCGCCGGGCCTGCTCGGCGACATCGTGCTGTGCCCGCCCGTCGCGATCGCGCAGGCGAAGGAGGCGGGCCACTCGATGATCGAGGAACTGGAGCTGCTGACCGCGCACGGCATCCTGCACCTGCTCGGGTTCGACCACGCCGAACCGGATGACGAGCGCGAGATGTTCGGGATCCAGCGCGACATCCTCGTCGGGTTCACGCTCGCCGAGCGGAAGCGCTGATGACCGGCGACCGGCGATGATCCCCGTCTTCATCGCGGTCGCGGTGCTGCTCGTGGCCTTCGGCGGGTTGCTGGCCGCCGCCGACGCCGCGCTCGGCGTGCTGAGTCGCAACGACATCCTGGAGCTCGCCCAGGCGCGCCGTGCGCGGCGCTCGCTGCTCGCGATCGCGGGCGACATCGCGGAGCACGTCAACGCGATCAACTTCGTGCGCGTCGTGTCCGAGACCGCGGCCGCGGTGCTCGTCACGCTCGTCTGGGCGACCGTGTTCGGGTCCGAATGGTGGTGGACGCTCCTCGTGAGCGGGCTCATCATGACGGCGGTGTCGTTCGTGCTCGTGGGATCGAGTCCGCGGTCGGTGGGGCGCGCGCACGCCCGTGGCATCCTGCTGTTCGCGGCGCCCGTGCTGCGCGCCTCGCGGGTCGTGCTGGGGCCGCTCGCCGACCTCCTCGTCGCGATCGGCCGGCGCGTGACGCCGGGACGCCCGCCCGCCGCGACGTTCTCGAGCGAGGAGCAGCTGCTCTCGATGGTCGATGAGGCGACCGAGCTCGACGTGCTCGAGGAGGACGACCGCGAGCTCATCCATTCGATCTTCGAGTGGGGCGACACCGTCGTGCGCGAGGTCATGATCCCGCGCACCGACATGGTGACGGTCGACGACGATGTGACCGTGTTCGCGGCGATGACGCAGCTGCTGCGCACCGGCGTCTCGCGCATGCCGGTCGAGGGCAAGGACGCCGACGACATCGTCGGGGTGCTCTACCTGCGCGACGCCGCGCGGCTCGCGCACGAGGCGCGCCGGGATGCGAAGACGACGCTCGTGCGCGACCTCGCGAAGCCCGCGATGTTCGTGCCCGAGTCGAAGAAGGCCGACGAGACCCTGCGCGAGATGCAGCGCGCGTCGACGCACCTCGCCATGGTCGTCGACGAGTACGGCGGCATCGCCGGCCTCGTGACCCTCGAGGACCTGATCGAGGAGCTGGTCGGCGACATCTCCGACGAGTACGACCGGGAGGTGCGCGAGGTCGTCGACCTCGGCGACGGCCTCTACCGGGTCAGCGCCCGGCTGCCGACGGATGAGCTCGGCGACCTGTTCGGCATCGACCTCGACGACGACGACGTCGACTCCGTCGGCGGACTGCTCGGCAAGGCGCTCGGCCGGCTGCCCACGGCCGGTGCGGCGACCGTGGTGTCGGGGCTCAAGCTCACGGCCGAGCGCGTGGAACGCCGCCGGGTCGTGACGGTGCTCGTCGAGGCCACGCCCGACCTGCTCGCGTTCCAGGAGCGGCGCCGGGCCGATCGTGCGGAGGTCGAACGCCATGACTGAGACGGGCGCTGACACGTTCCGGGCGGGATTCGCGTCCTTCGTCGGCCGGCCGAACGTCGGCAAGTCGACGCTCACCAACGCCCTCGTGGGCGAGAAGGTGGCGATCACGTCGTCCAAGCCGCAGACGACGCGGCACGCCATCCGGGGCATCGTGCACACGGCCGGCGGCCAGCTCGTGATCGTCGACACCCCCGGCATGCACCGGCCGCGCACGCTGCTGGGGGAGCGGTTGAACGCCGTCGTCGCGGCGACGCTCGGCGATGTCGACGTGATCGGGTTCTGCGTGCCCGCCGACGAGAAGCTGGGGCCGGGCGACCGGTTCATCAACGAGCAGCTCGACGCCTTCCCGCGGGCGCGCAAGGTGGCCATCGTGACCAAGGTGGATGCCGCCCCGCGCGGCATGGTCGCCGCGCGGCTTCTCGCCGTGAGCGAGCTGCGGGAGTGGGAGGCGGTCGTGCCCGTGTCGGCGGCGTCGCTCATCCAGCTCGACGTGCTCACCTCGGAGCTCGTCAAGCTGCTGCCGCCGTCGCCGCCGCTGTACCCCGACGAGGCGGTCACCGACGAGTCGCTGGAGACCCGGATCGCGGAGCTCATCCGCGAGGCAGCGCTCGAGGGCGTCTCGGACGAGCTGCCGCACTCGCTCGCGGTGACGATCGACGACCTCGTCGAGCGCGACGATCGCGAGCTCGTCGAGGTCTACGCGAACCTCTGGGTCGAGCGCGACAGTCAGAAGGGCATCGTGATCGGCCGCGGCGGATCCCGCCTGCAGGAGGTCGGCGCCCGCGCCCGCGCCTCGATCGAGCCGCTGATCGGCAAGCAGGTCTTCCTCTCGCTCCGCGTCAAGGTCGCGAAGGAATGGCAACGCGACCCGAAGCAGCTCGGCCGCCTCGGCTTCTGACGTGGCAAGCCCCCGCGCCGCGCGCACCACGGATTCGTGCCTCCGTGTCGGTTCCCTCCACCAAGGCGACCGGAACGCACGAATCCACCAGGGACGAGGCGATGCGTCCGGCGCGGAGGACCCGGGACGAGGATCGCCGGATGCGGCGCTCTCCTCTCCCGTCCTCGTTCGACGGCTGGGCCTTCCGGTCGTCCGAGGCGCAACTGCTGCTCGGCCTGTCGCCGCGTCGGCTCCGCGCCCCCGACATCCAGCATCCGCACCGCGGGGCCCGGTCGATCGGACTCGATTTCGAGCGGCTCCGAGACCGCTGTCGAGCGCTCGAGACGCTGTTGCCGCCGGATGCCGTGTTCTCCCATGTGACCGCCCTCGGTCTCTTAGGTGCACCGGTTCCCGCCTCCGCGGAGCTCCACGTCTCGGTTCCGGTCCCGCGCACCCCGCCGCGGCGGCCGGGAGTGCGCGGACACTCCCTGACCTCCGTCTCGGCGCGGATCCTCGACGACCTGCCCGTCGTAGCCGCCGAGGCGGCGTGGCGGCAGTCGGCGTCGCTGCTCGACCGGAGAGAGCTCGTCGCGGCCGGCGATTCGCTCGTGACCGGACGCCGGGTCGCGGGAGTCCGCCGCGCCGGCGTCACCACGATCGAGCGTCTCGCGCGCACCGTCGACCTGGACCGGGGTCGTCCCGGCAACGCCCGGGCCCGATGGGCTCTCGCCAGGGTGCGTTCAGGGGTGGACTCCGCGGCCGAGACCGAGATTCGGCTGCTGCTGGCCGGCGCCGGTCTCCCGGAGCCGCTGGTCGACCACCCGATCGTGGTTGCCGGCGGCCTCGTGCTGCACTCGGACATCGCTTATCCGGAGGCGCGGATCGACATCGAGTACGAGGGGGATGGCCATCGCGCCGATCGCGCGACCTGGTACGGCGACATCGAACGGCGGGAGTTGATCGAGGACGCGGGCTGGCGCATGGTGCGGGTGGCGGCGCCGGCGCTCCGCGATGCCGCGCCGCTGGTGGGCCGCATCCGGAATCTGCTCTCGATTCGTGCCTTCGGGTCGCAGGCGCAGGCCCAAGCGACCAGGACGCACGAATCGCGGGGGCGCTGAACGAGTGCGATGACGCCTAGAATCGACGGATGCCCCGGACGGGGTCAGAGCTCAATATCGGAGGCCCCGTGGACATCGACCTCACCATGCTGCGCATGATGGAGCGCGAGCGCGAGATCCCGTTCGATGAGCTCGTCACGATCATCGAGCAGGCGATCCTCACCGCCTACCTCAAGCACACCGGCACCGACCCCGAGTCCGGCGCGCGCGTCGAGCTCGACCGCAAGACCGGGCACGTGACGGTGTACGTGCCCGAACTCGACGACGACGGGGAGCAGATCGGCGAGGCCGTCGACAACCCCGACGACTTCGGGCGCATCTCGGCCTTCGCCGCGAAGCAGGTCATCAACCAGCGGCTGCGCGACATCGGCGACGACAAGGTGCTGGGGGAGTTCCGCAACCGCGAGGGCGACATCGTCGCCGGCGTCATCCAGCAGGGCCCGAACCCGCGCATGATCCACATCGACCTCGGTTCGGTCGAGGCGATCCTGCCGCCCGAGGAGCAGGTGCCCGGCGAGGACTACGCGCACGGCACCCGCATCCGGGTCTACGTGACGAGCGTGAGCAAGGGGCTCAAGGGACCGTCGATCACGGTCAGCCGCACGCATCCCGGTCTGGTGCGCAAGCTGTTCGCGCTCGAGGTGCCCGAGATCGCCTCCGGCGCGGTCGAGATCACGAGCCTCGCGCGGGAGGCCGGCCACCGCACCAAGATCGCCGTGCGGGCCACCCAGCCGGGCATCAATGCCAAGGGCGCCGCGATCGGGGAGCTCGGCCAGCGGGTGCGCGCGGTCACGAGCGAGCTGCGCGACGAGAAGATCGACATCGTCGACTGGTCGGATGACCTCGCCACGTTCGTCGCCAACGCATTGAGCCCCGCGAAGGTCTCGAGCGCCTTCGTCGTCGACGAGTCGACGCGGGCCGTGCGGGCGCTCGTGCCCGACTACCAGCTCTCGCTCGCCATCGGCAAGGAGGGCCAGAACGCGCGCCTCGCGGCGAAGCTGACGGGGGCGCGCATCGACATCCAGCCCGACAGCGTCATGGAGGGCTGAGGCGCACGCTCGGTGCGCGGGGTAGTATGGAGTCCGTCAGAACCTGCCTGGGTTGCCGGCAGCGCGCCCCCCGATCCTCACTCGTGAGAGTCGTGGCGCGCGACGGCCGGGTCGCGGTGGATGCCGCGGCTCGCCTCCCCGGGCGGGGCGCGTGGCTGCATCGCAGCCAGGCGTGCGTCGAGACCGCCCTGAAGCGCAAGGCCTTCGGCCGGGCGCTGCGGGCGGACAACCTCGACGCGACCGGGCTCCTCCAGGAGTTCGGTGTCGACACCCTCAACCAGAAGGCTGAAAAGGCTATGGACCAGTCATGAGCGGCTCGAAATGAGCCTCCTCACCCACTGACGTCCGCTCCTGTCCGGGAGCGGGCACCCTGACAGGAGAAATGTGGCCAACCCACGTGTGCATGAAGTCGCTGCCGATCTCGGCATCGACAGCAAGATCGCGCTCGACAAGCTCAAGGACATGGGCGAGTTCGTCAAGAGCGCGTCGTCGAGCATCGCCCCGCCCGTCGCGCGTCGCCTGAAGGCGGCCCTCGAGGCGGACCCGAACGTCAAGGTCGCGGAGAAGCCCACGGCCTCGCCCGCGCCGCCGAAGTCCGCGACGCCGAAGTCGGCTGACCCGGCGGCGCCGACGCCCGCTCCTGCGCCGACCCCTGCGGCGCCCGCGCCCGCGCCCGCCGAGAGTGCAGCGCCGGCCGCCGCGCCCGCGGCCGCCGCGCCGCAGGCCGACGCCCCGGATGCCGCGGCAGCGCCGCGCCCCGCCGACGGCGGCGTCGCGCGCCCGGGCGGCCCGCGTCCCGGCGCCCCGCGTCCCGGCAACAACCCCTACGCGTCGTCGCAGGGCATGTCGCGTCCCGGAGCGCCGCGTCCCGGTAACAACCCGTTCTCGTCCACGCAGGGCATGCCGCGTCCGGGTGGGGGCAACATCCCGCGCCCTGCGGCACCCCGCCCCGGGTCCCCGCGCCCGGGGGCTCCGCGTCCCGGCGGCCCGGGTCGTCCCGGCGCCCCGTTCCAGCAGCGTCCCGGCGGCGGTCGTCCCGGCGGCGGTGGCGGCGGATTCCAGCGTCCCGGTGGCGCTCCCGGCGGCGGCGGTTACGCCGGCCGTCCCGGCGGCGGCGGTGGTCGCGGTCGCGGTCCGGGCGGCGGCACCGCGGGAGCGTTCGGTCGTGGCGGAGGCAAGAGCCGCGCCCGCAAGTCGAAGCGGACGAAGCGCGCCGAATTCGAGATGCGCGATGCCCCGACGATCGGCGGCGTCAGCGTTCCCCGTGGTGATGGCAGCACGATCATCCGGATGCGACGCGGCGCCTCGATCGTCGACTTCGCCGAGAAGATCGAGAGCCTGACCGGCTACAGCGTGCAGCCGGGCAACCTCGTGACCGTGCTCTTCCAGCTCGGCGAGATGGCCACGGCCACCGAGTCGCTGGACGAGTCCACATTCGAGATCCTCGGCGGGGAACTGGGCTACAAGGTCCAGGTCGTCTCGCCGGAGGACGAGGACAAGGAGCTCCTGGAGGGCTTCGGTCTCGACCTCGAGCAGGAGCTCGAGGACGAGGACGAGTCCGACCTCGAGATCCGTCCGCCGGTCGTGACCGTGGTCGGCCACGTCGACCACGGAAAGACGAAGCTGCTCGACGCCATCCGCCAGACGAACGTCGTGGCGGGCGAGGCCGGCGGCATCACCCAGCACATCGGCGCCTACCAGGTGTGGACCGAGCACGACGGCATCGAGCGCGCCATCACCTTCATCGACACCCCGGGTCACGAGGCGTTCACCGCCATGCGTGCCCGCGGTGCGCAGGTGTCGGACATCGCGATCCTCGTGGTCGCCGCCGACGACGGCATCATGCCGCAGACGGTGGAGGCCCTGAACCACATGCAGGCGGCGAACGTGCCGATCGTGGTCGCGGTGAACAAGGTCGACAAGGAGGGCGCCAACCCCGCCCGCGTGCGCCAGCAGCTCACCGAGTTCGGCCTGGTCGCGGAGGAGTTCGGCGGCGACACCATGTTCGTCGACGTCTCCGCGCTGCAGGGCAAGGGAATCCCGGAGCTCCTGGACGCCGTGCTGCTGACCGCGGATGCCGGACTCGACCTGCGTGCGAACCCGAACAAGGACGCGCGCGGGATCGCGATCGAGGCGAAGCTCGACCGGGGCCGCGGTGCGGTCGCGACCGTGCTCATCCAGTCGGGCACGCTGCACGTCGGCGACGCGATCGTCGCGGGAACGGCCTACGGCCGCGTCCGCGCGATGCACGACGAGAACGGCGACGCGGTCGAGGAGGCCCAGCCCTCTCGCCCGGTGCAGGTGCAGGGTCTGTCGACCGTGCCCCGCGCGGGCGACACCTTCCTCGTCACCGAGGAGGACCGCACCGCCCGCCAGATCGCCGAGAAGCGCGAGGCCGTCGAGCGCAACGCCCAGCTGGCCAAGGCCCGCAAGCGGATCTCGCTCGAGGACTTCACCCGTGCTCTCGAGGAGGGCAAGGTCGAGTCGCTCAACCTCATCATCAAGGGCGACGTCTCCGGTGCCGTCGAGGCGCTCGAGGAGGCCCTGCTCAAGATCGAGATCGACGACAGCGTCCAGCTGCGCATCCTGCACCGCGGTGTGGGTGCCGTCACCGAGTCGGACATCGACCTGGCGACGATCGACAACGCGATCGTGATCGGGTTCAACGTCCGCCCCGACGTGAAGGCACGCGAGCGCGCTCAGCGCGAGGGCATCGACGTGCGGTTCTACTCGGTCATCTACGCGGCGCTCGAGGACATCGAGAGCTCGCTCAAGGGCATGCTCAAGCCGGAGTTCGAGGAGGTGCAGTCGGGCGTCGCCGAGATCCGCGAGATCTTCCGGTCGAGCAAGTTCGGCAACATCGCCGGTGTCATCGTCCGGTCGGGCACCATCACCCGCAACGCCAAGGCGCGGGTCATCCGCGATGGCGTCGTCGTCGGCGACAACCTCGCCATCGAGTCGCTGCGGCGGTTCAAGGACGACGTCACCGAGGTTCGCACGGACTTCGAGGCCGGTATCGGGCTCGGCAAGTTCAACGACATCCAGATCGGCGACGAGATCGAGACGATCGAGATGCGCGAGAAGGTTCGGGCGTAGTTTCTCGGGGTCGCCCCGGCTCCGTGGGGTGGCATCCGAAAGGCAAGAGCGG
>NZ_BAAAQO010000004.1:461977-531280 GCF_039531715.1 Pseudolysinimonas kribbensis | reverse complement strand
CCGGAAACTCCTTGAGGGGAGAGGGAAATGGCGAACGGTGATCGGGCCGCGAAGGTGGCGGACCGGATTCGTGAGGTCATCGCGAAGCGGCTCGAGAAGGGGCTGCGCGATCCGCGGATGGGCTTCGTGACCATCACGGATGTGCGCGTGACGGGCGACCTGCAGCACGCGAGCGTGTTCTACACCGTGTACGGCACCGCCGAGGAGCGCACCGACACGGCCGCGGCGCTCACGGCCGCGACCGGCCTGCTGCGCACCGAGGTGGGCCGCAACCTCAACACGCGGCTCACGCCGTCGCTCGAGTTCATCCCGGATGCCATCCCCGAGAACGCGGCGGCGATCGAGTCGCTGCTCATCGCTGCCCGCGAACGCGACAACGAGGCCGCCGCGCTCGCGGCGAATGCGGACTACGCGGGCGAGGCGGACCCGTACGTCAAGCCGCGCGACGTCGAGACCGACGACGAGCTCGAGGACCTCGAGGAGAACGAGGCCCAGGACGACGAGGCCGGCGCCTCGTCGTGACGCGCACCGTCAGCTGAGTCACTCCATCGGGCGCTCGGGGCCGGATGCCGGTCCCGCCTCCGGCTGAGGTTGGCGATCCGTGTCGGTCGCGGTCTGTGCATCGGTGTCGGGATCGGAAGCAGAGCCTGGCGTCCGGGTGCCGGTCATGTCGGCCTCGGGCGGCACGAGCACGCGCAGGCGCCGCAGCGGCGAGAACACCACCGGGCCCGCCGAGAGCAGGGCGCCGACGGCGCCGACGAACAGCGCCGGCACGAGACCGATCGCGCCCGCGAGCAGGCCGGAGCAGATGCCGCCGATCGGGATCACACCCCAGACGACGAACCGCACCGACGCGTTCATCCGGCCGAGCAGCTCGGGAGGGCAGATGCGCTGCCGGTAGCTCACCGAGGTGATGTTGAACACGAGCACGGCGAATCCGAAGACGAAGTCGCCCACGATGAGCAGCACGATCGAGATCGAGGTGAAGACCCCGGCGCTCGCCGTGATGAGCAGAGCGATGCCCAGGACGACGGCGGCGACCGGGATCACGCGCCCCTCGCCGAGGACCCGGCTCAGCGCCGAGGTGAGCACGCCCCCGAGTACGCCGCCGATGCCGCCGATCGCGAAGATCACCCCGTAGATCGACGGCGGGATGCCGAGCGTGCGCAGCGCGAGCACGGGCAGCATGGTCATGAGGATCGTGCCGAACAGGTTGCCGATCGAGACGCTCGCCACGATCCGCACCAACAGCGGCTGGTGGATGACCCACGCCATCCCCTCGCGGATCTCGACGACGAGCGACCGCCGCGTCTCCCGCGGGGCCTTCGTCTCGCGATCCTGCAGCGACGCGATCGCGCCGAACGACAGCAGATAGGTCGCCGCGGTCACGAGAAGGAGCACGGGGGCCGCGACGATCGCGAGCAGGCCGCCGCCGACGGCCGGCCCCGCGATCCGGGCCACCTGCATCGTCGTCTCGAGCTTGCCGTTGGCGTCGGCGATGCGGTCGGAGGGCGCCAGCTTGGGGATGAAGCTCTGGTAGCTGACGTCGAAGAACACCGAGCCGACCCCGACCGCGGTGCCGATGACGATGAGCTGCCAGAACTGCAGCGCCCCGACGAACCACAGGATGGGCAGCAGGCCGAGCAGGATCGCGCGCCCGAGGTCGACGGTCAGCATCACGCGACGCTTGATCATCCGGTCGATCCACGCCCCGGCCGGGAGTCCGAGAACCAGGAACGCGAGGGTCTCGACCGCGTTGAGCAGTCCGACCTCGAACTCGGTGGCGTGCAGGATGGTGACCGCGATGATCGGGATCGCGAGCTGCCCGAACTGCTCCCCGAACGCGCTGAAGGTCTGGCCGCCCCAGAACCGCAGGAACCCGGCGTCGCGCCAGAGCGGACGCGAGAGCGCCGGCTGGCTCATTTGAGCAGCCGCGACAGCACGCGGTCGGCGAGGGGCTTGCCGCCCGTCTGGCAGGTCGGGCAGTACTGGAAGTTCGAGTCCGCGTAGGTCACCTGACGCACCGTATCCCCGCACACGGGGCACGCCTCGCCGGTGCGGCCGTGCACCTGCAGATTGCTCTTCTTCTCGGCCTTCAGCTGGGAGGCCGGCACGCCCTCGTCACGGGCGAGCGCCGCCCGCAGGGTCGACTGCATCGCCTCGTAGAGGAGGTGCACGTCATCCGGCGGCATGTCGGCGGGTTTGAACGGCGACATCCTCGCCGCGTGCAGGATCTCGTCGGAGTAGGCGTTGCCGATCCCGGCGATCACCGCCTGGCTGCGCAGCACGCCCTTGATCTGCGCGCGGCCCTGGGCGGCCAGGATGGCGGCGAACACCTGCTCGGTGAAGCCCGGGTCGAGCGGGTCGGGCCCGAGGCGCGCGATGCCGGGCACGTCGCTCGGGCGGTGCACGACCGAGATCGCGACGCTCTTCTTCGTGCCCGCCTCGGTGACGTCGAAGCCGGACCCGTCATCCAGGACCATCCGCGCCGCGATCGGTCCGGAGCCCGGCCGGGTGCGGACGGCGGGGGCGGCGTCGCGCCAGCGGACCCAGCCGGCCCGCGCCAGATGCATGACGAGGTGCAGGCCGGCGTCGGTCGCGATGTCGAGGAACTTGCCGTGCCGGGACACGCCGGTGATCGTCCGGCCGGCCAGCTCGGTCAGCGGCGGGTCGTAGGTCTTGAGCGCGGGGAAGAACGTGACGTCGACGCGTTCGATCACGCGACCGACCAGCCGGCCGCCCAGATCGTCGGCCAGCGCCTGCACCTCCGGCAGCTCCGGCATGACGACCATTCTCTCCGCCCGCACGGACATACGCTCGAGGAATGACCGACATCGTGCGCCCGGCGGTCGCCGCGGATGCGGCGGGCATCCACATCGTGCACCGCGTGTCGTGGCTGGAGACCTACTCGCACCTCGTGGACCCGGCGGTCATCGAGCGGCGCTACGCGGACGCGGAGCTGTGGCGGGCGCGATGGCTGGGGCTCATCGCGAACGGCGTCGTGAGCGTCGCCGAGCGCGACGCCCGCGTCGTCGGCTGGGCGTATGCGGTGACCGGGCGCACCGGAGACGGGCCCCGGGACCGCGAGCTCGAGGGCATCTACCTGCTCGCGGAGGCGCACGGGTCGGGACTCGGCCAGGCGCTGCTGGATGCGGTGATCGGCGACGCGCCGGCGTTCCTCTGGGTGGCCGACCGCAATCCCCGGGCGGAGGCCTTCTATCGCCGCAACCGCTTCGAGCGCGACGGCGCAACGGACCAGCACCGCGTCGGGCCCGGTGGCGAGACCTTGACGGCCGTGCGCATGGTGCGCTGACGGTGGCGCCGCAGGAGGAGCCGCTCGCGGGCGGCAACGCGTCGGGCCCGGTGGTGCGCATCGGAGAGACCGTCCGCAAACCGTCGACGCCGACCACCGGCCGGGTCGCCGCCCTGCTCGATCGGCTGCACGCGGCCGGCATCGACGTGCCGCGGCACCGCGGGCGAGACGGCTACGGCCGGCAGGTGCTCGAGTACGTGCCCGGCTGCGTCGCGCAGGAGCTGCTGCCGCTCGAACCCCAGCTGCTGACCCGGGTCGGGCGGTTGATCCGCGCCATCCACGATGCCTCGCCCGCCTACGACCGGGTCGACGGCGACTGGGAGACGCTGATCCCGGCATCCGCCCCCGACCTCATCTGCCACAACGACCTGGCACCGTGGAACCTCGTGGTCGGCGACGGCCGGCTCGTCTTCATCGACTGGGACGGCGCCGGCCCGAGCACCCGGCTCTGGGATCTCGCGTACGCGGCGCAGACGTTCACGCTGAACGATCCCGCCCGGGATGCCGTGCTCGCCGCGGCGGACCTGCGCGCCCTCGTCGACGGCTACGGCGCCGATCCCGCCATCCGCACGGCGCTCCCGGACGCCATGGCCGAGCGCACCGACGCGATGCGGCGCCTGCTGCTCGACGGAGCCGCGAACGGTCACGAGCCGTGGGCGAGCATGCACCGCGCCGGACACGGTGCGCACTGGGAGGCGGCGACCGCGTACGTCACCTGGCACCACGACGTCTGGTCTGCCGCGCTGGCCTAAGCGGCGAGCTCGAACTCCACCGAGGCCGTCGGCACGTCCGCCCGCACGAGCCGCACGCGCACGGCGGATCCGGTCTCGGGATGCCCCGCGCACGCCGCCGTGACGGCGGGGTCGGTCAGCTGCACGGTGCAGCCGTCCTTCGTCTGCGCGACGACGGTGGCATCGAACGTGTCGCCGACGCGATGGGCGAGCACCGCGGCCTCGACCGCGTCGAGGGAGCGGTTCGCGACCTGGCCGGAGAGATTGCCGCCGTGCGCCATCTCGGCGGGCAGCTGCGGTAGGGCGGCGCGCACGGCATCCGACGGCTCGCGGCCGGCGACGAGCGCCTCGCACACCTGCAGCACGTACCGATCGACGAGCCGCCGCAGAGGAGCGGTGGCGTGCGCATAGGGAGCGCCGATCGCGGCCTGCACGGTGTCGGCGGGCACCTCGCCGTCGAACGCGGTGTATCCGGCGCCGCGGAACAGGCGGGTCGCCGCATGCAGGATCGCGAGGTCGCCCGGCTCGCTGCCGTCCACGTCGTCGAGGTACTCGCCGTACGGTTCGTCCTTCGGCCACGGCCGCCCGAGGGCCTCGGTCTGCCGGCGGAACGTGTCGAACGCCTGCGGGTCGGCCTCCGGCATCGTGCGCAGGATGCCGACCTTGCCCTGGATCATGATCTGCGCCGCCTCCATGCCGGTCAGCAGCGAGAGCTCCGCGTTCCAGCTCTCGAGCGGCTGGACCGCACGGCGCTGCAGCGCGTACCGGCCGCGGACCCGCTCGACCACCGTCTCCGGCGCCTGCAGGCTCGCTCCGCCGCGCTGCTTCTCGAGCGCCAGCCGCAGCCGACCCACCTCGGGCACGAGCCGCAGCATCTCGTCGGCGGTGCCGTCCGCGAGCTGTTTCGCGACGCCGACGTAGTCCAGCCGACGGCGGCTGCGCACCCGGGCCCGCGCCACCGTGCGCGACGTGACGTTGCCCGCGTGGTCGAGGGCGAACTGCCAGACGAACGCCCCGCGCAGCTGGCCCTCCAGCAGTGACGCCGCGCCCTCGCTCAGCACCGTCGGGTACAGCGGGATGCGGTGTCCCGCGGCGTAGATCGTCTCGCCGCGCTGATGCGACTCGAGGTCCAGGGGCCCGCCCGGGGCGACGAAGTCGGCGATGTCGGCGATCGCGTAGAGGAAGCGGTAGCCGCCGCCGTCGCGCGCCAGGAAGAACGCCTGGTCGAGGTCCATCGATCCGGCCGGGTCCATCGTCGCGAACTCGACGTCGGTCAGGTCGGCGTCGGGCAGCGGCGTCGTCGTCGCGACCCGCTCCGCCTCGGCGATCACGTCGGGCGGGAAGTCGGCCGCGACGCCGGCCCTCCGCGGGATCGCGGCGAGCTCCCCGGCGAGCTCGGCGGCGGCGGACGGCACGGACAGGATCGGCGACGGCACGATCCGCCAGGTTACTCGGGCCGCTACTCGGGCAGCCGATACCCGTTCCGCGGGTCGCCGGTGACGAGGCCGTCGCGCAGCAGGCCGGCGACGGCGCGGTCGCGCTGGGCGGCATCCGGCCACAGGGCCGTCAGGGCGCTCGCGGGCACCGGGACGTCGCTTCCACGCAGCTCGCGCAGGATCCGCCCGCGCACCTGGCGATCCGATCCCTCGTAGCGCTTCTGCCGGGGGGCGGTGGGACCCTCGTACGGCGGATATCCGGCCCGGCGCCACGCGCACGCCTCGGCGAGCGGGCACACCTCGCACCGTGGCGCGCGGGCGATGCACACGGTCTGGCCGAGTTCCATGGCGCCCGCGTTGACCAGCCGCGCGCGCTCGGCGTCGCCGGGCAGCTGCGAGGCCATGAGGTCGTGGTCGCGCCGGGCGTTCGCCGGGCCGGCGTCGCCCTGGCCGAGCACGGCGCGGGCCAGCACGCGGCGGGTGTTGACGTCGACGACCGGCACCCGGATGCCGTACGCGAACGACGCGACCGCACGCGCCGTGTAGGGCCCGACCCCGGGCAGCGCGAGCAGCTCGTCGACGTCGGACGGCACGATCCCGCCGTGCCGCGCCGTGATCGCGACGGCGGCGCCGTGCAGGGCGAGCGCGCGTCGCGGATAGCCGAGACGGTCCCACGCGCGCACCGCCTCGCCCGACGGCACGGCGGCGAGGGCCGCCGGAGTCGGCCAGCGCTCCAGCCACGCCTCCAGCCGCGGGATCACTCGGGCGACGGGCGTCTGCTGCAGCATGAACTCGCTCACGAGGATGCCCCACGCGCCGAAGCCGTCACGGCGCCAGGGGAGATCGCGGTGACCGGTGGCGTACCAGTCGGCGATGCGGTCGGCGATGACGGGGAGCGAACCGGCTTCCGGGCTCGTTCGCATCCGATCACCCTAGGCTGGCGACATGACCACCGTGTCGCCCATCGAGCCCCCGTCGCTCGCGCTCACGCGCCTGCCGGCGACGCGGCGCGCGCTCGTCGAGGCGCTCGCCGCGGAGATCCGGACGCACTACTCGCGCGGACGCCGGATCGTCGCCCTCGATGCGGCCGAGCCGCGCGCCGATCTGGACGCGTTCGCCGCCGACCTGGGGCTGGCGCTGCGCGCCGCGGGCGACAACGTGTGGATCGCCCAGGCCGCCGACTTCCGCGACGACGAGCAGCTCGTGCGCGCGCTGCTCGACCCGTTCCGTCTCGGGGGTTCCACGGGTTTCGTGCTCGCGGCCTGGGATGCGGCGCGCGACGCCGACCGGATCCAGGAGTGGACGACCGGGCCCGCCGACGCGGTCCTGCTGCTCGTCGGATCCCGGCTGCAGCGCCCATCGGTGCGCGGCCGCTGGTCGTACACGATCTGGGTCGACCTGGCGGGGGAGGCCGGGGCCGCCGCGTCGATCGCCGACGACTACCGCGACGCGGTCCGCCCGCGCGAGGCCGCGACCGCGGTCGTCGACCTCCGGATCGTCGACGAGCCGAAGCGCCTCTACCTCGACTACTGCGCCCTCTGACCCGCGGGATCCCATCCATCTGACCCAAATGTCCAGTGGCGGGCCCACGGACCCGGCATTCGCGTCAGATGGAGACCGGGCTCAGGGGGATGCGGCGGGCCACATCGGCGGGCGGCACGAACACCGTCGTGCGTTCGACCTCGTGCACGAGGGCGACGATCGCGGAGTTGACCGGGGACGGCATCCCGATGCGCGTCGCCACCTCGACGGCCGCACCGTTCAGGTAGTCGATCTCGGTGAGCTGCCCGCGCCGGATGCTCTGCAGCGTCGAGCCGGGATTCGGCACCGACCCCATGCGCCGCGCGAGCAGGCGCGGGAAGAACGCGCCGAGCGTCAGCGGCAGCACCCCGACCATCTGGAGCACGCGACCCGAGACGCCCTGCACCCGCGCGAACCGCGCACCGGCCCGCCGGGCGATCCGCACCGTCTCGCGCATGCTCGCCGTCATGATGCGGCGCAGCGCCGGGTCGGCCACCACCTCCTGCACGCTCAGCCCCGTGATCGCGGGCAGCGCGTTGACGTGGTTGATGAGCAGCTTCGTCCACTGCGCGCCCTCGATGTCGTCGGTCACCTCGATCGGCAGCGCGTCGCGCAGCACGGCGACGACCCGGTCGAGCAGTGCCCGGTCGGCATCGGGCCCGGCGCCGACGATCATCGGGTTCGGCCCCGTGACGGTGACGTGGCCGGCCTCGAGGAAGCTCGCGGCGAAGAGCGCGAGACCGCCCAGCAGCGGGGATGCCGGCGCCACCCGCCGCGCCACGTCGAGCCCGCCGAGCCCGTTCTGCACCACGAGCAGCGGAACACCGTCGAGGTGATCGCGTGCCGCGAGGAGCGCGGCCTCCGCATCCTGGGCCTTGGTGGCGAGCACGGCGAGCTCGGGCGCCTCGGTCAGGCGGCCGGTGGAGGTGAGCGGCGCGTTCACCTTGCCGAATCCGCCGTCGAGCCGGAGGCCCTCCTGGCGGATCGCCCGCAGGTTCTCGCCCCGGGCGACCACGGTCACGTCGTTGCCGGCGCGGGCGAGGAGCGCGGCCAGCGTGCCGCCGACCGCGCCCGCCCCGATGATCGCGATGCGCACGCGCCGAGCCTAGATGCCGCGATTCGTGCGTTCAGGTCGCCTGCGAGAGCAGGCGCGACCAGAACGCACGAATCGAGGGGGTGGTGCGGGGTTACGGGACCGGCGTGAGCTGGCGCTCGGCGGCGAGCTCGTCCTCGAGGGTGACCTCGCGCGGGTGGCGGGCGAGGCGTCCGGCGGGCAGCAGGATCGCGAGGAGTGCGGTGGCCAGCACCACGGCCGCGCCGACGAGCACCGCGGGGTGGGCGGCATCCACGTAGCCGGTCGGCGTCAGCTGGCCGCCGGCACCGGTGAACACCGCCGTGAGCACCGCGGTGCCGAGCGCGACGCCGATCTCGCGCACGGTCGAGTTGGTGCCGCTCGCCTTCGCGGTGTCCTCGGGGGCGATGTTCGCGAGCACCGCGGTCGAGGAGGGAGCGAACACCATGCCCATGCCGACGCCCGCGAGGATGAACGCGGGCAGCATCATCCCGTAGCCCGTGTCGGCGGCCATGGTGAGCCCGAGCCAGCCGAGGCCGGCGGCCTGCAGCAGCAGTCCCACGACGATGAGCGCCCGGGTACCGACCCGCGGCGCGATCAGGCCCGCGAGCGGCGCCACGATCATGGGCGCCATCGTCCACGGGGTCGTCATGACGGCGGCCTCGAGCGGGGTGTGCCCCTGCACGATCTGCAGGTACTGGATCAGGATGAACACCGCACCGAACATGCCGAAGCTGAACCCGAACCCGACCACGTTGGCGATCGTGAAGCTCCGGTCGCGGAACAGGCGCAGCGGCAGCAGCGGGGTCGGGGTGCGCAGCTCCCACAGCACGAAGCCGACCAGCAGCGCGCCGCCCGCGACGAGCGCCGCGAGCACCGGGAAGCTGTCCCAGCCCGCGTCGTTGCCGCGCACGATGCCGAAGACCACGCCGAGCACGCCGAGGCCGGCGAGCAGCACGCCCGGCACGTCCAGCCGCATCCGCTGGCCGAACGCGTTCGGCAGCACGAGGAGGATCAGCGGGATGGCGATGAGCCCGACCGGCACGTTGATCCAGAAGATGCCCTGCCAGTTCCACCCGCCGACGATCGCGCCGCCGACGAGCGGTCCGACCGCGACCCCGAGGCCGGCGATGCCGCCCCAGATGCCGATCGCGAGCGGGCGGCGCCGCGGCTCGACGGCGCCGGTCAGAAGCGAGAGCGACAGCGGCATGATGCCGGCGCCGCCGAGGCCCTGGATCGCGCGGGCGATGATGAGCTGCACCGGGTCGGTCGAGAGGGCCGAGAAGATCGAGGCGGCGGTGAAGATCGCGATCCCGGCGACGAAGACGGTGCGCCGCCCGAGCCGGTCGCCGAGCGCGACGGCCATGAGGATGAGGCTCGCGAACACGAGCGTGTACGCGTTGACGAACCACTGCAGCTCCTCGATGCCCGCGCCGAGGTCGGTGCGCAGCACCGGGAGCGCGTTGGTCATCACGAGGTTGTCGAGGGTGGCCATGAACATCGGGATGCCGGTGGCGAGCAGGGCGAGGGCGAAGGGCACCCGGCGACCCGGGAGGGGCGAGGAAGCGGACATCCGGTCTCCAAAAATGTTGTAATCGAATGATTACCCGCGACTGTAGTAATCGACTGATAACATGTCAAGCGTGACCACGACCGCCCCCGAACCGGCGACCCGGATGAGCTCCGAGGCGCGCCGCGGCTCGATCCTCGAGGCCGCCGCCGCCGTGTTCGGCGAGCGCGGGTACGTCGGGGCGACGACCGACGCCGTCGCCAAGGCCGCGGGCGTGAGCCAGCCCTACGTCGTGCGGATGTTCGGCACCAAGGAGAACCTCTTCCTCGAGGTGCTGGGGCGCTCGCTCGAGCGACTGCTGACGACCTTCCGCCGGGTGATCGCCGAGGCGCCCGCAGGCACCGACGCCGTGGAGCTCAAGGGTCTCATCGCCCTCGCCTACGCCGACCTCCTGCAGGACCGCGGCCTGCTGCTGAGCCTCATGCAGGGCTTCATGCTGGGCGCGGATCCCGCGATCGGGCCGGCGGCGCGCGCCGGCTTCCTGCAGGTGTACCGACTGGTGCGCGACGAGGCCGGCTTCTCGCCGGAGATGGCGGGGGAGTTCCTCTCCGGCGGCATGATGCTCAACACCCTCGTGGCGATCGGGCTGCCCGCCGAGTACGACACCGACCCCGTCGCGCACGAGCTTCTCGACCAGTGCGCGCCGAACAAGGCGGCCATGATCGCGAAGCTCTCGAAGAAGCAGCTCGCGTGACGGATGCCGCGCCCACCGGCATCCTGCTCGTCGACAAGCCCGGTGGCGTCACGAGCCACGACGTCGTCGGCGCGGCGCGGCGCGCGCTCGGCACCCGCAAGGTGGGGCACGCGGGCACGCTCGATCCGATGGCGACGGGCCTGCTCATCCTCGGGGTGGGCACGGCGACCCGGCTGCTCACCTACCTCGTCGGCCTCGACAAGACCTACGCGGCGACGATCCGGCTCGGCGAGTCGACGACCACCGACGACGCCGAGGGCGAGACCGTCACGCGCTCCGACGCGTCCGGGCTGGACCGCGCCGCGATCGACGCCGGCATCTCCGCCCTGACCGGCGAGCTCGACCAGGTGCCGTCGACGGTCAGCGCGATCAAGGTCGACGGCCGGCGCGCGTACGCGCGGGTGCGCGACGGCGAGGACGTGCAGCTCGCACCCCGCCGCGTCACCGTCTCGCGGTTCGACGTGCTCGCCGAGCGTCGCGGCGACGGCGTGGTCGATCTCGACGTCATCGTCGACTGCAGCTCGGGCACCTACATCCGGGCGCTCGCCCGCGACCTGGGCGCCGGGCTCGGGGTGGGCGGGCACCTCACGGCCCTGCGGCGCACGGCGATCGGCCCCTTCCCGATCCCGGATGCCGTCCCCGTCGACGCGATCGGCCCCTCCGCCCTGCGCACCCCCGCCTCGATCGCGACCGCGCTGTACCCCGCCCTCGAGCTCGACGACGAGCAGGCGGCCGCCCTCGCCGACGGCAAGCGCATCCCGGCCACCGCCCCGGACGCGCCGGTGGTCGCCGCGCTGCACCGCGGCCGCCTGACCGGGCTCGTCGCGGTCGCGGACGGCGTCGCGCGGGTGGTGGTGAACTTCCCGCCCGCCCCGGCCGGTAGCGTCGGACCGTGATCCTCGTCTTCACGATCGTGCAGGCCGCCGTCGCGGCGGCCGCTGCGGTCGTGTGCGTCGTGCTCGGCCTCGCGAACCGCAAGCCCTCGGACCTGACGCTCGGGGCGCTCGTGCTCGTCGAGCTGCTGCTCCTCGCGCAGCTCGTGATCGCCCTCGTGGCGCCCGCCGTGGGCAACCCGTCGCGGGGCAGCGTCGTCGAGTTCTACGTCTACCTGATCACCGCGCTCGTGATCCCGCCGCTCGGCGTCGTCTGGGCGCTCATCGAGCGCACCCGGTGGAGCAACGTCGTGCTCGGCATCGCCGGCTTCGCGGTCGGGGTCATGGTCGTGCGGATGTACCAGATCTGGGCGCTCCAGGTCGCCTGAGCAGGCGGCCGGATGCCTCGTCGCATAGCCTGGACACCATGCCCGTGACCGAGCAGCCGCATGCCTCGACGCAGTCGGCACGCCGTCGGGGCACCGGCGTCGGCCGGGTGCTGGTGGCGGTGTACGCGATCCTCGCTCTCGCCGCGTTGGGGCGCTCGATCTTCCAGATCATCGACCGATTCGACGAGGCGCCCGTCGCCTTCCTGCTCTCGCTCCTGGCGGGCGTGGTCTACGTCGTCGCCACCGTCGCGATCGCGGCCCGCTGGCGACGGCTGGCCTGGGTGACGATCTCGGCGGAGCTGCTCGGGGTGCTCGTGGTCGGCACGATCACCGTGCTCGCCCCGCACCTGCTCGGGCTGCACGCGAACGACCCGTTCGGGCGCACCGCGACGGTATGGAGCACCTACGGGGCCGGGTACCTCGGCATCCCGCTCGTGCTGCCGATCCTCGGCCTGCTGTGGCTGGCGCGCAGCCGGGTCGCGAAGGGCTGACGTGCACGTCTTCGGCTCTCCCGCGGAGGTGCCGGCCGGCTTCGGCCCGTCCGCGGTCACGATCGGCAAGTTCGACGGTGTGCACCTCGGCCATCGCGCCGTGATCGCGCAACTGCGCGAGCTCGCCGACGAGCGGGGGCTCACGGCGAGCGTGGTGACGTTCGACCGCAATCCGGTCAGCCTGCTGCGCCCCGAGGCGTGCCCGCCCGACGTCGTCAGCCCGGCGCAGAAGGTCGAGCTCCTGGCCGATGCCGGCGTCGATGCCACGCTCGTGCTGCGCTTCGACCTGGCCCGCAGCCGCCAGACCGCCTCGGACTTCGTGCGCGACGTGCTCGTCGACGCGCTGCACGCGCAGGCGGTGCTGTGCGGCGCCGACTTCCGGTTCGGGGTCGGCGGCTCGGGGGACGTGGAGCTGCTGCGCACCCTCGGCGCGGAGCTCGGCTTCGCGGTGGTGCTCATCGACGACGTGCGCGCCGACGGGGAAGCCGGCCGCGTCTCGTCCACGCGCATCCGGGAGCTCATCGCCGCGGGGCGCGTGCGCGAGGCGGGTCGGCTCCTCGGCCGCCCGCCCGCCGTGCGCTCCGTGGTCGTGAGCGGCGACCGGGTCGGCCGCGAGCTCGGCTATCCGACGGCGAACCTCGACCCCGCGCGGCTCGAGGGACTGCTGCCCGCCGACGGCGTGTACGCCTGCTGGGCGATCGTCGACGGCGTCGGGTACGGAGCGGCGGTCTCGATCGGCAACAACCCGACGTTCGACGGCGTGCCGGAGCACCAGGCCGAGGCGCACCTGTTCGACACCGACCAGGACCTCTACGGTCGCACGATCGAGCTGCGGTTCGTCGAGCACGTGCGTCCGATGGTCAAGTTCGACGGGGTCGAGCAGCTCATGGCGGCGCTGCGCCAGGACGACGCGACGATCCGCGGCATCCTGCGGTGAGCGGCGCTCTCGAGGCTCCGTGGCGGGGCCGCATCCTCGCCCTGGTCGGGATCGTCCTCGTGGCCTTCGACCTGCGCAGCGCCGTGTCGGCCGTCTCGCCGCTGATCGACCTGATCCAGCACGACATCGCCCTCGGGCCGGTGCTCGTCGGCGTGATCGGCTCGCTCGCGCCCGTCGCGTTCGCGATCTGCGGCATCCTCGGTCCGCTCGTGGCCCGGCTGCTCGGGCTCGAGGGGGCGCTCGTCGCGGCCCTGGTGCTCATGGTCGCCGGGCACCTGACGCGGGCGCTGGCCTCCGACGCCTCCGTACTGGTCGTCGGCAGCGGGCTTGCGCTGCTGGGCGTCGGCATCGGCAACGTACTGCTGCCGCCCGTCGTCAAGCGCTACTTCCCGGCCCGGGTGGGGGCGATCACCGCGGTGTACGCGACCATGCTCGCGATCGGCACGACCACGCCGGCGCTGCTCGGCATCCCGATCGCCGCGGCGTCGAACTGGCGTGTCTCGCTCGGCGTCTGGGCCGCGGGCGCGGTCGTCGCCGCCGTGCCGTGGATCGCGCAGCTGGTCGTGCTGCGACGGCGTCCGCTCGTCGACCCCGAGGACCCGGGCGCCGAGCGTCCGGAGCCGGCGCTGGAGGCGCGTCTCGTCCGGTCCCGGATCGCATGGGCGCTCACCGGCATGTTCGCGGCGTCGGGGATCACGGCCTACATCGTCTTCGGCTGGCTGCCCGAGATCCTGCAGGGCGTCTCGGGGGTGGATGCCGGCACCGGCGGCGCACTGCTGGCCCTGTTCGCGATCATGGGCTTCCCGGTCTCGATCGTGACGCCGGTGCTCGCGTCGCGCCTGCGGTCGGTGCGCCCGCTCATCGTGCTCGCGTTCGCGCTGTCGATCGTCGGATTCGGCGGCCTGCTCGTGGCGCCCGGCATCCCCGTGCTGTGGGTCGTGATCGGCGGGCTCGGGGCGCTGTGGTTCCCGCTGTGCCTGTTCCTCATCGGCGACCGCACCCGCACCCAGTCGGGCGCCGTCGCGCTCAGCGGATTCGTGCAGGGGATCGGCTACCTGGCCGGAGCGGCCGGACCGCTCGTGGTCGGCATCCTGCGCTCGGCCACGGGCGGCTGGACGGCCCCGCTCGTCTTCGCGCTGCTCTCGCTGCTGCTCGCGGTGCCGGCGATCTTCGTGCTCGCCCGGCGGCGGACCGTGGAGGACGAGCTGGCCGAGCGCACCGGCGCGCCCGTCGCGTAGGCCTGGCCGCGGGGCCGGGGCCTAACCGACGAGCTCGGAGCGGTGCACGAGGGCGGCCGCTCCGATGAGGGGTCCGTCGCCGGAGAGCATCGACGGCACGACGCGCACCCGCCGCACGTAGGCGGAGTTGACGCGCTGGGCGATCGGCTCCCGGATGAACTCGAACAGGTCCGGCGTGACGTTCGCGAAGCCGCCGCCGATCGCCACGATCTCGAGGTCGAGGAGCGCGGACGCCGATGCGATCGCGCGCCCGATCGCCGTGCCGGCGCGGCGCACGGCGGCCACCGCGATCCCGTCACCGGCGGCGTAGGCGCGGCCGAGGTCCTCCCCGGTCGCGCCCTCGAATCCCCGCTCCCGCGCCCAGCGCACCGTGTTGGGCCCCGAGGCGACGGCCTCGAGGCAGCCGCTGCCGCCGCACGTGCACGGATCGTCGAAGCCCGCGACCTCGATGTGGCCGATATGGCCGGCGTTCCCGGTCGGGCCCGGGATGGTGTGCCCGCCGAGGATGAGGCCGCCGCCGACACCGGTCGAGACGATCATCCCGAGGACGTCGTCCGCGCCGCGCGCGGCGCCGACCCAGTGCTCGGCGAGCGTGATGCAGAGCCCGTCGATGCGGAGGGTGACGGGCACGTCCGGCACGAGCTCCTGCACGAGGTCGCGCAGGGGGTACCCGCCGTGCCACGGCGTGAGGTTGTAGGGCATGACGGCGCCGCGCGGGATGTCGATGGGGCCGGCGGAGCCGATCCCGGCCCCCGCGAGCTCGGCTCCGGCGGGCAGCTGCGCGAGGGCGCCGCGCACGGCCTCGCGCACGGCATCCGCGAGCTCCTCGGCCGAGCGATCGCGGCCCGTCGGGCGGCGGGTGCGGGAGGCCTCGTCGATCGTGCCGTCGTCGGCGACGAGCGCCGCATCCACCTTGGTACCGCCGAGATCGATCGCGAGGGCCGTCGTCACGGGCTCAGCGTAGTGTCGCTGGCGTGAGCATCCGGACCGTCGAACGCGTCGTCGATCTCCCGCGCGCGATCGTCTGGGACGGGCTCGTCGACCCCGTGCTCGTCGAGGGCTGGTTCGACCCCGAGCTGCGGCTCGTGGGCGGCGAGCCCCGGGTCGAGGTGCTCGAGCGGCGCGATCCGGAGCTGCTGCGGGTGCGGATCGCCGGGCTCGGCGAGCTGACCTTCTCGTCCGACGAGGTGGCGGGCGGGACGCGGGGCACCTCGACGCTCCTGCGGTTCACGGGGCCGGTGGGCGACCCCGACGAACTGCTGGACCGTCTCGAGGATCTGCTGCGCGGGCACCCGGTCGATTGGCGGGCGGAGGCGCCCGCGATCCGGTCGGCGGGGTGACGCCCGCATCCGCTGCCCGCGACGGATGGCGCCTGCTCATCTGAGCACGGCCACCCACATGTGTAGAACGCGTCGTACGCTGGACGCGAGATGCCGGTGCTGGACGAGGACGAGGAGCTGACGGCCGTGCGGGTCGCCGAGCTCTACTACGACGAGGGCAGGACCCAGGACGAGGTCGGAGCCCTCCTCGAGCTGTCCCGCTGGAAGGTCGGGCGGCTGCTCGCCCAGGCGCGCGAGCAGGGCATCGTGCGGATCGAGATCGTGCACCCGCGTGCCCGGCGACTCGGCGTCGAGCGCGCGCTGCGGGAGCGCTTCGGCCTGGCCGACGCCGTCGTCGTGCCGGCACCGGACGACCCCACCGACAGCGACGACGCCGAGACCCTGGCACGGGTCGCGCAGGCGGCGGCCGACCACCTGGCGGCCATGCGGCCGGTGCCGCGCACGCTCGGCGTCAGCTGGGGCCGGACCCTCGCCGAGGTGGCCGACCGGCTGCAGCCCGGCTGGGCGCACGGCGTGACGGTGGTGCAGATCAACGGTGGCGTGACGCTCAACCGCCGACCGGGCACCGCCGCCTCCACGGCGGCGACGATCGCGCAGCGCGCCGACGGGCAGGTCGTGCTGCTGCCGAGCCCCGCGATCCTCGAGCGCATCCAGACCAAGCGTGCGATCGAGGCGGATCGCGTGGTCGCCGACGCGCTCGCGCGGGCCCGGTCGGCATCCGCGTACCTCTTCACGGCCGGTGCCGCCGACGATCGCTCCGTGCTGGTCGAGAGCGGGTACGTGAGCACCGACGACGTCGCCGAGCTCGTGCGCAAGGGCGCCGTCGGCGACGTGCTCGGCCGCTTCGTCGATGCGGACGGCAACATCGTCGATCCCGCGCTCGACGCGCGTACCGTGGGACTGGGCCTCGACGGACTGCGCGCGGCCGACACGGCGATCCTCGTGGTGGCCGGGCGCGCGAAGCACGACATCGCACGGACCGCGGTGGCGAGCGGGCTGTGCACCGTCCTCATCACCGACGACACGACCGCACGAGCGCTCCTGGAGGACTCATGACGATGCAACACACGGCGCTGGCCCCGGCGGAGCGCGCGGTGCGCGTGCTGGGCGGCGATCTGACCGAGCGCAGCCTGCGGCTGCACCTGGAGGGGCTGAGCGGCGTGGACGCCGTCGGCCTGGAGCAGCGCGCGGCCGGCCTCGGCACCCGCTCGATCAAGACCAGCTCGAAGGCCTGGGCCCTCGACACGATCATCAAGCTCACCGACCTCACGACCCTCGAGGGCGCCGACACCCCCGGCAAGGTGCGCTCCCTCGTCGCGAAGGGTCTGAACCCCGACCCGTCCGACCCGAGCACGCCGCGGGTGGCCGCGGTCTGCGTGTACGGCGACATGGTGCCGGCGGCGATCGACGCGCTCGGGGCGGCCCACGGGGATCCGGATGCCGGCCTCGTCTCGGTCGCGGCCGTCGCGACCGCCTTCCCGAGCGGCCGGGCCTCGCTGCCGGTCAAGCTCGCCGACACGCGCGACGCGGTCGCGAACGGCGCGGACGACATCGACATGGTCATCGACCGCGGCGCGTTCCTCGCGGGCGACTACGGCACGGTGTTCGAGCAGATCGTGGCGGTCAAGGAGGCGTGCCGCCGCGACGACGGCGGCTTCGCCCACCTCAAGGTGATCCTCGAGACCGGCGAGCTGACCACCTACGACAACGTGCGCCGCGCGAGCTGGCTCGCGATCCTCGCCGGTGCGGACTTCATCAAGACCTCCACCGGGAAGGTCACGCCCGCCGCCACGCTGCCCGTCACGCTGCTCATGCTCGAGGTGGTGCGCGACTGGTACCGGCTCACCGGCGAGCGGATCGGCGTGAAGCCGGCCGGCGGCATCCGGTCGTCGAAGGACGCGATCAAGTACGTCGTGACCGTCGCGGAGACCGCGGGGGAGCAGTGGCTGCAGCCGCACCTGTTCCGGTTCGGCGCCTCGAGCCTGCTCAACGACGTGCTTCTGCAGCGCCAGAAGATCTCGACCGGCCACTACAGCGGCCCCGACTACGTCACCATCGACTGAGAGCAGGGGACCGAATATGTCGTTCCTGGAATACGCACCCGCGCCCGAGTCGCGCGCGATCGTGAAACTGCGTCCGAGCTACGGGCTGTTCATCGACGGCAGCTGGGTCGACGGCCACGGCGAGCCGTTCTCGACGATCTCGCCGGCCTCCGAGGAGAGGCTCGCCGAGATCGCGACCGCCGACGAGCACGACGTCGACCTCGCGGTCGCCGCCGCCCGCCGCGCGTACGACCGCACCTGGTCGCGCCTGTCGGGCGCGGATCGCGGCAAGTACCTGTTCCGCATCGCGCGGCTCGTGCAGGAGCGCGCCCGCGAGCTCGCCGTGGCCGAGTCGCTCGACAACGGCAAGCCGATCAAGGAGAGCCGCGACGTCGACGTGCCGCTCGTGGCCGCGTGGTTCTTCTATTACGCCGGCTGGGCCGACAAGCTCGACTACGCGGGGCTCGGCGCGAACCCGCGCGCGCTCGGGGTCGCGGCGCAGGTCATCCCGTGGAACTTCCCGCTCATGATGCTCGCGTGGAAGATCGCGCCGGCGCTCGCCGCCGGCAACACCGTCGTGCTGAAGCCGGCGGAGACGACGCCGCTCACGGCGCTGCTGTTCGCCGAGATCGTGCAGCAGGCCGACCTGCCGGCCGGGGTCGTGAACATCGTGACGGGCGCGGGAGGCACGGGACAGGCGCTGGTGCGGCATCCGGGCGTCGACAAGGTCGCCTTCACCGGTTCGACGGCGGTCGGGCGGGAGATCGCGAAGACGGTCGCGGGCACCCACAAGAAGGTCACGCTCGAGCTCGGCGGCAAGGCCGCCAACATCGTGTTCGACGACGCCCCGATCGATCAGGCGATCGAGGGGATCGTGAACGGCATCTTCTTCAACCAGGGTCACGTCTGCTGCGCCGGTTCGCGGCTGCTCGTGCAGGAGAACGTGCACGCGGAGGTCGTCGACCGGCTCAAGCAGCGCCTCACGACGCTGCGGATGGGCGACCCGCTCGACAAGAACACCGACATCGGGGCGATCAACTCCCGCGAGCAGCTGGACCGCATCCGGAGCCTCAGCGACATCGGCGAGCAGGAGGGCGCCGAGCGCTGGAGCGCGCCGTGCGAGATCCCCGAGAACGGGTTCTGGTTCGCGCCGACGATCTTCGACAACGTCTCCACGTCGTCGACGATCGCCCGCGAGGAGGTCTTCGGGCCGGTGCTCTCGGTGCTGACGTTCCGCACGCCGGCGGAGGCGATCGCGAAGGCCAACAACACGCCCTACGGTCTCTCGGCGGGCATCTGGACCGACAAGGGCTCCAAGATCCTCGCCGTCGCCGACAAGCTGCGCGCGGGCGTGATCTGGGCCAACACGTTCAACCGATTCGATCCGTCCTCGCCGTTCGGCGGCTACAAGGAGTCCGGCTACGGCCGCGAGGGCGGCCGGCACGGCCTCGCGGGCTACCTGAAGGCAGGGAACTGACCATGGCGGATCGGCTGAGCATCCCCAAGACCTACAAGCTCGCGATCGGCGGCGCGTTCCCGCGCAGCGAGTCGGGGCGCACCTACGAGGTCGTGACCCCGAAGGGCGCGTTCCTCGCCAACGCGGCGCTCGCCTCCCGCAAGGACGCGCGGGATGCCGTGGTCGCCGCGCGCGCCGCGTTCAGCGGTTGGGCGGGCGCCACCGCCTACAACCGCGGCCAGGTGCTCTACCGGATCGCGGAGGTGCTCGAGGGCCGGCGGGCGCAGTTCGCCGACGAGATCCGCGCGTCGGAGGGTGCGACCGCCCTGCAGGCCGCCGCCCAGGTGGATGCTGCGATCGACCTCTGGGTCTGGTACGCGGGCTGGACCGACAAGTTCACGCAGGTGGCCGGCTCCGGCAACCCGGTTGCCGGGCCGTACTTCAACCTCTCGGTGCCGGAGCCGACGGGCGTCGTCGCGATCGTCGCGCCCCAGGAGCCGAAGGGCGCGAGCCTGCTCGGCCTCGTCGCGACCGTCGCCCCCGCGCTCGTCGCCGGCAACACCGTCGTGGTGGTCGCCGACCGAGCGCATCCGCTCAGCGCGATCAGCCTCGCCGAGGTGCTGGCGACGAGCGATGTGCCGGGCGGTGTCGTCAACGTGCTGACCGGATCGCCGGCCGAGATCGCTCCCTGGCTCGCGGCGCATGCCGACGTCAACGCGCTCGACCTCAGCGGCGCCGGCGCGCTCGACTGGGTCGACCTCGAGATCGCGGCGGCGGACACGCTCAAGCGGATCGTGTCGCCGGAGCCGGGTGTGCCATCCCGATCCCTGCAGCGGATCCTGGCCTTCACCGAGACGAAGACGGTCTGGCACACGAAGTCCCTCCTCTAGGACCGCCGAGTGACCAAAAATGACCAGTCGCCGACCTGGCGACTGGTCATTTTTGGGCACTCGCGCTCAGAGGCGGCGGAGGAGCTCCTCGTAGAAGCGGAGGCCGCGGAGGTAGGAGGACACGCGGATCGACTCGTCGATCGCGTGCAGGCCGCCGAGCTCGGCGTTGCTGAGCTCGAACGGGAAGAACCGGTACACCGGCCCGATGCCCGTGAAGTGCCGCCCGTCGGTCGCCCCGAGCATCCCGTACGGCGCCGGCAGCACCCCGGGATGCGACGACGCGAGCGCCGCGACGAGCGCCTCCCAGCCCGGTCCCGAGGCGGGCGAGATCGGCGCCGGATCGCCGCCGGTCAGCACCTCGACCTCCACATCCGGCCCGACGAGCCGCCGGATGTCGTCGACCGCGTCGTCGAGCCGCTCGCCGATCGCGACGCGCAGGTTCACGATGGCCGACGCCGACTCCGGCAGCACGTTCGCCGCGGCGGCCCCCCGCAGCTGCGTCACCGTGCGCGTGGTGCGGATCATCGCGGCCGTCTCGTCGCTGCCCGTGCGCATCGCGCGCAGCAGCAGCGGTCGCATGAGCCGCGGATGCCGGTACGCGAACCCGACGATCCCGCGCGCGTGCGGCGCCAGGGCCGCGAACATCGCCGGCAGCACGGGTGGGAGCACCGTGCGCGATGGTCGCGTGAGCGCCGTGACGGCGGCGGCGAGCCGGGTCACGGCGGTGCGTCCGTCGCTCGGCGGGTGCGCGCTGTGGCCCCCCGCCTGGTGCACGCTCAGGCGCACCGCGGCGACGCCCTTCTCGCTGAGCCCGATCGCGGCGGTCGGCTCGGTGATCCCGGGGAACTGCCCCTGCACGATCGCGCCGCCCTCGTCGAGCACGAGCCGCGCGCGCACCCCGCGCTCGCGTAGCGCGGCGGCAGCGGCGGCGGCCGCGTGGCCCATGACCTCCTCGTCGCCCCCGAAGGTCAGCCACACGTCGTGCTCGGGTACGAACCCCTCCCCGAGCAGCGCGTCGACCGCCTCGAGCACCCCCGCGACCGCGTTCTTGTCGTCGATCGCGCCGCGGCCCCAGAGCCGGAGGTCGTCGCCGTCGGGGGTGAGCTCGGCGGCGAAGGGCGGGTGCGACCATCCGGGTTCGTCGGCCGGCACGACGTCGTAGTGCGCCATGAGCACGGCGGCGTCGCCCGGGGAGCGGCCGGGCCAGCGCAGCAGGACGCCGAGGTCGTCGGCGACCGTCTCGACCTCCAGCCCCGAGAAGACGCGCGGGAACAGCTCGCGCAGCGTCGACCGGAATCGTGCGAACGCCGCGCGATCCTCGGAGCCGTCGATGCGCGACACGGTCGGGATGCGCAGCAGCGCGCGCAGCCGGCCGACGGCGGGATCGTCGGCGGCGGCGTCGCTCATGCCTCGATGGTAGGTCGCCGGGAGTCCGCGGGGAGATAGCCCAACGCCCCTAGCGTGCTGACATGGAGACCGACGCGCATCCCTCGCTCTGGCAGCAGTCCGCCCCCGACATCCCCACCGATCGATTCCCGGACGCGGAACGCGTCGACGTCGCCATCATCGGCGGCGGGATCACCGGCCTCGTGACCGCGCTGCTGTTCGCCCGCTCCGGCAAGCGCGTCGCCGTGCTCGAGGCGCGCCGACTGGGCGACGGCACCACCGGCCGCACCACGGCGAAGGTGTCGCGCCTGCAGGGCACGCAGTCGGACCACGTGCGCAGCCGCAACATCGCCGCGGTCGCCCGCGCCTACGCCGAGAGCCAGGCCGCCGCGTTCGACTGGTTGCTCGGATTCTGCGACGAGGCCGGCATCCCGGTCGAACGTCGCGACGCCTTCAGCTACGCGACGACGCGCGACGGTCGTGCACGGGTCGAGGCCGAGTACCGCGCGGCCCGCGCCGTGGGGATCCCGGTCGAGCTCGTCGCGCGCGTCGACCTGCCCTTCGCCACCACCGGCGCCGTGCGGCTCGCCGATCAGGCGCAGCTGGACCCCATGGCACTGGTCGCCGCCCTGGTCGAGGCGATCCGCGCCGCGGGCGGCCTCGTCGTCGACGGCGTGCGGGTGCGGGCCGTGCACGCGAGCTCGCCGGCCGAGCTGCTGACGAGCTCCGGGCCGATGGATGCCGACCGCGTCGTGCTGGCGACCGGCGCGCCGATCCTCGACCGCGGCCTGTACTTCGCGAAGGTGACGGCGCAGCGCAGCTACGCGGCGGCCTGGCGCGTGGCCGAGGACCAGCGGCCCCACGGCATGTTCCTCGACGTGGAGCAGCCCACGCGGAGCGTGCGCACCTCGGGACCGCTGCTGCTCACCGGCGGGTTCGGGCACCCGGTCGGACGCCGCTCGAGCCCGCGCGCCGCCGCCGACGAGCTCGCCGCCTGGACCGCGGTGCACTGGCCGGGCGCGGAGCCGGTCGCCGAATGGAGCGCGCAGGATCATGTGGCGCCGCACGGCGTGCCCTACGTCGGCTGGCTGCCGCGCGGTCGCGGGCGCATCTACCTCGCGACCGGATTCTCGAAGTGGGGCATGACCAACGGTGTCGCCACCGCGCTCACCCTGGTGAGCGACATCCTGGGCGCGGACGGGGGCTGGGAGCCCACCCCGTGGCAGCGCGTGCTGCATCGCCGACCGACCCTGCCGCAGACCGTCGCCGACGGCGTCGGTCAGAACGCGGCAGTCGCGCTCTGGTACGCGAAGGGCTGGCTCGGGGCGCTCGCCCGGCCGGTGGGCGGGTCGCCGCTCGAGGGGATGGGCGAGGTCGGCCGCGACGGGTTCCGGCCCGCGGCGGTCTCCACGGTCGACGGCACCACCCGCGAACTGTGCGCGATCTGCCCGCATCTCGGCGCCATCGTCACCTGGAACGACTTCGAGCTCAGCTGGGACTGCCCCGCGCACGGCTCCCGCTTCGCGCCCGACGGCTCGGTGCTGGAGGGGCCGGCGCGGCGCCCGATGCGGAACCTCGGTGGTTGAGCGGCACCCCGCCTGACGTGCCTGAGCTCAGCGCCCCGCGGCTATCCTGAATCCCGATGAGCAAGGGTCGACCCCCCGCCGGAGGCGTGCCGCTGGGGCGGGGCGCGTCGTCACCCGCCAACCGGCCGGCCAGGACGCCGCCGTCCCGCCCCGGGTCGAAGCGCCCGGACGACCGCTACGGTCGCCCGACGTCGCGCCGGATGGCCCTCGCGCCCGGTCTGCTCGGCGCGATCGTCGTGCTGGCGGGTCTCGCCCTGCTCGACGTCGACACGTTCATCGTGATCAAGTACGCGACCGCGATCCTCGCCGCGATCGTCGGCTGGTTCGCCATCCAGGGCCGCACGTGGTGGGCGCTGCCGCTGCTCGCGGCCGTCCTCGTCATCTGGAATCCGGTCTTCCCGTTCGACTTCCACGGGCAGTGGTGGGTCGCGGGGCAGTTCGGTGCGGTCATCGTGTTCATCGCGTGCGCGATCCTCGTCAGGGTCCCCGCCAAGCGGGAGGATGCCCGGCCGTGAGCGATGGCGAGATGGAGTACCGACGGCTGGGGGCATCCGGGCTCATGGTGCCGGCGCTCTCGTTCGGCACCGCGACGTTCGCGAACGGATCGGGCGCGGGATCCTGGGGCGACGTGCAGGTCGATGAGGCCCGGCGCCTGGTCGACATCGCGCTCGACACGGGCCTGAACTTCTTCGACACCGCCGACGTCTACGCCGACGGCCGCTCCGAGGAGGTGCTCGGCACGGCGCTCGGGTCTCGTCGCGACCGGGCGCTCATCGGCACCAAGCTCAACGGGCGCACCGGCGGGGGCGCGAACGATGTCGGCAGCTCGCGCTTCCACGTCCTGCGCGCGGTGGAGGCCAGCCTGCGGCGCCTGGACACGGACTGGATCGACGTCTACTGGCTGCACGGCTTCGACGCGATCACCCCCGTCGACGAGGTGCTGTCGACGCTCGACGAGCTCGTGCGCTCGGGCAAGGTGCGCTATATCGGCGCCTCCAACTTCTCGGGCTGGCACCTCATGAAGTCACTGGCCGCATCGGATCGCCACGGCTGGGCCCGGCACGTGGCGCACCAGGCGTTCTACTCGCTCGCCGCACGCGAGTACGAGTGGGAGCTGATGCCGCTCGCCGTCGATCAGGGCGTCGGCACGGTGGTCTGGTCGCCGTTGGCGCAGAGCCGGCTGAGCGGCAAGATCCGTCGCGGGGCGCCGCGCCCGGCCGACAGCCGGCTGGCGGTGCGGGGCGAGACCGAGAAGACCGACGACGAGCAGCTGCTCCGGATCGTCGACGTGCTCGACGGGCTCGCCGAGGAGACGGGTCGCACGATCCCGCAGATCGCGATCAACTGGGTGCTCTCGCGCCCGACCGTGTCGAGCGTGATCCTCGGCGCGCGCACCGAGGGCCAGCTGCGCGAGAACCTCGGCGCGATCGGCTGGTCGCTGACGCCCGAGCAGCTGCACCGGCTCGACCGCGCGAGCGCGGTGACGCCGATCTACCCGTACTGGCACCAGCTGGAGCAGGTCGGCGCTCGCAACCCGTTCCCCACGGGTCTGCAGCCGGAGGACCCCGGCGCCTGACCGTGCGCTAGAATAGTCGTGCGCATTCCCCTACCGGCCAAGCCGGGGTCTGGGGGCTCCGCCTCGCGAGAGACACGGGCCGCGCATCCACAGTCCGCGGCGGCTCGCCGTCGCACAGCATCCGCTCGAGGAGAGCAATGGCCTCATCCGGCCAGAAGTCGGGTCAGCGCAAGAACGCGACCCGCCGTCCTGCGACGCGTCGCCGCGCCCACCAGGACGAGACGGGCATCATCCCCGTGCTCGCGCGCACCGTGCGTGAGATCGAGAACGCCGCGCAGCGCGGCAAGGTCGGGCCCTCGGGGCGCACCCGGTTCCGCGTGGTCGCGGCGCTCGTGCGTGAGGAGCGCGCCCGCATCAAGTCCGACACCGGACTCACCGACGCCGAGCGCACCAAGGAGGTGACCCGGCTCGAGGGCATCGCCACGATCATGGCGAAGACGGTCGCCCGCGACTCCAGCCTCATCCCGCTGCTCACCGACACGGCCCCGCTCACCACGGCCGCGCAGGAGCTGCGCCGGGCGATGCTGCTCGACGCGGGCACCGAGCTGAGCCCCGACGACCTCATCGTCGTGACCGAACCGGCCGCCAAGGACGAGGCCGTCGAGCGCCAGGTCGTGCCGCAATCGGTCAAGCAGTATCAGATGGCCAACCCGTTCCTCGCGCCGGATTTCAGCGCCGTGGCCCCGAAGCCGGCGACCAGCGGCCGGCTGGCCAACTGGGAGCTCATCGACCCGCTGTTCCGCTCGTTCGAGCTCGGCGGGGGAGCGGCGAGCATGCGCCTGCCCGCGCCCCGCACCCTCGAGACGCCCGGACGGCTGGAGCTGATGATCCACCAGGCGCGCTTCGTCGAGAGTGCGCGCGAGGGCCACCGCACCTACCTGCTCGCCGACGAGCCGGGCCTCGGCAAGACCGCACAGGCGCTGCTCGCGGCCGACGTGGCGCACGCGTTCCCGCTGCTGGTCGTCGTGCCGAACGTCGTCAAGGTCAACTGGGCGCGCGAGGTCGAGAAGTGGGTGCCGCAGCGCAGCGCCACCATCGTCAACGGCGACGGCGACGACATCGACGCGTTCGCCGACATCGTGATCGTCAACTACGAGGTGCTCGACCGCCACGTCGCGTGGCTCTCGCGCCGCGGGTTCAAGGGCATGATCGTCGACGAGGCGCACTTCATCAAGAACAAGGAGTCGCAGCGCTCGCGCAATGTGCAGGCGCTCTCGCGCAGCATCCGGGCGACCTCGCCGAAGGCGTTGTTCATCGCCCTGACCGGCACGCCGCTGATCAACCAGATCGAGGACTTCCGGATGATCTGGCAGTATCTGGGCTGGATCGACGAGAAGAAGCCGCTGCCCGAGCTCATGCAGCGGCTCGAGGAGACCGAACTCGATCCCGGCGAGCCCGGGTTCTTCAGCGCCGCCCGCGAGGCCGTCGTCGAGATGGGCATCGTGCGCCGCCGCAAGGAGGACGTCGCGGCCGACATCCCGGCGCGGCGCATCGCCGACATCCCGGTCGAGCTCGAGGGCGAGGCCGGCCGCTCCATCCGCGCCGCCGAGGCCGCACTCGTCGCGCGCCTGGTCGAGCGCTACCGTCGTCTCACCGCGGCGCGTCCGGAGCTGGGTCGCGACGACGCCATCCGGCTGGTCGCCGCAGCGGAGCTGGAGGAGACCAGGTCGGCCGGGGGCGACGGCACCTCGGGGGCGAAGGGCGCCGACAACGTCTTCACGATGGTGCGCCGCATTGGTCAGGCCAAGGCCACGCCGGCCGCGGACTACACCGTCAACCTGGCGCGCAACGTCGGCAAGGTCGTGTTCTTCGCCAAGCACATCGACGTGATGGACACCGCGGAGGCGCACTTCCGCGCCGCAGGCCTGAAGACCGTGTCGATCCGCGGCGATCAGACGCCCAAGGCCCGCACCGCGGCGCTCGACGCGTTCACCAACGATCCCGAGGTCTCGGTCATCGTCTGCTCGCTCACCGCGGCCGGCGTCGGCATCAACCTGCAGGTCGCCTCCAACGTCGTGCTCGCCGAGCTGTCGTGGACCAACGCCGAGCAGACGCAGGCGATCGACCGCGTGCACCGGATCGGGCAGGAGCTGCCCGTGACGGCCTGGCGGATCATCGCCGCCGGCACGCTCGACGGCCGGATCTCGGAGCTGATCGACGCCAAGGCGGGGCTCGCGGCGCGGGCTCTGGACGGCGCGACGGCCGACGATTCGGCCGAGGGCTCGGTGCAGCTGGAGGCGCTCGTCGCCCTGCTGCGCGACGCGATCCGGTAGGAGCGAGCAACCTTCAACCATCTAGCGAGGGTTGACCCGTTGCGCTCCGTTCAGGGACGAGTAACGTCGTCTCCACTGAAGGAGATGAGTCCGATGGGCTGATCAAGAGCAGTAACAGAAAGGCCCCCGGGGCTCGACGAACCGTTCGGCGCAAGCCGAGTGGAACGCGGCGATCGGGGGCCTTTCGTCTGCCCGCGGTCCGAGACGGAGACGGAAGCAGGCGCCGGCCTTGTACCCCGATTTGTCCCCCACGCGGCGGACACCCCCTCTGGGGACATGCGCTGGGCTCGTCTTCCTGCGTAATCTGGGTCTCGCACTAGTCGGGGGACTAGCGGCGGCGGCAGCCTCGTCGATGACGCGGACCGCGATACGGGGGTAGAACCGGTCGCGCGGACGAGGCGCCGCCGCCAGTACTTTAAGCGCTCACAACCCTCAACCATCTAGCGAGAGTTCACGTCTTGCGCGGGGTCCGGGCCGGGAGCATGCTGGGGCAACCGAAACGGCGATCCCCGAAGCCGGTGGCGCAAGCCGCGGGGCAGGGGCCGCATCCGGGTCCGGTGGGCAACCATCGGGCACGGGAGCGGTGCACCGTGGCGTAGGGCTCTCGGCCTGGCGTCGCGGGGCGTGGCTCGGCCCTTGGGCCGGTCCGCCGGATCGTTACTGAAGGCCCCCGGGTTTCGGCCCGGGGGTCTTCGTATGTCAGCCCGTGCGCCCGCGCAGGAACGCGTTCATCGCGTCGGAGAGCTCCCGATCGACGGGCACCTCGGCGTGGTCGACGGCCCGGATCGGCGCCGCGTGGCGCACGCTCGAGACGAGCCAGGCGGCATCGGCATCGAGCAGGTCCTGCGGTCGCAGCAATTCGTACACCGGCTCCAGCCGTCGGGTCGGCGCCCAGTCGAAGAGATCGGCCTGCGTCGTGCCGGGCAGGATGCCGGCGTCCAGCGGCGGCGTCAGCAGCCGGCCGTCGCGCAGCAGCACCACGTTCGCGGTCGGCCCCTCGAGCAGGTAGCCGTCGCTCGAGACGAACACCACGTCGTCGGCGCCGCGCCGCGCCGCCTCCCGCACGGCGGCCCGGTTCACCGCGTAGCTCAGCGTCTTGGCGCCCGCCAGCAGCCACGGCGAGGTCTGCGCGACGTCGTGCCGCACCCCGCGGTCGAGCATCACGACGTGGATGCCGCGGGTGCGCGCCGCGCTCGCGTCGGGCGACGCTGTGGCGTACGCCCATCCGCTCGGCACGCCGCCGCCCTCGATGCCGCGGGTGAGCACGATCTTGACGAACGACTCGGGAACCGGGTCGATCGCGCCCGCCACGGCGACGATCGCGGCGCGCCAGGCGCCGGCATCCGGTGCGGGCAGATCGAGCATGGCGGCCGAGCGCGCGAACCGGGCGAGGTGCGCCTCGAGCGCCTGCGGGTGGCCGTCGCCGACGCTGATGGATTCGAAGATGCCGTCGCCGCGCGTCGCCGACAGATCGAGTGCGCTCAGCAGCGGCGCGGCGGGATCGACGAGCTCGTGGCCGAGGGTGCGCTCGCCGTCGGGCGAGAACCACAGCACCGCGAGGGCGGCGCTCACACCGGCCACCGGATGCCGTCGAGCCGGTCGCGCAGGTCGTCGACCGTCGGTCGCAGCGCGGGGTACGCGCCCACCACCCGGTCGAGCGCCGCGTCGGTGGTCGTCGCGTCCGGGGCGAGCTCCGCGTGCAGCAGCAGCACCACCATCTCGTCGACGGTCGGCATCTCGTGCATGAACGCCCACGGGTCCTCGCCGCCGCGCAGGCGCTCCTCGATCACCGTGCCGAGTTCGTCCTGCGCCTCCGCACGCAGGACCTCCAGGCTCGGTGGCGTGCGCATGCATTCGAGCCTACGCGCGCGCTCCGACGCGGGTCGCGGGCACGCGCCGGAGGTTCGCTGAGTAAGCGGGCCGGGCATCCGGAGCCGTGTCTACCGTCGGGCCATGGCGATCACGTTGAACAAGGACGCTCTGCAACACGCCCGCGACCTCATCGCGAAGGGCCGCACGGTCAAGGACGAGCGCGACGACTGGAGCGAGCACTCCCCGTCGACCGACGACGAGAACGCGTGGCTCGAGAAGCACGGATGGGACGAGTTCGCCCTCTGGCACCTCGGCATCGACCGCTCGGAGCCGGAGGAGACGAAGAAGCGCTACAGCTTCCCGTACGGCGACTACTCGCGGTTGCACCGCTGCGCCGTGATCTCGCTCGAGAGCCGCGCCGGCCAGTACGGCCACGACGACATCGAGGACGCCACGAAGAAGCTGCTGAGGGAGCTCGACTCGTAGCCCCGCGGCCGTCCTCGACGCGCTCTCACCTTGTTCCCGGCAGAATGATCGGGTGCCCGACAGCCCGCTCGCCGCGAGCCCGTACGAGGTGCTCGGCGTCGCGGCGACCGCGACCGACGACGAGCTGCGCCGGGCGTACCGCCGTCGTCTGCGGCAGACGCATCCGGACACCGGGGGAGCGGCCCTCGAGTTCGACCGCGTGCAGCGCGCGTGGGAGCTGATCGGCACCGCCGACGCGCGAGCCGCCTACGACCGCGGCGCGCGGCCTGCGAGCACCGAGGACCGCACCTGGGCGCCGGCCGCACCGCGCCGGGAGGGCACCCGTCCGGCGGCGCGCAGCCACGGGCACCCCGGCGGCTGGTATCGCGAGCAGTTCCTGGTGCTGCTGCACGAATGGGTGGGGCGCGGGGTCGAGGTGCCCGACCCGTACGACCCGCGGCTGCTGGCCCGGGCGCCGCGCGAGCTGCGGCATCTGCTGGCCCAGGCGGTGGCCGAGGAGGACACGGCGCGCGCGCTCGCGACGCTCGGCATCGGCTTCACGGTGTGGCACGACGTGCGCACCGACGGGGATGCCGCGGGCGCCCTCCGCGCCTCGCCGCAGGGGGCGGGCGGCAAGATCGATCACGTCGTGCTCGGGCCGACCGGGCTGTGGGCGATGCTGAGCGAGGACTGGGGCGAGCCGGTCTCGGTGCGTCGCGGCGAGCTCGTCGGGCCGGCGCTCGCGCGGGACGAGCGTCCCGTGCACGAGCTCGCGCAGCGCGCGCGGCACTTCGCCCGGGCGGCGCGGGTGCGCTTCACCTCGCTCGTGATCGTCGTGCCCGACGGCGGCACCGGCGAGGGCGTCACGTCGCTCGGCTCGGTCAAGGGGATGCCGGCCCTGGTCGTCGAGCGGCCGCGGCTCGCCGACCTCGTGCGGCGCGGCATCCCGGGCGTCGGCATCGGCGGCACCGACCTGTTCGAGGTGCGCACGCGCGTGCAGGCGGCGGCGCGCTTCGTCTGACGGCGCGTCGGCCGGCTTTTTACGCCACCATGGACCATGCGCCGGCGCATGGTCGTGATCCTCGTGATCGCGGTCGTCGCGCTCGCCGGGTGCGCCGCCGGGCACCCCGCGCCGAGCCATCGCACGCCGACCCCCACGGCCACCCCGACGCCGCCGCCCGACCCGCTCGCCGGGCTCACGCTGCAGCAGGAGGTCGGCCAGCTGTTCGTGGTCGGCACCCCGACGACCGGGCTCGGCCCGGACGCCCTCTCGGCGATCCGGGACAGCCACGTCGGCGGCGTCTTCCTCGGTGGCCGTTCCCTCGCGGGAGTGCAGGCCAACTCCGCCGTCGGCCGGGCGGCGCAGGCGGCGAGCGGGGACGGCATCCCGCTCATCGTCTCCACCGACCAGGAGGGCGGGGAGGTCCAGGTGCTGCAGGGCCCCGGATTCGACCGGATGCCGACCGCCGTCGACCAGGGCGCCATGAGTCCGCAGCAGCTGCTGGTCGCGGCGGAGCGGTGGGGTGCGCAGCTGCACGCGGCGGGCGTGAACCTCGACCTCGCCCCGGTCTCCGACATCGTGCCGCCGGGGTTCGCTTCGCAGAACCCGCCGATCGGCGTGTTCCAGCGGGAGTACGGGTCGGACGCGGCTGCGGTGGAGACCCACGCGGCGGCGTTCGCGGCGGGTCTGCGCGACGCGGGCGTGCTCGCGGCGGCGAAGCACTTCCCGGGTCTCGGGCACGTGACCGCCAACACCGACACGCACAGCGGCGTCACCGACACGACGATCGACGCGAGTTCGCCCGACGTGCGGCTGTATGGGCGGCTCGCGCACAGCGGTGTCGACGTCGTGATGGTCTCCAGCGCGATCTACGCGAAGATCGACCCCTCGCAGCCGGCCGCGTTCTCGCCGGCTGTGGTCGGCATCCTGCGCGACACCCTCGATTTCACGGGCATCACGATCACCGACGACCTGTCGGGTGCGGTGCAGGTCGCGTCGGTGGCGCCGGGCGACCGGGCGATCCGGACGATCACCGCCGGGGTTGACCTCGTGCTCGTGTCGCACCCCACGGGGGTGTGGGCGCAGATGGTGGATGCCGTGCTCGCCCGCGCCGGGACGGACCCGGCGTTCCGCGCGAAGGTCGACGACGCCGCGCGGCGGGTGCTGCGGTGGAAGCAGGCTCACCTGGGGTGAGCGAGGATGGCGGAATGAGCATCGATGTCGTCCCGGAAGACCTGCGTCCCCTCCTCCACCTGCCGTTGTTCGTGCACCTCGCGACGGTGCGCCCCGACAACACGGCGCAGGTGAACCCGATGTGGTTCAAGTTCGACGGCGAGCACCTGAAGTTCACGCACACGACCAAGCGCGGCAAGTACCGCAACCTGCAGGCCAACCCGTCGATGGCGATCTCGGTGCTCGACCCGGAGAACCCGGAGCGCTACCTCGAGGTGCGCGGGCGCCTCGTCAAGGCCGAGCCCGACCCGACCGGCGCGTTCTACGTCGAACTCGGCCAGTGGTACGGCAACCCCGACGAGCAGCCGCCGGCGAACAAGGCCGACCGCGTGGTGTTGTTCATGAGTCTCGAGAAGGCGACGCGGCAGGGCTGACCGGCTTGCGGGCCTGCTGACGCGCGACGTGCAGGCCGGAGTGCCGCTCGGCGACGGTGGCCCAGGTGATCGGAACGCTCTCGAGCACGACGCCGACGACGAGCAGCCAGATCCCGACCCACGACGAGGCGATGATCGCGCCCGCGCCCAGGATGCCGACCACGATGTAGACGAGGTCGCGCGGCCGCTGCGGATGCACGTGCACCCCGCCGATCGACATCGGCACGCGCCGGCTGAATCCCATGACGAAGAAGCCGGCCGTCGCGAGCAGCACGAGCGCGAGGCCGAGCCAGGCGATCCACGAGCCGATGACCGAGCCGGTGGCGCCCACGATCATGCCGGCGACGAGCACGAGGCCGACGAGCCCGCCGAACCGGGCCAGCGACTCGCCGCCCAGGTAAGCGCCGAGCAGGAGCGGCAGCAGGATCGCCGCACCGAGGGTGCTCATTCCCGCGATGGCCAGGACCTCGGAGTCGACGGCAGCGGCCACGATCAGCCCCGCGCCCCCGACGACGACACCGATCACGATGACCAGCACGAGCACGCGGGTCCAGATCCGGATCGCGCGCCCGCTCAGGCGGTAGGTGCCGTCGGGCTGGTCTTCGGGGTGCACGACACGCAGCGACATCGCGCTCCACCCTAGGGCGGTGCGGTGCGAAGGGTTGCACGCGACGCCGCTCCTGACAGGCTGGGACCCATGGACGCCGACCGACCCGAGCCGCACGACGAGACCCGGATGACCGAGCAGCCGGCCCTGACCTTCTCGACCGGCCTGATCTGGCTCATCGTGGGCGGTCTCCTGACCGCGATCGCGGTCGGCGTGCTGATCCCGGAGGCCGTCACCGGCCTGCCGCCGCGCTGGCTGCCGTGGGCGGCGGCGATCGCCGACGTGGTGATCTACGCCCTCATGTTCGTGGCGCGCTTCACGGTGCCGGTCACGCACCTGCGCCGCCGCCTCGGCCTGCTGGCGATCGGGATGCTCGCGATCGCCGCGATCTCGCTTGCGAGCGTCCTCATCGTGGCCTTCGCCGCCGTCACCCCCGTGAAGTAGCGGGGATTCGACCGGCAGACCCGTCAGGGAGCGGGACCCGGCGTTCCCGTCGCGGTCGGGGTGGTCGTCGGGACCATCGTCGGCACCTGAGTGGCCGCGACGAGCGCGTGCGCCATCATCTCGAGGGCGATGATCCCGACGATGATGGTCACCAACGCGGTCACGAGGCCGACGATCGCCCTCCGCATGAGATCGCTCCCACGTCGTGAGGGGGCCGTCGTCGTGCGCGGGCCGCGCCGGGGTCGGGTCGCCCGCGCCGGTTGCCGCGGAAGGCGGGGTTGAGAGGACACGAGCGCGTCCGCCCCCCGAGACTCCAGGTACGGGTCCACCTCCTGCTCCAGCGCGGCGAACTCCTGGATCAGGTGCGCGCCCGGCCGCGAGGACACCGTCGACTTCGACCAGGTGCCCGGTAGCGATGCGACGCTCACCAGGCGCGCCAGCTGCTCGTCACTCATCACGCGGGGGCCGTGCAGAGTCGTCGACAGTTGGCTGTCGTGTACCGCCCAGATTCTCGTCCCGTTCTCGCCGAGCGGCGCTTTGATCACGATGCGGCGTACGTCGACGAACGACAGGATGCCCTCGACCGGCACCGCGAACCCGCACCGCGAACTGAGACGACCCTCCACTTGGGCGGTCTGTCGAGCGATGGAGGACACGTGGCCCACCCCGATTCCGTCCAGCCGCATCCCGAGACCGCCGGCGGTCACGGTTTTGCCGGGGTGTCGCTTGGAGTTGATGACGAAGACGCCGCAGGGTCCGATCGCGAGGTGGTCGATGTCGGTGCCGCGCTCGCCGATGGGAATCGAGTGCAGGATGGTCCACTCCGGTCCGAGCAGGGAGAGCTCGAGCGCGGTCTGTCGCTCACCGAGGACGCCGTCGTACCAGCCGCGTGCCTCGTCATCGATGACGATCTGGCCCGAGGGCCCGGGATGGATGCGTCCGGCGTCCCACTCGCTCAGCAACTTCTCGATCAGAGACTGCGCGGGCACGCGTTGACGGAGATCCCCCACCTCACGAGGATCCCTCGTGTGCGACGCCGTTCCCCCCCGAGTCCGGGTGCCCCGCTTTCGGGTGACGCCGTCGGACGCTCCCCGTAGCCTGACCGGATGACGCAGGATTTCCGCACCGCGCCGATCGACGAGCAGGCCCGGGCGATCCTGGCCGAGCGGGGCTACGAGTTCCGGGTCGTCGATCCGGATGACCGTGACGCCATGGAGCGCTACGTGCTGGCCGAGGCGCGCGGCTTCCTCGGCGGCACGATGCAGCAGCCCGCTCTCGACGCCCACATCGCGGAGTTCGCGCAGAACCGCCGCAACAGCGCCGTCTACGATCCCTCCGGCGCCGACCCTCTGACGCCGATCGCGACGACCAACTCGTGGATCGGACCGCTCACCCTGCCGGGGCAGCGCGACATCGACGCCTGGGCGATCAGCGGTGTGACGGTCGCGCAGACCCACCGCCGGCGCGGCATCCAGCGCCAGATGATGGAGGCCGAGTTGCGCACCGCGCGCGGCCTCGATGTGCCGGTCGCCATGCTCACGGTCACGGAGTCGTCGATCTACGCGCGTTACGGCTTCGGCGTCGCCGCGCTCGCCGCCGAGTACCGGATCAGCACGCGCGGCCTCACCTGGACCGGCCGCGAGCCCGAGGGCCGGCTCGACTTCATTCCGGTGCGTCAGTGGCGGGATGCCGCTCCCGCACTCTTCGAGCGCACCCGGCTGCGCGATCCGGGTCAGGTGCGCCCGTTCGCGATGCGCTGGGACCAGGCCGCCGGCTACATCACCTACGAGGGCGACAAGTCGGCCGGGCGGCAGGCGGTGCAGTACCGCGACGCGTCGGGCGGGGTGCGCGGCATGGCGCTCTACACGATCAACGAGGGCACCAGCGAGCAGGACTTCACGACCCACGAGGCGCAGATCGTCAACCTGATCGCGGAGACCGATGACGCCTACGCGGCGCTGTGGCGCTTCTTCGTCGAGATGGACCTCGTGTCGACGACCCGCTACGACCTCGGCTCGGCCGACGAGCCGGTGCGGTGGATGGTGTCGAACTTCCGCGCCGTCGAGGTGCGGCCGTTCGACATGCAGTACCTGCGGGTGCTCGATGTGAAGCGCGTGCTCGAGGCGCGCGCGTACGAGGTGCCAGGGGAGGTTTCGTTCGAAGTGACGGACGACCTGGGGTTCGCGAGCGGCACCTGGACGGCACGTGCATCCACCGCCGGCACGGTGATCGCGGCGGCTGGGGAGGTCGCCGACAGTGGGGACCTCGAACTCGGCGTCGTCGAACTCGGTGCGATGCTCTGCGGCGGGACGAGCGCTCGGACGCTCGCTGCAGCGGGCCGCGTCGTCGAGCGCGGGCCGGGTGCCCTGGACCGCGCGACGGCGATGCTGGCGTCGACGCGGCCGCCGCGGATCGACTCCTGGTACTGACGTATGTCTGACATCGGTAGTACATTGCTCGCATGCGATCGGTCAGCAAGCGTGAACTGAACCAGCAGACCGCGCACGTGCTTGCCGCAGTCGATGCGGGTGAGACCGTGGTGGTGACGGAGCGCGGCGTCCCGCGCTGGCGCATCGAGGCGATCGGTGCGCTCGTCGATCCGGTCGAGCAACTGCGCCTCGCCGGGCGGATCGCGGAGCCGAAGAAGGAGCCCGCGCCCTGGATCACCGCTGCTGACGACTCTGCCGGCCGCGAGTACTCGCCGGCAGAGATCGATGCGCTCTTTGCCGAGTCGAGGGGCGACCATTGACGCGCTACTACCTCGACTCATCCGTTGCGCTCCATGCCATGCTGCCCGGCGGCTCCGCTCGGGCCGCGGAATGGCTTGACGTCGGGGGGCAGGCGATCTACTCCTCGACCCTGCTTCAGCTGGAGCTCTCTCGCGTGCTCCGCCGGGAAGGGTTGCCGACCTCGCGCGCTCGTCCCGTGATCGACCGGATCGCGCTGATCAGCATCGACGACGGCGTTCTCAACGCCGCTGCGGCAATCGAGCCGCACGTGAAGTCCCTCGACGCGATCCATCTGGCGACGTGCGCCCTCCTGGGGCCGGAGGCGTGCCTCGTCACGCACGACCTCGCCATGGCGCAGGCCGCCTCTGCTCTGGGCGTGTCGGCGGTGGATCCGCTCGAGCCGAGGTAGGCGGGCAGGATGTCGCGCCGGCGTCTCAGCGGGCGATGACGCCTCTGAGCTTCTCGAGCGCGCCCGCGAGGTGGGTGAGCTCCGTCGCGGACAGCGGCTCCCCGATGAGACGGGCGAGCGCGCGATCGAAGACGGGCTCGGCCTTGCGGAACGCGGCCACGCCATCCGGGGTCAGCTCGACGATGGACGAGCGCCGGTCGTCGGGGTGAGGCCGCCGGATGCTGTACCCGGCCTTCTCGAGCCGGTCGACCGCCTGGCTCGTGCCGCCGACGGTGATCGCGAGCGCCTCCGCGATGTCGTACACCCGACACTGCGGGGTCGAGTCGATGATCCACATGAGGTTGAAGGTCGACAGCGTCAGTCCGCTCTCCGTCTCGAGAGCCGTGTCGATCGCGCCCCACAGCATCGTCTCGAACCGGATCAGGTCGTCGAACACCTTGCGCAGGCCCTCCATCGGCGCCCTCCCTCTCTCACGCCCCAAACTACCTCAGGAGCAACTAAGTCATCGCTAACTAAATTAGTGCTAATGTATCGCCATGACATCCGATCAGCGTGACCTCGTCCACCGCATCCTCCGCGACGCCCCCTTCGACCTCGGGGGTGACGTCACGGTCCAGCGACCGCTCCTCGAGCAGATGCTCACCGCGCAGCCGCTTCCGGATGACGTACGCATGACCCCGGGCGAGCTCGGTGGTGTGCCGGTCACCTTCATCGACCTCGACGGCGTCACCCCGCGCGGCACGATCTTCCACATCCACGGCGGCGGCTTCGCCGTCGGGTCCGCGCGGGGCTCGGTCGGGCTCGCCTCCAGCCTGGCGAGAAGGACCGGCATGCGCGCCGTCTCGGTCGACTACCGTCTGGCGCCGGAGCACCCGTACCCCGCGGCGCTGAACGACGTGACCGCCGCGTACCGGGCACTGCTCGACGAGGCCGACCCGGCCGAGGTGATCGTGTCGGGCGAGTCCGCCGGCGGCAACCTCGCGGTCGAACTGCTGGTGGCCGGCAAGGCGTCCGCGCTCCGGATGCCTGCCGCCGCGGTGGTGTTCTCGCCGATGACCGACCTCACGGCCTCCGGTGACAGCTTCACGACGAAGGCGGACGCCGACCCGAACATCACGCTCGACGCCATCCGCACCCGTGCGGGCGACTACCTCTCGGGGTCGGGCACGTCGGCCGCCGACCCGCTGGTGAGCCCGATCTTCGCGGACCTCACCGGCCTTCCGCCGCTGCTGATCCAGGTGGGCTCCCACGAAGTGCTTCTGGCCGACGCCACCCGCCTGGCCGCGAAGGCGGCCGACGACGACGTGCCGGTGATCCTCGACGTGACCCCCGGCGTTCCGCACGTGTTCCAGGCGTTCGCGGCGATCCTCGACGAGGGCGACGCAGCGCTGGACCGCGCGGCAGGGTTCGTCGACGCGCACCTCAGGGTCGGGGCAGCGGTCTGACGGCGGAGTCCCTCGGCGACGCATCAGCGAGCCGGATGAAACCGCTGAGCGCCGCGAGCCCCTCCGGCCGGTGGGGCAGGTAATCGCGCAGCGCGGGGGAGTGCACGAGGTAGGCGGCCCACTTCGCGCGTGAGATCGCGACGTTGAGGCGGTTGCGCAGCAGCAGGAAGTCGATGCCGCGCGGCACGTCGAGTGCCGACGACGCGGTCATCGACACGATGGCGACCGGCGCCTCCTGGCCCTGGAATTTGTCGACCGTGCCGACGCGGGTCGCCGTGAAGCCGGCGGCGTCGAGGGCGCCGCGCAGCAGCGCCACCTGCGCGTTGTAGGGGGCGACCACGATGACGTCGTCGGCGTCGAGCTGCGTGTCGCTCCGGCCGGCGCCAGGGTCCGACCACCCTCGCCCGACCAGGGAGCGCAGCAGGTCGACGATCGCGGCGGCCTCCTCGGGTGACTCGACCGAGCGATCCGCGCTCGGCACGGCGACGGGATGCAGTCCGGGCTCCACGCCATCCAGCCGGCGCAGCGCGGTCGAGGGATGCGCACCGAGCCGGCCCTCGTACGACAGCGACGACACGGCCGCGCACAGCGCCGGATGCATGCGCCGCGACTCGGCGAGGAAGTAGCCGAGCTCGTCGGGCAGCACGTCGTGTCCGTCGGAGAGCCACCCGAGCGCGGACGTCTGGATCGGCTCCGGATGCACGCCCTGACTCACCTGCGGCAGCTGCTGCGGGTCGCCGAGCAGCAGCAGTCGCCGCGCGCCCATCGCCACCGCGATCGTGTTGGCGAGCGAGTACTGGCCGGCCTCGTCAATCACGAGCAGGTCGAGCGCGCCGCGGCCGACCTTGTTCGGGTTCGCGAAGTCCCACGCGGTGCCGCCGAGCACGACGCCTGTGGCGGCGAGGAATGGCGGGATGTCGTCGTTGCTCGCCAGCCGCGTCCACGGCACCGCGCGCTGCTCCTCGCCGCGACCCGGCTTCTTGCCGACGCGGCCTCGCGGCACGCCGTTCGCGAGAACCTGCCGCAGCAGATTCTCGACGACGGCGTGCGACTGCGCGGCCACCCCGATGCGCCAGCCGCGGCGCGCGAGCGCGGCGATGACGGCGGCGCCGACATAGGTCTTGCCCGACCCGGGCGGCCCCTGCACCGCGAGGTAGGAGTCCGACATCGCGATCAGCGACGCGACGATGTCGGCGACCGCGTCGCCGGTGCGCGCGAGACCGCCGTCGATGCGCGGCGGACGGCGGCGCAGGATGTCGAGCGCGGCCCCGTCGGGCGGGCCCGGCAGCGCCGCCGCGAGGGCCTCGCCCCACTCGAGGATCGCCTCGCGCTGCGCGGCTGTGCGGATCGGCGGCTTCGGCGTGAGCGCCATCGGCAGTTGGGGCCACGGCGCCGGACCGCGTTCCTCGAGGGTCACCACGGTGTCCGCCTCGGCCCGCGCGCTGACGCCGATCGACAGCACCCTCGTGCGGGAGTGCTCGCCGCGCTGGCCGGGCAGCGTCATCCCGCACCCCTCGGGTGCCGGGTCGGTGTACATGACGAACGGGTCGTCGCTCTCGCCGAGCCCGCTGCCCGGCGTCAGGCGCCCCGCCAGGGTGACGGTGCGTCGCCAGAGCGACTGGCGCCCGGCGGGCGGCTCCCAGTCGGTGGCGACGCGCGCGTCGTGCACCACGAGCACGTCGCGCTGATCCTCCCAGGTCTCGACCGGCGCGATCTCGCGGTTGAAGTGCTCCCACCAGTACGACTTGTCCTCGCGGCGGTGGTACTCGATCGCGGCGGCCGCGAGGGCGAGCGCGGTCTGGTCGGCGTCGCGATCGGGGGCCGCGACGCCGTCGAGCGGCGCGAGCAGCGCCGCGGTCGCGGCGTCCTCGCGGCGGGCGAGTTCGGCATCCCGTCGGCTCTCGGCCGGATCGATCGCGGGACGCCGCGACACCCCGTGCGCGTCGGCCAGTCCCAGCAGCCAGTCGCGCAGTCGCAGGGTCGAGACGCAGTCGTAGCGGTTGTAGTCGGCGATCTCGGCGAGCAGGCGCTGCGCCTCCTCGGTGCGGCCGGCATCCCGGGCCTGGCAGTAGTCGACGTACTGCTGCACCGAGTCGGCGGCGTTGGTCACGTCGCCGGTGCGCAGCTCGTCGCCCATGTAGAGCTGTTCGACCTTCTTGAGGCTGTACGAGTTCGCGGAGATCCGGATGCTGCGCTTGACGATCGGGTACAGGTCGACGAACACGCCCGCCTCGAGCAGTTCGTCGAGGATCTGCTCGCCGACGCCGTGCCGGGCGCACAGCTGCTGCAGGTGGCTGCGCTCGTAGTCGGCGTAGTGGTAGATGTGCATGCCCGGATGTCGGCGGCGCCGGTCGCGCACGTATGTCAGGAAGTCGATGGTGGCGCGCTTCTCCTCCGCGCGGTCGTGCGCCCAGAACGGCCGGAAGTGCTCGCGCTCGCCGCCCTCGTGCTCGATGACGCCGAACAGGTACTCCAGGTTCCAGCTGGTCGGCCCGCCGCCGCCGTCGGTCCAGAGCGGGTCGCCCTCGAAGTCGAAGAAGATGTCGCCCGTGTGGGGTTCGGGCAGGGCGGCGAGGCCGGTGGCGTCGTGCACGCGCGAGGTGATCGCGCTCCCTTCGCCGGCGACCTGCATCCGGGCCTGATCGCGCAGTGCCGCGAGCGCTCCCGCGCCGATGCCCGCGACCGGCTCGTCGGTGGCGGCGAGCTGGTCGATGGTCCGGATGCCGGCCTCCGCGAGCCGGATCCGCTGCGTCGACCGCATCCCCGCCACGAGCAGCACGTCGCGGGTCGCCTCGACCTGCGCGGCGCACTCCGCGCAGCGCCCGCACACCGCGTAGCCGGGCTCCTCCCACGCGATGGCCTCGGCTGCGGCGACCCGCTCGGCGATCATCCAGCGCAGCCGCGCCCAGCGGTCCGCGAACACCGGCGCGATGTCGGTGAGCCGGTGCGTCGAGGTGCTGCCGTCCCCGAGCAGCAGGTGCACGCGCGGTCCGGTCGGGATGCCGAGCCGCTCCAGCTGGTCGGCGTACGCCGCGAGCTGCAGCAGCGCGGTGATCTTCGCCCGCCGGGCGAGCTTGGTGTCGTAGACCTCGTAGGCACCGTCGTCGGTGCGGACGAGGAAGTCGGCGAACCCGACGAACTCGTCGGTCGCGAAGGCGGCCTGGTAGACGACCCCGGCCCCGTCGCGCAGGGCGGCGAGGGTCTGCGTGTGTGCACCGGCCAGTGCGTCGTCGTCGCGCGCCGAGACCGACTCCAGCACGGCGACGCCGCCGGGCGTGCCGGGGGAGTGCTCACCGAGCTCGTCGAGGTAGCGCTGCAGCACCCGCAGCTCGTGCTCGCCACCGAGCAGACCCGCGCGCACGCGCATCGGGTCATCCGGATCCTCGACGGCGATGATGCGCCCGAGCTTCGCGTCGAGCCGCCGCATGAGCGCCCACTCGCACTCCGCGGCGGCGCTCATGTCGCTGGCGCTGCTGATCACGACGCGGTCGCGCTCGCGGATGAACATGGGACTCGGCTCCTTCGGCGCCTCCGGGTGGAGAGCGTGTCAGTCTCCCACCGGCCACCGACACGAGAAGGCCCGCCTCCTCCCGGTTACGCAGCGACCAGCCGCGTCACCTTTCGCGGACGCCGAGTGTGCGCGAGGTCGTAGTTCGTCTGGGCGTCCAGCCAGAACCGTGCCGTCGAGATCCCGGCAGCTTCGAGCCGCATCGCCAGATTCGCGCTCACGCTCGCCCGCCCGTTCAGCACCCGCGACAGCGTCACCCGAGACACTCCGAGGGCCTCGGCGGCCTCGGTCACGGTGACGCCGAGATCGGGCAGCACGTCCTCTCGGAGGATCACTCCGGGATGGCTCGGATTGTGCATCATCGTTTCCTCCTAGTGATAGTCGAGGTAGTCGACGAGGATCACGTCGGTTCCGTCGAACCGAAACGTGACTCTCCAGTTTCCATTGACCCTGATCGACCAGGTCCCGGCTTCGCGGCCTTTCAGCTCGTGGAGCCGGTAAGCGGGGAGGTCAAGATCTTCCGGGGCGTGCGCCGCGTCGAGCGCGGTGAGGATTCGAGTCAGCTTCGCGACGTGGTCGGCCTGGACGCCTCGCTTGCTTCCCGTGGTGTAGAGGGCTTCCAGTCCCTTGTGGTGGAAGCTCTTGATCATGCTCCAGCGTATCGCGTAACGCTACACGATACAATCTGTTCCGCGTTCTTCGGGTGGCTGACCCCGCCTGAACCGCCCGGATGAATAGGCTCTGAACGAGCGCCACAACGGGTGGCGCGTCGTGGGGATGTACTGCATGTCGCAACAGAACAACGCCGCTTTCGTCTGGTCGATCGCCGACCTGCTGCGCGGGCCGTACAAGCCGCACCAGTACGGCAGCGTCATCTTGCCGTTCACGATTCTGCGGCGCCTCGACTGCGTGCTCGAGCCGAGCAAGCAGGCGGTGCTCGACGAGGCGGGCAAGCGCGGCGACGGGCCCGGGGCATCCGTGTTCCTGACGAAAGCGGCAGGCCAGAACTTCTACAACACCAGCAAGTTCACGCTGAAGAGCCTGCTGGGCGACGCGGCCGGCATCCGGGCGAACCTGCTCGACTACGTGCACGGTTTCAGCGAGAACGTGCGCGACATCTTCGACAAGTTCGAGTTCGAGAAGCAATTGCAGAAGCTGGATGGCGAGAACCTGCTCTACCTGCTCACCCAGCGTTTCGCCGCGGTCGACTTGCACCCGAGTGCGATCTCGAACATCGAGATGGGCCTGATGTTCGAAGAGCTGATCCGCAAGTTCGCCGAGAGTTCGAACGAGACGGCGGGCGAGCATTTCACGCCGCGCGAGGTGATCCGTCTGATGGTGAGCGTTCTGCTCGAGCCCGACACAGAGGCGCTCAACGAGCCGGGCGTCGTGCGATCCATCTACGACCCCACGGCGGGCACGGGCGGCATGCTCTCGACCGCCGACGAATACCTGCACGGCCAGAACCCCCAAGCCCGACTCGTGATGTTCGGGCAAGAGATCAACGGCGAGTCGTACGCCATCTGCAAGGCCGATCTGGTGATCAAGGGTCAGGACATCAACAACATCGTGCTCGGCGACACCCTCACCGACGATGGTTTCAGCGGCCAGACCTTCGACTACTGCCTCTCGAACCCACCCTTCGGCGTCGACTGGAACAAGCAGAAGCCGGCCGTGCTGAAAGAGCACGACGAGCAGGGTTTCAACGGTCGTTTCGGCCCCGGCCTGCCGAGGGTCTCTGACGGCTCGCTGCTGTTTCTGCTGCACCTAGTGAAGAAGCTGCGTCCGAAGGCAAAGGGCGGCGGCCGAGCGGGCATCGTGCTCAACGGCTCCCCCCTGTTCACCGGAGCTGCCGGGTCGGGTGAGTCAGAGATCCGCCGTTACCTGCTTGAGAACGACCTGCTCGAGGCGATCATCGCCCTGCCTACCGACATGTTCTACAACACCGGCATCGCCACCTACGTCTGGATCATCGACAACGACAAGCGCCCAGAACGTCGCGGCGTGGTGCAGCTGATCGACGGCACGGGCTTCTCGCACAAGATGCGCAAGTCCCTGGGCTCGAAGCGCAAAGAGCTCGGCACCGACGACATCGAGACCATCGTGGAGCTCTACGGCAGCCTCAACCAGTCCGACGTCTCGAAGACGTTCAAGAACGACGATTTCGGCTACCGCACCATCACCGTCGAGCGCCCGCTGCGCCTGAACTGGGCGCTCACCCCCGAGCGCTGGGCGACCGCTCTGACCGCGAAGCCCCTCTCGTCCCTAGCTGGTCGAGTAGCGCCACGGGCGCGTATCGAGACCACCACAGATCTCGGGGCTTTCACCAAGCAACTGAAACAGGCCCTAATGGATGCCGACCTCACCCTGACCGCCGCCCAACTGAAATCCCTGCTGTCGGCCCTCTCAGAACGCGACGACACCGCGCCCGTCATCACCAATGCCAAGGGCGCCCCCGAGCCGGACCCCGAACTCCGCGACACCGAGAACGTGCCCCTCGGCGAGGGCATCCACGACTACTTCGCCCGCGAGGTGCTCCCGCACGCCCCGGACGCCTGGATCGACGAGTCGAAAACCAGGATCGGCTACGAGATCCCCTTCACCCGACACTTCTACAAGTACGTGCCCCCGCGCCCCCTCGAAGAGATCGATGCCGACCTGGAGCGCCTCGTGCGCGAGATCAGCGAACTGCTGCGAGAGGTGGAGGCGTGAGAGCGAAATACGTCGCACCCATCTCCCGTGACACGGTTGACCCCACCTCCATAAGCGGAGAAGTAATCCACTATTCTATCCCAGCGCTCGAAGCGACCGGGAGTCCGGTGCGCGAGCTGGCATCTGAGATCGAGAGCGGCAAACTCGTGGTGCGCGCAGGCGACATTTTGGTGTCCAAGCTGAATCCGCGAAAGTCCCGCGTCCATATAGTTCCGTCGGATGGCGACGTGCCGACGATTTCGTCCAGCGAGTTTGTAGTATTCCGCCCCCGATTGGTTCATGGGCCCTACCTGGCGTACGCGATGTCGTCGGCGCAGTCGACCCAGTGGTTTTCAGCGAACACTAGATCGGTCACCAGAAGCCATCAGCGCGTGGAGCCTTCCGTCGTCGGGGACCTTGAGGTCCCCGACCTAACTCTCGATGTTCAGCGCCAGATAGCCGACTACCTGGACGCGCAGACGGCGAAGATCGACGCGCTGATCGGCAAGCAGGAGCAACTCATCCAAACGCTTGCGGAGCGTCGCCAAGCCGTCATCTCCCACGCCGTCACGAAGGGCCTCGACCCGAACGCCCCGATGAAGGATTCGGGCGTCGTGTGGCTCGGCGCAGTGCCTAGGTCCTGGAGGTTGAGTTCGCTAAAGCGACTCATTCGATCTCAAGCATCCGGCACGAGCGTAAATGCGATGGACGTGCCTGCAGAAGGTGACGAGGTCGGAGTGCTCAAGACCAGTAGCGTCTCAACCGGGGTCTTTGTCCCTAGTGAGAACAAGACAGTGATCGAAGCTGACATATCCAGAGTCACCACTCCGGTCGAGAGCGGCTCAATATTAGTGAACCGTGCCAACTCCCCGGAGCGTGTCGGTGCTGCAGCGCTGGTACGGGAATCCGCCCCCAACCTCTACCTCTCCGACAAGATCTGGCAACTCAGTTTCGAGCGTGCGGATGCGGGTTGGCTTTATTGGTGGCTCCAGACTGCGACGTACCGGGATCAGGTTTCTTCGCTGCGAGTAGGCACCAGTTCCAGCATGCAGAACTTGTCTTATGAGGACTTTCGTGAGATCAGAATCGCAGTGGCGCCTCAAGCTGAGCAGAGGCGCATTGCTTACTATCTCGACCACGAAACATCCAAAATCGACGCGCTCTCGGCGAAGGCGCGCGAGATGATCGACGTGCTCAAGGAGCGGCGGCAGGCGCTGATCAGCGCGGCGGTGACCGGAAAGATCGACGTGAGAGGGCTCGCGTAGATGGGCAAGCAGCACGAGTTCTGGTTCGAGGACGAGCTCTGCGAATACCTCGAGCAGCATGGCTGGCTCTACTCCCACGACGACACTGGTTACGACAAGCAGCGGGCGCTGTATCCGGATGACGTGTTCGCCTGGTTGGACGAAACCCAACCGGAGGCGCTCACCGAGCGGCTGCCGGCATCCGGTGATCAAAAGCAGGCGCAGGCGCAACTGCTCGGCCGGTTGGTGCAGGCACTCGACAAGCCGTTCGCTCAGGGCGGCGGAACGCTCAACGTGCTGCGGCGCGGGTTCACCGATGTCTCCACCCATTTCGACATGTGCCAGTTCAAGCCGGCGCAGCAGCTGAACCCGGCGAGCCTGGAACGCTACGCGAAGGTGCGGCTGCGGGTGATGCGGCAGGTGTTCTACTCCGCCTCGAACCAGAAGAGTCTCGACCTGGTGTTCTTCGTCAACGGGCTGCCGGTGGCGACGATGGAGGTCAAGACCGACTTCACGCAATCCGTGCAGGATGCGGTCATCCAGTACCGCAAAGATCGCACGCCGCGCGACCCGGTCACCAAGAAAACCGAGCCGTTGCTCGCGTTCGGCAAGCGGGCGCTGGTGCACTTTGCGGCATCCAACTCGGAAGTGTGGATGACGACCCGCCTCGCCGGCGCCGAAACCGTCTTTCTGCCGTTCAACATGGGCAACGACGGCGGCAAAGGCAACCCGCCCAACCCGAACGGATCGCCGACCTCGTACCTGTGGGAGCGGGTGCTGCAGCGGGATGCCTGGCTCGGCATCATCGGCAGCTTTCTGCACGCGTCGTCGCGCAAAGAGACCGACCCGGTCACGGGCGAAGTCACCGTGCAGGAGTCGCTGCTGTTCCCGCGCTTTCACCAGTGGGAATCGGTCACCCAGCTCGTGGCGGCGGCCCGGGTCGAGGGGCCCGGGCACACCTACCTGATTCAGCACTCGGCCGGATCGGGCAAGACCAACTCGATCGCCTGGACCGCTCACCAGCTCAGCACGCTGCACGACGACACCGGCAAGAAGGTGTTCGACTCGGTGATCGTGGTCACCGACCGCACCGTGCTCGACGACCAGCTGCAGGATGCCATCTACCAGATCGACCACAAGTCCGGCGTGGTCGTGCCGATCACCCGCGGCACGGGCGACTCGAAATCTGCGCAGCTGAAGGCCGCGCTGGCCGAGGGTCGGCAGATCATCATCGTGACGATTCAGACCTTCCCGTTCGCGCTTAGCGAGATTCGGAAATCGGGCGCGCTGGTCGGACGCAGCTTCGCGATCATCGCGGATGAGGCGCACTCCTCGCAGACCGGCACCACCTCGGCGAAGCTCAAGCAGGTGCTGTCGCCCGACGAGCTGGCGTCGTTGGAAGATGGCGGCGAGATCGACATCGAGGCGATCCTCGCCGCCGAGATGGCAGAGAAGGCCGACGCAAAGAATGTCAGCTATTTCGCATACACCGCCACCCCGAAGGCGAAGACGCTCGAGCTGTTCGGGCGACCCGGGTCGGATGGGCTGCCGAAGCCGTTCCACCTCTACACGATGCAGCAGGCGATCGAAGAGCGGTTCATCCTCGATGTGCTGCAGAACTACACGCCATACAAGCTCGCGTTCAAGCTCAACACCGGGGTGGAGTACGACAGCGACGACCCGATCGTCAACCGGTCGGAGGCATCCAAAGCGCTGATGCGGTGGGTGCGGCTGCACGAATACAACATCGCGCAGAAGGTGGCGCTGATCGTCGAGCACTACCGCGACAACGTCGCCTGGCGGCTGAACGGGCAGGCAAAGGCGATGGTGGTCACGGCCAGCCGTGTCGAGGCGGTGCGGTACAAGCTCGCGTTCGACAAGTACATCGCGGCGAAGAAGTATGTGGGGCTGCATGCCCTGGTGGCGTTCTCGGGCGATGTGACCGACCCCCAGTCGGGGCCGGGCCCGTTCAACGAGACCTCGATGAACCCCGGGCTGCGCGGGCGTCGTCTGCCTGCGGCGTTCGCGTCTGACGACTACCAGGTGATGATCGTCGCCAACAAGTTCCAGACCGGATTCGACCAGCCGCTGCTCGTGGCGATGTACGTCGACAAGAAGCTCTCGGGCGTGACCACCGTGCAGACTCTGTCGCGCCTGAACCGGGTCGCGACCGGCAAGGATCAGACCTTCGTGCTCGACTTCGTCAACGATCCGGCGCTCATCCTTGCCGACTTCCAGCCCTACTACCGGGTCGCGACGCTGGCCGAGGTGTCGGACCCGAACGTGATCCACGACCTGCGCAACAAGCTCGACCAGGCGCTCATCTACGAAGAGTCGGAGGTGGAGGGCGCGGCCGCAGCGTTCGTGCGCGAAGAAGACAACAGCATCCTCACCAAATGGATGACGCCGGCCAAGCAGCGCTTCGCCGGCCAGTACACGGCGGCGGTCGAGGCGGGCGACGCTTCGCGCATCGAGCAACTGGACCTGTTTCGCCGCGACCTGAACAGCTACATCCGCGCATACGACTTTCTCGGGCAGCTGATCGACTACCACGACACAGGGCTGGAGAAGCGGTCGATCTTCTACCGGCTGCTGGCGCCGCTGATCAGTGACGGCATCGTGAACACCTCGATCGACCTCGACGGCGTGGCCCTGACGCACTACAACCTGCGGCCCGAGGAGGCAGAAGACCTGCAACTGTCGGGCGAGGGTGAGCCGCTGGCCGCCTTCACGGCGGCGGGTTCGGGATCGGCCCGTGACCCGGAGTTCGTGCGGCTGGGCGAACTCATCGACACGATGAACACGCTCTTCGAAGGTGACGGCCTGACCGACGCCGACATGGTCGGATTCTCGGGCTACCTGGGCGGCAAGTTCGACGAGAGCTCGACGCTGCGCGAGCAGGCACGGGTGAATACGTTCGAGCAGTTCATCGCGAGCCCCGACCTGTCGACGGCGTTCTTGGACGCCGTCATTGATTCGGACGCCAATTTCAGCAGCATGAGTGCTCAGGTGTTGGGCAGCGCGGCGGTCCAGAAAGGCATCCTCGCTCTGCTGGCGCGGGACTTTTACGAGCGGCACGGCCGAGGCTAGGTATCGCGAACAGGCGGGCGCAAGTCGATCGTAGGAGCGGACGCGCCATCCACTCCGCGCTGTTCGAGCAGGGCGATGAGATCCTCCTGCCGCGGCTGACCGAGGGTCAGTCGGTAGAGGGCAAGCGACTCGCGGAGGCGCTCCATGCGCGAGTACTCCCGGCTGAGCGGGTATTTCGCGATGATGCGTTCGATCGATGCGCCGCCCGGATAAACCCACCACGGCGCGAACTCGCCGTTTTCGCGTGCGGCCGGTGACCTGGTGGCGGCCGAGAACGCCGCGTTCCACGAATCGCGATGGTCTGAGGCGAGCACATCGGCCCAATGCGCTTTCGCGACGTTCTTACGGATCGCGTGACCGGCGAACCTGTTGACGCGGCCCTCGCGCTGCTCGAAGTCGACGGGGTTGGAGGGAAGGTTCCAGTGCAGCACCGCGTGGCTCCACCAGTGGAAGTCGATGCCCTCCTGGCCGACGCTCGTGGAGACCAGCACGAACGGCGCGAACGGGCTGTTGAACGCTGCTCGGACCTCTCCCTGCCGCACGCCCGACTTCTCGTCGGTCTCCGCGTTCCGTCCGCCATAACGCAGCGCGAATCGCGTCGTGAACCGGATGACCTGACGCTCCGATGTCGTGTCGTGGGCGTCGTAGTTCACGGTGCGGAGCCGTAACGCGCTCCCGCACCTCTCGGCAATGACCTGAAGTGACGCGTCCTCGACCTCGTCGCGACCCATCTCGCTCTTCAGCTGGAAGACGTACTCATCTAGCACCGCCTGCAGATTCCCGTCGGCGCAGTACTTCAGCACCGCGTCCCAATAGGGCTGGTCCTGTCCGTAGATGCCAACGAGGAGCGCAATCGACTCCGTTCGGTTGAACAGCCGGCGCAGCGAGTTGGCCATCGAGAATGCGGCGGCCCAGAGCGCTGTGGGGGAGACGTCGGTGCCGGCCACCCGCGCAAGAGCCCGGTAGGCGATCACACCGGGAGCGTGAGCGGCGAGCCGGGCGAGATCGGGGTGTGACCTCACCTGCGAGGCACCGGCCATCCGTTCGAGTGCGCTCTCGATGTGACGGATCAGGCCAACCTCAGCGTCGTCGCCGGCACCGATCGCATCGGCGACGAGAGCTCGAGGGTCTCCGCCGACTGGAAACGCGGCGGGGTGAGAGAAGAAGGCATCCCACGGTTGCGAAGCTTCGGCGCCCGCGAGAAGTGTCGCAGCACGGGTTTCCAGCTCAGATGCGCTCACGGTTCTTCCGGCGTCCCGTGCGGCGGCAAGAGGGTCGCCGATGGCTGCGAGACCCGGATGCGGCCAGAACAGCGACAGGGTCGAAAGGGCGCCGACCTCTCCCGCGGTGACGGGGTAGACGAGGCGTTCACTCACCGCCTGACGCGCGGCGGGTGTGTTCTCGCTGAAGAGGCCCGCCGACTCCCGGGCCACCTGGCTCTCAGCCCAGTACGACAGCAATGAGGCAACAGACGTCGGAACGCCCGACCAGGCCGAGAACACGACGCGCTTGGTCACATCACGAAGCGACTCGTAGATGGGACCGGGTTGGAGGTACGGCATGGACGGTGGCATCCAGAGCATTCGCCACCATCCGCGACCGACCGTCTCCTTGGCCAGCGCGCGCAGATAGCCGTTCCCCAAGTCCAACTCCCCGAAGCTCGCCACCGTGGTCTGGTCGAGGGAGCGAGCGCCGGCGAGCAGCTCCTCCGCTCGGATTCCCTCGGGCGTACCGAAGCGCTCACGCGTGCGTTCTCCCGGCTTGTACCCGTCCATGAAGTTCGCGAAGTACGGGATCGACTTCCAGTACTCGATGTCGATCGGCGCCTCGATCTCCGAGCCGAACGCCTGCAGGCGGGCGAATTCGATGAGATCTTCGACCGTCGGCGTCGAGACGTCCAAGTCACGTTCCCGAAACGAGTTCTGCACGAGGGGTCGCTCAGATCTGGACATCATCGGAAGCAGCGCACGCCGAGCCTCGCTGGCGGCGGCGTGAACATCACCGCCGGTCAGGAGCGCATTCCGGTACCCGTCGAGCGCCGAACGGACGTCGTCAACGGCCGACTCGTCGCGGCCGGCGAGGAATCGGATCGTCGCCAAGAAGTCGCGCCAGTGGTCGTCACCGCTCTCGTCGCCCCCGGTAAACGGCTTGTAAGGGGTGGCCGACAATAGCAGGACCCTCGCGTCCCGATGGTCGAAGAGCACTTGAGCAAGCTCCGCGGCCGGCCCGGTCTGCGGATCCAACAGATCGCGGAAGCGCTGGAACTCGTCGAGGATCACGAGGTCTGGCTCCAGCGTGTCCACGCTCGCCTGCGCCAGGGTTTGTCGCATGCTTGCGGTCAGGTCGAGCATCTGTTCGCGGATTTCGTCCGACACGCGACGTTTGCCGCGCATCCCGTCTCGAAGTTCCTGAAAGCGCGGGAGCAGATCGTCTCTCGCCAGCCTCTCGAAGCCGGCGAGGATCGCCTCGTCGATCTCGCCGCCGAGTTCTGCCTGGAGGCGTTCGACCGTCCAAACGAAGCTCTCCAGCGTGCGCACGGGTCGCTGCAACAGCATGCGTGTCGCGCGTGCCTCCGGCTTGCCTCCGGGGAGGAGCCGGTCGAGGATCAGTGCGATCAGGGCGCGCTCCTCGCGGTTGCCGGTGCGCCACCCTCCTCCAGTCTCAAACGACGTGGCGGGCGTGAACGACACGAGGTTGACCTTCTTGCCGGTGCCCGTGTGCGGTGCCCGGAGCCTCCGCGCGTCGCGCGCGAGCATGGTGAGACGAGTTGACGTGGGCAGGGTGGAGTCTTTGGTGACGTTCAGGCGCCGCAAGTTCTGCGACGCGAGGTCACTGTTCGAGCACACGTAGACGATGTCGATTCGGTCGATGTCGTCGACGGTCTCCAAGTGCTCGATCGCGCGAGCGATCACGCCCCGCGCGACGATGCTCTTGCCGAGTCCGGTCTCGTCGGCGATCAGATACCGGCGAGCGCCTTCACCGTCGGGCGCGCGGTAGAACCGGTCGATGACGTGCTCGACGGCGTCGCGCTGGAAGCCCTTCAGCCCCGACAGCACCTCCGCCACATCGACGTCAACCATTCGATACCCCGGCGCGTGCTTTGTACGCGGCCCAGACCACGCGCCACAGCTCGGCGAAGCCGTCGGGAAGCGCCTCCTGCTTGTGCTCGCTGACGTATCTCACGATGCGTTGGACATCCGGAAGCGCAGAGTGCTCAGAGGCGACGGCCCGTGTCAATGCCTCGAACAGGCCCGAGCCATCCGCGCCGGCACCCAGACGGCTCCAGCCGACGCCGCCCCCCGGGGCGTCGATCGAGACGCCCGCGAGCTCGAGCATCAGCATGAGGAGGCGGAGGAGCGCGCCGGGGGTGCTGAGGTGTCGGGCAAGCACGGCTTCGCGACGATCGTCGGGGTCGCCCTCGAGAGAGGCGAGCACCACGGTCGTCCGGCGGACGTCGCCCTGGCGCGCCGTGACGATGACGTACGGCGTCACGTCGGCGAGTTCCAGCCTCGTTACGACGCTCGGCTGTTCCGGGCTACCGGGGAGACCCGGAATGACGGTGGCCGGCCTCGTCAAGAGGTGCCACGACACGTCGATCTCGTCGGGCATCTTGGGCGGTGCCTCGGTCCAGACTTCGACGGAGTACGCATCGCCGGCGCGCACTCGAGCGTGGAACGGGATCGTGGCGACTCGTCGCAGTGCGCCCTCGAGTCGGAGGGCGACCTGGTCATCGGCGGTGTCGTCGGGGGCGGTTCGGATGTGAGGCGTGATGAGCGAACCCAGGGCTGTCCGCGTCGCTTCGACACCGAGCCTGTTGAGGTTGCCGGTCAATTCGACGAGCACCTCGACGTTCTGACGCAGGGCAGCGTCGGTCGCGTTGAGCGAACCCATGAACACGTGGGCGCCATCCCAGCGATCGAAGACGAACACCTTCGCGTGCAACCCGTGCAGCGCCTCTGCCTGGGCGGGCTGGTCGTCGAGCGGATCCGCCGCCTCGTCGAGCACCCAGGTCTCGAGCTTCGGCTGTTCGGTCAGCACGTTCAGTGTTTCGGCGCGTGAGACCAGATGGGAGTCGGTACGAGTACCGCGGCGAAGCTCGGCGAGGCCCGCGTCGGACACAAAGGGGGAGATCAACAGCGCACGCTTGCCGCTCACGTCGAGCTCGGGTCGCCGGCCGTTGCCCCAGACGTGGAAGGCGACATCTTTGACATCATCGGGCATCTCCCACTCGATGGTTTCCCATTGAGTGGCGAGCGCTTCGATGCGGGCGAGCCGCGTCGAGGTGAGTGGGATCACCGCAAGGTCGGGCATGGCACGGAGCAAGCGGGACAGCGGCAGATTTCGCGTACGCGCCTCCCCGCCGCCTCCGGCAACCCCGTCGAGTGTGACGACCGTGTCCCAGCTGCGATCGGCGGTGAGGTTGCGGCTCGAGCACACGAATCGGTACGCGCGCTCCTCCCCGCGTGAGTACTCCAGGAACCAGATCTTGGGATGGAAGATCCCCGTTCGCACTCCGACCGGATGCACCATCGGTTCGAGGAACGCCACGAGGTCGGTCGCCGGTGTGGCGATCGACACCTGCCCTGCTTGGGCGAAGATGTCGATCCTGGATGCCGCGCGGCGGACCGCGTCGAGAACCCCGATCGGATCGTCGACGGCGAGTCGTTGTGCGGCGAATGCCAACGGGATGGCGAGTGCAGAGTCGAGGCTCAGCGTGAAGGTCGTGCCGACGGCGTGCTCAAGGGCGAAGCCGGCAGGAGGTCGCAGCTGGTCGGTAAGCGTCGCGCGGGACTGCGGCTCAAGCATCCGACTCGAGCCCATCGTGGATGTCGATCAGGATGCGTCGCACCTGCGGCCACCGGAACACGAGCGCTCCGGCACCGGAGCTGCCCTGCCACAGCGCGAGGCGCTCGCGGTTGCCGAGACGCGCCTGCCCCGAGCCCTTGTGCGCACGCTCGCGCTCGCGGATGAACGTGCGAGCATCGGCGTCGTCCGCGGTTCCGCGCAAACCTTGACTGCGTACGAGCTGCGCCCATTCGTCGACGAATCGCCGGGTGCGTGGCACGACGTGCACGTGGGCGGCTCCCGCCATCCAGTTCCACAGCTCGTCGACGCGCCAGTCGGCGATGCGCGCCGCCGCGGCTTGCTCTTCCCAACTGAGCAAAGCGGCGCGGTAGTCGTCAACCGCGCCAGTCACCGACGTGAATCCGGCCGCCTCATACTCTTCGGCGAGCAGCAGGTTGTAGAGGAGCGCGGCGCCGTGCATCGTGGTCGAAAACGCGCGCGCCTGGTGGAGCAGCGCAGTGGGTTCACCCGTGACGCGGAGAGCGGCCTCGTCGAACCACGGGGCTGAGCTCGCGGAGTCCGGACGCTGTTCGGCGAGGTGGGACATCAAGGTTCCGGGCGCTCGTTCGAGGATGCGGTCCCGCAGCCAGCCTGCTTCGTCGCGGGTGAGCCGAAATCCACGGGTCAGGTTGGTCGGGAAGCCTTCCGGCATGGCAGGAAGGGTGCTCGACCAAGGCGAGGTGGTCGTCGCGGTGTCGTCGTCGCCGACCGCCTGATCCGAGCGCCACTCGAGAGCTTCATCGCGGCTGGCCACTCCATCTCGGGTGACCCCGTAGGCGCGGATAGTTGTCCAGTAGACGACCGACGGTAGCGTCTTGAGCGCCGTTCCACGCTGGAGTCCGAGCAGGCCGGCGAAGTCATCCGAGTCGCGCAGCTCATCGATGAGGCGCCGCTCGAACTTGTCCGCAGCCGTCGCGGGATCAACCTTGCCGGCGGCGAGCTGAAAGCACCAGGGGACGAAGAGCAGATAGCGCGCGCGGGTCAGCAGCGTCGACGTGCCGGGGAACAGCCCATCCGAGATGGCATCGCGGATCTGGCCGAGCCCGAGTTCATCCCTGCTCTCGCGGTCCGTGAAGAAGTGCACGATCTCGCGCATTCGCCGCTGCTCCTCCGACGAAGCGTCCAGCCACGCGATGAGCGACGACACCCGACGAATGCTATCGGCGCGTCTGATCTGGCGGGTTGCCTCGGCCAACTCGCGACCCGTCACCGAGCGCATCGTGGCGTTGCGGCAATCACCGCGAGGGCCAACACGGCGTCAGTCGTTCTATGACGCTCCTCGCGCGTCGTGGCAACGAGCGCTCCAATGGGAACCGCGCCTACCCCTCGCAGGCGATCCCGTCGTCGTCGCGATCGAGCTCGGCGCGATATCCGGGCGCACCTCGCGCAATCCGGCTGACGCCCGCTGCGTAGGCGGCGGAGCAGTTGTCGTAGTAGGGAGCCGTTCCGGTGCCGCCGCCGACGAGTCCCCGCACGTTGGTCGGCGATGCGGTCGGGGTGGGCGTCCTCGAGGTGACCGACGTGCCCAGCGACGAGCGGTACGCAGGCTGGTCGGGGCACGACCGGAGCACGGCGGCCAGGGCGTTGTGCTCAGCCCTGGTCACCCATAGGCCATACGCGTATTTCACGCTGATCTGCCGCGCCGCGTACTCGCAGTGGATCGCCGCGAACGGCGGCAGCCAGGAGGCGGCGTCGGCGGCGCTCTTCTGCTGGTTGGTGCGGTCGCTCACCGCGAGAAGGTTGGTCGGGTCGTTCGCCAAGCGCTGGCGCTGGTCCTGGCTGAGCTCCTGCGCACCGGTCGTCCAGGCGTCCAGCAGTGCCACCATGTGGTCGATCTGCACGAACGCTGACGTGTCATTGCCGCGGGTGAACGTCATCGGCTTGCCCGTGTACGGGTCGATGAACGCACCCGACATCACCTTGCACGCGTTCAGCACGATGTCCTTCAGGTCGCGCTTCAGGATGTCGTCGCGGGTGTCGCATCCGTTGCCGTCGACATCCATCCAGGCCTCGCCGAACTTCTGGGTGCGCTGGTAGCCGGCGCCGGAGTCGAGGCTGCGCACCGGCAGAAGGGCGAGCACCTGGACGGCGGTCTTGCCCAAACGAGGCGGCTCGACGATGGAGAGACCGGATGGCGTGGGCGCGGGGGATGGCGAGGAATCGGTTGGGTCGGTGCCTGAGCCGGAGGTGCCCGGAGCTGCCGGAACCTGGGCGCCAGGGCTGCCGACCGCGGAGGCGCTGGGCTGCGCCGTACTGACGCAGACCCAGATAAGCAGGGCCGCGATGACGGCGGCGAACACGCCGAACCAGCCGCGCGCGGAGAGGGTCCAGAGCCCGCCTCCCCGGTTCATCGTCGCCTCCGCTCCGCTTGCTTCGTTTCATGGCAAAGGTATAGCGTCTCGCCAGCCCGTGTTTCCCGAGTAGCGCTCGTCGCTACGACATGGGCGCATACACCGAGTGGTGGAACCCGTGAGTGGAGTGCCCGCCGTCGGCGCCCGCTTGATACGGGCCGTCGGCGTTGTTGTGGTGGCGTTCGGACTGATCGCCTCCAGCGTCGCGGTGCCCGCCAATGCGACCGCGTTGTCTCCGCATCCGGCTCTCGGGGCGGCGGGATCGGTCGCGAACAAGGCGGCGAAGATCTGCTCGAGCGTCCCCGCGACGGTGTCCAAGTCGCACGAGATCGACGTCGTGCTCGACGACTCCGGATCGATGTTCATCGCACCGAGCCCGCAGCGGTGGTCGTACGTCAAATACGCGCTCATGGTGTTCGCCGCGATGCTCGGCCCCACCGACGAGATGAAGGTGTTGCTTCTGTCGCAGAAGGGCGCCGTCGCCAAGACGATCCAGGGCACCAAGTCGGGGCCGAGCCAGGCGAACGTCGACGCGATCAATGCGATCCAGATGCACGGCGGCGGGACGCCGTGGGATGCCGTGCCGGCGGCTCGCGACGACCTCGCCCGGAGCAAGGCCCAGAGTCGCTGGCTCGTGCTGCTCTCGGACGGGGCCTTCGACCATCACACGGCGACCAGCGGAGAATTCTCGAATTGGTCGAAGTCGCTCGGCACGGCAGGCCACACCTTCGACGTCGGGTATCTCGGGGCCGGAGCCGGGGCGCCGACGCTCGCCTCGGCACCGGGGTTCCACCCGGCGAAGGCGTCGGACAACATCAGCGAGATCCTCGGCAAGACCGCAGACCTCGCGAACCAGATCTTCGGTCGCGCCCAGCTCAAACCGATGGGCGGAAGCGGCACGACGATCGATCCGGACATCGAACTCGAGACCGTGCTGGTGCTCGCGCAGGGGAATGCCAAGATTGGCACTCCGGAAAGCGGCAAGGACCAGGATCAGCCACTCGATCTGCTCGCCGAGCCCGTGACGATCCCGCAGCCGTCCAACCCCCCGGTGAGCGCCGACAACGCGACCGTCACTGCGAAGCCGGCCGCCGGCCTGACGGGTCAGGTCGCGACCGTCGGGAAGGTTCCCGCCGATCAGACGTACTTCGACGTCGGCGGCGCCTCGCAGACGACGTTCTACTACATACCCCGCGTGCAGTTTGGCGTCAGCTGGATCGACCCGTCGACCAATAAGCCGATCCCGAAGGGCAAGGCCATCGTCGCGGGCAAGTACAAGATCGAGTACGGCTTCATGGACGCCGACTGCAACATCATTCCCGAGGAGCACACCGATCTCCTGGGCCGTCATGCGGTTCACGCCAGCATGAGCGAGGACGGCGACGTGATTCAGCCCACGCTCGACAGCGGAGCGGAGTACGAACTCTCGGCGGGTGACACGACGGTCACCGTCGACGGAACGTACCTCGGCGACGTTGCCGCCCACGCGGAGATCAAGCAGCACATCTACCCGGCGCCGGAGCAAGGCACCATCGCGATCGACGCCCGCAAGCTGACGGTCAGTTCCCTCGGGTCGGGTGCCAAGATCACCGCCACCTATTCGCATGCGGGAGGCAAGGCGGTCACGCCGCAGGAATGGGCCGCGATCGACCCGAAGTCCTTCCAGGTGCACGCGACCCCCGCGGCCGGCATCCGGTGGACCGTCAAGAAGGGCGCGACCCCCGGAGCGCTGACCCTCACGCCGGTCCCGTCGAATGGCGACACGTACTCGGTGAACACCTCACAGCCCGTGCATCTGAGCCTCGTCGCCGACTACACGTACGACGAAGGTGTCAAGCGGGCCACCGGAACGGCCGACGTGCGGCTGGTCGACGATCTCTCGCTCTGGGACCGGATGCTGCACTGGCTTTCCCAGGACGGCTGGAAGTGGATCCTCATCGGGCTCGGCCTGATCATCCTGGCCGGCTACATCTTCAAGAAGCGCTTCTCGCGCCGGTTCAAGTCGTCTCCGCACATCAACGCGCGCCCGAGAACGTTCGGGATGCCGTCCGGCCAGAGCCGCGGAGAGTTCAAGAAGAGCCTCGGTCATCGGCTGCTGCCGTTTGTCGCCGATCGCGCGACGTTCCGCTACGCGCCGGGAACCGCCGGATTCCCTCGGCTCAAGCTCAAGGCCGTCGGCCGGGGCGCCGGGGAGGTCACCAACTGGAAGGCTCTGGCGAGTGCCCACCGCCCCGAGAAATCCGTCGAGGTCAACGGCACGCGCTTCGACAAGGACATGACCCGTTCGCCGCGCCTCGGCGCAGGCAGCCTCATCACCGCACAGACCACGGACATGAAGTACGAATGCGCGCCGAACGCGTGATGCGCGAGGCCCAATGAAAGAGGAACCAAGATGCCCATCGCTCCCACGCTGATCCTCGGTCTCGGCGGTACCGGATCCAAGATCGTCGCCAGGGTCGCCGACAAGGTCCGGGAATCCGCGTCTCCGCAGGAGAGCCGGATCGCCTACGTCGTGTTCGACACCGACATCAACGAGCTCCGGGAGATCAAGGACAAGAACCCGGGCGTCTTCACGGTGCAGACCTCGACGGTGAACACCGTCGGCGACTACCTCACCGTCAACACCAACGCTCGTGACAACTGGTTCCCCGTGAATGAGATGCTCAACCGGAAGACGCTCACCGAGGGCGCGGCCCAGGTTCGCGCGATCTCGCGCCTGGCGTTCGACACGACGTTGAAGAGCGGCAAACTCGCGCCGCTGCGCGACGCCATCGACACCCTGTTCCGCGTCGACAAGGACAACCAGGAGCAGGCCCTTCGCGTGATCATCACGTCGTCGCTGGCAGGCGGGACCGGCTCCGGGCTCATCCTCTCGGTCGCGATGTACCTGTCGAGCTACCTCAAGGCGAAGTTCCCGCACCTGCGTGCCATCACCCGCGGCTTCTTCCTCCAGCCCGACGTGTTCTACGACGTCATCCCGGGTGCCGAGGAGCAGCAGAACCTCAAGGTGAACGCCTACGCGACGATCCGCGAGCTCGACGCCTTCCTCATGAAGGGCGACAACACGCTGCCGCCGCAGTATCGCGGCCTCAAGTTCGAGTTCCCCACCATCGGCGGCGACGGCGTTGAGCCGATCAACGCCATGCCTTATGACTTCTGCTTCCTGTTCGACGCACAGGGCACGAGCGGCAGCCTCACCTCGTTCGGCGACCTGCTCGACCACGCCGCGACCTGCATCTACACGCAGTCGATCGGCCCGATGTCGAAGCGTTCGAACTCCTCCGAAGACAACACCCTGCGCGAGGTGATCAAGAACAACGGCCGGAACCGCTACGCGGGCGCCGGCGCCTCCCGGCTCGTCTACCCTGCGCGTCACGTCGAGAAGTACTTCGCGTACACCTGGCTGCGTACCGCGGTCAGCCGCGACTGGCTCAAGTTCGATGAGGCATTCCAGGGCCAGCTCGCCGGCGTGCGCGATCAGCAGGACAAGGGCTTCAGCGTTGCGGATCTGAAGCTGGAGAAGGTCTTCCCGCAGACGGTCGACACCAAGGCCGACGGCGAGAAGGACCCGTTCGCGCGGTCGATCAAGGATCAGGCCGTCCTCAAGGACCCAGAGGGCGTCACCGAGATCGGCAAGAAGTGGTTCATGTACCTCAGCGGGCTCATGGGCTACCTCGAGACACGGTCGAAGAACGACGCCGACGATCAGCTGAAGGCGCAGCTCTCGGCCAACATCGCCGAGCTCGGCGCGGATGCCGCCGAGTACTACGAGCGCTATCTCGACCTGAAGAAGTACCACGACCTCGTGGAGCGGCACGCCCAGGAGAACGCGGGTATCACGGCGTACTCGCTATTCGGAACCGACACCCGCGGCGCCAACGTTGGTCAGCCGTTCGCGCTGGAGACCTACCTGAAGAACCAGCGCGGCGACGGCTTCATCCACCCCGTCTCCGCCCGTTACTTCCTCTACAACCTCCTCGACCTGCTCGAGAAGCAGAAGGCCACGGTCGACATCGAGCTCAACGAGCTGCACGGCTATTTCCGCGACTTCGAGAAGCAGGCCTTCGACGATCCGTCGACCGACGAGATCGAAGGACCGGAGTCGCTGCTCGCGCGGCAGCGAGGGTTCGTCTCGCGGGTGACCAACCGGCAGGACGGATGGCAGCGGGATCTCACCGACAAGTTCGCCACCTACCTCAAGAAGGTCGGCGATCTCGGAAACGCCGAAGTGCTCTCCGAGGTGCTGCGGGATGCCATCGGCTACATCAAGGGCCTCTCCGACGCGTTCGAGAAACTGTTCGACAACCTGCGACAGAATCTCGACCGGCTCGGCAGCGACATCGATCGGCTCCACACCGCCTACGACAACACGAAGGGCTCGACGACGCGCTTCGTGTACGCGGATTCGAAGAGCCTCGACCACATCGGCAAGTCGGTGCTGTACAAGGGCGGTAGTGCGAACGCCGACGCGGACCTGTCGCAGGCGATCTTCAGCAAGGTGCGCGAGTACGCGGCGATCACGGACGAGAAGGACGAGAACTTCTTCCAGGACCTGTACACGGGCACGATCGTTCAGCACTTCGTGAAGAAGTTCCGGGAGCAGGGCGCCGCGACCCTGGACATCGACATCATCGAGGCGCTCGACCGGGAGTACCGAGCCCACACCCGGAACGTGGAGGAGGACAACATCCGCCACTACGTCATCCGGGAGATCAACGCCGTGAAGGCGCTCGCGGCGCCGTTCATCGAGTCGCCGCTCGGCGAGGACCGGCACCCGATCTTCGCGTGCGCATTCAATCCGGCGATCAAGCTCGACGCCGGCTCGAAGCGCGAGGCGCTCATCAACGAGCACCTGTCCAACTACGGCGGCCAGCCGGACGATGAGATCTCGAAGCAGGAGATCCTCTTCTACAACGCGATCTACGGCATCCGGGCCCGTGATCTCTCCAAGTTCTCGCCTGCGCGCGTCAATCAGACGGAGAATCTCGCGGCCGGCGAGTACTTCACGGCGTACTTCCGGCTGGTCAGTCAGATCCGCCCGTCCGTCGACGAGACGAAGGTGATCACGCCGCACATCGATCGCCGCTGGCACACGATCGCCGCCATGCCGGACCTCGACGAGGGGAGCCAGGCGCGGCAGCTCACCGAGATCCACCGTGCTCTGCTCAAGGGCCTGGTGCACGGCCACATCATCCGGGAGAAGTCCGTCGGCAGCGGGACGATCTACCGCTACAAGCCGCTGACCGGTCCGGAGCAGGACTTCATCGTCTCGAACGGAACGCCCTGCGACCAGTTCTACGAGGTCGTCGATGCGCTCACCATCGATCCGGTCGCCGTCACCCGGCTGACGGAGGCGGTGGACCGCATGCTCGAGGCCACGCTGGCAGTGACGTCGGCGGTGGACTACGCCAGCAGCCCGTTCGGGCAGGACCTCGCGGCGGGCGTCGATCTGACCGAGCTGCGGCAGATCGTCCCGTCGTTCCCGGATGCTCCCGTCACGATCTTCGACATCGCCGCCTTCTGGGCCGTCTCGGTGCCGAAAGACGACTTCCAGGAGGAGTACCTCGCAGCGATGAGTCGGAACTTCCTGCTCCTTATCCAGGAGGAGGTGTTCCGGCTCGAGGACGGCGACCAGCGGTACGCGGTGCTCGAGACGGTCCTGCGGCAGCAGCTCGAGCAGTTCACTTCGCACATGGCGGCGTTCACCGAGAAGGGCGGAAGCTACTTCAACCGCAAGCTGCGCATCATCATCGGTGCGCTGGGCGACCTGCTGATCGACCTGCCGCTACCGGAGCTGCGCTCCGACGTGAGGGCCATCGACAAGCAACTGCTCGCCGCGGACTGACGGGGCGCCGCCGCACCGTGTTCACCGTCATCCTGCTCCGGGGAGGGGCCAAACGGATCTTCGCGCAGGCGAAGACTCTGTTCGAGCCGTTCGAAGAGGAGCGACTGCTCGCGTTCGCCGACTGGAACGAGTCGCCGCGTGCGCGCGCCGTCGATGACGTCCTCCCCGGAATCCGCCGCATCATCAAGGGCCGGAGAGAGTGGCGGGTCGTCGTCGTCGAGAGCCCGGAAGAGGACGGCGTCGAGGCGGCCCAGCCGGACAACCCGTTCGACTACCTCGACAACGAGCTGAGGCCGGTGCGTCTGTCGCTCCAGGAATCACCCCACCGGCTCGTCCGCCTTGCGCACATGCTGCTCGGATATCCGCCCATGGGCGCGAAGGACTTCGAGGCCGTCTACTCGTACAAGGACCCGGATGCGCCGACCGGCGCCCGCATCGAGCGCCGTGCCAGTGACTTCGCCGGGCCGGGTGAGCCGCCCCCGGCGCCCTCCGAGGTCCGCACGATGCTTGCCGGCGTGCATGACCTGAAGATCCACTACCGGGAGGTCGAATACTCGCCGGATGAGCGGGCGCAGCACGAGGAACTCAAGGCGGCGTACGACTTCCGCGGCAACCGGCCCGCCGAGGTGATCTTCGTCTCGACCCGCCGGCCGCCGGAGGGTGATCCTCACGCGCAGCTCCGCGCGGCGTGGTCGACGGACCTCGGTCAGGTGCCGTCGCAGTTCGTGGCGCGGAACGACTATCCGTCGGGCACGCGCTTTGCGGTCTACGACCTCGTCGACGAGGAGCATTCCGACTACGAGCAGAGCCTCATGCGCTTCTGGCTCTCGGTGCTCAGCGTGTCGGTCAACGACCTGCCGCCGAGCGCCTTCCAGGCCGACCACGTCTACCGGCTCGACATCGAGGTCGACCGAGACGCTCTGATCACGACGATCAACGAGCACCTCAGCCGACTCGGCAGCGTGCGCGATCGCATCGATGGCCTCTTCAGGAGGCCGGGGCGGCGTCCGAGCACCGACATCGCGACCCTCCTCGTCGAGCAGGAGATCCCGGTCGAGTTCGACTCGCTGGGGGAGTCGACCGCCGCCCCCGTGGACGGCTACTCACTGGCTACCGATGTGCCCTTCAGCGAGTCCTCGCGTTGGTGGGCGGATTACACCCAGGTCGTGAGCCGAACCGAGATTCTGCTGCGCAAGCCGCGCCGCGTGCTCGGTGCCGCCGTGTACGACGCTCGACTCAAGGCGCAGGTCGTCCCCGCGAACGGGGTCGAGCTCACCCGCTACGAGCGGGAAGACCTGGAGGACGACCTCTCCCGACGCGTCACCGCTCTGGCCTCGCCCGCGACCGCGGACCTGCTCGACCAGAAGGCCGTGCGACGGATGATGGAGCGGCACCATCGCACGATCCTCCGCACGATCGGCAACCGCCTTCACGCCAAGACCATCGGCGTCGCGGTCGGCGTCGTCCTCGCCGCCTGGGTGATCGGCCTGCTGCCGTACCTCATCGGCACGGCCACGAGCCGTACCTCCGCCGCGCTGCGCGATGCTGCCCTCGTCGCCCTGTTCAGTCTCGTTGTCCTGCTCGCCGGAGGCGTCGGCGCCCTCGTCGTGCAGCGCGCCCGGCTGGTCGCGCAGATCCGGGACCTCAACCGGGATCTCAAGGGCGTGCGTACGCAGGTGCACGGCGGCGCGGCGATCTTCGGCCGATATCTCACCGACCTCTCCACCTACATGCGCGCGCGTGCCCTCCTGATCGGCTCCGCCGTCAGAGAGCATCAGGAGCGTGCCCGGCTGCAGGACCTCGAGCAACTCAAGCTGCGGATCAATCGCGCGATGGAGTTCGAGCGCGGCCTGATCACCTCCCTCGGGGCGACCCCCGTCGTGCAGAAGGTGGACGGCGACCTCAGCACCTTCGATCTCGGAAATCGGTACAGGATGCGCCGCCTCCTGCAGCTGCCCCTGCCGGCAGGAATCACCGTGCCGTTCAACACCTCAGGCGAGCTGGTCAGGGCCCCGTATGACTTCATCGCGCGCGTTGTCGTCAAACGCGTGCCGCTGTTCGAGCGCGCCGATCCCGACGAGTCGACGAACGAGGTCACCGAGTGACGCTCATCCTGTTCCTCGAGCACTTGTTCGCCTCGCTGCCGCTCCTGGTCGCCCTGCTCGCGCTGAGGGCAGGCAACCAGGCGAAGGCCGCGAGGGTTCGGCAGTTCCCGATGCCCGCGGTCGCCGTCGTCTACGCGGTGATCGCGATGATCGTCCTCTATCGCGCCAACGACTGGCTCGACGGATGGCTCGCGTGGCTGATGCGGCTGATCCCAGGCATCCGCGACTGGTACTCGTCGGTGTGGCTGTACTTCCTCGAGAACCTGCTCGTGATCCTGGTGTTCCTCGTGCTGAAGCTCGGGCTCAAGCCCGTCATCGCCCGAGTGCTCCGCGACCCCGGATTCCTGGGTCGCCGCGTGGTCGAGGGCGTCTACGCCTGGGACGCCGACTACGACCTGTGGTTCGTCCGGTCGTCCGCCGCGAACCTGCGAGGCCTCTACCGGGGTTTTCTCGCCGGGGCCATCGTCGTCACCGTCGCCTATACGGCTCTCATCACGACGTTTCCGACGTGGCCCGGTTCGCGAGCCATCGCGTACCCGGCGGTCGTGACGCTTGTGATCGCGGAGCTCGTCTGGTTCCTTTCCGGAGTGACGAAGGACGAATACGTCACCGACATCCTGGGTGAGGAGGACCACGCCACTCGAGTCGGAAACTATGGACAGCTGCGCCGTGTCCTCGACGCCGCGTTCGGCGACCGGGTTCTTGCCGAGGAGCTGAGCCTGTCGACCCTGGATGCGACCCGTTCGCGTTCGAGGATCGACCGCCTCCTCGACGAGCCGGCCGGCGAAATGGAAATGCTCGCGGGCGCCTACTTCCAGCGGCTCAGGGCGAACGGCCAGGAGCTCGACGTGAACCTCCTGGATGCCTCGATCGCCCTGCTGCGTAAACGCAGCGTCGTCATCGCGAACCCGTTCCACGGTGACCTGACCGCATACCTGACATTCCCGGCGCACTATCACCTGCTGCAGCATCGCAAGGTCCTGATCGTCGCCGGGCGCGAGGCGGCGACCGATGACTATCGCGATTGGATTGCGTCGGGGCTCGAATCGATCACCGGCATCACCGACCTGTGGGCGGTCGAGGTGCTCGGCGGCACCCCGCGGGACGACCTCGACGTCGGTGTGCTTCGCTTCGCGGACCTGCACAATGTCGAGCTGCTGAAGGCTCACGACGGCTTCCTCGGGCAGGTCGAGTACGTCATCCTTGCCGAGCCGTCGCGGCTGCTCGCCACGGGACAGCTCGGCCTCGGACTCGTGCTGCAACGCGTCGGTCGGCGCGGCGACGTGGTCTTCGCGGCATTCGATCGGAATCATGACGGTCTCGTCGACGCGTTGAGCCACCTTCTCCGGGTCGAACTCGCCGACGTGGTCGCGTCGGCTCTGCCGACCGGTGCGACGAGTGAAATGGTCTGGCAGGCCGACGGCCCGAGCATGCACACAGCGATCCTCCCCGCCATCACCCGATACCTGGGGGTCGGGACGGAGATCGCCGCGGTCGCGCTCAAGTACCAGGTCGAGCGGGTGGCGTGGGTCGGCGCGGACCGCTTCCCCGTCCGGGACATGATGTGGCTCGCCGGCCAGTACTACGCCACCATCAACGCCTTCGCCGAGCTGGACCTGACCCAGGCGGCGCTCGAAGAGGCGATCATCCCGGTGGCGAGCCCCTGGAGCGTCGAGCGGGCCGACCGGCAGTTCCTCGTGGTCGAAGACGACATCAACAACGTCTTCGAGTCGCTGCGGCTCTACGGCACACGCGCCCGCACCGAGGGGTTCGTCAACCTCGTCTCCGGCGACTACCTGCTGCGCGACTACATGGTCGCCAACCGTGAGATCTTCGCTGCAGACCCGAAGGCGATCCCGTCGATCGTCCCCGACTTTGCGCGCACGGAGCGCAACGGCATCCTGCGGCTCCTGCTCGCGATGCTCGTGTTCGACGTCGACGAGTCTGAGCTCGCGAAGCAGTTGCAGATCCTCGGTGTGATCGTCTCGGGCCAAGAGGAGGGAGACGACGCGAAGGTCGATCCCACGAATGACCAGCAGTCGCCCGTCGACCTCTTCAGAACCCTCGTCGCCAAGCACACAGGGGTCGACGACATCCGGATTCTCTCCGAACGGGAGGCGGTCGACGACGATCGGGTCATCACTCGATTCCGGGTGGAGCCGTCGTCGGAGTTGGACGGCATCCTGCAGCACCTTCGCGCCGCGTACTTCTTCGTCGAGGACGAGCGGGAGAACTCGTCGTACATCGGGGCGCTGCTCTATGGGCACGTCCATCAGGCGATGCTGCCCGGGCAGTTCCTCACGCACGGTGGCAAGTACTACGAGGTCCAGTCCATCGGCAACGCGGGTCATCGAGACGGTGTCGTCCTCCGTCGTGCGGCGGACCACATCCGGGACCGCCGGGTGTACAAGCAGATCCGCACCTTCACGCTCGGCGACTTCGAGGTCAATCCGATCGCCGGATCGCGTCTGACGGTCGACCGGGTGGAGGAGCGCCCGCACGCCGAGGGGCAGCTGCACACCAGCCGCGTGGAGTTGATCCGCTCATTCGCGACGATCACGGTGGCGACGACTGGCTATCTCGAGATGCCGAGCAGGTCGGCGCTCGCGGATGCGCATCGGATCGGCGTCGATGACGTGCCGATTCGGGAGTACCACCACAAGGAGGTGCTCGAGGTTCGCCTGCCGGATATCGACCCGACGACCCGGCGAACGATCGTCACGGTGCTGAATGAGATCTTCGTGTCGGTCTTCCCGAACGCCCACGAGTACGTCACCGCGCTGACCCCGGACCCGGAGGACGAGAGCGGAGACCTGCTCGACGACGTCGTGGTCGACGGGCGGTCGGATTCGATCTTCATCGTCGAGGACAGCCTCGTCGACCTCGGCCTCGTCGTCGCCGTCGAACGGAATTGGCGTCGGCTGCTCGAGATCGTGACGGACTATCTACTGTGGCGAGACACTCCGGTGCCGCCCGAGCCCGAGCCGTCGGGCGACGCCGAGCCGGTGCTTCCCCGAGTGGATCGGCCGGCGCCACCGAGTCGGCGGCGGGGGCGGTTCCTCCGGGCGCTCCTGTGGCCGTTCACCGCGCTCGGGCGGCTGCTGCGTCGGCTGTTCGGCGGTCGGGGCGCGGAGGGGTCGATCGGCGAGCCGGAACCCGTGGACCAGGAGCCTGTGCCGGGGCCGGAGCTTGTGGACCACGAGCCTGTGCCGGAACCTGTGCCGGAGCCTGTGGCGAGCCCCGAGCCGGTGGCCGAGGCGGCGGCACCCGACGATGCGCCCGTCGTTCGTCGGACGAGGAGGGCGCGCCCGCCTGCATCGGCCGCCCCGAGTGAAGGATCCGACGCATGACCGTGAAAATCGATCCGAAGCGTTATCTGGAGTACGGCGGCATTGAGCCGGCCCGCTCTCTCGATGGCACCGCCGCTCTCGCCTACCTGCAGCCGAAGGGGTTCGGCGAAAACTACCTCGAACAGTCCCGAGCCGCTGTCAAGCGCCGTGCCGGCGAAGAACTCGCCTTCGAGCCCGGCACGGCGAACTACTGCGACTTCTGCGCACGGCCCCTGATGGGCGGAGAATACGACCTTTTACAGGACGGTCGCGAGCGCTGCATCTCTTGCTCCCGCACGGTCGTCACGACGAATGAGGGCTTCGTCGCGATCTATCAGGAAGTCCGGCGCAACCTCGAGATCGTCTTCGACATCCATTTCAGTGTCGGGATCACGGTGCGCATGGAAAACGCGAAGGCCATCGCTCGCGGAACCAACGAGACGTACCAGCCGACGCCGGGGTTCGATGCGCGGGTGCTCGGCTTCGCCTCCCAGACCACCGGTGGATACGAGCTGCACATCGAGAACGGATCGCCGAAGCTGCCCAGCATTCAGACGATCGCGCATGAACTCACGCACATCTGGCAGTACCGCAACTGGAACGAGCAGGCGATCGAGGCGAAGTACGGCCCAGGCAATCACGGCCTCATTTACGAAGGCATGGCGTCCTGGGCGATGGTGCAGTATTCGTACGCGACGAATGAGGTCGACTTCGCAAGGCGGGAGGCCGCGTACACGCGATCGCGTGATGACGAGTACGGTGCGGGGTTCCGCTTCTTCGAGGAACGCTATCCGCTCCGTGTTGACGGAGGCGTCTTGCGGGATACGCCGTTCAAGCATGCGCTCCCGCTGTGAACGACACGGGGCTCGTACGGTGAGGTAGCGGAAACAAGCTGCTTCCGTCGGTCCTAGCCGCCTCCGCCGTCCGGCGGGGGAGGCGGGGTCGGGTCGCCGGTCGGTCCGCCGCCGCCACCGCCCGGTCCGCCACCGCCCGGTCCGCCGCCGCCACCACCGGGTCCGCCGCCACCTCCGTGGCCGCCGCCACCGCCGGGCGTGCCGCCGCCTCCGCCCGGAGCAGGGGTGCCCCCGCCGTCGCTGGGCGGCGCGGTGCGATGGCCGAGCAGGTCCGGCGCCGGCGGCGGGAAGCTGCCGCCGCTGAAGCCCGGTTGCGCGTCGATCGCCTGCGCGATCGCCTTGAAGATGTTGTTGCGCAGGCTGGCCGCCTGGATGCCTCCGACCCAGATCTTGCGCAGCTGCTGTTCGGCAGCCGGGTCGCCCGGGGGGCCGATGATGTTGCCGACCCAGAGCGCTGTCGAGGCGAAGCGGGAGGAGCCGACCGTCCAGGTCTGGTGCGAGAAGTCGGTGGTTCCGGTCTTGCCCATGTAGGTCGTGCCGTCCTTGGGGTTCGCCAGGATCGCGGTGCCCCGGCCGACGAAGACCTGCTGCATCGCGTACACCGCGGTGTTCACGACGTCGGGGGTCAGAAGCGGCGACGGCGCGCACGCCCCGTCCTGGCCGGCGAGCACGTTGCCCTCGGCATCCACCACCTTGTCGACGATGATCGGCTCGCAGAAGGTGCCGCCGTCGGCCAGGGCCGCGTAGGCGGCGGCCTGGGTGATCGGGGCGATGGTCTGGCAGGCGCCGATGACGCAGCTCGGGAGGGTCCCCAGCGGGTCCGGGTGGTCGGGTGTGTCGCTCGAGTTGTGCACGCCCAGCGACTTCGCGATCGCCACCGTCTTGCACTGGTCGACCTTCTCGCCCATCTGCATGAAGATCGTGTTCACCGACCGGGCCGTGCCCTGGGTGACGGTCATCGGGCCGACCTCGTTGGCCTCGTCGTTGGTGACCTTGTACACCGGGCCGCCGTTCGGGGCGCAGGATGCCGGGTACTTGCTCGGCTGGAACTGCGTGACGCTCGCGTTGAACGTCTCGCCGAGGGTGTGCCCGGCGGCGAGGAAGGACAGCAGCGTGTACGGCTTGTAGCTCGAACCGGGCTGGTAGCCACTGCCGCCGCCGTGCGCGGCGTCCTCCGCGAGGTTGATGGCGGTCGTGGTCTGCGTGCGCGACCGGTCGTAGGGGCTCAGCTTCGGGTCGGTCGGCAGGTTGCTGAAGTCCTTGTTCTGCACCTCCATGAGGATGCGGCCGGTGCCCGGCTGCACGGTGGCCGCGGCCGCGCCGAGCGCGAAGCGGGTCTCGTTCGCGGGCGCGAAGTGCTTGATCGCCGCGTTGCCGGCATCCTGCATCGCCGGCTGCACCGAGACGTAGATCTTGTAGCCGCCCTGCTTCAGGCCCTGCACCGCGGTCTCGGGGGTGTCGCCGATGGAGGGCACCTCGCCGAGCCTGATCGTGCGATCCGCGAGATCGCAGATGAACTGGTAGCCGGGCGTCGCATAGAGGCATCCCCGCTTCGGCGCCGAGAGCTTGACGTACTTGGCGTCGACCTTCTGCGCCTTCGCCTCGAGGTACCGCGCGTGCGTGATGTAGCCGGCCGCCTCCATGAACCCGAGGATCACGTTGCGCCGCGCCTGGTTGTCGGCGTAGTTGTGCGGGTCGCCGAGGCTGTTCTTGCTCGGGTTCTGCACGATCGCGATGAGGCTCGCCGCCTGCGCGATCGTCACCTTGTCGGCGGTGGTGCTGAAGTACTGCTCGGCGGCGGCCTCGACGCCGTAGGTGTTGCCGCCCATCCCGACGATGTTGAGGTAGGCGTCGAGGATCTGGGGCTTGCTGTACTTCTTCTCCAGGCCGATGGCGAACTTCATCTCCTCGACCTTGCGGCCGAGATCCGGATAGACGGCGGCCCGGATGTCGGCGCGGCGCTGGTCGTCGCTGACCCCGACCTCGTTCGCCGCGGCCTGGAAGCGGAGCTGCCGCACCAGCTGCATCGTGATCGTCGACGCGCCGCTCGTGGAGGTGTGCGCCAGCTGGCCGATGGCCGCGCGCACCACCGACTGCAGGTCGACGCCGC
>NZ_BAAAQO010000004.1:298921-461915 GCF_039531715.1 Pseudolysinimonas kribbensis | reverse complement strand
TCCAGCGGCAGCGACTGCCGGTTCTGGTCGTAGAGGGTCGCGATGTGGAAGTCGGAGCCGTCGGGATTCTTGGCCAGCACCTCGTTGGCCTCGTGCTGCTGGCTCAGCTCGATGTACTCGGGCAGCGAGTCGAAGACGCCGACCGTGTTGCTCGTTGTCACGCCGCCGACCGCGATCGCGGGAAGCGCCAGCAGCGCCACGAGCACCCCCGCCATGGCGCTGAAGACGATCATGCCGACGGCCCCGGAGATGAGCCTGCCGACGCCCGCCCTTCGATCGGCCATGTCATCGACCGTACGTTGGTCGCCGGTGGTGAGGGCGCCGTGCCAGGCGTTTACAAGGAAAAGATTCCGGATGCCGTAGCTCAGCGTCGACGACAGACGTGGTTGAGTCAGCGAGCTCGCTGGATCGCCTCGTTCACGAGGTCGCGCGCCCACTTCGCGAGCTGAGCCGCATCGGCGGCGGAGACCGGGTGCACACCGTATTGGACCGGCGTCTTCTCGGAGAGCAAGCGTCTCAAGCTGTTCGGCGCCTTCTTCGCCGGACTCAAGGCTCGGGTCAGCAGGTCTACCGCCTGGCCATGGTCTTCGCCTGAGCTTCGCTCGCCGAGGAGGAGGCCGCAGATGGCGTCGGCCGCTGCGATGCCGGCGAGGATCGAGTTGGAGCCCGATACCTTGCGCTCAGCAGCAGAGTCACTCGATGCGTACAGCTCCGCCGCCTCGAGGTAGGCGCGCGCCTCGCCCAATCGGGCTCGCGCCTCGCCGTTGCTCAGAGGGGACGTCGCCGACTTCTTAGCCACGCGCGCCGAGCCCGAGGCCGAGAAGCAGTCGAGCGAATTCGGGGCCGACGAGCGGGACCGCGTCAGCACGTAGCGACGGAACGATCGAGTCGCCGCGGCGCACCATGTCGGCTAGTTCGGATCGGGTGACACTGTAGATCTGCCCGTGGTTGCCGGTCCAGGTCTGGATGCTGGTGCTGAGGGCATCGGCGACGTCGACGATCTGTTCTCTGTCGTGGCCATCGGGAAAGACCAGGAGTACATCGACATCGGACTCCGGCGACGACTCGCGGCGCGCGAACGAGCCATAAAGGTAGGCGGCAACGCCCTCCTGCTGTTCCACGTGTCGCTGGATGCGGTCGCGCAGAACGGTGCGCGCGTTGGCGGCGGCTTCGATGGCCGGCCACAGTACGTGCTGCCGGTTCGCGCTCCAGGTCTGGGCCGACCCGTGCCGATGGGAGTTCACGAGCCCGGCGGCCGCCAACCGGATCAGCGCCTTGCGCACTCCGAACGGAGACCCGGATGCCGCAATCCGCTGCACTTGAGCCGCGCTGAATTCGGTCGCGGCTCCGGCGAGTACCCGCAGCACTTCGGCTTCGACCGGCGAGGCGATCGTGCGCAGGGGTGATTCGAGGTCCATGGACTACCCTTGCTACTTGAGTTGCATTGATGCAACTACAGTAGCGCGAGCACAACTCTAGTCGCAAGAGATGCGGTCACCGACCCCGCCACGTCAGGGCGACGTGCAACAGGGGTAGCACCGACGCGCCCATGAGCACCCACCCGAGCACCGGAACCGTCGGCATCAGCAGCACGCCCGCGAACAGCAGCGTCGCGAACACCACCGCCGAGACGGCGCGGCCGATGGTGCGCTCGAGCGAGCCGAGGCGGCGGTCCACGTCGGGGGTGCGCACCGCGACCTGACCGCGGTCGATGCGTTCGGCGAGTTCGTCGATGCGGCGGGGGAGGCGCGCGAGTGTCGTGGCGTAGGAGACGGCCTGTTTTCCGAGGGCGCGCACGGAGTCGATGCCGCTGGGGCTGAGGATGTCGCGCGCGAAGGGGTCGACGGCATCCCACATGTTGAACTCCGGATTGAGTGCGCTGGTGTCGCCGGAGACGAGGGAGATGGTGCGCAGGAGCAGGAGGAAGTTCTCGGGCAGCTGGAACGGAAGGGCGCGGATCGTCTCGCCGAACTGGCGGGCGAACGCCTCGAGCTCGCGCGGGTCGACGCGCTGGAGCTCGGCGATTCCCATGCCGCCGAAGCGGGCGAACAGGGCGGTCATGGCGTGCTCGAGCTCGTCGGTGTCGGTGGCCGAGATGAGCACGTGGAGGCGCTCGAGGGCGGTGACGAGGCCGCGGCTGTCGCGTCCGACGGCGGCGAGGATGAAGTCGCGGAGGCCCGCGCGGAGCGTGTCGGGGATCTCGCCCATCATCCCGAAGTCGACGAAGGTGAGGCGCCACGGCGGTTCGCCGGGTCCGCCGGGATCGGTGACCGGGGTGACGAAGATGTTGCCCGGGTGCGGATCGGCGTGGAAGAAGCCGTGCACGAAGATCTGCTGGAACGTCACGCGGGCCAGCTCGTCGGCCACGGCGGCGGGGGAGATGCCCGCCGCCTCCAGCGCCGCCACGTCGGTGACCTTGATGGCCGTGACATCCGAGAGGGTCAGCACGCGCAGCGAGGTGCGCTCCCAGACGACGAGCGGCGCGGTGACCCGCGGATCGGATGCGAAATCGGCGTCGAAGCGCTCGGCGTTCGCGGCCTCGTGGAGGTAGTCGATCTCCTGCAGGCTCGTCGACGCGAACTCCTCGACGAGCTCCGGAACGTCGGCGCGCTTGCGCACGACGCGCACCCGCATGAGCCAGCGGGCGACGCGACGCAGGGCGGCCAGATCGACCGCCACGACCTCCTCGATGCCGGGGCGCTGCACCTTGACCACGACATCCATCAGGCCGACGTCGGCGCCAATCGCAGGCGTCAGGCGTGCGCGGTGGGCCTGGCCGAGAGATGCCGCGGCGATCGGCGTCGGATCGAACGAGGCGTAGGCGACGTCGAGCGGCATCCCGAGCTCCGCTTCGGCCGCCGCGCGGATCGCCTCGAACGGCTCGGCCGCCACCTCGTCCTGCAGGCCCTCGAGCTCCTTCGTGACCTCGGGGGGCAGCACGTCGAGGCGCGACGACATGAACTGGCCGACCTTGATCATGAGCCCGCCGAGATCGGCCGCGAGCACGTGGAAGCGGCGGGCCAGGCGCTGCAGGCGCGCCGTGCGGCCGCGCGCCGCGAGTCCGCGCAGGCCGAGCACGGGCAGCACCAGCTCGAACCACCACAGCTGCGTCAGCGTGCGGCCGGCGAAGCGCATGATGCGCCGGTAGCGCGCGCGGGAGGCGGGTGACGCGGTGGATGCCGTGGGGCTGCCGCTTCGCGGCGGCATCCCGTCAGTCCTCGGCGAGGATCGCGTAGAGCTTGCGGCGCGCCTCGTCGATGATCGCGACCGCGCGCTCGGTCTGCTCCGAGCTGGCGCTCGGGCCGAAGCCCGACATCGCCTGCGCGAGCTTCGCGCCCGCCTTCGGCAGGGCGAGGTCGCGCTCCGGGTCGAAACGACGGCGCGGCCCGCTCGACTCGGCGCTCGCCACGGTCGCCTGCTCACGACCTGCATCGGTCAGGGCGTAGACCTTGCGCTCGCCCGTCTGGGTCGCGGTGACGAGGCCCTCGTCGGCGAGCAGCTGCAGCGTGGGGTAGACGGTGCCGGGCGTGGGCGTCCAGGCGCCGCCGGAGCGCGCCTGGATCGCCTGGATGAGCTGGTATCCGTGCATCGGCTCGGCCAGCAGCTCGGTGAGGATGGCGGCCCGGATGTCGCGGCCGGCCTCGCGGGGCGCGAACGCCTCGCGCAGACCGTCGACCGCGGCGTGGAGATCGAAGCCGGGCAGATCGAATCCGGCGGAGGAGGTGCGCATGCGGCCACGATACGACGGCGGGATGGGTGGCGGCGGGGAAATCCTCAGCCGTAGACGAGGTACGTGCCCGCCTTGCCGGGCTCCCGCAGCTCGAACCGGCGCCGCAGGTCGGTGCGCTCGATGAGGGCGACCTGCTGCTCGAACCGCTCGTTCGTGACGAACACGACGCGCGACAGCTTCCACTCGTCGGCGAACCAGGAGCGCAGGGCGGGGAGCAGGCGCGCGTCGAGCCCCGCGTCCATCCGGGAGCGTCGCACCCAGAGGTAGACGACCGCCTCGACGTCCGACCACCGCTCGTCGCCGAGCGGGGTCACCTCCGATCGGGCCAGGAACTTCGCGCCGGTCGGGAAGACGTACACGCACCCGAGCGCCTCGGCGCCCGCCGGGTCGACGACCGTATACGTGTATGCGTAGTGCGCGTCGTGGCGCTCCTCGAGGCCGACGAGGTCGTCGCGGTTGCCCTCGACCGTGAAGTCGTCGGCCGGCCACGCGGACTGCTCCCAGAGGCGCAGGTGCTCGCGCGTCTCCATCACGGCCTCGAAGTCGGCCAGGGCGTCGGTCGGGCGGATCGGGCGCAGCACGAACTCGTCGGTCGTCAGCCGGGATGGCACCGGATAGTCGGGGTCGGTGATCGCCACCCGTCGAGGCTAGTTCTCCGGCCGGTTCGCATACCCGCGTGACCACTCCGGCAGCTCCTGCAGCGTGAACGCGTTGCCGTCGGGGTCGCGGAACGTCACGAATTTGCCCCACGGCAGCTCCTGCACGTCGTCGGCGTCGACGCCCTTCGACCGGAGCATCTCGAGCGACGCGGCCGCGTCGCGCACGACGAGCTGCACGCCGCGCAGCGACCCCGGCTCGCCCTCGGCGAGGCCGCGGCCGAACGCGATCGAGCACGCCGAGGACGGCGGCGTCATCTGGATGAACCGGATCTCGTCGCTCACGGTCTGATCGAAGTCCACGTTCCAGCCGATCCCGGCGTAGAAGTCGAGGGCGCGGTCGATGTCCGAGACCGGCACGAAGACGAGCTCGATCCGCATGTCCACCATGGTGTTTCCTTTCGTCGTCGCCTCGAAAATAGGCCCGGCCACCGACACCGCCGAGGGGCGAGAACGCCCTAGTCTCCACGTCATGAGCACGACCGAAGAGCCCTCGCGGCGCCTGACCGCCACCGCGTGGCGCACGTACTCCGAGTGGCCACTCGTGGCGATCGGCGTCGTGTTCGTCGTGGCGTATTCGATCGAGGTGATCGACGACCTGCACGGGGCGGCCGCCCGCCCGTACGACATCGCCATCTGGGCGACGTGGGTGCTGTTCGCCGCCGACTACGTCGTCAACCTCGTGCTCGCCGAGCGCCGCGGGTGGTGGTTCGTGCGCAACCTGCACGAGCTGGCGATCCTCGTGCTGCCGGTGCTGCGACCGCTGCGACTGCTGCGCCTGCTGTTCGTGCTCCGGATCACGCATCGTGCCGCCGAGCGCCACCTGCGCGGGCGGGTGCTCGTCTACGCGTTCGGCGGTGCGACGCTCATCACCTACCTCGCCGCCCTCGCCGTGCTCGACGCCGAGCAGAACCACCGCGCGGCCAACATCCACAGCATCGGCGACGCATGGTGGTGGGCGGCCACCACGATCACGAGCGTCGGATACGGCGACTACTACCCGGTGACCCTCGTGGGACGGATCGTCGCCGTCGGTCTCATGGTCGGCGGCGTCGCGCTCGTCGGCGTGACCGCGGCGACGATGGCGACCTGGCTGATCGACCAGGTGGGCAGCCGGGTCGACACGCAGCTGGAGAAGGCGGAGCGCTCCGACGACGACCTGCGGGAGCGGCTGGATGCCATGGGGGCGCAGCTGGCGAAGGTCACGGAGCTGCTGGAGGGCGAGCGCGGGGGAGGCCTCGATACGCCGCCCGGGGCGGCTGCTCGACCCGCTCAAGGGGAGGGCGCGGCGCTGCCAGACTGAGGGGGATGACACCCGCCACGATCCCCGTCCGTCGCGGGCGCCTCGCGCTGCTCACGATCGCCGTCGTGCTCGCGGCCGCGACGATCCGCGCGCCCCTCGTGTCGGTGGGGCCGGTGGCGCACACGATCGCCCACGACCTGCAGGTGGGAGCCGGCGTCGTGGGCCTGCTGACGACGATCCCGGTGCTGCTGTTCTCGGTCAGCTCGCCGCTGGCCGTGTGGCTCTCGCGCCGGTTCGGCGCCGAGTTCGCGCTCACGTTGTGCCTCGCGGGCGTCGTTGTCGCGTGCCTCGTGCGCTCCGCCGGCGGACTCGGGTTCGCGCTCGCCGGGACGGCGCTGCTCGGGGTGGCGATCACGATCGGCAACGTGATCATCCCGGTGATCATCGCCCACGAGTACCCCCCGCACCGGGTGCACCTGATGACCGCGGTGTACACGGCGGCGATCAACATCGGGGCGACCACGGCGGTCGTCGGCACCGCCCCGCTCGCGCCGTCGCTGGGATGGCAGGGCGCGCTGGTCGTGTGGGGCGCGTTCGGCGTCGCCGCGCTCGCCGTGTGGGCGGCGACCCACGGCATCCGGGCGACCCTCACCCCCACCCGCCCCGCCGCCCCGGACCCCGACGAGCCGCGCGCACCCTCGACGCTGCGCTCGTCGACCACCTGGCTGCTCGTCGTCGCGTTCGGGAGCCAGTCGTTCGGGTTCTTCGCGGTGAGCGCGTGGCTGCCGACGCTGCTGCACGACCACGGCTACCCGGCGACGATCTCCGGCGACATCACGGGGGTGTTCCAGCTGTTCGGGGCGGCCGGCGCCCTGCTCGTGCCGGTCGCCATCGCCCGGGCCAACATGGTCGTCGGCGTCGCCGTGTGCATGGCGTGCTGGGCGGTCGTGCCGATCGGATTCCTCATCACGCCCGACCTGTGGTGGCTGTGGTGCGTGCTCGGCGGCGTCGGCCAGGGAGCCGGGATCACGCTCGTCTTCAGCATGATCGTCGGCCTCGGCGGGGGGCAGCGCGTGGTCGCGTCGCGCTCCGGCGCGGTGCAGGGGATCGGCTACGCGATCGGGGCGGTCGGCCCCACCTTCGTGGGCGCGCTGCACGACGCCACGGGGGCGTGGACCGTGCCGCTCCTGGCGATCCTGCTCATGCTCGTCGCGTTCACGGTCACGGGACTGATGGCCGCGCGCCGGCTTGTCGTGCTGGTCTGAGTCAGGGCCGCCGCGCCCGGCCGGGCGCCGGGACGGCGTCGAGCCGATCCAGGATGTCGGCCGGCAGGTCGAGCGAGGCGGCGGCGAGGTTCTCGGCGGCGTGCGCGGCGCTGCGGGTGCCGGGGATGAGCAGCACGTTCTCGCGATGCTGGAGCAGCCACGCGAGCGCCACCTGCGCCGGCGTCGTGCCGAGCCGCTCGGCTGCCGACGTCACCTCCGGCAGCGATGTCACCGTCATCAGGCGACCGAAGTCCGGGATGTCGGCGCGTGCGCTCCAGGCGCTGCCGAGGGGGAAGAACGGCACCCATGCCACGCCGTTCGCGGCCGCGAGCTCGAGCTCGGGTTCGCGGGTGCGGTCGGCGAGGTTGTACGCGTTCTGCACCGCGCCGATCCCGACCGGCAGCGCACGGCGCAGCTGCTCGAGCGTCACCGCGGAGAGCCCGATGGCGTCGAGCTTGCCCTCGTCGCGCAGCGCGGCGAGCTCGGCCAGCTGGTCGTCGAGCTGCACCACCTGGTCGCCCTCGCCGACGATGCCGGGTCGGCGGTCGGTGCGCCGGAGGTAGACCAGGCCGAGGCGTTCGATGCCGAGGGTGCTCAGGTTGTCCTCCACCTGCTCGCGCAGCTCGGTCGGCCGCTGCGCGGCCCGCAGCGCTCCCTCCCCGCCGACGGCGCCGACCTTGGTCGCCAGCACGAGGTCGTCGCCGTAGGGGTGAAGCGCCTCCCGGATGAGGTCGTTGACCCCGTCGTAGAACTGGGCGGTGTCGAGGTGCCGCACGCCCATGGCGATCAACTGCCGCAGCAGGTCGCGCCCTGCCCGCCGGTCGGGCTGCTGCCCCGCGGTGAGTTGCATCGCGCCGTATCCGACGCGGCCGACGTCGCGGCCGGCGAGCGGGAACGTGGGGGAGATGGCGGGGGAAGCGGACATCCGGGTCTCCTTCTGGTAAAACGGAATCCATTCCTCTTCGACGGTAGCACTTAACCGGAAGGACTTCCGTATTGGCCGATCGCGCCGACGCCGTGCGCAACCGCGCCCGCCTCGTCGAGGCGGCGAAGCGGGTGTTCGCCGACCCAGCGCGCCCGCACGGCCCGGAGGCCGTCGCGCGGGAGGCGGGGGTGGGCGTCGGCACCCTCTACCGGCACTTCCCGACGGCCGAGGACCTCGCGGCCGCGGTGTACGAGGACGACCTGGCGCGCGTCGCCGACGCCGCCGCGGAGCTGGCCGCTCACCTCGCCCCGCCGGACGCGCTGCGGGCCTGGATGGACCGCTTCGCCGAGCGCATGGCCGGCAAGCGCGCGATGATCGACGCCCTGCGCTCCGTGCTGCATGGCGAGGGCCGGGTCGAGCAGACCCGGGAGCGGCTCGCGGCGGGCGTGCGCATCATCCTGGACCGCGGGGCGGCCGACGGGTCGCTGCTTCCCGACGTGGATGCCGACGACATCGTCACGGCACTCGTCGGGATCACGGTCGCCTCACCCGCCGACCCCGCCCGTGCCGCGCGCCTCATGGACCTCCTGGTGCGGGGTGTGCGCGCCGGCTGATCGCGCCGCGCGCCGGCCGGCTCCCCCGAACCTGACGTAGCGTGGATGCCGATGGCCGAGTGCATCCATGGTTTCGACGAGGGTCTCTGCGACATCTGCTACCCCCGCAGCGCTCCGGCATCCGCTCCGCGGACGGCGGCGACGCGCGCGCCGCGGGCGACGCGTGCCCCCGCCGCGAGCCGCACCGCCGGGGCTCCGCGGGTGGCGACGGCGCCGCCCGTGCTGCTGAGCGCGCAGCGGATCTACCACGTCACCCACATCCGCAATCTCGAGATGATCGCGATCGACGGCGCGCTGCGGGTCGACGCGGAGCCGGAGGTCGACGTCAGCAGCGCCCTCGCGCGGGAGATGCGTGAGAGCGCCCCGCTCGCCGGCGGGGGCGTGGTCGCCGACCGTGTGCCGTTCTATCTGAGCCCCGACGCGGAGCGCTGGCGCGAGCTGCGCGACGGAGCGGCCGGCGCGCACTGGTCGGATGCCGCCCGCGCCACCCGCCCGACGGACTTCGTCGTGCTCGTCGCCGACGCGCGTGCGGCCGGCGACGACGTCGTGCTCGCCGACGGCGACGCCGCGGCACCCGCCACCCGGTTCGCGTTCGGCATGGAGGCCGGCACCCAGCAGCTGCGCCGCATGCGCGCGCTCGACGCGGGCTACGCGACGGGCGAGCTGCTCGCGCCGAACCCGTTCCCCTTCTCCGGGGTCGCGCTCATCGGCGTGCCGCACGAGCCGATGCGGGATCGCGTGCGCGACATCCTGCGCGAGGTCGGCGGGCACGTGCCCAAGGTCGCGGTCTACCCGCCCTGGTTCCAGCGCGACTGAGCGGGCGCCCGCGGCTCAGCGGCCGGGGTCGCCGTCCTGCGGCGGTTCCTCGCCGCTCGTGTCGTCGGGCAGGTCGGAGCCGCGCACGGCGTCCATGTCGGGATCGTTCAGGAACTGCCGGGCGGTCTCGCTCAAGGTGTTGAGGGCGTCTGGCGTCTCCTGATCGAGGCGCTTCTCCTCGGCCTCGGCGGCGTCGTTCTCGCGGCGCTGGGCGTCGTGCGGTTCGGGCGTGGTGTCGGTCATCGCTGCTCCTTCGGCTCGCGGTCGTGTCGGGTGGTCGTCGTCACTCGTCGTCGTCGTTCTCGCCCTGGTGCTCGTCGGGCTCGGGCAGGTCGTCGTCCTCCTGCACGGGACCGGCGTCGCCGGGATCCACGTCGAGCGCCGGCCGGTCGTCGATATCGCTGGGCTCCGCACCCGGCAGGGCCGACTGCTCGACGCTGTCGATGCTGCGCTTCGCGTCGTCGAACTGCGACGCGGCGAGGTCGGCGTCGCTCTGGGTATCGGACATCGGGAGACCTCCTTCGGGTGAACGAGCCGGTCGGGTGAACGCGCCCGTCAGTTGAACGAGCCGGGGATGAACTGCTCCGTCGGCGGGTTGGGGTCGGTGTCGTCGAAGGGCGCGCCGTCCTTCGCGGGGAAGGTCGGCTCGTCCGGTGTCGGGTCGGGGCCGGCCGGGGGAGAGTCCGGCTCGACGGGGTCGATCGGGCCCGGCGGGTTGATCGACGGGCCGTCGGGCTGCGGGGCGCCGGGGTCGGGCCCCGGGACACCGGGGTCGGGCGGCGAGCCGGGCGTCGGCGGGAAGTCCGGATCGATGGCGTCCGGCTCGATGCTCTCGGGGTAGTCCGACATCACGGCGCCTCCGCCCCGGCGCCGTCGTCCGGCTTCTCGTCGTCGACCTCGGGGCCGCCGACGATCGCGCCGGTGCCGAGGTCGTCGCCCGACTGCAGGTCGGGCCCGACGTCCTCGGTCATGTCGTCGTGTTCGCGGTGGAAGTCGATGTCGTGGGTGCGCGGGTGCGGAATGTCGCTCATGGTGGTCCCTTCCGTGTCCTCCACCGTCGCCCCGGCGGCGCGGCGCGACAACCCCCGGACGGGACCATTGCGCCAATGCCCAGGGTGGCGGGAGGCTGGCGGCACCCGATCGAAGGAGATCGCATGACGTTCCGCAGCCCCTTTCCCGACGAGACGATCCCCGACCAATCCGTCTTCGACTTCCTGTTCGGCGACCTGAGCGACGCCGATGCCCGGCGCGTCGCCCTCGTCGACGGACCGTCGGGGGCCGAGACCACCTACGGTGCACTGAAGCGCCAGATCGAGCTGTTGGCGGGTGCGCTCGCCGCCCGCGGGATCGCGCCGGGGGAGGTCGTGGCGCTGCACGCACCCAACGTGCCGGCGTTCGCGACCGTGTTCCACGGCATCCTGCGCGCCGGAGCCGCCGCGACGACGGTCAACGCGCTGTACACGGCGCAGGAGATGCAGCGCCAGCTCGAGGCGTCGCACGCGAAGCTCGTGTTCACCGTGGGCCCGCTCGCCGAGACCGCGACGGCCGCCGCCGCCGGAGCCGGGCTTCGGCCCGAGTCGGTCATCGTGCTCGACGGGTCACCCGGCCTCGCCGACCTGCTGCGGGAGGGCCACGCCGCGCCCGACGTGACGATCGACCCGGCCACCCGCGTGGCGGCGATCCCGTACTCGTCGGGCACGACCGGCTTCCCCAAGGGGGTGCAGCTGAGCCATCGCAACCTGGTCGCGAACGTCGTGCAGTGCACGCCGGAGCTGCTCGACATCCGGCCCGACGACCGGGTGCTCGCATTCCTCCCGTTCTTCCACATCTACGGCATGACCGTGCTGCTGAACATCGCGCTGAAGCGCCGCGCGGCGCTCGTCACGATGCCGCGGTTCGACCTGCAGCAGTTCCTGCAGCTCATCCAGGACCAGAAGATCACCTTCGTGTTCATCGCCCCGCCGGTCGCCGTCGCGCTCGCCAAGCACCCGATCGTCGACCAGTTCGATCTGTCGAGCCTGCGCGGCATGATGTCGGGCGCCGCGCCCTTCGACGAGGCCCTCGGCAATGCGGTCGCGACGCGGCTCGGCATCACGATGCAGCAGGGGTACGGGATGAGCGAGCTCAGCCCCGTCTCGCACGTGATCCCCGCGGGGCAGGTCGGCACGATGTCGGTGGGGTCGGTCGGCGTGCTGATCCCCAACCAGGAGGGCCGGATCATCGACGTCGACTCCGGCGAGGAGATCGAGGCCTCGCCCGACGGTCCGAGCCGCAGCGGCGAGCTCTGGCTGCGCGGGCCGAACGTCATGCTCGGCTACCTCGACGACCCGGAGTCGACGGCCCGCACCGTCGACGCCGACGGCTACCTGCATACCGGCGACATCGCCCTCATCAACCCGGACGGCAGCTTCCAGATCGTCGACCGGCTGAAGGAGCTCATCAAGTACAAGGGCTACCAGGTGCCGCCGGCCGAGCTCGAGGCGCTGCTGCTGACGCATCCCGACATCGACGATGCCGCGGTGGTAGCCGCGGCGGACGAGGAGTCGGGGGAGATCCCGAAGGCGTTCGTCGTGCGGCGCGAGGGCGCGGAGCTGGACGAGGACCGTGTGATGGCGTTCGTCGCCGAGCACGTCGCGCCGCACAAGAAGGTGCGGGCGGTCGCGTTCATCGACGCGGTGCCCAAGTCGTCGTCGGGCAAGATCCTGCGGAAGGACCTGAAGGGGAGATAGCGCGGGTCGGCGCTACTCGATCCGCTCGGCCTCGTCGAGGGGCTCGCCCGTGACGTCGTCGGCCCGCGGGTCCTGCAGCTCGAGGCCGCCCACGGGCTGACCGCCCCAGCTCTCCACGTTCCAGCCGGCGTCGGGATCGCCCTCGAGCACGACCGCGGCCGTGTTGTCGAGCGCGGTGAACGCGGCGTACTCCGGCGGCAGGTTCTGGGCGCGCGCGGCGCACCAGACGCGGATCGCGGCGGCATGGCTGAACGCGACGGCGGTCCGCCGGCGGTGGGTGCTCGCGATCATGGCGATGCTCTCGTCGAACCTCGCGAAGAAGGCGTTGCCGTCGCCCGCCCCCGGCATCCGAGGCGCCAGATCGCCGAGCCCCCACGCCCAGGCGGTCTCCATGTAGCGCTTCACCGACTCGCGATCGGTGTGCTGCTCGAGCTCGCCGGCCTCGATCTCGTGGATGCCGGGCAGCACCCTCGCGGGCGGCAGGTCGAGCGCTCGGGTGAGCGGCAGCGACGTCAGCCGGGTGCGGGTCAGGATCGAGGCGTAGACCCCGTCGACCGCCTCGTTCTGCAGGGCGGTGGGCACCGCCGCGGCCTGCTCGAGCCCGAGGGCGGTCAGCCCGGGCCCGGGCGCGGCCGTGTCGAGCGAGCCGATGACGTTCGACGGTGTCTGGCCGTGGCGGATGAGGAGCAGTCGCATCACGCCCAGCCTCGCACCTGCCGGCGACGTGCGCGGAATCCGCGCCTACTCGAGCTCGGTCCCGTCGCCGACGCGTCCGTAGCGCACGAGCTCCTCGGGGCGGGCCGGCGAGCGCTCGACCTGCGGATGCGAGTGCATCGCCTCCATGTCGACGGTGACGTTCGTGTCGTCGGAGATCCGGGCGCCCGGGTCGACGAGGTGCTCCCGGCGGCCGTGGCCCGTGCTGCCGCCGTTCGGGATGCCCGCGGGGTAGTCGATCGCCTCGCGATCGCGCGCGGAGGCGCGGTGTCGTCCAACCATCCCGTCAGGGTACGGGCGCGGCCCGGACGACGCATTCCCGTTCAGCGGTCTCTCAGGACGCTCCGTGGGCGATCGAAGGGGCGATGCTGAAGGTGCCGTCGGGCGAGTCGATGCTGACCCAGACCTGGGTCGGGTGACCGTCGTTCGTCACCGCGTCGCAGGTGAAGAGCGTGCCGGGGGCGAGCGACCCCAGCACCGGCGGGCAGCTCACCGAGCTCAGCCGGCCGGAGTCGACCAGTTGCGTCTGGGCGGCGTGCTGCACGCGCACCGGCACGGTGACGACCGTCGACGCGCCCGAGACCCAGAACAGCAGCGGGGCGGCGACCGCGGCCACGGCGGTGACGGCGAAGAGCACCAGCGGCCCGGTGCCGGGCACCCGGAGCCGGCGGGCGATGAGGTAGCCGAGCGGCGTGAGCAGCGCCCACAGCGCGCTCGGCGGGGTGAAGCGGCGGGCCGCGAGCTGGCGGCTGTCGGAGACCGCCCAGAGCAGTCCCAGGAGGTAAGGCAGCGCCGCCGCGAGCGCGACCCACGGGCTCGGGGCCACATACGCGAACACGTACAGGCCGGCGATCACGATCACGAACGTGATGACCGGCAGGAGTGCGATCAGCCAGGCCACCCCGGTCGCGCTGCGGCCGGCATCCGGCGCCTGCCGTCCGCCCTCGGCGGCGATCGCCTCGCGGCGGGTGAGCGGGGGCGGGGTCTGGGCCGTCGGCGCGACCTCGGCCGCCGACACGGGTTCCGCCGCCGACACGGGTTCGGCCGCCGACACCGGCTCGGCCACGACGGCGGGCGCGACCGCCGCGGTCGACCCCGACGCTGACGGATCGAGCCCCGGCTTCGGATTCGTGTGCTCGGTCCAGGCGACGCCGTTCCACCAGCGCACCAGCGCGGCGTCCGCGGGATCCTCGTACCACCCGGCGGGCGTCACGCGGATCGCCTGATCGGTCATCCGCCGTCCCTTCCCCTCGGTGCGCTGTGAGTCTACGGATCCGCGCGCGTGGCGCCGCCGTCCCCGTTCGGGGTGTCGGTCAGCTGGTGAAGACGCCCCAGTCGTCGACCCGCCAGTCGATCCAGCCGTTCTGACGCTGCAGGCTCACCGTCACCTGGAAGCGCTGCCCCGAGCCCCCGGACTTCTGCGCGTCGCACACCATCGTCTGCTGCACGAGCAGCGGCGGCACCGTCGGGCAGTCCACCCGCACGTCGGCCCCGATGACCGACGCGTCGCCCTCGACCGCCAGCTCGGCCTGCTGCGAGAACGTCGTGGGCGCGAGCTGCATCACGAGCCCGGGCACCGCGAGCACGCCGCCGATCAGGAATCCGCCGAGCACGAGGAACGTCAGCAGCGGGCCGAAGCCGGTGCCGGTCTCGCGCACCGTGCGCATCAGGCGGGCGACGAGGTAGACGAGCACCCCGGGCAGCGCCCACGCCCAGCTCGCCGGCGCCTGCAGACCCTGGCGGCGCAGGAGCGCGTAGTCGAGGATCGCGAGCACCAGCCCGGCGACCCAGGTCACCCCGAACATCGCGGCGAGGGCGACGATCGACTGGTCGGTGCTGCCCCCGGCGAGCAGCAGCACGAGGCCGACCATGAGCATGTACAGCGGCAGCAGCGTCATGATCCACACGGCCGCGGTGCCGAGCCGGACGTCGGACTCGGCCCGGTGGGCGCTGCGCGCTCGCAGCGGGGCGGCATCCGGTTCCGGAGCGCTCTCCGGCACGAACGCCGCCGCCGACGCGCCCGCATGCGCGAACGCGGAACGCGGCGACGCCGGCTCGCCGAGCAGATCGTCGAATCGGCTGCCGAGGTCGTAGGAGACCCCGGAGGGCGCCTCCTGGGCGAGGCCCGTGGCGGCGAGCCGCGCGGCGGGCGAGGGCTCGCTGACCGACATCTGACCGCGCTCGGCCGCCTCCAGCTCGAGCGACGGGTCGCCGAACGCGAGCCCGTCGCGCGGCAGGCGGTCGTCGGGCTCGTCGGCGAGCCGCTCGCGCTCGCGGCGCGCGCGCCGGCTGAGTTGGACGGTCCGCTCGTCGGCCGCCTCGTCGGGCTCGTCCGCCGGATCGGCGTAGGGCAGCGACGTCGCGGTGGCCGTCGGGGCCGCGGTCTCGGGCACGACCATCGGCTGCCGGGCGTCGGAGACGTGCTCGGTCCAGGCGTGGTTGTCCCACCAGCGCAGCTGGGGCAGCCCGAGAGGATCGGGATACCAGCCCGCGGGCACGCGGACGTCGTCGTCGGCCACGAACGCCTCCTCGTTGCTCGACACGCGACACGCCGAGACTCGGCGTCCTCACGGATTCTACGGGGACGGCGCGACGTAAGATACCCGTTCTGTCCGCCCCCTTTCACGGGCTGAGGCGCGAGCACGAGAGACTTCTCGGATGCTGATCGACGTGCTGCCGGACCCGTGGGATCCGGATGCCTTCGTCGGCGCGTTCGACGACTGGGCCCGCGAGCAGGGCCTGCCGCTGTACCCCGCGCAGGAGGAGGCGGTGCTCGAGCTCGTGCTCGACCGGCATCTGGTGCTCTCGACGCCCACCGGCACCGGCAAGTCGCTCGTGGCGGTCGCGGCGCACGCGGCGGCGCTCGCCCAGGGTCGGCGATCCTGGTACACGGCGCCGATCAAGGCGCTCGTCAGCGAGAAGTTCTTCCAGCTCGTCGACATCTTCGGCCCGGCCAACGTCGGCATGATCACGGGCGACTCGTCGGTCAACCCCGAGGCGCCCATCCTGTGCTGCACGGCCGAGATCCTCGCCAACCGTGCCCTGCGGCACGGCGAGGAGGGGCACGTCGACGAGGTCGTCGTCATGGACGAGTTCCACTTCTACGCCGACCCGGATCGCGGCTGGGCCTGGCAGGTGCCGCTGCTGCAGCTGAACCGCGCGCGGTTCGTGCTCATGTCGGCCACCCTCGGCGACGTCACGGCGATTGCGGACGACCTCGAGCGCCGCACCGGCCTCGAGGTGGCGCAGGTGACCGGGGTCGAGCGGCCGGTGCCGCTGCGCTACCGCTACGTGATCACGCCCATCCACGAGACCATCGACGAGCTGCTGCGCGACGGGCTCGCGCCGGTGTACGTCGTGCACTTCTCGCAGGCCGCCGCCGTCGAGCGGGCGCAGGCGCTGCTCTCCGCGAAGGTCGCCACGCGCGAGCAGCGCGACCGGATCGCCGACGAGATCGCCGGATTCCGGTTCGCCCCCGGCTTCGGCAACGTGCTGTCGCGGCTCATCCGGGCCGGCATCGGCGTGCACCACGCCGGCATGCTCCCCAAGTACCGCCGGCTCGTCGAGCAGCTCGCGCAGCGCGGCCTGCTGCGTGTGATCTGCGGCACCGACACGCTCGGCGTCGGCATCAACGTGCCGATCCGCACCGTGCTGCTGACCGGGCTCACCAAGTTCGACGGCACCCGGATGCGGCAGCTCACCGCCCGCGAGTTCCATCAGGTGGCGGGGCGGGCGGGTCGCGCCGGCTTCGACACCGAGGGCGAGGTCGTGGCCGAGGCGCCGGAGCACGAGATCGAGAACGCCATCGCGGCCGCGAAGGCGGAGGCCCGCAACAAGAAGCAGGGGCCGAAGAAGCGCGCCCCCGAGGGTTTCGTCTCGTGGGGGCCGGCGTCGTTCGAGCGGCTCATCGCGGCCGTGCCGGAGACGCTCGCCCCGTCGATGCGCATGACGGCGGCGATGATGATCAACGTCATCGGCCGTCGGCACGGCGACCCGTTCACCGACGTGCGCGCCCTCGTGTTCGACAACCACGAACCGGTGCCGCGCCGGCGCGAGCTCGCCCGCCGCGCGATCCAGCTGTATCGCACGCTGCGCACCGCCGGTGTCGTGCAGCAGCAGGGCGGCGGATTCGACGGCACGGCCGTCATCTCGCTCGCGGTCGACCTGCCCGAGGACTTCGCCCTCAATCAGCCGCTCTCGCCGTTCGCGCTCGCCGCGTTCGAGCTGCTCGACCCGGCGTCGTCCGAGTACCCGCTCGACATGATCTCCGTGCTCGAGGCGACCCTCGACGATCCGCGGCCGGTGCTCGCCCAGCAGCAGTTCCGGGCGCGCGGCGAGGCCGTGGCCGCGATGAAGGCCGAGGGCATCGAGTACGACCAGCGCATGGAGCTGCTCGAGGACGTGACCTGGCCGAAGCCGCTCGCCGACCTCCTGGAGCAGACGTTCGAGACGTTCGCCGCGAGTCAGCCCTGGGTACACGACTTCGAGCTCTCGCCCAAGTCGGTCGTGCGCGACCTGTGGGAGAAGGCGTTCACCTTCCCCGAGTTCGTCGCCTACTACCAGCTCGGGCGCAGCGAGGGGCTCGTGCTGCGCTACCTCTCCGACGCGTACCGCGCGGCGCGGCAGACGATCCCGGAGGATGCCCGCACCCCCGAGCTGCAGGACCTGATCGACTGGCTCGGCGAGCTCGTGCGGCAGACCGACTCGTCGCTGCTGGAGGAGTGGGAGGCGCTGAGCAACCCGCTGGGCGAGCCTGCCGCCCCGTCGCGCGGCGCCTCCGACGTGGCTGGTCTCGACGGGTTCAACCCCAGGGCGTTCGCCATCTTGGTGCGCAACGAGCTGTGGCGCCGGGTGCGCCTCGCGGCGCTGCAGCGCGACGACGAGCTCGTCGCGCTCGACCCTGACGCCGGATGGCCCGAGGCGCTCGACGGCTACTACGCCGAGCACGACGACCTGCGCACCGACGCCGACGCGCGGAGCGCGCGGATGGTGCAGGTCGACGAGCACCCCGAGGGCGAGCCCGGAACCTGGCGGGTGCGGCAGGTGCTCGCCGACCCGGCGGGCGATCACGACTGGGGGATCACGGCATCCGTCGACCTGGAGGCCTCCGCCGATCAGGGCGTGCCGGTCCTCCGGGTGCTCGAGGTCGGCCGGCTCGGCGGCTGAGCCGGCAGGTGCCGCGCCAGGTCGGCGCGACGATGCCGCGGTGCGTCGAGGGGAGCCGGCACGGCCACGGCGTACGGATCGTGCTCGCAGCCGACGCCTGCGCAGTGCGCGCCGCCGGGGGTCCCGGTGACGATCGTCACAGCTCCTCCTCGACCACCCGGGGCAGCAGCCGGACGCGCGGGAGCGGCTCGTCCGGCTCGGGATGGCGCAGCATCCCGATCAGCCAGCCGGCCGCGAACAGGGTCGAGATCAGCAGAGAGAGCACGCCGAGGGCCGCGTAGCCGACCGCGGTCGACGGCACCTGATGCTCGCTGCAGATCCGTCGCACGCCGAGGCATCCATTGGCGCTGTCGATCGTGATGTCCACGGCGGTGAAGCAGATCGCCGCCAACACGATCGCACCCAGCGCGATGATTCCCAGCACCCGATATGAGTGCATGTCATACCCCCGCGCTCACGCTACGGGCCGGTGGTGACGAGGCGACATTCCCCCGTGCTGGGGGCGCTCGTCCACGGGCCGGGCCGCGGAACGACGGGAGGCATTCCGACGAGGGCCGCGGGGCGCTTAGACTCGCGCGCAGTGGACGTCACCCTCACCGTCGTGCTGGTCATCGCGCTGGCGCTCTTCTTCGATTTCACCAACGGATTCCACGACACGGCCAACGCCATGGCGACCCCCATCGCGACGGGGGCGCTCTCGCCCAAGGTCGCCGTGGCGATCGCCGCGGTGCTCAACCTGGTCGGGGCGTTCCTCAGCACCACCGTGGCGCAGACCATCTCGGGAGGGCTGATCCGCGAGGGGCACGGCGGGGTGCAGATCACGCCGGTGTTCATCCTCGCGGGGCTCATCGGCGCGATCCTGTGGAACCTCGTGACCTGGTTGCTCGGCTTGCCCTCGTCGTCCAGCCACGCCCTGTTCGGCGGGCTCATCGGCGCCGCGATCGTCGGAGCCGGGTTCGGCGCCGTCGACGGCGGCGTGCTCATCACGAAGGTGCTGATCCCGGCGGTGCTCGCACCGTTCACGGCGGGACTCGTGTCGTACATCGCCACCAAGATCGCGTTCGGGGTCACCCGCAAGCGCGAGCGCGACGGATTCAAGGTCGGCCAGATCTTCACGTCGTCGCTCGTGTCGCTCGCCCACGGCACGAACGACGCCCAGAAGACGATGGGCGTCATCACGCTCGCGCTCATCGCCGGCGGGTTCCAGCCGGTCGGCAGCGGCCCGGAGCTGTGGGTCATCTGCGCCTGCGCGGTCGCGATCGCCGCGGGCACCTACAGCGGCGGCTGGCGGATCATCAAGACGCTCGGCCGCGACATCACCGACATCGAGCCCGCGCAGGGGTTCGCCGCGGAGGCCGCGACGACGGCGACGATCCTCGCCTCCACGCACCTCGGTTTCGCCCTCTCCACGACGCAGGTCGCGTCGGGCTCCGTGATCGGCACCGGGATCGGCCGCAAGGGAGCCTCGGTGCGCTGGCGCACGGCGGGCCGGATCGCGCTGGGCTGGGTCGTGACCATCCCGGTCGCCGGCGTGATCGGCGCGCTCGCCGCCTTCCTGGCCGGGCTCGGACCGATCGGCGTCGCGATCGACGTGGTCGTCGGCGGGGCCATCGTGCTCGTGATCTTCCTGCTCGCGCGCCGCAACCGCATCCACGCGGCCCAGTTCTCGGCACCCGACCCCGGCGTCTTCGTCAAGCCCAAGCGCCGCAAGAAGAAGGCGGCCGCCGCGTGAGCATCAACTGGCTCGCCTTCGTCACCGTCGTGGTCGCGGCGCTCGTGACAGCCGCGGCGCTCATGACGCTGTTCTCCGTGGGCCTGCGCCTGAACGACGGCAAGGAGCGCTGGCGCCGGCCGTTGGCGGTGCTCATGTTCGTGCTCTGCGGTGTGCTCGTGCTCGGGGGCATCTGGCTCGTCGTGCCCGTCCTGCATCCCGGACTCTGATCCACCGCATCCGCAACGTTCATCCGCTCTGCGGCGCCGCGGCACGGCGCGACGTGGTGAAGTAGGGGCATGGTGACCACCACCGGACCCGACGAAGCGTCCGACCTGCTGAACGGCGACGGCCCCACAAGGACCGAGACCGACTCCCTCGGCTCCATGGAGATCCCCGCCGGGGTCTACTGGGGCATCCACACCGCGCGCGCGCTCGTGAACTTCCCGATCACGCGACGCTCCATCAGCAACTATCCCGACCTCGTGCGGGGGTTGGCCCTGGTCAAGCAGGCGGCCGTGCGCGCGAACCGCGACCTGGGCGTGCTCGAGGCGGCGAAGGCCGACGTGATCGACGCCGTGTGCGAGCGGATCGTCGCGGGGGAGCTGCACGACCAGTTCGTCGTCGGCGCCATCCAGGGCGGCGCGGGCACCAGCACCAACATGAACACGAACGAGGTCATCGCCAACGCGGGGCTCGAGGCGATGGGGCTGCCGTTCGGCACGTACTCGGCGCTGCATCCGATCGACGACGTCAACCGCAGCCAGTCGACCAACGACGTGTACCCGACGGCCATCAAGCTCGCGATGGTGCTCGGACTGCAGCGGCTGCTCGAGGAGCACGCGCTGCTGACGACGAGCTTCGCGCGCAAGGGCGCCGAGTTCGCCGCCGTGCTCAAGGTCGGCCGAACCCAGCTGCAGGACGCCGTGCCGATGACGCTCGGCCAGGAGTTCAGCGGGTTCTCGCACACGCTGCAGGAGGACTTCGACCGGCTGTCGGAGGTGATCCCGTGGCTCAACGAGATCAACCTCGGTGCCACCGCGATCGGCACCGGCATCACCGCCGACCCGCGCTACGCCGAGGCCGTGCGGCGTCACCTCGAGGACCTCAGCGGCATCCCGCAGGAGACCGCGCCCGACCTGATCGAGGCCACGAGCGACGCGGGCATCTTCATGACCCTGAGCGGCACGCTCAAGCGCGCCGCCGTCAAGCTCAGCAAGATCTGCAACGACCTGCGACTGCTCTCCTCCGGCCCGCAGGCCGGTCTCGGCGAGATCTCGCTGCCGGCGCGGCAGGCGGGGTCGAGCATCATGCCGGGCAAGGTGAATCCGGTGATCCCGGAGGTCGTGAACCAGGTCGCCTTCAGCGTCATCGGGGCGGATGCGACCGTCACCGCCGCCGCGGAGGCCGGCCAGCTGCAGTTGAACGCGTTCGAGCCGGTCATCGCGCACAGCATCCTGCAGTCGCTGTCGTGGATGACGAACGCGTGCCGCACACTGCGCGTCAACTGCATCGACGGCATCACCGCCAACACGGCGCGGCTAGCGCGCGAGGTCGAGACGAGCGTGGGCGTCGTCACGGCCCTCACGCCCTACATCGGCTACGCCGCCGCCGCGTCGCTCGCGCACACCGCCCTGACGACGAACGCCTCGATCGCCGACCTCGTCGTCGACTCCGGTCTCATGTCGCAGGAGCAGGTGCGCAAGGTGCTCTCGCCCGAGCGGCTGAGCGGGCTCGAGGCGATGACCGGGGTCATCCATCTGCCCACGCCCTGACCATGCTCCCGATCGCCGCGGTGCTCCTGTTCGCGCTCGCGGCGCTCTCGGCGGGCGCCGGGCCGGCGCTTCCCGATACACCGACGGCGGCCGGCGCGACGGTGCGACTGTGGGTCAACAACTGGGGCGAGGCGGTCTCGCTGACCGACCCCAACCGACCCGGGTACGCGCAGATCGGTCCCGAGCAGCCGTCGACCACGATCAATGCGCTCATCGACCTGCGCAGCAACGCGCCGGAGCCATTCACGGCGACCCTCGTCGATGCGCAGGCCGTCGGCGGGCAGCAGCCCGCGGCCTGCGTCGCGGAGACCACGCCCGACCCGATCAACTGCATCTTCCGCCTGGCGGTCGGCAGCGGCGTCAACGCGCTGACGCTCACGGTCGACCGGCCCGGTGAGCGCCCGTACGTCGAGCAGGGGTGGATCACCGGGGGCGTGTTCCGCTTCAGCACCGGACTGGAGGCTCGGGATGCCGCCGGCAGCTGGCAGCGGATCCCCGACGGGGGTCGGTTCCGGCTCCCGGCCACCACGCTCAGCAGCGTCCGTTACGTCATGCGCAACGTCGGGGACCTGCCGGTGCAGGTGCACGGATCATGCCGCGACGGGATCGTCGAGCCGGGGGACTCGATCGCCTGCTCCATCACCGGACCCCGGCCGGTCGCATCGCTCGCCGCCGAATACCGGCGGGCGCTCATGCTGCGTGCGCCGGGCGTCTCGACCGGATGGATCCAGCTGCGCGGTTCGGTCGTCGCCACCGGCGCGGCCTTCCGTCTGACCGATCCGCACGCGGTGGTCGGGCAACGCACGGTCATCGCCGCGCAGGGCCTCACGGATCGCGACCTGCGCGGGCTCGTCGTGCGCGTCGGATCGCGGCCGGTGGGCCTCGACACCGCCTCCACGCCGCAGCGACTCGTCTTCGCCATGCCGCTCGTGAGGTCCGGGCCCGCGACCCTCACGATCCTGGAGGCCGGTATCGCGATCGCCCGGCTTCCGCTCACCGTGAGCGCGCATCCGGCGGCACCGATCGGACCCGCCTTCCCGGTTGCCCTCGTCGTGCTGGTGGCGCTCGGCGGGGCCGTGCTCGCCGTGCTGCTCTGGCGCGGGACGAGCGTCGCCCTGCGGTCGCGGAGCCGGCATCAGGCGAACTCGCGCACCACCTGATCCGGATCCTTGTCGGTGCGCCACCCGCGCCAGCTCGGCTGCCGCAGCCGGCCGTCGGTGGTGAGTTCGGCGTACTCCACCTCGCCGACGAGGCTCGGCGTGACCCAGTGCACGTCGCGCGCGTCGGCGGCGGGCACGCCCTCGAGCGGGCTGGTCTTGCGCTCGATCCGATCCAGGCGCGCCCGCAGCTGCTGCAGCTCGCGGTCGGCGAAGCCCGTGCCGACCCGGCCGACGTACCGGAACGTGTCGCCGTCCTTGACGCCGAGCAGCAGCGAGCCGACCGTGCTCGCGCGGGCGCCGTTGCCGGGGCGCCAGCCGCCGATGACGACCTCCTGGGTCTTGTGGTGCTTGAGCTTGATCCAGTCGCGGCTGCGTTTGCCGACCCGGTACGGGCTGTCCAGGCGCTTGGCCATGATGCCCTCGAGGCCGAGCTTGGCGCTCGTTGCGAGGGCCTTCTTCAGGTCGGTGCCGGCATCCGGGGGCACGACGATCGGACCGGTGTCGTGCACCTCCCGCTCCAGGCGCGCCCGGCGCTCGGCGTATGGCTGCTTCGGGTCGTCGAGCACGTCGAAGACGAAGTACTTCACCGGCGTGCGCCCGCGAGCGCGCTCGACGTCGCCCGGTTTGCTGAGTCCCATGCGCTGCTGGAGCAGGCCGAAGCTCGGCCGTCCCTTCGCGTCGAGCGCGACGATCTCGCCGTCGAGCGTCGCGGCGCCGTGCACGGCCTCGCGCAGCGTCTCGGCGAGCTCCGGGTAGCTGCCGGTCACGTCGAGGCCGTTGCGGGTGCGCAGCGTCACCTCGTCGCCCTGGATCGTGGCGACCGCCCGGATGCCGTCCCACTTCATCTCGTACGTCCAGTCGCGCCCGCCCTGGAACTCCTGCGCCGAGCCGAGGGTCGCGAGCATGGGCGCGATGGTGTTCGCACTCGAGCGGCCGCCGATGACCGTCTTGCCGCGCGTGAGTCCCTTGCGGCCGGACGGCACGGAGCGGTGGCCGTGCCACTTCTCCCCGGTGCGCACGTTCTCGGGGCCGCCCTCGGCATCCCAGTCGACCGGATCCTGGTCCTTCATGAGGTGCAGCATCCAGTTCTTGGCGTCGTCGCCGGTGCTGGTCTGGATGAGCGCGAGCCGGTGCGAGCCGTGCTTCTCGCCGTGGATGGTGAGGATCACCTCGCCCTGCTCTGCCTTCTGGCCCTGGCCCTTGCCATCGCCCTCGGTGCCGTCGCGCCACTTCTCGAGGCTGTACCGGCCGCGGTCCCAGATCGCGACCTCGCCCGCGCCGTATTCCCCTTTCGGAATGCTTCCCTCGAAGGTGCCGTAGTCGAAGGGGTGGTCCTCGACGTGCACCGCGAGGTGGTTCTGCTTCGGGTCGGTCGGCACGCCCTTCGGCACCGCCCAGCTCACGAGCACGCCGTCGCGCTCCAGGCGGAAGTCGTAGTGGAGTCGGCTGGCGTGATGCTCCTGGATGACGAAGTGCGGGTTCGCGGGGTCCGGCTTCCAGCTCGGGTCGCTGCCGGGCACGTCGCCGAACGGCTCCGGCGTGACGCTCCTGTTGCGCATCGAGCGGTACTGCCCGAGCGACTCGTCGAGGCTGCCCACCGATAAGTCGGCGAGCGGGTCGCCGCGTTTCTTCAGCCGCTCGAGCACTTCGTGGAACTCGAGATGCCGCAGTTCCGGGCGGCTCAGCTCCGCCCACGTGCGCGGCGCCGCGACGGTCGGATGCGCCCGCCCGCGCAGCGAATACGGCACGATCGTGGTCTTAGACCCGTTGTTCTGGCTCCAGTCGAGCAGCACCTTGCCGCCGCGCACGGCCTTCTTCATGTCGCTCACGACGAGGTCGGGGTGGTCGGCCTCCAGCGCCCGCGCGAGCTCCTTCGCGACCGCGCTCACCTGGTCGCTGGACTGCAATCCGTCGAGGGCGGCATAGAGGTGGATGCCCTTGCTGCCGCTCGTGACCGGCATCGGATCCAGCCCCATGCCCTTCAGGATGCCGCGCACGAGCTTCGCGACCTCGACGCACTCGGGCAGGCCCGCGCCCTCGCCGGGGTCGAGGTCGAGCACCATGCGATCCGGGTTCTTGCGGGCGCCGTTGCGGCCGAACCGCCACTGCGGCACGTGGATCTCGAGCGCTGCCTGCTGCGCGATCCACACCAGGGTGGCGAGGTCGTTGACGATCGGGTACTCGTTGACGTGGTCCTTGTGCTGGATGCTGCGCACCTTCACCCAGTCGGGTGCGCCATCCGGCATGTTCTTCTCGAAGAACATCGGACCGTCGACGCCGCTCACCCAGCGCTTGCGGGTCGCGGGCCGGTCGGCCGCGTGCGGGATGAGGTACTCGGCGACGCGCGAGTAGTAGTCGATGACCTCGCCCTTGGTCGTGCCCGTCTCGGGGTACATGACCTTGTCGAGGTTGGTCAGGCGCAGACGGTGCCCGCCGACCGAGACGAACTGTTCGGAGTCCTTCGCCATGAGTTGACGCTAACCACAGGGGTGTACACCGTCCACATCGCCGGGGAGAATGCTCAGCATGAGGTCGATCTGGAAGGGCTCGCTGAGCTTCGGGCTCGTGAACGTGCCGGTGAAGCTGTATTCCGCGATCGAAGACCACGACGTGCCGTTGCACCAGGTGCACGACAAGGACGGCGGCCGCATCCGGTACAAGCGCGTGTGCGAGATCGACGGCGAGACGGTCGACTACGAGCACATCGCCAAGGCGTACGTCGACGGCGACGACACGGTGATCCTGACCGACGACGACCTGAAGTCGCTGCCCGCCGAGCGGTCGAAGGACATCGACGTCGTCGAGTTCGTGCCCACCGATCAGATCGACCCGATCATGTTCGAGAAGAGCTACTACCTCGCGCCCGACTCGAAGTCGAACAAGGCGTACGTGCTGCTCATGCGCACCCTCGAGGACACCGACCGCACCGCGATCGTGCAGTTCGCGCTGCGCCAGCGCACGCGGCTCGCGGCGCTCCGGGTGCGGGATGGCGTGCTCACCATGCAGACGCTGCTCTGGGACGACGAGGTGCGCGAGGCGCGATTCCCCGAGCTCGACGAGACCCCGCGGATCACCGACGCCGAGATGAAGATGTCGCGCCAGCTCGTCGACAGCTTCGCGAGCGACTTCCAGCCCGAGAAGTTCACCGACGACTACCAGGAGCAGCTGCGCACCCTCGTGGAGGCGAAGCTCGAGCAGGGCGACACGATCGACACCGAGGCGACCTTCGGGCGCGAGACCGAGGGCGGCGGCGAGGTGCTCGACCTCATGGAGGCGCTTCGCCGCTCCGTCGACGAGAAGCGCGCCAAGCCGGCCCTGAAGAAGAAGCCGGCCGCGAAGAAGAAGTCCGCCTAGGCGCCGAATCGCGAGTGACCAAAATGGGCGGGTGCGAACAGTTCGCGCCCGCCCATTTTGGTCACTCGCGAACTCAGTCGCCGTCGCGGAGGAGGGAGATGAGCTCCTTCTTGGGCTTGCCGGAGTAGCCGTGGCGGCCGAGCTCCTTGGCGCGCTTGCGCAGCTCCGGCACGGTCCAGTCGTCGTACGACCCTGACTCGCCGCCGCGGCGCCCCACGGCCTTCTTGCCGTCGCGGGCGGCGGCGTTGGAGATGCGCGCGGCCTTCTCCTTGCTGTTGCCCTCCTTGCGGAGTTCCTCATACATGTCGGGCTTCTTGAGCGCCCGGTTGCGTTGTCCTGGCATGCTCCCGGCCTACTCCGGGATGCCCGAGCCGGGCCGCACCTCCAGTCAATGCCCAGCGCCTCGGCCGCCGCGCGCGGGGCGCCCAGTACAGTCATCGCGTGGGCAGGATCCTCTACGGCGGCCACGGCACGCCGATCGAGCTGGACGATCGCGCCATGGCCCACCTGCAGGCGGTCATCGCGAATAAGCTGCGCCGTGGCGAAGGGTTCTTCCTCAACTGGAAAGGCGGCTCCGACGACGCCCACAGCGCCGCCTGGATCGCTCCCGACATCCCGCTGTTCTTCGAGTACGACGGCGGCCGCAACCTCGAACTGAACCGGCACTGGCTCGAGGTGATGACCATGGGGGCGAACAGCAACGGGGGCCTTCAACTGGGCGCCGAGCCGACCCCCACGACGCCCACACCGACGGTGAGCGATGGTCACGGAGCGCCTGCCTGACTCGCTAGCCTGAGCGGGTGGATGACGCGGCGCGACTCGACGCCGCCCTGCCCGACATCGACTGGTCGGTGCTCCCACCCGGCGCCATCGCCTCGCGTTTCGTCGCGCCCAGCGGCGAGATCGCGATGATCTCGCTCGGCGACCCGAGCCATCCGCGGATCCTCATGGCGCCGGGGGTCACGGGGTCGAAAGAGGACTTCATCCTCATCATGCCGGCGCTCGCCGAGGCCGGCTTCCATGTGCAGGCCGTCGACATCGCCGGCCAGTACGAGTCGGGCAGCGCGGGCCCGCCGCCCGGTGCGCGGTACACCTACACGTTGTTCGTGGACGACATGGTCGCCCTCCTCGAGGCCGGCCCGACCCCGGCGCACCTTCTCGGCTACTCCTTCGCCGGCACGGTGGCGCAGCTCGTCGCCGTCCGCCGACCCGACCTGGTGCGCTCACTCACGCTGCTCGCGACGCCGCCCGACCCGGGCAACGGCTTCGCCCGCATGAAGCGGGTCGGGTGGCTGGCCCGCGTCGCCGGCGCACGGGTGGGCGCCTTCTTCATGGTCAACGGCGTCAAGCTGAACGCCACCAAGGTCGACCCCGGCAGGCACGCGTTCGTGCGCTCCCGGTTCGCGCTCACCTCGCGGCGCAGCGTCGACGACATCATCGACCTGATGATGCACGCGCCCGATGTGGAGGCCGAGCTGCGGGAGCTCCCGATCCCCAAGCTCGTCGTGGTCGGCATCCACGACCTGTGGCCGGTGGAGCGCTCGCAGGCCCTCGCCGAACGCATCGGCGCACGATTCGCGGGCTACGACACGGGGCATTCGCCGAGCGAGACCGCGCCCCACCAGCTCACGCGCGACCTGCTCGAGCTCTACGCGATGGCGTGACCCTCGCCGGGCTCGGCGTCGTCGCCGGCCCAGCCGTCGACCGCCCAGTCCGGTGCGGCCCCCGCGGAGATGGGGCCCCAGGTGCCCTCCTCGTGCCAGCGCCGCCAGAGCGCCTTGCGGCGCCACGGCGAGCCGTGTCCGCGCAGGGTCGGGATGACCCAGCGCAGCCGCCGGGCGAGCCCCCGCACGGTGGCGAACGGACGCGCGGAGATCTCGGCCGTCCAGCTCGGGTCGTGGCGCACCGTCATCCACGGCTTCACGTGCAGGCTGAGGTCGAGGTCGTCGTGGATGCCGAGGCCGTAGCGGTGCACCTCGTCACCCAACTGCGTCCAGACCTGGCGGCGCATCGCGAAGTTCGATCCGAAGACCGGCGGATGCCCGAGGTAGATGCTCATCGACCAGTACATGCCGCCGACCCACCAGGCGCGTCCGAGGCGGCGGGTGACCGCTCCGGCGCCGTAGAACGTGGCGTGACCCGTCAGCAGGTCGACCTGCGCGTCGTCGAAGTCGGTGAGGGCATGCTCGAGCCAGGTCGGCGGGACGACCGTGTCGGCGTCGATGCGCGCGATGATGTCGCCCCGGGCGGCGTCGTACCCGACGGCGGACGCGCGCGGGATGCCGGCGATCGGCTCGGTGACGATGCGGGCGCCGGCGGCGGCGGCGATCGCCGCGGAGTCGTCGGTCGACCCGTTGTCGACGACCACGATCTCGTCCGCGCGACGGGTCTGCGCGGCGAGCGCGTCGAGCGCACGGCGGAGCATCGGGCCGTCGTTGCGGACCGGGATGACGACGGACACGAACATGAGCGACGACAGCCTACGCGCACGTCGAGCAGTGCTCGGGATGCCGTCGGGTCAGGCCCCGTCGCGTCACGCATGCGCCGCCGCTGGGACCCGGACGCCGCGGTCGCGCCGCCGGGACGCTGCCGGCGCGCCGCCGAGACGCCGCGGTAGCGCCGCCGGCGCGCCACCGGGACGCCGCCCGTCAAAACTTCAGGAGCCCGGCGCCTGTCCCGACGGATCACGCGACGACGCGCCGCCGAACTCCTGAACTTTTGACGGGGGGCGGGGGAGGGGGGAGGGGGCGGGGGAGGGGGAGGGGGACAGGCCGCCAGGGCGCAGGATGCCGTGGGGTCAGGCCGCGTCGCGGCGCGCGATCCGCGCCGGACGTGCTCGCCAGAGGTGCAGCGCCGCGTAGGAGCGCCACGGCGCCCAGGCGGCTGCCCGCCGGGCGAGGGGGCGCACGCCGTCGGGCAGCCCGAGCGCTCCGGCGCTCTGCCGGATCACGAGGTCGCTGGCCGGGAGCGTGTCGGGATTGCCGAGCGCGCGCATCGCGAGATAGTCCGCGGTCCAGGGCCCGATGCCGGGCAGCGCGAGCAGCCGCTCCCGCAGTTCGACCGCGGGGGTCTCGACGTCGAGCCGGAGGTCGCCGCGCACGACGGCCTCGGCCGCGCCGATGATCGTCGCGATCCGGGTCGCGGGCCCGCGCAGCACCTCGGGGCCGCGCTCGGCGATCGCGGCGGCGGACGGGAAGGCGCCGCCGCCGAGGTCGGCGACGAGCCGCCCGAGCACGGTGCGGGCCGCCGCGACCGAGATCTGCTGCCCGACGAGCGTGCGGAACAGCGCCTCCTCGCCGTCGGCGACCCCGGCGATCCGGATGCCGGGCACCGCCGCGACGAGCGGCCGCAGCGCGGGGTCGGCGCCGAGCGCCTCGTCGATGGCGACGGAGTCGGCGTCGAGGTCGAACATGCGCCGGACGCGCGCGGAGAGTGCCGGCACGTCGGCGAGATCGGCGAGCCGCGCCTGCACGAGCACGCCCGGCTGGTCCGGGTCGAGCGCGACGCGCACGGCGGCCGGCCCGTGGGGCAGGGCGAGGGTGCGTTCGAAGGCGGTCTCGTCGCCGCTCTCGAGTCCCGGGATGGCGTGGTCGGCGAAGAAGCGCAGGACACCCGCGCCGTCGAAGGGCGGCCGTGCCGGCAGGCGCAGGGAGATCGAGGCGCTCCCGCCGGCCGGGTGGGCGACCGCGGAACCTCGCGGTCCCCGACGGGTGATGGCCCGAAGCTCGGTCGGCGTCGCGCGGTACACCTCGGCCATGGTGTCGTTGAACTGGCGGAGGCTGCCGAATCCGGCCGCGAACGCGATGTCGCTCACCGGCAGGTCGGTCGAGGCGAGGAGCGCGCGGGCGGTCTGGGCGCGGTGGGCGCGCGCGAGGGCGAGCGGGCCGGCTCCGAGCTCGGTCGTCAGCACCCGCGTCAGGTGCCGGCTCGTGTAGCCGAGTCGGCGCGCGAGACCCCCGACCCCCTCGCGTTCGACGACACCGTCCTGCACGAGCCGCATCGCGCGCGAGGCGAGGTCGTCGCGGAGGTTCCAGTCGGGGGAGCCGGGCACGGCATCCGGCTGGCAGCGCTTGCAGGCGCGCAGCCCCGCCTCGTGGGCGGCGGCGGCCGTGCGGTAGAAGCTGACGTTGCCGGGCTTCGGCGTGACCGCCGGGCAGCTCGGGCGGCAATAGATGCCGGTGGAGTGCACGCCGGCGATGAACTGCCCGTCGAAGCGGGCATCGCGCGACGCGAGCGCGCCGTACATCTCGTCGAAGCCTCGCGCGCTCGACGCGTCCCGTGCCGTCATGCCCCCAAGCCTGACAGTGGCCACCGACATCACCTGGCGGGAATCGGACATCAGGATGCCGTGGATAGCCTGAACGGATGAGCACCGAGGCTGCGCCCGTCACCCCGCCAGCGCCCGAGCTGCAGCAGGCCCTGCGCCGGGCGCTCGGCGACGAGGTGGTGCGCACGGACCCGGCGGCGCTCCGCGCCGCGCAGGGCGACCGCTCGGGTCAGGTCTCCGCCACGGTGCCGCTCGCCGTCGTCGAGGCGCGTAGCACCGGCGACGTGCAGGCGGCCCTGCGCTTCGCGACGGAGCACCGCATCCCGGTCGTCCCGCGCGGCGCCGGAACGGGCCTCGCGGGCGCGGCGCAGGCCGGCGGCGGGGAGCTCGTCGTCTCGACGGCGGCGATGACGCGCGTGCTCGAGGTGTCCCGCGACGACGAGCTCGCCGTCGTCGAGCCGGGCGTCATCAACGCCGATCTGAACGAGCGCCTCGCGGGCCACGGCCTGTTCTGGGCGCCCGATCCCGCGAGCCGCGCGATCTCCACGGTCGGCGGCAACATCGCCACCAACGCCGGCGGCCTGCACTGCGTCAAGTACGGCGTCACGCGCGAGGCCGTGCTCGGACTCGAGGTGGTGCTCGCCGACGGGCGCGCTGTGCGGGTCGGGCATCGCACCGTCAAGGGCGTCACCGGCTACGACCTCACGGCCCTGATGATCGGGTCGGAGGGCACGCTCGGCGTCATCACCGAGGCGACCCTGCGTCTGCGCCCGCTGCCGCGGGGCGAGAAGGTGACCATCTCGGCCGCGTTCGACTCGGTGGAGCAGGCGGCGCGCGCCGCATCGGTGATGGTGGCCAGCGGCATCCGGCCCGCGATCCTCGAACTGCTCGACGCGACCGCGCTGGAGGGTCTCAGCGCGCACCTCGGCATCGACCTCGGCGGTCGCGGTGCCCAGCTGCTCGTGCAGACCGACGGCGATGCGTCCGAGCGGGAGGCCTCGGATGCCGAGGCCGTCATCCGCTCGCTCGGCGGCCGCCCCGAACGCAGCGCGGATGCCGCGGACGCGGAGCGGCTGTTCGAGATCCGCCGCGCGTTCCACTCGTCGAACGAGGCGCGCGGCGCGGTGCTCATCGAGGACGTCGCCGTGCCGCGCAGCGCGCTGCCGGCCATGTTCGCGGCGATCGAACGGGTGCAGGCCGAGTACGGCATCCTGATCCCGACCGTCGCGCACGCGGGCGACGGCAACCTGCACCCCAATTTCGTGTTCGAGGCCGACACGGTCGACGGATTCGTCGAGGTGCCCGACCACGTCTGGGATGCCGCAGACGCGCTGTTCCAGGCCTGCCTGCGGCTCGGCGGCACGCTCACAGGGGAGCACGGGGTCGGCATCCTCAAGCGCCGCTGGCTGCGCGACGAGCTCGGCGACGACGTCATGGACCTGCAACGGCGGCTGAAGGCCGTGTTCGACCCGCTCGGCATCCTCAATCCGGGCAAGGCCATCTGAGTGCACGCCGTGGAATACCGGTCCGCATGAACCGGTTGCACCTGAATGACGTGACCACAACGAATCAGATGAACATGCACCGAACCACTTCGAGCCCGCGAACCGGCACCCTGACGGCCGTGCCGGCGTCGTCGCACGCCGGCACGCACCTGGTCGTGCCGCGTCCGTCCATCGGGCGTCTGCGCCTGCGCCCGACCCGGCGCGGTCGCGGCTTCATCGTCGGCATCGTGGATGCCGCGGGGCCCGACACCAACGGATTCGCCCCGCGCGACCGGGTCGCCTGGCGCGATCGCGGTGAGGAGCTGCCCGAGCTGCTGCTGATGGACCAGGACGACGTCCTGGGCGTGCCGTCATGGATCACCGACGAGCAGGTCGTCAGCTACCTCGGGCCCGGCCTCATCGCCCGCGCTCTCGTGCGCACCCGCCCGTTCGCCCGGGGAGAGGACGTGCGCGTCGTCTCCACCGATCCGCTCGTGGCCGAGATGACGGGCGCCTGGGCGCGCTCGCTCGGGGCGCGCGTCGTCGAGCCGGCCGCCTCGGCGGCGGTGGCCATCGAGGACGACGTGCGTTCGCGTCGCGCCGGCTTCGGCAGCCACGGGCGCCTCGCCCAGGCCGCGGTCGAGGTGTTCCAGGCCATCCGTCGCGGGGTGTTCGAGGGCGTCACGACGCTCGGCGAGGCCGACTCGCGCATCGCGGCCTGACCCGCGTCGGCCGCTCGCCGTAGGCTGAGCGCATGGCCGAGCAGGGCGAGGAGCTGCGCGACGAGCTCGTGCCGTTCCTCGGCGAACGCGCGGTGACGATGTTCGCCTTCGCCGTCGCCGATGGCTACCCGTGCGACGAGGTCGCGACGCCGTTGCGCCGCGAGATCGAGGACTCCGGCGACGACCCGCTCGAGCCCCAGGTGACCGAGGCCGAGCGTCTGCTGATCGACTGGGGCCGGCAGCTCGGTGCGGGCAGGCGGGCCGACCGGCCGGAGCTCGATGCGCGCGTCGCCGAGACCTTCCAGCCCCGCCTGCGCGAATTGCTCGCCGACTACGCCGGCACGATCCGCGGGCGCTGCGCCGACGTCGAGCACCCCTGAGCCCGGGAACGCCGGAGCCTTCCGTGTCCCGTCGGCCGACACGGTCGCGCGGCGCGGATATCGTGTGCGCATGACGAGCCCGACCGAGCCCGCGACCACCGCCCCGCAGACCGCCCCGGACGAGGTGCGCGCGAGCACGCGGCACCCGCTGACACCGCCTCCGCGCCGTCCCCGCAGCGTCGGGATCCTGGTCGGCGGCATCGTCGGCTTCCTCGTGGTCGGCGTCGCCCTCCTGCTCGTGATCGCCTATCTCGGGATCGTGCTCGGACCGCCCGCGTTCTTCGTCGCCGGCCTCATGGCGCTCGTGCCGCTCGCGATCGTGCTGCTGGGGGCGCACTGGATCGACCGGTGGGAGCCGGAGCCGATCGGCATCCGGATCTTCGCGTTCCTGTGGGGCGCGGGGTCGTCGATCGTCATCGCGCTCGTCGTGGACTCGGCGGTGCAGATCTTCGTCAAGGCGCACGGGGGAGCCAATGGTGCGACCGACCTGTTCCAGGCCGTGGTGCAGGCGCCGATGGTCGAGGAGGGCGCGAAGGGGCTCGGCGTGCTGCTGATCTTCCTGGTGGCCAACAAGTACTTCGACGGGCCGGTCGACGGCATCGTCTTCGCCGTCACCGTCGCGGCGGGATTCGCGTTCAGCGAGAACATCCAGTACTTCGGCCTCGAGCTGGCGGACCCGCACGCGACCAGCGGGGAGGTGGTGCAGCTCTTCATCCTGCGCGGGCTGCTCTCCCCGTTCGCCCACGCGATGTTCACGTCGCTGACCGGATTCTTCATCGGCCTGGCGGCGCTGCGCGGAGGCCGCTGGCTCGGCGTGCTCTTCGCGATCATCGGCTGGGTGCCGGCGGCGCTGCTGCACGCCTTCTGGAACGGGAGCCTGTCGTTCGTCTCCGACTTCTTCGGCTACTACGTGGTCGTGCAGGTGCCGCTGTTCGTGCTCGCGGTCGTCATGGTCGTGCTGCTGCGCCGGCGCGAGATCCGGCTCACCCAGCTGCGGCTCGGCGACTACGTCGCCGCGGGCTGGTTCCATGCGGGCGAGATCGTGTCGCTGGCCACCCCGGGCGGACGTCGCCAGGCGCTCACCTGGGCCGCGCAGCACCGTCTGCGCCCCGTCATGAAGCGCTACATCCGCGACGCGACGCGGCTCGCCCTCACCCGCAACCGCATCGTCATCGGGCGCAACCGCGCGGCCGCGCAACTCGACGAGGCAGCCCTGCTCACCCGGCTCAGCGCCGAGCGGGGGCGGATCGGCGCGGCGGCCGCGGGCGACCGGGCTGCGCGGGCGGCGGGCTAGCGGGTCGCGGCGCGTCAGAGGTCGAGGAATCCCGACACGATCCACCATCCGACCCATCCCGCGACCACGACGACGCCGATGACGGCGCCGACCGACACGCCATGCCGGAGCCGGGCCCCCTGGGGTGCCACGACGTTCGCCGTGATCGAGTTCGCGACGCGATCGTCGCGGTAGTGCTCGGTCTGGTGCAGCGTCTTCGCCCCGACCGTGTCGATGATCCGGAACAGCCGCTGGTACGTGCCGGGGGCGCTCATGTCGAGCCGGCGCGACGAGTAGGCGAAGAACCAGTCGTCGACGAGCTCCACGTCGAAGGGCGCCGCCTCGTCGATCAGCAACGCCATCAGGTCCGGCGTGAAGACGTACAGGGCGTCGGTCGCGTAGTCCTTCGGGCAGTACAGCGTGAAGTACCGGTCGAAGTCGCCCTCGAGGTGCAGCACCTGGTCGCGCGCGAGGGCGACCGGAAGGTTCGAACCGATGATGCCGTTATTGGCGCGCGAGTCGAGCACGATGTTGGGCATCCGCCGGTCGAGCCGGACCGCGAGGAAGCTCCAGTGATGCGTCGAGCGATTCTTGCCGGAGCCCGTGGTGTAGACGTAGCCGCCCATGTCGAAGAACCGGCCGCTGGTCGACATGACGTGCTCCCGGACCTGCCGCGACGAGCCCAGGCCGAAGATCAGCCCGGGATAGGCGGGCGGGAGGTCCTGGGGCGAGAACGCGAAGCCGTTCGCGCGGGCGAATGCATCGATACGGGCCCAGCGACCCCAGCGGCCGGTGCTGCGGAAGATCGCGCGGACGACGAACACGGCGGCCACGGCGATCCCCCCGATGAAGACGAGGCCCCCGACGGGGAACGAGGCCCCGCCGTGCGCCGCGTCGGCCAGGACACCGCCGATCACGCCGCCGAAGGTCAGCACGAAGAAGCCGCCGACGAGCACCGCGATGACGATCGCGACGATCTGCTGCGCGCCCATCGTGGCCCACGGAGCGCGAGACGCGCGGGCCCGAGCCCGCCAGGCCTGCACGGCCGAGGGCGGCATCGGTGCCGTGAGCGGAGCGAGGTCGAGCGGGGCGGGCATGGAGCCATCCAAGCCGACGCGGGGCGGTTAAAGACTGATCGCCCAGTGGCGGGTCGAAGACTCCGGCTCTTCTGGGCGATCAGTTGACCTACGACCAGGATGCGACCGTCGGGGACGAGCGTCAACCCCTGCGTACGATCGGAGCATGAGTCGCGTCGTCCGTTTCGATCGGTTCGGCGGCCCCGACGTGCTGCGGGTCGTCGATGAGCCGGATGCCGAACCCGGCGAGGGAGAGGTGCGGATCGCCCTCCGCGCCGCGGGCCTGAATCCCGCCGACGCCAAGCGTCGGAGCGCACCGGGAGCGTACGACGTGAGCTTCCCCTCCGGCATCGGCCGCGAGCTCGCAGGCGTCGTCGAGGCGACCGGCCCCCGCGTGCAACGGCTCGTCGCGGGCGACCAGGTGTTCGGCTCGGTGCCCGACGGCGCCTTCGCCGAGCGCCTCGTGCAGTCCGAGACCTTCTTCGCCCGCAAGCCCGAGGACATGTCGTGGGAGGTCGCCGGGGGACTCGCCCTCGCCGGTCAGACGGCGTGGGACGCGCTCGGATCGCAGAACCTGCACGCGGGCGACACGATCCTCGTGAGCGCGGCGGCGGGCGGCGTCGGCGTCGTCCTCGGTCAGCTCGCGGTGCACCGCGGCATCCGGGTGATCGGCAGCGCGTCGCGGGGCAATCACGCCTGGCTGGCGTCGCGGGGCGTCGAGCCCGTCGAGTACGGCGACGGATTCGTGGCCGCGGTGCGCGAACGGGCGCCCGACGGCGCGACGGCCGCCTTCGACCTGCACGGCCCCGAGGCGATCCGGCAGTTCCTCGAGCTGGGCATCGCGCCGGAGCGCATCAACACGAACGCGACCGATCCCGGCCCGTTCGGCATCCGGCGGGTCGGCCGTGGCCCGACCGACCTCGACACCCTCGGCGCCCTCGCCGCACTGGTCGTGAGCGGCCGGATCGAGCTGCCGATCGCGGCGTCGTACCCGTTCGAGCGGGTGCGGGAGGCGTTCGAGCGCCTGGAGACCGGCCACCTGCGCGGCAAGGTCGTGATCACCGGCGACGCGCCGGTGTCGGTGGCGCTCGCTACACCGGAGCCATGACCGACCGACAGCATGTGCAGGACTGGGTCGCCGGCTACCGCCGGGCCTGGGAGTCGAACGCCGAGGCCGACATCCGGGCCCTGTTCACCGACGACGCCGCGTATCGATACCACCCGTACGACGACGAACCGGTCGTCGGCATCGACGCGATCCTCGCGAGCTGGCTCGAGAACCGCGACGAGCCGGAGACGACCACGTGGGAGGTGCGGGCCGTGCACGTCGACGGCGACACGGGCTTCGTGCAGGGCGTGACCGACTACCTGCGCCTGGCCAGGGTGTACGACAACCTCTGGGTGATCCAGTTCGCCGACGACGGGCGGGCGCGCACCTTCACCGAATGGTTCATGAAGCGACCTCCCGTACAGGACGCAGCCACGTCATAGGGTTCACCGAGGTGCCGGCGCTGACATGGGCTCATGGATGACAGCACCCCCGGCCTCGATCAGCAGTCCCAGCCCCCGCAGCCCCCGCAGCACGCTTCGGGCCGGCGCGCCCGCGCGATGCTCATCGCCGGCGTTGCGGCGCTCGCGGTCGGGATCGGCTGCACGGGCATCGGCGTCGCCCTCTTCGCGGGTGCCATCGGCCGCCAACCGGACAACCCGGGTGCCTCGCCCTCCACGCTGCCGGGCCTCTACCGGCAGGGCGACGGTGGCGACGGCGGCGCGGGCGGGGGCGACGGCTCACGCGGCGGATTCGGCGGCTACGGCTTCCGGCAGGGTGACCGCGCGCCCGCCGGCGCCACGCCGGCGATCGCCGCGCAGAAGGCGGGTGTGGTCACGGTGGTCTCGAAGATCGGGTTCGACGGCCGGGAGGAGGCCGCCGGCACGGGCGTCATCCTGACCTCGCACGGTCGGATGCTGACCAACAACCACGTCGTCGAGGGCTCCACCGCGATCGAGGTGACGGTGGAGAGCACGAACGTCACGTACCGCGCCGAGGTCGTCGGCACCGACGCGACGGACGACATCGCCGTGCTCCAGCTGGTCACGGGCACCGGTGCGAACGTGACCGGCCTGACGCCCGCCCGCATCGACCGCGACCGGCTGGCGGTGGGCGATGCCATCACGGACGTGGGCAACGCCAAGGGCACCGGCAACCTGGTCGCCGCGAACGGCACGGTGGCGGCCCTGGATCAGGGCATCCAGGTCACCGACGACACGACGGGTCGCCCGAAGACACTGAGCGGGCTGATCGAACTCGACGCCGACGTCGTCGCGGGCGACTCCGGCGGACCCGTGCTGGATGCCCAGGGCGAGGTCACCGGGATCGCCACGGCCGCCTCGAGCGGCAGCGCCGAGGTCACCGGGTACGCCATCCCGATCTCGACCGCCCTGTCGGTCGCCGAGCGGATCGTCGCGGGCGACGCGAGCGACCGAGTCGTGATCGGCCTCCCGGCCTTCCTCGGCGTCGAGGTCGCGACCGAGCAGCCCGCGACGGGCGCGCTGATCGCGGGCGTTGTCGCCGGCACCCCCGCCGCGGCCTCGGGCATCGGCGCGGGCTCGATCATCACCGCGGTGGACGGCACCGAGGTCGACGGGACCTCGCTCGCCGGGGCCATCGCGGCGCACCGCGTCGGCGACCGGGTGGAGATCGCCTGGACCGACGCGACCGGCGCCGCGCACCAGGCGACCGTCGCGCTCATCGCCGGGCCGGCGGCCTGATTCCCAGCCAACCCCCCCCGTTTCGGGGGTACAGGCTTCCTAGGATGTGGGGATGACCGCAGCGACACTCACTGTCCCGCTGCGCTCGAGCTGTGCGCGATGCGGCTGGGGGGCTGCTGCCGACTCCCGTTTCTGCTCAGCGTGCGGAACCGCCCTAGCGGCGGATCGGGTCGTCGCGCCCCTGGATGTGGCGACGCGTCGCACCATCCAGTTCGGCGCGCTGACCATCCTGGCCAACATCGTCGTCGGCGCCGCCGGCTTCGGCGTCGTGTACGCCGTCTCCGACGCATCGCGGCTGCTGTTCGCCGCCATGGTGCTGGAGGCCCTGCACGTGATCGTCGTGGGAGCGCTGGCGGCCCAGACGCTCCGATTCGGCATCCGGGCGGTGCGTCTGACCCGCGACGGCCGAACGCGGATGAGCGTCTGGGGCGTGATCGGCATCGTGCTCGCCGCGCTCGTGCTGCTCACGCTCGTGCTCTCGTTCGCGGCGGTCCTGACGATGTACCTCGGGGCCCTCTAGCGCGGACGCGTCAGCGCGCGAGCTCGCTCAGCGCCTGATCGAAGGCGGCTTTCGCGCCGTCGCCGAAGAGCACGAAGACGACCGTCTCGACGTCAGTCGCCGCATCGACGACGGTGCGCACGGCGATGCGCGCGGCGTCGTCCATCGGCCATCCGTAGACGCCCGCGCTCACCGCCGGGAAGGCGACCGTCCGGGCGCCGAGGTCATCGGCGACGCGCAACGACTCGCGATAGCAGGAGGCCAGGGTCGCGGACCGGTTCTCGGCGCGGGAGTACACGGGGCCGACCGTGTGGATCACCCAGCGCGCCGGCAGCCGACCCGCCGTCGTGGCGACCGCCCGCCCGGCCGGCAGTCCGTCCGGCAGCGTGGTGGCTCGGAGCTCACGGCACGCCGCCAGGATCTCGGGGCCGCCCGCCCGGTGGATGGCGCCATCCACCCCGCCGCCGCCGAGCAGCGAGCTGTTGGCGGCGTTCACGATCGCGTCGACCGCGACGGTCGTGATGTCGCCGCGCCGGGTCTGGAGGTGCGTCATCCGGTCATCCCCTCGTGCAGGCGCCCGAGGAGACGGACGAGCTCAGCGCCGGCGCACGCTGCACCACCGGGGCGAGCTCATCGTCGGTCATGGCGTAGCCGAGGTTCGCCTGGTCGGAGCTGCGCGCGAACACGATCCCGGCGATCCGGCCGTCGACGGCCAGCAACGGGCCGCCCGAGTTGCCGGGCTTCACGTCGGCCGAAAGCGAGTAGATCTCGCGCACCGTCTGGCCGTCGTCGCCGACGTCGTCGATGCTCGAGCGCGTGACGGCCAGCACGCGCGCGGGGCCGGTCGTGAAGGGTCCGCCGTACGGGTAGCCGTCGACGACCGCGTGGTCGCCGGTGCCGAGCACATCGCCCATCGCGATCGGCGCGACGTCGAGCCCGCGGACGGCGAGCACCGCCAGGTCGTGGTGCGGGTCGAAGTACACGACGCTCGCCTCGATGGCCTGCCCGTTCGGCGCCTCGACGACGGGCTGGGTCACGCCGGCGACGACGTGGGCGTTCGTCACGACCCTGCCGGTCGAGACGACGAAGCCGGATCCGGACTGGTTCTGCCCGCACGCGTAGGCGGTGCCGCTGATCCGCACGACCGACTGCGCCGCGCGCTGCAGCGCCGTGGTGTCGGTCGGCCCGGTCGGAGCCGTCGGGGGAGCCGTGACGCCGCCGGGGTCGGGCAGGCTCGGCAGGCCCTCGGAGAGCACGGTCGAGCGCAGTTGCGCGAGCGCGGCCTCCACCGGGTCCGGTGTGACCGCCGAGATCCCCCTGAGCACATACGAGTTCGCGACGGCGCGGGACAGCAGCGGGATGCCGAGCGCGCCGATCCCGCCCGCGATCATCCCGACGACGAGCGCGGCGACCACGAAGTTCGCGAGGCCGCCGAAGAAGCGGTCGAGTGGATTCAGGTGGTTCCGGCGCCCGCGCAGCGACCGCCCGACGGCGGCGCCGAGGGCATGCCCGCCCAGGAGCAGGGCGGCCGAACTGGCGACGACGAGGAAGGTGCGCCAGAACGGATCGGGCACGATGCCGGCGAGCAGGGGGATGAGGAAGAAGGCGATCGCGCCGCCCGCGATGACCCCCAGGATCGCGCTGACGCTGCGGGCGAAGCCGTTGCGCACGCCCTCGCCGAGGTACACCAGCAGGACCAGGATCAGCAGCACGTCGAGCAGGCGGGCGGCGAGCATGCGCTCAGTGTGCCGTACCGGGCTGGGCCGTTCCTGCCCGCGCGCGGGCCTCGGCGATCCGTCGCTCGAGATGACGGCGCTCGGCCGCGTTCACGGTGAGCGGCAGCGCGCGTTCGAGTGCCGCGAGGGCCGCGGCGGGCTCACCCGCACGCAGCAGCAGCTCGCCCTCGGTCGCGTGTCGCAGGTGGTAGGCGTCGAGGCCCTGGACCTCGTCGAGCGCCGCGAGACCCGCGCGTGGTCCGTCGGCCATCGCGATCGCGACGGCGCGGTTGAGCGCGACGACGGGGGTCGGTGAGCGCCGCAGGAGCAGTTCGTACAGCCGCACGATCTGCGGCCAATCGGTCTCGTCGGCGGTGCGCGCGTGGGCGTGCGCGGCCGCGATGAGCGCCTGCAGCCGATACGGCCCCGGCGGCTCCGCACCCTCGAGGGCCTGTTCCAGCGCTCGGTCGGCGCGGGCGACGGTCGCGAGGTCCCACCGGGTGCGGTCCTGCTGCTCGAGCAGCACGAGCTCGCCGGATGCGTCGAGCCGGGTGTCCATCCGAGCCCGATGGTAGAGCTCCAGCGCGAGCAGTCCGCCGGCCTCCGGGTCGCCCCCCAGCAGGTCGGCCGCCGTGGCGGTCAGGCGGATCGCCTCGTCGGCGAGGTCGAGGCGCACGGCGTCTCCCGCGGAGCCCGCGGACCCGCGCGCGAGGTAGCCCTCGTTGAAGATGAGGTACAGCACGGCCAGCAGCACACCGACGCGTTCTCCGAGATCGGCGGGGATCGTGAGCGGGATGCGCGCGTCGCGGATCTTGCGCTTGGCCCGCACGATGCGCTGGGCGAGCGTCGCCTCGGGCACGAGGAAGGCGGCGGCGATCTCGTCGGTCGTGAGGCCGCCCACGAGTCGCAACGTGAGCGCGATCTGCGTGTCGCGGTCGAGGGCCGGATGGCAGCACAGCAGCATCAGCCGCAGCTGCTCGTCGCCGACGGGGGTCTGCTCCACGATCGGCACCTCCTCCGGAACATCGGGCTCGCGCAGCAGGTCGGGCGCCGCTCGCTCGAGCCGCCGCGCGGCGCTCGCGGCGCGACGCAGCCGGTCGACGGCGATGTTGTGCGCGACCCGGTACAACCAGGCGGCGGGATTGTCGGGGGCGCCGTCGTCCTCCCAGGTCTCGATCGCCCGCACGAGCGCGTCCTGCACGCTCTCGTCGGCGAGATCGAGGTCGCCGAACCGCGCCGCGAGGAGGGCGATGACGCGACCGCCCTCCTCACGAGCGAGGCGGCTGACCCGCAGCCGGATGCCGGCGTCCGACGTCGCCACGCGTCAGACGGACGGGCTGATCGCGCCGTCGTCCGCCGTGCGCGCGAGCAGCGGCCGCACCTCGACGACGCCGTCGACGAACGGCACCCGCTTCGCGACGGCCAGCGCCGCGTCGAGGTCGTCTGCGCGGATCACGTAGTACCCGCCGAACAGCTCCTTCGTCTCCGCGAACGGACCGTCGGTGAGCGAGGTCGCGCCGTCCGAGAAGGTGACGGTCGTCGCCGTCTCGACTCCCTGCAGGCGCCCGCCGGCGATGAAGCTGCCGTCGGCGATGAGGCTCTTGTTGAAGGCGACCCAGCCGGCGATCTGCTCCTCGAACCCGGGCTGACCCGGCACCGACATCTTGGCGTTCGCCTCGGCGTCGGCGGCGAGGATGAGCATGTACTCCATGTGCGTTTCCTTTCGGTCGTCGGCGGGATCCTCCCGCCTCTCGCAGGGATGACGCACCGCCGACGCGGAATCGACAGGATGCCGACGATCTTTTTCTAGTCCACTCGGCCTAGCTCGTGGGCGAGGAAGTGGCCTCCTCCGCACCCTCCTCCTCCGCTTCGGCGATCAGCTCGTCGGTGCGCGCCCTCGGCATCCGGAACCGTAGCGCGAGCACGTAGATGACGACGGTCACGACGGCGTTGATCAGGAAGACCCAGCCGAACAGCTCCGGATGCGCCTCCGGATCGCACAGCCAGCTGATGAGCGCCATCGCCGCGAACCAGGGCAGCAGCCACACGGCACCGGACCGGAAGTCGAGCGTCGGGCGGGAGCCGCGCGCCCGGCCGACGAGCTGCCAGATCAGCAGGATCAGGTACCCCAGGAGGATCGTCGCGAACAGTTTCTGGTTGGTCTGCCAGCCCGCCCAGTACACGATCATGTTCGCGGCGTAGAAGCCGAGGAGCGGGATGACGTCCTTGCCCGGCAGCCGGAACGGCCGCTCGCGCTGCGGCTCCACGCGCCGCAGCGCGCCCACCGCGAGCGGGCCCACCCCGAACGAGATCACGGTGGCGCTCGTGATGAAGCCGACGAGCTGCTGCCAGCTGGGGAACGGCAGCAGCACGATCAGCCCCGCGACGAACGTCACGAGGAGCCCGATCCAGGGAACGCCGTGCCGGTTCCGCCGGGCCAGGAACGCGGGCGCGTTGCCGTTGCGGGCCAGGGCGTAGCTCACGCGCGAGGAGACCGCGGTCGTGATCAGGCCGGTGTCGGCGGGGGAGATGACGGCATCCACATAGAGCAGGAAGGCCAGCCAGCCGAGGCCGGCGATCGTCGCGATGGCGGCGAGCGGGCCGGCGTCGTTGGTGAAGCTCAGCTTCTCCCAGCCGCCGTGGCCGAGCAGCTTCTCGGGCACCCCCAGCGTGAACGCGACCTGCAGCGCCGCGTAGATGATCGCCGTGATGCCGACCGAGCCGATCACCGCGATCGGGATGTTGCGCTTCGGGTTGCGCGTCTCGCCCGCGAGTTCGATGCCCTGCCGGAACCCGACGAACGAGAACACGATGCCCGCGGTCGAGATCGCGACGAAGACGCCCGGGACGCCGCCGGGCGCGAACCCGTGGCTCGTGAAGTTCGCGGGGCTGCCCATCTGCGTCGTGCCGAGCGCGGTGATCAGGAAGACGACGATGACCAGCACGATGATCGCGAGCTTCCACCAGACGAGCACGTTGTTGATCTGCGCGAAGAGCTTGACGCCGAAGTAGTTCAGCAGCACGAACACCGCGAGCAGCACCACGGCGGTCGCGTAGCCGAGCGGCGTGAGCACGTGCTGCACCTCGCCGCCGGCCGTCGCCGCGGTCGTGAACGGCAGGAACCTGGTCGCGTAGGTGAGCGCGCCCTCCGTCTCGATCGCCGGCACCGTCACGGTCGCGACCCACGTCACGAAGCCCAGCGAGAAGCTCGTGAACGAGCCCCAGACGAGATGCGGGTACCGGATGACGCCCCCCGACACCGGGAACATCGGCCCGAGCTCGGCGTACGTGAGCGCGAGCAGCAGGATCAGCACCCCGCCGATCAGCCAGGAGAAGATCGCGGCCGGCCCCGCGATCTTCGACGCGTTGAACGCGCCGAACAGCCAGCCCGACCCGATGATCCAGCCGATGGAGGCGAACAGCAGCCCGAGAGCGCCGATGTCCCGTTTGAGCTTGGGGCCGCCCCCGGTGCCGGTCACGTCGTACGTCGGGCGGTGGTGTGCGGTCGTCATCGTCGAGTTCCCCTCCGGTCTCGCTCTCGACGTTGCTCCCGTGGGGGAGCGTCGCACCGGACTGCCAGCAGGGGCTCAGGCAGCGTCGGTGTCGCCGGCCTCCTTCACGGCGACGGCGATGTGCTCGTCGATGCTCTCCTTCGGCAGCCGGAAGCGCATCGCGAGGAAGTAGATCCCCACCGTCACGGCGATGTTGATCAGGAAGACCCAGCCGAACAGCTCCGGATGGGTGGTCGGATCACACAGCCGGCTGATGAGCGCCATCGCGGCCAGCCACGGCAGCAGCCAGACAGCACCCACCCGGAGGTCGAGGTGCTGATTCGTGCCGCGGACGCGTCCGACGATCCGCAGCACGACGAGCAGCACGTGCCCGATGAGCACGATGACGAACAGCTTCGAGTTGGTCTCCCAGCCGGCCCAGTACACGATCATGTTCGCCGCGTAGAAGGCGAGCACCGGGATGACGTCGCCCAACGGCAGCCGGAACGGCCGCTCGCGCTTCGGCTCGGCCCGCCGCAGCGCCCCGACGGCGAGCGGGCCGACCCCGAACGAGATCACGGTGGAGCTCGTGATGAAGCCCGCGAGCTGCTGCCAGCTCGGGAACGGCAGCAGCAGCACGAGGCCGCCGACGAAGGTGACGACGAGACCCACCCACGGCACCCCGTGGCGGTTGGTGCGCGCGAGCACCTCGGGGGCGTTCCGGTTGCGGGCGAGGGCGTACGACACGCGCGCGGTGGCCGCCGTCGTGATGAGCGCCGTGTCGAGCGGGGAAACCACCGCATCCAGGTAGAGGAGGAACGCGAGCCAGCCGAGCCCGGCGATCGTGGCGATGGCGGCGAGCGGTCCGGCGTCGTTGGCGAAGGTGAGCTTCTCCCAGCCGCCGTGGCCGAGCAGGTGCTGGGGCACGCCGAGCGTGAACGCGAGCTGCAGGAGGGCGTAGATGACGGCCGTGATGGTGATCGAGCCGATGACCGCGAGCGGCACGTTGCGCTTCGGGTTGCGCGACTCGCCGGCCAGCTCGATGCTCTGCCGGAACCCGCCGTAGGAGAAGACGATGCCCGCGGTCGAGATCGCGACGAAGACGCCCCCGACCCCCTCGGGCGCGAATCCGTGGCTCGTGAAGTTCGCCGGGCTGCCCATGCTGGTGGTGCCGAGCGCCGTGATGAGGAAGACGACGATGATGAGCGCGATGATCGCGAGCTTCCACCACACGAGCACGTTGTTCACCCGCGCGAACAGCTTGACGCCGAAGTAGTTGAGCACGACGAAGACGGCCAGCCGCACGACCGCCGTGACGTACCCGAGCGGCGTCAGCACGTGCTCGGCGGTGCCGCCGCCCTTGGCCTGCACGGTGAAGGGCAGGAAGCGGGTGGCATAGGTGAGCGCCCCCTCGGTCTCCACGGCGGGCACGGTGACCGTGCCGATCCAGGTGATGAAGCCGAGCGAGTAGCTCGTGAACTGCCCCCACACCATGTCGGGGAACCGGATGACACCGCCCGAGATCGGGAACATCGGCCCGAGCTCGGCGTAGGTGAGCCCGAGCAGCATGATCATGACCGCCGCGATCAGCCACGAGAAGACGGCGGCGGGTCCGGCGATCGTGGATGCCGTGTAGGCGCCGAACAGCCAGCCCGATCCGATGATCCAGCCCACCGAGGCGAACAGCAGGCCGAGCCCACCGACGTCGCGGCGCAGACGGTGGTGGGGGCGGGCGGCTGTCGTCATGGGGATCCTCCGCTGCGACAGTGGCGGGTCGCCGCCCGTGTCGAGGATGGCTCCGAGATGCTTCCCAGCCGGAGTGGGGCGTTCGATACGCGGCCGATAAGGTGCGCCGTGAAGAGTGGATGCCGTGATCCGCCAGCATCCCCTCCTCACGACCGCGACCGCGCTCTACCTCGCGGTCGTCGGCTGGGTCACCCTCGGACCGCAGCCGACCGGCCTGGTGCGCGCCGCGGGGGTCTGGCAGCTGCTCGGGTTCGTGCGCGAGCACCCGTCGCTGTCGTGGATCACCTACGCGCTCATCGAGTTCAGCGCGAACGTGGCGATGTTCCTGCCCGTGGGGGTGCTGCTCCTGCTGCTGATGGGGCGCCGGGGCTGGTGGGCCGCGATCCTGACCGGCTTCGTGCTGAGCGTCGCGATCGAGGCGGCCCAGCTGTTCCTCCCGGGGCGGGTCAGCGACATCCGGGATCTCGTGGCCAACTCGCTCGGCACGGCGCTCGGGGTGCTCCTCGCGCTCGTCATCACCCTGCCGGCTGCTCTGCGCCGCCGGCGGGCGTCGCGGCCGCGGACCGGAGAGGTCCGGCTCGCCTGAGGGGCGACCCATCGGTCGGGGTCGAGGGGCATCGGGCGTCCGAGTGCGACGCGCCTTACGATGCGTAAGTGACTTCTCTCCCGGCGGATGCCGCGCCCGATCCCGGTTTCGAACAGATCGACGACGCGCTCTGCCGTGCCTTCCAGGCGCATCTCGAGGTCGTGGGCCGTCGATGGAATTCGGCGATCCTGCTGGCCGGGGCGCGGGGGGCGACGCGGTTCAGCGAATACCGTGCGATGGTGACGGGCATTTCCGACCGTCTCCTGGCCCAGCGCCTGACCGAGCTGCAGCGCGAGGGCCTCATCGTGCGCACGATCGTGCCGACCACGCCCGTGCAGGTGCGGTACCGCCTGACCGAGCGCGGTCGGTCGCTCATGCGGGTCTTGCAGCCGATCGTGCGATGGGGCATCGACGAGACCGACGCGGAGCGTCCTCGCTTACATGAGGTAAGCGGCTAACGCTCCGTTTGACCCGGCGGTGGGTCGGGTCGACGCTGAAGGCATGCCCGACTACGGTCACCCTCTGCGCTTCGGAACCTTCCTGACCCCCACCAACGCCGCGCCCGAGCAGCCGGTCGCCCTCGCGCAGCTGAGCGAGAGCCTCGGCTACGACCTCGCGACGTTCCAGGACCACCCCTACCAGCCCGCGTTCCTCGACACCTGGACGCTCATCAGCTGGGTCCTGGCCGAGACCGAGACGATCCACGTGTCGGGCAACGTCCTCAACGGGCAGATGCGCCAGCCCGCCATGCTCGCACGGAGCGCGGCGAGTCTCGACCTGTTGAGCCATGGCCGCTTCGAGCTCGGCCTCGGCGCGGGGGGCTTCTCCGACGCCGTCGCCGCCATGGGTATGCCGCTGCGCACCGCGGGCGAGGCCGTGTCGGCACTCGACGAGGCGATCGACATCATCCGCGGCATCTGGGACGTCTCCGAGCGCAGACCGCTGCGCATCGCGGGGGAGTACCACCACGTGGACGGCGCCAAGCGCGGGCCGGCACCCGCCCATGACATCCCGATCTGGCTCGGCGCGATGAAGCCACGGATGCAGCGCCTCATCGGGCGCAAGGCGGACGGCTGGCTGCCGACGTACCTCTACCTGCAGCCCGGCGACCTGGCGCGCGGCAACGAGATCATCGACGCCGCCGCAGCGGGTGCAGGGCGCGACCCGCGGGAGGTGCGGCGCCTGCTCAATATCGGCGGCTCCTTCCTTCCCGAGCGCCGTGACACACTGCAGGGCCCGCCTTCGTCATGGGTCCACGACCTGCTCCCGCTGGTCGTGGAGGACGGCGTCTCGACGTTCATCCTCGCGAGCGACGACCCGTCGACGATCCAGAACTTCGCGCTCGATGTGATCCCGCTGCTGCGCGACGCCGTGGAGGAGGCTCGTGCCGGCGCCGGCACGAGCACCGGCCGCGTCCGCCCGGCGGCGGCGCTCGCGCGGCGTCGCTCGGGCATCGACTACGACGCGGTGCCGGCATCGCTCGCCGAGGCCGCGATCGAACCGGGCGACGTCCGCTACGCCACCGTGCGCAACACCTACCTGCGCGGCGGCAGTCCGGGTCTCGTGCTGCCCGTGCGCGACGCGGAGCAGGCCGCCGAGGCGCTCGGCTTCGCGCGAGCCCAGGCGGGACCGCTGAGCCTGCGCAGCGGCGGGCATGGCATCAGCGGCCGCTCGACCAATGACGGGGGCATCGTGATCGACGTCTCGGCGCTCAACGCGATCGAGGTGCTCGACGAGGCGACGCGGCGCGTGCGCGTCGGTGCCGGTGCGCGCTGGATGGATGTCGCGGCCGCCCTCGAGCCGCACGGCTGGGCGCTCACGAGCGGCGACTACGGCGGGGTCGGGGTGGGGGGTCTCGCCACCGCGGGAGGGATCGGCTGGTTCGCACGAGAGCACGGGCTCACGATCGACCGCCTGCGGCGCGTGGAGCTCGTGACCGCCGACGGGCGTCTGCTCGGTGCGTCTGAGGACGAGAATCCCGATCTCTTCTGGGCGATGCGCGGAGCGGGCGCCAACTTCGGGATCGCGACGTCGTTCGAGTTCGAGGCCCACGAGGGCGGCGACGTGGGCTGGGCGCAGCTGGCCTTCGACGCATCGGCGGCGCCCGGGGGACCGGCGGGCGTGCTCGAGACCTTCGGTCGCCTCATGGAGGCGGCGCCGCGCGACACGACGCTGTCGTTGCTGACCGGCGGGCGGTCCGGCAGCGAGCAGCGGATCGTCCAGGTCTTCGGGGTCGTGCACAGCGACGACCCCGACACCGTCGTGGCCCGGCTCCGACCTTTCGCCGAGCTGGGACCGCTCGTTCAGCAGTCAGTGCAGATCGCACCGTACGCCTCGGTGATGTCGCAGAATGTCTCGCCGGCGCCGCACCAGGGGCAGGGTGAACCGCACGCTCGCTCCGGCCTCATCGAGCACCTGAGCGCCGACTGGGCGCAGCGCGCGACCGAGCTGCTGGATCGCGGCCTCAGCTACTTCTTCCAGCTGCGGTCGGTGGGCGGCGCCGTCGCCGACGTACCGCAGGACGCGACGGCCTACTCGACCCGCTCCGCCAACTTCTCGGTGGTCGCCCTGGGAGCGCCGGGCCGGGGGCTCGACGAGTACTGGGATGCGGAGCTGCTGCCCCTCTACGACGGCATGTACATCTCGTTCGAGACGAGCCGCGATGTCGCGCGCATCGAGCGCGCCTGGCCGGCGGCGACGCTCGCGCGGCTGCGGACCCTCAAGGGCGAGTGGGACCCGCAGGGAGTGTTCCGCGACAACTTCGCGCTGCGCTGAGGCCGGGTCGGGCCACGCGGCACCCTCGTGTGCTCTGCTATTCTCGCAAGGTTGCCGTCACGACGGCCGCGGAATGAGAGAGCCGCCCCACCCGGGGGCAGGCACCGCGCAACGAGAGGAAGGGGATCCCATCTATGGCACTCGATTCTGAGACCAAGAAGGCGATCATCGACGAGTACGCGACCACGCCGGGCGACACCGGATCCCCGGAGGTCCAGGTCGCGATGCTCACCAAGCGCATCAAGGACCTGACCGAGCACCTCAAGGAGCACAAGCACGACCACCACTCGCGTCGTGGTCTGCTCCTCCTCGTGGGACAGCGCCGCCGCCTGCTGGGCTACCTGCAGGACATCGACATCGAGCGCTACCGCTCGCTGATCGAGCGGCTGGGTCTTCGCCGCTAGCGGCGAAGACCGTCGGGCAGCGCTGTCTGATCGAATCGGCCACGGCCGATTCGATGCGTCGATAGTCGATCGATACCGCGACCTTCTTCGACGGGCCGTTCTCCTGCGGGAGGGCGGCCCGTTCGTCGTTCTCGGCGAGGGATTGCACGCGAGCACCTACGCTCGGAGGGTGACCGACGAGCGCCGCCCTCCGCTGCGGCGGATCAGCATCCTGCGCACGGTGATGTTCGCCGGCGTCGTCATGCTCGCCTTCCTCGCGTTCGACCCCTTCTTCGGGATCTTCCGCTACCTGTTCCGCGGCATCCTGTTCCTCGGGGTGCTCGCCTTCGCCGTCAGCTACCTCTGGCCGCTCCTCGTGCGCATTCAGCGCGCGCGACGGCGCTGACGCCGATCCATCTGACGCGAATGCCCTGTGCAGGCTCCGCACACCGGGCATTCGCGTCAGCTCGATGAAGGCGGCCTCAGCGCGCGCCGGTGCTGACGCTGCGCGCGATACCCTCGGAGCATGGCCGCAGCGAGCACCGTCGAGCAGTACATCGGAGGATTTCCTCCCGAGGTCAGGGTGCTGCTGCTCCGGCTGCGCGAGACGATCCGCCAGGCCGTGCCGAACGGCGTGGAGACGATGGTGAACGGGATGCCGACCGTCATGGTCGAGGGCCGCCCGGCCATCCAGTGGACGGCCTCCAAGAAGCGCTTCGACATCCACGACACCGCGGGCCTGCCGTCGGCGCTCGAGCGGGAGCTGGGGGAGTACCGCGACGGCGACGTGCTGCAGTTCGCGTACCGCAAGGAGGTGCCGTTCGAGGTGCTGGGCGATCTCGCGAAGCACCTCGCGGCGACGCCTCGCTAGGCGCTGTTCAGCACCCCGTCGAGCAGTCCGGGGAACCGCGACTCGACGATGTCGCGACGCAGTCGCGCGTCCTTGTTGCGGCCGCGGAGGCGGTACTCGACGAGGCCCGCCTCGCGCAGGGTCCGGAGATGATGCGACACCGTCGACTTCTGCAGGTCGAGACCCCAGTTGTCCAATCCGCAGGAATGCCACTGATCGTCCCCGAGCACGGTCAGCATCTGCAGCCTGTTCGGGTCGGCCATCGCCTGCAGCACGTCGGTGAGCTGCATGTCCTCGGCGGCCGGCGGATCCGGCGGCAGGTGAGGGGCGTCGTCGCCCATGTCGGCCCTCCTGGGTAAAATAGTTTGACGAACATCGAACTATCGCGCTAGGTTGACAGTATGACGAACGTCGAACAATCCTACTCCCGCTCGGGGCTCATGATGCGATGGGCGATCCTCGCCTTCGCCTTGTTCCTGATGGGCACCAACAGCTTCGTCATCGCGGGCGTCCTGCCGCAGATCGCCCACGACCTGCAGGTGCGCACCACCGACATCGGCTTCACGATCACCGCGTACGCCCTCGTCGTGGCGGTGCTCGCTCCCGCGGCCGCCGTCACTCTCGCGCATCTCTCGCGCACCACCCTCATGGTCGCGGGGCTCGCCGCCTTCCTCGTCGGCGTCGTCATCGCCGGCATCGCGCCCGACTACGCGATCTTCGCGATCGGCCGGGTCGTCGCCGCTGTCGGCGGAGCGGCGCTCGTGCCGACCGCCACCGCGGCGGCAGCGGCCATCACGTCGCCCGAGCGCCGCGGGCAGGCGATCGCCGTCGTCGGCATCGGATTCACCCTCGCCAGCGCGGTCGGCGCTCCACTCGGCACCGCGCTGTCCGCCGTGATCGGCTGGCGCGCCGCGATGCTCATCGTCGCGGCTCTCGCCGCGCTCACCATGCCGCTGCTCGCCTTCGGCGTGCGTCGCGTGCCGCTCGGCGCGCCGATCTCGCTCGCCCGGCGTTTCGCCGTGCTCCGTGACGGCCGCATCCTGCTGCCGCTTCTGACGACCCTGTTCATCGCCGCCGGCTTCAACCTGCTCTACATCTTCAGCTCGGCGGTCACCGGTTACACCGGGACGGCGCTCGCCGCGCTGCTGCTCGTCTACGGCGTGTTCGGGATCGTCGGCAACACGATCAGCGGACCGCTCACCGACCGCTTCGGCAGCCGTCGCATCGGCATCGCGTTCATGGTCGTCGAGACCCTCGCGCTGGCCGCCGTGGCCCTGGTCGGGCACAGCTTCGTGGGCCTCGTGATCGCGTTCGTCGTGTGGGGGCTCTCGGCGTTCGGGTCGGTGATCCCCGTGCAGCACCGCCTGCTCGCGGTGGACTCGCGCACGGCGTCCGTCGCGATCTCGTGGTTCAGCACGGCGCTCTACCTCGGGATCGCGATCGCGCCGCTGGCCGGGGCGGCCTCGCTGTCGGCGGGCGACACGGCGCTCATCCCGGTGTTCGGCGCGGTCGCGACCCTGGTCGGACTCGTGGCGTTCGTGGCCGGCTACGCGCTGCGCGGGCGTCGCCAGAGCGCGGCCGAGGAGACCGCGGCGGTCGAGCTGGCCGAGGAGGCGGAGCCGCCGGGGCAGGGGGCGGCGCAGCGGGAGACGCCCCAGGAGGCGGCTACCCTCGGGTCGTGACCCCCGAGCGGCTCGCGCAGCTGACCGCGCTGCGCCGCGCCCGCGACCTCATGGACCGCGAGTACGCCCGTCCACTCGACGTCGCCGCCATGGCCGCGACCGCGTTCATGTCGCCCGCCCACTTCTCCCGGCAGTTCCGGGCGGCCTACGGCGAGACGCCGTACGGCTATCTCATGACACGACGCATCGAGCGCGCGATGGCACTGCTGCGGGGCGGGATGAGCGTGACCGACGCCTGCATGGCGGTCGGGGCGACATCCCTCGGCTCGTTCAGCTCGAAGTTCAGCGAGATCGTGGGCGAGACCCCGAGCGCGTACCGCGCGCGCGAGCACGCCGCGATCGAGGCGATGCCGGAGTGCTTCGCCCGCATCCTGGGTCGGCCGCCGTATGTGCGGGCCGAACTGCGCGACGCGTCGAGGGGGCAGTCGAGCAGGATCGAAGAAGCCGCCGCCACGTCGCGCACCTAGCGTGGCGGCATGAGCATCGCAGTCCAGTACATCAACATCACCGTCCACGACGTCGACGCGGCCCTTCCCTTCTACCGGGACGGTCTCGGCCTCGAGGTGCTGAACGACGTCCCCGCCGGCGAGCACCGCTGGCTCACGCTCGGGAGCCCCGAACAGCCCGACGTCGCCCTGGTGCTGAGCGATCCGCACGCGGGCCGCTCGAAGGCGGACGGCGACCTCGTCGGGGAGCTGCTCGCGAAGGGCACCCTCCTCGGCCCGATCATCTTCCGCACCGACGATCTCGACTCGACCTTCGAGAAGGTGCGCCAGACCGGCGCCGAGGTCATGCAGGAGCCGTCCGACCAGCCGTGGGGTCCGCGCGACTGCGCCTTCCGCGACCCGTCGGGCAACCACGTGCGGATCAGCCAGGCCTGACCGCCGCGCGGTCGTGCCCGACCACGGTCGGGTGACTCGTCAACGACGTGCGGTAGCGTGCGCCCCATGGGACGCATGGTCGACATCGGGGGCGTGGACGTGTACCGCGCCGAGGCCGTCGGACCGCTCACGGGCGGTCTGATCCTCATCGAGGAGATCTGGGGCCTGGTGCCCCACATCCGGGCGGTGGCCGATCGGTTCGCCGGCGAGGGCTATCTCGTGCTCGCACCGGAGCTGCTGGGCGACGTTCTCGGCTCGGCCAATGGGCAGGAGCTGATGGAGGCGCGCAACGACCCGGATGAGGCGCGCCGCACCGCGGTGCAGCCGCAGTTGCGCGAGCTGTTCTCCGGCATGCAGGACTCGGCGTTCGCCGCAGGCGCCGTCGCCAAGCTGACGAAGCTCGTCGACGCGCTCGAGGCAGAGCCGGGCGTCGACGGCCGGATCGCCGTGCTCGGGTTCTGCTTCGGCGGCACCTACGCGTTCGCGCTGGCTGCGGCCGACCCGCGGGTGAGGGCGGCCGTGCCGTTCTACGGCACCGCCCCGGCCGCCGGCGACATCGCGAAGGTCGGCTGCCCCGTGCATGCCTTCTACGGCCAGCAGGACGAGCGGCTGATCGCAGCGCTGCCCGGGGTGCGGTCGGCGTTCGCGGATGCCGGCAAGGACTTCACGGCGACGGTGTACCCGGATGCCGGCCACGCGTTCTTCAACGACACCAACCCGCACGCCTTCAACGCCGCCGATGCGGCCGACGCGTGGCAGAAGGCGACGGCGTTCCTCGCCGCGCACCTCTGACACGCGGCAGAATCGGGGCGTGATCCCCCTCGACCCCGTCGGCTCGCTCCGGTCCCGCGCCGCCGCGGACCCGGACGGCGCGGCGCTGATCGCCGCCGACGCACGTCTCACCGCGGAGGAGGCCTGGGACTCGGTCGCTCGGATCGCGCTGCGACTGCGGGAGCAGGGCGTCGGACCGGGCACGGTGGTGGGGGTGGCGCTCCCGCCGCTGCTGCAGCCGGTGCTCGCCCTCGCGCTCTGGGGGCTCGGCGCGATCGGAGCAGTCGCGCCCGTTCCCGGACTGGAGCGCGGGCGCGTGCTCGACATCCTGGTGACGCCCGTGCCGGCCGCCGATCTGCCCGTCGAGCGTCAGCTGCTCGTCGACGACCGCTGGCTCACCGGCACCGCCGAGCTCGACCCCGCCGCCTTCGAGCCGGTTCTTCGGACGGGCGACGATCTCGTGCGCCTGGTGTTCTCGAGCGGCACGACGGGCGCGCCCAAGGCGATCCCGTTCACGAGCGACGAGATCCGGGAGCGCGTGGTGCGCTCGCGGGAGAACTGGCTGCTGCGGCATCCGGCGCTCACGACTCTCGGGCTGGGGACGATCAGCGGATCGGCGACCTTCTTCGCGGCCGTCGACGACGGGATCGCGTATCTGGTGCCGGGTTCGGCCGACCAGAACCTGCGGGTGCTGGCCGACGTGCGTGCGCACGTCGTGCACGGGTCGCCCGCGCAGCTCTCGGAGCTGCTCACGACCGTTCGTCGCCGGCAGGCGACCCTGCCCGCGCTGGAGACGGCGCAATCCGTGGGCAGCCCGCTGCCGGGCGCGCTCGCGCAGCGCCTCGAGCGCGAGCTCGGCGTCGTGGTCGAGGTGATCTACGGCGCGACCGAGGTGGGGGCGGTCACGCTGCGCCGCGGCCCGGCGCGGGAGCCCGGTGACGTCGGAACGGTCCTCGACTACGCCACCGTCGAGGTGCTCGACGACGACGGGCGTCCGGTGCCCGATGGCGAGACCGGTCTCGTGCGCATCCGACGTCCCCTGCAGGCGCAGGCGTCGTTCCGCGGCGGGGCCGACGACGACGCTGCGTTCCAGGACGGCTGGTTCGTGCCGGGCGACCTGGGCCGCCTCGTCGACGGGCGGCTCATCCTCGGCGCGCGGCGATCCGAGCTGATCAATGCGGCCGGGCTCAAGGTCGATCCGGAGCGGGTGGAGCAGGCGGCGCTGCGGCAGCCCGGTGTGCGTGACGCTGCCGCGTTCGCGGTATCCGATGCCCGCGGCGTCGCCGCCGTCGGCTTGTCCGTCGTCACGGACGACGGGGTCGATTCGCAGCGACTCGTCGCCGCCCTGCGCCGCGAGCTCGGTGACGCCACGCCGCGCATCTGCCACCGCGTGGCTTCGTTGCCGCGTACCGAGAACGGCAAGCTCCGGCGCGCGCAGATCGCGGCCGACGTGCAGAGCCGGCTGGATCGCACCATCGAGTTCTGACGACTGCTACTCTGGCGCGGAATCTTTCCCGCCCGGCTGGAGCCATCAATGACGACTCGACTCACCCGCGGATTCGCGACCCTCGGTGTCCTGGGCCTCGGCGCGGGAGGTGCGCTCGCGGTGGCGGGCGCGGCTTCCCCCGCTCTCGGGTTCGCCGGCACCTGCCCGACCACGGCGCCGGCAGCGACGCTCGTCGCGGACAACGTCTGCGAGGTGCGCTTCACCACGGCGGGCGACCACACGTTCACGGTCCCCTCCGGTGTCAGCAAGCTCTCGGCGGTGCTGGTCGGTGCGGGTGGCGGCGGTGGGCACGCGACCTCGGACGATGACGTCCCTGCCAACGTCGAATACGCCGGCGGTGGCGGAGACGTCCAGTACGTCGACAGTGTCGCCGGATCGACGGTGTCGATCCACGTGGGGACCGCAGGATCCGGTTCGACCTTCGGGGTGGGCGGTAACGGCGAGGCGACGCAGGTAGCGACCTCGACGGCGAACGGCGGCCTCGGTGGCAACGATGACACCAATCCGGGCTCGACGCAGGGCTTCAGCGGGTCCGGCCTGGCGTCGGGCCTCTGCCACGCCAACCCGAACCTCTCTCTCGGTGGCGGCGCGAAGACCGCGGCGACCAACACCCAGGCGGACTGCGCGTACGGCGCGGGGCTGACGATCGCCGGCCTCAGCGGCATCGGCGCATCCACGCTCTTCCCGGCGGGCTCATTCGAGTCGACCGTATACGGCAACGGTGGCAGCGTCGATGCCGGTCCCGCGGGCACGACCGATCCCGGTTCCGGTGGCAGCGTCGTCGACGAGGAGGGGCAGGACGGGGCCGATGGTCTCGTGATCCTCCGGTTCGCGGCACTGCCTCCGAAGCCCGAGCTCGCAGCGACCGGCATGGGCGTGAGCACGGCGATTCCGGCACTCGGGGCGTTCGCGCTGGCCGGCGGCGCCGTGCTGCTCGCGCTCTCGCGACGCCGCTCGCGTCGCGCCTGACACCAGAGCTGGGGGCTGCGGTCTGACGTCCGCGCGCCGGTAGGGTTCGAGCGCCCCTTTCCGGCGAGCGACAACCGAGCCCCGCCATGACCCAGAACAAGCCCGGCCTCGGCGAGCGATTCCGCTATTGGTTCGACGGCTGGATGTCGCGCGGCACCGGCGCGCTCATCGCGCTGCTCGCGATCGTCACCGCCGTCCTCGTGGTGCTCGTCACCCTCATCACGTTCGCGCTGGGTTCCGGTGCGCGACCGGAGGGTCAGCCGCACGGGTTCCTCGACCTGCTCTGGGCGACGCTCATGCGCGCGATCGACTCCGGCACCCTGGCCGGCGACAACGGCTGGGGCTACCGCGGCCTCATGCTCGTCATCACGATCGCCGGCATCGTGATCGTCGCGAGCCTGATCAGCATCATCTCCGGCGCGTTCGACGCGAAGGTCGACGAGCTGCGCAAGGGTCGCTCGCGCGTGCTCGAGACCGACCACACGCTCATCCTGGGCTGGAGCCATAAGGTCTTCGCGCTCATCCACGAGATCTCGATCGCCAACGAATCGCGCGGTCGCAGCGCGATCGTCATCCTCGCCGACATGGACAAGGTCGAGATGGAGGACGCCATCCGCACCGAGGTCGGCCCGACGGGCAGGACCCGCATCGTCTGCCGCACCGGCGATCCGATGAACCTGCGCGATCTCGAGCTCGGCAATCCGGATGCCGCCCGTTCGATCATCGTGCTCGGCGCGGACGGCGACGACGATCCCGATGCGACCGTCATCAAGACGACCCTCGCGCTCACCAACAACAAGAACCGCAAGGCCGGGCGCTACCACATCGTCGGCGAGCTCGCGCACGGCGCGAACCTCGAGGCCGGCCGACTCGTCGGCCGCGACGAGGCGCACTGGGTGCTGGCACTCGACCTCATCAGTCGCGTCACCGTGCAGAGCTGCCGGCAGAGTGGGCTGAGCGTCGTCTACACGGAGCTGCTCGACTTCGAGGGCGACGAGATCTACTTCACGGATCAGCCGAGCCTCCACGGGCGCACGTACTTCGACGCCCAGATCGCCTTCTCCGACTGCACGGTCATCGGGATCGTCACGCCGGATGCCGTGCTCATCAACCCGGCGCCCGACACCGTGTACGTCGCCGGCCACCAGCTCGTCGTCATCGCGGAGGACGACAGCACCATCCGGCTCGGCGGCGATCCGGTGCCCGCCGACGAGTCGGCGATCGCATCGCCGACTCCGTACGAGCCGCAGCCCGAGCACACCATCATCCTCGGCATCAACTCGGGGCTTCGGGTCATGCTCGACGAACTGCACTCGTACGTCGCGGCCGGCTCGACGGTCACGATCGTGGCGGACGCGCTCGAGCCGGAGCTGCCCGACTATCCCGGGATGTCCGTGACCTTCACGCGCGCCGATCCGACCCAGCGCGGCGTGCTCGACGACCTCGTGATCGGGCCCCATCATCACGTGATCGTGCTGGCGGCGCGCGACACGCTGCCCGCCCAGCGCGCCGACGCGCGGACGCTCGTGACGCTCCTGCACCTGCGCGAGATCGCCGACGAGACCGGCGCCGAGCTGAACATCGTGAGCGAGATGCTCGACGACCGCAACCGCGAACTCGCGGAGGTCACGAAGGCCGACGACTTCATCGTGAGCGAGAAGCTCGTGAGCCTCATGCTGTCGCAGATCAGTGAGAACGAGCGGCTCTCGGACGTGTTCCGGGTGCTGTTCGACAGTGCGGGCAGCGAGGTCTACATCCGCCCGGCGGAGCTGTACATCGCCCCCGGCGCCGAGGTCGACTTCTACACGATCGCCGCCGCCGCCCGACGCGTGAACGAGACCGCGATCGGATACCGGATCGCGGCCGAGTCGCACGACGCAGATGCCGCGTACGGCGTGCGCGTGAATCCGCCCAAGGCGGCGCGCGTCTCCTTCGCCGCCGGCGACAGGATCATCGTCCTCGCCGAGGAATAGCCGGGCGGCTGGCGCGCCGGCCCGATCGGGGCGGATCCTGACAGGGATGCGTCTTCGCGATCGCACCCGCGACCTCCTGGCCCTGCGCGACAGTCCCGTGCGCTGGCCGATCGCGCTGACCGCGGCGATCGCCATGGCGGCCCCGGTGGCGGCGTTCACGGCGCTCGGGCATCCGGCCTGGGGCCCGGTCGCCTCGTCGGGCTCCCTGCTCTCCATCTACCTGACGGCGCGAAGCCGCCGGGAGCGGGCCTGGGCGTTGCCGCTCATCGGCGCCGGCCTGCTGGCGACAGCGGCGGTCGGCGCCCTCGTCGCCGCGCAGCCGCTGGCCGTGCTCGCGCTCGTCGGCGTCGCGTCGATCCTGTCGAGCATCGTCCTCGCCCTGCGCAGCGTCGGACCGCCGGGCGGCATCTTCTTCGCGCTCGTGGCGGGCACCGCCGGTCGGGTCGCAGCGCCCGCCTCGGCCGGCGGCCCGGGGTTGCCGCCTCCGCTGATCGTCGGGCTCGTCGCCTGCGGCTGTCTCGCCGGGTATCTCGCGGTCGTCGCGCCCCTGATCGTGCCGGGCGTCCGGGCGCGGGATCGCGTCGTGGCGGACGAGCTGGTCCGACGGGCGTTCCGGCTCGACGAGCCGAACCGGGCGATCCTGCCCCGCATCCTGATCGCGATCGTCATGGCCCTCGTCGTCGTGCTGCCGCTCGGCGAGCACCGGGCGTACTGGGTCGTGCTCTCGGCGATGGCGATCCTGCAGAAGGAGCCGCACCTGCGGCTGTCGGCGGTGCGCGGCATCCACCGAGCGCTCGGCACGCTCCTCGGCGCGGGTGCCTTCGCGATCTTCGCGATCGCCCAGCCCGCCGGCTATCTCCTGGCGGGCGTGCTCGCGGTTCTGCAGTTCGTGGCGCAGGAGCTGGTCACCCGCAACTACGGGCTCGCGCTGCTGTTCGTCACCCCACTGGCGCTCACCCTCGCCGAGCAGGGCGGTGCCGATCCGGTCGGGGTGGCGTGGGAGCGCGTCGTCGACACCCTCCTCGGTGCGGGGATCGCCGGGGTGCTGATCGCGGCGACCGCGCTGCTGCGCCGGGTGCGCAGATCACGCAGCCGCCCGGCACCCTAGAGTCGGAGGCATGGATCACCTCCGCCTCGGCGACAGCGGACTTCAGGTCTCGCGCATCATCCTCGGCTGCATGAGCTACGGCGACGCCTCGCGCGGCGGCCACGCGTGGACGCTCGGGCTCGAGGAGTCCCGGCCCTTCTACCGGCAGGCGTGGGAGGCGGGCATCACGACCTTCGACACGGCCAACGTGTACTCGCTCGGGTCGAGCGAGGAGTTCCTCCGCATCCTCATGGGCGAGATCGCGAAGCGCGACGAGTACGTCATCGCGACCAAGGTGCACGGGCACATGTTCGACGGACCGAAGGGGAGCGGGCTCAGCCGCGCGGCGATCCTCACCGCGATCGACGACAGCCTCCGACGGCTCGGCACCGACTACGTCGACCTCTATCAGATCCATCGCTGGGACCCGGAGGTGCCCATCGAGGAGACGATGGAGACTCTCCACGACATCGTCCGCGCCGGCAAGGCACGCTACATCGGCGCCTCGTCGATGTGGGCGTGGCAGTTCGCCCAGGCGCAGCACGTCGCCGACCTGAACGGCTGGACCCGCTTCGTCTCGATGCAGGACCAGTACAGCCTGCTGTACCGCGAGGAGGAGCGGGAGATGCACCCGTACTGCCGCGATCAGGGCGTCGGCGTCATCCCGTGGAGCCCGATCGCGCGCGGCCGGCTGGCCCGGCCGTGGGGCGAGGACACCGAGCGCTCCCGCACCGACAAGGTCATCGCGAACAACTACAAGCAGCAGATCGAGAGCGACCGCCGCGTCGTGGAGACGGTGGGCGAGATCGCCGGCGAGCGCGGCGTGCCGATGGCCCAGATCGCGTATGCGTGGGTGCTGCACCAGTCGGCCGTGACGGCGCCGATCGTCGGGGCGACCAAGCCCGGTCAGCTCGACGATGCGATCGCCGCGGTCGACATCGAGCTGACCGGAGACGAGCTGCGCCGCCTGGAGGAGCACTACGCCCCGCGCAACGCCGAGGGATTCTGATGAGCATCACGGGGTACGACCCGCAGGCGCCGCTGGATCGCACCGACCGCGGTGAGGGCAAGCTGAACGACTACACGTACGGGCTGCTCGCGCGCAACCGCCGCATCCGGCTGACGCTCGCGGGCAGCGACGCGTGCCAGGACGAGCTGATCGCGGTGCTCGAGCAGGGTGCCGATCAGATGGAGACCGCCGTCTCGCCGCGCACGCAGGCGCAGGAGAAGGTGGACGCGCCCATCGTCGTGCGGTTGTTCACCGGCCGCCGGGTGAGCGGTCCGGTCGGCATGGTGCCGCGCGGGCTGGAGTCGGTGGTCGACGAGAACCTGCGCCGGCTCGACGACGCGTTCGGGATCGCCCGGATCCCGGTGGCGATCGTGCGCAAGCGCGGCCGGCTCCGCGTGCAGCTGCTCATGGGCGCGGTGCGCGACAAGCTCGTCTGAGCCGGCGTCCCGGTCCGCGCCTCACGAACCGCCGCTGCCGCTCGTCGCGGATCCGACCAGGAGCAGGATCCGGGTCACGATGACCAGGCCGCCCAGGACGATAGCGAAGACGCCGAGCACCCGCCCGCGGTTCCGCGCCGCGGCGATGCACCCCAGGATGATCCCGACGACGGCGAGGAGCGTTCCGGCGATGCCGGCGAGCACCGCCGCGACGAACACGGCGGCTGCGGCGCCGAACCCGCCCGTGTCCTTGCCCTCCACGAATCCGGCGAGGCTGCCGATCGCCGAGATGAACGTGGCCAGCAGCACGATGGCGACGACGAAGTCGCCCAGGAACGCGAGCAGCGACAGCACGAACCCGGTGACGCCCAGCGCGCGTCGCGGCGCCGGAGGGGGAGGGGCGTACGCCGGCGTCGGCGGGACGGCGGGGGCCGTGGCGGCGGGCTCGGTCATGCGTGCACTGTAGCGACGCGGCCGATCCGCGCGATAGACGTCCGGACGGGCTACGCGGGGTCGGCGGGCTGCTGCGGCGACGCCTGCTGCGCGGCGACCTGGGCGCGGATGTCGTCCATGTCCAGCGCACGGGTCTGCTTGATGACCTCGTCGAGCGCGGGCCCCGGCAGAGCGCCGGCCTGCGCGAACACGCCGATGCCGTCGCGGAACACCATGAGCGTCGGGATCGCCTGGATGCCCATCGCGCCGGCGAGGCCCTGCTGCGCCTCGGTGTCGACCTTGCCGAACACGATGTCCGCGTTGTCCTCGGAGGCGCCGTCGTAGATCGGCGCGAACGCCTTGCACGGGCCGCACCAGTCCGCCCAGAAGTCGACGAGCACGATGCCGTCGCCCAGCACGGTCGTCTCGAAGGTGTCCTCGGTCAGCTCCACAGTAGCCATGCCATCCAGGCTAGGTGCCGGATGCCGGCCGTGCCGGCTCGATGTCGGCGCCGTTCATCGGATACCATGAATCGACCGTCGCTCGACGGTCGCACACCCGGAGCAGGCCGGCATGAAGCTGGTCACCGGTGGTGATGCGCCGGATCGTCTGAAGACCCGGATCATTTCTACTGTTGGCCAGAACAGCCCGGTGCTCCGCGCACGAGCGCGGGGACGGCCCTTCCTGCCCGCTCCTGCTCCACCGAGCAATTGGAGTGTTCCCTTCATGGAGGGTCCCGAGATCAAGTTCGCCGAAACCGTGCTGGACAACGGCAGGTTCGGCAAGCGCACCGTCCGGTTCGAGACCGGACGGCTCGCGCAGCAGGCGCAGGGCGCGGTCGCCGCGTACCTCGACGAGGAGACGATGCTCCTCAGCGCCACGAGCGTCAGCAAGAACGCGCGGGAGGGTTTCGACTTCTTCCCGCTGACCGTGGATGTCGAGGAGCGGTCGTACGCGGCCGGCAAGATCCCCGGCTCGTTCTTCCGTCGCGAGGGCCGCCCCTCGACGGAGGCGATCCTCGTCTGCCGCCTCATCGACCGGCCGCTGCGCCCGTCGTTCGCCGACGGCATCCGCAACGAGGTCCAGGTCGTCATCACCGTCCTGAGCGTCGCGCCCGACGAGTTCTACGACGCGCTCGCGATCAATGCGGCGTCCGCGTCCACCCAGATCTCGGGCCTGCCGTTCAGCGGCCCGATCGCGGGCGTACGCCTGGCGCTCATCCCCACTCAGGACGGGGGCCAGTGGGTCGTCTTCCCGAAGTTCAGCCAGTTGCAGGAGGCCGTGTTCGACCTCACGGTGGCCGGCCGCGTCGTTCGCAACGACGACGGCTCGTCCGACGTCGCGATCATGATGGTCGAGGCCGAGGCGACCGAGCACAGCTGGAACCTCATCCAGGGCGGCGCGATCAAGCCCGACGAGGAGCGCGTGGCCGAAGGGCTCGAGGCGGCCAAGCCGTTCATCCGCCAGCTGGTGGAGGCGCAGGAGCTGCTCGCATCGCAGTCGGCCAAGGAGATCGCGGAGTACCCGCTCTTCGTCGACTACACCCCGGCGCTCTTCGAGGCCGTGAACGCCTACGCCCACGACCAGCTCGCGGAGATCTACCAGATCGCCGACAAGGTCGACCGCCAGCACCAGGACGACGTCCTCAAGGGGCAGGTCAAGGAGCACGTCGCCGACCTCATCGCCAAGGGCCGCCTCGGCGAGGAGACCCTCGGCATGGTGAGCGCCGCCTACAAGGGCGTGACCAAGAAGATCGTGCGGGGCCGCATCCTGAAGGACGGCGTGCGCATCGACGGCCGCGGTCTGACCGACATCCGGGCGCTCGACGCCGAGGTGCAGGTCATCCCGCGCGTCCACGGCTCGGCGATCTTCCAGCGCGGCGAGACCCAGATCCTGGGTGTCACCACGCTCAACATGCTCAAGCTGGAGCAGCAGATCGACTCGCTGAGCCCGATCACCAAGAAGCGCTACCTGCACCACTACAACTTCCCGCCGTATTCGACCGGTGAGACCGGCCGGGTCGGTTCGCCGAAGCGTCGCGAGATCGGGCACGGCTTCCTCGCCGAGCGCGCCCTCGTGCCGGTGCTGCCGAGCCGCGAGGAGTTCCCCTACGCCATCCGGCAGGTGTCCGAGGCGCTCAGCTCCAACGGCTCCACCTCGATGGGCTCGGTGTGCGCCTCGACGCTCTCGCTGCTCAACGCGGGCGTGCCGCTGCGCGCCCCGGTCGCGGGCATCGCGATGGGCCTCGTCTCCGACGAGGTCGACGGCCAGACGCAGTACGCGGCGCTGACCGACATCCTGGGCGCCGAGGACGCGCTGGGCGACATGGACTTCAAGGTCGCCGGCACGTCGGAGTTCGTCACCGCGCTCCAGCTCGACACCAAGCTCGACGGCATCCCCGCCTCGGTCCTGGCGAGCGCGCTGAAGCAGGCCAAGGAGGCGCGCACCGCGATCCTCGCGGTCATCAACCAGGCGATCGACGGACCGGACGAGATGGCCCCGACAGCACCGCGCGTCATCAGCGTCAACATCCCGGTCGACAAGATCGGCGAGCTGATCGGCCCCAAGGGCAAGACGATCAACGCGATCCAGGACGAGACCGGAGCCGACATCTCGATCGAGGAGGACGGCACCGTCTACATCGGTGCCGTCGACGGCCCCTCAGCCGAGGCCGCGCGCGCCCAGGTGCTCGCAATCGGCAACCCGCTGCAGCCCGAGGTGGGCGAGCGCTACCTCGGCACGGTCGTCAAGATCGCGACGTTCGGCGCGTTCGTCTCGCTGACCCCGGGCAAGGACGGCCTGCTGCACATCTCCGAGGTGCGCAAGCTGGCCGGCGGCAAGCGGGTCGAGAACGTCGAGGACGTGCTGAGCGTCGGCCAGAAGATCCAGGTGGAGATCACCAAGATCGACGACCGCGGCAAGCTCTCCCTCTCGCCCGTGACCGAGGAGTCCGAGGCGGCTGCCGCCGAGGGTTCCGCGGCGCCGAGCGAGGGATCGCTCGAGCCGGCCGAGAGCTAGGGGATCCATCCCCCGGCAGCTCGGGGGAGGTGGACGAAGGGGCGGCCCCGCGACACGTTCGCGGGGCCGTTCCCCTTCTCGGGCCGTCCGGGTTCTGCGGAAGGGACGGCGGGTGTCGCTCCGCCGTGCGCTGTGGACGGCGTCGCTAGGGCGAACCTACGCCGATGGATCGCGCCGCCGCCAGACCCCGCGGAACGGTCCCGGCGCCTTCTGGGCATCTTCTCGGATTGCCGAGGTCGACGGCGCCGGATATCAGCCCGATAACTATTGCCCGTGCCGGCCGGTGACCGGACCGGGCTCCGCGTAGCCTCCGATCCAGGAGGCATCATGAGCGACAGTGCGCACCGCGCCACCGTCGCCGGGCCGCTGCCGGCTCCGACCACGGCGCAGACCGCCACGGTCGTCGATCCGACGCCGGTGCCGCCCCGACCGGTCGGTCTCAGCGCCCTGCGGGTCTTCCCCGTCGCCCTGGGCACGAACGCATTCGGGTGGACCGTGGATGCCGCCGAGGCCGGGCGCATGCTCGACGCCTTCCGCGCCACCGGCGGCGACTTCCTCGACACCGCCGACTCCTACGCCGACGGGCGCAGCGAGTCGATCCTCGGCGACTGGATGCACGCGCGCCGCAATCGCGACAGCCTCGTGGTCGCCACGAAGGTGGGGCGCAGCTCGGAGCATCCCGGGGTCGGCGCACGTGCGATCACCGCCGCCGTGCACGACTCGCTGCGACGGCTGCGCACCGATCGCATCGACCTGCTCTATCTGCACGTCGACGACCCGGACGTGGAGTTCGAGGAGACGCTGCTGGCGGTCGACGAGCTGATCCTCGGCGGGGCGGTGCGGGAGTTCGCGGCGGCGCAGCATCCGGGCACGCGCCTGATCGAGGCCCGGATCGCCAGCGCCCAGCTCGGCTTCACCCCGATGGCGGCCGTCCAGGCGCCCTACAGCCTCGTGTCGCGCCGGGAGTACGAGCAGGACCTCGCGCGCATCGTGCGGGCCCAGGGCCTCGGGTTCGTGCCGCGGCTCCCTCTCGCGGGCAAGTTCCTCACCGGTCGGTACCGCAGCCGCGCCGACCTGACCCCGGGCGATCGTCGCGGAGCCCTGGGGCGGCTGCTCGGCAGGACGGGCATGCAGGTGCTGGCCGCGGTCGACCAGGTCGCCGCCGAGATCGACGCCGCTCCCGCCACCGTCGCGCTCGCGTGGTTGCTCAGCAAGCCGGATGTCGTGGCCCCGGTGGTGTCGGCCACCGCCGTGGATCAGGTCATCGATCTCACGGCGGCGGCCTCCGTCCGGTTGAGTCGACGCCAGCTCACCGAGCTGGATCGGGCGTCGGAGCCGTTCGCCTAGTTGATGCCGGCGATGTGGATCCCGCCGCTCAGCAGCAGGTAGGCGAGCAGTAGGATGATCGCGATCACCGTGAGCGCGACGCCGCCGCGGCGAGCCGATCCGCGGAAGGCGAGACCCAGCACCAGCAGCACGATGGTGACGACCGCGAGGATCGGCTGGCCGAACGGCACGCCCGCCACGAACAGCGAGAGCGTGAACAGGGCGGCCGCGACGAGCTGGATGATGCCGAGCACGGCGGAGCGGGCCCGGATGCGGACGATGGCGTCGATGATGGCGACGACACCCCCGATGAGGGCGATGAGGAACAGCAGGTTGATGGCCGGAATCGTGATGGTCAAGACGCGTCCTTCCTGGAGTCCGCGACCCGTCGCCGCGGCGACCTCACCGTAGCGGGGGAGCGGCTCCGCACGGAAGGCGCCCAGCGTGCTATCAGTGATCGTCCGGCAGCACGCGCGCGAACTGGCGCCGCAGCGACGCGGTCACGGCGACCGGGTCGCCGACGTAGCTGCCGCTCATCGCGCCGTCGCGGGCGAGCATGAGGTCGTCGGCGACGTCGCCGGCGAGCGGGACGCCCATGCGGCGCAGCAGGTCCTCGAGCACCTGGAGGTACCAGTCGCGGTGCTCCTCGATGGCGCGCCGCACGGGATGCAGGTGATCCGAGAACTCCGCCGCGGCGTTGGCGAACGGGTCGCCCCGGAACCCCGGCTCATGAATGGTCGCGACGATCGCGTCGCGGAGGGCGCGCAGCGTCTCGGTGGGACCCGCGTCGCGCGCGAAGTCGGCGATGCGCTCGGCGATGTCCCGGTGGCGATGCTCGATGTAGGCGACGACGAGGCGCTCCTTGGAGCCGAAGTGCTTGTAGAAGGTCGCCTTCGTGACGTGGGCGTCGGCGATGAGCCGATCCACCCCGACCGTCCGGATCCCCTCGTCGTAGAACAGGCGATCGGCGGTGTCGAGGATGCGCTGCTTGGCGGGAGCGAGCGGAGGCAGGGCGGCCGGGACCGGGATCTCGATCGTCGCGATGGTCATCCGGTTCTCTCCTCGTGTGATGGGGGTGCGGGCGGCAGTGTCGGCCGTGGCCGCCGCGGGGGGACGACGGCCACGGTATGACGGGGGACGAGAAGATCTCACCACGTGGGCTCAGGTGGTTCAGGGGGGTCCACCGAGTGAGCCGTGCGGTTTGGGGAACCGCTCGTTGTGCCCGCTGCGGAGAATATAGCATGGGGACAGACAGACTTGTCTGTTTGTCCCCACCCCGAATCGGGGGACCCCGGCGTCGCCGTTCGGGCGGGTGACGTAGGCTCGGGGCGATGAACGGCGCGGTGCAGCTCCCTCTCGATGTCGCGGACCTCACCATCACGTCATCCGGCGGGGCGCTGGTGCGGCGCACCATCCTCCCGAGCGGCGTGCGGATCCTCAGCGAGAGCGTGCCGGGCGCGCAGAGCGCGACGGTCGGCTTCTGGGTCGCGGTCGGCTCGCGCGACGAGCAGCCGGCGACCTACGGCTCCACCCACTTCCTCGAGCATCTGCTGTTCAAGGGCACCCCGACCCGCACGGCCCTCGACATCGCCGTGAGCTTCGACGAGGTGGGCGGAGAGCACAACGCCCTGACCGCGAAGGAGCACACCTGTTACTACGCCAAGGTGCGCGACGTCGACCTGCCGATGGCCGTGACCGTGCTGGCCGACATGGTCACCTCGTCGGTTCTCGACCCCGAGGAGTTCGAGAGCGAACGCGGGGTCATCCTCGAGGAGCTCGCGGCGGCCGACGACGATCCGTCGGATGTCGTGGGGGAGCGGCTGTTCGAGGCCGTCTTCGGCGACCACCCGCTCGGGCGGCCCATCGGGGGCAGCGCCGCCTCGATCAAGGCCGTCGGGCGCGAGGCCGTCTGGGCGCACTACCGGGCCAACTACCGACCGCAGGACCTCGTGGTCACCGTCGCCGGATCCGTCGACCACGACGAGCTCGTCTCCGGGGTCGAGGCGGCGCTCACGGCGGCCGGGTGGGATCTCACGGCGGAAGCGGCGCCGGTGTCGCGCCGGCATCCCGCACCCCCCGTCGTCGGCTACACCGGAGCACGCGCGCTCGTGCCGCGGCCGATCGAGCAGACCAACCTCATGCTGGGGGTCCCCGGGCTGGATGCGCATGACGACCGCCGCTCGACGCTCGTCGCGCTCAACTCGGTGCTGGGCGGCGGGATGTCGTCGCGGCTGTTCCAGGAGATCCGCGAGAAGCGCGGGCTGGCCTACTCCGTGTACTCGTTCGCCTCCAGCTACAGCGACGCCGGCCTCGTCGGGCTCTACGCCGGATGCTCGCCCCGCCGGGCGGGGGAGGTCGCCGACCTCATGCTCGCCGAGCTGCGTCGGGTCGGCACCGACGGCATCACCGATCAGGAGCTGGATCGCGCGCGCGGGCAGCTGGGCGGCGCGTCCGCGCTCGCGCTCGAGGACTCCGACACCCGCATGAGCCGGCTCGGGCGCAGCGAGCTCACGCTCGGCGAGTACATCGACCTCGACGAGAGCCTGCGCCGGCTCGCGCTCGTCACCCCCGCCGACGTGCGGGAGCTCGCGGCCGGCCTCGCCGCGGGCCCGCTCTCGATCGCCGCGGTCGGAGACGTCGACGACGACACCTTCCGCGGGCTCGACGGAGAGCCCGCGGCCGCCTGACCCGGAAGCCGGAACACCCCTCATGTCGCGTTACCTCTACCTCGTGCGCCACGGCGAGCAGCAGGATGCCGAGCACGGTCTGCCCGACGGCCCGCTGAGCCCGCGCGGCGTGCGCCAGGCGCGCGCCATCGCGGAGCGGCTCGGGGGAGTGCCGTTCTCGGGTGCGTGGACCTCGCCGCTGCAGCGCGCGCAGGAGACGGCACGCATCATGACGGAGCGGATGCCCGCCATCGAGCCGGAGCCCTCGGCGCTGCTGATGGACTGCATCCCGAGCGGCCCGGGGGACGGGATGCCGCACGCGTTCGCGTCGTTCTTCGGCGGCGTCACCGAGGAGGAGATCGAGGCCGGCGAGGCCCAGATGGCCGACGCGTTCTCCGAGTGGATGACGCCCTCCCGCGAGGACCGGCACGACCTGCTCATCACCCACAACTTCGTCATCGGGGCGTTCGTGCGCGAGGCCTTCGGCGCCGATCCGTGGCGCTGGCTCGGGGTGAATCAGGCCAACTGCGGGCTCACGATCATCCGCGTGCGCACCCTGAAGTCGCCCGCGCTGGTGACCCACAACGACCTGGGCCACCTGCCGCCGGAACTGCGCACCGGCCTCCCCGCCGACCAGCCGTACTGACGCCGCCGGCGTCGCGGACGCCCGTCACCGGGGTCAGACGGTGACGTCGAGGTCCTTCGAGAACCAGTGCGTCGCGTTCGGGTTCGCGTTGTAGGCCGGCACCTCGAGGTACTCGCTCGAGCGATAGAGCCCCTGCGCCGCCTCGAGGGTCGCGTTCGTGTCGAGCACGACGACGCGGGCGCCGAGTCCGACCGCACGCGCCTCGAGCTCGGCGAGGAGCTCGCGGCCCCAGCCCCGGCCGCGCGCCCGGTCGCGCAGGTAGAGGTGCTTGACCTCCGCGCGGTCGGGTTCGAGCATCCGGATGCCGCCGCAGCCCACCGGACCGAGGTCGTCCTCGACGAGCAGGAAGACGCCGGCGGGCGGCCGGAACCGCGCCGGATCGGGCCGGGCGACCCGGTACTCGCCGCCCTCGAACGTGTCCGCGCGCAGGGCGAAGTACTCGTCGAGGAGCTCCACGACCTCGGGATCGTCGACGGCGGCGGGGCGGAAGACGGGCACCGGCCCAGGCTACCCAGCGGCGCGCCCCCGGTACGCTGGACGCATGGCTGTCTCGGTCGCGGTGGTCGGTGCGACCGGCAGGATGGGTTCGCTCGCCGTGCGCCTGATCGAGGCGACCCCGGACCTCGAGCTGCACACCGCTCTCGGCTCGGCCGACCCGCTCGACGGCATCGCCGGTGCCGACCTGGTGCTCGACTTCACGGTGCCCGCCGTCTCGCCCGACGTGGTGAGCGCGGCCCTCGATCACGGCATCCCGGCGCTGGTCGGCACCTCGGGCTGGAGCGCGGATCGCATCCAGACCGTGCGCACGCGCGTCGACAGGATGCCGGAGCTCGGCGTGGTCATCGTGCCGAACTTCGCCCTGGGTTCCGTGCTCGCGACGCGTTTCGCGGCGCTCGCGGCTCCCTACTTCGACTCGATCGAGATCATCGAGGCGCACCATACCGGCAAGATCGACTCGCCGTCGGGCACCTCGGTGCGCACCGCCGAGCTCATCGGTCAGGCGCGTGCCGAGGCGGGGCCGGTCGCCGCACCGCACGCCGATCAGCGCGCGCGCGGGCAGCAGGTGGCGAGCGTGCCGATCCACTCGCTGCGGATGAACGGCATCCTGGCCGAGCAGACGGTCGTCATGGGCGGCACGGGCGAGGTGCTGCGGATCACGCACGAGACCCTCGGCGACTCCTCGTACGAGGCGGGGATCGTGCTCGGGATCCGTGCGACACCCGCCGTGCGCGGGGTGGTCGTGGGCCTCGAGAACCTGCTCGAGCTGGGCGCCTGAGGCCCGTGCGCACCCGGATCGCGGTCGTCGTCATGGCGGCGCTGCTGCTGCTGTACCTGCTGTTCGCACTGCGCTACGGGATCGTGCTCATCCGGGTCGGGCAGCCGGTCGCGATCGGGCTCGGCATCGGCATGATCGTGCTGCCGCTGCTCGCCCTCGGCCTCGTGGCGGCGGAGATCGTGTTCGCCGTGCGCGCCGAGGGGCTCGCGAAGCGGCTCGAGGCCGAGGGTGGCCTGCCCACCGAGCAGCTGCCGCTCACGGCGAGCGGGCGCGTCGAGCGCTCGGCCGCGGACGCGCTGTTCCCCGTCTACAAGGCGGCGGTGGATGCCGATCCCGAGAACTGGCGCCCGTGGTACCGACTGGCGCTGGCCTACGACGCCGCGGGCGACCGCCGCCGGGCGCGCTGGGCGACGCGCACCGCCATCCGACTGTCGCGGGAGCGGGTCGAGTAGCCGGCGCGGGGCGGCTCAGGCCGCGAAGACCGCGTCGATCGCATCCTCGACGCGAGGGTGCGTCCACGTGAATCCGTCGGCCTGCAGCCGCACCGGCACGACCTTCATGCTGTCCAGCAGCAGACGCTGACCGGCCTCGCCGAGCACGCGCCGGATGACGCCCTCGGGGGCGCGCAGGGCGTACGGCCGGCGCATCCGGCGTGCGAATCCGTGGGTGACCCGGTCGCTCGTCGCCGGTGTCGGGCCGACCAGGGCCACCGGCCCCGCGAGCGCGGAGCGGGTGAGCAGGTGCCGGATCGCCGCGACCTCGTCGTGCAGGCTGATCCACGGCCAGTGCTGACCCCCGGTGCCGAATCGGGCACCGAGACCGACACCGGTGAGGGTGCGCACGGGTGCCATCCCGCCGCCGCGTGCGATCACGACGCCCGAGCGGATCTGCACGACCCGGGTCGCGGCCGGCGCGAGGTGCGAGGTCTTCTCCCACTCCTCGACGAGGTCGGGGAAGAAGCCGCGGCCGCGCGCCGACTCCTCGGTGAGCCGCTCGCCCGGCCGGTCGCCGTAGATCCCCACGGCCGACCCGCTCACGAACACCGCCGGCGGCCGGCGCACCTGGTTCATGGCGTCGGCGAGGGTGCGGGTCGCGGCGACGCGCGAGTCGAGCAGCTGTCGGCGATAGCCGCGGGTCCACGGCATCCGGGCGATCGACGCGCCGGAGAGGTTCACGACGGCGTCGACGTCGCCGAGAGCCTGCACGTCGATCGTGCGCGCCGAGGGAGCCCAGTTCACCTCATCGGGCGCGGACGGCCGACGGCGCACCAGCCGCCGGACCTCGTGGCCCTCCGCGCGCAGCGTGCGCACGAGCTCCGTGCCGATCAGCCCGGAGGCGCCGGCGACGAGCACGCGCACGGGCTAGGCCAGGCTCGCTTCGAGGGTGATCGGGATGCCGGTCAGCGCCTTCGACACCGGGCAGTTCTCCTTCGCGTCCTCCGCGAACTTCTGGAACTCCTCGGCCGACAGCCCCGGCACCTTCGCGCTCACGAGCAGGTGGCTGCCCGTGATCCCGTCGGGCAGCTGGAACGTCACCGCGGCGGTGACCTGCAGGCTCTCGGGTGCGTGGCCCGCCTGTCCGAGCGCGTTGGCGAGCGCCATCGAGTAGCACGCCGAATGCGCCGCGCCGAGCAGCTCCTCGGGATTGGTGTGCCCGACCTCGCCCTCCGAGCGCGCCTTCCAGTCCACGGCGAACTCGGCAGCGTCGCTCGAGTCGAGGGAGGTCGTGCCGCTGCCGGACATCAGGTCGCCGAACCAGAGGGTGGTCGCTTCGCTCGTGAGGGCCATGCGCTCAGCCTATGTCGCTGCCCGGCGGCGCGGCAGGCCCGCAGTAGCGTGAAGGTCGTGCCTGAGACCGCTCCCGATCCGCAGTTCCGCTCCGACATGACCGTGGAGCTCGTGCGCGCAAGCGCCGACGACTCCGACGTGCTGTTCGCCGCCCGCGTCTCGACCCAGGGCGAGAAGACCCTGGATGCCGCGGCCGCGGGAACGGGCGCGACAGATCGCGACAAGGGGCTCATCAACTACCTCATGCGCGACCGGCACGGGTCGCCGTTCGAGCACAACTCGATGACGTTCTACGTGCAGGCGCCCATCTTCGTGTTCCGGGAGTTCATGCGGCACCGGGTCGCGTCGTACAACGAGGAATCCGGCCGCTACCGCGAGCTGCGGCCGGTGTTCTACGTGCCCGGCCCGCAGCGCAACCTCGTGCAGCAGGGCAAGCCGGGCGCATACGAGTTCGTCCCCGGCACGGCGGAGCAGACCGACCTCGCGGTGCGCGAGGCGACCGTGCTCGCGACCGAGGCCTACGCCGCGTATCAGCGGATGCTCGAAGCCGGCATCGCGCGCGAGGTCGCCCGGATCGTCCTCCCGCTGTCGCTGTACTCGTCGATGTACGTGACCATGAACGCCCGCTCGCTCATGAACTTCCTCTCGCTGCGCACGAAGCGGCCCGACTCGCACTTCCCCTCCTTCCCGCAGCGCGAGATCGAGATGGTCGCCGAGGCGATGGAGGAGCACTGGGCGCGGCTCATGCCGCTCACGCACGCGGCGTTCGAGGCGAATGGGCGCGTCGCGCCATAGCGGCGCTCAGCCGGCGGTGAGGGCGAGGGCGAGCGTCGCGAGCGCGACCGTGACCGGGGCCGCGACGAGCCCGAGCAGCAGGTAGCGACCCCATGGCAGGTCGACGTCGAGCGCCCGCAGCCGCCCGTGCCACAGCAGCGTCGCGAGCGACGCCCACGGTGTGATGAGCGGGCCGGCGTTGACGCCGACCAGCAGGGCGGCGATCCGGGCGGGCGAGCCGGCGGCGGGTTCGAGGGCGAGGTACGCGGGGAGGTTGTCGACGGCGTTCGCGCCGACGAGCCCGGTGCCCGCGACGCGCAGCAGGTCGAGCGGGCCGTCGCCCGTTCCGGCGATGGCGGCGAGCACCGGCCCCGAGCCCAGCGCGTGAACCGCCTCGACGACGAGGAACAGCCCGCTCGCGAACAGGACGAGCTGCCACGGCACGAGCGCGAGACGCAGCGCGCGGCGATTCCGGAGAGCGGTCACGGCGACCAGGACGACCGCGGCGCCGCACGCCGGCATCCACGGCGGGATGCCGCTGACGAGAAGCGGAAGCAGGACGATGACGACCACGCCGCTCACGAGGAATAGCACGCGGTCGCGCGGATCCGCCGGCTGGGACGGTGCGAACCTGCCCCGCAGGGGGGCCCGGAAGACGATCGCGATGATGACGCACGGCACGAGGACGGCCACGACGGCGGCCGGCGCGAGCAGGGTGACGAACCGCAGCGGGTCCGGTCCGAGAACGCGCCGTGCGAGCAGGTTGGTGAGGTTGGAGACGGGCAGCACGAGCGATCCGGTGTTGGCCAGCCAGACGGTGGTGAGGGCGAACGGCAGGGGAGACAGGCCGGCGTGCCGGGCCAGCAGCACGACCACCGGGGTCAGCAGCACCGCCGTCGTGTCGAGCGAGAGGAACGCGGTGCTCACGACGGCCATGACCACCACGAGCAGCCAGAGCACGACGGTGCGGCCGCCGGAGGCCAGCGCGAGGCGGGCGGCGAGGGAGGCGAAGAGGCCCGCCTCGGCGGCGAGCTCGGCCACCACGGTGATGGCGACGACGAACAGCAGGATCGGCCAGACCCGGTCGCCCACATCGGCCGCGGCGGCCAGCGGCAGCACGCCCGTCGCGACGAGCGCCGCGCCCGCGGCCAGCAGTGAGGTGCCGAGGACCGCGATGCGCATCGCGTTCATCCTCTCGTGAACGGCGCCGCGGGTCGCACCGGCGCGCCTGGACGACGACTGAGCGTCGGCCCCGGGTGACGGGGCGCGCCCTAGCGTCGCAGCATGCTCGCACTCATCCTGATCCTGCTGGTCATCTGGGCGGTCCTGGCCGTGCTCGGGTTCGTCATCAAGGGCATCATCTGGCTGGCGATCCTCGGCATCGTGCTGTTCGTGATCACCGGGATCATCGGCCTGATCCGGCGCGGCGGCCGGTCGAAGGCGTAGCGCGGGAATCCGTTCGTGTCGGCCGGGGTTGACACCCTCGAGCCGACAGGATGGATCACATGACCGACGCCGCCGCGCACACCGACCCGCAGTCCCCCGAGGACGCGTTCGCGTACTTCCACTCCCGCCGGGAGCAGGCGGTCGTGCAGCCGCTCGGCAGCCTCGCGCTCGTCAACACCCAGGTCATCGACTCCGAGCAGCCGATCTGGGGGGTGCCGGGGCGCTGGGCGCCGCTGCCGGAGGGGCAGTCGGGCCTCAAGGTGATCGCGGCGGCCGGCGACGGCATCCGGGTCGACGGCGAGCTCGTCGAGGGCGAGGCCGTCGTGCGCGGCAAGGACGACCCGAACCCGTCGGAGGTCGTCTTCAGCGACACGCTCCGCGGGTTCGTGATCCGGATCGAGGGCGGCCAGTACGCGCTGCGCGTGTGGGACGCGGCCTCCGACGGGATCCGGGAGTTCGGCTCCATCGACGCGTACCCCTACAACCCGGAGTGGGTGGTCACCGCCGCCTGGAGCGAGAACCCCGACGGCACCACGGTGGGCTTCGAGCACACGAGCGACGGCAAGACCCGCGAGGAGGTCGTGCCCGGCTCGATCCGTTTCACCCGCGACGGGGTCGATTACGACCTCGCGGCGTTCAAGGCCGGCCGGGCACTGCAACTCGTCTTCGCCGATGCGACCAGCGGCGCGGAGACCTACAGCGTCGGCCGCTTCCTGTTCGTCGCCCCGAACGCCGACGGAACGATCACGCTCGACTTCAACCGCGCCGTGCTGCCGCCGTGCGCCTTCAGCTACGCCTTCAACTGCCCCATGCCGCCCAAGCAGAACCGCTTCTCGGTGCCGATCGAGGCGGGCGAGAAGCAGGTGCTGACCAAGGACGGCGCGCTCCTGCACGAGTGAACCGCGGCGCTCATGCCGGCATCCCGGTGAGATCGCCCGCGTCGAGCCAGTCGCGCAAACGGGTTGCGGCGATCCGGGCCCCGTTGGAGGGCAGCAGCTCATCCTCGTCGAGCCGCGCTCCGAAGTAGCGCGCCAGAGGGTCCGCGAGCACCTCGCGCGGGTCGGCCGCGTACCGCAGCCGCTCGCGGATCACCTCGTCGAGCCGGAACCGCTCGGGCCCGGCGATCTCGAGCACGCCCTGACTCGGGGCCCCAGCCACGACCACCGCCAGCGCCTGCGCCACGTCGTCCGCCGCGATCGGCTGGATGCGCGCCCGCGCGAGGCGCACGCGGCCACCGACCGCCGCGGCATCCGCGATGCTCTTCAGGAACTCGAAGAACTGGGTGGAGTGCACGATCGAGTAGGGCCGCCCGGATTCGCGGATCAGCTGCTCCTGCACCACCTTGGCCGCGAAGTAGCCGCCCTCCGAGCGGGCCAGGCGGTCGGTGCCGACCACCGACAGGGCGATGTGGTGGCCGACGCCCGCGGCACGGCCGTGGGTCAGCAGGTTCAGGGTCGAGACCTCGAAGAACTCGGTCGCCCCCTTCTCGTCGAAGTAGCCCGGATTCGTGACGTCGACGAGCACGTCGGCTCCGTCGACCGCCTCGGGCAGCCCCTCGGCGGTGTACGTGTTGACACCGGTCGCGCGGGACGCGTCGATGACGTCGTGCCCGTCGGCTCGAAGGCGGGCGACGGTCCGCGTGCCGATGAGGCCCGTCCCGCCCATGACCGCGATCCTCATCGGGATGCCGTCCACGCCGCGTAGGTGTCGGTCGCCAGCTCGGCGCCGTCGTCGGGAACGAGGGAGCGCTGCGCGAGCCGCGTGCCGAAATACGTGGCGTCCGGGTCGCCGACGACCTCTCGAGGGTCACCGAGGGCCGCGAGGCCCGTGCGGATGAACTCGTCCATCGGCAGCGCCTCCGGACCGCCGATCTCGATGACGCCGTCGAGCGGCGCACCGGCGGCGGCGCGGGCGACCACGGCTGCCACATCTCGGGAGGCCATTGGCTGGATCAGCTGACGCGGGAGCCGCACCACGCCATCCACCGTCGCGGAGTCGGCGATGGCCGCCACGAACTCGAAGAACTGCGTCGCCTTGACGATCGAGAACGGTACTCCCGAGCCGCTGATGAGGTCCTCCTGGGCGACCTTGGCACGCAGGTACCCGCTGTCCGGAAGGCGCTGCGCGCCGACGATCGACAGCGCCACGTGATGACCCACGCCGCTCTGCTTCTCGGCGGAGAGGAGGTGCCCCGTCGACGTGGTGAAGAAGTCCAGCACGTCGTCGTCGGCGAACGAGGGCGAGTTCGTCACGTCGACCACGACGTCGGCGCCAGCGAGGGCCCGCCGCAGCCCCTCACCCGTGTAGGCGTTCACGCCGGAGCGCGGGGATGCCGCGACCGCCTCGTGCCCGCGCCCTCGCAACAGGTCGACGACCTGCGCTCCCACGAGCCCTGTTCCGCCGATGACGACGATCTTCATGATCCTGCCCTTCGTGACGAGCGGCGCGCCTCTCGCGCCCTCACCTGCTTGGACGCCGCAGCGAGGTGTTTTGTGACGAGATCAGGGAATCGCGTTCCACCGCCGGAGCTTCTGCGGGCTGCGGACGATCCAGACCCGGTCGATCCGGCGTCGGCGCAGGCCGAAGCTCACGATCGCCTCGACCCGGCCGCCGCGGCGCGCGATGAGCGCCAGTGCGCCGTTCACGCGCTGCTCGGTGAGCGTCGCACCGGTGCGGGGCGAGAGGGCCGCCAGCAGCTCGCGGGCCACGGCATCCCGCCCCTCGACGGGGAGGATCGGCGCGAGGACGTCGCCGCCGCTGTCCACGAGGGCGACGACGTCCGCGGTGAGGGCGGCTCCGAGAGCCGCCGGGTCGTCCTGCGCGACGGCCGCCCCGACGCGGCGGATGACGGCCTCATGGGAGGCCACGGTCATCGCGTGACGACCGCTCCGAGCTTCTCGGGGTTCATCAGCCACATGAGGTGCGTGATGCCGTCCTCGGTCGCCTCGACGGTGAGCACGGTGGATTCGACGCCGTTCCAGGCGAGCACGACCGCGGGTCGGCCGTTGGCGCGGGTCCAGCGCAGGCTGACGCCGTTCCAGAAGTGCGAGGAGAACGCGCCGACGAACTTCGCGACCCGGGTGCGGCCGACGACGAGGATGCGGGCGGCCAGCCGGTTCCGGCCGCCGCCGTCGGAGGTGCTCACGACATCCTCGGTGAACAGCTGCTCGAGCGCCTCGAGGTCGCCGCCCTGGGCGGCGCGCAGGAAGGCCTCGAGCAGACGGCGCTGCTCCTCGGGAGACACCGGCACGCGCCGTTCCGCCGCGAGATGCCGTCGCCCGCGCGAGACCAGCTGCCGCACGGCCGGCTGGTTCAGCTGCAGGATCTCGGCGATCACGGGGTACGGGTAGTCGAAGGCCTCGCGCAGCACGTAGGCGGCGCGTTCGAGCGGCGACAGGCGCTCCAGCAGCAGCAGCACCGCCAGCTCGATCGCCTCGGCGCGCTCGGCGCCGAGGGCGGGGTCGGCGCTCGTGTCGACGGGCTCGGGCAGCCACGGACCGATGTACGTCTCGCGCCGCGCCCGCGCACTCGTCGCCGCGTTGATCGCGGCGCGCGTGGTGGCCGTCGCGAGGTAGGCGGCGGGGGTCTCCACGATCGACGCGTCGACGGCCTGCCAGCGGATCCAGACGTCCTGCAGCACGTCCTCGGCCTCCGTCGCGCTGCCCAGGATGCGGTACGCGATGCCGAACAGCCGCGGTCGCACGGCGAGGAACTGTTCGTGGGGTGTCGTGTCGGTCGTGGTCACAGGGTCCTCCTCCTGCTTCGACAATGCAGCATCGCGTTCTGTGACAGGAGCACCCATCGGGTGCCGCGCGTCGGCGGCAGGCGGGAGACTGGAGCGTGTTCGTCGCGCTGAGCTCCGACCGGCGCGGCACGGTCACCGCGGTCGAGCTCGACGGCGACGCAGTCGAGACGGCGCGGACGACGGTGCCGGAACCCGCGCTCGCGGCGTGGGTCGCCGAGCGCGAGGTCGGCCGCCCCCGCTGGGTGTGGAGCGACACCGCTCGCTGGTATCCGGACCTGCTGGCCGGCGGAGTGCGCATCGAGCGCTGCGTCGACCTGCGGCTGTGCCGGCGGATCCTGCGCAACGCGGTCTGGACGGCGGCGTCGACCTGGCCGGACGATGCCTGGAACGCCCCCGCCGATGGCCCCGCGGGTGCGGCAGCGGCCGACGCGCTGTTCGCGCTCGAGGAGCCGCGCCCCGACGACGACCCGGTCGCCGAGCTGCGGCGCCAGCGCACCGCCGTCGCCGCGTCGAGCGAGCCGGGCCGTCTCGGGCTGCTGGTGGCCGCCGAGAGCGTCGGCTCGCTCGTCGCCGCCGAGATGAGCTTCGCGGGCCTGCCGTGGCGGGCCGACCTGCACGATGCGATCCTGCGCGAGCTGCTCGGCGACCCCGGCCCGTCGGGTCGCCCAGCGCGCATGGAGGCGCTGCTGGCCGAGGTCCGCGCGGCCCTCGACGCGCCCGAGCTCAATCCGGACTCGCCGGTGGAGCTCGTCAAGGGTCTGCAGCGGGCGGGACTGCGTGCGACCAGCACCCGCTCGTGGGAGCTCAAGCGCCTCGACCATCCGGCGATCCCGCCGCTGCTCGAGTACAAGAAGCTGGCCCGCCTGCTCTCGGCGAACGGCTGGAGCTGGCTCGCCGAGTGGGTGCGCGACGGCCGGTTCCGGCCGGTCTACGTGCCGGGCGGCGTCGTGACCGGCCGCTGGGCGGCGGACGGCGGAGGTGCGCTGCAGCTGCCGAAGCAGGTGCGCGGGGCGGCGGTCGCCGACCCGGGATGGCGCCTCGTCGTCGGCGATGCCGCCCAGCTGGAGCCGCGAGTGCTGGCCGCGATGTCGCGCGACGTCGCGATGGCGCGGGCGGGTCAGGCGCAGGACATGTACCAGGGCATGGTCGACGCCGGCGCCGTCGAGACCCGCCCGCAGGCGAAGTACGGCATGCTCGGCGCGATCTACGGAGGCACGACGGGCGAGAGCGGACGGATGCGCCCGCGGATCGAGCGGGCGTTCCCGCGTGCGATGGCCTTCGTCGAGGATGCCGCGCGGGCGGGGGAGCGGGGTGAGGTGGTGACGACGTGGCTCGGCCGGAGCTCCCCACCCGGGCGGCACGGCCCGGGCCGGATCGACGGGGCCGACGAGACGCTGTCGGATGCCGAGACCCGGCGCGCGCAGAACGACGCCCGCGGCTGGGGCCGGTTCACCCGCAACTTCGTCGTGCAGGGCACGGCCGCCGAGTGGGCGCTGTGCTGGATGGGCGGCCTGCGACGCCGCCTGTGGGAGCTCGGCGGGCCCGGTCAGCCGCTCACCGAACGGCCCCATCTGGTCTTCTTCCTGCACGACGAGCTCATCGTGCACACCCCCGCGGCGCTCGCGCCGGTCGTCGAGGTCGCCCTGCGCGAGTCGGCAGCGGAGGCCGGACGTCTGCTCTTCGGTGCCGCCCCGGTCGAGTTCGCCCTCACCGTCGCGACGGTGGAGCGCTACGCCGACGCGAAATGAGCCCGGCGAAACACCGAATGACACCCTTGTAACGCTCGGGGTGCTCTGACAGAATGCAGCGAAGCACAGCTCTCTCGTGCATTCATCGGGTCGATGGGGAAGTCGCATCCGACGAATGGAGAGAGAAGTGACGATGCAGGTCGAACGTGGTCTCAACACGCGTGCCCTGTCGCGCGGAGTGGTGTACATCCACTCCGCTCCTCGTGCGCTCTGTCCGCACGTCGAATGGGCGGCCGGACGCGCCCTCGGGCGTGCCGTGAACTTCGACTGGCGCGAGCAGCCGGTGCTCCGCGGCGCCCAGCGCACCGAGTACTACTGGGAGGGCCCGCGCGGCACCGGAGCGGCGCTCGCGAGCGCGCTGCGAGGCTGGGAGCACCTGCGCTACGAGGTCACCGAGGACGCCGGCCTCGGCACCGACGGCGGACGCTGGATGCACACCCCCGATCTCGGCGTCTTCTACGCGCAGACCGACACGGCCGGCAATCTCGTCGTGCCGGAGGACCGCATCCGGTTCGCGATGGAGTCGGCCGGTTCCGACGCCTTCGAACTGCACCGCGAGCTGCGGCTGGCGCTGGGTCAGGCCTGGGACGACGAGCTCGAGGTGTTCCGACACGCCGGGCAGGACAGCCCGGTCGTGTGGCTGCACAAGGTGGGATAGAGACGATCGGGGGAGACGATCATGAAGCTGCCGAAGCACAAGATGCCGCGCCTGCCCGGGCCCCGGCACCTCGCGCGCGCGCGCCTGTCGATGGTCGTGCGGCTGCTCGACTTCGAGGCCGCCGACCTCAGCGACGACCCCGAGAAGGACGACTGGTGGCTGGCTCGCGAGGCGCGCGCCCTCGAGGTGGGCGCGCGCCGCTGAGGGGACCGAGCAGCCCGCGCAGCGGGCGTCTCGCGACCTAGACCGAGCGGATCGCCACCACGGCGTTGTGCCCGCCGAACCCGAACGAGTTCGAGATCACGAGCTGGTCGCCGTCGCCGAGCGGCTGCGTCTGTGCTCCCACCGAGAGCGGGATCTCGGGGTCGAGCTCCGTGATGTTGATCGTCGGCGGGGCGACGCGGTCGCGCACGCTGAGGATCGCGAAGATCGCCTCCAGCGCCCCCGTGCCGCCGAGCAGGTGCCCGTGCGAGGCCTTGGTGGCCGACAGCGGGATGCCGTGCACGCGATCCCCGAACACGGCCAGCAGCGCCTTGTACTCGGCGATGTCGCCGACCGGCGTGCTGGTCGCGTGCGCGTTGATGTGCGTGACGTCGTCCGCCGAGGCGCCCGCCTGCTCGAGGGCGGCGCGCATCGCGCGCGCGGCGCCCCAGCCCTCGGGGTCCGGTGCCGTGATGTGGTACGAGTCGCTCGTGACGCCGCCGCCGGCGATCTCGGCGTAGATGCGTGCGCCGCGCGCCTTCGCGTGCTCCTCGGTCTCGAGCACGAGCGCCGCCGCGCCCTCGCCCATGACGAACCCGTCACGGGACACGTCGTAGGGCCGGGAGGCGGTCGCCGGGTCGTCGTTGCGCCTCGAGAGCGCCTGCATCGAGGAGAACGACGCCAGCGTGATCGGGTGCACGCACGACTCCGAGCCGCCTGCGATCACGACGTCGGCGAGACCCTGCTGCAGGTGGTCGTACGCGTTGGAGATCGATTCGGTCGACGACGCACAGGCGGCGACGTCGGTGCGGGCGAAGGCACGAGCGTTCAACGTCATGCTCACCGCGGCTCCCGCGGCGTTCGGCATGAGCATCGGCACCGTCATCGGAAGGACCCGGCGCGGGCCCTTCTCCTTGAGGGTGTCCCAGGCGTCCAGGAGGGTCCAGAGGCCGCCGATGCCGGTCGCCCAGTCGACGCCGAGGCGCTCGGGCTCCGGCTCGGGCGCGCCGGCATCCGCCCACGCCTCGCGGGCCGCGATGATCGAGAACTGCGCGACGGGGTCGAGGCGCTTGATCTCGACGCGCTCCAGCACCTGGTCGGGACGCACCTTGGCCTCCGCGGCGAAGGTGACGGGCAGCTGCAGCTCCTCGACCCATTCGTGGGTGAGGCTGCGGGCCCCGGACTCACCGGCCAGCAGCGCGTCCCAGCTGTCGGGCGCGGTGCCGCCGAGCGGGGTCGAGGCGCCGATGCCGGTGACGACGATCTTCTTGGTCATTTCGAACTCCACAAGACAGAGAACGGGGCGGAGGCGTGTGCCTCCACCCCGTGGGGACTAGCTCTGCGCGTTGACGATGTAGGTGACGGCGTCGCCGACGGTGGTGAGGTTCTTGACCTCTTCGTCGGGGATCTTCACATCGAACTTCTCCTCGGCGTTGACCACGATGGTCATCATCGAGATCGAGTCGATGTCGAGGTCGTCGGTGAACGACTTGTCGAGCTCGACGCTGTCGGTCGCGATGCCGGTCTCGTCGTTGATCAGCTCAGCCAGACCGGCGAGGACCTCGTCCTTGGTCAGTGCCATGTTGGTTATCTCCTTGATTGGGATGGACGGGGGGGAGGGTTCGAAATGACCTCCCCGAATTCTAGGGGAGCCGTACCACCTGGGCGCCGTAGACCAGGCCCGCTCCGAAGCCGATCTGGAGGGAGAGGCCGCCGCTGGCCTCGGGGTGCTCCTCGAGCAGGCGGTGGGTCGCGAGCGGGATCGACGCGGCGCTCGTGTTGCCGGTGGTCGCGATGTCGCGGCCGATCAGCACGCTCTCGGGCAGCTTCATCTGCTTGGCGAGCTCGTCGATGATGCGCATGTTCGCCTGGTGCGGCACGAACGCGGTCAGGTCCTCGGGCCGGATGCCGGCGACCTCGATCGCCTGGCGGGCGACCTTGGCCATCTCCCACACCGCCCAGCGGAAGACGGTCTGGCCGTCCTGGCGCATCGTGGGGAAGCTCTCGAGCTCGCCGTCGCGCCACTGCTGGAAGGTGCCGGTCATCCAGATGCTCGACCAGTGCGATCCGTCGGAGCCCCACACGGTCGGGCTGATCGCCGGCTCGTCGCTCGGGCCGACGACCGCCGCACCCGCCCCGTCGCCGAGCAGGAACGAGATCGACCGGTCGGTCGGGTCGACCATCTCGCTGAGCTTCTCGGCGCCGATCACGACGACATGCTCGGCGAGGCCGCTGCGGATCAGCGCATCGGCCTGGGCGATGCCGTAGGTGTAGCCGGCGCAGGCGGCGTTGACGTCGTAGGCGGGCACCGTGCCCACGCCCAGCCGCTCCGCGACGAGGGTCGACACGGACGGCGTCGCCATGGTGCCGCTGATCGTCGAGACCAGCACAGCCCCGACCCGGCTCGGGTCGATGCCGGCCTTCTCGATCGCCTCCGAGCCCGCGGCGACCGCGAGATCGGCGGCCGTGACGTTCTTCGACGCGCGCTTGCGCGAGATGATCCCGGTCCGCTGGCGGATCCACTCGTCGCTCGAGTCGATCGGCCCGATGATGTCGTCGTTGGGCACGTCGAGGTCGCCGCGCGCCGCGCCGAGCGACAGGATCCGGGTGTACTGCGGGCCGACGGCCTGGGTCAAGCGGGGGGTCATGCGGCACCGTCCTGGTCGATGAGGTCGCGCGCGGCGACGAGGTCGTCGGGGGTCTTCACGGCGACGGTCGGCACGCCCTTGAGCCCGCGCTTGGCGAGGCCGACGAGCGCCCCCGCCGGGGCGAGCTCGACGAGGCCGGTGACCCCGAGCGCGGCGAACGACTCCATGGTGAGGTCCCAGCGCACCGGCGACGCGACCTGCCCGACGAGGAGGTCGACGTACTCGGCGCCGGATGTCACCGGCCGGCCGGTCCTGTTGGTCCAGATGGTGAGCGTCGGGTCGTGGATCTCGACTCCCGCCGCGACGGCGCGCAGCTCGTCGACGGCGGAGCCCATCCACCGGGTGTGGAACGCGCCCGCCACCTGCAGCGGGATCACCCGGGCGCCCGCGGGCGGATCCGCCGCCAGCGCCGCGAGGCCGGTCAGCTCCCCGGCGACCACGATCTGGCCGCCGCCGTTGAAGTTCGCGGGGTGCAGGCCGTGTTCGTCGAGCTTCGCGAGCAGGTCGGCCTCGTCTCCGCCGACGACCGCGCTCATGCCGGTCCGCGCTCTGCCGGCCGCGTCGGCCATGGCGGCGCCGCGCGCGGCGACCAGGCGCATCGCGTCGTGCTCGCTCACGATGCCCGCCCCCGCCGCTGCCGCGAGCTCGCCCACCGAGTGCCCCGCGATCCCGGCCAGCGCACCGCGCCGGGCGTCGGAGCCGTTGAGGATGCCGCCGAGGGCGACGAGCGAGGCCGCCACGATGAGCGGCTGGGCCACGGCGGTGTCGCGGATCGTGTCGGCATCCGAGACCGTGCCGTGCGTCACGAGATCCACGCCCGCCGCGGCACTCAGCGCCGCGAGATGCTCGGCGTATTCGGGCACGGCGATCCACGGCTCCAGGAAGCCGGGGGTCTGCGAGCCCTGTCCGGGCGCGACGACGACGACACTCACACCGTCCATCCTCTCAATCGAATCGGCACCGCGTCGAACGGTGCCCACGAACAATCCGCCGCGACGCTGTGCGCGTCGTACAAGCGGCGGTCAGGATTTGCGGGATGCCGAGATGCTGCCGACGATCAGCGCGGACTGCAGGATGAGCGCCTCGCGGGCGCCGGTCGCGTCGTATCCGATGATCTCGCTGATGCGCTTCAGCCGGTAGCGCACCGTGTTCGGGTGCACGAACAGCTCCCGGGCGGTGGCCTCGAGCGACCGGCCGTTGTCGAGGTACGCCCACAGCGTCGTGAGCAGGTCGCTGGAGTGCTCCTGGAGCGGCTTGTACACGCGGTTGATGAGGGTGGATCGCGCGAGCGGGTCGCCCGCGAACGAGCGCTCCGGCAGCAGGTCGTCCGCGAGGGCGGGGCGCGGGGCGTTGCGCCAGGCGCGGGCGACCGCGAACCCGGCCAGGGCCGCCTTCGCGCTGCGGGCCGCCTCCACGAGCGACGGCACCTCGTGACCGAGCACGAGATGCCCCGGCCCGAACCCGGGCTCGAGTTGCGCCGCGATCTCGAGGAACGGGAGCGGGTCGCGGCCGTCGGTGATCTCCTCCGCCGCCTCGACGCGGCCGATGACCAGCACGAGCCGGCTGCCCTGCACACCGATCAGCACGTCGGCGTCGAGGTGCCGCGCCGTGCGGCGCAGCTGGTCGACGTCGAGCATGCGCGGCGCGGTGCCGACCAGCACGCTCACGGCGCCGTGGCCGTTCCAGCCGAGGGCGGCGATCCGGCTCGGCAGCTCCGTGTCGTATTCGCCCGTCAGGATCGAGTCGACCACGAGCGCCTCGAGGCGCGCGTCCCAGAGCCCCCGAGCTTCGGCGGCACGGGCGTAGACGTCGGCGGCGGCGAAGGCGATCTCGCGCGAGTAGAGCAGGATCGCGTCCTTCAGCGACTCGTCCGCATCCTTGCGCACCCGCTCCTCGACGACCTCGACCGTCACCCGGATGAGCTGCAGCGTCTGCTGCAGGCTCACCGAGCGCAGCAGCTCACGGGGAGCGGCGCCGAAGACGTCGGACGCGATCCACGGGGTGGAGCTCGGGTCGTCGAACCAGGAGACGAACGACGTGATGCCGGCCTGCGCGACCAGCCCGACGGCGCTCCGCCGGCCGGGCGGCATGTCGCGGTACCAGGGGAGCGTGTCGTCGAGACGCTTGAGCGTCGCCGTGGCCAGCTCCCCGGAGAGAGTGCGTAGCCAGGCGAGGGTCTGCGCCTTCGTGCGCTCCGCCATGTCCTCGGCCCGAGCGGTCAGCTCTCGCCGCCCGCCGATCCGCTCGTGCCGGCGTTCACATCGTGCAGGCGGTACTTCTCGATCGCCTGGCCGACGGCGGACGGGTCGACCTGTCCGCGCCGCGCGAGCGCCTGCAGCGTGCGGACCACGATCGACGGGCCGTCGATGTAGAAGAACCGCCGCGCCGCGGGTCGCGTGTCGCTGAAGCCGAAGTCGTCGGCGCCGAGCGTGAGGTAGTCGCCCGGCACGAACTGCCGCACCTGATCCGGAACCGCGTGCATGAAGTCCGAGACGCCGATGAACGGCCCCTCCGCGCCCGCGAGCTTCGACCACAGGTACGGCACCTGCGGGGGCTCCTCCGGATGCAGGAAGTTATGCTCGTCGGCGGCCAGTCCGTCGCGGCGCAGCTCGGTCCACGAGGTGACGCTCCAGACGTCCGCCGCGACGTTCCAGTCGGCGGCGAGCAGTTCCTGCGCCTCGAGCGCCCACGGAACGCCGACGCCCGAGGCCATGAGCTGCGCCTTCGGGCCGAGGTTCTCGGCCGCCTTGATCCGGTGGATGCCGTGCAGGATCCCGTCGACGTCCACGTCCTCCGGCTCGGCCGGCTGCCGCATCGGCTCGTTGTACACGGTGAGGTAGTACATGACGTTCGGATCGGTCGAGGCCGGCCCATACATCCGCTCGATGCCCGCCCGCACGATGTGCCCGATCTCGTACCCGTACGCCGGGTCGTAGGAGACGACGGCCGGGTTGGTCGAGGCGAGCAGGTGCGAGTGGCCGTCGGCGTGCTGCAGGCCCTCGCCGGTCAGCGTCGTGCGCCCGGCCGTGGCGCCGATGATGAAGCCGCGCGCCATCTGGTCGCCGGCCGCCCACATCGCGTCGCCGGTGCGCTGGAAGCCGAACATCGAGTAGAAGACGTACACCGGGATCAGCGGCTGTCCGTGGGTGGAGTAGCTCGTGCCCACGGCGGTGAAGGCCGAGAAGGCGCCGGCCTCGTTGATGCCGACGTGCAGGATCTGACCCTGCTGGCTCTCCCGGTAGGCCAGGAGCAGCTCGCGGTCGACCGACGTGTAGTGCTGGCCGTTGGGGTTGTAGATCTTCGCCGTCGGGAAGTAGGCGTCCATGCCGAACGTGCGGGCCTCATCCGGGATGATCGGCACGATCCGGTTGCCGAAGTCCGGCGCGCGCAGCAGGTCCTTGAGCAGGCGGGCGAACGCCATGGTGGTGGCGACCTCCTGCTTGCCGGAGCCCTTCCTGGCGATCTCGTACGCGCTCGCGTCCGGGACGTTGACGGGAACGTGGGCGTGCCGGCGCTCCGGCACGTAGCCGCCGAGCGCGCGGCGGCGCTCCTGCATGTACTGGATCGCCGGGTCGTCGGGGCCGGGGTTGTAGTACGGCGGCTGGTACGGGTTCTCCTCGAGCTGGGCATCCGTGATCGGGATGCGCATCGCGTCGCGGAAGTCCTTGAGGTTGTCGAGCGTGAGCTTCTTCATCTGATGGGTCGCGTTGCGACCCTCGAAGCTCGGTCCGAGGCCGTAACCCTTGACCGTCTTCGCGAGGATGACGGTCGGCTGCCCCTTGTGCTCCATCGCCGCCTGGAACGCGGCAAACACCTTGCGGTAGTCGTGGCCGCCGCGCTTGAGGTTCCAGAGCTGCTCGTCGGTGTAGCCCTCGACCATCTTCGCGGTCACCGGGTCGCGGCCGAAGAAGTTCTCGCGCACGTACGCGCCGGACTCGGCCTTGTAGGTCTGGTAGTCGCCGTCCGGGGTGCGGTTCATCAGATTGACGAGCGCGCCGGTGCTGTCGCCCGCGAGCAGCGAGTCCCACTCCCGGCCCCAGATCACCTTGATGACGTTCCAGCCGGCGCCGCGGAAGAAGCTCTCGAGCTCCTGGATGATCTTGCCGTTGCCGCGCACCGGGCCGTCGAGACGCTGCAGGTTGCAGTTGATGACGAACGTGAGGTTGTCGAGCTGGTCGTTGGCCGCCCACTGCAGCGCGCCGCGGGACTCGACCTCGTCCATCTCGCCGTCGCCGAGGAACGCCCAGACGTGCTGGTCCGAGGCGTCCTTGATGCCGCGGTTGGTGAGGTACTTGTTGACCTGCGCCTGCCAGATCGCGTTGATGGGTCCGATGCCCATCGACACGGTCGGGAACTCCCAGAACTCGGGCATGAGCCGCGGGTGCGGGTAGGAGCTCAGCCCGTGCGGGGCGCGGCTCTTCTCCTGCCGGAAGCCGTCGAGCTGATCGGTGCTGAGCCGCCCCTCGAGGAAGGCGCGGGCGTACATGCCGGGGGAGGCGTGGCCCTGATAGAAGATCTGGTCGCCGCCGCCCGGGTGATCCTTGCCGCGGAAGAACCAGTTGTGGCCGACCTCGTACAGCGCCGCCGACGACGCGTACGTGGAGATGTGGCCGCCGACAGCGATGCCGGGGCGCTGGGCGCGGTGCACCGTGATCGCGGCGTTCCACCGGATCCACGCGCGGTACCGGCGCTCGAGCTCCTCGTCGCCCGGGAAGTCGGGCTCGTTCTCGGGCGCGATGGTGTTGATGTAGTCGGTCGTGGGCACCATCGGCACGCCCAGATGCAGATCCTTCGAGCGCTTGAGCAGCGACAGCATGACCTCGCGCCCGCGCTCGTGCCCCTTGGCGGCGACGAGGCCGTCGAGCGACTCCCGCCACTCCTGCGTCTCGTCCGGATCCTGGTCGGTGTGATCCACCGAATACGGGTCCTGGTCGTTCACCGTCACCGCTGACCTTCTTCGCAGTCGCTTCCCGCGCGCGCGACCGGATCGGGTGGGCGCATCGGGAGATGGGGAGTCCGGGCCGGATTACGGCCGGGCGCCGTGTGGCAATTCGAGTCTAGGACGTCCGGCGCTTCGGTTCCGGCGGGCGTAGGATCGCGACCCGTGGCTCTCGAGAATGACACCAAGGCTCCGGACTTCGATCTGCCCAATCAGTTCGGTGAGCACGTGCGGCTCAGCGACTTCCGCGGCGAGCGTCCGGTTGTCCTCGTCTTCTTCCCGCTGGCGTTCTCGGGCGTGTGCACGGGGGAGCTCTGCGCCCTGCGGGACAGCCTGTCGCTGTTCCAGGAGCAGGGCGCCGAACTCATCGGGATCTCCGTCGACTCGAAGGCGACCCTGCGGGCCTGGGCCGAGCAGGAGGGCTACGACTTCACCCTGCTGGCCGACTTCTGGCCGCACGGCGCCGTCGCCAAGGAGTACGGCGTGTTCCTCGAGGAGAAGGGCTTCGCCAACCGGGCGACGTTCGTGATCGACCCCGGGGGCGTGATCCGGGCATCGTTCATCACCGCGCCGGGCGAGCCGCGTTCGATCGAGGCCTATCGCGAGGCGCTCGCAGACGTGCTGGCGCCCGCCGCCTAACGCGCGATCGCGCGCAGCTCGCGCAGGCCGTCCTCGGTGAGGTCGGCGAGTCCGCGGGTCTGCCCGGGGGCGACCCAGGCGGCGAACGCGGCGTGGAACACGGCGATGCCGGATTTCGCGGCGAGGGAGGCGCCCGGCTCGGCGACGCCGCGCTCGCGCAGCGCCGCTGCCATGCGGTCACCCACGTCCGCCATCTTGAGCAGCTCCCGTTCGCGCAGGCCCGGATGCGCGTCGATCACCGTGCTGCGCAGACGCGCGCCGTCGCGGGCGTCGTCGGTGAAGAAGTCGGATGCGGAACGCAGCCCCGCCGCGACCGCTTCGAGCGGGGCGGCGTCCGGGGCAGCGGCGCGCACGCCCTCGACGAACAGCCCGGCGAACCCCTCCTGATCGCCGAAGAGCACCTCGCGCTTGTCGCGGAAGTAGCGGAAGAACGTGCGCTCGGTCACGCCCGCGCGCTCGGCGATCGCCGCGACCGTCGTGGCTTCCACGCCGCGCTCCGCGAACAGCTCGAGCGCGGCCCGTCGCAACCGTCCCGCCGCATCGGGCTCCCATCTCACCATGGCCCGATGCTAGTCGATGACAGTTTCTGACATGGAGTGCTACGGTCGTGATGTCACAATCTGACATCAGCGATCGGAGACACATCATGCGCTACTTCATCACCGGCGGATCCGGCTGGATCGGCTCGGCCGTCACCCGGGAGCTGCTCGGCACCGGCCACGAGGTCGTCGGACTCGCCCGGTCCGAGGTGTCGGCCGTACGGCTGGCGGACCTCGGAGCCGTGCCGGTCCGCGGCGAGCTCACCGACCTCGACACGCTCGCGGGCGCCGCCCGGGAAGCCGACGGCGTCATCCACCTGGGCTTCGTCCACGACTTCACCGACTTCGCCACCTCCATCGCGATCGACCGCGCCGCGATCACCGCGCTCGGCGAGGCGATGTCCGGAAGCGGCCGTCCCCTGCTGATCGCCTCCGGCTTCGCGGGCCTGGCGCCGGGCTCGATCGCGACCGAGGAGACTCCGGCGGACCCCGCGGTCGCGGGACCGCGAGCGGAGACCGCGCGCATCGCGGAGCAATTCGGCGGACGGGGCGTACGCGTGATCTTCGTGCGCTTCGCGCCCACGGTGCACGGCATGGGCGACCACGGCTTCATCTCGGCGATCGCGCACACCGCGCGTCAGCGCGGCGTCTCGGCGTACATCGCCGACGGCGCCCACCGGTGGGGAGCGGTGCACCGGGACGACGCGGCGCGCCTGGTGCGCCTCGCGGCCGAGCGGCCGGAGCTCGCCACCGTGGCGCACGCCTCAGGTGAGGAGGGCGTGCCGACCCGCCTCATCGCCGAGGCGCTCGGCGAGCGACTCGGCGTGCCGACCGTGTCGATCGAGCGGCGCGATGCGGACGAGCACTTCGGCTGGATGGGCCGCTTCTTCGGCGGCGACCTGGCCGGATCGAGCGCCCTGACCCGCGAGCGCTTCGGCTGGGAGCCGGCCGGGCCGACCCTCCTGGAGGACATCGCCGCCGGCGCATACGATGTGCCGGTCGCGGCCGCTTGACCTCCCGCATGACCCTGTCCTCCGAATGGGGGACTCGGGTCGTCCCCCCATTCACGACTAACCTGGGGTCGCCACCATCCCCCCTGGTGGACATCCCCCATCCACGTCTCCCCCCCAGGACGTATTCCCCCCATGAGCGTTGATCCGAACGCGCCTGCCCGCAGGCGCCAGTGGGGTTCCGAACGCAACGGAACCCCCTTGCCCACCGTCCACCGCCGGCCGAGCGACCACGCGATCACGTGGGGCCGGCTCGCCATCGTCGCCACCGTCCTGGCCTGGCTCGCCTACGTCGTCTGGACGATCGTGCGCCAGTTCATCGACCGCAGCGTCGATTTCGCGTTCACGATGCAGGCGATCTCCTACGTCGTCGTCGTGACCTTCCTGACGCTGTCCGCGCTCATGTACCTCGTGGCTCGGCAGGGTGCACTGGAGCGCTTCCGTACCCACAGCCGCGTCCCGCGGGCCGAGCTCGACCGGCACTTCGCCGACCGTCGCTCGTCGATCACGGTGCTCGTGCCGTCCTACGCCGAGGAGCCCGAGGTGGTCCGGCAGACCCTCTGGTCCGCGGCGCTGCAGGAGTTCCCGTCGGTCCGCGTGATGCTGCTCGTCGACGACCCGCCGTCGCCGGCCGACCCCGTGACCCGCGCCCGTCTCGACCGGACGCGCGCGATCGCCACGGGCATCCAGGAGGCGCTCGCCGAGCCGGCCGCCCGCATGGCCGCCGCCGAGCGCGCATTCGTCGACCTCGGCCGTTCCAGCTGGGTCTCGCCCGCCTCGGTTCGCGATCTCGCCGGCGAATACGCCTGGGCGGCGGGATGGCTGAACAGCATGGCGGCGCGCGAGCGCGTCGCCGACCACGTCGATCGCTTCTTCGTCGACCAGGTGCTCGGCGGGCTCGCGGAGGACCTCGCGGAGGTCTCGACCGCGCTGCTGCTGGCCGACGAGCACGGCGAGGCACCCACCCGCGCCCGGATGCTGGAGCTGCACCGCCGCCTGGTCTGGCTGTTCCAGGCCGAACTCGGCAGCTTCGAGCGCAAGCTCTACGCCTCGCTCCCGCACGACGCCAACAAGGCCATGAACCTCAACGCCTACATCGGCCTCATGGGCGGACGCTACCGATTCGACGACACCCCCAAGGGCGTCGTGCTGCGCCCCGTCGAGCCCGACCGGTTTGCCGACCTCGAGGTGCCGGACAGCGAGTATCTGCTGACCCTCGACGCCGATTCGCTCCTGCTGCGCGACTACTGCGTCCGGCTCGTGTACCTGCTCGAGCAGCCCGAGAACGATCGGGTGGCGGTCGTCCAGACCCCCTATTCGTCGTATCGCGGAGCGACGACCCGCATCGAGCGTCTCGCCGGTGCGACCACCGACCTCCAGCACATCCAGCACCAGGGCATGTCCCGGTTCGGCGCGACCTTCTGGGTCGGGGCGAACGCGGTGATCCGCAAGGAGGCGCTGAAGGACATCGAGGAGGTCGAGCAGGTCGGCGGCTTCGAGGTGCGCCGCTACGTGCAGGACCGCACCGTCATCGAGGACACCGAGTCGAGCGTCGACCTCGGCACCCATGGCTGGAGCCTCGTCAACTATCCCGAGCGCCTCAGCTACAGCGCGACGCCGCCGGACTTCGGCTCGCTCGTCGTGCAGCGCCGGCGCTGGGCGAACGGCGGCCTGCTGATTCTGCCGAAGCTCATCCGCCAGGTGGGGGAGCGCCGACGCACCGGTCGCCGCGTCTCGAAGACCGAGCTGCTCCTGCGGGTCAACTACATGGCGTCGATCGCCTGGGCGAGCTTCGGCCTGCTCTTCCTGCTGGCCTTCCCGTACGACTCGCGCCTGCTGAGCCCCTTCGTCCTCCTCGCCGCGCTGCCGTACTTCCTCTGCATGGGTGCCGACCTTCGCTCGATGCGCTACCGCTTCTCCGATGTGCTGAGGATCTACGGGTTCAACCTGATCCTGCTGCCGGTCAACCTCGCGGGCGTGCTCAAGTCGCTGCAGCAGGCGATCACGAACAAGAAGATCCCGTTCGCCCGCACGCCGAAGGTGCGCAACCGCACCGCGGCGCCCGCGCTGTACGTGATCGCGCCGTTCCTGGTCATCGGCTTCTCGGTGTTCACACTCGTGCGCGACGTCGAGGCGCAGAACTGGGGCAACGCGGCCTTCGCGGCGTTCAACGCGGTGCTCGCGAGCTGGGCGACGCTTTCGTACATCGGGATCGGTGCCGCGCTCGTCGACATCGGGATCGCGCTGCGCGACTGGCTGTTCCCGGCGCGGCCGTCGCGGCGCGGTCGTGGAGTGGTTGCCCCGATCGAGGTCGATTGGCGCGAGGTGCTGTACAGCGGTGCCGCGCCGACCGCCGCCCGTACGCGCGATGACGAGCGGGTGGCCGCATGAGCGCGCCGGTCGCGGCGCCGCGCCGACGGCTCTCGGTCTCCCGCCTGTTCGTCGTCCTCGCCGTCGTCGCGGCACTCGTCGCGGGCGTCCTGTTCGCCCTGAACTGGGTGCAGTCCTCGGCCGCCGCCGCGGCGAAACCCTGGTTCGCCGGCTACACGGACGTGACGGCGACGCCGACGTTCGCCTTCGAGACCCCGAAGGGCGATGCCGGGCGCAACGTCGTGCTGTCCTTCATCGTGTCGTCGACGGAGGACGCCTGCACGCCGAGCTGGGGCGCCGCGTACACGGTCGAGCAGGCCTCGGCCCAGCTCGACCTCGATCGGCGCATCGCGCGGCTCAAGCAGGCCGGCGGCGACGTCGCGGTGTCCTTCGGCGGTCAGCGCAACGACGAGCTCGCTCTGCGGTGCACCGACACCGACCAGCTCGTCGCGGCCTACGCCGGCGTCGTCGACCATTACGACCTCTCGACGATCGACCTCGACATCGAGGGCGCTTCGCTCGCGGATGCGACCGCGGGGGAGCGGCGTGCGGAGGCCATCGCGCGGCTGCAGGACACGCGGCGCGCCGCGGGCAAGCCGCTCGCCGTCTGGCTGACGCTGCCGGTGACGCCGGACGGCCTCGCGCCGGAGGGGCAGAAGGTCGTGCAGCAGATGCTGGCCGACAAGGTCGACATCGCCGGTGTCAACGCCATGACGATGGACTTCGGACAGAGCCTGAAGAAGGGCACCAGCCTCGCCGACGGCGCGGAGTCGGCGCTCGTGCGGGTGCAGCGCCAGCTCGGCGTGATGTACCGACAGGCGGGGACGACGCTCTCCGACCCGACCCTCTGGTCGAAGGTCGGGATGACGCCGATGATCGGCCAGAACGACGTCGAGGAGGAGGTGCTGGGCCTCGACGCGGCCAAGAAGCTCAACGCGTTCGCGACGAGCCACGGCATCGGGCGCGTTTCGATGTGGTCGCTGAACCGCGACGTCACGTGCGGTGCGAACTACGTCACCCTCAAGGTCGTCTCCGACTCCTGCAGCGGTGTCGACCAGAAGGGGCGGCGCTTCGCCGACGCGCTCGGCAGGGGCCTGACCGGCGAGCTCGCGTTCGCGGCGGGGAAGGTCACGACCGAGGAGCCGACCGACGCGCGCGACCTGACCGACGATCCCGCGAAGAGCCCCTATCAGATCTGGACCTCCGACGGCGCCTACCTGCAGGGCACCAAGGTCGTCTGGCACCACAACGTCTACGAGGCGAAGTGGTGGACCCGCGGCGATCTGCCCGACGACCCGGTCCTCAACGCCTGGGAGACGCCCTGGACGCTCGTGGGCCCGGTGCTCCCGGGCGAGACCCCCATCCCGCAGCCGACGCTGCCGGCCGGCACCTATCCCGGATGGAAGGGCACCGACCAGTACGACAAGGGCGACCGGGTGCTCTTCGACGGAGTGCCGTTCGAGGCCAAGTGGTGGACGCAGGGCGACAGCCCCGCGGCCGCATCGTCGGATCCCGACAGCTCGCCGTGGACGCCGCTGACCGAGAAGCAGATCCGGGAGGCGCTGAGCGGCGCCTCCGACGGGGGCGTCACGCCGGCGAGCTGAACAGCGAGAGCGCCTAACCGCCGAGCAGGCTCACGGCGCGCGCGATCACGAGGGCGAGGATCACGAACCCGGTGAACGACTCGAGCAGCATGAGGCCCTTCGCCCGGGAGCTCAGCGGCATCGTGTCGGTCGGGCTGAACGCCATCGAGTTGGTCGCGGAGAAGTAGAGGTAGTCGAGGTAGCCCGGCATCCAGTCGCTCCGGGACGACGACCCGGCGCGCACCTCGTCGATCGCGTCGTGATCCTCGTCCTGCGGGAAGCGGAAGTCGGCCCGGGGCAGCTCGGAGCGCTGATCACGGCGGCGGGCGACCGGACCGCCGCGATCCAGCTCCCAGTACAGGACGCTGAACGCGATGACGTTGGTGACCCAGACCTGGAGCGCGGCGAGCAGGATCAGCGGTCCGTCGGCGTGCTTGGCCTGGATGAGCTGGATGATCAGCTGCGCGAGCGCGACCTGGTTCGCGGCGAGCAGCAGCAGGGACTGCGCCCCCGACAGCACGCGCGACCACCGCGTCTCGCGCTGGAAGCGTGCGGGGTTCAGGAAGATGAGGGCGATCAGGATGCCGGCGCTGACCACGACGACGCCGATCCGGAGGGCGGGCAGGAACGTGGTCGGCAGGAGGGCGTACATCGCCAGGGCGACGGCGATGCCGATGACGACGGGCCAGCGCCGCTCCGCCTCGGCGCGTTGCTGCGGCTTGCGGGTCGTCGCCATCAGGCCAGGATATTGACCGCCCGCGAGATGACGAGGGCGAGCAGGACGAAACCGGTCAGCGACTGCAGGGCCATCAACCCCTTCGCCCGGGCCGTCAGCGGCATGACGTCGGTGGGACTGAAGGCCATCATGTTCGACAGCGCGAAGTACAGATAGTCGACGAACGCCGGCCGCCACGCCGTCGGCAGGCCGTTGTCCTCCTGCGGGAACCGGAAGTCCATGACCGCGTCGGGATCGTGCCGCATGCGCCGCGCGACGGGCCCGCCGCGGTCCAGCTCCCAGAAGATGAGCCCGAAGGCGACGACGTCGGTCACCCAGACCTGGAACGTCGACAGGAGGATGACCGGCGCCTCGATGTGGCCGCCCATCACCAGGATGCGCACCGTCACGACGATGGCGACCTGGTTCGCGGCGAACAACGAGAACGCGAGCACGATCGAGACGACGCGCGACCAGCGGGTCTCGCGCGTCAGGTGGTGGGGATTGAGGATCAGCTGCGGGATGAGGATGAGCACGCCGATGGTCGGCAGGATCCACCGCGGGATGATCTCGTACTCGTTGGGGAGGAACGCGTAGAGGAGGATCGCGGCGGTCACCGCGACGATCGGGGGCCAGCGGTGCTCCGGCTTCACCGGACCGGCGTCGGCCTGCATGGTGCGAGTGTACGGTGAGCGGGTCGGGCTCTTAGCTCAGCTGGTAGAGCGCCACGTTTACACCGTGGATGCCGGGGGTTCGAGTCCCTCAGGGCCCACCCGACCGGACCCGGTGGCGCGGCAGCAGGAGGATCGCGACGCTCAGCGCCAGGATCGGGACCACCCACACGGCGGCCGTCGTGTAGCCGTGCTCGTTCGGGAACAGGGCGGCGGTCGGTGTGGCGGTCGCGAGCAGGAGGCCCGTGAGGGCGCTGCCGATGCTGAACCCGATGCTGCGGACGATCTGGTTGACGGACAGGACGCTGGGCGTCTCCTGCTGCGGAACGCCGTCGAGCACGAGCCTCGGCATGATCGCGGAGACGCCGCCGACGCCGAAGCCCAGGACCGCCATCGCACCCAGGGTCGCGATGAGCGATCCCGGGGTGACCGCGAACAGCACGGCAGCGAGGGCGACGAAGGCCGCGCAGATCACGAAGGTCCATCGCGCGGACACGCGCGCGGTCAGCCAGGGGGTCAGGCGACCGGCGACGAAACCGAGCACGGAGAACGGGATGAGGGCCGCACCGGCGAGCACGCCGGACAGTCCGAAGCCGTATCCGACATCGGATGGCGTCTGCACGTAGCGGGTCAGCAGCGAGAACAGCAGATACATGCCCATGCCGGAGACGAGCATCGCCGCGTTGGCGCGCAGCACACCCCCCTGGACGAACAGACCCAGGTCGACCACGGGCGCGGCGCTGCGCCGTTCGACCAGCACCCACGCGCCGAGCGCGACGGCGGCGAGGAGGAGGATCGCACCTCCGACCCAGGGCCTGTCCCAGACGGAAGGCTGCGCCACGGCCGAGAGCACTCCGAGCGTGCCGACCCCGAGCAGCAGCGCGCCCGGGATATCGACCCCGGCGGCCGGACGCGGGGCGTCCCGCGGAATCGCGCGCCAGGCGATGAGGACGGCGGCGAGCGAGAGGAGGAAGCCGACCCCGTACGCGACACGAAGCCCGGCGAGCTGGTCGATGAGGCCCATGAGGGGGTAGGCGGCGCCGATGCCCACCGTGGAGGCGACGGAGATGGTCGCGATCGTGGCATGGGCGCGCTCGGCGGGCAGATGGTCGCGGGCAACGCTCATCAGGAGTGCGACCGCGCCGAGGCCGAGCCCCTGGAGCGCGCGGCCGAGCAGCAGGACCCCGAACGGCGCCGGGATCGCCGTGAGCAGACCGCCGGCCGCGACCACGGCGAGGGTGATGAGGATCGTGCTGCGGCGGCGGGAGCCGGTGCCGAGCCGGCCCAGCACGGGGGCGGCGATCGCGCCCGCGAACAGCGTGACCGTGAGCGTCCATTGGGCGCCGTCCAACGGCACGTCGAGGTCGAGGGCCACCGAGGTGATGAGCGGGGCGCCGACGCCCCCGATCACCGAGCCCAGGAACGCGACCGTGACGACGGTGCGGCCGAGTCCGCGCGGGGCGAGGGGACCGGGTGCCGCCGGGCTCATCGGTTCGTTTGCGCCGTGATGTGCTCGAACAGGCCGGGCTGGATGCGAGTCCGGATGCCGTCGGCCCACGGTTGATCCAGCTCCCCGACGTCGAGGGCGGCGCCGGCGTTGAGCAGCATGCCGAAGGCGAGGAACGATTTGACGGTCACCGGGTCGAGGCCGGTGGTATCGGCGACGGCGTGCCACAAGCGGGCGACGCGCGCCCGGACCAGGTCACGGACCTCGGTGTCGCCGCACGCGGCGAACCCCTGCAACTGCAAGAGGAGGCTGGTCCGATCGGCAAGCAGGTCGAAATACTGCCTGCCCATCAGCATCAGGGCGTCGACGCCGTCTGCCTCGTCCGCGGCATGGAGCATGCCGTCGCTGAACCGGTCGAATGCGCTCCCGACGAGTTCGAGGAAGAGGGCCTTCTTGGTCCCGAACATGCGGAAGACGTAGGTCTGGGTGATGCCGGCCTCGCGAGCGATCGCCTGCGTGGAGGCGCCGTGCAGCCCGTGATCCGCGAACTCCCGCGCCGCGATCTCCAGCACCTGAGTTCGCCTCTCAGGTCCGCGCATACGCTCGTTCACGCGCTCTATGTTACTAGTTACTAACTACTCAACTGCGCGGGACCGCCCGCGGGGTCCCGCCTAGGCCGACAGCTCGTACCGCTCCCGCGACGGGGTGCAGACCGGGCAGTGCGCCGCGTCGAGGATCGTCGCCACGTAGAAGACCGCGCCGCACTCGGGCGTGAGACAGGGGCGCGCGATACGCAGGGCGGAGCTGGGCTCGGTGCTGGCATCCGGGTGCACGTCGGGCATTCTCCGAGTGTGGCCGCAACCGTGCGCCGCGTCATGCCCCGGGAATCCGGGGCATGGTCCTGCCGGTGCGCGACCCCGGCGCTGACTAAGGTGACCCCGTGGCGCGCGTGGTCCTGATCGACGATCACGAGATGGTCGCCGTCGCGGTGCGCTCTGCCGTTGCGCAGATCGAGGGCCTCGAGTTCCTCGGCTCGGCCCCCACGGTCGACGAGCTGCTCGCTCTGCATCCCGCGTTCGAGCTCGCGATCCTCGACCTGCGGCTCGCGGACGGATCGTCACCGGTCGCGAACGTCGAGCGGCTCGACGCGATCGGGGCACGCATCCTGGTCTTCACGTCGGGGGAGAGCCCCTACCTGGTGCGGTCGGTCTCCAAGTCGCCGATCGCCGGGTTGCTGCGCAAGTCGGAGCCGCTGCCCGCGCTCGTCGAGGCGATCCGGCGGGTCGCCGCGGGGGAGGAGAGCATGTCGGCCGACTGGGCGGCGGCCATCGACGGCGACCCCCAGCTCGCGGACGCCGGGCTGAGCCCACAGGAGCAGACGGCGCTCAGCCTGTTCGCCCGCGGTCTCAAAGCGGCGGCCGTCGGCGCGCAGATGGGGATCACGGTGTCCACGGTGGACGACTACGTGCGCCGGGTGCGCGCCAAGTACGTGCGCGCGGGGCGTCCCGCCTACACGAAGGTCGACCTGTACAAGCGCGCGGTCGAGGACGGCATCCTGCCCGCCCCCGACGCCGACCGATGACGGCGACGGCCGGGCAGTCCATCGCCTCGCTGCGGGTCACCCGCCTCGTCGCGGTGTCGCTCGGGCTCGGCGGCCTCATCCTGTTCGTGTTCGATCTGTCACTCGTGATCGGGCAGGCCCGCGTCTTCGCGCCGTGGTGGTCTCTCACGGCCACCACGGGCGTGGTCGGCGCCGGGATCGCGGTCGCCGTCGTCGGCCTGGTCGGCACACCCCGCGCGACGGTGGTCGCCTTCCGGGTGCTGGCCGCCGCGATGCTGGCGGTCGCGCTGCTGGCGCTCGTCGCCGTGCCCGGCGGGGGAATCGGACAGGAGCCCTGGCCCGCCGATCTGCTGGTCATCGGTGCCGCGGCGGCGGGCGCGGGACTGCCGGTGCCGGCGGCCGTGGCCTATCTCGTGGCGCTGCTCGGCGCGTTCGGCGCCGAAGCGCTCGTCGTCGTCGTGCCCGCGGTGCGACTCGACACGCTGTTGCACCTGTGTCAGTCGCTGTTCTATGCGGCCCTCGTGATGGCGATCGCCATCGCGACACGCCGGGCGGGCCGGCTGCTGGACCTCGCCTCGCTCTCCGCGATCTCGGATGCCAGTGCGGCGGCGGCGGCGGATGCACGGCGCGCCCAGCGTCGACGGGTGGAGGGCCTGATCCACGACACGGTGATCGTCGCCCTGCTCGCGTTCGGACGCGGGACCAAGGACGATGACGCCCGGGCCGCTCGGGAGGCCGCGAAGGCGCTCGTCGCGATCGACGAGCTCGCCGCGTCGGCGCAGCCGGCCGACGACCCGACCCCCCGCGAGCTCGCGTGGCGCCTGCAGGGCATCACGACCGACCTCGAGGCCCAGATCCGGTTCGACTACCGGGCGGGCGAGGAGGGCCGCATCCCGACCGCCGTCGGCATGGCGATCGCCGAGGCGATGTCCGAGGCCGTGCGCAACAGCCTGCGCCACGGCGGGGAGCGAGGCCGCGTGCTGCGCCAGGTCACCGCCGACGTGAGCGATCGCCGCGTGCGCGTCGTCGTGCTCGACGACGGTGTCGGCTTCGATGCGGCCGCCGTGGACCCCACGCGGCTCGGCATCCGAGAGGGCATGATCCGCCGGATGGCGCTGGCGGGCGGCCGTGCCGAGGTCGTCTCCCGTCCGGGACGCGGAACCACGGTCGTGCTCGAGTGGAGGCGGCGGTGACGGCCCCGCAGCGCGACGTCGGCCGGTTCCTGGGCATCGTCGGGCGGTGGGCCTGGGCGCTGTTCGCCCTGTATGTCGCCGTCTTCACGCTCATCGCGGTCGTCGTGGGGGTTCCGCGAGTCGGCCTGCCCGTGACGGCGGCATCCCTCGGGCTGGTCGTGGCCGCGGCCCTCCTCGTCGCGAGCCCCTCGCCGACACCGCTGCCCTGGGGACGGCTCGTCGCGATCGCCGCCCTCTGCCTCGCGGGTGTGGTCGCGATGGTGCTCGACCTGCCGACGCGGCTCGGGTACGAGTCGCTCGTGACCTGGCAGCTCGCCGCCGTCAACTTCCTGCTCTTCGTGATCGAGCTGCGCGGGCGCATCGTCGAGGCGTGGATCCTGCTCGCGGCGATCGTCGCGGTCGTGACGGTGTGGAGCGTCGTGCAGACGGGGGAGCCGTGGCTCGGTCTGCAGCTCACCTACGGCCAGGCCGTGTCGCTCGCAGCGGGGACGATCTTCGCCATCGGCCTGCAGCGCACCGTCCGGCAGATCTTCGCGCAGGAGGACGCCGAACGAGCGCGGGCGAGCGTCGAGGCGGCGCGGCGGGCGGGCGACGCCCACCGGGCCGCAGAACTCGCCGACGTCCGAGCGCTCGCCGGCCCGCTGCTGCTGCGCATCGCGCGCGGGGAGGCGGTGGACCGGCGTGCGGCGCTGTCGCTGGAGGCCGCGCTGCGTGATCGCATCCGGGGGCGCGGGCTCGCGCTGGAGCCGCTCGTCTCCGCCCTCGCCCGGGCGCGCGATCGCGAGATCGATGCGCTCCTGCTCGACGATCTCGGCGACGCGGCTCTCGGCACCCAGCAGGCGGCGGCGGTCGCACGGTGGTGCGCCGAGCGGATCGAGCGGATGCCGGGACCGCGGGTGACGATCCGGTTGGCTCCCGCGCCCGGCGGCGCGGTGGTCTCGATCGCCGATGCGGACGGCGTCGTGGGGGAGCTGGCCGTTGGTCTCGAGCGCGACTCCCCGGGGAGTCCTGCGATCTCGTCGGCCCGTCGCGTCGGTCTGGACGGGGCCGACATTTAGAATCCGGGCATGAGCGACGTCCCGTCCGTTCCCCCCGGACAGGAGCATCCCGAGGCCTACGTGCCCTCGGGCCAGCGCCGTTCGACCTTCTCGCCGCCGCCGGAGGGGACTCCGCCCCCGGTCTGGGACGACGACGCGCTCGCCGCGGCGATGGAGGAGGAGGTGCGGCTGTACACATCGCCGATCTCGCTGCCGATGCTCGCGCCCGAGTCCGCCCCACCGCCGGAGCCTGCGTCACCGCCGCAGCCGGCCGTGCAACCGGAAGCCGCGCAGCCGGAGCCCGCCGTGCAGCCGGAGCCCGAACCGGAACCGGCCCGCCACGCGGAGCCGGAGCCCGACCACATCGCGGTCGACCCCTTCACCGACCCGGAGCCCGCGGACGACGAGCAATTCGCGCGCGAACTCGAGGCAGCGCCCACCCTCGACGCCATGCAGCGACTGGAGGAGGAGCTGCGTCGCCGCGGCGCGACCGGCGAGACCGAGATCGTCGCGCCGGTGCCGTCGTTCTTCCCGGGCGCGCCCCCCGTCTCGCCCGAGCCCCCCGGCCCGGACCCGCTGCTCTCCACGGAGCCGGCGCCGGAGCCGGAGCCGGTGACGGCCGAGTCCGAGTCGGAGGCGGCACACGCGCCCGTGGTCGAGCCCGCGCTCGGCACCTCGCCCGAGTCCCCGCCGTCCTCCGAACCGGATCGCGACCCGTTGTCGGCCGCGCCCCCGCCCCTCTACACACCGCCACCGCTCGTGGAGCCGCCGGCCCCGCCCGCGAGCCCGGAGCCGGTGGCTCGCCTGCTGCCGCCCCCGACCGACCTGCCCGACATCGCCTTCCGTGCCGAGCTGCCGCCGCCGCCCGGCTATGCGGAGGACGGCACCCCGTCTCCCGCCGAACCGCCGGAGTCCGGTTCCGCCGATGCAGCCGCCCCGGTCGCGCTCGACCCGGATCCCGCACCCGCACCCGCACCCGAGACGTTGCTGCCCGAGGCGGCGGAGCCGGCCGCCGCATCCCCCGGGTGGGATCACCTGCTGGCGATGGTGCCCGAGCCCACGACGCCCGCGGCGGTCGCGCCCGAGCCCCTCACGCCGACGCCGGCCTGGGCGCCTGCAGCCGAACCGACCACCACCGAAGCCCCCACCCCTCGAGCTCCGGCGGCCGGCGACGTCGACGATGACGACGACGTCATCGATCCCGCCGACCGGGTCGGCCCGTCGCCCGTGATCCCGCTCCCGGTCGAGGGTGTCGCGATGGCGGCCGGATCGCCGCCCGCTCCCAGCCCGCCGCCGACCGCCGCGCCGACGACCGCCGGCGTGGCCGCGGGCGCCACGGAGGAGCGCGAACCCCGCCTCCCGCGCGCACTCGCCGTGGAGACCGCGGGGATCGAGCCGACCCCGCGCGAGCAGCGCGCCGGTCGCGCCGCTCGCCTGTTCTGGCTCTGGTTCGCGGCGAACGCGTCGCTCGTCAGCGTGGCGCTGGGGGCCGTCATGCTCGGCACCGGGATGAGTCTGCGGCAGGCGATCGTCGCGACGGTGGTCGGGATCGCGCTCTCGTTCATCCCGCTCGGATTCACGACGCTCGCGGGCAAGCGGAGCTCGCAGCCGACGCTCGTGGTGTCGCGTTCCGCCTTCGGGACCGACGGGAACCTGCTGCCGACGATCCTGGCGATCCTCGTGCGCGTGTTCTGGGGCGGCGTGCTGCTGTGGATGCTCGGCGACGCCCTCGGACGCACCCTCGTGCCGGCCGACGCCGACGCGGGCCTCGGCGCGACCCGCTGGGCGCTCATCGGCGCCGCCGTCGGTCTGCTGCTCACGGCGCTCGTCGCGGCGATCGGCTACGGGCTCCTGGCGCGCGTGCAATTGATCCTGAGCATCCTCACCGGACTGCTGATCGTCGGCGCCGCGGCGGTCACGCTGCCGAAGGTGCATCTCGACGTGGCGCTGACGCGTCAGGACGGCCCGTGGCTGCTGATCATCGGCGGGGCCGTGCTCGTGTTCGCGTTCGTCGGACTGGTCTGGGCCTTCTCGGGGTCGGACCTCGCCCGGTACCAACGCGCGAGCGCGTCGGGCGCGTCGTCGATGCTGTGGGCGACGTTCGGGGCGACCATCCCGCCGTTCCTGCTCATCGTCTGGGGCGCGTTGCTCGCCGCCTCGAACCCCGCTCTCGCCACCGCATTCGCCGCGCACCCCCTGTCGAGCATCGCGGGGCTCCTGCCGTCGTGGTACGCGGCCCCGCTGTTCGTCGCCGCCGCCGTCGGACTGCTGTCCGGCTCGGTCCTCACGCTGTACTCGGGCGGCTTCGCGCTGCAGAACCTCACTCCGCAGGTGCCGCGGGTCGTGGGTGTGGTGGTGGCCGCGCTGCTGGCCTTCGCGACGGCCGCCGGGCTCGTGCTGCTCGGAGCGGACACCCGCACGGTCGTGCACGATCTCGCGGTCACGCTCGCCGTGCCCGTCGCGGGCTGGGCCGGGATCTTCGCGGCCGAGATCATGATCCGCAACCGCGGGTTCCACACGCCGTCACTCCTCGCCAGCGGCGGGATCTACCCGCGCGTGCGCTGGGTCAACTTCATCGGACTGATCGTCATCGCCGTCGTCGGGTACGGCTTCGTGAGCGGCGGCGCGACCTGGCTCGGCTGGGAGGGCTTCGGCTGGCGCCTGCTCGGGGTCGGGGCGTCGGAGCCGCTCGCAGGCGTCGATCTCGGCGTGCTGCTGGCGCTCGTGCTCGGCATCCTGCTGCCCCTGGTCTCCGCGGTGCCGACGATCCGTCGCCAGGAGGCCGCGATGGACGACGGCGTGGCGATCGCCCGAACCTAGACTGAGGGGATGCCGCCCACGCTCGCCGACGTCCAGCTGGTCGTCGAGCGCCTGTGGCCGCGATCGGGCGCCGAGTCGTGGGATGCCGTGGGCCTCGTCGCGGGCGACCCGGCCGCCGAGGTCTCCCGGGTGCGCCTCGCGGTCGACGCCGTGCTCGACACGGTCGACGAGGCCGTCGCCGAGGGCGCCCAGCTGCTGCTGACGCACCACCCGCTGCTGCTGCGCGGGGTGACGAGCGTCGCCGAGGACCGCTCCAAGGGGGCCGTCGTCGCGCGGTTGATCCGCGGCGGATGCGCCCTGCTCGCGGCGCACACGAACGCCGACGTCGTGGCACGCGGCACGTCGGCCGTCTTCGCCGAGCGGCTCGGCCTCGGCGCTCTGCGACCGATCGAGCCGGCGCCCGACGGCACCACGGGGCTCGGTCGCGTCGGCGAACTCGCCCGGCCCACGACGCTCGGGCGGCTCGCGCGTGCGATCGCCGACGTGCTGCCGGCGACGGCGCAGGGCATCCGGGTGGCGGGGGAGTACGAGCGCGAGGTGCGCACGGTTGCGCTGTGCGCCGGTGCGGGCGACTCGCTGCTGCAGCATCCGGCCGTGCTCGCCGCCGACGTCTACGTGACGAGCGACCTGCGGCATCATCCGGCCTCCGAGGCGGCCGAGGCCGCTCGGCTCGGCCGGGGACCGGCGCTGGTCGACGTCTCGCATTGGGCCAGCGAGTGGCTCTGGCTCGAGGTCGCCGCCGAGCAGCTGCGTGCAGAACTGCCCGGCGTCGCGATCGACGTCAGCGAGCTGCGCACCGACCCGTGGGAGTTCGCGATCGTATGAGAGGGATCGAATGCCGCTGAAGGCCGCACCCGAGCACCAGGCGCTGCTCCTGGAGCTCCAGGCGCTCGACACGAGGCTGGGCCAGCTGACGCACCGGGCCGCGACCCTGCCCGAGGCGGCGGCCGTCGACGAACTCACGATGCGCCGCGACGACCTGCACGCGGTCGTGCGCGACCACACGGGCGCCTGGGAGGACGCGAAGGCGGAGCTGACCCGCACCGAGTCGGATGTCGCCGTCGTCGAGGCGCGCATCGCCCGCGACCAGGAGCGGTTGCAGGCGACCTCGTCGCAGAAGGACATCCAGGCGCTCGAGCAGGAGCTCGCGGCCCTCGCCAAGCGCCGCAGCGACCTCGAGGACATCGAGCTCGAGGTCATGCAGACCGTCGAGGACCGCTCGGCAGAGCTGGAGGCATCCCGTGCGGCGCTCGCGGCCCTGGATGTCTCGGTCGCCGAGGCGCAGGCCGCACGCGATGCCGCGACCGACGCGATCGCGGCCGAGCGGCGGCAGACCGAGGATGACCGCGGGGTCGTCGCCGCGCGGGTGCCCGCCGAGCTGCTCGCGCTCTACGAGAAGCAGCGCGCCCGATACGGGGTCGGCGCCTCGCACCTGGAGCGGGGCATGTCGTCGGCGACCGGAGTCCTGCTGGGCGGCTCCGACCTGAGCAAGGTGCGGGCCGCGGCCCCCGACGACGTGATCGTCGAGGAGGAGTCCGGCGCGATCCTGGTGCGGACCGCGGAGTCGGGCCTGTGACGCCCGTGGCCGATGGCGGAGCCCGCCGCCTCATCGTCGAGGCCGACGGCGGATCACGCGGCAACCCGGGCCAGGCCGGCTCCGGAACGCTCGTCATCGATCCGGAGTCGGGCGAGATCCTGGCCGAGATCGGGTTGTACGTGGGCATCGCGAGCAACAACGTCGCGGAGTACAAGGGCATGATCGCGGGGGTCACGAAGGCGCTGCAGATCGACCCGCACGCCGAGCTGCACGTCCGGATGGACTCCAAGCTCGTCGTCGAGCAGATGTCGGGTCGCTGGAGGATCAAGCACCCGGGCATGGCCGAGCTCGCCCGCGAGGCGCACGGCATCCTGGCCGGCACCCAGGTCAGCTTCGAGTGGATCCCGCGGCTCGAGAACTCGCGTGCCGACCGGCTCGCGAACGAAGCGATGGACAAGCGGATGTCGTTCGAGCGCTAGGCGCTAGGCTCGACGCCGAACGGGCCGGCCAGACGGTCGCGTCATCCCGCGAGGGATGCCGAGGAACGTCCGGGCTCCACAGAGCAGGGCGGTGGGTAACACCCACCCGGAGTGATCCGCGAGAAAGTGCAACAGAGAGCAGACCGCCTGCCGACTGGCGTCTTCGGACACCGGTCGGCCGGTAAGGGTGAAACGGTGGTGTAAGAGACCACCAGGAGCCCTGGTGACAGGGCTCGCTGGGTAAACCTCGTCCGGAGCAAGGTCAGACAGGCACCGATGAAGCTGCTCGCCGAGGTGTCGGGTGGACCGCTGGAGGGCTGCGGCAACGCATCCCCGAGAGAGATGGCCGTCCCGGACGGAGCCGCGAGGCCCCGCCCGGACAGAACCCGGCGTATCGGCCGGCCCGTTCCTCGCCGCTAGGCCGAGGCGCCCGAGATGTTGACCATCCAGTCGACGCCGAAGGCGTCGGTGAACATGCCGAACGAGTCGCCCCACGGCGCCTTCTCGAGCGGCTGGTTGACCGTGCCGCCCGCCGAGAGCTTGTCCCAGAGCTCGGTGAGCAGTGCCTCGTCGTCACCGCTGAGGGAGACGGAGAAGCCGCCGAGGCTCCGACCGCTGTCCATGTGGGCCGGGGTGTCCGACACCATGAGGGTGAAGCCGTGATCGCCGTCGACCTGGCCGTGCATGACGAGGTCCTTCTCATCGGCCTGCACCTGGTCGCCCATGCCGCCCTGCTCGAAGGACATGATGTTGACCGTGCCGCCGAGGGCGGCGTGGTAGAACTCCAGCGCCTGCCGTGCCTGGCCGTGGAGGTTGATGTAGGGGTTGAGGATCGCGCTCATGCCGACACCGTAGCCGGGGATGTGAACGGCGTCCACATCTGAGGGTGAACGCCCGGGTAAACAACGACGCGCCGCCCCTGACGGGACGACGCGTCGTGTGGTTCGGGTCTCAGACCGCGTTGATGTTCGAGGCCTGCGGGCCCTTCTGGCCCTGCGTGACCTCGAACTCGACCCGCTGTCCCTCATCGAGGCTGCGGTAGCCCGACGTCTGGATGGCGGAGTAGTGCGCGAACAGATCCTGCGATCCGTCGTCGGGGGTGATGAAGCCGAATCCCTTTTCGGCATTGAACCATTTGACGGTTCCAGTGGGCATTCGTACTGCTTTCTATTGCTGTCCCGACGGTTCCGGAACTGTTGAGCCAGAAGAGTAGCGCACCCTACGTGGCCAAAACGGGTCTCAGCGGGAATGTTCACCGAACCGAAACATCACCCGGCCGCGGGCGCCTCGGGCGCGAAGCGGTATCCCATCCCCGCTTCGGTGAGCAGATACCTGGGTGAACCGGGCTCCGGTTCGAGCTTCTTGCGCAGCTGGGAGAGGTACAGGCGCAGATATCCGGTGTCGGTGGTGTACTGCGGTCCCCACACTTCGGTGAGCAGTGTCTCGCGTGTCACGAGGCGCCCCGGATGCCGCAGCAGCACCTCGAGAAGCCGCCATTCGGTCGGGGTGAGGCGCACGGTCGAGCCCGCACGGGTCACCGCCCGCGCAGCGAGGTCGACGACCACGTCTCCGAATGCGACGACGGGAGCCTCCGGAGCGGTGGGCGCGCGCCGGCCGAGCGCGCGGATCCGGGCCAGCAGCTCATCGGCCGCGAACGGCTTGGTCACGTAGTCGTCGGCACCCGCGTCGAGGGCCTCGACCTTGTCCCACGAGTCGCTCCTGCCGGAGACCACGAGGATCGGCACCTGGGTCCATCCGCGCAGCGCCTCGATGACCTGCACCCCGGTCAGGCCGGGCATTCCCAGGTCGAGCACGACGATGTCCGGATGCGTACGAGTCGCGGCGTCGAGCGCGGTGCGGCCGTCGGCGGCAACGGTGACCTCGTAGCCGCGCGCGGTGAGCGTGATGCGCAGCGCCCGCAGGATCTGCGGGTCGTCGTCCGCGATCAGGATCCTCACGCGGCCGCCCCGAGCTCGACCACCATCGTCAGGCCGCCGCCGGGCGTGTCCTCCGCCTCGAGGGTGCCGCCCATCGCCTCCACGAACCCCTTCGACAGGGCGAGGCCGAGCCCGATGCCGGCGGTGTTGTCGGTGTCGCCGACGCGCTGAAAGGGTACGAAGACATCCTCGCGCCGATGCTCCGGGATCCCGGGACCCGCGTCGATGACCCGCAGCTGCACGCGGTCGCCGAGCTCGCTCGTCGCGATGACCGGCGCGGTTGCGGCGGGGGCGTAGCGCAGCGCGTTGGTGAGCAGGTTGACGACCGCGCGCTGCAGCAGCACGGGGTCGGCCCGCACGGGGGCGACGCGGGAGAGCTCCAGCGCCACGTCGCCGGGCGCGAGTCCCAGCTCGTCGAGCGCGCCGCCGACGACGTCGTCGAGCGCTACCGCTTGCGTCGTGACTCCGAGCACGCCGGCCTGGAGGCGGCTGACGTCGAGCAGATCGGTGACCAGAGCGCCGAGCGAGCGCAGGCTCTCGTCAGCGGTCGCCAGCAGCTCGCCCTTGTCGTGCCGGCTGAGCCGCACGTCCGAGGACCGCAGCGATGTGACCGCGGCCGTGGCCGCCGCGAGCGGGCGGCGCAGATCGTGACCGACCGCGGCGAGCAGTGCGCTCCGGAGGCGGTCGGCCTCGGCGATCGGGCGCGCCTCCTCGGCCGCGGCCGTCAGCCGACGCTGCACCAGAGCGGCCTCCAGTTGCGAGGCGAACGCTCCGAGGACGCGGCGATCGGACGAATCGAGCACACGGCCGCGGAGCACGAGCTCGGCGTGCTCGCCGAGCGGCAGAGCCGACTCCTGGTCGGCGTCCCGCGCGATCGACGGGTCGGCCGCGGCCGCGACGATCTCCTGCTCCTCCCCGGGGGCGCCCTGGCGCAGCTGAACGCTCGCGAGCGCGAATGCCTCTCGCAGCCGCCCCACGAGCGCGTGCAGCGCGTCACCGCCCCGGATGACGCTCCCGGCCACGGCGACGAGCACCTCCGCCTCGGCCGAGGCCCGTGCGGCCACCGTCGCCCGGCGCGCCGCCTGATCGACCACGATGCTGACGAGACCCGCCACTGCGACGAAGATCACGAGAGCGAGCGCATGCAGCGGGTCCTGGATCCGGATCACGTACAGCGGCGGCAGGAAGAAGAAGTCGAGGAAGAACCCGGCGATCACCGCCGCCAACAGCGCCGGCCAGATCCCGCCCACCACCGCCACCACGACCACGAGCAACTGGAACGACAGCACGTCGATCGGCAGCGTCTCGCGTGATCGCGCGAGCGAGAGCAGCAGGGTGAGGAGCGGCATGCCGAGCACGGCGACGGCGACGCCCGCGATCCGCCGTCGCACCGAGAGCGCGCCGGTGAGCTTCGGGAGCCCGAGCCCGCCGGCCTGGGAGTGCGACACGATGTGCACGTCGATGTCGCCCGCGAGCCGGATGACGCCCTGCGAGGTGCCGGCGCCGCCGAGCAACGCGCGCAGCCGCCCGCGCCGGCTGACGCCGATGACGAGCTGGGTCGCGTTGACGCTCCGGGCGAACTCGACCAGCGCCTGCGGCACCTGCTCCGCGACCAGCTGGCGGAACGTGCCGCCGAGCGTCTCGACCAGGCTCCGCTGGGCGGCAAGGATGCCGGCCCCGGGGCGGGTGAGCCCGTCGGGGCTGGTCACGTGCACCGCGTACAGCTGGCCGCCGCCCGAACGCTGCGCGATGCGCGCCCCGCGACGCAGGAGCGTGTCGCCCTCCGGGCCGCCCGTGAGGGCCACGACGATCCGCTCACGGGCCTCCCACGGCGCCGAGATGCCGTGCTCCTCGCGGTAGGCACGCAGGGCGCTGTCGACCTCGTCCGCGAGCCACAGGAGCGCCAGTTCGCGCAGGGCGGTGAGGTTGCCGAGCCGGAAGTAGTTGCTGAGGGCCGCGTCGACGCGCGCCGCGGGATAGACGACTCCCTGGGCCAGCCGGTCGCGGAGCGCCTGCGGAGCGACGTCGACGAGCTCGACCTGGTCGGCGTCGCGCAGCACTGCATCCGGTATCGTCTCGCGCTGCGGCACCCCGGTGATCTGCTGCACCACGTCGTTGAGCGACTCGATGTGCTGGATGTTGACCGTCGAGATGACGTCGATGCCCGCGTCGAGCAGGGTCGCGACGTCCTCCCAGCGCTTGGCGTGCCGTGATCCGGGGGCGTTGGTGTGGGCGAGCTCGTCGACGAGGGCCAGGTCCGGATGCCGGGCGAGCACGGCGTCGAGGTCCATCTCGTCGAGCACGACTCCGCGGTGCTCGACCGTGCGGCGCGGGATCACTTCGAGCCCGTCGATCAGGGCGGATGTGGCGGCCCGCCCATGGGTCTCGACGACCGCGACGACCACGTCCCGTCCCTCGTGGCGCAGGCGGGCGCCGTCCTCGAGCATCGTGTAGGTCTTGCCGACGCCGGGGGCGGCGCCGAGCATGACCCGCAGCCGGCCCTGCCTCATGAACGCAGTCTGCCGCTAGTGGAGCTGGGAGAGTGCGAGGTTGAGCTCCACGACGTTCACGACCGGCTCGCCGAGGTCGCCGAGCTCGCGGCCCGCGACGTGCTTCTCGACGAGTGCGCGCACGGTCGGCGTGTCGAGCTGGCGCGCGGCGGCGACCCGGCCGACCTGCAGGAGCGCGTACGCCTCGCTGATGTCGGGGTCGAGCCCCGAGGCGGATGCGGTGACCGCATCGGCCGGGATCCGCGCTGTGGAGACACCGTCGAGCTTCGCGATACCGGCCTGACGCGCCCGGATCGCCGCGATCAGCTCCTTGTTCTCGGGGCCGTAGTTGGAGCCCGAGGAAGCGCTCGCGTCGTATCCGGTGCCGGCGGCGGATGGGCGCGACTGGAACCACTGCGGCAGCGGTCGGCCCTCCTTGTCGGTGTACGACTGCCCGATGAGCGAGGAGCCGACGACGGCGCCGGAGGAGTCGCGCAGCAGCGATCCGTTCGACTGGCTCGGCATGGCCAGCCCCACGACCCAGATGACGGCCGGGTACAGGATGCCCAGGACGATCGTCAGCACGATCATGGCGCGGAGGGCGGTCCACGCCTGGCGCGTGAGCTTCATGATGCTCCTTTCGGACGCCAAACGGCTCAGAAGCCGGGGATGAGGGTGACGACGAGGTCGATGAGCTTGATGCCGATGAACGGGGCGACGAGGCCGCCGAGACCGTAGATCGCCAGGTTGCGGCCGAGGATCGATGCGGCCGGGCGCGGCCGGTATCCCACCCCCCGGAGCGCAAGCGGGATCAGGAAGACGATCACGAGGGCGTTGAAGACGATCGCGCTCAGCACGGCGGACGCCGGCGAGTGCAGGTGCATGACGTTCAGCACGGCGAGGCCCGGGAACACGACGGCGAACATCGCCGGGATGATCGCGAAGTACTTGGCCACGTCGTTGGCGATCGAGAAGGTGGTGAGCGAGCCGCGGGTGATGAGCAGCTGCTTGCCGATCCGCACAATGTTGATCAGCTTCGTCGGGTCGGAGTCGAGGTCGACCATGTTGCCCGCCTCCTTCGCGGCCGAGGTGCCGGTGTTCATGGCCACCCCGACGTCCGACTGCGCGAGCGCCGGCGCGTCGTTCGTGCCGTCGCCGGTCATCGCGACGAGGTTGCCGCCGGCCTGCTCCTTCTTGATCAGCTCGAGCTTGTCCTCCGGGGTCGCCTCGGCGAGGTAGTCGTCGACGCCGGCCTCGGCGGCGATCGCCCGGGCGGTCAGGGGGTTGTCGCCCGTGATCATGACCGTGCGGATGCCCATGGCGCGCAGCTCGGAGAAGCGCTCGCGCAGCCCCGTCTTCACGACGTCCTTGAGATGGACCGCCCCGAGCACGCGGCCCGCGCCTGCGGCGTCCTTGGTGGCTACGACCAGCGGCGTGCCACCGGACTGCGCGATCTTGTCGACGATGTCCTGCAGACCGGGTGCCGATTCGCCGCCGATCCACGCGGCGATGCTCGACCCGGCACCCTTGCGCACCTCCGAGCCGTCCGCGAGGTCGAGGCCCGACATCCGGGTCTGGGCGGTGAACGGGACGATCGTGGCGCCCTCGGGAACCGGCACGTGACCGCCGGCCAGGTCGACGATGGAGCTGCCCTCCGGCGTCGGGTCGGCGAGCGACGACATCAGGGCTGCTTCGGTGAGCACGGCCTGCGAGATGCCGGGCAGTACCACGAACTCGGTCGCTCGCCGGTTGCCGTAGGTGATCGTGCCGGTCTTGTCGAGCAGCAGGGTGGTCACGTCGCCGGCCGCCTCCACCGCGCGACCCGACATGGCGAGCACGTTGTGCTGGACGAGCCGGTCCATGCCGGCGATGCCGATGGCGCTCAGCAGGGCGCCGATCGTGGTCGGGATGAGGCAGACGAGCAGGGCGATGAGCACCACGATGGTGGTCGCGCCGTGCAGGTAATCGGCCATCGGATTCAGCACGAGCACGACGATGAGGAACACGATCGTGAGGCTCGCGAGCAAGATGTTGAGCGCGATCTCGTTGGGCGTCTTCTGCCGCGCGGCGCCTTCGACGAGCCTGATCATGCGGTCGACGAAGGTCTCGCCGGGCTTGGACGTGATCCGCACCACGATGCGGTCGGAAAGCACCCGGGTGCCGCCGGTGACCGCGCTTCGGTCGCCGCCGTGCTCGCGCACGACCGGAGCGGACTCGCCGGTGATCGCCGACTCGTCGACGCTCGCGATGCCGGCGACGATGTCGCCGTCACCGGGGATCACCTCGCCGGCGGTGACGATCACGACGTCGCCGAGCCGGAGGTCCGACGAGGCGACGTCCGTCGTCTCGTCGGCCATGGCATCCGGATCGGCCCCGTCGTAGCGCGGGACGCGGTGGGCGAGCGTCGAGGTGCGCGTCGCGCGCAGCGACCGGGCCTGGGCCTTGCCGCGCCCCTCCGCTATCGACTCGGCCAGGTTGGCGAACAGGACCGTGATCCACAGCCAGACGGCGATCGCGGCGCTGAAGGTCGGCGGCAGGGGCCGGGCACTCGACACCGGCGCGTGCAGGAACGGCTCGGCGATCGCATAGGCGGTGCTGAGCAGGGCGCCGACCTCGACGACGAACATCACCGGATTGCGCCACATGAGCCGCGGGTCGAGCTTGCGGAACGCGCCGGGCAGCGCCTGCACGAACTGACCCCACGAGAGCGCGCTTCCGCGGCCCTTCGGAGACGGCGACGACGCGGCGGCGGAGGTCTCGGTGACGACGGTCATGGCTTACTTCAGTCCTTCTGCGAGGGGCCCGAGCGCGAGCACGGGGAAGTAGGTGAGGGCGGTGACGAGCAGCGTGGTACCGATGAGCATCCCGATGAAGAGCGGCCGGTGCGTGGGCAGGGTGCCCGCGGTGACCGGCACCCTGTCCTGCTGGGCGAGCGAGCCGGCGAGGGCCAGCACGAAGACGATCGGCACGAACCGCCCGAGGAACATGACCACGCCGAGCGCCGAGTTCAGCCACGAGGTGTTCGCCGTGATGCCCGCGAACGCGGAACCGTTGTTGTTCGCGGCCGAGGTGAACGCGTAGAGCACCTCGCTGAACCCGTGCGTGCCGGGGTTCCCGATCGAGGTCGTCACGAGGTCCGTCTTGACGGCCGGGATCGCGAAGCTCAGCCCCGTTCCCAGCAGCACCAGAGTCGGTGTCGTCAGGATGTAGAGGCTCGCGAGCTTCATCTGGCGCGGCCCGATCTTCTTGCCCAGGTACTCGGGGGTGCGCCCGACCATGAGGCCGGCGACGAACACCGCGATGATGGCGAGCACCAGGATGCCGTAGAGCCCCGCGCCCACGCCGCCCGGCGCGACCTCCCCGAGCATCATGTCCGACAGCGTCACGGCACCCCCGAGAGCGGTGTAGCTGTCGTGCATCGAGTTCACGGCGCCGGTCGAGGTCAGCGTCGTCGACGAGGTGAAGATCGTCGAGGCCGCGATCCCGAACCGGTCCTCCTTGCCCTCCATCGCGCCGCCTGCGAGCTGCGGAGCCGTGCCGGAGGCGCTGATCTCCGCCCAGAACAGCAGCACGTTCGAGACGAGCCAGAAGACCCCCATCGTGGCCAGGATCGCCCAGCCCTGCCGCTGATCGCCGACCATCCGGCCGAAGGCGCGGGGCAGGGAGAACGGGATCAGCAGCAGCAGGAAGATCTCGAACAGGTTCGTCGCGGCGCTCGGGTTCTCGAACGGGTGGGCCGAGTTCGCGTTGTAGAACCCGCCGCCGTTGGTGCCGAGCTCCTTGATCGCCTCCTGCGAGGCGACCGGACCGCCCGGGATCGTGGCGGTGGCGCCGGTGACGGTCGTGATGTGCTGGAAGCCACCGAGATTCTGGATCACGCCGCCGGCCATGAGCACGATCGCTGCGACGATCGAGAGCGGCAGCAGGATCCGGAGCGTGCCGCGCGTGAGGTCGACCCAGAAGTTGCCGATCGTGCTCGTGCGTCGGTACGAGAACCCGCGCACGAGCGCTACGGCGACGGCGATGCCGACGGCGGCGGAGAGGAAGTTCTGCACCGCGAGGGCGACGAGCTGCACGGTGTAGCCGAGCGTCGTGTCGGGGGAGTACGACTGCCAGTTCGTGTTCGTCACGAACGAGACCGCCGTGTTGAACGACAGCGCCTCGCCGGGACGGCCGAGGCCGAGCGACCACGGCAGCCAGGTCTGCAGGCGTTGGAACACGTAGACGAGCAGGATGCCGACGAGCGAGAACACCAGCACCGAGCGCAGATAGACGCTCCAGCTCTGCTCGGCGTCGCCGTCGGCGCCGATGATCCGGTAGAAGCCGCGCTCGGCGCGCCAGTGCTTCGTCGTGGTGAAGACGCGCGCGATGTGATCGCCGAGCGGCACCTGTACGAGCCCGAGCACGACGGCGAGCGTCAGCAGTTGGGCGGCGAACAGCGTCCACTCGGTCCCGGTGGGCACCATCAGAACTTCTCCGGTCGCACGAGCGCGGCCACGACGTACCCGATCGCGGCGACCGCCAGCACGGCGGCGACGACGGTCAAGGCGATCACAGCCTCTCGATCCCCGTGGCCACCAGGGTCACGAGAGCGGTCAGCGCGAGGATCGCCAGGACGTAGATGATATCGAGCACGCCACGAGTGAACGCCCGCGCACCGGCGGCCAGATCGATCCTGACGGGATCCTCACGGCCCGGCGACGGGTCCTGACGGTTTCCTGATCAGTGCCGTGCGTCGCTCAGATCGCCGGCCAGCGCGGCCGCGCCGAGGATGCCGGCGTTGTTCAGGTGCACGGCCGGAACGATCTCGGGACGCAGCTTGAGCAGCGGCAGGAACTCGTGCGCGTTCTTCGAGACGCCGCCGCCCACGATCAGCAGGTCCGGCCAGAGCAGCGCGTCGAGCACGTCGTAGTAGCGCTGCAGGCGCTTGGCCCAGTGCTTCCAGTCGAGGTCGTCGCGCTCCATCGCCGAGTACGCCGCCCGCTTCTCGGCGTCGTGCCCGTCCACCTCGAGGTGGCCGAGCTCGCTGTTGGGCACGAGCTGGCCGTTCCACAGGACGGCGCTGCCGATCCCCGTGCCGAGGGTGGTGAGGATCACGAGACCGTCGCGGCCCTTCGCGGCGCCGTAGCGCACCTCGGCGACCCCCGCCGCGTCCGCGTCGTTGACGAACAGGATGTCGCGGTGCAGCGACGCCTCGAACCGCTTCTCGGCGGCGAGGCCGATCCACTTCTTGGAGACGTTGGCGGCCGACATGGTCACTCCGTGCAGCACGACGGCGGGGAAGCAGACGCCGATCGGGGTTTCCTTCGCGACCTCGCCGAACCCGTCGACCATCTCCGCAACGGCGGCGACGATGTCGTCGGGCTCACCGCCCTTCGGCGTGGGCACCTTCACGCGGTCGGTCACGAGCTCGCCGGCGTCGAGGTCGACCACCGCCCCCTTGATGCCCGTTCCGCCGATGTCGATGCCGATCGCCCTGGTCGTCATGGCTCCATCCTGGCAGCGCCCTCACCGCGGGGCGACCGAGCTATGTATATTGTAGCCAAAAGACGATTTAGGTCACCCAGGAGGCGGCGTGCTCAAGCTCGGATACAAGGCATCGGCAGAACAGTTCGGGCCCTCCGAGCTGTTGCGGTACGGCGTGCTGGCGGAGCAGAACGGGTTCAATTCGGTCTTCACCAGCGACCATCTCCAGCCCTGGCGGCACGACGGCGGGCACGCGCCCGCGGCGCTGCCCTGGCTGGGCGCGCTCGGCGCATCGACCGAGCGGATCATCCTGGGCACCAGTGTGCTCACCCCGACCTATCGGTACCACCCGGGCGTCATCGCTCAGGCGTTCGCCACCCTCGGATGCCTGTACCCGGGCCGCGTGGTCCTCGGCGTCGGCTCCGGAGAGGCGATGAACGAGAAGCCGCTCGGCATCGAGTGGCCGGAGCAGAAGGAGCGCTTCGCACGACTCAAGGAGTCGGTGGAGCTCATCCAGACCCTGTGGACGCAGGAGCGTGTGGACTATCAGGGCACCTACTACAGCGTGGAGCGCGCGACGATCTACGACCGGCCCGAGACGCCGGTTCCGATCTACATCGCCGGTGCCGGCCCCGCGGCCACCCGCCTCGCCGGTCGCGTGGCGCAGGGCTGGATCACGACGAGCGGCAAGGGGCGGGAGTTGTATGTCGACACGCTCATCCCGGCGCTGGAGGACGGCATCGGAAAGGCCGGCCGCGCAGACGCCGACGTCGACCGCCTGCTCGAGGTCAAGGTGTCGTTCGACCACGACCGGCAGAAGGCGCTCGAGGCGACGCAGTTCTGGGGCGCCCTGGCGCTGAAGCCGGAGGAGAAGACCGGCGTCGAGGACCCGGTGGAGATGCAGCGCCTCGCCGACGCGCTGCCGGTCGAACGGACCGCGAGCCGCTTCATCGTCTCGACCGATGTCGAGGAGCACGTCGCCCGCATCCGGGAGTACGTCGACATGGGCTTCACCCACCTCGTGTTCCACGCTCCCGGTCCCGATCAGGAGCGATTCCTCAAGCTCTACGGCGACGAGGTGCTTCCGGCCCTGCGGCAGCTCGGATGAGCACCCCGGCGGTCGAGCAGCAGCTGCGCCGTGACCTCGTCACGTGCACGCGTCTGCTGGTCTACACCGGCGTCCTCGACTACAGCGGCCATGTGAGCGCGCGGATCCCCGGCACCGACGAGGTGCTCATCCAGCCGCGCGACGCGAGCCGGGCCGCCATCACGCCGGACGACCTGCTCGTCATCGACCTGGAGGGCGAGCTCGTGCGCGGGGAGGGCATCCCCGTCGCCGAGGCCGCCATCCACACCGGCGTGTACCGTGCCCGCCCGGATGTCTCGGTGATCTGCCACGGGCATCCATCGCTCTCGACCACCTTCACGATGACCGACCGCGCCATGCTGCCGATGCGGCACTTCGCCTACAAGTTCCCCGACGGGCTGGCCGTCCACCCCGACACCCGGCACATCCGGACGAGGCAGCAGGGCGACGCCGTCGCGGCGACGCTCGGCGATGCGGGCGCGTGCATGCTCCGCTCGCACGGCACCGTGGTGGTCGGCGATCGGTTCGACGTGCTCTTCATGGACTGCGTCGACCTCGAGGAGAACGCGCGTACCCAGCTCGCGGCGACCCAGCTGGGCGGGGAGCAGCGGCCGCTGACGCCCGATGAGATCGACGAGATCGCCGAGAGCTACGGCGGACTGGGGCACCGCCCCGGCAAGATGTGGGAGCACTACGTCCACCGCGCTACCGTGGCGGGCTACCTGTAGGAGGCGACGATGGCGACGACGGCACAGCGCGGAACGGTCCACCTCGAGGAGGTGGCCGCTCGGCTCACCAACGGCTACAAGACCATCGGCGAGATGGTCTACGAGGTGATCCGGGAGTCGATCGTGTCCGGCGCCTTCGCGCCGGGAGAGCGACTGCGACAGGAGGCGATCGCGACCGCGATCGGCGTCTCCCGCATCCCGGTGCGTTCGGCGCTCATGCAGCTGGAGTCGGAGGGTCTCGTCGACTTCCATCCGCGCCGCGGGGCGGTCGTGCGATCCCTCTCGATCGCGCAGCTGCACGAGATCTTCGAGCTGCGGGAGCTGCTCGAGCCGTTCGCGATCGGCAAGTCGATCGCGACGATGACGCCCGAGCGTGCGGCGCGGCTGCGATCGCTCGCGAAGCAGCTGGACAAAGGGCACGAGGGCTCGGAGTTCCTCGAGATCCGGATCGCCTTCTACCGCGAGCTCTACGACCACGAGAACAATCCGCAATTGGTCAAGATGATCGAGGAGCTGCGCTCCGCGGTCGGGCGCTACCTGCTCGGGTGGCGCGTCGCGGTCGGTGCGGGGCGCAATCACTCCGACCTCGCGGAGACCGTCCTCGCCGGCGACGTGAAGGGCGCGAGCACCCTCGTCCGGCAGCACCTCGATCAGGTGCGGGACGGCCTCGAGGAGATCATGGCGAAGGACGTCGTCACCCAGGAGGCCTGACCGGGGCAGTTCTCCGGCCCGCTCGTCGCGGGCCGTTCCGGCGCGCCCGGACGGGAGGGCGTGCATGTTTCCGACGCGTAAAAGTCGCGGCCCGGTGCTTGATCTGGGGCGCCGAAGTTCGCTACGTTTCTGCACATTGGATACAGTAGCCAGCAACACGCCGGCCGATGGAGACGACGAGTGCGAACCGAGAACGTGACCTTCTACAGCGAGGGTGACCGCATCAGCGCCATCTGGCGCACCCCCGACACGGTCGACGGGCCGGTGCGTGCGATCGTCCAGGGGCCCGGATGGCTGGGCCTGAAGGACGCCAAGCTCTACGTCCGCTACCACGAGGCACTCACCGCCGCGGGGTTCGGCGTGCTCGTCTTCGACTACCGGGGGTTCGGCGACTCGGAGGGCGACCAGGGCATCCTGTCGCCCGCCGACCAGCTCACCGATCTGCGCAACTCGGTCACCTACCTGACGACCCGCGACGACGTGATCGCGGATGCCATCGGCTGCTTCGGCACCGGGGGCACCGGCGGCGGCAACGCGGTCCTGCTGGCGGGCGTCGACCCGCGGATCCGCGCCGTCGTCAGCCAGGTGCCCGTCGCCGACGGCCGCGACTGGCTGCACCGCATGCGCCAGGAGCACGAGTGGATCGCCTACCTGAGCGCTCTCGAGGAGGACGCGAAGCTGCGCGTCACCACCGGGCGCGGGCGCACGGTGCACCCGCGCGAGGAGATCATGATCCCGACGCCGGAGCGCAAGACGACGACCATCAAGGCGGACGTCGACGAGCGGATCCCGACCGCCATCTCCCTCGCATCCGCCGAGCAGATCCTCGAATACCGCCCGATCGACGCGGCCGATGGCCTCCTGACCCCGCTCATGGTGATCGGCGTCGAGGCCGACGCGACCACGCCCACCGACCACGCCGAGGCGCTCTACGAGGTCGCGGCGGGCCCGAAGGCGCTCATCATGCAGCGCAAGACCTCGCACTACGCCGCCTACGACCGCTACTGGACCGAGGTCACGCCCCGGATCGTGCAGTGGTTCGACCGCTACGTGCGCCCCGCCGACGTCCGGGTGGAGTCCTCCGCCGGATCGGCATCCATCGAGAACCTGGAGGTTGCTGCCCGATGACCATCTCGCTCCGCATCGCGGGAGGCCGCGTCACCACCCCGTCCGGCACGATCGACGCCGACGTGCTCGTCGACGGCGAGCGCATCGCCGGCCTCGTCTCGCGCGAGTTCGAGGTCGACGCCGCCGAGATCGTCGACGCGACGGGCAAGAACGTGCTGCCCGGCATGATCGACGTCCATGTGCACACCCGCGAGCCGGGGTACGAGCACAAGGAGGACATCACCACCACGACCGAGCAGGCCGCGGTCGGCGGTGTCACCACGATCTTCGGCATGCCGAATCTGCAGCCGCCGACGACCACCGCGCAGACCCTCGACGAGGTGCTCGCGATGTACGCCGAGAAGTCGATCGTCGACTACAACCACAACCCGGCCGCGACGCAGCCGGACGAGATCGTGCCGATGGCCGAGCGCGGCATCCGGGCGTACAAGGTCTACATGGTCGTCGACACGGGACGCACCTATCCCCACCCCGCCGGGACGGGCATGCACGATCACGGCGACCTGCTCCGGATGATGGATCAGATCAAGGCGACCGGCAAACGGTTCATCATCCACCCGCACGACCAGGCGCTCATGGACTACATCGAGAAGCAGTACCTGGACCGCGGGGAGAACACGCCGCAGGGATATGCGCAGGCGTACGCCGAGCGCAGCGGCGTGATCTGGGACACCGCGATCGACGTCGTCATCCGTCTCGCCGAGGCGAGCGGCTGCCCCGTGCACATCGCGCACATGCAGACCAAGCGCTCCATCGAGGCCGTGCGCCGCGCCAAGGCCAACGGCATCGACGTGACGTGCGAGGTCAACCACTGGGCGCCCTTCCTCTCGACCTGGAACGACGTCGAGACGCTCGGCCCCTACGCGCTCAGCTACTGGGTGCCCGACGAGGGCCGCGAGGCCGTCTGGCAGGGGATGCGCGACGGCACCATCGACATGTGCTCCTCCGATCACGCGCCGCACACGCGCGAGGAGAAGGAGATCGGCTGGACGCAGATGTGGAGCTCCCACACAGGCACGCCCGGCATCCAGTATTACTACCCGCTGCTGCTCGACGCGGTCACGAAGGGCCAGCTCACGATCGAGCGGGTCGCCCAGCTCGTGGCCCAGGCGCCGGCCGACAAGTTCGGCCTCGCGGCGAGCAAGGGCGCCCTCGAGGTCGGCCGGGACGCCGACATCGTGATCGCCGACCTGAACGCCCCGTGGACCATCCGCAACGACGGCGTGCTGTCGCGGGTCGGATGGACGCCCTACGACGGTCGCACGATCAACGCCGCGATCACCGCCAGCTACGTGCGCGGTCGAGCGGTGAGCATCGGCGGCACCGTCGTCGGCACGCCCGGCCAGGGCCGCATGGCGCTCGCCCGTTAGACCTCATCCGCCTTCCCCACCTCACGACCAAAGGACACCATGAAATTCGGACTCCTGCTCCCGCACTTCGGCGAGCACGCCTCCAAGGACAACCTGCTGCGCGGGTCGCAGCGGGCCGAGGAGCTCGGCTTCGACTCGGTCTGGGTGCGCGATCACCTGGTCTTCGAGCCGCACGGGGAGATGGAGGCCCCCAACCGCGAGTTCTACGACGCCCTGACGACGCTCACCGCGATCGGCGCGGTCACCGAGAAGATCGAGCTCGGCACGGGGTCGCTCATCCCGTTCCGTCATCCGCTCCTCACGGCGCTCATGGCCGGCACGATGACCCAGCTCGTCGGCAACCGCCTCATCCTCGGGTTCGGAGCGGGCACCTTCGACCACGAGTTCGAGGCCATCGAGTGGGGCGGCCGCGACCGCGTGGAGCTCGTGCGCTCGAACGCGGAGATCCTGAAGCGCGTGTTCACCGAGAACAACGTCAGCTACAGCGACGACCAGTTCACGTTCAACGACATCTCCATCGAGCCGAAGCCGGTCGGCGGGCGCATCCCGTTCTGGTACTGCGGCGCGACGCCGCGTTCGGCGCGCCTCGCCGTCGAGTTCTGCGACGGCTGGATGCCGGGGCGCATCTCGCTCGCGACGATGGCCAAGCGCATCGACACGATCAAGGAGCTGTCGGCCGAACAGGGCAAGACGATGCCGACGATCGCGGTCATCCCGCCGACCTCCATCGAGGCGACGCGCGAGGAGGCGCTCAGGGATGTGAACATCCCGGGCCTGCTCGCGTGGGCGAACAAGGCCAAGTTCACGGTGAAGCCGCCGTCGGGATCGTTCGAGACCGTCGAGGACCTCGAGGGGCAGCTCATCGCGGGCAGCCCCGAGGAGGCCGTCCAGGAGGTCAAGAAGTTCGAGGCGCTCGGAGTCGAGCATCTCGTCTTCGACTTCCGCTTCAAGTTCGACCGCTGGTTCGAGCAGATCGAACTGCTCGGCACCGAGGTCCTGCCCCACCTCCGCTAGCCACGTCACGCACACGAGGAAGACCACCATGGCACTGACGAACGACGCGCCCGGCCGGGCGCCGCGACCCGACCTGTCGCCCGTGCAGGATCCGGAGGCGCCCGCCGAGCCGAGCGCTCTCCGCACGTTCCTGCGCCGCCGCTGGACGCTGCCGATCCTCTCGGTGGTGGTCTTCCTCATCGTGTGGCAGATCGTGGGCATGAATCTCAACCCGATCCTGCTCGCGACGCCCGGTTCGGTCGCCGTCGCCCTTGGCGAGCTCGTCGTCAACGGTCAGCTGGGGTTCGCGTTCCTGCGCGCCATGGGAGCACTCGGCGCCGGCTTCGGGATCGCCGCGGTGGTCGGGATCGGCGTCGGGCTGCTCATGGGCCGCTCCATCGTCGCCTACCGTGTCATCAACCCGTACGTCTCGTTCTTCCAGGCGACGCCGCTGATCGCCCTGACCCCGCTCGTCGTCATCTGGGCGGGGATCGGCTTCCCCGCCGAGGTCGTGATCACGTTCCTGCTCGCGGTGTGGACGGTGATCATCAACACCTCGGAGGGCACCCGCAACACGCCGCCGATCCTGCTCGACATGGCGAGCGTCTACCACGCCAAGGAGAGCTCGGTCGTGCGCAACGTCGCCCTGCCGCACGCGGTGCCGTACATCTTCGCCGGCCTGCGCATCGCGCTCGGCAAGGCCCTCATCGGCGTGATCATCGGCGAGATGAGCATCAGCCTCCAGGGCCTCGGCGGTCTCATCGTCGACTTCGGCGACTCGTTCCAGACCGCCAAGCTGCTGGCCGCGATCATCACGTCGTCGATCGTCGGCGTCGTCGGCACCATCATCATCGAGATCCTCCGCCGCTACATCGCTCCGTGGTCGCAGACCGTCGACCGCGGCAAGCTCTGAGCCCCCACCCGATCAGGAGCACGCATGTCCATCGCGACCGCAACCCCCGCGATCCAGGTGACGGGCGTCACCAAGACCTTCTCCCGCCCGGTGGAGCGCTCGGCGCGCTCGCGCCGGCGCGGCGCCCAGAGCGCCACCGAGGCGATCACGACCGGCGGCGACGTCTTCACCGCGCTGCAGGACATCGACCTGAGCGTCGGCAAGGGCGAGTTCGTCTCGCTCGTGGGCGCCTCGGGCTGCGGCAAGACCACCCTGCTGCGGATGATGTCCGGGCTCATCGCGCGCGACAGCGGTGAGATCCGGATCGACGGCCGCCTCGTGAACGGGGTGCCGTCCAAGGTCGGGTTCGTCTTCCAGGAGCCGGCGCTGCTGCCCTGGCGATCCGTGCACGACAACCTGGCGTTCGCGCTGGAGTACAAGCAGCTCCCGCCGGACGAGCGCGAGGCCGTCATCGAGGACAAGCTGAAGCTGACCAACCTCCTCGAGTTCCGCAACTCCTATCCGCACCAGCTCTCCGGGGGCATGCAGCAGCGGGCGGGGCTCGCCCGAGCGCTCGCCACGGACCCCGAGGTGCTGTTCATGGACGAGCCGCTCTCGGCGCTCGACGCGTTCACCCGCCGCCGACTGCAGCAGGAGATCGCCTCGATCATCGAGGCGAGCGGGGCGACCTGTGTGCTCGTCACCCACGACGTCGACGAGGCGGTCTTCTTCTCGGATCGCATCGTCGTCATGGGCGCCCGACCCGGTCGGGTCACGGAACTCATCGACGTGCCGTTCCCGCGTCCGCGTACCCAGGTCGAACTCCTCGGCAATCCCGAGGCAGCGCAGATCCGGGACCGCGTGCTCGAGCTCGTGCTCGGACTCGGCTGAGGGCGCTCGCACGTACAACCCGGTACCAAGACAGGAAGGCAACGAAATGCTCGGAATACGATCCCGTGCGCACGGCGTCACGCGGCTGCTCCTCGCGGGCACGGCCATCGCCGCGGCGACGGGCCTCATGCTGGCCGGCTGCGCGTCGACGTCGACGCCCGCCGCGACCAAGCACGCCACGTCCGCGACGGGTGAGCCCGACCTCACCGGCAAGACGATCAACATCGCGCTCGGCGCCGCCCCGGCGACGAGCGACACCAAGATCGCGCTGATGGTGTCGATCCTGCAGCAGTGGGGCGCCGACGCGAAGATCGTCAACCAGGTCGGCGACCCTGCCGCCGTGCGCGTCGTGCTCTCCGGCGACGCGCAGGTCGGGGCGATCGCCGGCCCGAGCGCGATCAACTCGGGCCTGATCGCCATCGGCCCCTCGCAGCCGCGTCTCGACTACCACTTCATCGGTGCCCCGTCGCTGAAGAAGGTCACGCAGCTGCCCGGCAAGATCTACGGCACGTCGAACCAGCACGGCGTCGAGGCGCTCGCGTTCGCGGCTCTGCTGAAGGCCAAGCACATCGACGCGTCGAAGGTGACGCAGACGATCGCCGGCGGCGCCTCGGTGCGGGTCAGCGCCATGATCGCGGGCCACATCCAGGCGACCTTCGTGCACGCACAGGACGTGAAGACGCTCACGGATCAGGGCTTCAACGATCTCGCGACGATGTCGAAGGTCGCCCCGGATGTGGCCGACTCCTTCATCGCCACGACGCCGGCCTGGTACAAGGCGAACCCCGACCTGGCCCAGGCGATCGATCAGGCGTGGATCGAGGCGGCCCGGATCTTCAACGACGACAAGGCGAAGTGGATCAGCGCGGCGCTCGCCTACGCGGGCGGGTCGAAGGCCGACGCCGAGGACCTCTACACGGCGCTGAAGTCGTCCGACACCTTCCCCGTCTCCTCGAGCGCCTACTCCGAGGCCAGCGCCCAGGAGCAGGAGCAGCAGGCCGCCGACGTCGGCGCCATCTCGAACTCGCCGGACATCGCGACGTGGTTCGACCAGGGCGCCTGGGACGCGGCCGTCAAGGCCGAGAAGATCAAGTAGGAACCAAGCAGCACGAGGGGGCCCGGTCGGGTGGCGACCGGGCCCTTCGTGCGGCTACGGGCGGGTCAGGATCTCCGCGCCCCGCTCGGTGACGACGATCGTGTGCTCCCATTGCGCGGTCAGCGCCCGGCTGCGGGTGACGACGGTCCAGTCGTCGTCCCAGATGTCCCACGCGGTCGATCCGTCGATGGTCAGCATCGGCTCCACCGTGAAGACCATCCCGGGCTCGATCGGCGCGTCGTAGCCGGGTGCGGCGTCGTAATGCGGGATGACGAGACCGCTGTGGAACGCGGTGCCGACACCGTGCCCGGTGTACTCGCGCACGACGCCGTAGCCGAACCGCTTCGCATAGCTCTCGATCGCGCGGCCGATGACGTTGACCTGCCGACCCGGTGCGATGGCCCGGATGCCGCGCATCATCGCCTCGTGGGTGCGATCGATGAGGAGGGCGGCATCCTGACTCACCTCGCCGACCGGGAAGGCGGCGCAGAGGTCGCCGTGCATGCCCTCGACGTAGGCGGTGATGTCGATCTTGACGATGTCGCCGTCGAACAGCTCGGTGTCGTCGGGGATGCCGTGGCAGATGACCTCGTTGACCGAGGTGCAGGTGGACTTCGGGTAGCCGCGGTAGCCGAGCTCGGAGGGGTAGGCATCGTGCGCCACGAGGTAGTCGTGGCCGATGGCGTCGAGGTCGTCGGTGGTGATGCCGGGCCGCACGGCGGCGCCCATGGCCTCGACCGCCTGCGCCGCGATCCGGCTCGCGCGGCGGATGCGCTCGAGCTCGAGGGGGGAGTAGCGGTCGTCGCCGTCGTACGCCGCCGGCTCGGCCTTTCCGACGTATTCCGGGCGCGGAATGCCGATCGGCACGTCGCGACGTGCCGAGATCCGGCCGGGAACGAGGTGACCGTCGGCGTCGCGGGGCATACGCTCAGCCTATGAGTGCCGACGACGACACGACCTGGTGGTACAACAACAAGACGGGCGAGGTCGAGCAGGGACCGCAGTCGCTGGGGATCGATCGCGACGGGCCCTACGCCACGCGCGAGGAGGCCGAGCGGGCACCGCAGATCGCGCAGGAGCGCGCCGCCGCCTGGAACGACGAGGACGACTGATCAGCGGCCGGGCCGGGCGCCCGGTCAGAGGTCGCTCAGCCGCTCGATGAGCGACATCGCGTCGATGGGGGAGCGCACCTTCGCGTCGTTGTCGAAGTAGACGTAGACGTCGCGGTCGTGGTCGAGGTGATCGCGTGTCCACTCCTCCCACGTGTCGAGACCCGCGTCGTCGTAGCCGCTCGTGTAGAGCTCCTTGTCGCCGTGCAGTCGCGCATACGCGAAGTCGGCGGTGACCCAATCGAGTTTCGGCCAGCGTCCGGCGCTGTCGCCGAGCACCATCGCCACGCCGTGGGCCTCCAGCTGGGCGGCGAAGCGCTCGTCGTCCCACGAGTAGTTGCGCACCTCGACGGCGTGCCGCAGCACGCGATCGGCATCGGTCTCGAGATGCTCCCGGTCCTTCATGCGTTCCACGCCACGGCGGGTCGCCAGCTCGGCGGCCGCGGTCGTCGTGTGGGGCAGCATCCCGAGGAAGCGCTCGACCAGTTCGCGGTCGTAGTCGAGGTTGGGCGGCAGCTGCCACAGGATCGGCCCGAGCTTGGGACCGAGAGCCAGCAGACCGGAGGCGAAGAAGTTGGCGACGGGCTCGTCGATGTCGCTCAGGCGCTTGATGTGCGTGATGAAGCGCGGTGCCTTGACCGCGAAGAGGAAGTCGTCCGGCGTGCCGTCGCGCCATGACATCCAGCTCGTGGGCTTCTGCAACGAGTAGAACGAGCCGTTGATCTCGATGGACGAGACCCGGTGCGAGGCGTAGTCGAGCTCGTCGGCCTGACGCAGCCCCTTCGGGTAGAAGACGCCGCGCCACGGCGCGTAGGTCCAACCGGACATGCCCACCCACGCGCGCGCCACGCGGCCAGGTTACGCGGACCGACCCGTTCGGGGGCTGCCGGATCGCCCGCGCGTCAGGTGAGGATGGTTCGATCGAGACAGGGGGATCGATGGGACGACATGCTGCACCGATGACGGAGGCGTGGACGCCGCCCATCTCGCCCATCGCGCAGCCGGTGCATCCGACCGCGCCGGTGTATCCGACCGCGCCGGTGTATCCGCCCGCGCCGGTGTATCCGCCCGCGCCGTCGGTCAGTCACGACCGGTTCACGGCGCTCAACCTGCTCGTGCCCCCGGCAGCAGGCCTTCCCCGGCCGAGCCCTGTTCTGGGGCATCGTCTCGGCGCTCCTGTTCAACGTCGCGTTGCTGCCGGGGGTGTTCGCGATCGTGTTCGGCATCCTCGGGATCGCGCGCTCGCGCCGGCTGGAGCGACTCGGTCTCGGTCCCCAGGGTCGGTCGAGGTCCGTGGCCGGCCTGGTGCTCGGGTGCGTCGGGGTCGTCCTCGGGGTCCTGTTGGTGGTCGTCGTGGTGGTGCTTCCGCGGGCTCGCCCCTACCCGTCGTAGGAGTGCTCGGCGTCGGGATAGGCGCCCGCGGCGACGTCGGCGATGTACGCCTTCGCGGCCCCGTCGAGGATCTCGGCGAGCTCCGCGTACTTCTTCACGAACTTGGGGATCCGGCCGGTCGTGAGCCCCGCCCAGTCCGTCCAGACCAGCAGCTGCCCGGTCGTGTGCGGTCCGGCCCCGACGCTGATCGTCGGGATGCGCAGCTCCTCGGTCACCCGCTTCGCGGCCTCCGCCGGCACCATCTCCATGACGACCGCGAAGGCACCGGCATCCTCGACGGCGTGCGCGTCGGCGAGCAGCTGCTCGACGCCCGAGCCGGCCCGGCCCTGGATGACGTGACCGCCCAGCTGGTGCTCGCTCTGCGGCGTGAAGCCGATGTGCGCCATGACCGGGATGCCGGCGGCCACCACGCGGCGGATCTGCTCGGCCGAGCGCACCCCGCCCTCGAGCTTCACCGCGTGCGCTCCGGTCTCCTTCATGAACCGGAACGCGGTGTGCAGGGCCTCGTCGGGTCCGGTCTCGTAGGACCCGAAGGGCATGTCGGCGACCACCAGCGCGCGCTGCACGGCACCCGCGACGGCGCGCGTCAGCGGGATCAGGTGATCGATCGTCACGGGCAGCGTCGTGTCGTAACCGAGCACGTTGTTGCCGGCGGAGTCGCCCACCAGCAGGAAGTCGATGCCGGCCCGATCGAAGATGCCGGCGGTGAGGGCGTCGTAGCTGGTCAGTCCCGTGATCGGGATCCCCTGCTCCTTCGCGTTCTGGAAGTGCCGGGTGCGGACCCGCTTGACGACGCCATCGGCCATGGAAGGAGCCTAGTTCGAGCCGGCGGTCAGAGATTCGGCCGGTAGGTGATCGGGAGCCGCCGGTCGCGGCCGAACGCCATCCCCGAGATCTTCGGACCGATCGCACCCTGCCGGCGCTTCCACTCCGACTGGTCGACCAGCTTCGCGACGAAGAACACCGTGTCGTGGTCGAAGCCCTGCGCCACGATGTCCTCGCGCCCGAGGCGCTGGGTCACGTACAGCTCCAGGATCGCGTCGAGCAGCTCGTAGGGCGGCAGCGTGTCCTGGTCGGTCTGATCCGGGCGCAGCTCGGCGCTCGGCGGCTTCTCGATCGACGCGACCGGGATCGGCTCGGTCTCGCCGCGCGAGCGGGCGTGCTCGTTGCGCCAACGCGCCAGTTCCCAGACGAGCGTCTTCGGCACGTCCTTGATCGGCGCGAAGCCGCCGGCCGCGTCACCGTAGATCGTCGAGTACCCGACCGCGACCTCGGTCTTGTTGCCGTTGGTCAGCGCCAGGTGGCCGTGCATGTTCGACTCGGCCATCCAGATCATGCCCCGGATGCGCGCCTGCACGTTCTCGGCCGCGGTGCCGGTGAGCTGCAGCTGCTCCTCGATCGGCGCGACCAGGTCGGCGATCGCCTGCACCGAGAAGTGGATGCCGAGCCGCTCGGCGAGTTCGGCCGCGTCGTCCTTCGACCCCGGCGAGCTGTACCGGCTCGGCATCGAGATGCCGTACACGTTGTCGGCGCCGATCGCGTCGGTGGCGAGGGCCGCGACGACGCTCGAGTCGATGCCGCCCGACAGCCCGAGCACCACCGAGGGGAACCGGTTCTTGCGCACGTAGTCGCGCAGGCCGAGCACGAGCGCGTTCCAGAGCTGCTCGCGATCGTCCGGCAGCACCGCCACGTCCCGAGCCAGGTCGGCCGGATCCGGCGACGCCGGCAGGGTGATGTCGACCCGGGCGACGTGCTCGGGCAGCGGGGTGTCGGTCGCCTCGTCCGGGTCCACGTCGACGAGAAGCAGGTACTCCTCGAACTGCGGAGCCCGGGCGAGGATCGCGCCGGCGCCGTCGACCACGACGCTGTCCCCGTCGAAGACGAGGTCGTCCTGGCCGCCGACGATGTTGACGTACGCGACGATCGTGTCGGTCTCCTGCGCGCGCCGCGTGACGAGCGGCAGCCGCACGTCGTCCTTGTCGCGCTCGAACGGCGACGCGTTGATCACCAGCAGCAGCCCCGCGTCGGCCTGCAGCACGCGGCCGACCGGGCCGCCGTCGCGCCACAGGTCCTCGCAGATGATGAGCGCGACGTCCGCGGCCGGTTCCCCGGGACGGGCGGTGCGCAGCACGAGCAGTTCGTCGCCCGGGATGAAGATGCGGTACTCGTCGAAGACCGAGTAGTTCGGCAGGTGGTGTTTGGCGTACCGGGCCTGGATCGCGCCGTGCTGCAGCACGGCGGCCGCGTTCTGCGCGACCGCGGTCGGAGCGTTGGACGAGCCGAGCAGCCGCGGCTCGAAGGGTCCGTCGGGGTAGCCGACGACGACGACGAGGTCGCCGAGGCCCTCCGCCTCCAGCCGCTCGGCGAGGGCCGGGACGGCGTCGTGCGCGGCGCGGAGGAACGAGGGCTGGGCGGCGAGATCCTCGATCGGGTAGCCGGAGAGGGCCATCTCGCCCGCGAGCAGGATGTCGGCCCCGGCATCCCGGGCTCGGCGCGCCGCCGCGACCAGGCCGTCGGCATTGCCGGAGAAGTTCCCGACGACCGGATTCGTCTGTGCCAGGGCCAATCGCAGACGGGGCATGCCAGTAGCCTAGGACGGGTCGGACCGCCACCTCCGGCGCGATACCGAAGGGCCAGCGGAGCCGGGCGCTCGCGCGCGGCCGGCGAAGCGGCTGCGCCGCAGAGGCGGCGGCGCAGGAAAGGACACTGTGGACAAGCAGCGTGACTTCGTCCTCCGCACGATCGAGGAGCGCGGCGTCAAGTTCGTGCGGCTGTGGTTCACCGACGTCGTGGGCACGCTCAAGTCGGTCGCGCTCGCCCCCGCCGAGGTGGAGGGCGCCTTCAGCGAGGGCGTCGGATTCGACGGCTCGGCGATCGAGGGTCTCGCGCGCTCGTCCGAGGCGGACGTGCTCGCCCATCCGGACCCGACGACCTTCCAGATCCTGCCCTGGCGCGGCGAGATCGACCCGACGGCCCGCATGTTCTGCGACATCACGACGCCCGACGGCCAGCCGGCGGTCGCCGACCCGCGCAACGTGCTGAAGCGCGCGCTCGCGAAGGCGAACGACCGCGGCTTCACGTTCTACACGCATCCCGAGATCGAGTTCTACCTGCTCAAGTCGTCGGAGCTCGTCGATGGGCAGCCGGTGCCGGTCGACAAGGCGGGCTACTTCGACAACGTGCCGGGCGGCACCGCGCACGACTTCCGTCGTCGTGCGGTCCGGATGCTGGAGGACCTCTCGATCTCGGTCGAGTTCAGCCACCACGAGGGCGGACCGGGGCAGAACGAGATCGACCTGCGCTACGCGGACGCGCTGACGATGGCCGACAACATCATGACCTTCCGCACGGTGGTCAAGGAGGTCGCGATCGAGCAGGGCTCCTACGCCACGTTCATGCCCAAGCCGTTCACCGACCATCCGGGCTCCGGCATGCACACCCACCTCTCGCTGTTCGAGGGCGACGTCAACGCGTTCTACGACGCCGGAGGCCAGTACCAGCTCTCGGCGATCGGCCGCCAGTTCGTGGCCGGCCTGCTGCGGCACGCGCCCGAGGTGACGGCGGTGACGAACCAGTTCGTGAACTCGTACAAGCGACTGTGGGGCGGCGACGAGGCTCCGAGCTACATCACGTGGGGCCACAACAACCGCTCGGCGCTCGTGCGGGTGCCGCTGTACAAGCCCGGCAAGGGCAACAGCGCGCGCGTCGAGTACCGCGGGCTGGACTCCGCCGTGAACCCGTACCTCGGCTTCGCGCTGCTGCTCGCGGCGGGCCTGAAGGGCATCGAGGAGGGCTACGAGCTGCCGCCGGAGGCCGAAGGCGACGTGTGGAGCCTCACGAGCGCCGAGCGGCGCGCCCTCGGCTACGACCGGCTCCCGGGCTCACTGGACGAGGCGCTGCGGCTCATGGAGCACAGCGAACTGGTGGCCGAGACCCTCGGCGAGCAGGTCTTCGAATACGTGCTGCTCAACAAGAGGCGGGAGTGGAACGATTACCGCTCGCGGGTGACCCCGTTCGAGCTCGAGAGCAACCTCGAGATCCTGTGAGCCCCGAAACCTCGTGAGCCGATCGGCGTCGACCCTCACCGACCTCGCGCGGCTCGGCTTCGCGGGACTGGGGGAGGCGTCCGGGCGGCTCGAGCACATCCCGGAGGAGCTCGATCCGGCGAGGCTCGTGCCGCTGTTCGCGCTCGCCGCGGACCCCGATCAGGCGCTGCGGCTGCTGCTCGGCCTGCTCGAGTCGGCCCCGACGGAGACGGCGGCGGTGCTGGCGGACGCGACGGACGGCGAGTCGGGGTCGGCGGCCTCTCTCGTACGGGTGCTCGGCGCGTCGGAGGGGCTCGCGGCGTTCCTGGGACGGCATCCGGAGCACCTGGACGCCCTGTGCCGGCCGATCACCGATCCGGGTGAGCCGGCCCCGATCGAGGCCTCCGGCACGGGGGAGCGGGCCTGGAATGCGCTGCGCGTCGCGTACCGGCGCGAGCTGCTGCGGCTCGCGGCGTGGGACCTCGCGCAACCCGATCCCGCGGCCGTCGTCGACCGCGTGGCGTCGGCTCTCGCGGATCTCGCGGGCGCCGCCCTCGACGCGTCGCTCGCCGCGGCGCGGGCGGCGTCCGGCGACGACGGCACGCCGCTCGCGATCATCGGCATGGGCAAGTCCGGTGCGCGGGAGCTCAACTACCTGAGCGACGTCGACGTCATCTTCGTGACCGAGGGCGACGACGAGGCGGTCGCGCGGGCGACGAAGCTGGCGCGCGACACGATGCGCGGCATCCAGGAAGCGGCGCTCGAGCCGGGCCTGTGGGAGGTGGACGCCAACCTGCGCCCCGAGGGCAAGGACGGCGCGCTGGTGCGCACGCTCGAGTCGCACCTGGCGTACTACGAGCGCTGGGCCAAGTCGTGGGAGTTCCAGGCGCTGCTGAAGGCGCGGCCGCTCGCCGGGAACCGGCAGCTCGGGGAGCGCTACGTCGCCGGGGTCGCGCCCATGGTCTGGGCGGTGTCGACCCACGAGGGGTTCGTCGAGTCGGTGCAGGCGATGCGCGAGCGGGTGACGGCGCACATCCCGGCCGACGAGGTCGACGTGCAGCTGAAGCTCGGTCCGGGAGGGCTGCGCGACGTGGAGTTCACGATCCAGCTGCTGCAGCTCGTGCACGGGCATGCCGATGCGGGGGTGCGGCAGCGCTCGACCCTCGAAGCGCTCGCCGCCCTCGCCGAGCACGGCTACATCGGCCGGGTCGAGGCGGCCGAATTCGCGAGCGACTACCGGTTCCTGCGCACGCTGGAGCACCGGCTGCAACTGTCGCGGCTGCGCCGCACCCACCTCATGCCCCGCGAGGAGGACGCGCTGCGGGTGCTCGCCCGGGCGAGTGCGCTGGCCACGACCGCCGACGGCCTGCTCGAGGCGTGGCAGCGGGTCAAGCACGAGGTGCGGGGCCTGCACGAGCGGCTGTTCTACCGGCCGCTGCTCTCGGCGGTGGCGGCGCTGCCGGAGGACGGGTACGCGCTGACGAGCGCGCAGGCGGAGGCGCGGCTGGCGGCGATCGGCTTCCAGGACCCGGCGGGGGCGCTGCGGCACATCGCGGCCCTGACGAGCGGCGTCTCGCGCCGGGCGCAGATCCAGCGCACGCTGCTGCCCGTCATGCTGCAGTGGCTCTCGGACGGGGCGGACCCCGACTACGGCCTGCTCGCGTTCCGGCGGCTGAGCGACGACCTGGGCGAGGCGTACTGGTTCCTTCGGATGCTGCGCGACTCGTCGGGTGCCGCGAAGCGGCTGACCGAGGTTCTCTCCGGGTCGCGGTTCGTGGGCGGGCTGCTGGAACGGATCCCGGAGGCCGCCGAGTGGCTGGAGAACGACGCGGAGCTGCGGCCGAGGTCGCTCGCGGCGCTGCTGGATGAGACCAACGCGACGGTCGCGCGGCACGCGGACGACGCGGACGGGGCGGCGAGTGCGTTGCGCACGGCGCGGCGACGCGAGGTGCTGCGGATGGCGCTGGCCGGCATCCTGGGCCTCATCACGGTCGAGGAGCTGGGCGTCGCTCTCGCCGACATCACGAGCGCGCTGCTGCAGGGGGTGCTGTCGCTCGTGCATCGACCGGGCGACGGGATCGAGTTCGGCGTGATCGCGATGGGCCGGTACGGCGGAGCCGAGCTGGGCTTCGGCAGCGACGCCGACGTGATGTACGTGTACCGGTCGGCCGGCGCGGACGACGACCGGGCGCAGCGCACCGCGGAGCAGATCGTGAAGGAGCTCAACCGGCTCACCGAGGACCTGCGGCTGCCGCTCGACCTGGACATCGGGCTGCGCCCGGAGGGCCGCAACGGCGCGGTCGTGCGCTCCCTCGAGTCGTATCGCGCCTACTACGCGCGCTGGTCGCTCACCTGGGAGGCGCAGGCGCTGCTGCGGGCGCGGGGGGCGGCGGGGGATGCCGGCCTGCTGGCTGCGTTCACGGAGCTGGCCGACGAGATCCGCTACCCGCGCGTGCTGTCGGTCGCCGACGCGCGCGAGGTGCGGCGGATCAAGGCGCGCGTCGAGGCGGAGCGGCTGCCGCAGGGTGCCGATCCGTCGCGGCACGTGAAGCTCGGGCGAGGGTCGCTGAGCGATGTCGAGTGGTTCGTCCAGCTGCTGCAACTGCAGCACGCCGCCTCGTTGCCGGCGCTGCGCACGACATCCACCCTGCACGCGCTCGCGGCCGCGGCCGAGGCGGGCCTCGTGCCGGCTCCGGACGCCGAGCGTCTGCGCGCTGCGTGGCTCATCGCCTCGCGCGCCCGGTCCGCGATGACGCTGTGGACGGTGAAGACGGCGGATGTGCTGCCCACCGACCGCCGCGCCCTCGACGGCGTCGCCCGCCTGCTGGAGTACCCGCCCGGCAGCGCCTCGCAGCTCGAGGAGGACTACCTCCGAGCCACCCGGCTCGCGCGGCAGGTGTTCGAGCGCGGCTTCTACGGGGAGCAGTCGTGAGTCTGCGCAGCGGCTTCTTCACGGTGCTCAAGCACACGATCAACCCGATCGCGCTGCGGGCGGCCCGCAGCGGACGCGGTCCGTTCTCGCTCGTCCGGCACGTGGGCCGAACGACCGGCACGGTCTTCGAGACGCCGCTGATCCTCGCCGAGGTGCCGCAGGGTTTCGTCGCCGAGCTCACCTACGGCGAGAACGTGTCGTGGTACCGGAATGTCGTCGCGGCGCACGGGCGGTGCACGATCATCCGGGGCGGTGCCACCTTCGCGATCGACCGGATGGACCGGCTGGAGACGGCGGCGGGGATGAGGGCGTTCGGCGCTCCGCGCAACCTCATCCTGCGCCTGCTGCGGCGGCGCGAATTCCGCCTGCTGCACGTCGCGGGACGCTGAGAACGCGTCGCGGCATGGCCCACGGGTCGCAGTGGCGCGTCAGCCGGCCTCGGGATCGCGACCCGGCATCCACTCGGCGATCTCACGACGCCATTCGGGCGCCTCGAACGGATCGGCGAAGTACTGGGTTTCGTGCACGACACGGTCGCGGTCGAACTCCATGATGGAGACGGAGAAGGTCGGTGCGCCGTCGTAGCTGATGATGCATTCGGTGACCCAGAGGTGACCGGTGCCCTGAATGCGCAGTACCTGGAAACGGCGGGCGGCCGGATGGCCACCGCGCTGTGACCTCCCGTGGTGGTGCGAGCTAGCGTGAGCTGTGCGCGGTGCGCCCGCGCACGATGCCGATGAAGGTGTCGGCGAGCGGATGCGCGGAAGCCGTGGGCCAGACGAGCGAGATGCCGGTGTCCGGTGCGTCGCGCAGCGGGCGGGCGACGACGTCCTTGCGCGAGAGGGCTCGCGCGACCGACTGGGGCAGGATCGCGACGCCGACGTTCGCCGCCACCAGGTCGACGGCCGGTGCGCCGTCGCCTCGCGCAAGGTCCACGTCGAGCAGGTTCTCGCCCGGCAGATCGGCGAGGTCGACCTCGCCGAGGCTCGCCACGAGCGATCCGCGCGGCGCGATCACGACCGGCCGCTCCCGGTACAGCGAGATGGCGTGCCGTCGATCATCGGCGACGATGTCGCGGAGGAAGGCCATCTGCACGGCGCCCTCGTCGAGTGCGGAGAGGGCGGCATCCTGAACCAGCGGCCGGAGCTCGAGCCGTCCGCCCGGACGCCGTTCGCGCCAGATCCGCTCCCACTTGCCCGGCGTCACGCCCGGCACGAACGCGACGACGAGCACCCTCGCGTCGGCCGCCATGCGCTCAGGCTAGCCGCGGCCCGTACGCTCGGGGGGTGACCGACATCCCGCGCGAGGACCGCCGCCAGCAGCCGAAGCCGCGGCAGCAGCAATTGCTGAAGCCCGAGACCGCCGCCCAGAAGCTCGGTGTCTACCTGCCGGCGACCCCGGAGGCATTCCGCGCGGCGCCGATCTCCCGGGACGCGCTGCAGGCGCTGCAGGCCGACCCGCCGGAGTGGCTCGTCACCCTGCGTCGCGAGGGACCGCATACCCGCTCCGAGACGGCGCGCCGGCTCGGCGTCTCGAACTCGGCCCTCGCGCGCTCGGGCGTGAGCGACGCGATGACGACGGCCGAGATCCGGGCGCTGCTGGACGAGCGACCGGATTGGCTCATCGCCGAACGTGACAAGCACGCGCCCGGCACGGGAGTCGTCCCGGGCACCGCGATCGGCGAGCGCCCCGCACGAGGGGGAACCGACTCGCGCGGATGAGCCGGCTCAGGAGTGCGCGTCCAGCCACCTGCTGAAGCGGTCGAGGGTCGTCAGCGCCGCCGGCTCGTCGGGCTGGTTGAGGTGACCGTGACGCACCCCGGGCTCGACGATGTACTCGTGCTCGATGCCATGCGCCGAGAGCAGCTCGGCGTATGCCTGGGCCGACGGGCGCAGCCCGTCGATCTCGCTCGCCACGATCATCACCGGGGGCAGGCCGTCCGGTGCGACCACGCCGGGAATCGCGGCGGCCGGAGCCCGGTCGAGCGGCTCGCGGATGAACCGCGTGTACATGGCCGTGACGTAGTCGGGCTCGCTGCGCTGGCCGGCAGGAAGCTGCTCGAGCAGCGCAGCGAGCGCTGCGGACGGCGCCGGTTGCACGGCGTGCAGGGTGGGGTAGGCCAGGACGATGGTGTCCGGCGGCCGCGTGGCGCCCGCGACAGGGTCGCCGTCGCGCAGACGAAGCGCGGCGCCGAGCGCGAGGTTGCCGCCGGCGCTGGCGCCTCCGAGGTGTGCAGAGCGGGGGGCGCCGAGCTCGGCCGCGTTCCGGCGCAGCCAGGCCCAGGCGATCAGGACGTCGTCGGACGGGGCGGGGAAGCGCACGGTGTCCGTGGCCAGACGATAGTCGGCCGTCACGACGAGGTGGCCGCGCGCGGCGAGCGTCGTGGCGACCCAGTCGGCCTCCGGCATCCGGAGGTCGCCTCCCGAGAAGCCGCCGCCGTGCAGCCACAGCAGCGCGTCGCCCCGGGGCCGATCGGGACGGTAGATCCTCACCGGGACGCCCGAGGCGTCGATCTGGGTGACGGGGCTCACGCGGGTCCGCCTTTCCGGAATTGGGGAGGGCGCGCCCTTCGAGAGCCGAAGCGCAACCGACATTGAACCGTTTCATCGTAAAATAGGATCGGACGTGGGCTCGTGTCAAATGCGACCCGAGGAAAGGTGCGGACGTGGCTGGTTCGGTGGGGATTCGTGACGTCGCCGCACGCGCAGGTGTCTCCATCGGCACGGTCTCGAACGTCCTGAACAAGCCGGACCTGGTCTCCGAGGAGACCCTGATCAAGGTGCAGCGGGTCATCGACGAGCTCGGTTTCGTGCGCAACGACCTCGCACGCCAGCTGAAGATGGGTGGGGGCACGACGTTCGGGATGATCGTCCTGAATGTGGCGAACCCGTTCTTCGCGGAGCTGGCCCACGCGAGCGAGACGGCCGCCGAGCAACTCGGGTGCACGGTCGTGCTCGGCAGCAGCGACCAGCTTCCTCGACGTGAGGAGCGCTACATCGACCTCTTCGAGGAGCAGCGCGTGCGCGGCATGCTGATCGCCCCGCTCGATGGGCCGACGGCGCGCATCCGTCGCCTTCGCGAGCGAGGCACCCCGCTCGTGCTCTTCTCGAACCATCGCGACACCGGCGACTTCTGCACGGTCGCGATGGACGGCGACGCGGGTGGCTACCTCGCCGTGTCGCACCTCGTGGAGCAGGGCCGGCGCCACATCGCCTTCCTCGGCGGTCCTCTGCACCAGGTGCAGGACCGGTGGACCGGCGCGATGCGCGCCTGCGCCGAGACCTCCGGGGTCAAGCTGAGCCATATCGACACCGCCGACCAGACAATCGCCGACGGGCGAGCCGCGGGGGAGCGGCTGGCCGGACTGTCGGAGGATCGGCCCGACGCCGTCTTCGCGGCGAACGATCTGCTTGCGCTCGGGTTGATGCAATCGCTCGTCCGGGCGGGCGTGCGACTTCCGCACGACATCGCGATCGTCGGCTACGACGACATCGACTACGCAGCGTCCGCGATCGTGCCGCTCTCCACGATCCGGCAGCCGAAGAGAGACCTTGCCCGGGAGGCGGTCCGGCTCGTGCTCGACGAGGCGACGGATAAGGCCGGACACCGGCACGAGCATCTCCAACTGCCTCCCGAGCTGGTCGTCCGCGAGAGTTCGCAGCCCGCCTGAAGGGGGTGGGTCGGAATGACCCGGGAGATTTGAAACGTCTTATGACGGCAAGGAACGTTCCAGTTCTGACCGTTGTGAGACGCGTTGCCCGGCCCCCGGGGCCCCGGAATACGGGGAATCTTGCGCCGCGCTTGACACACGTCCTCGCCCTGCTCAGAATATGAAAGGTTTCAATACCGGCATGAGGAGCTTCTTGCGGCCGGCATCGGCACCAACCCCGCACCATTCATCGAGGAAGGAAGTGGACAATGACGTCACGCACATCACGGGTCCGCCGCACATGGATCGCGGTCGCCGCGGCGGTCGCGGTGGTTCCGATGCTCGCCGCCTGCGGAGGCAACGCCGCCGCCACCGGCTCCGCAGGTGAGATCGACGGCAGCACCATCGTGCTGCAGACGGTGAACTCGCTCCAGCCGCAGTTCCAGCAGTACGCGGACGCGTACACGAAGAAATTCCCCCAGCGCAAGGTCGAGGTGCGCGCGACCACCGATGACGGCGCGAAGTACGCCCAGCAGTTGGCCACGGCGCGCATCAGCGGCAAGCTGCCCGACGTCTTCTTCAACGTCGACTACCTCGCCGACACTCTGGCGAAGGCCAACGTCCCGCTCGACCTCGCTCCCGGCATCAAGGACGGCAAGCTCGGCTCCCTGAAGCTCGACGACTTCGTGGCACCGTTCGTCGGGCAGTACCGGCCGATCAATCATCCCGATCAAGTGACCGGTCTGCCGGTCAGTGCCGATTCGGTCGGGCTCTTCTACGACAAGACGCTCTTCGACAAGTACGGCGTCACCGAGTATCCGAAGTCGGACTGGACCTGGGACGACATGATGCGCGTGGCGAAGGAGATCCAGGCCAAGAGCGGCGGCAAGGTGTACGGCATCAAGGCGCCGCTCACCGACGGCAGCAATCAGCTCGTCTTCGGCCCGGTGCTCAGGGCCTTCGGTGCCGACGTCTACAACGGCAAGACGGGCAAGTCGGACATCGGCAGCGCCGACGCCGTGAAGGGGTGGAAGCTCCTGATCAGCATGTACGGCACGTCGTCGAACCCCTACTCGGCCAACCCGAACGACGCATCGCTCGGATTCGGTGCGGGCAACGTCGCGATGGGCATCGGCTCGAGAGCGGGCATCCCCGGGCTCCAGAAGACCGTGAAGGATGACTGGAACGTGCAGACGATGCCGACGATCAACGGCAAGTCGACCGCGGGCGGCGGGTCCTACGGGCTCTCGATCTCGCAGACGAGCAAGAACCAGGATGCCGCCTGGGCCTTCCTGAAGTGGTTCTACAGCAAGGACGGCATGGCGGTGGCCCAGAAGGTCGGCGGCGTGATCCCCCCGACCAACGACGGCATCGACCACGGCACCTGGAAGGACACGGGCGGCAAGCCGCCGTCGAACATCGCGATCTTCGGCGCGTCCGCCCGTACCGCCGCCCTGCTGACGCCGATGCCCGGGTCCTCCGGAAGCGTGATGACGCAGGCGACCGTGAAGGCGACGCAGGAGGTCGTGTTGCAGCACGTGCCGGCTGAGAAGGCCTTCCGGGAGGCTCAGGACACCGTCAACGCCCAGCTGGCGAAGGACACGAAGAACAAGTAGGCCGGGAACACCGGGACCGCGGTGCGAGCAGCGCCGCGGTCCCTCCCCGTCCGCGAGACGACGACGGAGTCACCGGATGACGACATCCAGCACCACGCCGCGGGCAGCGGTGTCCCGTGGTTCGAGGGCGGGGCGATCATCCGGTCGGCGGCGCACGACGCGGGTCGACACGGTCACCGCGACGGCCTTCCTCACCCCGGCGATGATCGGCTTCATCCTGTTCGTGATCATCCCCGCGCTCGGCGGACTCGCTCTGTCCTTCTTCGAATGGGATCTGTTCAGTCCGCCCCGGTTCGTCGGCCTCGACAACGTCGTGCGGTTGTTCACGGATCCGGACATGTGGCAGGCGCTCGGGGTCACCGGGCTCTTCGTCGTCATGGGCGTGATCCCGACGGTCGTGATCGGATTCCTCCTCGCCGTTCTGATCAACGCGAGACTGCCCGGCGTGTCGGTGCTGCGGGTGTTCTACTTCGCGCCGATGATCGCCTCCGCCGCTGTCGCGTCGGTGATCTGGGCGGCGCTGTACGACCCGCGCTACGGCCTCGTGAACCAGGTGCTCAGCTGGTTCGGCGTGGACGGGCCGGCTTGGCTCTCCGACACCACCTGGGCACGCCCGGCGCTGGTGATCATGATGATCTGGGGCGCGCTGCCGATCGTGATCATCCTCTACCTCGGCGGGTTGCAGCGCGTGTCCGACGACATCTACGCGGCGGCCTCGCTCGACGGAGCGGGCGCCTGGCGTCAGCTGTGGTCGATGACCTGGCCGAACGTGTGGCCGACGACGCTGCTCGTGACCGTCCTCCAGGCCGTGGGATTCGTCAGCGGATCCTTCGAGGTCTCGCTGATCATGACGAACGGCGGCCCGCTGGGCACGACGCAGAGCCTCGCCCTCTACGCCTACAAGGTCGCGTTCTCCGATCGCGACATCGGCTACGCCAGCGCTCTCTCGCTGTTCCAGCTCGTGCTGATGGGCGCGATCGTGGTGCTCGTGCGGGCATTGATCCGGATTCGAAAGGCGTCCTCGCGATGAGGTCCACCCTCCGCAACGTCGTGCGCTACCTCGCCATCCTCGTCGGCGCCTTCGTGCTGGCGCTTCCGTTGCTTTTCATGGTCTCCGGATCGTTGAAGTCGGCGACCGAGATCAACACCTTCCCGCCCCGGCTGCTGCCCGCGACGCCGATCTGGCAGAACTTCGCCGACGCCTGGACCTACCTGACCGCCGGCGTGATCGCGAACTCGTTCGTCTTCGCTCTCGGGATCGTCGGGCTGCAGCTGATCATCTCGCTGCCCGCGGCATTCGCACTCGCGAAGATCCCGTTCAAATGGACCGCGGCGGTCATGGCATCGCTCATCGTGCCGATGTTCATCCCGGGCAACCTGACGTTGATTCCCCTGTTCATCGTCACCTTCCAGCTCGGCTGGCTGAACTCGTTCGCGGGGTTGATCATCCCGATGGCGGCGCAGTGCGCCTTCGCGGTGCTGCTGTTCCGTCAGTTCTTCGCGAGCCTGCCGGGCGGGCTGATCGAGGCGGCGCGCATCGACGGCGCCAGCTGGGGGCGAGTCCTGTGGTCGATCGGGATCCCGCTGTCGCGTCCGGCGCTCGCGACGTTCTGCTCGGTGAGCTTCCTGACGGCGTGGAACATGTACATCTGGCCGCAGGTGGTGGCGCCGGATCCCGAGCACCGCGTGCTGAATGTCGCACTCGCCCCGTTGGCCGGGGGCGAGAACTCGCTGATCCCGCCATCGGTCGGCCTCGCCGGTGCCGTGATCGCCATGGTGCCGGTGCTGATCGTGTTCATCGTGTTCCAGAAGTGGTACATCAAGGGCGTCGCGGGGACGGGGCTGGAGTAGGTGACCATCGACGAGATGGCCGCCCGGGCCGCTGCCGGGGCGGGGGAGGAGACGGGCAGCGTCTCCGAGGCGCGCATCGACGAGATCCGTTGCGAGTATGAGACGGAGGCGCTCGGCATCGGCGTCGCGTCGCCGCGGCTGAGCTGGACGATCGGCACCGAGGACGCCGGTTTCGAGTTCGACCGCTACGAGATCGAACTCGCTCGCGACGACGGATCTCACGAGTCGGCGATCGTCGAGTCGCGCGACCAGGTGCTCGTGCCGTGGCCGTTCGCGCCGCTGCGCTCTCGCGAGCGTGTCTCGGTGAACGTACGGGTCGGCCGCGGCGATGGGTGGACGGCGCCGAGCCGGACCCTCGTGATCGAGGCCGGTCTGCTCGAGCCCGCGGACTGGAGCGCGGACCTCGTCAGCCCCGCGTCCCTGGGCGATCTCGACGACGGAGCACCGATCGTCTTCCGCGACGTGGAGGTCGACGAACGGCCCGTCCGGGCGCGGCTCTACGTCACCGCCCTCGGGCTGTACGAGTTCTCGATCAACGGGCAGCGGGTGGGCGAGGACATCCTGACCCCGGGGTGGACCGCGTACCAGCATCGGCTGCGCTACCAGACCTACGACGTGACCGAGCTCGTGACGACGGGCGCCGTCGCGCTTCGCGCCGTCCTCGGCAACGGCTGGTATCGCGGCCAGCTCGTCTGGCCGGGCAATCGATCCAGCTATGGCGACCGTCTGGCCCTGCTGGCGCAGCTCGAGCTGACGTTCGCGGATGGAACGACCACGACGATCGGCACGGACGCGGACTGGCACGCCTGCCGAAGCGGCATCCTCCGAGACGACCTGTATGACGGCCAGTCGACGGATCGCCGGATCCGCGACGATGCCGCGTGTCGGCGAAGCGAGCCGGTCGAGGTCCTCCCGCCGTACGGTGGCGCTCTCGTCGCCCGTACCGGCCCGCCCGTCCGCATCACCCAGACCCTGCCGGCGACGCGGATCCTCACCGCTCCCAGCGGCGCGCTCATCGCCGATTTCGGACAGAACCTCGTCGGCTGGGTGCGGCTGCGGGTGCGCAACGCGTCGCCGGGCGAGCGCGTGACCATCCGACATGCGGAGGTGCTCGAGCACGGCGAACTGGGCACGCGGCCCCTGCGCAGCGCCAAGGCGACGAACGAGTACCTCCTCGCGGGAGACGCGGAGGAGACGCTCCAGCCCACGTTCACCTTCAGCGGGTTCCGCTATGCCGAGATCTCCGGCGTTCCCGATCTGCGCGCGGAGGACGTCGACGCCCTCGTGATCGGCTCGGACCTGGAGCGCACGGGATGGTTCGTGTCGTCCGACCCGGACCTCAATCGACTGCACGAGAACGTCGTGTGGAGCATGCGCGGCAACTTCCTCGATCTGCCCACCGATTGCCCGCAACGGGATGAGCGGCTGGGCTGGACCGGCGACATCCAGGTGTTCGCCCCGACGGCCGCATTCCTCCTCGACGTCTCCGGCTTCCTCGCCGGGTGGCTGCGCGACCTGGCCGCCGAGCAGAAGCCGGACGGGGGAGTGCCCTACGTGATCCCCGATGTCCTGCGCGAACCCGATCCGGGCGCGGCGGGATGGAGCGATGCCGCGACGCTCGTGCCGGACGCCCTGTATCGCGCCTACGGCGACCGCGCGCTTCTCTCGGATCAGTACTCCTCGATGCGCGCGTGGGTCGAGAAGGCCACCCGGCTGGCGGGCGACGATCACCTGTGGAACACCGGTTTCCAGTTCGGGGACTGGCTCGACCCCACCGCTCCGCCGGAGGACGCGGGTGCGGCGCAGGCCGACAAGTACGTGGTCGCGAGCGCCTACTACGTCCGCTCGCTGCGCGCGGTGCGCGACGCGGCGGGCGTCCTCGGGATCCCGGACGATGCGGAGCGCTACGACGCGCTCGAGCGCCTTGCGGTGGCGGCCTTCAATCGCGAGTACGTGAGCGCCGATGGTCGCATCCGCAGCGACTGCCAGACCGTCTACGCGCTCGCGCTCTGCTGGCAGCTGCTGGACTCGGAGCGCAAACGGGCCGGCGCGGCCGATCGGCTCGCGGAGCTGGTCGTCGAGGCCGACCACCGGGTCAGCACCGGGTTCGTCGGCACCCCTCTGATCCTGGACGCGCTCACGATCGCCGGCCGCACCGATCTCGCGTACGCGATGCTGCTGCAGCGCGAGTGCCCGTCGTGGCTGTACGCGGTGGCGATGGGTGCGACCACGATCTGGGAGCGGTGGGATTCCATGCTGCCCGACGGCGCGATCAACCCCGGGTCGATGACCTCGTTCAACCACTACGCCTATGGCGCGGTCGCGGACTGGATGCATCGTGCGCTGGGAGGCCTGAGCCCCGCAGAGCCGGGCTATCGGCGCGTGACGGTGCGGCCGATGCTCTCGTCGGCCGGGGTCCCCGTCGCCAGCGCCCAGGTCGGGCACCGGTCGCCGTACGGCGACATCGAGTGCGACTGGCAGATCGACGGCGATGTACTGCGCCTGGCCGTGACGCTGCCCTACGGCGTGACCGCGGACGTCTGGCTGCCCGGCGAGGTGGCCCCGCGCATCGTCGGCATCGGCACGCACCGCTTCACCACGGCCCTCGCACCGACGCGAGGATCCCGGCAGTCACCGATATCCGGGGATCCTCGATCCCGCGGACGCAATGGGAGGACCTCATGACCGACGTGTTCACGCGCTTCACGCCCAGCAGGCGCTCGTTCCTGAAGGGAGCGGGCGTCGTCGCCGCCGCGAGCGCCGCCCTGACGCGGCTCCAGCCGCCGCGAGCGGAGCCGGATCCCGCCGCGACCTATCTGCTCGAGAACGGCTACGTCAGCCTGTCGGGCGCGTACGGCAAGCTCACGCGGTTCGCGTGCGATCCGACGGGTCGGGGCCACTACGAGCCGACCGCGTTCAGCTCGGTCTTCCTCGGCGGCACGGACTTCTTCGACGCCGGTTTCAACGACGACGTGACCTGGACGACGCAGGCAGGCAGGCTCAGCCTCGCGGGGATCCAGCTCCCGTCCGTCAAGAACCTGACGCAGTCCCAGCTCAGCGACCCGATCCCGCTCAGCACCGGCCACACGCTCGGCCAGTCCTTCACCTCGACAGCCTTCCGGTTCACCCGCGTCGGCGGGCAGTTCCCGACGTGGAGCAGCTCGACCACATCGCTGAAGCTGACGCTCTATTCCGGCACCCCGGCCACCGGCCTCACGGAGATCGGCAGCGCGCGGATCGATCCGGTGAAGGACAACGGCTGGGCCTATGTCGATGTGCCGGCGCAGCCCGCCGGCATCTACTATCTCGAGGCGTCCGACGGTTCGGGCACGCCCGGATGGTGGGGCAAGAGCGGCACCAGCACCGTCGACCCGCATGGCGCATCCTTCGCGGATCGCGTGCAGCTCACCGGGCGGGCGATGACCCTCGACGCGGTCGGCTACGACGTCGACGGTGTCGCGACCTGGGACCTCGAGCTCAACGGCCCGAGGCTCGACAGCACCTATCAGCTGACGTGGCAGGGCGCTCCCCGCGCGGACGTCGGCATGACCCTGAACACGTCGTGGGTGAAGGACGGATACTCCATCGACTACGAGGACGGCATCCTGTTCAGCCGGTTCGTCGGCGATGGCGGTGCGTATCTCCCGGCCCAGCAGCTGAAACGCCGGACGGCATGGACCAATGCGGTGAGCGGATCCAAGTGGGTCGCCGGAACCGGCACCGGACCGTACGACCTTCGCATCACGGCGGCCCGACCGACGCTCAACGGCACGATGACGGCCGCCGCGATGAAACTGACGCTCGAGACCGGCGGCACCGAGGCGACGCAGGTCGTCTCCCGCACCGTCGGGTTCGACGTGCAAGCCCACACCGAGGTCCTGCCGGCGATCTTCCCGGTCTTCACGGCATCCGACACCGTACGGGCGAGCCAGGTCTCGTCGTTCTACTGGGAACGTGCCCTCAGCTTCCGGTTCGATGGCCACGCCGCCGACTGGGCGGACTGGAACGGCCGGGTGCTGGACTGGACATCGACAGCGGGACGGGAGGCGCAGCGATCCAACCTGCTCGCGATCAGGCAAGACGACGACGGCTACGTCTGGTCGTGGTCGGATGCCCCCGGCTGGCCGTTCCCCGACCCGAAGCTCTACGACGCCCGGCACTTCACCTCCAATGCCATGTACATCCTCGGCGCATGGCGGTACTACTCCTGGACCGGCGACTCCTCGTTCCTCGCCACGGTTCTGCCGCGCGTGCGCAAGGCGATGGACTTCTATCTGGAGTCCCTCGGCGGCGCGAGCGGAATCGTCACGATCGCGTCCCCCGATCACAGTGGCCGTGACGGGGCGCTGAGCTCCAACTACTGGGACATCACCTCGTTCGGTCATCTCGACGCCTTCCTCAACGCCTACTTCTACGGAGCGCTCGAGGCCATGGCACAGCTCGAGGACCACGTCGGCGGGCGCACACGGGCCAAGCAGTTGCGCGGTCTGCGCCCCGCGGTGCGCAAGCGCTACAACGACCTGTTCTGGAACGACACGGACGGCCGGTACGTGCAGTGCATCGACGTGGATGGGGTGCGGCACGACTTCGGAGCGACATACGTGAACCTCGAGGCCGCGTCGTTCGGCCTGCCGTCGGACTCCCAGGCCGAGCGCATCTTCGACTGGCTGGATCACGGCCGCACCGAGCTGCAGGACTCGGTCGTGCTGATCGAGAGCGGGGGCCTCGCGCCCAAGATCGCGCCCGGACACAGCATGGGGATGAGCTTCACCGCGGATGCGCCCTTCACGAGCGTCGCGGCACGGTTCCCGACCTACGGCGAACGCGGCGCCGCCTTCACGATGACGCTGTATCGCGGACTGCCCGGTCACGCGCCGGTCATGATCGCGGAGAAGGACTTCAGCGACTGGAGCGACGGGAGCGTCGCCCACCTCGACCTGGAGACGCAGCCCGCCGGCGTCTACTACCTGGAGGTCTCGAAGGTCATCGGAACGCTTGCGTGGTGGTCGTCGGCGAAGCCGGTGGCGGGCGCCGCCGCCTATTCGGACGGCGCCGTGGCGCCGGATGCCGCGACCCGCTTCATCGCGGCGCTCGGCGCCTATCGCGAGGGCCCCGCCGACATCTACTCGACGTGGCAGTTCGCCCCCAGGGCGACGACGCGGCGGAACAGCTACTGGTTCTTCCTGAGCGAGCTCACGACGCCCTTCGGTCAGCAGGTGCAGGACGGTGGCGCGATCCTCTACACCTCGGGCTTCGACGTGATGGCACGTGCCCGCTACCGATCCGCCGACGACGCATGGGCCCGGATGACGGCGATCCTCGATCGCTGGAAGGAACCCGACCACCTCTCCGGCGGTTCGCCCCTCCTCCACGGTGAGAGCACCGCCGACGTCGGCGGCTCGGTCGGGACCGACATCCCGTTCCCCGAGAGCGGCCTCGCGCCGGCGAGCTTCCTCTACGCGTTCGTGGGCGCCGAGGCGGAGCCGGATGCCCTGGTGATCACCCCCCGGCTCCCGTCGACGCTGAGCAACGCGGGCGTCCGCCATCTGTCGTGGCACGGGCACGACCTCGAACTCGTGGTGACGCGCGATACGGTCTCGATCCAGGGCGACGGCATCTCGCTGGCCCGACGCTACCGGCCGGGCAGATCGGTGCGGGTGACGGTGAACGAGCTGACGCACGGGAACGCACATGGCACCGGGAACGGACGCTGATCCGGCGGCCGTCGTCGCGCCGGGGCGACTCCGCCTCGACCACCAGGAGGAGGATGCTCGATCGCCCGTCCTCGCGACCACGCCGCGCCCGCGCCTGACGTGGCAGCGGTCGCGCGACCCCGTGCCGGCCGAGCGCATCCGGGTCGAACTGCTCGATGCATCCGGCTCGGCGGTCTGGTCGGCAGTCCTTCCGCCCGAGTCGCTCCATGCCGAGCCTCCCTTCGATCTGCCGCCATACGGTGCGTTCCGCTGGCGTGTCCGATCGGAACGGAACGGAAAGGTCTCCGCGTGGGGTGAGCTGGCCTTCGAGACGGGTCCGTGGTCCCTCGCCGACTGGCATGCCTCGTGGCTCGAGGTGCCGGCGGGTGCGATCATCCGCACCGGATTCCGTGCTCGCGCGGCGTCGCTCGCGCGGCTCTATCTCACCGGTCAGGGCGTCGTCGTCGCGCGTCTCAACGGCGCGCCCGTGAATGCCGACCGCCTGGATCCGTCGCGCACCGACATCGGTCGTGCGCTGTACCGCGTCTTCGACGTCGGTGAGCTGCTCGTCGACGGCCGGAACGAGCTCGATCTGATCGTGGGACGGGGTGGATGGCACGCGACGGCGCTCCTGCCGCGCGTGCTCGTCCAGCTCCGGATCGTCGCCCCCGGTGCCGCGGCGCGGTGGGTGGCGCCGGACGAGGACGCCGTGCTCGTCCCGTCGGAGGTCGAGGCCGACGACCCCTTCTACCTCGAGCGCACGCGCGCCGGCGGCGGCACCGCGCCCGGGGCGCCGATCCGCCGGTTGGAGGCCGCCGAGGCGACCACCGATGCGGCCGTGCCGCCTCGCCGCGTCGATCCGGACGGCTCGCCGCCGGTCCGGGCGCAGGCCGCGCTGACGCCGGTCGAGGTCGGCCGCGTCGACGGCGCACGGCAGTTCGACGTCGGACTCAACATCGCGGGGCGCTCGCGCGTCGTCCTCGAATCGCGGGTGCCGCCCGGCACGACCGTCACCGTCGTGCACGGCGAGCATCTCGATGAGCGCGGCCGGATCGACACGACGAACCTGACCATGCCGTACGACCACGGTCGTGAACGTCAGGTGCTCACGCGGGTGTGCGGGGGTCGCCCCGGCGAGGCCGTGGAGCCGCTCTTCGCGTATCACGGGTTCCGCTATCTCGAGGTCCGTGGGCTTCCGGACGACGCCCGGATCCACGTCACGGCGCGTCCGTTCCACAGCGAGCTCCGAACGCGCGGGCGGGTCGACACCGACAACGAGCTTATCGGACGGCTCCTCGAGCGCGCGGAGCGGACGGCGCTCAACAACGTGCACGGCGTGCCGGAGGACTGCCCCACGCGTGAGCAGGCGGCCTGGACCGGCGACATGGCGTCCGCGGCCGACTTCCATTTCGCCCAGTTCGACCACGCCGCGTTCGCCCCGAAGTGGCTCGGGGACCTCGTGACGAGCCAGGGGACGGAGGGCGACATCCCGGGCATCGCGCCCCACGTCGGGCCGGCGGAGACGCCGGCTGACCCAGTGTGGGGAGCCGCGCTGCATCGCGTGCTGTGGAATCACTGGCTGCACGTCGGCGACGAGCGCGTGGTCGACGCGTTCCTCCCCGCGGTGCGCCGCTGGGGGCGCTATCAGCTCGGCCGGATCGGCTCCGCGGGGATCGCGGACGGCTTCCCGATCAGCTACGGGCAGGACTGGCTCGCACTCGAGCAGACGCCGGCGGAGCTGATCCACAGCGGCGCGGTCATCGACAGCCTCGAGACGCTCGCGCTCCTCGAGGAGGCGGCCGGCGATCCGGAAGCGGCGGTCGACTGGCGGGGGCACGCCGAGCGTCTGCGGCTCCGGACGCGCCAGGCGTTCCTCGAGACGGACGGGGGCTCCGGCACCGTGTCGATCGCCAACGGCTCGCAGGGTTCGCTCGCCGTCGCTCTCGAGAGCGGGATGCTGAGCGAGGGGGAATCGGCCCGCGCCGCGGCGCAGCTCGCCGAGCTGGTCCGCGAGCGGGGCAACCGGGTGTCGAGCGGGTTCGCGCTGACCCGCTCCGTGGTGCGGTCGCTCGCCGAGCACGGCTACTCGGCGGTGCTGCTCGACTGCCTGGCTCAGCCCGCCGAGCCGGGCATCGGCGCGATGCTCGCCGCGGGCCCGGGCACCTTCTGGGAGAACTGGTGGATCGATCCCCGCAATACGGGCACCGGCTCCCTCGACCACGTGGGGCTCGGCGCTCCGTTCGCGGCCTGGGTCTGGGAGCACGTGATCGGTGTCCGCCCGACGGACCGCGGCTACCGGCGTTTCGAGGTCCGTCCGGCAGTTCTTTTCGGCATCACGCGGGTGAACGCGACGTTCGAGACGCCGGCAGGCGCCGTCGCCGTCCGATACCGGCGAACCGGCGCCGGGTTCGTCCTGGAGCTCGAGGTGCCGCCCGGCTCGGTTGCGGTCGTGTCCCTGCCCGGCCGCGATCCCATCGAGGCCGGCCCGGGGCGCCACGAGCTGACGGGTGACGCGCTCCCGGTCCCGGAGGCCGTGCCGGCGCCGGAGCTCCCGCGCTGGAGCGCACCCGCGCTCGCGCCGGAGCCCAATGACGAACGGGACGGCCTCCGTCTGGATGCGGGTGCCCGCTGGGAGCCCGGCCGCGGCGAACCGGCGTGGGAGTCGGCCGACCTGGTGTGCATGCCGGTTCCGCACGCGCAGTTCGGCCACGCCGTCACGCAGGTCACGGCGACCGAGGCGGGCGAGGAGGCCTCGATCGTGCTGCGCCTGCCCGAGCCGCTGCCGCTCCGGGGAGCCGGCTTCCTGCACGCCGCGTTCGACCTGTGCTCGCGGGCGGATGCGGCCGGCGCCCGGCTGGTGCTCGCCGCGCATCTCGCCGATGGCTCGCGGCGGCGGGTCGAGACCCGGTCGTGGCCCGCGAGCTGGAATCGGGTGACGCTCGACCTCGCCGGCATCACCGGGGCGCTGATCGCCGTCGAGGTCGGCGTGCGAGCTCCGGCGATGCGCCCGCTCTCGGGCTCCGGCGACGGCCCGGTATCCGGATGGCCGGCATTCCACCTCGGGGAGGTCGGCCTCTCCCCACGTCGCGCCCGATGGTGAGGTCGGTGCGCCCGGCCGCGCGCCGCTCTCTGCTCCCGGCAGAACCCGGCGGCCGGGTCCACGCACGGATCTAGCGTGGGGGAGTGGTCGAGATCCTGTTCGTGCACGGCGCCCTGGTGCGCGACGGAGCGTGGTGGTGGCGCGCGGTCGGCGACATCGTCCGCGCCCGGATGGGCGTGACGAGTCGCGCCGTCGCCTTGCCGTCGTGCGGCGAGGGGGGCGGCTCGGCCGCCGCGAGCGGACTGCGCGAAGACGCCGACGCCCTCCAGCGCGAGCTCGACACGGCCGACGATGTCGTCGTCGTGGGGCATTCGTACGGTGGCATGGTGATCGCCGAAGGCGCCGAGCATCCGGCGGTCCGTCACCTGGTGTACATCACGTCATACCTTCCGGACGTCGGGCGATCGCAGTCCGGCGTCGTGAGCGACGAGGCGGACCCCGTCCGCGTCACGATCAGCGAGGGCGTGGTCCACGTCGACGGTTACACGGAGGCCGCCTTCGCGGACCGCTTCTGGCACGACGTCGACGCCCGGTCCACCCGCGACGGTGCGTGGCGCCGGACCACCGGTCAGGGCGCCGCGGCTTTCACGACTCCGACGACCCGCGCCGCCTGGCTCGGTCGCGCCTCGACATACCTCGTCTGCGCGGATGACCGCAGCACCTCCCTCGCCCTGCAGCGTGAGCACGCGGACCGCGCCACTCATGCCGTGGAACTCCCGGCGGGTCACCATCCGTTCCTGTCCCGGCCGGACCTCGTCGCCGAGCAGCTGCAGCGGGTCATCCGGTCCCTCTGAGCGCCGGACCGAGTGCCGCCGTCGCCGCTCAGGGGCGGCGTGCCGACCGGAGGACGTCCTCGACCTCGGCGTCGGACGTCTGGCCGAACCTGCGGTAGTGCGCGCCGACGGCGAAGAAGCCGAGGGGGCGCGCCAGGCAGATGACGGAATCGGCGTCGGGAACGCGGTCGTCGGCATCCGGCGGACCGACCGGCGCAGCCAGGAGCACGCGGCTCGCGCCGAGGTCTCGCGCCACCCGGCAGGCCGCGGTCGCGGTCGCGCCGGTGGCGATCCCGTCATCGACGACGAGCGCGGTGCGCCCGGCGAGGTCCGGCGGGACGTCCCCGTGCCGCAGCCGGGCGACGCGGTCGTCGAGGGTCGCGCGCTCGCGATGCTCGACGGCCTCGATCTGCTCCGGCCGTATGCGCGCAGTAGCGACGAGATCGTCGTCGACGATCCGGACCCCGAGTTCGCCGATCGCGCCGATCGCGAGCTCGGGTCGGAAGGGCGCACCGAGCTTGCGCACGACGAGGACGTCGAGCGGCGCGTGCAGCGCCTCGGCGACCCTGGCGGCGACGATGACGCCGCCGCGCGGCAGGCCCAGGACGACGGGGTCGACGAGGTCGAGCTCGAGGAGCCGATCGCCCAGCCGGCGGCCGGCGTCGTCCCGGTCGGCGAAGAGCTCCGCGGACGATCCCGTCATCGCGACCTCCTCGACCGATCCGACGTCCACAGAGTAGGCCGAGCCCCCGGAGCTCCGCCGTCAGGCGGGCGTGACCTTCTCGATCGGATGGATCCGCACATGAGCCGCCTGGCTGGGGTGCCCGCAGACGAACGCGCCCCACTCGACGGCGCGAGCGTGCTGCCCCTGCTCACCGTCGAGGACGAGGAGCGCCCTGCCTTCTCCGAGTACCACCTCGAGAAGGTCTGGGCGCCCTGCTTCATGGTGCGGCGCGGCAGGTTCAAGTACCTGCACTTCCACGGCCACGGCGTTCAGCTGTTCGACCTCGAGGCCGATCCGGGTGAGTGGCACGACCTCGCAGGGACGCCGGGATACGCCCACATCGAGGAGGAGCTGCGCTCGCTGCTTCTCGACCGATTCGATCCGGAGCAGCTGGCCACCGATGGCGCGGCGAGCATCCCGCGACGGCAGATCGTGGCGGCCGCACTGGCGCGCAACGGCATCCGGTGGGACTACTCGCCGGTAGTGGACGGCACCCGCCGGTACGTGCGCTGAGGGGAGACCATCCGCGGGCCGCTCGACGAGCGGCCCGAGTGACGAGCGGCGTACCGTCGGTCTCATGGTGGAGCGTGCGGCGCATCGTGTGACGGTGCCCGAGGTCGTCGGGCTCCCATTCCACATTGCTCGCGACGTCGCGCGCGAGGCCGGCGTCACCCTTGCGAATCCCGACCCGGACGGCCCGCCCATCGGCGTGCTGGCATGGCCCGGCCTGTTCTACGTCACGTCGCAGAGTCCCGCGGCCGGAAGAGTGCTCTACCGCTGGGACTCCGTCGCCGTCGAGGTCGTCGCGCACGGCGAGGCGGGTTCCCCGGCGATGGCGGAACCGTCGGACGTGCCGCCCGCCGATGTCGCTCACGCCGACCCGGAACGCGACTCGTTCGTCGACCTGACGTGAATCGGGCCGCCCTCCGAGAAGGACGGCCCCCACTCGATCTGACTTACACCCCGAAGTACAGCTCGTACTCGAACGGGTGCGGCCGCTGCGCGAACGGGAGCAGCTCCTTCTCGCGCTTGTAGTCGATCCAGGTGTCGATGAGGTCCTGCGTGAACACGCCGCCTTCGAGCAGGAAGTCGTGGTCGTCCTCGAGGGCACGCAGCGCCTCGTCGAGCGAGCCCGGCAGCTGCGGGATGCCCTTGGCCTCCTCCGGCGGGAGCTCGTAGAGGTCCTTGTCGACGGGCTCGTGCGGCTCGATCTTGTTCTTGATGCCGTCGATGCCGGCCATGAGCTGCACCGCGAAGGCGAGGTACGGGTTGCCGGAGGCGTCGGGCGCGCGGAACTCGATGCGCTTCGCCTTCGGGTTGGTGCCCGTGATCGGGATGCGGATCGATGCCGAGCGGTTGCCCGCCGAGTACACGAGGTTGACCGGGGCCTCGAAGCCCGGGATCAGCCGGTGGTACGAGTTGACGGTCGGGTTGGTGAACGCCGAGATGGCGGCCGCATGCTTCAGGATGCCGCCGATGTACCAGCGCGCGATGTCGGAGAGCCCGCCGTAGCCCTTCTCGTCGTAGAACAGCGGCTTGCCGCCGTCCCAGAGCGACTGGTGGGTGTGCATGCCCGAGCCGTTGTCGCCCATGAGCGGCTTCGGCATGAAGGTCGCGACCTTGCCCCACTCGAGCGCCGTGTTCTTGACGACGTACTTGAACTTCAGGATGTCGTCGGCCGCGTGCACCATCGTGTCGAAGCGGTAGTTGATCTCGTTCTGCCCGGCGGTGCCGACCTCGTGGTGACTGCGCTCGACCTGGAGGCCGACCTCCTCGAGCTTCAGCACGATGTCGTCGCGCAGGTCGGCCATCTGGTCGACGGGCGTGACCGGGAAGTAGCCGCCCTTGTACGGGGTCTTGTTGGCGAGGTTGCCGCCGTCCTCGACGCGGCCGGTGTTCCAGGCCGCCTCCGAGGAGTCCACCTCGTAGAAGCTCTTGTTCTGCCGCACCTCGTAGCGCACGTCGTCGAAGATGTAGAACTCGGCCTCCGGGGCGAAGAACGCCGTGTCGGCGATGCCGGTCGAGGCGAGGTACTTCTCCGCCTTCTTGGCGACCTGCCGCGGGTCGCGGCCGTAGACCTCGCCGTTGCGGGGGTTGTAGATGTCGAAGACGACCACGAGCGTGCGCTCGGTGCGGAACGGGTCGACGAACGCCGTCGAGATGTCGGGGATGAGCTGCAGGTCCGACTCGTGGATCGACTGGAAGCCCCGGATGCTGGACCCGTCGAACAGCTGACCCACCGAGAAGAACTCCTCATCGACGGTCGACGCCGGGATGTTGAAGTGCTGCTGGATGCCCGGCAGATCGGTGAACCGGATGTCGAGGAACTTGACATCCGTGTCCTTGATGAACTTCAGGACCTCGGAGGAGTCGCTGAACAGGGGGGTGGACATAGGTGCGGAACTCTCCCGTGGCCGTGATGAGGACGGCTGCCGAGCGCAGCCTTGCCCGAAGGCTAGGCCGCGGCGGTTTCCCCATCGTGACCGCTTTGTTTCGGGGATGTTACGCGGGCGGGCGCTCCTAGGCTGGCGGGGTGAGCGCATCCTCCGACCGCAGCTGGCCCGGACGCGGTCTGGGATTGCCCGAGGACGGCCCCCGCTCCATCGCCCGCATCGGCCGGCGGATCGGCGCGATCGCGATCGACTGGGGGATCTCCTACGCCCTGGCCTGGACGGTCTTCCACCAGCGCGATCTCCGGGTCGACGGCCTCTACGTGCTCGCGGTGTTCGCGGTGTTGACGATCCTGTTCGAGCTCTTCTTCCTCGGCAGCCCCGGCCACCTCATCCTGCGCATGCGCGTCGTGCCGCTGCGCGGGGGACGGCTCGCTCCGTGGCAGCCGCTCGTGCGCACGCTGCTGCTGTGCCTGGTGATCCCGGCCGTGATCCCGGATGGCGACCAGCGGGGCCTCCACGACCGCGCGGCCGCGACCATCCTGGTCAGGGTGTAGCCAGGGCGCCCCGGTCCGACGTCAGCAGCGCGACGTTGCCGTCGGGGTCGTCGACCATCGCGGCGTACGGCCCGCTCGTCTGCTGCGGCGCCATCCGGCCGTGGTAGCCGGCCGCCGTCAGCTGCGCGTACGTCGCGTCGACCGCGCCGTCGGTGCCGAGGTAGAACTCGAACAGGCTGCCGTAGCCGGTGGCCGGCCGTTCGAACGCGGGGTCGAACGCCTGGGCGAAGACCGTGTCGAAGAAGATGCTGACGCCGCTGTCCATGCGGTGGATGACGAACGGCTTCTCGTCGGCGTCCTCCGGGATCGGCAGCCCGACCATGCGGTAGAACCGCAGCGCCCGCGGCATGTCGCGCACGAGCACGCCGAGCATGCTCAGCTGGACGGACATCAACGCGGGCGCGGTGCGCGCACCCGCCGCGGGTCGATGCCCTTCGGGATGCCGATGCCGCCCATCCCGCGGCTGAGCGAGGCGAGCCGGCTCGACACCGCGGCGACCTCCGCCTTGGTCAGCGTCGACTTGAACGTGCGCAGCCTGGACACGATGCGGTGCAGCGGCGTGGCGTCGGGGTCGGGGCCGACGTAGATGAAGTGGATCGGCACGTTCGGCAGGACGCGGGCGACGTTGGCGCGCTCCTTCTCGAGCATGGGCTGGGTACGTGAGCGCGGCCCCTCGCCGATGAGCACGACGCCGCCGCGGCCGACGGCGCGGTAGACGGCGTCCTGAGTGCGCGGGCTGATGTTGACCGGCATCTCGTTGCCGACCCAGCTGCGGCGCAGGCCGTTCTTGAGCACGGCACCGACCGCTCCGGGCTGGCCCTCGATGCCGCCGTACGCCGCTCGCTCGGCGCGGCGCCCGAGCACGATGATCCCGAGCAGCACGCCGAGCAGCACGCCGACGATGATGTACAGCACCAGCCCGAACACGTTGTCGCGTGAGAGCAGCACCCCGGCGACGATGCCCGCGGCGATGGGCACGAGCAGGCAGGCCAGCAGCCACCAGACGATGCTGCCGTCGTAGCGGCGGGTCATCTGGAAGACCCGCCACATCTGGACGAGCCGGTTCGGCTCCTTCTCGGGCTTCTCGGTCGCGCGGGCCATAGGGATCAGAATACGGGGCGCCGCGGGTGCGCGAGTCGAGCGATCACCCCACCGCCTGGGCGAACTCCGCGCTGTCGGCGAGATGCTGCAGCTCGGCCGGGATCGGGCGCCCCTTCGCGAGCATCGACGTCGCCCACAGCCGCCCGGCGCGATAGCTCGACCGCACGAGGGGCCCGGCGAGCACGCCGAGGAACCCGATGCGCTCGGCGATGTCCTTCAGCTCTGCGAACTCCTGCGGGGCGACCCAGCGCGCGACCGGCAGGTGCCGCGGGCTCGGCCGCAGATATTGCGTGATCGTGATGATGTCGGTGCCCGCGTCGTGCAGGTCCAGAAGGGCCTGCTCGACCTCGGCGCGCTCCTCGCCCATGCCGAGGATGAGGTTGGACTTCGTGATGAGACCCGCCTCCCGGGCCCGGGTCAGCACACCGAGGGACCGGTCGTAGCGGAACGCCGGCCGGATGCGCTTGAAGATGCGCGGCACCGTCTCGACGTTGTGTGCGAAGACCTCGGGCCGGCTCGCGAAGACGACGTCGAGCAGTGCCGGGTCACCGGAGAAGTCGGTCGCGAGGATCTCGACCCCGGTGCCCGGATTGGCCTCGTGGATCGCGCGCACGGTCTCGGCGTGCAGCCATGCCCCCTCGTCGGGCAGGTCGTCGCGCGCGACGCCGGTCACGGTTGCATAGCGCAGGCCCATCGTGCGCACGGACTCGGCGACGCGGCGCGGCTCGTCGGTGTCGTAGTCGGCCGGCTTGCCGGTGTCGATCTGACAGAAGTCGCACCGGCGCGTGCACTGGCTGCCGCCGATCAGGAACGTCGCCTCGCGGTCCTCCCAGCACTCGTAGATGTTGGGGCAGCCCGCCTCCTGACAGACCGTGTGCAGGCCCTCGTCCTTGACGAGGCGGTGCAGCTCGGTGAACTCCGGACCCATCCTGGCGCGGGTCTTGATCCAGTCGGGCTTGCGCTCGATCGGCGTCTGCGCGTTGCGCACCTCGAGGCGCAGCAGCTTGCGGGCGCCGGCGTGGCGCGGGTCGCCGGGGGCGATCCCATTCGTGACGGCGCTCATGCGCCGACGGTCGCGGTCTGCAGGGTCGGCTCGTCGTGCAGGCTGTGCAGGCTCGGCGCGAGGTGCCGCTCGAAGCGATCCACCACGAGCGGCACGACATCGGCGGGCGTGACCGTCCGGCCGAGCTCGCGGCTGATGCTCGTGACGCCCGCGTCGGCGAGACCGCACGCGATGATCGCGCGGTAGGCGTCGAAGCCGTTGCTGCAGTTCAGCGCGAAGCCGTGCGTGGTGACGCCGTCGGCCACCCGGATGCCGATGGCCGCGATCTTGTCGCCCACCGGCCGCCGCTCGTCGACCAGCCAGACGCCGCTGCGGCTCTCGACGCGCACGCCCGGCACGCCGAGCTCCTCCAGCACATCGATCAGCATCCCCTCGAGCCGCCGCACGTACGCGACGACGTCGATGGGGTCGGCCAGCCGCACGATCGGGTAACCGACCAGCTGACCGGGGCCGTGCCAGGTGATCTTGCCGCCGCGATCCACGTCGATGACGGGGGTGCCGTCGACCGGCCGTTCCTGCGGTTCGGTCCTCTTGCCCGCGGTGTACACCGACGGGTGCTCGAGGAGCATCACGGTATCGGGCGCCCGGCCGCTCGCGACGGCCGCGTGCAGGGCACGCTGCCGGTCGAGGGCCGTCGAGTACGGCACGGAGTTGGCGCTTAGCCCCGTGTCGACGTAGTCGACCATGTTCCGATCCTAGGCGGCGTCCTCCACCTCCCTCGTTCGGGCGCACCGTCCACCCGGTGAGGCGGTCTCGGATCGGGCGCATCGACGGCGGATCAGGCTGGTCGGGTGGACGATGGGCAGGAGATCGGCGGGTACCGCGTGCTGCGACGGCTCGCGGTCGGGGCGCGCAGCACGGTGCTGCTCGCTTACGACGGCGAAGGAGCCGACGGCGTCGTGCTGAAGGTGACACCGGCCGACGACCCGGCGGCGCTCCGCGAGGCGGCGGCGCTCGATCGGGGCATGGGCGATCACGTCGTGGCGCTGCTCGACGCCTGCGCGGACGACGACCGGCTCGCGCTGGTGCTGCCGCGGCTGCCCGGCCCGGACCTCGCACGGCTGCTCGCGGACCGCACCGAGCTGGAGGGCGGTGAGGCCGTCACGATCCTCGCCCCGCTCGGTGCGACCGTCGGCCGGCTGCACGCCCGGGGCGTGGCGCACGGGGCGCTCGACGCCGGGTCCGTGCTCTTCGACGTCGACGGTGCGCCCGTGCTCATCGGGTTCGGCGCGGCGTCCGCCTTCGACGCGGACCTTCCGGAGGTCGGGCTCGAGGGGATCGCCGGCGTCGCGAGCGATCGGACCGGGCTCCGCGCCCTCGCGGCGACCGTGCTGGGCCGCGTCGGCGGCGACCGCCGTGCGGCAGCACGGCGCCTGCTCGCGCGGCTGGCGAGCACGCCGGATGCCGCGCTCACCGGTGTCCTTGCGTCGGAGCTCTTCGACGTCGCCGCGGCCCTGCCCGTGCGATTCGCCGACCCGTCACCGCCGCTCGGCGGATCGGGCGGGCGCCTCGTGCCGGTCTCCGCGCCCGTGGCGCCGGATGACGGCGCACCGCGCCCCGGGTGGACGGGGCGCGTCGAAGCCCTGCTCGACCGATCGCCCGCCGCCGAGGTGAAAGCGGCGGCGCTGCGACGGTGGTCGGGGCTGCCCGCCGCCCGCCGCAAGCTGCTGCTCGCGACCGGGGTGGGGGCGCTGGCGTTGATCGTCGCCGTCGTCGCGATCCCGAGCGGCCCCGCACCCGGCGCCGCGGCGGGTGCCGTGGCTCCGTCGGGGTCGCCGACGCGGTCCCACCCGGGTCGTGCATCCGCCTCGCCCCGTCCGGCGGCGAGCGACGATCCCGTGCGGGGCGATGACCCGGTCGCCGCGGCGACGGCGCTGCTCCGGGGGCGCGAGCGATGTCGGCGGGAGCTCTCGGTGCTGTGCCTCGACGACGTCGACCAGGACGGGTCGTCGGCCGCCCTGACGGACCGGGATGCCATCCGCGCGGCGCAGGACGGTGGTGAGCTGGCCACCGATCCGCTGCCCGCGTCGGCGGAAGCGGCGGCACGGCTCACCGAGCGGCTGGGCGGCTCGGCGCTGGTCGGGCTCGGCGGGGGAGCGTCGATCCTGCTCGTGGACGGCGCGGACGGCTGGCGGATACGCGACATCCTGCCGGCGCCGGCGGTGACGCCGGCAGTCCCGCAGACGCCGACGCCGCCACCCGGAGGATGACGGCGTCGGTCGACGGTGAGACGGATCAGATGCCGAGCTGGCCCTCGAAGTCGGCGCCCTCGAGACGCTCCTTGACCGCGCCGAGGAAGCGGGCGGCGTCCGCGCCGTCGACGATGCGGTGGTCGTACGAGAGCGCGAGGTAGACGATCGAGCGGATCGCGATCGCGTCCGTGCCGCCCTCGCTCACCACGACCGGCCGCTTCGCGACGATGCCCGTGCCGAGGATCGCGGACTGGGGCAGGAAGACGATCGGGGTGTCGAACAGCGCGCCGCGCGATCCCGTGTTGGTCACGGTGAAGGTGCCGCCGGCGAGCTCGTCGGGCTTCAGGCGGTTGCCGCGCGTGCGCTCGGCGAGGTCCGCGATCTGCTTCGCGATGCCGGCCAGGTCGAGCTCGCCCGCATCCCGGATCACCGGGGTCAGCAGACCGCGCTCGGTGTCGACCGCGATGCTGATGTTCTCGTGATCCGGATAGACGATGCTGTCGCCGTCGACCGTCGCGTTGACGATCGGGAACGCGCGCAGGGCCTCCGCGGCGGCGAGCGTGAAGAACGGCAGGAAGTTCAGCTTGACGCCGGTCTTCGCCTGGAAGTCGCCCTTCACGCGGTCGCGCAGTGCCGCGACCTTCGTCACGTCGACCTCGACGACGGTCGTGAGCTGCGCGAGCGTCTGCATCGAGACGACGGCCCGCTCGGCGACGACCTTGCGCAGGCGCGACATCGGCACGGTCGTGCCGCGCAGCGCGGAGACCTCGGCCGGCTGGCGCGACGCGGCGTCAGCCTCGGCGGGAGCGGCCGGGGCTGACGGAGCCGTCGCGGCATCGAGCACGTCCTGCTTGCGGATGCGGCCGCCGACGCCGGTGCCGGAGACGGCGGAGAGGTCGATGCCCTTCTCGTTCGCCAGCTTGCGCACGATCGGGGTGACGTAGCCGGCGTTCGGAGCGACCGCCGGAGCGGCGGGCGCCGCGGCCGCGGGAGCTGCGCCGGCCGGAGCCGCTGCAGCCGGAGCCGGCGCGGCAGCGGGAGCTGCCGCTGCGGGAGCCTCTGCGGCCGGGGCGGGCGTCGCGGGCGACGTGCCGGCGGGCGCGGGGGCAGGAGCAGCTGCGGGTTCGGGAGCGGGCTGAGCCGGCTCGGCCGGCTGGGCTGCGGGTTCCGGGGCGGGCTGGGTGGTCTCCGCCTGCTGGGCCGCGGTGGCGGGCTGCTCCGCCTCGACGGGCTGCTCGGTCGACGGGGTCGCCGTCTCGGCCGGCGTCGGCTGCGGGGCCGGGACGGTCTCCTGGGCCTGCGCGGCCGGCTGCTCGGCGGGTGCCGCCGGAGCCTCGGGGGCCGCGGCGGGCTGCGCGGCCTCGGCCGGTGCCGCCTCGGCCTGCGGGGCGGCCTGCGGAGCCGCCTCCTCACCGCCGGAGCCGTCGCCGATCGTGACGAGCGCCGTGCCCACCTCGACGGTCTCGTCCTCCTGCACGAGGATCTGCTCGATGACCCCGGCGACCGGCGACGGGATCTCGGTGTCGACCTTGTCGGTCGAGACCTCGAGCAGCGGCTCGTCGACCTCCACGCGGTCGCCGACCTTCTTGAGCCAGCGGGTCACCGTGCCCTCCGTGACGCTCTCCCCGAGCGCAGGAAGGCTGACGGATTCGCTCATCGGTGATGCTCCTTATTCGTGGTGCTGTTCAGGGTAGTCCGGCCTCAGATCGCGTGGAGCGGCTTCCCGGCGAGTGCCAGGAACGCCTCACCGAGCGCCTCGTTCTGGGTGGGGTGCGCGTGGATGTACGGGGCGATGTCCTCGGGGTAGGCCTCCCAGCCGACCGCGAGCTGGGCCTCGCCGATGAGCTCGCCGACGCGGGCGCCGATCATGTGCACGCCGACGACGGGCCCGTCCTTGACGCGCACCACCTTGACCGAGCCGGACGTCTCGAGGATGTGGCTCTTGCCGTTGCCGGCCAGGTTGTAGTCGTACGCCACGACCTGGTCGTCGCCGTAGGTCTCCTTGGCCCGGGCCTCGGTGATGCCGACCGATGCGACCTCGGGGTCGGAGTAGGTGACGCGCGGGATCGTCGACTCCTCGAGGCGGATCGGGTTCATGCCCGCGATCTCCTCGGCGACGAAGATGCCCTGCAGGAATCCGCGGTGGGCCAGCTGCAGGCCCGGGACGATGTCGCCGACGGCGTAGACGCCGGGCACGTTGGTCTGCAGCCGCTCGTCAGTGAGCACGAAGCCGCGGTCCATGTTCACGCCGACCTCTTCGTAGCCGAGGTTCGCGGTGACCGGACCACGGCCGACCGCGACGAGCAGGACGTCGCCGTCGAAGGTGGCGCCGTTCTCGAGCGTGACGTGCACGCCGTTCTCGTCCTGGCTCGCGCTCTGGAAGCGCACCCCGAGGCTGAACTCTATGCCGCGCTTGCGGAACGCCCGCTCGAACTGCTTGCTGACCGACTCGTCCTCGTTCGGCACGAGGTGCGGCAGCGCCTCGATGATCTGCACGTCCGCACCCCACGAACGCCAGACGCTCGAGAACTCGACGCCGATCACGCCGCCGCCGAGCACGAGCGCCTTCTTCGGCACGGTGTCGAGGTTCAGCGCCTGCTCGGAGGTGATGATCCGGCCGCCGATGTCGAGGCCGGGCAGCGAGCGCGAGTACGACCCGGTCGCCAGGATGACGTTCTTACCCGTGACCGTCACGTCGCCGACCTGCACGGTCGTCGGGGAGGTCAGGCGCCCCTCGCCCTCGATCGTGGTGATGCCGCGGGCCTTGATCAGCCCCTGCAGGCCCTTCCACTTGCTCGAGACGATGCTGTCGCGGTACTGCGCGACCCCGGCCAGGTCGATGCCCTGGAGCGTGGCCTGCACGCCGTACCGGGCGGCATCCCGCGCATGATCGGCGATCTCGGCGGCGTGCAGCAGCGCCTTCGTCGGGATGCACCCGACGTGGAGGCACGTGCCGCCCACCTTGCCCTTCTCGATGAGGCCCACGGTGAGGCCCAGCTCGGCGGCCCGGAGCGCGGCGGCATAGCCCCCGCTTCCGGCGCCCAGCACGACAAGGTCGAAGTTCTGCTCGGACACCCGGCATCTCCCTGTGCATGAAGCGAGGTGAGCACCGCGCAAGGGGGTGGCGTCGCGGTGCGGACGAAACGACAGAGGATTTCTGCCGCCAACAACCCTATCCCTTCCGGCTCAGGCTTTCCGTGAGCGCGATGAGGGTGCGCACGGTCGATCCGGTCGGGCCCTTGGGCGTGAACCCGTACGGGCCGCCGCTGTTGTTGGCGACGCCGGCGATGTCGAGATGGGCCCACGGGATCGGCCGGGCGTCGGCGCCGTCGCCGCGGGTCGGCACGAAGTGCTGGAGGAAGGTCGCGGCGACGAGCATGCCGCCCGTGGTCACGCCGGGGCGCGAGTTCACGATGTCGGCGACGTCGCTGTCCAGGATGCTGCGCAGCTCCGGCGGGATCGGCATGGCCCACGCGGGCTCGGCCGCATCCGCACCGGCGTCGAGCACCCGCTGGACGATCTCGTCGTCGCCCATCACCGGCGTCACCCGCTCGCCCATCGCGACGCGCGCCGCGCCGGTGAGGGTCGCGACATCGAGGATGAAGTCGGGGTCGTCGTCGGCCGACGCACCCAGGCCGTCCGCGAGCACGAGCCGGCCCTCGGCATCCGTGTTGAGCACCTCGACCGTGCCGCCGCCGAACATGGTGAGCACGTCGTTCGGCCGCATGGCGCTGCCGGAGGGCATGTTCTCCGCGACGCAGAGCCGCGCGGTCACCTCGACCGGCAGGCCGAGCCGTGCGATCGCGAGGGTCGCGGCGAGCACGACCGCGGCCCCGGTCATGTCGTATTTCATGCCGACGAGCCCCGTCGCCGGCTTGAGCGTGATGCCGCCCGAGTCGTACGTGATGCCCTTGCCGACGAGCGAGATGCGGCGCTCGGCGCCGGCAGGGCGGTAGCGCACGACCACCAGGCGCGGCGGTCGCACCGATCCCGAGCCGACCCCGAGGATCCCGCCGAAGCCGCCCTCGTGCAGCGCCGCCTCGTCGAGCACCTCGACCTCGACCGGGAGCCCCGCTGCGAGCTCCTGCGCGCGCTCGGCGAGCGCCTGCGGGTAGAGGTCGTTGGCGGGGGTGGATGCCAGATCGCGCACCGTGTGGACGGCCGTCGCGACCGCCGCGGCGTGCTCGACGAGAGCGGGGGCGTCGAGCCCGGACGCCGCGTGCACGACGATCTCGGCGACGGGTCGCTTGGCGGAGGCCGCCTTGGCGGCGGAGCGGTACGTGGTGAACGACCACGACCCGAGCGCCGCGCCCTCGAGCACCGCCGCCGCACGCTCGGCGTCGTCCGCGGGCAGCGCGATGGCCACCCTGGCGGTGCCGGCGAGCTGCCGGACGGCGGATCCGGCGGCGGCCCGCAGCGCATCCACCGTGGCGTCGCCGCCGAGCCCGATGAGCGCGATCGGCGGCGCACCCTCGATGAGGGCCGGAAGCCGGCGCAGTTCGTCGGGCGCTCCGGTCGTACCGATCGAGGCGAGTGCCGCGGAGATCGCGCCGAACGCGTCGTCGTCCCGCGCGAGGCGCGGTCCGTCGTCACCCGAGAGCACCCCGAGCACGAGGACGTCGGCGTCGGCCGAGAGCGGGGAGGCGGAGACGAGCGAGAGTGCGGGAACGGCCATGCCGATCACGCTATCCCCGTGTTCGCTCTGGGCATGACGGGCGGCCCCTCCGGCTCCGGCGACCGGCGGGCCCGGCGACCTAAAATCGACGCATGAGCGACCCGCGCGGACTGTACGACCTCACGTTCGAGGCCGCCACCGTGCCCACCGGGCTGCACCTCGTCGCGGGCCTGACCGGATTCTCCGACGCGGGAGCGGCCGTGGGCCAGTTCAGCGAGTACCTGCTCGAGAACCTCGAGGTGCGCGAGATCGTGACCTTCGAC
>NZ_BAAAQO010000004.1:0-298866 GCF_039531715.1 Pseudolysinimonas kribbensis | reverse complement strand
CAGGACCACCTGACCGAGTACAAGCCGGCCAAGCTCTCCCTGTATCTGGCGAAGGACGAGCTCGGCCAGCAGTTCCTGCTGCTGACCGGATTCGAGCCGGACTTCCAGTGGGAGCGGTTCAGCCAGGCGATCATCCAGCTCGTGCAGCGTTACCAGGTGAAGGACACCACCTGGGTGAACGCGATCCCGATGCCGACGCCGCACACCCGCCCGATCGGCGTCACGGTCAGCGGCAACCGCACCGACCTGATCGACGCGCTGTCGATCTGGAAGCCGTCGACCCAGCTGCCCTCGAACGCCCTGCACCTGGTGGAGTACCGGCTCTCGGAGCTCGGTCACCCGACCGCCGGGTTCGTGCTGCTCGTGCCCCACTACCTCTCCGACACCGAGTACCCGATGGCCGCCGTCACGGCGCTCGAGAGCATCAGCGCGGCCACCGGCCTGATCTTCCCGACCGACCGGCTGCGCGAGGAGAACCGCGAGTTCATCGCGAAGGTCGACGACCAGGTCGAGAACAACCAGGAGCTCCAGCGGCTCGTGGGCACCCTCGAGGCGCGCCACGACAGCTACATGGAGGAGAATCCGATGCCCTCGCCGCTCGTCGACGAGAGCGGGGAGCTGCCGAGCGCCGAGACGATCGCCGCAGAGCTCGAGAAGTTCCTCGCCAACCGGCGCGACGACGACCGCTGATCGGGGCCGCCGGATGCCGGCCCGGCCCTAGCCTGGACGGGTGAACTCGCGCCGCGCCTGGCTGGTGTTCGGCGTGGGTGTGCTCGCGTACCTCGTCGCCGTCACGCAGCGCAGCACCTTCGGCGTCGCCGGAGTCGCGGCGACCGAGCGCTTCGACGCCACGGCCGCTGCCCTCTCGGCCGTCGCCGTCGTGCAGGTCGCGGTCTACGGGCTGCTGCAGGTGCCGGTGGGGGCACTGCTCGACCTGTTCGGCTCCCGGCGCATCCTGCTGATCGGTGCCGCCCTGATGGGGCTCGGGCAGCTCGTGGTGGCGTTCTCGCCGGTGCTGGTGCTCGCGGGGGCGGGCCGGGTGCTCGTCGGGTGCGGCGACGCGTTCACCTTCCTCAGCGTCATCCGGCTGCTGCCCGGCTGGTTCACGCCACGCCTGCTGCCGCAGCTGCTGCAGTGGGTCGGGATGCTCGGATCGCTGGGGCAGGTCGTGTCGGCCTTCCCGTTCGCGCTCCTGCTGCGCGAGTCCGGATGGCAGCTCGCCTTCCTGACCTCGGTCGCGCTCTCGGTGCTGGCCACCGCTCTCGTCGCCTTGTTCGTGCGAGCGGGCGAGCCGCTTCCCCTCACGACGCCGATTCCGGCCGGCGGGCGGCTGGTGATCCTGACCTCCGCGCTTCGCCGGCCGGGCACGCAGCTGGGCTTCTGGGCGCACACCCTGCTCGCGTCGCTGCCGAACCTGCTGAGCGTGCTGTGGGGATATCCGTATCTGACGGTGGCGGTCGGGCTGCCGATCGGCACGGCGGCGCTCACCATGGGGCTCTTCGTGGCGGCCTCGATCATCGGCGGACCGACCATCGGGTATCTCGTGGCGCGGTTCCCGTGGCGCCGCAGCAACCTGGTGCTGGGCGTGGGCGCCCTGAGTTACGGCGCTCTGCTGGTCCTCGTGCTGTGGCCGGGCGTGCCGCCGCTCGGCGTCATCATGGCGGCGTTCCTGGCCATCGGCGTCGCCGGGCCGGGCTCGATGGTGGGACTCGACTTCGCGCGCACGTTCAACCCGTCGCATGCGGGCGGGTCGGCGAGCGGCATCGCGAACTCGGGCGGCTTCATCGGAGCGTTCGTCGGCATGTTCCTCGTCGGCGTGCTGCTCGACGCCCGCGGCGGGAAGGGCGCGGCGATCGACGTGCTGTACTCCTACGATGCGTTCCGGATCGCGTTCCTCGCGCCCTTCGCGATCGGGCTCGTCGCCCTCGTCGGGCTCCTGATCTCGCGCCGCAGGACCCGGGCGCGGATGTTCCTCGAGGACGGAATAATCATCGCCCCGTTCTGGGTTGCACTGTTCCGACGGGTGCGCGGGGGGCGTCGCGGCCCGAAAGGCACGGATGAGGGCGATGGCTCGTCGTCGACTGTGCGATAATGATTGTTCAGGACCCAGTCGGTTCCCGTGTTCGCGTCGATGTCTGGCATTCGGCGCGGGGGACTTGACATGGGTCTTAGTAATGCCCGCCGAGTGCTGATCGGCGGGCCGGAAGGGGTCACCATGGCAACCCGGAGCTCGGTGAAGTCGGTCGAGACGGTCGACGAGGACCGTCCCACGAAGACCGCGGCATCGAAGACCGCGACGAAGACGGCGGCGTCGAAGGCGCCCGCCGCGAAGAGTGCTGCGAAGCCGGCGGCCAAGCCGGCCGCGAAGGCCGCGCCGGCCACGAAGGCGGCGAGCAAGCCCGCGGCGAAGGGCGCCGCACCGAAGGGCGCGACGAAGGCCTCGGCCGCGAAGGCCTCGAAGGCGACCGCGTCCGATGAGGACGCCGACGACGAGCTCGAGCCCGACGTCGAGCTGGCGACCGACGACGAGGAGCTCGACACCGAGGACGCCGTCGCGGACCCGGATGCTGCCGACTCGGACGTCGCGGAGGCCGCGCCCGACGCCGACGACAAGACGCCCGACGCCGCGGACGGCGACGACGCCGACGAGACGGAGGAAGAGGAGACCGAGGCCGATGCGCCGCTCCCGTCGGGTGCGCTGCGCCTCTCGATGACGGACGACGAGGACGAGGTCCCCGTCTACTCGGCCACGATCACCGGCGCCACCGCCGACCCGGTCAAGGACTACCTCAAGCAGATCGGCAAGGTCGCGCTGCTGAACGCCGCGGAGGAGGTCGAGCTCGCGATGCGCATCGAGGCCGGCCTGTTCGCGGAGGAGAAGCTCGGCGGCATGAGCGACACCGAGAAGCGCACGCAGCTCGGTCGCGAACTCGCGTGGGTCGCTCGCGACGGCCAGCGCGCCAAGAGCCACCTGCTCGGCGCGAACCTGCGCCTCGTGGTCTCGCTCGCCAAGCGCTACACGGGTCGCGGCATGCAGTTCCTGGACCTCATCCAGGAGGGCAACCTCGGCCTCATCCGTGCGGTCGAGAAGTTCGACTACACCAAGGGCTTCAAGTTCTCGACGTACGCCACCTGGTGGATCCGGCAGGCGATCACCCGCGCGATGGCCGACCAGGCGCGCACCATCCGCATCCCGGTGCACATGGTCGAGGTCATCAACAAGCTCGCCCGCGTGCAGCGCCAGATGCTCCAGGACCTGGGCCGCGAGCCCACGCCCGAGGAGCTCAGCCGCGAGCTCGACATGACCCCCGAGAAGGTCATCGAGGTGCAGAAGTACGGCCGCGAGCCGATCTCGCTGCACACCCCGCTCGGCGAGGACGGCGACAGCGAGTTCGGCGACCTCATCGAGGACACCGAGGCGGTCGTGCCGGCCGACGCGGTCGGCTTCACCATGCTGCAGAAGCAGCTGGAGTCGCTCCTGGACTCGCTCAGCGAGCGCGAGGCGGGCGTGATCCGCATGCGGTTCGGCTTGGGCGACGGGATGCCGAAGACGCTCGATCAGATCGGCGACACCTTCGGTGTGACGCGCGAGCGCATCCGCCAGATCGAGTCGAAGACGATGGCGAAGCTGCGCCACCCGTCGCGGTCGCAGTCGCTGCGCGACTACCTCGAGTAGGAGTCCCCCTACATGCGGGGCGGTCCTCGGGTGCTGCTCACGATCTGGGCGGCGAAGCTGGCCGCGCTCGCGCTCCGGGTGACCGGCCGGGCCGGCACGCACGTGCCCGGGCGGATCGCCCGACGCCTGCATCCGGGGATCATCGGCGCGATCCGTCACCCGGCGCGTGTCGTCGTGGTGACCGGCACGAACGGCAAGACGACCGTCTCCAACCTGCTCGCCGAGGCGCTGCAGGGCGAGGGGATGCGTGTCGCATCGAACCGGTCGGGGTCGAACCTGGCGGCCGGCGTCGCGATGACGCTCATCGATGCGGTCACCTGGACCGGGAGATCGCGGGCCGACGTCGCGGTGCTGGAGATGGACGAGCGCTCGGCGAAGCTGATCCTGCCGGGGCTCGTGCCCGACATCCTGGTCTGCACGAACCTGACGCGCGACTCCATCAAGCGCAACGCGCACCCGGACTACATCGCCTGGGTGATCTCGTCGGCGCTGCCCGCCTCGACGACGCTCGTGCTCAACGCGGACGACCTCATCGCCTCCTCGATCGGGTCGGACGCGAACCCGCGGACCCACTTCGCCGTGGACCGGCTGCCGACCGACGGCGACACCCCGCACGGGGCGGCGGTGGACGCGGCGATCTGCCCGGTGTGCGATGCGCCGCTGGTCTGGGACTACTGGCGCTTCAACCACATCGGCAGGGCGCACTGCCCGAACGGCGACTTCCGCTCGCCGACGGCCGCGTACCGCGCGCAGCAGGTGGACGGCCCGAACCGCCGGGTCGTGCTCGATCTCGACGGCGATGCGCGACCGGCCACGCTCATCAACCCGAACATCGTCAACGTCTACAACGAGGTCGCGGTCGCCGCGGTGCTCGACCGGCTCGGGATCGCGCGCGAGCGCCTCGTCTCCGCGTTCGATCGGCTGCAGCCGCCGACCACGCGGTTCCAGGAGGAGACCGTGGGCGGGGTCGAGCTCGTGCGCCTCCTCACCAAGGGCCTCGTCGGGGTCGCCTGCTCGCGCGCGTTCGAGTACCTGGCGTCGTTCAGCGGGCGCAAGGCCGTCGTGCTCAACATCGACGAGGTGAGCGAGCGCACCACCGACGTCGAGAACACCGCGTGGACCTACGACGCCGACTACGACTACCTGGCGACGAGCGACGTGCAGCAGATCGTCGTGGGGGGAGTCCGCCGCCACGACCAGGCGCTGCGGCTCGCGATCGCGGGCGTGCCGGCGCAGCGCATCGTCACGGTGGCGTCGGAGCTCGCCACGGCCGACACGATCGACCTCGCGGGCGCGGCGCAGGTGTTCAACCTGCACAGCGTGCACAACGCGGTCATCACCGGCACCCCGGTGCAGGCGCGCCTGCGCGAGCGGCTGAGGGGCGGGGCCGCGTGAGTCTCACGGTCGAGATGCTCTTCCCGGAGATCGCAAACCTCCATGGCGACAACGCCAACATCGACTACCTCGCGCAGTGCCGTCCGGACGCGCGGGTCATCCGCACCGGACTCACCGACCCGCCCGCCTTCGCCGCCGGCCCCGTCGATCTCGTCTACCTCGGTCCGCTCACCGAGAAGGGCCAGCTCAAGGCGATCGCGCACCTGCGCCCGCACCGCGACCGGATCGTGGAGCTCATCGAGACGGGCACCGTCTTCCTGTTCACGCACAACGCCCTCGAGGTGCTGGGGGCCCGCATCCGCAACGACGAGATGGGCTACGACGAGCCCGGCGTCGGCGTCTTCGAGCTCGAGGCGACACTGGCGATGTTCGGGCGGTACAGCGGCAAGGTCATGGGTACCGTTCCCGAGGTCGGTCCCGAGCATCCGGTGCTCGGGTACAAGTCGCAGTTCTCGATGGTGACCGCGCCGGAGTCGCTGCCCGGATTCCTCACCGCCGAGCGGGGGATCGGCCGCAACCGGGCGACCGCGGTCGAGGGCGTGCGCCGCAACAACTTCTTCGGCACCTCGCTGCTCGGGCCGATCCTCGTCGACAACCCTCACCTGACGCGCGCCCTGCTCCGGATCCTCGATCCCGGCACCGAGCCGGTGCTCGCCCACGAGCGCCTCGCCCTGGCCGCCTACGACCAGCGGCTGGCCGACTTCCGCGACCCGAGACGCTGGCACCCGTTCGAGCGGGTCGAGTAGCGCCGCGGGCGGCGGCTCGACGAGCTCAGAAGTGCATCGCCGCCCGGTACACGGGCAGCAGCCCCGTGCGCACGCCCGACAGCGACGGCTTCAGCTGGTAGACGCCGGAGTTCGGGTTGCCCTCGATGAGCATCGGGTGCCCGGGGCCGATCGCGACGTCCCAGCCGATGTAGGGCATCTCGGGCACGACGGGAGCCACCTGATCGAGCAGCGCGCGCACCTGCGCATACAGCGGCACCCGGAAGCCGACGATCGAGGTCCCGCTGAGGGGGTGCACCGCGAACGTGCCGCCGGCCGCGTCGAACGCCGGGTAGTGCGCGACGCCGTCGGCGTCGAGCATCGTGTACATCCCGTTGGCCGAGAAGTTGTCGACGTCGCCGCCGTTGCCGATCTTGAGCACGGCGGCGAGCAGCGTGGTGTGGCCGTCCTCGCAGAACGTGATCATGCGCAGCGAGTTGACGCTCGACGGATTCAGCGACGCCATCGCCGGGTGCTGGGCGATGAACTCCTCGACGAGGAACTGCCGCCCGGCGATGAGGGCGTCACGGAACGCGGGCCAGTCGGCGATCTCGTCGGCGCGATGCGACCGGATGCCGTGCCCGGAGAGGCTGTCCGGCACCTTCGCCATGATCCGGCCATGCCGCTCGGCGAACGTCCGCAGCTCGTCCGCCGACGACTCCCGCACGTCGAGCCACGCCCGGCCGACATAGGGCGCGAACGCGGTGTTGAACTCGATCTTGTCGCGGAAGGTGTGCCGGAACTCGCGCCGGTTGAAGCGCTCGACGAGGTGATTCGACTTCGGGTGCGTCATGTAGGTGCGGCGCTCGCGCCGCGTCAGCGTGTGGAAGTCCCAGTCGAAGTAGTCCTGGAACGCCGTCTCGTACACGACCGAGCACCACAGCATGTCGATGACCACGAACAGCCGCGGCCGGCGCGATGAGCGCGAGATGGCCCGGGCGAAGCCGAGCAGGTTGGCGGGGTTCAGCCGCCGGGCGCGACCGAGGAGATACGTCAGGCGCTGCGGCACCCGCTGAGCCTATCCGCGGGCGCGGCGGTCGTCAGCCGACCCGCTCGTAGTCCAGCGACAGGTCGCCCTCTCACTCGCCGCCGCGGCGCATCCGTCCCGTGCCCGTCATCCGGGAGCGGTCCTCGGAGAGGACGAGCGTCTGGCGCTGCGCGAATCCCGCCTCGTCGCGCGACCACGACAGTCGGCCGTCGGCGAACTCGACCTCGTAGCGGCGCGACACCCCGCGCTCATCGAAATAGCTCATGGTCAGTGTGCCGGCCGCGTCGTCGCTGCCGATCACGGCGACGGCGTCGGGCACTTCGGCCTGCTCCATCTCCGTGCGCATCACGAGGAAGGCGCCGCCCTCGAGCCAGGCGAACGACGTGCGTCCGCGGAAGGTCGTGCCGGGCATCAGCGGGTGGGTCCCCGTGGTGCGCCACTGCCCGACGACCACCTCCAGGGGACGCAAGGCGGGGTTGGGGATGAGGGCCGCAGTGCCGATCACGCGCCGAAGACTATCGAGGTCGACCGCGATACTGAAGGCATGCCCACCCTCCGCGAGCGCCTCCGCGCCGTGCCTTCGGTCACGGGTAGCGCCCCGGTGTTCGACCCCGCGTCGGCTCCGGACGACCCGCGCCTCCTGCTGCTCGACTGGCTCGACGACGCGCTGGATGCGGGCGTGCTCGAACCGCTCGCGATCACGCTGGCGACGATGGGCGCGGATGGTGCCGACGCCCGCGTGCTCATGCTCAAGGATGTGACCGCGAGCGGCGAGCTCGAGATCGCCACCACCGCGGAGGCCGCGAAGAGCCGCCAGCTCGAGCTCGAGCCGCGATGCGCGGTGAGCGTCTACTGGCGCGAACGCGCCCGCGCGATCCGGATGCGGGGCGTCGCCCACCGTGCGTCCGCCGCCGACGCGGCCGCCGACTTCCTCGCCCGCAGTCCGCACTCGCGCGCGCTCGTCCTGGCGGGACGTCAGGGCGAGCCCATCGACCCGGCCGAGCGCGCGCACGCCGTCGCCGAGGCCGAGGAGCGCATCGCGCGCGAGCCGGGGCTCATCGCCGAGAACTGGGTTCTGTGGAGGGTCGACCCGACCGCCTACGAGTTCTGGCAGGGCGACGCCGGGCGCGACCACATCCGGGTCCGTTACGAGAAGGACGACGCCGGGTGGCGTCACGAACGCGTCGGAGCGTAGCTCCGGCCGGCGTTCCGCTCAGGCGTCGGCCTCGAGGAGGCGGCTGGTCTCGTCGTGCCAGGCCAGTGCGGACGGCTGCAGCTTGTCCTTGAACTCCGCGGCGTGGTGCGCGCAGAACAGGAGCTCGCCCGAGGCGAGCACGACGCGCACGTAGGCCTGGGCACCGCAGCTGTCGCAGCGATCGAGCGCGGTGAGCGAGGGCACGTCGAGTTCGTCGATGGTGTCGGTGATCTGGCTCATGTCCTGCTCCTTGGGCTCGGGTGCCGTCGAGGCCTCCAGTCAAGCACGGGATCGCCCGGGAGGTCCGGCAGTCGACCTTGCGTTTCGCTCGGAGCGGAACCTAGGTTCTGATCATGGCGCAGCTGGGCAACATCACCTTCTACGCGGAGGATCCGGATCGCCTCGCGCGCTTCTGGGCGGGGGTCTTCGGCTACCCGCCGCCCGACCTCGACGGCTTCGCCGAGTTCATGGCGACGCGGGGCCTGTCGCGCGAGGACGTCGAGAAGCGGTCGATGGTCGAGGATCCGGAGGGGTGCGGGCCGCGTCTCTACTTCCATCACGCGGCCGGTCCCAAGGAGGGTCGCAACCGCATCCACCTGGATGTGAACCTCGGGAGCCAGCATCGCGACCTTGCCGAACTGGAGGCCGAGAAGGACCGGCTGGTCGGGCTCGGCGCCACCGTCGTGCGGCTCGTCGACCAGCGCTGGGGCGAGGCGCACGAGCAGTACTTCCAGCTGCAGGATCCCGAGGGCAACGAGTTCTGCCTGCAGTAGGAGTGGTGCCGGGCCGGGGTCGCGGGTGCCGCCTACGCTGAGAGGGCCCGCCCACCCGAAGGAGCTCCGTGGCGTCTTCCAGCGACTACACCGCCCGTCACCTCAGCGTGCTCGAGGGGCTGGAGGCCGTGCGCAAGCGGCCGGGGATGTACATCGGGTCGACCGACTCCCGCGGTCTCATGCACTGCCTCTGGGAGATCATCGACAACTCCGTCGACGAGGCGCTCGCCGGCTTCGGCCAGGACATCGAGGTGGTGCTGCATGACGACGGCAGCGTCGAGGTCCGCGATCACGCCCGCGGCATCCCGGTCGACATCGAGCCCAAGACCGGGCTCTCGGGTGTCGAGGTCGTCTTCACCAAGCTGCACGCGGGCGGCAAGTTCGGCTCGGGCTCGTACGCGGCCTCCGGTGGCCTGCACGGCGTCGGCGCCTCGGTCGTCAACGCGCTGAGCGAGCGGCTCGACGTCGAGGTCGACCGCGACGGTGTGACGTGGGCGATGTCGTTCCACCGGGGAGAGCCCGGCACCTTCGCCGATACGGGCGAGCCGAGCCCGGATGCCCCGTTCACCCCGTTCACGTCGGGGTCGGAGCTGCGCAAGGCCGGCAAGGTCGCGAAGGGAGTGAGCGGCACGCGCATCCGGTACTGGGCCGACCGGCAGATCTTCACGAAGGGGGCGGGGTTCCAGCTGGAGGAGCTGACCGGCCGCGCGCGGCAGACCGCCTTCCTCGTGCCGGGGCTCGGGATCGACATCCTGGACAAGCGCGAGAACGCCGAGGGGATCGCGGGGGAGAACCGGGAGACCTTCCGCTTCGCGGGCGGGATCTCCGAGTTCGCCGACTTCCTCGCCCCCGACGACCCGCTCACGAGCACCTGGCGTATCCAGGGCACCGGGGCGTACTCCGAGACGGTGCCGGTGCTGCAGGAGAACGGGCACATGGTCTCGACCGAGGTGCAGCGCCAGTGCGAGGTCGACATCGCGCTGCGCTGGGGCACCGGGTACGACACGGTGTTCCGCAGCTTCGTCAACATCATCGCGACCCCGAAGGGCGGCACCCACCAGGCCGGCTTCGAGCAGGGACTCATGAAGTTCCTGCGCGCCGAGATCGAGCGCAATGCGCGCCGGCTCAAGGTCGGCCAGAACGAGAAGCTCGAGAAGGAGGACATGCTCGCCGGGCTCACCGCCGTCCTCACCGTCCGCCTGCCCGAGCCGCAGTTCGAGGGGCAGACCAAGGAGGTGCTCGGCACCCCGGCGATCCGCGCGATCGTCGCGAACACGCTCAGCACGGCCCTCGGCCAGCGGTTCTCCAGCTCGAAGGCCGACGACAAGCGGCAGTCCGCCGTCGTGCTGGAGAAGGTCGTCTCGGAGATGAAGGCGCGCATCTCGGCCCGCGCCCACAAGGAGACCCAGCGTCGCAAGAACGCGCTCGAGAGCTCGTCGCTGCCCGCGAAGCTCGTCGACTGCCGCTCCAACGACGTCGCCGGCACCGAGCTGTTCATCGTCGAGGGCGACTCCGCCCTCGGCACCGCCAAGCTCGGCCGCGACAGCGAATACCAGGCCCTGCTGCCCATCCGGGGCAAGATCCTCAACGTGCAGAAGGCGTCGGTCGCCGACATGCTCTCCAACGCCGAGTGCGCGTCAATCATCCAGGTGATCGGGGCGGGCTCGGGCCGCACGTTCGAGCTCGACCAGGCCCGCTACGGCAAGGTCATCATCATGGCCGACGCCGACGTCGACGGTGCCCACATCCGCACCCTGCTGCTCACCCTGTTCTTCAAGTACATGCCGGCGATGATCGAGGACGGTCGCGTGTTCGCCGCGGTTCCGCCGCTGCACCGGGTCGTCATCCAGAACCCCGGCTCCAAGCCGAATGAGATCGTCTACACGTACTCCGAGGCGGAGCTGAACCAGGTGCTGGCGACGCTGCGCAAGTCGGGTCGCAAGTACCAGGATCCGATCCAGCGCTACAAGGGACTGGGCGAGATGGATGCCGACCAGCTCGCCGAGACGACCATGAGCCGTGCGCACCGCACCCTGCGTCGCGTGAAGGTAGCCGACGCCGAGCAGGCGGCGCGCGTCTTCGAGCTCCTCATGGGCAACGACGTCGCGCCGCGCAAGGACTTCATCATCGCCGGGCAGGGTCTCGACCGCTCCCGCGTCGACGTCTGATTCCGGACGCCGCCTGAGCGCGCCCTCAGCGCCCGCTCACGGCGCCGTCGTAGCGTGGAGCCGTGGCCGACGCGCTCCAGCTCGATGTCTCCGGAGGTCGCATCGAGGGTGCGGTGCGACGCGGCCTGCGGATGTGGCGCGGCATCCCGTACGCGGCCCCGCCGATCGGAGACCTGCGCCTGCGCGCACCGCAGCCGGTCGTGCCGTGGGAGGGCATCCGGCCGGCGCGCGACTTCGGGCCGGTCGCCCCGCAGGATCCACGCAGCCTCAGCGGCACCAACAGCCGGGCCGCCATGAGCGAGGACTGCCTCACCCTCAACGTGATCGCGCCGCGCATCCCGTCGGCGGTGCCGCGGCCGGTCATGGTCTACATCCACGGCGGCGCGTACGCGGTCGGGTCCTCGCGGGAGATGCCCGAGCAGGGCGAGGGGCTCGTGCACGACGGCGGCGTCGTCTTCGTCAACCTGAACTACCGGCTCGGGGCGCTCGGCTATCTCGACTTCACGCGGTACTCGAGCCCGGACCGCCCGTTCGACTCCAACCTCGGCCTGCGCGACCAGCTCGCGGCGCTCGAGTGGGTGCGCGACAACATCGGGGCCTTCGGCGGCGACCCGGGCAACGTGACCCTGTTCGGCGAGTCCGCGGGGGCCAACGCGGTCACCACGCTCATGGCGGTGCCGCGCGCGCACGGCCTGTTCGCCCGGGCGATCGCCGAGAGCTCGCCGGCCGAGGCCGTCTACGACCCGGATATCACGGCGCTGTGGGCTCGGGACTTCCTCGAGCTGCTCGGCGCGGTGCGCCGCGCCCCGCTCACGTCGGAGCCGACCGCCGAGGAGGCGGCTCGTCTGCTCGGGGAGGCGACCACCGCCCAGTTCGTGGCCGCGACGACGCGGCTCGTGCGCGAGATGCCGGATCGCGTGCCCGGCTCCACGCTGCTGGCCCCCGTCGCGGACGGCGAGCTGCTGCCGATGCGCCCGGTCGACGCGTTCCGGGAGGGGCGTGCCGCGCGCATCCCGCTCATCATCGGCACGAACGAGCGCGAGGGCTCGCTGTTCCGCGGTCGGCTCGACATCCTGGCCTCGACGCCGGCGCGCATCCGCGCGGTCTTCGCCAAGACTCCACGCGAGGAGGCGACCGCGATCGCGCGGATGTACCCGCGGTTGTCCCGGCGCCCCTCGTCGGCCGACTTCGCCGGCGACTACTCCTTCTGGTACCCCTCGGTGCGGATCGCCGAGGCGCACGCCCGCCATGCACCCGTCTACTTCTACCGGTTCGACATCGCCCCCCGGCTCGCGCGCTGGCTCGGTCTCGACGCCACCCACGGCATCGAGCTGTTCGCCGTGTTCGACCAGGCACGCAAACCCCCGGGCCGGTTGTTCGGCCTGCTCGGGGGTTATCGGGCCTTCGAGCGGGTGGGACGCCGGATGCGCACCAACTGGCTGCGGTTCGCGTTCTCCGGCCAGGTGGATGCCGGCTGGCCGCGCTACGACGCGGAGCACCGGCGCACGCTCATCATCGACGTCGACGACCGCGTCGAGGAGGACCCGCGCTCGGAGCTGCGCCGGGCCTGGGCGGGGTTCGTGCCCCACCTGTTCCCGAAATGACGCTCCGTCCGCTCGCGCGGGGGCTGCTGATCGGGCTGGGGCTCGGCCTCGCCGCCGGTGCGCTGGTCACCGTCGCGCTGACGGTCGCGGTCGCGACCTCGGCGGGCCGGTCGACGACGCCGTATCGCGCGGGGTTCTCGGACCGCGGTCTGAGCCCCGCCTGCCGCGTGCTCGACGGCAGCCGGATCGTCGTGGAGTTCACGATCGACCCGCTCGACGGGCACGCCGGCCTGCTCGGGGTGACGTCGAGCGGGCGCGCGGTGCCGTGGCGGGTGATCCCGCTCGGCGACGGCATACGGCCGGGCGAGGACCCCGTCGAGCCGCTCGTCGTGCCCGATGCGTCGACCCGTCGGGTCGAGATCGAGGGGCCGAGCACGGTGCTGGTCGCCGTGGCACTTCCGGGCGACGAGATGCTGCGGTCGCTGACCCTCACCTGGACCTCGGGCGAGCCGCGATCGCTGCAGGAGGTCGTGATCGGCGCTCGCGTCCTCGGCGGCGCGTGCTCGATCGCCGGCGTCACCTGACCCGCACCCTCGATAACTGACCAAAAACGCCCAGTGCGGGCGACCGCGACTGGGACTTTTTGGGCAGTTATCGAGGAGGGGGGCTAGAGGGAGGCGCCGATGGAGCCGATGACGGCGTCGAGCGCAGCGCCCGAGGCGTCGCGCTTCGCGCCCGACTCGGGCAGGGTGCGCAGCGACCCGTCCGTACCGACCGCCAGCGCGGGCGCAGCCCCCGCCCACGCGAGCGCGAGGGCGTTCTCGCCCTTCAGGAAGGTGTGCGCCCGGACGCCGCCGGTGGCGCGACCCTTGCCGGGGAACTCGGAGAACGCCGACACCTTCGCGCGACCCGGGTCGGCGCCGGCGAGCGTCTCGGCGGGGGAGGAGACGGTGGCGACGACGACGTCGGCCCCGGGATCGAGGGCCCCGAAGAAGATCACCGAGGCGCCCGCGCCCAGCTTGATGCCCGCCATCCCGCCGGCCGCCACGCCCTGCGGGCGGACCTGCGCCGCGCCGAAGTGCAGCAGCTGCGCGTCGCTCGTGACGAAGACGAGCTCCTCGGCCTCGCCGCCCTGGGCGACGCCCACGACCTCGTCGCCGGGCTTGAGCGCGATGACCTCGAAGTCAGGTCGAGCCGGCCATCCGCCCGGCGCGACGCGCTTGACGACGCCCTGCCGGGTGCCGAGCGCGACGGGCAGCTCCGACTCGAGGGAGACCAGCCCGAGCACCCGCTCCTTCTTGTCGACGATCCCGAGGTAGTCGGCGATCCGGGCACCGGCCGCCAGCTGCACGGAGTTCGCCGGCACCGACGGCAGGTCGACCGGGGTGAACCGCACGAGCCGTCCGCGCGAGGTGATCGCCCCGAGCTGACCGCGGCTGGTGCCGACGACCTGCGAGGCCAGCGCATCGTGCCTGCTGCGGCGCGCGGGACGCGTCGGCGGCTCCGTGCCATCCGGGAGGTCGACCCGCACCGCGCGGCCCGTGGTCGACAGCAGGACGAGAGTCGGCACGTCGGCGATCTCGAGGGATGCCGCCGCGGCCGCCTTGCGCTGGCTCGGCGTCTGCGCCGTGCTGGCCGCGCCTTGGGTCAGCAGGGTGCGTCGCGGGGTGCCGAACCGCTCCGCGACCTCGTCGAGCTCGTCGGCGACCGTGGTGCGCACCCGACCGGGGTCGGCGAGCAGGGCCTCGAGCTCGGCGATCTCGGCGCGCAGCTTCTCGCGCTCGGTCTCGAGCTCGATGCGGCTGAACCGGGTCAACCGGCGCAGCTGGAGCTCGAGGATGTAGTCGGCCTGCAGCTGCGAGAGATCGAAGACGTCCATGAGACGCGTGCGGGCCTGCGCGGTGTCGTCGGAGGTGCGCACCACCTGGATGACCTCGTCGATGTCGAGGATCGCGACGAGCAGCCCGTCGACCAGGTGCAGGCGCTCCTGCCGCCGGGCGAGGCGGAATCGAGATCGCCGCGTGACGACCTCGATGCGGTGGTCGAGGTAGACCCGCAGCAGTTCGCGCAGTCCGAGCGTGAGCGGTCGGCCCTCGACGAGGCAGACGTTGTTGATGCCGAAGCCGTCCTCGAGCGGCGTGAGCCGGTAGAGCTGCTCGAGCACGGCCTCCGGGCTGAAGCCGGTCTTGATGCCGATGACGAGCCGGAGGCCGTGGTTGCGGTCCGTGAGGTCGGTGACGTCGGCGATGCCCGTGATCTTCTTGGACTGCACGCCGTCCTTGATCTTCTCGATCACCTTCTCGGGCCCGACCAGGTACGGCAGCTCGGTCACGACGAGGCCCGCGCGACGGGCCGAGAGCTGCTCGATCGAGACGCGGGCACGCGTCTTGAACGAGCCGCGACCCGTCGCGTAGGCGTCCTTGATGCCCTCCAACCCGACGATCGTGCCGCCGGTGGGCAGGTCGGGGCCGGGCACGAACTCCATGAGGTCCTCGAGGGTCGCCTCGGGGTTCTCGAGCAGGTGCCGCGCCGCCGCGGCGACCTCGATGAGGTTGTGGGGTGCCATGTTGGTCGCCATGCCGACCGCGATGCCGCTGGCGCCGTTGACGAGCAGGTTCGGGAAGGCCGCCGGCAGCACCGAGGGCTGGGTGAGCTGGTTGTCGTAGTTGGGAACGAAGTCGACGACGTCCTCGTCGAGCCCGTCCGTCATCGCGAGCGCGGCGGCCTGCAGCCGCACCTCCGTGTAGCGCGCGGCGGCGGGGCCGTCGTCCAGCGAGCCGAAGTTGCCGTGCCCGTCGACGAGCGGCAGGCGCATCGTGAAGTCCTGCGCGAGCCGCACGAGGGCGTCGTAGATCGCCCCGTCGCCGTGCGGATGCAGGCGGCCCATGACGTCGCCGGTGACGCGTGCGCTCTTCACGTGCCCGCGATCCGGGCGCAGGCCCATCTCGCTCATCTGGAACAGGATGCGGCGCTGCACCGGCTTCAGGCCGTCGCGGGCGTCGGGCAGGGCGCGAGAGTAGATGACGGAGTACGCGTACTCGAGGTACGACCCCTGCATCTCGGTCGAGACGTCGACGTCCTGGATGCGCTCGCCCTCTGCCGGGCTCGATGAGGACGGTGAGGTGGAGGAGGGAGTGGCCATAGGATCGCCGTCATGCTACCGGCGGCCCGACTCCCCGCTGGCAGGGCGCACCGGTTCCGGCTCGCCGATGTGCTCCCCGGATGCCTCGACGCGCTCGGCGGACGCAGCACGGGACTCGGCCTCGCGCCCGTCGATCACGCCGTGGTCGTGCTCGTGGACGGCCTGGGCCTCGCCGCGTTGACCGCGCGGGGCGGGCATGCGCGCACCCTGGCCTCGCGACTGGCCCGGGATGCCCCGATCTCGTCCGTCTTCCCGACCACGACTGCCAGCGCCCTCGCCAGCTTCGCGACCGGCACGGATCCCGGCCGCCACGGCGTGGTCGGTTACACCGCGCTCGGCCCGGACGGCACGGTCGTGAACCACCTGAGCGGCTGGGACGACGGGGGCCTGCCGCGGGGATGGCAGCGGATGCCGACGTGCTTCGAACGCGCGACGGCGGTCGGTCTTCGTGCCGTCGCGATCGGCCCCGAGCGCTACCGCGGCTCCGGCTTCACCGACGCCGTCCTGCACGGTGCCGAGTACCTCGGCGGTCGCTCGATCGCCGACCGGTTCGCCCGCGCCCGCGAGGTGCTCGCCGGGCCGTCTGCGCTCGGCTACCTCTACGTCCCGGAGCTCGACACCGCGGCGCATGCCAGGGGCTGGGAGTCGGACACCTGGGTCGCGGCGCTGGAGGAGCTCGACGCCGCGCTCGCGACCTTCCTGGCCGGGGTCGGGCCCCGCGACGGCGTTCTCGTGACCGCCGATCACGGGGTCGTCGACGTGCCGCACGAGCGCCAGGTCGTCGTCGGCGACGCCGCCCTGGACGGCGTCGTGGCGGTCGCGGGGGAGCCGCGTTGCCTGCAGCTGCATCTCGCCCCGGGCGTCGACGCCGACGAGGTGGCCGCCCGGTGGCGCGAGCGGGAGGGCCGGCGGGCCTGGGTGGCGACGCGTGCCGAGGCGGTCGCGGCGGGCTGGTTCGGCGAGGTCGACCCCGAGGTCGTGCCGCGCATCGGCGACGTGCTCGTCGCGGCGCGCGATCGCGTCGCCTACTACATCGACCCCGAGGACCGCGGCCGGCGCATGATCGGCCAGCACGGCTCGCTGAGCGCCGACGAGCTCGCGATCCCGCTGCTGCGCTTCGCCCGCTGGGCGTGACCGCCCGGCTCAGACCAGGTCGTCGTCGGGCCGGGCGCCGAACACGATCTCGTCCCACGTCGGCATGGCGGCGCGCCCGCGCCGCTTGCCGAGGGGTCCGGTGGCGTTACGCGTCTGCGCCGGCGGGGCGGGCTGATGCGCGGCGCCGGGCTGGTCCTCCGCCCCGGCGTCCCCGGGGGTGAGCGGGATGTCGATGAGCCGGATCGCGCCCGTCGACGGGTGCGACGCCATGGCATCCGAGGGGCCGGGATCCATCGGGTCCCGTTCGCCGCGCCGGCGCCGCAGCGCCTCCAGCAGGTCGGCGGTCTGCTGGTGCGCGGGCGGATCGGCCTCGGCCGGTGCGACGCGTCCGATGGGCACCGGCGCGACGATCCCCGGGTCGGCCTGCTCATCCGAGATCTCGAACGCGCCGCTGTCGAATCGGCCGGTGTCGCCGGGCTGGGTCGTGACCGCTCGGAGGCGCGGGATCAGGCTCGGCGGCAGTTCGCCCTGCTGCGAGAGCGAGATCGCCTCGGGGTTGATGGGCGAGAGCGCCGTGCGCTTGGGATCGAAACTCCAGCGGGCGTCGTGCTCGACCTGAGCGATCTCGAAGGTCAGCTTGACGACCCAGCTGCCGGCCTGCTCCTTCCAGCTCGCCCACCGCTCGTCCGCCGCTCCCGCGTCGGCCAGGCGCTGCCGGATCACGGTGCCGAATGTCGTTCCCGCGGCGGGGTCGGCCTCCACGGCGATCTGCACGGGCACGCCCAGCGCGGACTCGATCACGAACTCGCGCTCCGCGAGCACGGGCCCCTCGAAACGCTGGATGTACTCCAGGGGTGCGCCGGTGACCGCCGCGACGTCCTCCGCCGACATCCCGGCCCGGATGTGCGCCTGGATCTCCTTGGGGGCGAGCCGGCGCGCCGAACCCGTTTCGGGCGCAGGAGGGCGCAGCCGCGCACGCGTCGCCTCGTCGATCTCGACGCGGAAGCGCGAGCCCTCGTCCGAGGCGACGAGGAGGGCCCCGTCCTCGACTCCGATGACCTTCAGCTCTTGCATGAGCGCCGACCTCCTGACCCTGTGAGTCAGGCACAGGATGCCATGCGATAACCGTTTCACCCGGGAATATCGCGGGCGCGCCGCAGGTTGATGCGGGCACGAGGGCATGGTGGGCCCAGCCGGTTTGCGGCGGTCGGATCGATCGTGCAGACTGTGCCCCGCCGAATCGCCTTCACCGGCACCCGAATCGAGATGGATGGGAATGGCAACCGACTACGACGCACCGAGGAAGACGGACGACGACACCGAGTCGATCCAGGCTCTTCAGGAGCGCACGCCCGACAAGCTGTCGAGTGCCATCGACGTGGACGAGGGGGACAATCCCGACTTCGCGCTGGCCGGTTCCGACCTGTCCGACGTCGACCTCGACGTCGTCGTGCTCCCGCCCCAGGCGGACGAGTTCACCTGCGTGAACTGCTTCCTCGTCAAGCACCAGTCGCAGTTCGACCACGACTCCAAGCTGGGGCCGATCTGCCAGGAGTGCGCGGCCTAATCCGCTGAGCCCGCCCGCGCCCCCGCGAGGGCCGCGACCAGTCGTCGCGGGTGGCGCGTGGACACGAGCCAGTAGGGCGTCGGGTCGCTCGGATCGTCGAGCTCCACACGGACGAGGTCCGGGATCCAGCCCCGGATGAGCAGGAACGCCCGAGCGTCGAGGCGCACCCCGCGCTCGGCGCCGGCCTCGTCGCCCTCGACCGCGCGCACCGCATGCACGACCGCGAGCGGCAGATGGGCCCGACCCGCTCCGAACTCCGCATCGGTCACCTCGACCAGGGGCGTGGTCGCGATCAGGATCACGACGATCGCGCCGTAGAGCACGATCGCGACGACGATCCCGGCGGTCTCCGAGATCGGCAGGAAGACCAGCAGGGCGGCCGGGATCACGAGCGCGGTCGTGAGGAAGACCCACGGCGAAGGCCAGAGGCGTTCGCGGTAGGCGGGGGGCGAGGTGGGCATCCCTCCTATTCGACCACGCCGAGCCGCGGGGACTAGCCTCGACGCGTGACCGACCTCGTCGAGGTGCTCCTCACGGGCCCCGAACCGCGCTACGCGCATCCGGGCGATGCGGGAGCCGATCTCACCTCCGCGGACGACGTGACGCTGGCGCCGGGCGGGCGGGCGACCGTCGGCACGGGAGTCGCGATCGCGCTGCCGGATGGCTACGTCGCCTTCGTGGTGCCCCGCAGCGGCCTCGCCGCGCGACACGGGATCACGATCGTCAACAGCCCTGGCACCGTGGATGCCGGCTACCGCGGCGAGCTGCGGGTCACGCTTCTGAACACCGACAGCTCCGAGTCGTACCGGATCAGCGCCGGCGATCGCATCGCCCAGCTGATCGTCCTGCCCGTGAGCCGCGCACGTTTCGTCGAGGTGCAGCGCCTGCCCGGCAGCGAACGCGGCGAGGGCGGCTTCGGTTCGACCGGCTATGCGACCACCACCGGAGTCCCTGCGTGAGCCAGACCCCCGATCCGTCCGCCTTCTCCGACGACGCGGCCGACCGCCCGAAGTCGGCACCCGTGGACCGCGAGGACGCGGGCCCGTTCGACGAGGCCGAGGCCAACGCCGTGCGTCCCTACGTCGACCTCGGCGGGGTGAAGATCGTGCCGCGTGCCGACCTGGGCCTGCGCCTCGAGGTCGAGGAGGAGTCGCAGCGCATCGTGGCCGTGGCGCTCGACTACGCGGGTTCGACGCTGCAGGTGCAGCCCTTCGCCGCGCCGCGCACGAGTGGGCTCTGGCACGAGATCCGTGAGCAGATCGTCGAGCAGATCCAGCGTCAGGGCGGAGCCGCACAGTCCGTCGAGGGCCCTCTCGGGCCGGAGGTGCGCGCGGAGATCCCGTCGCCGGAGGGCGGCAGGCTCGCGCGCTTCGTCGGTGTCGACGGGCCGCGCTGGTTCCTGCGGGGCGTCATCAGCGGACAGGCCGCAGCGGACCCCGAGGCGGCGGCGCAGGTCGAGGAACTGTTCCGGTCGATCGTCGTCGTGCGCGGCACCACGCCCATGCCGCCGCGCGACCTCATCCCGCTGCACGTGCCGGCGAATGCCGGGACGGTCTGATGACGACGCCGGATCCGCAGCGACCCGAGGGCGACGCACCCGACGTCCACGACGCGCTCGGGCAGGCCCTGCGCCGCTCCAGCCTCGGCCGGATCGCGCCGGGCGAGACCCCGTCGGCGCGCACCCTCCTGCAGGCCATGGGCGGTGTGCTCGGCATCGTCGAGTCGATCCTGCCCACGCTGCTGTTCCTGATCGTCTACACCGTGACCGGGTCGTTCCTCTCGCCGACCGATCGGCTGGTCTGGGCGGTCGCCGCTCCCGCAGTCGTCGCCATCGCCTTCATCGTCGTGCGGGTGGTGCGCCGGCAGGCCGTCATGACCGCGATCGTCGGCTTCCTCGGCATCGCCGTCTCCGGTGGCCTGGCGTTCTTCACGAACAACATCAACAACAACTTCCTGCTCGGCTTCGGCATCGACGGCGCCATCGTCGTGATCATGGCGCTCAGCCTGGTCGTGCGCCGGCCGTTCCTCGGCGTGCTCGTCGGGTTCCTGATCGGCGACCGCACCTGGCGCGAGGACGCCGCCCAGCGCCGCGTCGCGCTCGTCGCGACCGTGCTCTGGCTGTTCCTGGGCGCCATCCGGCTGATCGTCGAGGTGCCGCTGTTCCTCCTCGACCAGACGACGGCGCTGGCGACGATGAAGCTCATCCTCGGCGTGCCGCTGTACGCGGTCATCCTCTGGTTGACCTGGCTGTTGTTCCGCACCGCCTGGACGATGCCCGAGCGCGACGACGGCGAGTCGTCCGAGGACGATGTCGAGCGCTAAGATATCTTGATGTCGAGATAGTTAGACGCTCGCCCGGTCTTAGGCTTGCCTTGCTGGACGGTGGTCGACCACGGGTCCGACGATGGATCACGACAGCGAGGAGACGGCCAAAATGGTGGATGAACAGGGCACGGCGGTGGACAGCTTCGGCGCGAAGAGCGCTCTGACGGTCGGCGGCACCGAGTATCAGATCTTCCGGATCGCGAAGGTCCCGGGGTCGGAGAAGCTGCCCTTCAGTCTCAAGGTGCTCCTCGAGAACCTGTTGCGCACCGAGGACGGCAAGAACGTCACCAAGTCGCAGATCGAGGCCCTCGGCGCCTGGCAGCCGCAGGCGGAGCCGGACACGGAGATCCAGTTCACCCCCGCCCGCGTCGTCATGCAGGACTTCACCGGAGTCCCGTGCATCGTCGACCTCGCCACCATGCGCGAGGCGGTGAGCACCCTCGGCGGCGACCCGAAGAAGGTCAACCCTCTCGCCCCCGCCGAGCTCGTCATCGACCACTCCGTGATCGCCGACCTGTTCGGCACCGAGAACGCGTTCGAGCGCAACGTCGAGCTCGAGTACGAGCGCAATGGCGAGCGCTACCAGTTCCTGCGCTGGGGTCAGACCGCCTTCGACGACTTCAAGGTCGTGCCGCCGGGCACCGGCATCGTGCACCAGGTCAACATCGAGTACCTCGCCCGCGTCACCTACACGCGCGAGGTCGGCGGCGTCCTGCAGGCCTACCCCGACACCCTCGTCGGGACCGACTCGCACACCACGATGGTCAACGGTCTCGGTGTGCTGGGCTGGGGCGTCGGCGGTATCGAGGCGGAGGCCGCGATGCTGGGCCAGCCGGTCTCGATGCTCATCCCCAAGGTCGTCGGCTTCAAGCTCACCGGCGCGATCCCGACCGGCGTCACGGCGACCGACGTCGTCCTGACGATCACCCAGATGCTGCGCAAGCACGGTGTCGTCGGCAAGTTCGTCGAGTTCTACGGCGCCGGCGTGGCCGAGGTGCCGCTCGCGAACCGCGCCACCATCGGCAACATGAGCCCGGAGTTCGGCTCGACCGCCGCCATCTTCCCCATCGACGCCGTGACCCTCGACTACCTGCGCCAGACCGGCCGCAGCGAGAAGCAGATCACGCTCGTCGAGGAGTACTCCCAGGCGCAGGGCCTCTGGCACGATCCGGAGCTCGAGCCCGCCTACAGCGAGTACATCGAGCTCGACCTGTCGACCGTCGTGCCCTCGATCGCCGGCCCGCGCCGCCCGCAGGATCGGATCGAGCTGAGCCGGGCCAAGACCCAGTTCGAGGCGGACCTCGACGACTACGCCGACCAGGACCTCTCGATGGTCGATGCCGCGGTGGAGGGCACGTTCCCGGCCTCCGACCCCATCGGCTTCACCGCGCAGGACGAGGACAGCGCGCATGCGCACTCGCACACGCGCCACCACGTGAGCGCCGCTCCGTCGACCGCCACGAAGCCCACCGAGGTGTCGGTGGACGGCACGACCTTCACGCTCGACCACGGCGCGGTCGCGATCGCCGCGATCACGAGCTGCACGAACACCTCGAACCCGAGCGTGATGCTCGCCGCGGGGCTGCTCGCGCGCAATGCGCACCAGAAGGGCCTCACGGCCAAGCCGTGGGTCAAGACGACCCTGGCGCCCGGGTCGAAGGTCGTGACCGACTACTACGCCAAGGCGGGACTGACCTCCGACCTCGAGGCACTCGGCTTCTACACCGTCGGCTACGGCTGCACCACGTGCATCGGCAACTCGGGTCCGCTGCTGGACGAGATCTCGGCGGCGGTCAACGAGAACGACCTCGCCGTGACCGCGGTGCTCTCGGGCAACCGCAACTTCGAGGGTCGGATCAACCCGGACGTCAAGATGAACTACCTCGCGTCCCCGCCCCTGGTCATCGCCTACGCCCTGGCCGGATCGATGAACTTCGACTTCGAGGTCGACCCGCTCGGGCAGGACCAGGACGGCAACGACGTCTTCCTCAAGGACATCTGGCCGGATGCCGGCGAGGTGCAGAAGACCATCGACGAGTCGATCTCGACCGAGATGTTCACGAAGGAGTACGGCGCCGTGTTCGACGGCGACGAGCGCTGGACGAGCCTCCCGACGCCCACCGGCGACGTCTTCGAGTGGAACGACGCCTCCACCTACGTGCGCAAGCCCCCGTACTTCGAGGGCATGACGCTCGAGACGACCCCCGTCGCCGACATCGCCGGCGCGCGCGTGCTCGCCAAGCTCGGCGACTCCGTCACGACCGACCACATCTCGCCCGCCGGCTCCATCAAGGCGGACAGTCCGGCCGGTCGTTACCTGCTGGAGCACGGGGTCGACCGCAAGGACTTCAACTCCTACGGCTCCCGGCGCGGCAACCACGAGGTGATGATCCGCGGCACGTTCGCGAACATCCGGCTGAAGAATCAACTGCTCGCGCAGTTCAACGGCGGCAGCGGCGTCGAGGGCGGCTACACCCGCGACTTCACGCAGCCCGACGGCCCGCAGGCGTTCATCTTCGACGCCAGCGAGAATTATCAGGCCGCCGGCGTTCCGCTGGTCATCCTCGCGGGCAAGGAGTACGGCTCGGGATCGAGCCGGGACTGGGCGGCCAAGGGAACCAACCTGCTCGGCGTCCGCGCGGTCATCGCGGAGAGCTTCGAGCGCATCCACCGCTCCAACCTCATCGGTATGGGCGTCATCCCGCTCCAGTTCCCGGAGGGCAGGACCGCCGCCGACCTGGGGCTCGACGGCACCGAGGTCGTCTCGATCTCCGGCATCGAGGCGCTCAACGACGGCTCGACGCCGAAGACGGTGCACGTGACGGCCGCCCCGAGTGAGCACTCGGCGGCGGGCAGGACGCCGATCGAGTTCGACGCGGTGGTGCGGATCGACACGCCAGGTGAAGCTGACTATTACCGCAACGGCGGCATCCTGCAGTACGTGCTTCGCAGCCTGGTGTAGGTCGCCCGCGTAGGCTCGGAGCATGTCGCTGCTGGACGGGATCCGGACGCCTCGCGACCTGGACCGGCTCACTCCGAAGGAGCTCGAGGACCTCGCAGGGGAGATCCGTCGATTCCTGGTCGGTGAGGTCTCCAAGACGGGTGGTCACCTGGGGCCGAACCTGGGCGTCGTCGAGCTGACCCTCGCGATCCACCGGGTGTTCGACTCGCCGCGCGACGCGATCGTGTTCGACACCGGCCACCAGAGCTACGTGCACAAGCTGGTCACCGGCCGGCACGACTTCAGCCGGCTCCGGATGTCGGGCGGCCTCGCCGGATACCCGCAGCGCAGCGAGTCCGAGCACGACATCGTGGAGTCGTCGCACGCGTCCAGCTCGCTCAGCTGGGCGGACGGCATCTCCCGCGCCTTCGCGATGACGGGGCAGAGCGACCGCCACGTGGTCGCCGTGGTCGGCGATGGCGCTCTCACCGGCGGCATGACGTGGGAGGCCCTCAACAACATCACGGACGACAACTCGCGCCGTCTCGTGATCGTCGTCAACGACAACGGCCGCTCCTATGCGCCGACGATCGGCGGGATGGCGCACTTCCTCAACAGCGTCCGCACCCGTCGTGCCTACCGCGACCTCCATCGCACCACCGAGCGGGTGTTCGCCAGGTTCGGACCGGTCGGCCGCGCCGTCTACCGCGGCACGCGCGGAGCGGTCCACGGGTTCCTCTCCCGCTTCACCAACAACGAGTCGCTCTACTCGAACCTCGACATCAAGTACATCGGCCCCGTGCACGGCCACGACCTCGAGGCCCTGCAGCTCGCCCTGCGTCAGGCCAAGGAGTACGACGCCCCGTCGATCGTGCACGTCATCACCGAGAAGGGGCACGGCTACGAGCCCGCGGTGGCCGATGTCGCCGACCAGTTCCACGCGGTCGGCCAGATCGATCCCGAGACGGGCGAGCCGGTGGAGCACGCGAGCCGCCCGTCGTGGACGAGCGTCTTCGCCGACGAGATCGTCGAGCTCGCCGATCGCGACCCCCGCATCGTGGGGATCACGGCCGCGATGCTGCGTCCGACCGGGCTGCACCGGTTCGCCGAGAAGCATCCCGGTCGCGTCTTCGACGTCGGCATCGCGGAACAGCACGCGGTCGCGAGCGCGGCCGGGCTGGCGTTCGGCGGCCTGCACCCGGTGGTCGCGCTGTACGCGACCTTCGTCAACCGGGCCTTCGACCAGGTGCTGATGGACGTCGCCCTGCACGACGCGGGCGTGACCTTCGTGCTCGACCGGGCCGGCGTGACCGGCCCCGACGGACCCAGCCATCACGGCATCTGGGACCTCGCGATCCTGCAGGCGGTGCCGCATATCCGCATCGCGGCCCCTCGCGACGCGAGCCGGCTGCGCGAGGAGCTCGGCGAGGCGGTCGCCGTGCAGGACGCCCCCACGGTGCTGCGCTACTCGAAGGGGAATGTGGGCAACGAGTTCGACGCCGTGCGCCGTGACGCATCGGGCGTCGACGTGCTCCGCGAGGCGCCGTTCCGCGATGTGCTCATCGTCACCGTCGGGCCGATGGCCAAGATCGGGATGCAGGTCGCCGAGCGCTTGGCGGCGCAGGGGATCGGCGCGACCGTGGTGGACCCGCGCTGGGTCGTGCCGGTGCCGTCCGGGATCATCGAGCTCGCCGCCCAGCACCGTCTGGTCGTGACGATCGAGGACGGCATCCGGGTGGGCGGGATCGGCACCCGCATCCGGCAGGACCTGCGGGCCGCGGGGGTCGACACCGCGGTCGACGAGCTGGGGCTGCCCGATGAGTTCCTCGAGCACGGGGAGCGGGACGAGATCCTCGCGCGCGTGGGGCTGACCGACCAGCAGATCGCGCGTGACATCGTGTCGCAGGTGCTCGGGCAGCGGCTGCCGATCGCGCGTCCGCTCCCGGAGGATGTCGGCACCGACACCGATACGGTGCGCCGCTCGCGCTGATCCTCTCCCGTCGGGAATACCGTCGCCCCCCGGCGGTTTCTCCTCTCAGCGAACGTCCATCGCTATCCGGATGTCGGTGGTCGCCGATAATGTGGACGCTGTTCACTTAGGCCGCCGGCGAACCGGTCAGGTCGATTCCCACATCAGCGCTGAGACTCCTGGAGGAGCCATGACCGAAGCCGCCGTCCACGTCCCCGCGGCGCCGACGACCCCTGATCCGGCCATCGCGTCGCGCAACCGGGTCGCGATCGTCCTGCTGCTCGCGGCGGTCTTCGTCGTCTTCCTCAACGAGACCGTCATGAGCGTCGCCGTGCCGCCGATCATGAAGGACCTGCACATCACGCCGAGCGCGGGCCAGTGGCTGACGACCGCGTTCGCGCTGACCACCGCGATCGTCGTGCCCATCACGGGATGGCTGCTGCAGCGGCTCAACACCCGCCCGGTGTTCATCACCGCGATGTCGCTGTTCTCACTCGGATCGCTCATCGCCGCGGTGTCGCCGACGTTCGGCGTGCTCCTTCTGGGCCGGGTCGTCCAGGCCTCCGGCACGGCCATCATGCTGCCGCTGCTCATGACGACCGTGCTCCAGCTCGTGCCGATGTTCGACCGCGGCCGGATCATGGGCCGCATCTCGATCGTCATGTCGGTCGCGCCCGCGATCGGGCCCGCGGTGTCCGGCCTGGTCATCGACGGCCTCGGATCATGGCGCTACCTGTTCTGGATCAGCTTCCCGCTTGCCGTGGTCATGCTCGTGATCGGCATCGTCCGCATCCCGAACGTCTCCGAGCCGCGCAAGGCGCACCTCGACGTGCTGTCGATCGTGCTGTCGGCCCTCGCCTTCGGCGGCGTCGTGTACGGGCTGAGCAGTCTGGGCGCGTCGGCGGAGGGGAGCAGCGTGATCGCACCGTGGATCCCGACCGTCGTCGGCGTGGTCTTCCTCGTGCTGTTCGTCCTGCGCCAGATCGCCCTCCAGCGCACCGACCGGGCCCTCCTCGACCTGCGCACCTTCCGAGCGAAGACCTTCTCGATCTCGATCGTGCTGTTCGTCGTGATGACCATCGCCCTGTTCGGCGCGGTGATCGTGCTCCCGCTCTACGTGCAGAACGTGCTGAAGATGGAGGCCTGGACGATCGGCGTCGTGCTGCTGCCGGGCGGCCTCATCATGGGGCTCATCGGCCCGTTCGTGGGTCGCATCTACGACCGCTTCGGCACTCGCCCGCTGCTCGTACCAGGCACCGTGCTGGTCAGCCTGGGCCTGTGGGGACTCACGCTCCTGAACCAGGAGACCCCGGTGTGGTTCATCCTGCTGCCGCACGTCATCATGAGCATCGGCCTCGGCATCCTGTTCACCTGCCTGTTCACGGTGAGCACCTCGGCGCTGCCGCCGCATCTGTACTCGCACGGCAGCGCCACCCTCACCACGCTGCAGCAGGTCGCGGCGGCCGCCGGGACCGCGGCGTTCATCGCCCTGCTGGCGGCGGGCACGGCCGCGGCGGGCGGTACCGACGCGGAGAACGCGGCGCCCGCTCAGGTCATGGTGGGCGTGCACTGGGCGTTCATGGTCGGCGCGATCGTCTCGATCGGCTCGATCGTCGTCGCCTTCTTCGTGCACAAGCCGACGGCTCCGGAGCTGACCGACGCCGAGCTGGAGGCGGCGCAGCAGCACTGAGGGCCGCTAGGCGACCCCGCGCACGGGCGGGTGGTGGAAGGTGTCGCCGAACACCCGCTCGCTCGCGCCCACGCGGTCCAGGTACGGCGTCGCGCCGCCCATGATGAACGGCCAGCCGGCACCGAGGATCATGGCGAGGTCGATGTCCTCGGGCGCCGAGACGACGCCGTCCTCGAGCATGCGGTGGATCTCGTCGGCTAGCCCGTCCTCGACGCGCGCCCGGAGCTGCTCGACCGTGAACGGCGTGGCCCCCGGCGCCGTGTGCTTCTTCACGATCGCGAGCGCCTTCGGGTCGTAGCCCTTGGTCTTGCCCTTCGCGTCCTTCTCGAGCAGGTGCCCGTAGTCGGCGAGCTCGTCGAGGGCGGGGGAGTCGAAGAACCTTTCCGGGAAGGCGGCGTGGTGGGTCTCCAGCACGTGCGCGCCGACGCGGAGCCCGACGAGCTCGAGGAGCACGAACGGGTCCATCGGCAGTCCGAGCGGCTTCACGGCCTCCACGACCGTGTCGAACGGGGTCCCCTGCTCGACCGCGTGCATGGCCTCTCCGAGCAGCTTGGCCAGGATGCGGTTGACGATGAAGCCAGGCGTGTCCTTCGTGATGATCGCGTTCTTGCCGAGCTTCTTCGCGATCTCCATGGCGGTCGCGAGCGCGGCGTCGTTCGTCTTCGGCGCCTTCACGACCTCGATGAGCGGCATGACGGCGACGGGGTTGAAGAAGTGGAACCCGACCAGGCGCTCCGGATGCCGCAGCTTCGCGCCGATCTCGTCGACCGAGAGCGAGGAGGTGTTGGTCGCCAGCACCGCGTCCTCGGCGAGGTACTGCTCCACCTCGCCGAACACCTGCTGCTTGACCCCGACCTCCTCGAAGACCGCCTCGATGACCCAGTCGCAGTCGGCGAAGTCCTTCTTGTCGGTCGTCCCGGTGACGAGGGCCTTGAGCCGGTTGGCCTCGTCCGACGAGATGCGGCCCTTGGCGAGCCGCTCGTCGATGTGGTCGCGGATGTAGCCGAGGCCCTTGTCGACCCGAGCCTGATCGAGGTCGGTGATCACCACGGGAACCTGCAGGCGGCGCACGAACAGGAACGCGAACTGCGACGCCATGAGACCGGCACCCAGGATGCCGACCTTCGTCACCGTGCGCGCGAGCTGCCTGTCCGGCGCGCCCGCGGGGCGCTTCGCGCGCTTCTGGGTGAGGTCGAATGCGTACGCGCTCGCGCGGAACTGGTCGCCCGAGATCAGGTCGGCCAGCGCCGCGTCCTCGGCCGCGAAGCCGGTCTGCTTGTCGGTGTTCTTGGCGGCCTTGATGAGCGCGAGGGCGCGGTAGGGGCTCAGCGGCGTCTCGCCGACGGCGTCCTTGAGCTGCTTCTCGGCGATGCCGATCGCGATGTCCCACTTGGCGAGGCGCTCGATCCTGCCGGGCTCGTTCTTGCGCTTCACCTTGATCGATCCCGACAGCACGCCGTCGGCCCAGCGCAGTGACTCCTCGAGGAAGTTCGCGGGCCCGAACATGGCGTCGGCGATGCCGAGCTCGAACACCTCCGGTCCCCGGAGGAACCGGCGGCGCAGCGCGTTCGACTCGATGACCTTGAGCGCGTTCTCGACGCCGATGAGATTCGGCAGCAGCCAGGCACCGCCCCAGCCGGGCACGATCCCGAGCATGACCTCGGGCAGACCGAACATCGGCACCGACGCGTCGACCGTGCGGTAGGTCGCGTTCAGGCCGATCTCCACGCCGCCGCCGAGCGCGAGGCCGTTGTAGAACACGAACGAGGGAACGCCGAGCTCGGACAGCTTGCCGAGCGTCGAGTGGCCGAGTCGCGCCATCAGCAGGCCCGTCTCGCGGTCCGGGATCTCGCCCACCTTGCTGAGGTCGGCTCCCGCCGCGAAGCCGAACGGCTTGCCGATCACGGCGACGCCGTCGATCTCCTTCGCCGCCCCCCGTGCCGCGAGCCGGTCGAGCACGCCCGAGAGTTCGTGCAGCGTGTTCGGCCCGAGGGTGTTCGGCCGGGTGTAGTCCTTGCCGTTGTCGAGGGTGATGAGCGCCAGCGTCTTCCCGCTCGGCAGGCGGATGTCGCGCACGAAGGAGTGGGTGACGACCTCGTCGGGGTCGAGGGCGAGCAGCTTCGAGAAGTCGGTCATCGCTTACTTCGCCCCCCGGTAGTGCGGGTTCTCCCAGATGACGGAGCCTCCCTGCCCGAGGCCGACGCACATGGCGGTCAGGCCGTAGCGCACCTCGGGGTGCTCCTCGAACTGACGCGCGAGCTGGATCATGAGACGCACGCCGGAGGAGGCGAGCGGATGCCCGATCGCGATCGCGCCGCCCCACAGGTTCACCCGGGGGTCGTCGTCGTCGATGCCGAAGTGGTCGAGGAAGGACAGCACCTGCACGGCGAACGCCTCGTTGAGCTCGAAGAGCCCGATGTCGCCGATCGTCAGTCCGGCCTTGCGCAGGGCCTTCTCGGTCGAGGGGATCGGGCCGATGCCCATGACCTCCGGCTCGACGCCGGCGAAGGCGAAGGAGACCATCCGCATCTTGACGCCGAGGTTGAGCTCCCGGGCGGTGTCGGCGCTTGCGATCAGCGACACCGTCGCGCCGTCGGTGAGCGGCGACGAGTTGCCGGCGGTGACCCGACCGTGCGGTCGGAACGAGGGCTTCAGGCCGGCGAGCGTCTCCATCGTCGTCTCCGGGCGGCGGCCCTGGTCCTCGGTCGCGAGCCCCCAGCCCTCATCGGACTGGATCGCGACCGGGATCAGGTCGGGCTGGATCCTGCCGGCCTGGTAGGCGACCTCCAGCTTCTGCTGGCTGCGCATGGCGTAATGGTCGGCGCGCTCCTTCGTCAGCTGCGGGAACCGGTCGTGCAGCCGCTCGGCGGTGTTGCCCATGTTGAGGGCGTCGGCGGCGACGAGGTTCTCCGCGACGAAGCGCGGGTTCGGGTCGATGCCCTGTCCCATCGGGTGGTGCCCCATGTGCTCCACGCCGCCGGCGATGCCGATGTCGTAAGCGCCGAAGGCGATGGCGCCGGCGATCGTCGTGACCGTGGTCATCGCTCCCGCGCACATGCGGTCGAGCGCGTAACCCGGCACGCTCAGGGGCAATCCCGCCAGGATGCCGGCGCTGCGTCCGATCGTCGGACCCTGGTCGCCGGTCTGCGAGGTCGCCGCGATCGCGACGTCGTCCACCCGATCCTTGGGCAGATTCGGGTTGCGTTCGAGCAGGCCGATCATGGCCTTCACGATCAGGTCGTCGCCGCGGGTCCTCCAGTACTGGCCCTTCTCGCCGGCGCGGCCGAAGGGGGTGCGGACACCGTCCACGAAGACGACGTCGGGGGTCTGAGCCACGATTCCTCCAGGAGCTGGATCGGATTGAGGGCGCGCACGCAGAGCGTCCCGCGTGCCCCTTCTTCCGACCCTAGGCCGCGCCCCTTCCGGGCGCCGGACCCGTTGATCCTTCCTACGAAGGGGCCTCGGACGCCTCTCCGGCGCTTTGGGGAGGTGTCACAAAGGCATCGGCGATCACCTGTGCGGTCGCCGCAACCTGCCATGGGCGCGCGCCGAGGGCCGTCAGAGCCGCTCCGACGGATTCCGCGCTGATCTCGGCGGGCGGCGCCCAGGCGACGCGGCGCAGGTACTCGGGGGTCAGCAGGTTCTCCACCGGCAGGTTCATCGCCTCGGCCACCGCCGTGACGGCGGGGCGGGCGGAGCGGAAACGCACATCGGCATCCGGGTTCTTGTCCGCCCAGACCCGCGGCTGCGGCAGCGAGTCGCCGGGCGGTCGCAGCAGCGGCAGGTCGGTCGTCGTGCGGCCCGCCTCGATCGCGGCGAACCAGCGGTCGATCTGACCGCGGCTCGCGCGGCCGGTGAAGTCCTTCATGGCCGCCAGCTCGCGCTTGGTGGCGGGCAGGGTGCGCGCGGCCGCGACGAGCGACGCGTCGGGCACGAGCCGGCCCGGCGCGGTGTCGATCTCCCGGGCGTAGGCGTCGCGCGCCATCCAGAGTTCACGCGCGACCGCGAGATTGCGGGGCTGGCGCAGCGAGTGGATGCTCGTCAGCCGACGCCACGGCTCTCCGCGCACCGGGGTCTCGTGCCGCAGGACCGCGTCGAACTCCTGCCGCGCGATCTCGCTCTTGCCCTGCTCGTCGAGCAGTGCGCCGATCTCGTCGCGCAGATCGGGCAGCAGTTCGACGTCGAGCGCGGCGTACACGAGCCAGCTCTGCGGCAGCGGGCGCGTCGACCAGTCGGCCGCCGAGTGCTCCTTGGCGAGGTGGATGCCGAGCAGATCCTCCACGATGGGCCCGAGCCCGACGCGGGGCCGGCCCGCGAGCCGGGCCCCGAGCTCGGTGTCGAAGATGCGCTCGGGGTCGAGTCCGACCTCGCGCAGGCAGGCGAGGTCCTGGCTGGCGGCGTGCAGGATCCACTCCTCGCCGCGCATCACGTCCGCGAGCGCGCTCAGGTCCCCGAGCGCGGGCGGGTCGAACAGCTGCACCGTCGAGCCGCGACGGTAGACCTGGATGAGATAGGCGCGCTGCGAGTAGCGGAAGCCGGAGGCGCGCTCGGCGTCGACGGCGAACGGGCCGCTGCCACCGGCGAGGTCGGCGACCGCGGCGTCGTACACCTCCCGGGTGTCGACGACGGGCAGAGCGGCGTGGGGGAGCGGATCGCGCGACGGGGCCTCGGGCTCAGTCACGTACCGCTCGCACTCCGGGCAGCAGCCCCACGGCGTCGCCCGCCGGGGGGAGCCCCGCGAGCAGGCAGAGCAGATCGCCCCACCCGGCGGCGTGCTGACCCAGTTCGCCGCCGTCCGGGCTCCACGACGCGCGGAGTTCGAGCTGCGCGCTGTCGGTCGAGCCGGCGAGCTCGCCGAACCCGGTCGAGAGCACCTTCGTCGCCGTGCCGGAGGCCGCGTGGTAGGCGGCGCCGCGCGCCGCCAGCCCGTCGACGAGCCACGACCAGGCGACCTCGGCCACGAACGGATCGAGTCCGATGTCCGTCTCGAGCGGCGCCTGCGCGAAGCACACGACACGGAAGGCGCCGCCCCACGACTCGGGCTCCTCCGGGTCGTACAACAGGACGAACCGGCCGGTGCCGAGCAGCGAGTCGACGCCGTGCGTCACGGGGCGCACGTCACCGGCGAGGGCGATCGCGAACGGGGCGAGCCCGGTCGGCGCCGCGATCTCCTCCACCTGGAGCTCCGCTCGCAGCTGGGCGGAGCGCACGGCATCCTGCGCGGCACGGAACGGTGCCGGCAGGAGGGAACCGGACGACTGTGCCACCTCAGCAGATTAGGCTCGTCGGCGCAGCGGCGCGTGCTGAACACGCCGCCCGGAGCCCTGGGGAGCGGCATGCGCGCCACACGTTCACATGCCCGGAGAGTCGCGGTGGGAACCGCCATCGGCGTCGCCGGGGCGCTCGGCGCCGCCGCTCTGGCCTCCGGTGCGCTGACGGTGCTCGTCGCGCGGGCGGTCATCGTGCCGCCGTCGCGCCGCACCGAGGACGTGCGGATCCTCCGGGTCGACCTCGACCGCGGCCTCATCGTGCTCTCGGCGACGCCGGACTCCCTGCTGCCGGGCACCTACAGCTTCTGGTTCGACCAGGATGCCGGCGAGGCCCGGCTCGGCGAGATCGTCGCCCGCGACGAGCGCACCGTGACGCGCCGCGTGCTGAGCGTCGAGTTCGGCGACCTCGACGCCGCGAGCTCCGGCCGGTTCAACGGCTGGGTGTATCTCACCCCCGACGACCTGGGCGTGGCGTACGAGGACGTGGCGATCGCCACCCCGCTCGGCGATGCCCCCGCCTGGCTCGTGCCGGCCGATCCCGCCAGGGCATCGAAGCGCTGGATGATCGGCGTGCACGGTCGCGCGGTCAAGCGCAGCGAGGTGCTGCGTGCGGTGCCGGTGTTCCGCGACGCGGGGTACGACTCGCTCATCGTCTCCTATCGCAACGACGGCGAGGCGCCGCGCAGCGCGGACTACCGCTATGCGCTCGGCGATCGCGAGTGGATCGACGTCGAGGAGGCGATGCGCTACGCCCTCGACCACGGCGCCGAGGAGCTCGTGCTGATGGGCTGGTCGATGGGCGGCGCGACGGTGCTGCAGGCGCTCACCCGCTCGCTCTATCGGGAGCACGTCATCGGCGTCGTGCTGGAGTCGCCGGTCGTCGATTGGATCGCGACCCTCGACTTCCAGGTCACGCTGCGGCGACTGCCGGCGGTCGTGCGCTATCTGGTGCTCGCGATGTTCCGCTCGCGGTGGGGCGGGATCCTGACCGGGTTGGCGGAGCCGCTCGACCTCGACCGGATGGACTTCGTGCGCCGGGCGCGGGAGCTGCACACGCCGATCCTGCTGCTGCACAGCGACGACGACGGCTTCGTGCCGTCGACGGCATCGCGCGCGCTGGCGGTCGCGCGTCCCGACATCGTGACCTTCGTGCCGTTCGAGGTGGCCCGGCACACGAAGCTGTGGAACTACGACCCGGAGCGCTGGGAGGGCGCGATCCGGGACTGGCTGGCGGCGCTGGACGCGCCGCGTGGCACGCACAGCAACCTGGCGTAGCTCACCCCGGCATCGTCGACGAGCAGCTGCTGCAGTTCGAGGGACGGTGTGACGGCGCCGCCGAAAGGGGCGACGGCCACCCCGCCGACCATGCGCGGCACCGTCGTCAGGCAGATCTCGTCGATGAGCCCGGCGTCGAGCAGCTGGGCGACGACTGATGGCCCGCCCTCGCAGACGATGCGACCCCCCAGCTCGGGCAACCGGTCGAGCACCACGTCGCCCGGCCTCAGCCGCGCGGCGCCGGTGTCGCCGCTGCGCGAGAGCACGGCGAGCGGCGTGACCCTCGGCACGAGCTCCGGCTCGGCACGCAGCGTCGCGGCGCCGACGAGCACGAGGTCCGACTCGGCACGGATGGCCCCCAGCACCCGCCGATCGGCTCCGGTCGTGAGGGAGCGCGAGGTGCCGTCGGGCCCGGCCGCGCTGCCGTCGAGGCTCACGACGAGGTTGACCCGGACCCAGTCGGCGGCCGGTGCCGCGTACCGGCGGCGGAGCTCGTCGCGATCGGCGGGCACCCGGCCGAGGATCATGCGCCGGACTTCTCGCGGACCTGACGCTGGATGCGGCCGAGCATGCCCATCATCCCGCGGATGCGCAGCGGGCTGACGGCCTCGGTGAGACCCAGGTCGAGCGGGTAGTCGGCGGGCACGCCGAGCACCTCGTCGACCGTGAGCCCGTCGAGCCCCTCGTGCAGGATCGAGGCGAACCCGCGCGTGGTCGGCGACTCCTTCGGAGCCGTCACGTTGATCCGCACGACGCCGTCCTCGACATCGACGAAGAGGTAGACGGGGGACTGGCACTCGACCACGCGCTCGAGCAGGTCGGGGTGATCGCGGTAGCGCTCGGACAGCTCCGGCAGCGATTGCGAGAACTCGAGCAGCAACTGCAGTCGCTCACCCTGATCGAGGGCGAGGAAGTCGTCCTGGATCGCCGCGAGCGATCCCGGGAGCGTCGTCTTCGCCATCCCTCGAGGCTAGCGCGCGGGCACCTCGCCCGGCTGGTCGCCGCGGACGATCGGCACGCGCACGGCGCTGCCCCACTCGGTCCAGGAGCCGTCGTAGTTGCGTACGCCTTCCAGACCGAGCAGGTGGGTCAGCGCGAACCAGGTGTGGCTCGACCGCTCGCCGATCCGGCAGTAGGCGATGATGCTGTCCCCGGGCCGCAGGCCCACCTCGTCGAGGTAGATGGCGCTGAGCTCCTCGGTCTTCTTGAAAGTGCCGTCCTCGGCGACGGCCCGGCCCCATGGCACGCTCGCCGCGGTCGGGATGTGGCCGGCACGCAACGCGCCCTCCTCCGGGTAGTCGGGAGCGGTGGTGCGATCTCCCACGTACTCGGGGGCGGAGCGCACGTCGACGAGCTTCGCGCTTCCGAGGGCGGCGAGCACGTCCTCCTTGTAGGCGCGGATGGGCGCGTCATCCCGCTCCACGACGGGGTAGTCGACCGCCGTGGAAGCGGGTGCCTCGGTCGTGTACGCGCGGCCCTCGGCCTCCCACTTGGTGCGGCCGCCGTCGAGCAGCCGCACGTCCTCGTGCCCGAACAGCGTGAACACCCACAGGGCGTAAGCGGCCCACCAGTTGTTCTTGTCGCCGTAGATCACGACCGTCGTGTCGCGGCCGATGCCCTTCGAGCCGACGAGCTTCGCGAACGCGGCGCCGTCGATGTAGTCGCGGGCGACCGGGTCGTTGAGGTCGGTGTGCCAGTCGATCTTGACCGCTCCGGGGATGTGCCCGGTCTCGTACAGCAGCACGTCCTCGTCGGATTCGACGACGACGAGCCCGGGCGTGCCGAGGTGTTCCGCCAGCCAGCCGGTGGTGACGAGTCGTTCCGGATGGGCGAACCCCTGCAGTGCGGGATCCTGGTCGCGCTCGACGGTCATGCTGTCTCCTCGTCATCTAGGCTGGAAGCCGCCTTCCAGGCTAGGACTCGAGCACCCGGCCCGCTGCGAGACCGTAAGAGTTCGACACAGCATCCCTCCCGAAGGACATCGTGCAGCAGGTCTCCGTCCCCTCCCTCGTCGATCGCCTCCCGCAGATGAGCGGCTCCGAACTCGCCGCCTCGCTCGTGCCGCCGCGGCAGTTCGCGAGGGCGACGCTCGAGAACTACGTGCCGGATGCCGACTATCCCTCGCAGGCGGAGGCGGTCGCGAAGGTGCGGGCGTTCGCGGGCCGCTGGGGCACGCACCGCGGGGGAGGCCTGTTCGGCCGTCGCAAGGCCCCGCAGGGCAAGCCCGGCATCTACCTCGACGGCGGATTCGGCGTGGGCAAGACGCACCTGCTGGCCGCCCTGTGGAAGCTGGCCCCCGGACGCAAGTACTTCGGCACCTTCATCGAGTACACCGCGCTGGTCGGGGCGCTCGGGTACGCGGGCGCGGTGAAGCTGCTCTCGGGCGCGACCCTGCTGGCGATCGACGAGTTCGAGCTCGACGACCCCGGCGACACGATGATGATGAGCCGGCTGCTCGGGGAGCTGGTGGCATCCGGAACCCGGATCGCGGCGACTTCGAACACGCCGCCGAATGCGCTCGGGGAGGGCCGGTTCGCCGCCGTCGACTTCCTGCGCGAGATCTCGGCGCTGGCGGATCGCTTCGAGATCGTGCGGATCGACGGGCTCGACTACCGCCGGCGCGAGATCGAGGGACATGCGATCGCCCTCGACGACACGGCGTTCGAGCAGGAGCTCGGCCAGGCCGCCGCTGCGGGGGCCGCCACGTCCGACGACTTCGGCGCACTGCTGCGGCACCTCGCGACGGTGCACCCCTCGCGCTACGTGAAGCTCGTCGACGGACTGGACGCGATCGGCATCCGGGGCGTGCGCACGCTTACCGACCAGTCGGATGCGCTGCGCTTCGTCGCCATGGTCGACCGCCTCTACGACGCCCAGGTGCGCGTGCTCGCCACTGGCACCCCGCTCGACCGGGTGTTCGGCGACGAGATGCTCGCCGGCGGCTACCGCAAGAAGTACCTGCGCGCCACCTCCCGGCTCATCGCGCTCACGAACCCGCAGCCGGTCGCGTAGCGCGAAACACGATGTTCACAGACCGGCGCCCGCTGTAACCACGGCGAAACACGCCTCGCCCCTGGCGGTAACAGACCCTCGTCACACTGACCCTCACCCGAGCACCATGACGAGATGAGGATCCGCCCATGCTCCACCTCGCGGCCCCCGCGGCTTCGACGTTCGACAACTCCCTCTGGCTGATGGTGGCGGCAGCACTCGTGCTGCTCATGACCCCCGGCGTCGCCTTCTTCTACGGCGGCATGGTCAAGGCCAAGAGCGTCATCAGCATGATGATGATGAGCTTCGGCGCCATCGCCATTGTGGGCGTGCTGTGGGTGCTCTACGGCTACGGACTGTCGTTCGGCACGCCACTGATCCCGCACTTCCTCGGGAACCCGTTCGACCCGAACAACCTCTTGCTCGGACTGAGCTCGCTCATCGACGTCGGCAAGGACGGGGCGATGACACCGGACCTCGGCGGGCTGAGCTTCGTCGGGTTCCAGGCGACCTTCGCGATCATCACCGTCGCCCTGATCTCCGGCGCTATCGCGGACCGGGCCAAGTTCGGCGCCTGGATGGTGTTCGCCGGCGTCTGGGTCACGCTCGTCTACTTCCCGGTCGCGTACTGGGTCTTCAACCTCGGCGACGGGTGGGCACCGGCCGTGCTCAAGGTCAACGACTTCGCCGGCGGCACCGCGGTGCACATCAACGCCGGGGCGGCGGGTCTGGCTCTCGCCCTCGTACTCGGACGCCGGGTCGGCTTCAAGAAGGGCTTCAACGCCCCGCACAACGTGCCGCTCACGCTGATCGGCGCCGCATTGCTGTGGTTCGGCTGGTTCGGGTTCAACGCGGGCTCCGAGGGCGCCGTCGACGGGATCTCGGCGATCGCCTGGATCAACACGCTCGCGGCCCCCGCCGCGGCGACGCTCGGCTGGCTCATCGTCGAGCGGATCAAGGACGGCAAGCCCACGTCGATCGGCGCCGGGTCGGGTGCCGTCTCCGGCCTCGTGGCCATCACGCCGGCATGCAACATCCTGACGCCGGGCTGGGGGATCCTCCTCGGCCTGGTCACCGGCGCCGTCTGCTGCATCGCGATCGAGATGAAGTACAAGCTCGGCTTCGACGATTCGCTCGACGTGGTCGGCATCCACCTCGTGGGCGGCATCATCGGCACGCTCTACATCGGCATCTTCGGCTCGGGCATAGGCCTGCTCGACACCGGCAGCCTCCGCCAGCTCGGAGTGCAAGCGGTGGCGGCCTTCGGCGTGGGGATCTTCAGCTTCGTGATGGCCTACGCGATCGGCTGGATCATCCAGAAGACGATGGGCTTCCGCATCAAGAACGAGGACGAGGTCGCCGGCGTCGACACCATCGTGCACGGCGAGGGCGCGTACGAGCTCGAACCGAGTGCCGTGTAACCGCGGGGCGCCCTAACGTGGTGCCATGACCCCCGAGAGCGCCGCCGTGGCGTACTCGGGGGTCGTGGCCGCGCTGGGCGCGGCGCTCGCGCTCGTGCTGGTCGTGCCGTCGCTGCGACGCGCGGGATGGCGCCTGCTGGGGCTCGCGATCGTCTGCGGGGGAGAGGTCGTCGTCCTCGGGCTGATCACGGATGCCGCGGGCGCCCCGTACCTCATCGACCTCGCCGCTGCGGCAGCGGTCGTCCTCACCGTCCTCCTCGCCGCCGCGACCGCCGCGGGGGCCGGTCTCCGGATGCGCTGGATCGTCCCGGCCGTGTGGGGCGTCGTCGTCCTGCCGGTCACGGCGCTCGGACCGTTGCTCACGACGGCGGGATGCCGGGGCACGCCGTGCGAGCTGCTGGACTTCGGCGGGGCACTGCCGCTCGCGATCGCCCCCGCGTCCTTCGTGCTCCTCGCCCTACTTATGCCGCGATCCCGTCGCAACGACCTGCCGGCGCCCGGGACCCGCGCTTCGGTCCTGCTCGGCGGTGCGCTGTGGGCCGCCTTCGTCGTCTGGATCGCCGCGATGGAGGGTCTCGTCGACGCCTACACGCCGCTCCTCCTCGTGGCGGGCGGAGTCGGCCCCGGCGTGGGGGCGGCCGTCTGGCTGATCGTCGACCGGCTGCGCCGCTCGGCGCGCCCGCCGGCCCGCTCTCTCGCGCTCGGAGCCCTCGCCGGGATCGTCGCGACGATGGCCGGGGCGGCGACCGTCGCCATCCCGTGGTCGGTCGCCGTCGCGGTGCTGGCAGGCGTGATCTCCGCCGTGATCGCCCGGGGACGCACGAGGTCGGTGGCACGCGCCGGCTGGGTGGTGCTCGCCGCCGGGCTCATCGGCCTCGTGGCGCCGGTGGTCTCGGGCGACGCGATCGGGGTGCTCTTCACGGCGCAGATCGAGGCCGTTCCCGTGCCGCTGGTCGCTGCGGGCGCGGTCGCCGGGTTCGCGGCGCTGGTGTCGCTGCCGGTGTGGCTCGGCATCCGGTTCGGCTCACGGTCGCCGGCGGGCGTGCCATCTGGGTGGGCGATACCAGACTCGAACTGATGACCTCTTCCGTGTGAAGGAAGCGCGCTACCAACTGCGCCAATCGCCCGCGGGAACCCATCTTGCCATACGGCGCCGACCCGTCCGACGCGGGCGTGTCATGCGATTTGGCGAGCCCACGCGGGATGCTAAAGTCGTTCGAGTCGCGCAAGCGGCATGCGGATGTAGCGCAGTTGGTAGCGCATCACCTTGCCAAGGTGAGGGTCGCGAGTTCGAGTCTCGTCATCCGCTCGAGGATCAAGTCTCACGGTCCGCTGTGCTCGCCAAGTGCAGTGACCGCTCACATGGTGGCGTGGCCGAGAGGCGAGGCAGCGGCCTGCAAAGCCGTATACACGGGTTCGAGTCCCGTCGCCACCTCGGCAACACCCCCGGCGGTCCGCAAGGCACCACCGGAACGGGCGATTGGCGCAGCGGTAGCGCGCTTCCCTGACACGGAAGAGGTCACTGGTTCGATCCCAGTATCGCCCACCACAAGAACCCCAGATCAGCCGGGGGTTTCGCATTTCTCGGGGTAGCCGCGTGGACTTACCGTGGACCTATGCCCGCCGAATGGCCGTATTTCGGCCCTCTGAGCCGCCCACTACTGGGCGTGTTACTCGGGTGTGACACATTGGGACAGGACACGCCGTGACTGGACTTCCTGCCCCACGGGCCAGCCCAAACGTGGGATCATTGAGTCGCACCCGAGGTTGAGCTGTTCCGGCGCTCGGGATCGCGTGAACTGCCGCCCCTCCACCGGGTCCCGCGGCAGGTGGACAGCGTGAGAGTGGCCCTCCCGGGTCCACGAGGTGATAGCAGGGCCGCACGCGATCGAGGCACATCGCAGCGTGAGGTCCGCCACCTCTATAGGACGACTCGATGCCTCTCGACCTCGATCAGTACGTGTCCCTCCAGCACGCGGCGGCAGCCTGCGAGCTGGACAGCAAGACGTTGCGGCGCCGGATCGCTGACGGCACGCTGCCCGCCGTGCGGATCGGCACGCGCAGGCCCGGAGCCGGTCGCGACACGCGCCCGATCCGCGTCAAGCTCTCCGACCTCGCGAGACTCATGGAGCCTGTCACGGTCAGCAGCGGGGCCGCCAGCTCGTGATCGTCGGACTGGCCCAGTGGTGCCGCGTCGAGCTGCTGGAGCGATCGCTGTTCGGTCCGTTCCTTCCGGACTCGGACGCCCGCCGCATCCGAGCTGAGCACGCTGCTCGTGGTCTGCGGACTTGCTGGTGGTGCATCCAGCCCTACCGTCCTCGGCGAGTGAAGTTCGGGAACCGCCGATCGTGGCCCGGCCAGGGTGTGCGGTTCTGCACCTGGGCGCACTACGTCGAGTTCGAGCGTGAGACCGCACGCCTGCGCGCCGAGCTGCGGGAGCTGGAGGCCGTCTCGTGAACGGCTACTCCGACCAGCCCGGAGCCCGGGTTGAGTTCGAGGACGTGATCCTGCTCGGCGGCGACTCGTTCACCCTCGACCTGCGCGATCCCGCCGACCGCGGAGACCCGGACGCCGACGTGCCGGAGCCCAGCTCGGAGGACGAGCTGCCGGGTATCGACCTCGACGCCGATCCCGCGCCCGAGCAGCAGACGAGCCCGCCGCCGATCTGGCGATCGTGCCGCGTGAGCTGCCACGTCCGCAGGGACCCTACGGCGCCGTGCAGGAGATCGGCGACGACGGTCAGTGGGTCGACGGCGCGCACCTCTCTGCGGTCGCATATGCCGTCGAGATGATGCACGTGCGGGAAGAGGCCAGGCGTCAGTACGCGATCGACACGGCCCCCCGCCAGCCGCTCGACGTGACCAGCTTGGCCGAGCTGCTGTCCCGTCCCGCCGAGCCCCTGGCCCGCGTAGAGGGCCTGATGCCCTGGGAGGCGGGCATGCTGCTGATCGCGGAGCGGAAAGCCGGGAAGTCGACCGTGGCGATCGGGGCCAGCAGGTCGCTCATCACGGGTCAGCCGTTCCTCGGCACCCTGGCCGTCCGCCCGATCGAGCCGGGTGCGCGGGTCGCCTACCTCAACTTTGAGGTCTCGGCGGCAACGTTCGCGCGGTGGGCGTCCGACGCCCGGGTGCCCGCAGACCGGCTGATTGTCGCTAGCCTGCGCGGACGCCCCACCCCGTTCGCGAACGACCACGAGCTGCGGCACCTCGGGGAGCTCCTGCGCGATCGGAACGTCGAGAGCCTCATCATCGACCCGTTCTCGCGCGCGTTCGACGGAGCGGATCAGAACTCGAACTCCGAGGTGTCCAGGTTCCTCGACCGGCTCGATGCCTGGGCTCGAACCGTCGTCGGAGCCCGCGACGTGATCCTGCTGGCGCACAGCGGCCACCTGGGCGAGCACGTCCGCGGCGCGAGCGCGATGGAGGGCTGGGCCGACGTGAACGTCTGGCTGACCCGCCAGGGCGCGACGCGCTACCTGCGGGCCGAGGGTCGCGACGTTGATCTGCCGGAGGCCGCCCTGACGTTCGACCCGGCGACTCGACTGCTCACGTTCTCGGGTGCCGGATCGCGCCGTGACGCGGCTCACAGCGACGGTCTCGACCGCATACTGCGTTTCCTGCGGGACGCTGCGGTGCCGATGAGCGGTCGGCAGATTCACGACGCCCTCGACGACATGCTGGGCGATCACGGCGTGCGCGACGCCCTCGCCTACGGCAAGCGGATGGGCCGCCTCGACTGGGTGAAGGGGCCTCGAAACTCGCAGCTCTGGTCGATCCCGGTCATGCCCACGTTCTCGAACGGCGGGAGCGGCGATGCGAGCGACTGAGGCCAGCAAATACCTGAGTGCGGCAGTGCGGCAGAGTGCGGCAGCAGTGCGGCAGCCGCACTCCGCGAGTCAGTGCGGCAGTGCGGCGGCGCCCTATATGGGCGCCGCACTGCCGCACTCGCGCCGAGCCCGGCACGCTGAGTCTGATCGGAGTTCGAGATGAACGACGAGACGACGACAGAGACCGGTCCTGAACTCGGATCGCCCGACTACTGGGAGCACCCGCAGCCGACGCTCCACGGCGAGCCATGGGAGCCAGCGTTTCCAGGCCAGCGCGTGCCGTTCCAGCCCGGCAACCCGTCACAGACGGTCTCGGGGTACCGCAGCCCGCGTGCCGTCCGCGACCGCGCTGCCGAGCTGCTGGCCGACCTGCTGATCGAGCACCCCGAGTTCGATCGACCCCGCTATCGGTTCGACGCTGAGGCGTGGTCCTACGCCGAGGCCCGGGCCGAGCTGCACCGCGACCACGAGGCGATCGTCGGCCTGTTCGACTCGGCCTCGGGCAACCCCCGCACGAACCTGCATGACCGAGTTCGGGCTGCCGAGCGAGACGCTGCGCAAGCCCGTGACCGGCTCGGTCTTGGGGTGCTGGCCGAGGCACGCGTGCGTCAGGCGCAGGCGACCAGCCTCGCGCTCGGCGGCGGCGTCGAGCTGCTAGCCGCCCGCATGGCGCTCGGGCAGGCGGCGCTCGACGCCCGACGCGCCTCCGACGATCCTGCGGCGCGGCTCGAACTCGACGCGCTCGACGACGACCACAACCACAACGGAGACGGAGCCTGACAATGCCGGACCGCATGCACATCGAGAACGTGTTCCCGTCGCGTCCGCCGTACCGCGAGCCCGGGTTCGGCGGCATGCGCGCCGTGACCGGCCAGCCGCCCAGCCCGCACGACCGCGAGACGACCGAGGACGACGATCGAGCCCTCGCCGCCGACCGCGCCCTGACTCGGCAGAGCCTGGCGCAGACACGCTCTCGGATCGACGCCGCGCTCGGGATCAGGTGCGACGAGCACGACGCCGAGCTGGGCGCGTGGTGCATCGGCTCAGGTGACTCCGGCGTCGGCGCCGTGTGCTTGCACCGTTACGAGCTGGGGCTGGGCGACGCGGCTCGGGTGCGGCTGCCCTCCGGTCCCGCGCCCGCGCCGTTCGTGGACGCACTGGCCGAGCGCGCCGCCGCCGTGCGGAACGTCGGCCTGCACGCCGCACAGCAAGAGCACGAGCAGCGGAGACAGCAGCAGAGAGCGAGGTACAACCGATGACCACCAGCACGACCACCAGGCCCGCCGCGACCACCGGGACGGCCCCTGTCGAGCCGCCCGGCTCGTGGTTTGCGAACCCGAAGCTGACCGCGCTGACACCGTTGACCGTTGAGCCCTCGGGCCGGGTATTCGGGCATCTAGCGAGCTGGAAGGAATGCCACGTCGAGAGCGCGACCCTGGGCCGCCAGTGCGTCACGGCTCCGCGCAGCCGGACCAGCTACAGCAGGTTCATGCTCGGCGCCGTTCGGACTGCAGAGGGCGACACCATCGCGACCGGGCCGATCATCCTCGACACGAGCCACGCCGATCCCGCGTTCGATCAGCTCTCCGCGATGCGCCATTACTCCGACACCGGGCACGCGGTCGCGGACGTTCGCATCGGGGAGGACCACCACGGTATCTGGGTGGCCGGAGCGCTCCGCCCGAGCACGACGCCCGAACAGGTGCGGACCCTCAGGGCCAGCCCGCTCTCGGGGGACTGGCGTTCGCACCAGGGGTCGCTCGAACTCGTCGCCGCGCTGGCCGTGTCGTCGCCCGGGTTCGCGATCGAGCGCCCGCGAGCCCTTATCGCCTCCGCGGGAGTCATGCGCTCGGCGGTAGGGATCGGCGCGGTCGCTCAGCGCCGCTCGGTCGTCAACGACCCGGGCCTTTTCGAGCTGGCGGCGATGCGGGTGAAGGTCGAGGGGGTGCGCCGCACGCTCTCCGCCCCGTCCGCGGACGAGCTGCGCGAGCAGCGGTTCGCTGCGCTTGACGAGCACCGCCGCCGTGAGGCGAGCGAGCGGTCGCTCATCTCGTCCATGTCGCTCCCGAGCGCGCTCGTGCAGGACTGGGCCGGTCCAGTCGCGTTCGAGGACGAGTCGACCGGGGACGGGCGCCGCATCGCGACGGGGGCGCTTCGTCAGGGCGGCTACCCGACTTTGCGGTGGGCGCCGATCGACAACGGTGGCCACGACGGGGCGCTGGCGGTCGGGCGCGTCGAGACCCTGAGCCGCCGTCCGGGCGGGGTGATCTGGGCGACGGGGACGCTCGACCTCGGTAGTGCCGAGGGCCGCGAGGTCGCCCGTCAGATCGCCGCGGGCGTCGCCGGCGGGGTGTCCGTCGACCTGGACGACCCGACGACGGCGCTCGCCAGGGGTGAGGACGGGGGAGACCTGGCTGTGACCAGCGACGCCCGCGTCCGAGGCATCACGCTCGTTCAGATTCCTGCGTTCGACCGCGCGCGGATCGCGCTCGTCGGGCCGCCGCGCCCCGGCTCGGAGCCGGACCCGGAGGACGACGCGGGGGAGCCGGACCCTAACGACTGCGGGTGCGAGCCCGCTTCCGAGGCGCCCCTGCTCACGACCGCCTCCGGCGACCTGCCTGACCTCAGCGACACGGCTCGGTTCCCGGGCCTCGACAGCTACCCCGGCCTGGGCGAGTCGCCCATGCCGACCAATCGCAAGGACACCAGCTCGTGACGACCACTCTCGACCGGCGCAACAAGGCGCCCCGTATCCGACTTCCGCGCGACGGGTCCGCCGCCGAGCTGGGCGCCGACGCGCTCGCCTGCCGCTCGTGCGGAAACCGGGTCGAGCACCCCCACCCGGCCAGGACGGAGGCGCTGCCCGTATGGCCGCGGGTGTCGCCCGCGTTCGACGCGATGGGCGGCGGCGCTCGGGTCGCGATGGAGGTCGCGTTGACCCGCTGCGAGAAGTGCGACGCACGCCGCGACCGCGCCCGGGCTCTCGTGCTCGTGCACGGGCTCGGCTCGATTCCTGGCACGGGCGAGATCGAGGTCGAGCGCGTTGACGCTGCGCTGGCCGGTCTCGACGTGCTCGGCATCGAGGGCGACGACACCGCTCGGTTCACCCGTTCACCGAGCGACGTGCGATCACTGGTCGAGGCCATGGCGCCGTGCGGCGCGAGCTGCTCGTGGAGCCTGCACCTCGGAACCGGGGGCGACCCGCGCACCGCCAGTGCGACGCGCTGGGGCGCGGTGCCTGCCGATCTCGCTCGGGATACCGCCGATGCGTTCCAGGTGTTCTGGCGGTACTCGATGGAGACCGAGACGCCCTGCGCGCCCCCCGAGCTGGACGGCGCGCCGCGGGCGTGCCTCTTGTGCGGCGTCGGCACGCTGCGCGTCAAGCCCAGCGACGCGGTGAAGGCGTGGGGCTCTCCGGTGCGCGTGGTCCCGGGTGAGCTGGGAGGGCAGCCGCGACCCGAGCCCGTTTTTGGTTACGTGTGCCCGACCGATCGCCGGGTCGTCGCGGAGGTCGGTGCGGTGGGGCACCCCGCCGTCGAGCGAGCTATCCTGGCGCACCTCGGATGGTCCCTCAATGGTCGCACCTACGTCGAGCCGTTGGGCCAGGCGTGGGTCGCGCTCCGCGGCGCCGAGCCGAACGCGCTGCCGTGGCAGCACCTCCGACGCGGGCGCATCGAGGCGCGGCTGGCGCGCACGGTCGGCGCCCACAAGCCGGGCAAGGTTCTCGGTGGTCGCGTGGATCTCACCGAGGTCGAGGCCGCCGTGCTCAGGCTGTGTCGCGAGTACGGCGTCGCCCGTCTGCGCTTCGACCGGATGCAGGCCGAGCAGATGGTCGGCAACCTAACCCGGGAGGGCGTCCGCGTCCGCGAGTTCGTCTTCTCGGCGGCGGGGGCCAGCAAGCTCGCCCGCGGGCTATTCGTGGCGCTCAGAGACCGAGCGGTCGAGCTGCCCGATGACGACGAGCTGCGATCCGAGGCGCAGACCGTCCGAATGATCGAGACCGGACCGGGCCTCGTGAAGATGAGCAACCCGGCGGGCACACACGACGACGTGCTGACGGCGGTAGGCATGGTCGTGGCCGACCTGACCGAGCAGCCCGACCTCAGCGGCGGGGGAGTGTCGGACCCGTCGAGGGTCAGCATTGCTGCTCGGGCGCGGGCCAGCGGGGTCGGGCCAGTCGGTCAGCGCCTGCTGTCCCCGGCCTACGCCCTCGGGGGCTCCCGGGGCACCCTGGCGGCTATCGCGCAGGCGCAGCGCGGCCAGACGCCCGCCCAGCGCGCGCACGGCATCGGTCTGCCAGTCGAGGGGACGGCGAACGACCCGAACAGGCGTTAGGTCCTGGCCCGATGTTGCTCGGTCTGCCGGTTCAGGTCGAGCAGGTATTGCACCCGATCCGAGGCATTCGAGAAGCCGGGAGCGGGAGGGTTATACATCCCGTCAACGTAGGCATCCAGAACGTTGTGAGCGCTACGGAGATCAGCGGGCATAACAACGTCGTCGTAGAGATCGGCGAGACTGTCGGACGCGTATCGATCGCGAACGTCGAGGATGACCTGCGCCAAGTGCTCAAGCGTCGCCCGCTGCTGGTCGGTCGGGTTCGGGAAAACGAAGTTGTTGTAGACGACATCTTTGGAGTACCGGTAGTCGCTCTTGAGCCGACCGCAGACGGCGCGCATCCAGTCCATGTGCATGGTGCTGGTGAGGATTCCGAAGTGGTAAAGAGAGGCGTTCGGGATCGCCAGTGAAGAGTTCGAGGTCACGGTCCCGGCCTCGAAGAAGCCGAGAGGAACGTACAGGCGCCGCGAAGAGGAATGAGCCGGGATCAGGAGGAAGGGCTGGTCTGGGTCCTGAGTCCGCTGGGCGAAGAGGTGCGGGATGTTGGCAAGCTGCGGTCGAGACGACTTCTCGCGAACTTCCCGAACCTCCCGGACTCGTTCGTACACGGGTGGCACGGCCTTGATTTGGCCGGAACTCACCCCGTCGAGCCACAGGCAGTAGCGAGGGCGACGGTTGATGAACTCATCGGCTCCCTGGAAGGTGCGAATCCAGGCTGCCGTCTGCGGGTACTCGGCAATCAGCGCGTCGCGCTCTTCCCGGGTGAGCAGAAGGTGGCCGCCGTCGGCGGCCATGTTCCCAAAGACCATCTTGAGTTCACCGCTGATTTGCTCCTGCCGATTGGTGACGACGAACTCGCCGCCCGGCACAAGGTATGGACTGATCGACGGCACGAGGTCGAGAACCGGTTCACCCTTGCCGTCCTGGTAGGTGAAGAGTTGCTTCACCTTTCGTTCGGTGCGTCCGAATCCGACGATCACGCAATGCACCTTGGCGACCCCTCGCGCGTCATTCGTCCAAATGAAGCTGCGGTGCGCGAAGTTGATGTGCTCACCGCGGCCAAGGAGGCGCGGCCAGAGGATCCCGGGCTGCTCACCCTGGCTGATCGAACTCGTCGAGACGAGCGCGCATTGGATCGAAGGGTTCTTGGCCATCACCTCGTCGGCCCGGATGTACCACGCCGCGACGTAGTCGAGGAATCCAGCGTCTTTGACCGCACCGGCGACCGCACGAAGCTCGGCCTTCTGGACCTTGTCCATAACCCGGGAGCCGAGGAAGGGCGGGTTGCTGAGGATGTAGTCGGTCTTGTCTGCCGGTCGCACGTCCTCCCAGTCGACTGTCAGCGCGTTCGTGCAGACGATGTGACCGCCCTCGGTAAGAGGGATGCGGGCGTAGTGGGTCCCAAAACGGGCGGACGCTTCCAAGTTCATCTGATGGTCAGTCAGCCACAGCGCGGTCTGCGCGATGAGAGCGGGGAACTCCAGAATCTCGATGCCACTCATCTGTTCGACGCGAACCTTCAGCAGATCGCCAACATCCGTGAGCGTGACGTAAGTGCCCATCTGCGCGGAGAGCACCCGATGTTCCAGCCGACGAAGCTCGCGGTAGGTGATCACCAAGAAGTTGCCGCAGCCACAGGCGGGGTCAATGAAGCCGAGGCCCGCCAACTTGTCGTGGAACGCCGAGAGCTTCGGCTTCGACTCCTTGACCGACTCGAACTCCTCATAGAGTGCGTCGAGGAACAGCGGCTTGATGACCCGCAGGATGTTTTCCTCGGAGGTGTAGTGCGCTCCAACGTCGTGCCGCGCCTCCTCGTTCATCACGCCCTGAAACATTGAGCCGAAGATCGCGGGAGAGACCTGCGACCAGTCGGGCGCGCACGTCTGAATCAGCATCATCCGCATCGTCTGGTCGAAGTCGGGCATCCCCGTCACCTCGGAGAAGAGGCCGCCGTTGATGTAAGGGAATGCCGCAAGGTCTTCGTCGAGCATCGTCGAGCGCTTGTCGATTGGAGTGTTGAGTACCTCGAACAGCTTTCCAAGCCGAGGCCCAAGGTCGGTCCCGTCTAGCGAGGTCCGATTGCGGATGAACTTCTCAAATGCGCTCGGCTCGAAGATCCGGGCGTCATCGGCGAAGTGGCAGAAGACCAGTCGGACAAGGAAGAGTTCGAGGTTGTGCCCGACGTAGCCGGAGTCATATAGAAGGTTGTGCAGCTTGGCCATGCGTTCGGCGGCCTCGCGGTTGACCGGGCTCTGTTCCTCGACACGGAGGGCTTGTTCGTCGACCAAAAACCCGAACTCTCGGACGTGCTTCGGGAGTTCGGCGAGCGTGAAGGTGCTGACCGCTCTGGTCTCGGTGTCGTAGAGCTGGAAGGTCTGGAAGTCGCACGCAACGATCCTCAGAGGGAGGTCGTGGTCCGGGATGCCATCGAGGTACCCCAGAGCCTGGCCTTGTGCAGCGCCCAGATCGCGCCCGGCGCTCTTCTGCTCAACGATTAGCTTCCCCGGCAGGAACATGTCGATGAAGCCGTACTTCTTGCCAGCGAGCTTCACGGCGTATTCGAAGTACCCGCCTGCCCTGCGCCTGTCGATGTCGAAGAGGGCGAGGAACTCGGTCCAGAAGGACTGCGCCTCGCCCTTCTCGTAGGACTCCCCGGCCCAATCGGCCGCGAACTTTGCGGCCCGTGCGGTGATCTCGTTCCAGGCCGGTCTTGGCATGGCACGAATCTATCGGTGCGGACCTGCATCGGCGCGCCGCTGCCCAGGTTGTCGGCGGCCCTCGGTACTTTGGGAGCAGTCCCCGGAGCGCTCACGAACCTGAGCCGTCCGGGGCTCTCTCATTTCACCAGCGTGGCCGGACGCTCGATCGAGACGGCGGCAACACTGTGGAGTATTTCGCGAGCATGGACCCGGAGCTGCCGAGGCCGTGGCAGCGGGTCTGGCGGGCTGGGCGCGACGTGACGACCGAGCCCGTGTCGAGTTGGCCGCCGTATCAGCAACGGTACTTCCGGGACGGCTGGCGACCGACGCTCTCCCCCGATGTTCCCGTCGCCCGCTCGCGCAGCGGTCGCGGATCGCGACACGGGTAGCGTGTCCACTCCAGTCCTCGCGCGTCCCCCGGTTCAGGGCTCGCGCAGGGGTCCCTCAGTTCATAGACTCGGGCGACTGCTCCTAGACCCGACGGAGGCGCTAGTGATCCCGGTGATACCGGCCGGTCAGGACGTGCTCGACCTCGGGCGGCATCCGACGACGCTGGCTGAGATCGAGTCCCGGTTCGTGACCGATCCGCAGTTCGCTGCGTCGACCACTCGGGCGAAAATCTGGAGCGACTGGCTCAACGCGACCGCGTTCCTGCGTTCCGTCGTGCCCGTGTCGGCGGCGTGGATCGGCGGCAGCTTCACCACGACCAAGCTCGACCCCGACGACGTGGACAGCCTCTACATCGTGGACGACGCGACCCTCGCGCTGGCGAAGGTCGACCCGACCAAGAATCGCGTGCTGGGGCAGTTCGCGGGCGGCAAGCTGGTCAGGGCGGCGACCGGCTTGCAGGTGGACACCTACCTGTGCGCGTGGCGGCAGGTGGTCGACCCGGCACGCCGAAACGGCCTGGACAAGAGCTACTACGAGGATCGCGGTCATTGGGACGACTGGTGGCAGCGGCGCAGAATGGTCTCTAAGACGGCGCCGCTTACGCGAGCCGATGCACTCCCGCGACGCGGTTACTTGGAGGTGATCCTCGATGGCTTCGCCTGAAGAAATCGAGGCAGCTCTGGCCGCAGCGTCCGCGCCCGAGTGGGAGACGCCGCGCGACCTCAATCGCATCAGCCTCGAGGCGCTGTTCGGCGGCGGCGCTGGCGCGCGGACGCTCCGCAGCTCCGGCTCGCTCCGGCTGTTCGGGGTGAACGTCACGAATCACTCAGCCCGGCTCGGCTCGACCGCCGACGTGCTCGCTCAGCTCCAGCGGCTCGTGACCGCGGTGGGTGCAGCCCGTCGCGGCATCCGCAGCACACAGGGACCCCTGCCGGGTGAGCTGGTCACGCTGACCGCGTTGAAGATCGCCGCGGCGCCCGCGGGTGGGAGTCTCGTGTTTGACCTCCTCCCGGAATCGCTGCCGGAAACGGAGCTGCTGACGGAAGGAAACGTCGCGATCTTCGACCAGGCTCAGCGGCAGTTCCTCGATGAGTGTTTCGAGGACGCCCTGCGGCTCGTCGGCGCGGCGCACTCGATCGGCCCGGATGCCGATGCCCAGCCCGAGCAGCGCGCCGTCGAGCGCGCGGCGGAGCGTGCCGCGGTCGAGCCCCTGGACGGCATCGCGATTACGACAAATCTCAGGATCGTCGGATTCGAATCGGACGAAGAAAGCGCAGCCGCGGTGTTCGAACAGCTCGGCGCGGAGGTGGTCGCCCCCACGACCGAGCAACCGGCGAGCGACCTAGAAGCACTCCTGCCCGACGAGCTGGAAACCGCCAAGGCGCAGGCGTTCATCGAGCGGGTGCGCGAGGGCGGCCCCCGCCTCGCGACGGCGGTTCGCAAGTTCGCCAAGGCAATCGAGTCCGCCGACTTCGACGTGGACCTCGAATGGCGCGAGCCGAACACCGCGACCCGACGCGCGACGTTTACTCAGCACGACGCCAGACTCGTCCGCCACCTCGTCGTGTCGCGAGAGTTGGAGGTCGATACGCAAGAGGTGACGGGCCGACTCATCACCCTCAGCGAAAAGACCGCCTGGCAGCTCGCGGTCGGATCGGACGACGAGACGATCGTGAGGATCGACGCATCGAAGCTGACGAAGGCGGTGCGCGAGGCGTTCCACCTGAATCAGTTGGTGACGATCAAGGCTCGAACGGTTCAGCGGTCCCTCCCGGGCGGCGGCATCACGACCACGTTTCAGGCCGTCACGGTCACCTCCAACGAGGTCCCGAGCACATGACGCGCCCGCTCATTCTTGTGGGCCTCGTGCCGCTGCTCCTGCTGGCGGGCTGTAGCGCGACGACGCACCCGACCAGCACGCCGACCGTCGATATTGACGCGCTCAACTCCGCCGCAGCGTCGGTCTTGCCGGAGGCCAGGCTCTTGGAGTACCTATCGCAGCAGCACGCCCTCGGCTCCATCGCGTCGGATCAGGTGGTCGCTGACGCTCACACGATCTGCAAGGATCTCGCGGGCGGCATGACCCCGGCGGATGCCTCGGCGGAGGCCCAGAAGCTGGGATACCCGCGACCCTCGATCATGGTCGTCGGCTCCGCGGTCTACTACTGCAAGGACCAAGCGCCAGCGGTCCTTGCCGCGCACATGCCTTAGCCGCTCGTCATGCGCCGGGCCAGCTCGGCAGCCCGGTCGGCGGCGGCGTGCTGATAGCGGAGCGCGGTGGTCGCGGTCGCGTGCCCCCCTCGGTCCTGCAGCTCCCGGGTGGTCGCCCCGGCGATCGCGTACTTCGTCAGGCCGTAGTGCCGGAGCCCGTGCCACGGCAGATCGTCCCGGCCCGCAGCGGCGCGGGCGGCGTACCACCCGGATCGGTTCAGCTCCGGCTCGCCCATGTGCCCGCCATTCTTCGAGGGGAACAGCAGGCCGTCCTCGCCCGGCTCGGCGTAGTCGCGGAGGTGATCGAGCACATCGCTGGTGATCGACGGCGGCAGCGCCACGTCGCGGATGCCCGCGCGGCTCTTGGGCTTGCCGACCACGAACCCGTCGGAAGTCGTGCGGGTGACTGCTCGCGTGATCCGAATACGGATCAGGTCGTCGTCGTGGATCAGATCGCGACGGCGCAGCTCGGTCAGCTCCCCGAACCGCAGCCCGCCCCAGGCGGCGATCAGCAGAGCGGCACGGAGCTGGGGCGGCATGTTCGCCTCGATGATCGCCAGCTCGGCGTCGGTCGGCGGGACCGTCTCGCGGCCCGTCGTCGCGTTCTGGGCGCCGCGGACCTCGACCGGGTTGTTCGCGACCAGCCCGTCGCGCACGGCGGTCGCCATGACCGATCGGGCGAACCCGTAGGCGCGCGACGCCGTGGTCTTTCGCCCGGAGGCGATCAGCTCGGAATACCAGTCGCGCACGGTGCTGGCTTTCATGCTCGCGAGAGGGATGTCTGCCAGGGGTTGCAGCACGGTCGCCAGTAGGCGCACGTATTCGTCGCGGGTGCGGTGCCGCAGGGGCTCGCCTGAGGCGTTCGTGCGGGTGCTGATCCACTTGGTCGCGTAGTCGAGGAACGTCTGCGAGCGGTCGGCCTGGGCCGCGTGAGAGGCCGTCGTCGTGGCAGGAGTCCACTCGCCCCGGTCGATCGCTACCCGCTGGCTCGCGAGCCACGCGTCGGCGTCGATCTTGGTCGTGAACGTCGAGGGCGCGGAGTGCTTCAAGCCGTCCGGCCCGACGTACCTGGCGCGGTAGTTGCCCGAGGGCAGGAGCATCACCGAGCCCCACGACTTCCGGGTGGTCGGGACCGTCCTGCCGAGGGCGTCCGTCGTGGTGGCTTTCGGTCGAGTCGGCATGCTCAGCTCTCGTCGTGGACCTATGTGGACCTAAACCTGTCCATCCGTGCCCATCCTAGGGCAAGATACTGGGCCGTGGACCTAGCGCTGCTGCCCGTGTTTCCGGACGAGACGCCAGTGTTTGCCGGTCGCCGCGCGCGATGACGAGTGCGCCTAGATTCTGGTTCGATCCCAGTATCGCCCACACTCAAAACCCCCGGAATTCCGGGGGTTTTCGTCATGGCACCGTCAGTACCTCTCGGGCTCCGCGGCGCGGTCGAAGAACAGGCCGCGGACGAACGTCGGAGCGATCCGGACCCAGCGGTACTTGAGCGTCGGGATCCACGGCAGGAGGGGCAGTCGGTCGGCGGCATCGATGTCGGACTGGTGTTCGAGTCGCTCGGCGATTCCTTTCACGACGACCGAGCGCGCCTGGTCGTAGGTCCAGGTGTCGATCTCGAACGCCACGCGCTGGTTCACAGTGAGTTCGAGCAACTTCGTTCCCGGAGCGGTTCGGAAGTACAGCGCACGATCGTGGGCGACGTAGTTGACGGGAAAGATGTCGACCTCGCCGGCGACGGCGACGGCGAGGCGGCCGAGCTGATTGTGGCGCAACTCGGTCCAGCACTCCTCGGGTGTGAGGTCGCGGATGATGGGGTCGTTCATCGGCTGCCGACCTCGATGTCGTTGTCGACGAAGTCGACGCCGGGCACCGTCTCGACGACGTGCCGGACGAGCGCGCGTTCCTCGACGGTGGGAACCAGGCCGCTGAGCGTGACGACGTGATGGTCGACCGAGAAGTTGACCTCGCCGGTCTCGACGAGGGCGAGTCCGATCCGCTCGCGGACGTGGTCCGTGATCTGCCGGTCCGTGACCCGCCAGTCGGCGCCGTAGGGACGGACGTGGAGGTCGTTGACCACGTCGCGCACGTCAGCCATCCGGCGCGCGATGGAGAAGGCCTCCAGCTTTTCGGCGTAGCTGCCGACCACACCATGCAGTCGCGCGATCCCGTCGTGCACGTCCACGGCGAGCTGGAAGGCGTCGAGGGCGGGATCGGCGTCGAACGCGTCGCGCAGACGTGAGCGGAGCAGCTGGTCGTCTCGGATCGTCATGGAATGAGCATCCAGCGACCGCCCCGCGCCGTCCTAGGGCCGAAGGTCCCCTCGCTGGCGTGCCGCCCCATACACCGCGGCCTGCGTGCGTCGTTCGAGGCCGAGCTTGGCGAGGAGGCCGGAGACGTAGTTCTTGACCGTCTTCTCCGCCAGGTCGAGCCGTTCGCCGATCTGCCGATTGGTGAGTCCTTCCGCGATCAGCTTGAGCACCTGCCGCTCCCGCAGCGACAGGGGATCGTCGTCGGACGTCGCCGAGCCTTCGGATGCCGCTTCCACGACGCGGTCGGCAAGACCGGGCCGCAGCAGCGACCCCCCGCCGGCGACGGTGCGGATGCCGGCGACGAGGTTCTGCCCGCGGATGTCCTTGAGAACGTAGCCGCTGGCTCCGGCCAGGACCGCCGCGCGCGCAGCGGCGTCGTCGTCGTACGCGGTCAGCATGATGCACCGCGTGTCCGGCAGTGCGGAGCGCACATCTCGGCACAGATCCACGCCGGAGCCGTCAGCCAGCCGCACGTCGAGCACGGCGACGTCGGGTTGCGTCGCCGCGATGCGGCCGAGGGCACGGGCGACGCTGGAGGACTCGCCGACGACCTCGAGGTCAGGTTCTGCATTGATGAGCTCGGCGATACCGCGCCGCACGATCTCGTGGTCGTCGACCAGGAACACTCGGATCACGGCTGCTCCGTTCGGAGTGGCACCCGCCACAGCACCGCGGTGCCGCCGGTGTCCCGGGACCGGATCGAATAGGTGCCGCCGAGTCGGTCAGCGCGGGCAGCGACGTTCGCCGTTCCACTCGCGCGTCCCCCCGGCGCATACCCGATTCCGTCGTCATCGATGCGGATCGTGACGTGATCGTCGTCGACCTGGACGCCGACATCGGTGTGGGACGCCCGCGCGTGGCGGGCGACGTTCGTGACGGACTCGCGGACGACGGCGACGACATCCTCGACCATCTCGGCGGGCACGATGAGATCCACCGCGCCGTCGAAGGTGAGCCGTGGTGGCGTGGGCAGACCCGCCCCCGCCTCGCTGACAGCGTCGAGAACTCGATGGCGCAGGGCGGAGCTTCCCGCCGGGGGCGACGAGAGGGCGAAGATGACGGTGCGGATCTCCGCGATGGCGGCATCGATCGCGTTCACCTGCTCGAGGATCACCCCGCGCGATCCCTCGCTCGTGCGGGTCGCTTCGGCCTGCAGGGTCAGTCCGGCGCCGAACAGTCGCTGGATGACGTGGTCGTGCAGATCGCGGGCGATGCGCGAGCGGTCCTCGACGCGCTCCAGCTGTTGCCGGTCCAGGCGCGCTTGCACGAGTTGCAGCGCAACGCTTGCCTGGCGGGCGAATTCGGTCGCTCGGTTGATGTCGACGTCCGGGATCCGGTCCTCTCCGGGGGCTCTCGAGACGGCCAGGGCCCCGAGCACTGTGCCGCTCGCGCTGAGCGGCACGACGAGCGTGGGACCGACCTCGGGTTGTGATTCGAACTGAGCGCCGGCCGGCTGTCCGCTCGTGGTGAGCATCGTCCCGGAGGCGATCACCTGGCCGGCCAGCGACCCCTCCGCGGCGAAATGACGCCCGCGGACGCCGTCCGCCAGGGCTCCTTCAACGGCGGAGACGACGAGCGAACCGTCCGCCTCCGGTGTCACGACACAGGCGAGAGCCGCGTCCATGACGTCGGCGACCCGCCGGACGATCACGTCGAGGGCGTCGACATCGTCGGACAGCATCGCGGCGGTGACCTCTGCCCGGGCGTTCGCCCACCTCTCGCGCACCTTGACCTCATCGAACAGGCGCGCGTTCTCGATGGCGATGCCGGCGGTGGCGGCGAGAACGCTGACGAGTTCCTCGTCCTCCGGCGTGAAGCGTCCGGCGGCTGGGTCGGTAAGGTACAGGTTGCCGAACACGTCGTCGCGGACGCGGATCGGCACGCCGAGGAAGGCGTCCATCGGCGGGTGGTGGGCCGGGAACCCGCTGGACCGCGGGTCGTCGTGCAGGTGCTCCAACCGGATCGGCGCCGCGTCGTGAATCACGGCACCGAGGATCCCGACGCCGTGCGGCAAGTCTCCGACCTTGGCCGCCAGCTCACCCGACATCCCGACGTGGATGAAGCGCTCGAGGAAGCCGTCCGGCCCGATCACACCGAGAGCGCCGTAGCGGGCATCGACGAGGTCGATGGCGGCTTCGACGATGTGTTTCAGGACCTCTTCGATGTCCAGCTGCTCGATGACGACCCGATTGGCGCGCAACAGGCTGCGCAGACGGCCCTGCGTCGCTAGCACGCGTTGCGCGCGCTCAACGAGTTCTTCGATGGTCTGCTCGAGCTCGGACCGCGGGGCATCGGGGAAGCTGATCTCCTCCACCGAGGCCACGTCCCAGAGCCTAGTTGCGGCACGGTGTTCTGTCGTGGTCAGCCGGCAACCGCCCTCACGGATGCTTCGCCGGCGGCGTGCAGCTCTCGGAGGAGTTCGAGTTGGCGGCGGTTGAGCTCCATCAGCTCCTCGATCTCCTGCTTGGCCGCGAGATTCGTCTCATAATCGTGCCGGGCGAGCGCCGCGGCGATCGCGTCCTGCCGCTTCGCCGCGATCAGCAGGATCGCACCCTGCAGACCGGCGAGCATGCTGAGGAAGAGATTGAGAAGGATGAACGGGTAGGGGTCCCACCGAATCGCGAACACGTTCGCGAGCGCCCACGCCACCATCACGAGCACGAAGATCCCGACGAACCACCAGCTGCCCATCCCGTTGCGCAGGCGGTCCGCCGCGCGCTCTCCGCGCGAGAGCCGGCCCGTGGCCTGGTCGTGCCAGTTGGTGAGCGGTCGGTGCAGAGGGGTCATCAGTACGCCGCCCACCCGCCGTCATCGGGCAGGATCGCGCCGGAGACGTTCGCCGAGTCGTCACTGAGCAGCCAGGTGATGGCCGCGGCCAGCTGCGCGGCTTCGGCGACGCCGGGCACGTTGGTCTGCATCAGCGGCCCGAGGCGCTGCTGCGCCCACTCCGACTTGAACGGCGCCTCGATGTTCGTGGCGACCGCGCCGGGGGCGACCGCATTGCAGCGGATCCCCTTCGGGGTGTAGAAGAACGCGGTGCTCAGGGTGAAGCCGTTCACCGCGTGCTTCGAGGTCGTGTAGGCGGTGCCGGCGGCGGACGCCCGGAGCCCCGCCTCCGACGACACGTTGACGATCGATCCCTTGCCCGCGGCGATCATCTTCGGCAGGACGGCTCGGGTCAGCCGCATCATAGCCGTCAGGTTGACCGCCAGAACGTGGTTCCAGGTCTCGTCGTCGAGTTCCGCGGTGGGCAGGAAACCGTCCATGATGCCGGCGACGTTCGCCAGCCCATCGATCTGCTCACCAGCCGCCTCGATCACGCGGACCACCGCGGCCTCATCGGAGATGTCGCCGAGCACTGTGACCACGTCGCCCTCGAGTTCGTCGACGAGTGCGGCGAGACGGCTCTCGACGACGTCGGATGCGACGACGCGCCCGCCCTCGGCGACGATGCGCTCCGCGGTCGCTCGGCCGATACCCGATCCCGCGCCGGTGACGATGACGGTCTTGCCGGCGAAATGTGAACTGTCCATGCCGTCGATGCAACCGTGGCACCGCGGGGCCGCGTAGGGCCGAAGGTCCCACGGGACCTTCGGCCCTCACCCCGGACGGGGCGCGGGGTGAGGGTGGGAGGAGCACAGCACTCGAAGGAGCATGAGATGGAACGAATCGTCCTGGGCGTGGATCCGGGCAGCGGTCGGATGGCACTGGAATGGGTGATCCGCCGATCCCTGTCGAAGCCGACTCACGTGCAGTTGGTCCGTGCATTCGACCTCGTTCTCGCCGAACCAGACGATGAGGAGGCCATACTGCGGGACGCGGCCGCCCAGCTTCGTCGACGCTCGCCTACGACCGTCGTCGACGAGTCACTCGTCACGGTCGCGATCCCGGCGGCGCTGCTCGAGGCGTCGACCGAGGCGGATCTGCTGGTCCTCGGGTCGCGTCGCGGGCGGCCGGCCGCGTGGAGGCTCGGCGTCTCGCTGCCGCTGCAGGTCGCGGCTCGCTCGAAGTGCGCGACGGTGATCGTGCCCGAGGATTGGACGCCGTCCATGCGGCGGACCGTCGTCGTGGGCATCTCCGGTGACCACACCTGCGACCGCGCGATGCTGTTCGCCGCCCGGGAGGCGCAGGACGCCGGCGTGGAGCTGGAAGCGGTTCACGCGTGGACCGTCACCGTCCCCGACATGCATGACTCCCGGATCGCGATGAACGAGGGCGATGAGCGGGTGCTGCACCGCGACATCCTGTCCCGATCGTTGGAGCGGATCCGTGCCGCCTTCCCGCGCGTCAGGCTCCGCGGTCTCCTGGAGCAGCGCCTGCCCAGCGCGGTGCTGGCGGAGCATGCCATCCGGGGCCAGCTTCTGGTCCTGGGCAGCCACCGGTGGGGCCCGGTCACGGGTGTCGTCCTGGGGTCCACCGCTCGAGCCGTTCTTCCGGTCGCATCGGCACCGTTGTGCATCGTGCCGCCGGCGGCACCCACCTCGGGGAGCGTCGAGCCCCAACGGGACGCCGTGTCGGCCTAGTTCCGTGGGCCCGCCGTGAACACGCTGCGGGCCAACGGAGCGGTCAGCGACGCGATCGTGAGCGCCATCAGCAATCCGGCGACGACGTAGAGCCCGGCGACGAGCGCAAGCGGACTGCCCTCGTCGATAAACGGCGAGGGTGCGGCCGTCCAGGCGGCCGCGACCGCCCAGGAACCCATCGACGCGGGCACCCATCGAAGGCTCCGCGGCCGGTGACGGATCGCGAGCCACTGCGCCACCGGGATCATCGACAGAAGCAGGACCGCGCCGAGAGCGACGAGCGGGATCACTGCCGGCGTCAGATCGTTCAGACCGATCGTGCTGGGCATGAGGCCGATTCCCCACGCCGCGGCCGCACCGGCCGAGGTGGCTCCGATCCACCGTCGGCGCGCCGGTGCGAATCGCCCCAGGCCGACCACCTGGCCGATCCCCAGCAGAGCGCCTTCCACCGCGCCACCGCTCACGATCAGGAGAAGGCCGAGGGCCGGATTCATGCCGGACACCGTGACCACCACCGCGATCGCGGCAGCGACGGCGAAGCCGACGGCCTCGCCGACGGTGACCGCGACGATCCAACGCCCGATCGCCGGACGTTCTCCCGTCACGCCTCCGCCAACTGCTTGGCCCGGCTCTCCTCGATGGTCGCGGGCCCGAGGCTCGGGAGGACGTGGGTTCCCGCCTCGCCCGCCATGATCGCCTCGACGTCGCCCAGAGCACCGATGGATGCGACTCCCGCGGTCTGGTCCACGAATCGCCGCGCTGCGAGCACCTTGGGACCCATCGAGCCGGCCTCGAACGACATCTCGGCCAGTTCGGCGCTGGAGTGCGGGCCGGCGAGCGGCCGAGCATGGGGGGTCCCGTAGCCGTCGACGACGGCGGGCACGTCGGTGAGGATGACGAGCCGGTCGGCGCGAAGTGCGCTCGCGACCTGCGCGGCGACGAGATCCTTGTCGATGACCGCGTCCACCTCCCGGCCGTCGGTGGTGACGGGAATGCCGCCGCCGCCACCGATCACCACGACCGCGCCGGCGCGCAGCAGCAGCTCGGCCGCAGGTAGCTCGATCACCGCTCGCGGCTCGGGCGAGCCGACGACGCGACGCATCCCGTCGTCGTGCGGCCGGAACTGCCACCCCCAACGGCGATGGGCCGCGTCGGCCTCCGCCGCGGTGACGACGGGGCCGATGGGTTTCGTGGGATGTGCGAGCGCCGGATCCGTCGCATCCACGACGGTGTGCGACACGATCGCGACCGCGGTACGGGCCGGCTCGGCGGCGCGGAACCCGGCCGCGATCCAGTGGCCGATGAGCCCCTGCGTCTCCGCGGTGAGGTCGGCGAGCGGATACGGTCTGCGCAGCGCCGGGTCGGCCCGGGATTCGAGCGACAGCATGCCGACCTGCGGCCCGTTGCCGTGCACGATGACGAGGTCATGCCCATGGGTCGCGCCCGCGATCACGCGCGCTGCCTCGAGCACCCGCACCCGCTGAGGCTCGGCCTCCGGCCGTTGGCCGTGCTTGAGCAGAGCGTTGCCGCCGAGTGCGATGACGATCCTCACCGTGCCGGCCCCTCGTCACCGGCGAGGTCGTGGACCATGAGCGCCTTGATGGTGTGCATGCGGTTCTCGGCCTGCTGGAACACGACGGAATGCTCCGACCGGAACACCTCGTCGTCGACCTCCGCGCCGACCAGGCCCGTCACGCGGCGCATGCGCGCCCCGACGGTCGTGGTGTCGTCGTGGACCGCCGGGAGACAGTGCATGAACCGCGCGTCCAGCTTGCCGGTCGCTGCCATGAGTGCCGGCGTCACGCGGTAGGGCGCGAGCGTGCGGGCCCGGGTCTCCCAGAGGCCATCCGCTTCGCCCATGCTGACCCAGACATCCGTGTACACGGCGTCGGCTCCTCGGACGGCGGCGTGAGGGTCGTGCAGCACCTCGATGGTCCCACCGGTGCGGTGCGCGAGCGACGCAGCGTGCTCGACGACGACCGGGTCCGGCGCCAGCTCGGCGGGGCAGCCGACGCGCACGTGCGACCCGAGCGCGGCGCCCGTGACGAGCATGCTGTGCACGACGTTGTCGCGGCCGTCGCCGACGAACGCGATCGTCAACTCGGATGCGGGCCGTCCGCAGGTCTCCTCGAGCGTGAAGAAGTCCGCGAGAGCCTGGGTCGGGTGCCAGTCGTCGGTCAGCGCGTTCCAGACCGGGATACCCGAGGACACCGCCAGCTGCTCGACCGTCGCCTGGGGCGCGCCGCGGTAGGCGATCCCGTCGTAGAGCCGTCCGAGCACGGCGCCGGTGTCGGCAACGCTCTCCGTCTCGCCGAGGTGGGTCTGACCGCCGTCGATGTACGTGACGTGCGCGCCCTGCTGGACGGCGGCGAGTTCGAAGGCATTGCGCGTGCGCGTCGACGGCTTCTCGAACAGCAGCACGATGGCGCGACCCCGCAGCCGTTGCACCTCGGATCCTTCCCGGCGGGCGGTCTTCAATTCGGCGGCCAGGTCGAGGATCGTACGCGCGGCCGGGACGAGATTCCAGTCGCTGAGGGCGCCGATGCGGCGCTCGATGACGGCGCTCACGGCTCCACCACCGAGTCCCGGCGGATCGGGCAGGTCATGCAACGGGAGCCGCCTCGGCCGCGGCCGAGCTCGCTGCCGGCGATGGTGATGACCTCGATGCCGTGTCGTCGCAGCGCCGTGTTGGTGGCGACGTTGCGCTCGTACCCGACGACCACGCCCGGTGACACGGCGAGGAAGTTGTTGGCGTCGTCCCACTGCTCCCGGGCGGCGGCCCAATCGTCCTCCGCGGTCTGGAAGGTCGTCAGGGACGGGATGCCAAGCGCATCGGCGATCATCGGCGTGAGCGGCTGCAACTCGGAGACGTCGACGCCATCCGCGCCGGGGGTCAGGTTCCAGCCGGTCAGCGCGGTCGGGTCGAGGGTGGCGCCCATGGCGAAGGTGCCGCGATCGATCATCGTCATGAGCGTGTCGAGGTGCATGGTCGCGTGGGACTTCGGGATGGCGACGACGATCACCCGGTCCGCCTCCCCGGTCTCGAACAGCCGCGACGCGAGCCGCTCGATGCCGGCGGGGGTGGACCGCTCGCCCATGCCGATGAGCACGGTGCGATCGCCGATGACGAGGATGTCGCCGCCCTCGGTGGCAGGCGCAGATCCGACGCGGTGCGGGTCGTCGTAGCGGAGTGCGCCCGCGAACAGCGGGTGGTGCCGGTAGACGAGGTCGACGTGCAGCGACTCGCGACGTCGTGCGGGCATGGCCATCGAGTTCACCTGCACGCCGCCGTAGATCCAGGCGGAGCTGTCGCGGGGGAACAGGGTGTTCGGCAGCGGCGGCAGCAGGAATCCGTCGGGCGCGGCGACCTCCAGGGCGAGAGCGCGACCGACGCGCGTATCGATGTCTCGGCGGGCGAGACCGCCCAGCATGACATCGGCCAGCCATGGGGAGGATGCGTCCTCGGCCTGATCGCGGAGTGCGGCGGCCAGCCGGGCCCCGAATCGGTCCTCGGTGAACGTCCCGGCGATCGCCTCGCTGCGGGCGTGGCCGTCCTGCAGGGTGTCGTGCAGCAGGTCGCCGAACAGATGGACGACCACCCCGCGCGAGCGCAGGGCCTCGGCGAACGTGTCGTGCTCGGTGCGCGCACGCGACTGCCAGAGCACGTCGTCGAACAGCAGCTCCTCGCGGTTGGCCGGCGTGAGGCGATTCAACTCGATGCCGGGTCGGTGCAGGATCACCTCGCGCAGGGTGCCGATCTCGGATTCGACGCTGAGAGCGGCGACCGCGTCGAGCTCGGGAGTAGGGGTCAGGGTGGTCATCGGATCGGCTCCAGCTTCTTCTCGCCGCTCGCGGCGTCGTCATCGATGTCGGGGAGAGGCCCGGCGATGCGGGCATCCTCGAGGTCGGCAGGTGCGCCGAGCGGCGCAGAGTCCGGCAGCAGGTCGTTGCCGCGGCGTCGGGCCGAACGCGTCAGGGCGTAGAGCGGGACCGCCAGCAGCACGCAGACCGTGCCGTAGAAGACCGCCTCCTGGCCGCTTCCCAGCAGCGCCCAGAAGGTGAAGGCGAGCGCGATGATCGCGATCGTCATGTCGCGCACGAACCGGCCACCCCGCACGCCCCTGCCACGGATCAGGTCAAGGAGCTGCGCGCCGGCGGAGAACATGTACGGCACCACCGAGGTGAAGACGGTCAGCAGCACGACCGTGGTGAAGACCTGCTCGAAGCTCGTGTACGCGAGCACCGTCAGGAGGCTCGCCAGGACGGTGGAGACGACGACGCCGACGATCGGGACGTTGTGCCGCTCCGTCTGGAACACGCGGGGGAACAGCTGGTTCTTGGCGGCGGCGTTCGGCATCTCGCCGACGATGAGGGTCCAGCCGATCAGGCAGCCGAGCCCCGACACGACCGCGAACACGGCGATGACCTCGCCGGCCCAGCTGCCGCCGAACATGGCGTTCGCGGCGTCGCTGAACGGTGCAGTGCTCTTGCGCAGCGCGGCGTTGCTGACCAGGCCGAACACCGCGAGAGTGCCCAGGATATAGACCACCGCGCTGACCAGCGTTCCGGCGATCGTGGCCCGCGGGATGTTCCTGCTCGGGTCCTGGACGCGCTTGGCGGCGACCGCGGCGGTCTCGATGCCGAGGTAGGAGAACAGCGCGATCGCGCCGGCGCCGGCGAGGGCCGCCCAGCCGCTCGTGCCCGAGGAGTTGAACGGGCCGAAGTTGGCCGGGTTGATGAAGAAGACGCCGACCAGGGCGATGAACGCCAGGGGGATGACCTTGAGCACCGTGAAGATGGTCTGGGCCGCTCCGAGCGACCTCAGCCCGAGCACGTTGATGACCACCGGGATCCAGAGCCCGATCAGGGCGATGACGATCGACCACCAGATGTTGTGGTCGGTGTTCACGAACACCTCGACGTATCCGACGAGGGCGACCACGATGGCGGCGTTTCCCGCCCAGGCCGTGACCCAGTACGTCCAGGCGTTGAGGAACCCGGCGAACTCGCCGAACGCCTCACGCGCGTAGGTGTACGGACCGCCGGCTCCGTCGCCGGAGCGCTTCGACAGCGCCGCGAACACGAGCGCAAGCGCGATCGCGCCGATCGTCACCAGGATGAACGCGATGAGGCTGATCGGGCCGAAGCCCGCCAGCGCGGACGGGATGCCGAACACCCCGGTGCCGATGACCGACCCGACGACGAGAGCCGTCGCGGCCGGCAGCTTCAAGAACTTGCCGCTCGACGGTGTCGACGGCGCACGGTGATTCGTCATGACGCCCACCGTGTCGTGCCCGTCGAGCGCCACCTAGGGTCGAAGGTCCCACGCCGTCCGAGGGGACCTTCGACCCTTCAGGCGGGGCCGGGTGCCGGACACGCTCGACACATGGACAGTTCTTCCACGCCCCGCGTGCTCATCGCCTACGAGTCGATGTTCGGAGCCACCCGCCAGGTGGCGGAGGCGATCTCCGACGGTGTTCGCGGCTCCGCCGAGGCGGACTGCCGCGACGTCCGGCGCGTCTCGCCGTTCGAGCTGCACCGGTTCGACCTGATCGTCGTCGGCGCTCCGACGCACGCCCGCTCCCTGCCGACGCCCGCGTCGCGGGCCGAGGCCGCCACATGGGTGGAGGGGCGGATGTACGGAGCGCAGCTCGAGGACCGCGCGCTGACTCCGGGACTTCGCGAATGGATCGATCGGACCGCGCTGTCAGGCCTGAAGATCACGCCGTTCACGACGCGAGTGGACATGTCGCGGCTGCTCAGCGGCTCCGCCCTGCCGGCCATCGCGCGCAGGCTCCGCCGAGCCGGTGCCCAGGTCGGCAGGCGCGGGTACGAGGCCCTCGTCGACGAGCACGGGCAGCTGTGCGACGGTGAAGTCGACCGGGCGCGGGAGTGGGGCGGCATCCTGGGGCGGAGCCTTCAGCATGAAGCGCGTGTCTGACGCCGAATGGCTGTACCTGAAGCAGCAGGCGGAGCGGGCTCTCGAGCCCCGGCCGTCGTCGGAGCGATCGTCCGATGCCGGAGCGCACGACGACCCGCCGGCGGTTCAGCCCACCGCCGTGGCGACGACACGGGCCATCCGTCGACGGATCACGTGATCTCCGCCGACCACGCGATGACTCGTCACGCCGCGCAGGCGCTCCGCGATGCGGATGCCGGCCGGGGCGAGGAACGGGTCGAGCGTCCCGTACACGATCTCGATCGGCACCCGGATCGCGGCCAGGTCGCTCACGGTGGTCTGCGACTCGATCGATCTCTGCAACGAGAGGACGAACGCGCGCCAATTGTCGTCGGAGACGTCGAGGAGATCCTTGATCGGCGACAGGCGCGCCAGCTGCCCGGCGGCCCGGATCGTGAACTCCTTGTTCTCGCGCAGGAACCCGTACGCGCGCAGGTAGAGCTCCATCGCTGCGCGGTCCAGCGGGTCGCCGATCGCTGACGGCGCGAGGTAGATCGGCGGGCTGACGAGGACCACCCGGCTGAGATCGCGGGGGAACGCGGCACCGTAGCGTGCCGCGATCAGCGCCCCCATCGAGTGCCCCACGAGCACGAACGGCGCGCCGACCCTCATCCGGCGCAGGGTCCGGTGAACGGCCGCTGCGTGGTCGTCCAGGGTGAAGGCCGCGTCATCCGGCGCCGGCGACCCGCCGAAGCCCAGGAGGTCGAGGGCCAGCACCCGGTGCCGTCCGTCGAGGAGCGGGATGACGTTCTCGAAGGTCACCCACGAGGATGCGATGCCGTGCAGCAGCACCACGACCGGGCCGGAGCCACGATCGGTGGCGACATGCAACAGCGGTCGCCGCCGCAGAAGACCCAGTCGCACCATCCTCCCGATGCTATTGGGGAGCCCGGGCCGCCCGGAGAGCGTTCAGGATGGTCAGAACGTCCACCGCCTCCTGGGCGAGCGCGCCGAAGATCGGCGGCAGGACTCCTGTCGTGGCAACGGCCATCAGCCCGACGCTGACGAGGACGCCGAACCACACGCTCTGACGCGCGATGCGTCGCGTGCGCCGCGCGATGCGCCGCGCATCCAGCAGCGCACCGAGCCGGTCCGTGACGATGACGGCGTCGGCCGACTCCCCGACCGCACCCAGCCCGGATCGACTCACCGCCACGCCGACGTCGGCGGACGCCAGGACGAGGACGTCGTTGATTCCGTCGCCGACCATGAGCACCGGGCGAGGCAGCAGCTCCTTCACCACGGCCGCCTTCTGCTCGGGTCGCAGACGAGCGTCGAAACGATCGATGCCGACGAGCGCGGCGACCGCTCGCGCCGTACCGGCGTCATCGCCGGTGAGCATGACGATCTGCTCGATGCCGTCCTCGTGCAAGCCCGCGATCGTGGCAGCGGCGTCGGACCGCAGCGGATCCCGCAGCAGGATCCGACCCATGCCCCGTCCGCCGAGGCTGACCGTGACCGCGACCACGCCGGCGATCGGCTGGGCGAGGGGTGCTCCGGTGAAGGCGGCGCTCCCCACCCGGAGCTCAGCGCCCTCGGCCTTGGCCCTCATGCCGTCGCCGGGCACCTCGGCGACGGCGGAGAGCGCCGGGAGGCGCAGGCCGCGCTCAGCGGCGGCCGCCACGATCGGGGCCGCCAGCGCATGCGCCGAGAGCGACTCGGCGGCGGCGGCCAGCGCGAGGAGGCGATCGGCATCGACGCCGTCGGCCGGTTCGACGCCGGCCACCATCGGGGCCCCGCCGGTGAGCGTGCCGGTCTTGTCGAACGCGGCCGTCCGCACCGCTGCGATCCGCTCCAGCACCTCCGCGTTCTTCGCCACGAGCCCCGCGCGGGCCGTGCGGCCCATCCCGGCGACGAACGCCGCCGGAGCGGCGATCAGGAGGGGGCATGGCGTCGCGACGACGAGGACCTCGGCGAACCGCAGGAACTCTCCAGTGATCAGCCAGGCGGCGGCGGCGATCAGCAGCGCGACCACGGTGAACGGCACGGCGATCCGGTCGCTCAACCGGACGAATCGGGAACGCGAACCTGCGGCGGCTCCCACGGCGTCGACGATGCGCTGGTACTCGCTCAGGCGGGCGGGTGCGGTGCATGCCACGCGAGCCGGCACGGTCGTCGCCACCGCGCCGCTCGGGATCTGCGCGCCCCGGGTCAGCGTCTCCGGAAGGCTCTCGCCCGAGACCGAGGACAGATCGAACGCGGCGCGGTCCTCGAGGAGTGTCCCGTCCACGGGAACGAGGTCGCCCGGCCGGACCAGGACGACATCGCCGACGGCGACCTCGTCGACGAGGACCTCGACGGTCGAGCCGTCGGGCAGCACACGGAATGCCTGCCGCGGCGCGCGTTCCATCAGGCTCTGGATCTCGCGGTGGGCACGACGCGACGCGAAGTCCTCGAGAGCGTCCCCGCCGGTCATCATGAGCGTGATCACCCAGGCGGCCCACCACTCTCCCACGACCATCGTGGAGGCGACGGCGAGCACGGCGAGGACATCGATGCCCCAGCGTTGCGAGCGGATGTCGGAGATCATCCTGATCAGCCGCCATCCCGCGACTCCGGCCGCCAGCGTGCCCAGGATCCACGGCACGCCCCCTGGTCCGAGTGTGAGCTGCCAGGTACCCGCGACGGCACCGATCAGCGCGGTCCCGCCGGCGAGCGACCAGGTCAGCGGGATGCGTCGGCGGCGGACCGGAGCCGCGACGACGGCCGCCGCAGGATTCGCCCGGGTCAGCGGGTCGCCCACCTCAGGCCCACAGCCGGGTCCGCTGCGGGGCGATGAACCTGCGCCCGCTGATGAGCTCGGGGGCGAAGCGGATGACCATGTGCTTGGGCGATGGATGCAGCGAGACGAGTTCGTCCAGAAGCCGTGCGAGGGCCGGGTCGGCCGCATCGAGGATTGTGACGTCACCCTCGAGGACAACGCTCCAGAACCGGTTGCCCGAGCGCCCGTCGACCTCGAACGCCGCGCGAGGGTGCGCCCAGGCCTCCATCGACTTGCGCCCCGGGCCGGTCCGGAAATAGAGGATGCCATCCTCGACGAGGTAGTTGACGGGGAAGATCTGCGGTCCCCGACCGGTGGCGAGGGCGAATCGCCCGATCCGCTCCGATCGGAGCAGATCCCAGCACTCGCCCTCCGTGATCGATTCCGCGTCCATCGCCGGCGTCCTCACTCCCTCTCGCTGAATTCATCGTCCGCTGCCGACCGGAGCCCCGACAGGGCCATTGGTCCCTTCCGCCTTGGCGCCACCCGCTCTCGTGAAGGTCGACGTCGCGCGCAGCACGGCGGGACGTTCGGCCCTGGGGCGGTGGCGACGACGAGGGCACCGTTGATCGCATGATGACCTTCCCGACGGCGATCACGACCGTGTTTCGTAAGTACGCAGACTTCTCAGGCCGAGCCGCGCGCCCGGAGTTCTGGTGGTTCGCGCTCTTCGGAGCTCTGGTCTCCGCCGCGCTCAACTCGCTGAACGTGCTCACCCCTGAGGGCACCGTCTACCTCGGCTCGAGCCTCTCGGGCCTGTGGGGTCTGGCCACGCTTCTGCCGATGCTCGCGGTCACCGTGCGCCGGCTGCGCGATGCGGGGTTCGGCTGGGGACACATCTTCTGGGTGCTGCTGCCGGTGGCCGGCGTCGTGGTCCTGGTCGTCCTCCTGGCACAGCGGAGCACGGCAGCGGCGGCGCCGACCGGTGTCCCGAGGGCGCCCACGGCGGCGGCGGCGGGCTGACCCATGGTCGCGCGTCCAACCCGCGTGTTGCTGGCGGTCCTGCACGCCCTCGTCGCGGTGACCGCCGGAGCGGGAGGCGGCGCGCTGATGCTGGGCGGACTCCGTCCCGATCTGGCCGGCCCCCTGGTCCCGCCGGTCTCGTACCTGGACGGCTCGCTGTTCACGTCCTATCTGGTTCCCGGGATCCTCCTGCTCGGGGTCATCGGCGGCACCCACATCGTGGCGTTCGTTGCGCAGCTGAGGCGGACGCCGCATGCGCCGGTATGGTCGACGGCGGCCGCCTTCGGGACGCTCATCTGGATCTTCGTGCAGATGATCTACGTCCCCTTCAGCTTCCTGCAGGCGGCGTACTTCGCGGTCGGCATCGCCGAGTGCGGGCTCGTGCTGCTCACGCTCGGGGTGCTCCGCCCGCACGGCGAGCGGACGGCACGCCGCGGAGCCTAGGGGGCGGTCCACCGCCACTCGGCGATCTCGGGGATGTCCTCGCCGCGCTCCCGCGTGTAGGCGCGGGCACGCGCGCGGGCGTCGACCAGTTCCTGCCGGAGCCCGGCGTGCCGGGCCGCGAGGCCGGGCACCCGGTCGAGGACGTCGATCGCGAGGTGGTAGCGGTCGAGGTCGTTGAGCATGACCATGTCGAACGGCGTCGTGGTGGTGCCGCGTTCCATGAACCCGCGCGCGTGGATCTGGTCGTGCCCGCGGCGCCGGTAGGTCAGCCGATGGATCATCCAGGGGTAGCCGTGGTACGCGAAGATCACCGGACGGTCGACGGTGAAGAGGGCGTCGAACTCGATGTCGGACAGACCGTGCGGATGCTCGCGCTCCGACTGCAGCCGCATGATGTCGACGACGTTGACTACCCGGATCGCGAGGTCCGGGATCCGCTCGCGCAGGATCGTCGCGGCGGCGAGGGTCTCCAGGGTCGGCACGTCGCCGGCGCAGGCGAGCACGGCATCCGGCTCCTCGCCCTCGCGCTCGGTCCCGGCCCACGGGAGCACCCCGAGCCCGCGCGCGCAGTGCTCGACGGCCTCCTCCATGGTGAGCCACTGGGGTGCCGGCTGCTTGCCCGCGACGACGACGTTGACGTAGTCCTCCGAGCGGAGGCAGTGGTCGTAGGTGGAGAGCAGCGTGTTCGCGTCGAACGGGAAGTAGACCCGCACGACCTCGGAGCTCTTGTTGACGGCCAGATCGACGAAGCCGGGGTCCTGGTGGCTGAAGCCGTTGTGGTCTTGTCGCCAGACGTGGCTGGAGAGCAGGTAGTTCAGGCTCGAGATGGGCCGGCGCCACGGGATCCGGCGAGACGACTCCAGCCACTTGGCGTGCTGGTTGAACATCGAGTCGACGATGTGCACGAACGCCTCGTAGCAGTTGAAGAGACCGTGCCGGCCGGTCAGCAGGTAGCCCTCGAGCCAGCCCTGGCACTGATGCTCGCTGAGCACCTCCAGCACACGTCCGGCGCGGGCCAGGTCGACATCGCCCGGCCGGTATTCGGCGTTCCACTGCTTGGCCGTGGCCTCGTAGACCGCCGGCGCGAGGCGGTTGGACGCGGTCTCGTCGGGGCCCACGATCCGGAAGGTGGTCGGGTTGAGGCGGATCACGTCGGCGAGCCATCGTCCGAGCACGGCGGTGGCTTGATCATCCACGCCGCCCGGTTCGGCGACCTCCACGGCGTAGTCGCGGAAGTCCGGCAGCCGCAGCGGCACGCGCAGCAGGCCGCCGTTCGCGGCGGGGTTGGCGCTCATCCGGCGCTCGCCCTCGGGCGCGAGCGCCACCACCTCCTGGCGTGGAGCGCCCGCCTCGTCGAAGAGCTCGTCCGGTCGGTAGGAGCGCAGCCAGTCCTCGAGGATGCGGAGGTGCTCCGCCGTGTCGCGCGCGTTGGGGAGGGGCACCTGGTGCGATCGGAACGTGCCCTCCACGGCCACGCCGTCGATCTCCTCGGGGCAGGTCCATCCCTTCGGAGTCCGCAGGATGATCATCGGCCAGCGCAGTCGCGGCGCCTCCGGATCCGAGGCGGCGACCCGCCGGATCTCCCGGATGCGGTCCAGCACGTCGTCGAGGGTCGCGGCGAAGCGCTCGTGCACCGCTCGCGGGTCCTCGTGCCCGAAACCCCCGGAGACCAGGAACGGCTCGTGGCCGTACCCCCGCATGAGCTCGAGCAGCTCCTCCTCCGGGATGCGGGCCAGCACGGTCGGGTTGGCGATCTTGTACCCGTTGAGGTGCAGGATCGGCAGCACGACGCCGTCCTGGCGCGGGTCGAGGAACTTGTTGGAGTGCCAGCCGGTCGCCAGTGGTCCGGTCTCCGCCTCCCCGTCGCCGATCACGCAGGCGACCAGCAGGTCGGGGTTGTCGAAGGCGGCGCCGTACGCGTGGCTGAGCGAGTAGCCCAGCTCGCCCCCCTCGTGGATCGACCCGGGGGTGTCCGGGGAGGCGTGGCTCGGGATCCCGCCCGGGAAGGAGAACCGGCGGAACATCCGCTCGATCCCGGCCTCGGTCCGGTCGACCTCGGGGTACAGCTCGCTGTAGGTGCCGTCGAGGTAGGCGCTCGCCACCATCCCGGGACCCCCGTGCCCGGGGCCGCACACGAAGAGCGTGTTCAGGTCGCGCTCCCGGATCGCGCGATTGAGGTGCGCCCAGAGGAAGTTCAGACCCGGCGTCGTGCCCCAATGCCCCAGCAGCCGGGGCTTGACGTGCTCCGCGCGAAGCGGCTCGCGCAGCAGCGGGTTCGCGAGGAGGTAGATCTGGCCGATGCTGAGATAGTTCGCCGCCCGCCACCAGGCGTCGATCCTGTCGATGGTCTCACTGGTGATCGGCGCGCGCCGCTCGTCGGTTTCCACCCCGCCAGCCTGCTCCCCGGCGATCGCTGAGCCAAGGGTCGGGACCATTCTCATCCCGTTCCGGCGAGCCCCGGTGCACCGGGTCCGCGCGTCACGAACCTCACACTGCGGAATGCACCACGAGAACGGGGCAGTGCGCATGCTCGGCGCACGCCGCGCTGACCGAACCCAACAGAAGGCCGGCGAATCCGCCGCGCCCCCGGCTGCCGACGACGAGCATCTGGGCGCCCTGACTGGCGTCGATCAGCACCTTCGCGGCGGGACCCTGCACGACGTCGATCGGAATCGGGGAGGCGGCACCGTACACCTGCTCGACGGCGGCCGTGGCGGCACTCCGGGTCTCCGGTTCGGGCGAGTAGTCAGGGGTGACGATCGGGTTGTACATGAAGGGCCATTCCCAGGTGGCGATGACCTCCACCGTGCCGTGCACCGCGTCGGCGATGCGCTTGGCCACGCGCAACGCCTCGACTGCGTGCTCGGAGCCGTCAACGCCCACGACAACGCGGGTGGGAGGTACAGGAACAATGCGGTTCTCATTCATGGGGCCACGATCAGCCCGCCGAGCGACGAACTGAAGGGCCGAAGGTCCTCCGCGCCCGGCAGGCGGACGGTCATACTGGCGCCATGACCGCGGCTCTCGACTGGTCGGCGCGGTCCGCGGCGGACGCGCTTGCCGCGGTGAGGAGTCGAGCCCGCGGCCTGACCGACGAGGAGGCGCGGGACCGGCTGGCCGTCGACGGTCCGAACCTGCTGCGCCGGCGACGGAGTGGGGCGCTCGGGGTGCTCGCGCGGCAGTTCCGCAACGCGGTGCTGATCCTGCTGATCGTGAGCGCGGCGCTCGCGGGGCTGCTCGGGGATGCCGTCGATGCCATCATCATCGGGGTGATCCTGCTCGCCAGCGTGGGACTGGGCTTCGTCGAGGAGTACGCCGCGGAGCGGACCACCGGCCGGCTGCAGGACTCGATGGCCCACCAGGCGCTCGTGGTGCGCGATGGCCACGCGCGGTCGATCCCGGTCACCGACATCGTGGTCGGCGACGTCGTCCATCTGACGATGGGCAGCCGGGTGCCGGCCGACCTGCGCATGCTCGAAACGCACGATCTGACCTGCGACGAGAGCGTGCTGACGGGGGAGCAGAGCCCCTCGATGAAGTCGCCGGACCCGACGCCACCCGGCGCGGCACTCGCCGAGCGGACGTCGCTCGCCTATCAGGGCACGATCGTCCGGTCGGGCTCGGCGACGGGCGTTGTCATCGCGACGGGCGCGGATACCGAGATCGGACGCATCGCGCAGCAGCTCGGCGGGCGGCTCCCCGAGACCGCGTTCCAGGCCGGTCTGCGGCGCTTCTCGCTGCTGCTGATGTGGGTTGCGGCGGTGCTGGTGGCGACCGTACTGCTCACCAGTGCACTCCTGCACCGTCCGATCCTCGACTCCCTGCTCTTCGCGTTGGCCATTGCGGTGGGCATCACCCCGCAGCTCCTCCCTGCCGTCGTGAACACCTCGCTGGCGGCCGGGGCGCGTCGGCTGGCTCGCCGAAAGGTGGTCGTCAAGCGCCTGGTCTGCATCGAGGACCTCGGCAACATCGAGGTGCTCGTCACCGACAAGACCGGGACCCTAACGACGGGGGAGATCGAGTTCACGGCGTCGCTCGATCCCGGAGGAACGCCCGACTCGCGAATCGCCGGCATCGCCGTGGCGACGGTCGATCCAGCCGGGACGGGCGCGGGCAGCACTGACGCCCTGGACGCCGCGCTGGTCAGGGCGACGGACGTGATCCCCGCAGCCACCGTCCGCCTGCCGTTCGATCACGCCCGGCGTCGTGCGAGCGGAATCGGCCCGGACAGCACCCTGGTGTGCAAGGGCGCGCCCGATGCGATCCTCCCGCTGTGCGATGAGGTCCCGCCCGCTGCGGCGGAGGTCGTGCGCCAGCAGCTGGAGCAGGGGGTTCGGCTGCTGGCGGTCGCCTCGAAGCCGTTCGACGGCGGCGGAATCACCGCCCAGGACGAGACCGGTCTCACGCTGCGCGGGTTCCTGACCTTCTCGGATGCAGTGCGCCCCGAGGCCGCTGCGGCCATCCAGCGGCTGGAGGCGCTCGGCATCCGCCTCATCGTGGCGACGGGTGACCACCCCGCGGTGGCCGAGACGGTGTGCACGCGCCTGGGCGTCCCCAGCGCCGGCACCCTGACGGGCGCGGAGCTGGACGCGCTGGACGACGACGCTCTCGCCGCGTCGCTACGGGAGACGGTCATCGTCGCCAGGGTCAGCCCGGAGCAGAAGGCCCGCGTCGTGTCGGTGCTTCGGCGAAGCGGAGCCGTCGCTTTCTTGGGCGACGGGGTCAACGACGCCCTCGCCCTGCACGATTCCGATGTGGGCATCTCCGTCGACACGGCGACGGACGTGGCCAAGGACGCCGCCGACGTCGTGCTGCTCGAGAAGAGCCTCGCCGTGCTCGCGGACGGCGTGGAGCAGGGTCGGCGCATATTCCGCAACACCCTCAAGTACGTCTACATGGCGGCGTCGGGCAACCTCGGCAACATGATCAGCGCGGCGGCGGCCTCCGCGTTCCTGCCGTTCCTGCCCATGCTGCCGGGCCAGATCCTCCTCGGGAACCTCCTCTACGACGCGAGCCAGCTCACGATCTCCACCGACCGGGTGGACCGCGACGCCCTGCGCCGGCCATCGAAATGGGACATCGGCCTCATCGGACGCTTCATGCTGGTCTTCGGGCCGCTCAGCACCTTCTTCGACCTGGCGACCTTCGCGATGCTGATCGGCGTCTTCCACGCGACACCCTCCGAGTTCCGGTCGGGCTGGTTCGTCGAATCGCTCGTGTCCCAGGCGCTGGTCGTGCTGGTCATCCGCACGCAGCGTTTCCCATTCCTACGCAGCCGGCCCGGCACGGCGCTCCTCGTCGCCGTCTTCGCCGTGGCGGGCGCCGCGGTGCTGCTCCCGTTCGCTCCGTTCGCCGGCGCGCTCGGGATGCAGCCTGTCCCCGTCGGCATGCTGCTCGCACTGGGAGGACTCGTGGTGGCGTATCTGGTGGTGGCGGACATCGCGAAGCGGCTCTTCTTCCACCGAGAGGATCGCCCAGCGCGCCCGACCGTCGACCGTCGGCTCCACCGCGCGGTGGGGGGTCTCGTGAGATGACGGCGGGCCGGACGCGACGGGACCTTGGTCCCTGTGCCTGAAGCGGAGCGCCCGATGGGATGAGACGCATGGGAGAGACGACGTCGGCACCGATCATCGTGGGATTCGACGGATCCGAGGCGTCGACCGATGCGCTCCGACAGGCCCGCGAGATGGCCGACGCCCTTGATCGTCCGGTCGTGGTCCTCGTCGCCTGGCGCTACTCCTCACTCAGCGGCGTCGGTGGACTGATGAACCTGTGGGGCGCCTTCGGCGACGCCGAGCGCGCTGCGCTTGACGCCGTCCGCGCCGTCTATGGGGAATCCGTCCCGGACAGGGTCGCGGTCGAGTTGGTCGATGGTGCACCCGCCGACGAGCTGGTCCGCGCGTCCGACCGGGCATCGATGCTCGTGGTGGGGAGCCGTGGCCTCGGAGGTCTCGGCCAGCTCCTCCTCGGGTCCGTGAGCGCGCCGGTCGCCGAGCACGCGCGCTGCCCCGTGCTGGTCGTGCACTGAGGCGAGCGGCGCCGCGAGCGTGTTGTGCAGGACCGAACGAAGGAGCCGACATGGCGGAGAAGACGCGCATCGTCGAACGCAACGGCGTCGGCGGCCTGCTGATGCTGATGGCGTATGTCGGCGCTGCCATCTACTTCATCTCGCACAGCGATGGCAGCTTCTGGGCGGTGATCCTGAGCCTGCTCCAGGCGATCGTCTGGCCTGTCTACGTCGTCTACGGGGTGCTGGGCGCGCTCGCGGTCTGAAGGCGCGCCGCCGCCCGCGTGAGATGTTCACACGTCGCTGGTGACGGTCAGCCGGTCCTCGATCGCGGTCACGTTGGGCGATCCCCATGCTGCGGAGATCGCCTGTCGACGTGCGAGCTCGGTGCGCACCGCGCCGGTGAGGGTGACACGGGTGCCGGTGACGGCCACGTGGATGTCGGTGCCGGCGAGAAGCGCGTTGCGGCGCAGTGCTCGACGGACCGAGCTCGCCGTCTCCTCCGCCGAGGCACGCAACGACAGGGTGATCCGGTTTCTGATCTCCCGGACCCCGCCGACGTGCTCGGCGATGCGGCGGGCCGCCGCCCTCTGGTGGTCCCAGTCGACCTCGCCGCGCAACGTGACCACGCCGTCCCGGACGGTGGCCTGCACCGTGGCGGGGACCTCCGTCGACCACGAGAGGCCGTGCTCCATCGCCTCCGCGATCGATGCATCCGTCACCGCACCGCCGACGGGTCGTCGTACCTCGAGGTCGTCGACGAGAGTCGAGACCCCGCGGACCCGCAGCGCGGCGCGCACCGCAGCGACCCGCTCGATGTAGCTGTCGACTCGTCCCGAGAGGCGGACCGCTCCGTCCTCCACCGCGACGCCGATCCCTGCGGCGTCGACGTCCGGGGTCCATCGCAGCTCATCCTGGACGTGCTGCTGGATCTGCCGGTCGGAGACGACCGTTCCCGAAGGCGTCATGGAGCGACCAGAAGCTGGTTGTCGACGGCGGTGACGTTCGGATCGGCCCACGCCGCCAGCTCGGCCTGCCGCCGCTCGGCGATCGACCTGACCGTCCCGGTGAGCTTCACCCGGGTTCCCTCGGCGGTGACGTGGATGCTCTGCGCGTCCAGAGCCGCGTTGCGAAGCAGGGCCGCGTGGATTCGTTTCGAAGTGGCATCCGCCGATGCGCGCGGGGTGAGCTCGATCAGGTCGAGCACATCCCGCGCGCCCTTGATCCCGCGCACGAGCCGACGGGCTTGGGCGCGCTCGTAGTTCCAATCAGCCGTCCCGGTCAGAGTGACGCGCCCGTGACTGACCGTCGCCTTCACTGTCGAGGGGAGCGTCCCCGCGTACTCGAACGCGTGCTCGATCGCCTGCGCGATCGTGCTATCGGTGAGGATTCCCGCGGCGGGCGGGTTGACGATGAGTTCGTCGGCGAGAGCGAGCACTCCATGGACCCGCAGCGCCGCTCGGGTCGCGGCAACCCTCTCGGTGTAGCTCGGCACCTCGCCGGTCAGCGTGACGCCGCCGTGGTCGACGGCGACGCCGATCCGGGCGGCATCGACATCGGGGGTCCAGTCGAGCTCGTCGCGCACCGCCTGGAGGATCTCGTGGTCGGTGCGCTGCATGCCTGCGGTCTTCATATCCGTGTTCCTCTCCGTGACGGATTGCTGCGAGCGTGCCCCTCCCGCGTGCTCTGCGGGAGGGGCGAAGGTCCCGCGACCGCGAGGGGACCTTCGGCCCTGCCGTGGCCGCTGTCGGCGCGGCACCCTCGTGAGAAAGCCGACACGGAGAGGAACGATCATGGAACGCATCGTCGTCGGAGTGGGGGACTCCGCCAGCCACAAGGCGGTTGAGTGGGTGATCCGTCGCGCCGCGCACCGTGCCGTGGAGGTCCGTCTGGTCCGGGCGTTCGACATGCTCGCCTCGGATCCGAACGACAACCGCATCACCTTGGACCGCGTCCGCGACCACGTCCGGAAGGCGCTTCCCGGCACCGAAGTGCACACCTCGCTCGAGATGAAGACCGTCCCCGACGCGCTGGTCGACGCGGCCGAGCACGCCGATCTCGTCGTCATCGGCGCGCACCGCGACCACCCGGTGCAGTCGACGCTGCAGGGATCGGTGCCGCTTCGGATCGCGTCCCGTGCCCACGCGTCGACCGTCATCGTGCCGACGGACTGGGAGCCCGGCCATGACCGGGAGGTCGTCGTCGGAATGGCCGATGACGACACCAGCTCCGCAGCTCTTCTCTTCGCCGCCCATGAGGCCGCCGCAGCTCGCGCGCGTCTCACGGTCGTGCACACCTGGGCCATGCCCGTCCGCACCATCACGGACGTGCTGGTCAGTGAGGACGTCGAGCTCCGCGATGCGCATCAGCGGGAGGTGAGCCGGGCGGTCGACGACCTTCGCGACGCCGTTGCGCACCTCGACGTCAGAGGAGCACTCGAGGAGCGGCCGACCGCCGACGCCCTCGCCGATCATGCGCGCACCGCCGAACTCGTCGTCATCGGCAGCCACCGATGGGGAGCGATCGTCGGCATCGTCCTCGGCTCGACCGCGCGCGCGCTGCTGTCGCGCACGAGCACGCCGATCAGCATCGTCCCCCCGCCCGCCCGCGTTCACACCGAAATCGACGACGACGAGTTCGCCGTCGACGCCTGAGAGATGACGACCATGACCGGACCGCACGCCGCCACCGTCGAGGGCGGTACCGACGACTTCGAGCCCTTCGGTGCGTGCTGGCTCGCCGACGACGACACCTCCGCCGCGCAACGCGCGTACGAGTGGGCGTTGGAGCGCATGGCCGCCCGCGACATCCCGCTGTCCCGCTTCCATGTCGCCGACCTGAACGACCCGCTGTCGATGCCCACCCTTCCGCTGCCGCACCCCGCCGACGTGGTGGTCGTGGGAGTCTCCGACGCCGCGAGCCGGCGCAGGGCTCGCGCGCTCGTCAATCTGTTCGGCTGCTCGATCGTCATCGTGCCGGAGGATCACTCCGGCGGTCACGGGATCGTCTGCGGCGTCGACCGGGTCACGACGGCAGGAATCACCGCCGCCGCGGCTGGTGTGGAGGCGGAGCACTCCCGACAGCCGTTGCTGCTGCTCCACGCGGTCGCAGTCAAGGCGCACCCCTTCTCCACGCGGCCCGGTCACGTCGACCCGCCGTTGCGGATCGGACGGACCGCCATCGAACGCCACCACCCGATGGTCGACCTGACCTGCCGCCTGCGCTCGATCGCCGCCGTTCACGCGCTCCTCGACGAGTCGCGTGGCCGGGAGCTGCTCGTCGTGGGCGGGGAACGGATCACCTCGCACGTGTCCGTGCTGGGTGAACTCATCGATCGGACGAGCATCCCGCTCCTGATCGCCCGTGGCGGCGGCTCCAGCCGCCTCATGGACTGACCACGTCAGAGAAGGGAACGAACATGAACGACAAGAACTCCGCTCCGGTCGTCGTCGGAATCGACGGTTCGGAGGCCTCGATCGCGGCGCTTCGACACGCTCGCGATTTGGCCGAGGTCCTCGGCCGGAGGGTCCTGGCGATCTCCGCCTGGCAGCTCCCCGCCTTCTACGGGGGCGGTCCGTGGGCTTACGACTGGGATCCTGCCGAGGATGCGAAGCGCGTTCTGGATGACGCCGTCATCGAGGTCTACGGCGACGCCGATCCCGACAGCCTCTCGAAGGAGGTCGCCGAGTGCAACCCGGCTGCGGTGCTCATCAGGCGATCGAAGGACGCCCTCATGGTCGCCGTCGGCAGCCGCGGGCACGGTGGATTCGCCGGGCTCCTCCTGGGTTCGGTCAGCGCGGCGGTCGCGGAGCACGCGAGCTGTCCGGTGCTCGTGACCCACTGACGTCGCCCTCGACCGACGCCAGAGCCGCGCGCCTCACGCAGTCACGCTGCTCGGCGCACGACCCCCGGGTGCTCGGTGTTCACGAGGTCGGCGTACTCGGGGTTGTTCTCGATGAAGGTGCGCACGATCGGGCACAGGATCGTCACCGTCTTGCCCTGTGCTCGCACGTCGTCCAGCACGCGCCGGATCAGCTCCGTGGCGACGCCCTGCTTCCGGAACTCCGGGAACACGGAGGTGGCCAGCAGCACGAGCCGGTCGTCGCCGACCCGGTTATAGGTCAGGACGCCGACCTCGCGATCTCCGACGATGGCGTCGTAGCTGCCGAATTCCTCGTTCTTCACGACGTCGAAGTCGAACGCGGGCGCGTGCGGATCGTCGAGCACCTCGTCGATGAGAACCACCTGGTCCTGGCTGAGGGTGCCCGTGCCATCCGGGTACCCGGCCTCGTCGGGGAATTCGAAGTCGTAGCGGGTCGGCTCGGCGGGGTCGGTCATGGGGTTGCTCCTTCGAGGTCGGTGGGGGGAGGCGTCACGGGCGCACGCTGATGACGGTCTTGCCTGTGCGCCGCGTCGTGGGGTTGAGCGCCGTGACGGCGTCGTCGAGGCTCGCGACCTCGCCGATGTTGGTGCGGAGCCGCCCGTCGCGCACGCGCTGGACGATCTCGACCAGTTGCGCGGGAACCGACTCGACCACGAAGTCGATGGCGAGGCCGTCGCGTGGCCGTGTCTCGGCGGGGCCGGTGATGGTCACGAGCGTGCCGCCGGCGCGGATCAGGCGGGCCGAGCGGGCCTGGATGTCGCCGCCGATGACGTCGAACACGAGGTCCACCTCGCCCACATCCTCCAGCGCCTCGTTGTCGAGGTCGATGAACTCGTGGGCTCCGTAGTCGAGCGCCTTCTCGCGATCGGCCGCGCGGCCGGTGCCGATGACATGGGCACCGGCTTCCCGTGCGAGCTGCGTGACCATCGTCCCGACGGCTCCCGCCGCGCCGTGCGCGAGCACGGTCTGGCCCGAGCGGAGCCGGCCATGGGTGACGAGCCCCTGCCACGCGGTGAGGCCCGAGATCGGCAGGCTCGCGCCGACCGTGAAGTCGACGTCGCCGGGCAGGGGCGCGAGATTGCGCGACTCGACGGCCACGTACTCCGCGAGGGTGCCGTCGCGGTGCCAGTCGGAGATCCCGAACACCCGCTGACCCACGGTCAGGCCGGTGGTCCCGTAGCCGAGGGCCGTGACCACACCGGCCAGCTCGTGCCCGAGGATCGCCGGCGACCGGTCGTGCCCGGACCGGTCCCGCCCGGTGGACGGCCATCCGGCCTCGGTGGGGACGTATCCCGACGCGTGCACCTCCACGATCACGTCGTTGATCGCCGCCGTCGGCTCGGGCCGCTCGAGGAGCGTCATGCCCGCTGCACCGGCGGCCCCGTCGGTCACCACGATCGCCTTCATCGGTCGCCCCCTGCCGCACCGTTGCGCTCGAGCTGCTGCACGTCCCAGTACAGGCATTCGACGAGGGTGCCGGCGGGGCAGTGCGGCGCCTCGTCGGCGTCGGAGGTGGTGGCCACCCGCGCGAACTCGCCGTGCGCCTTGGTGAGCAGCAGCGTGAACTCCTCATCGCTCACCGTGCAGCCCTCGACGCCGAGCCACTCCGTGAGCAGCGCCTCCACGTCCTGGTGGTACAGCCGGGAATCGGCCCACACGCGCTGGACGATCCCGGCGATCTGATCCTCCCGCGGGGCCGGCCCCGCTCCGTCCATGACGGGAAAGGTCTGCGCGGGCTTCGGCTTCCTGCTCTTCATGAGATCCCTGCTCTGCTCTGGCGTCCAACTGATCCCACAATGGTACAACTGGACGGAACCGTCCTGTTGGGTCGGTCTCGGTACCATGACCCCGTGCAGGAGAGCTCTCCGTCGGCCCCAGCGGTGCGGTTGACGGCGCGCGGTGCCAAGACCCGGGACCGGATCGTCGAGGCCGCCGCGGGCCTGATGCGGACGCACGGGGTGGGAGGCACGACGCTCGACGACGTGGTGTCGGCGAGCGACGTCAGCAAGTCGCAGTTCTACCGGCACTTCCCCGACAAGACCGCATTGGTCCGCGCGGTGATCGAGTACGTGGGGGAGCGGAAGATCGCCGGCGAGCGCGAGCGCCTCGAGGCCGTGCGCACGCTCGACGGGCTGCGGCGATGGCGCGACGCGATCGTGCACGACAACGCGCTCTACGACGGCCGGTACGGCTGCTCGCTCGGCTCTTTGGCGAACGAGGTCGCCGATCAGGATGCGATCGCGCGGACGAAGCTGGAGGAACTCTTCGCCGCCTGGCAGGAGCTCTTCGCGCAGGTGCTCGGACGGCTGCAGCGGGATGGCATCATCCCGCAGGATGCAGACCTCGCGCAGCTCGCCACCGGTTTCGTGGCCGCGGTGCAGGGCGGCTACCTGCTCGCGCAGACCTCGCGCGACGTCACGCCGATGGCGACCTCGATCGACATGGCGATCACGCATCTGCAGCTGCTCGCTCGGGCGGAGCGGGACGGGTCAGGAGCGGGCGACGATCACTCCCGGTCGGGCACCGCGCGCTGATCCGGGCCCACATACTCCGAGAGCGGGCGGATGAGCGCGTTGGAGGAGAGCTGCTCCATGACGTGCGCGGTCCATCCGGTCACCCGCGATGCGACGAACAGCGGCGTGAACACCTGGGTGTCGAAGCCCATGAGGTGGTACGCCGGCCCCGACGGGTAGTCGAGATTCGGCTTGATCCCCTTGCGGGCGTCCATGGCGCCGGCAAGCGTCTCGTACATCTCGAGCAGGTCGGGGCGGTCGTACTCGGCGACCAGCGTGTCGAGGGCGGCCTTCATCGTCGGCACGCGCGAGTCGCCGTTCTTGTACACCCGATGTCCGAAGCCCATGATCTTGCGCTTGGCAGCGAGCGCCTCGTCGAGCCACGCCTCGGCCTTGTCGGCCGTGCCGATCTCGTCGAACACGTGCATCACGGCCTCGTTGGCGCCGCCGTGCAGCGGGCCCTTGAGGGCGCCGATGGCGGCCGTGACGGCGGAGTAGAGGTCGGAGAGGGTCGAGGTCACGACGCGCGCCGTGAACGTCGACGCATTGAACGAGTGCTCCGCGTAGAGGGTCATCGAGACGTCGAACGCCTTCACGACCGTGAGATCGGGCACCTCGCCGAACGACATGTGGAGGAAGTTCGCGCTGTAGCCCAGGTCGTCGCGCGGCTCCACGAGGGGGAGGTCGTGGCGTCGGCGCTGGATGTAGGCCACGATCGCGGGCAGTTTCGCGAACAGCGTCAGCGACTTCGCGAGGTTCGCCTCGGGCGAAGAGTCGGCGGCCGTGAGGTCCTCCGCGCCGATGAAGCTCACCGCCGTGCGCACGAGGTCCATGGGGTGCGCCTCGCGCGGCAGCTCGTCGATCACGCGCTTGACCCGCTCGTCGAGGTGGCGCTGTGCGCGCTCCGACTGCTCGAAGTCGGCCAGCTGCCGGTCGTCGGGCAGGTCGCCGTGCCAGAGCAGGTGGGCGACCTCCTCGAACGAGCACTTCGCCGCGAGGTCCTGCACCGGGTACCCCCGGTACAGCAGCGAGTTGGTCTCCGGGTTCACCTTCGAGATCGCCGTCGTGTCGACGACGACGCCGGCCAGGCCCTTCTTGATGTCGGTCACGCGGTCAGCTCCTGTTGTTGGTGAGGTCGAAGGTGTACACGCCGTCGTCGAACGCCGCATAGCCGGCATAGTCGACGAGCTCGTAGAGCCGGGCGCGGGTCTGCATGCCGGGCAGCTGCGACTGCAGGGACCCCTCGGCGGCGAGCGCGTCGAGACCGCGCTCGATGGCGCCCATCGCGATCCGCAGCAGCGACACCGGGAAGATCACCATGTTGACCCCGACATCCTGCAGCTGCTGCACGGTGAAGAGGTCGCTCTTGCCGAACTCGGTCATATTGGCCAGGATCGGCACGTCGACGGCGGCGCGCATCGCCTCGAACTCGGCGAGGTCGGCCATGGCCTCGGCGAAGATCGCGTCGGCGCCGGCGTCGGCGAGGGCCTTGGCCCGCTCGGTCGCGGCACCCAGCCCCTCGACGCTGCGGATGTCGGTGCGCGCCATGATGACGAAGTCCGGGTCGCGGCGCGCCTGCACGGCCGCGCGGATCCGATTGACCGCCGTGCCCTCGTCGACGACCTCCTTCCCGTCGAGGTGGCCGCATCGCTTGGGGTTCACCTGGTCCTCGAGGTGCACGCCCGCGACGCCGGCGTCCTCGAGCAGTTGCACCGTGCGCGCGACGTTCATGGGCTCGCCGAATCCGGTGTCGCCGTCGATGAGGGTGGGCAGGTCGGTGGTCCGTGCGATCTGGGCGCCGCGCTGCGCGACCTCCGTGAGCGTGGTGAGGCCGATGTCCGGAAGCCCCAGCTCGTTGGCCATGACCGCGCCCGAGCTGTAGACGCCCTCGAACCCCTTCTCCTGGATCAGCGCCGCGGAGAGCGGCGTGAACGCGCCCGGGAAGCGCTGGATGGTGCCGCTGTCGAGACCGGCGCGGAACGCCTGCCGCTTCTGCGCGGGCGTGACGGTGGAGTGCAGCATCAGAACAGTCCCTTCGGGGCGGCGGGCAGGGCGGACTCCGCGACGACGTTGAGCGAGCGCACCTCGTCGGGCGTGAGCTCGGGCAGGCGCTCGGCGAGGCCGAGGAAGCGCTCGATCTCGTCCGCTGCGAGCACGCCGTCGGCCAGCATCCGGAACTTGGCGGCGTAGTCGGCGCGCGCGAACGGCCGGGCGCCGAGCGGGTGGGCGTCGGCGACGGCGATCTCGTCGACCACCGTGGAGCCGTCGGTGAGCACGGCCTCCATCCGGCCGCCGAACGCCTTCTCGCGCAGGTCGTTCGAGTGGTAGCGGCGGGTCCACTCCGGATCGTCGACCGTGGTGATCCTGCGCCAGAGCGCGACGGTGTCGGGGCGGGCGGCGCGCTCGGGGGCGTAGCTGGCCACGTGATCCCAGGCGCCGTCCTGCAGCGCGACGGCGAAGATGTACGGCACCGAGTGGTCGAGGGTCTCGCGGCTCGCGGCCGGGTCGTACTTCTGCGGGTCGTTCGCACCCGAGCCGATCACGTTGTGGGTGTGGTGGCTGGTGTGCAGCACGATCCGGTCGACGTTCGCCGGGTCGGCCAGCTCCGGATGCTCGGCATGCAGCCGACGTGCCAGGTCGATCCAGGCCTGCGCCTGGTACTCGGCCGAGTGCTCCTTGGTGAAGGAGTCCAGGATGGCGCGCTTGGCCTCGCCGGCCCCCGGGAGCGAGACCTCGTAGCGGGCTTCGGGACCGTCGAGCAGCCAGGCGATCACGCCGTCCTCGCCCTCCCAGATCGGCGACGGCGACGTCTGGCCGCGCATCGCGCGGTCGACGGCCTCGACCGCCATCTTGCCGGCGAAGGCCGGGGCGTAGGCCTTCCAGGTGGAGATCTCGCCCTTGCGTGACTGCCGCGTCGCGGTCGTCGTGTGCAGCGCCTGCCCGATCGCCTGGAACGTCACCCCCGGGTCGAGCCCGAGCAGCGTGCCGATTCCGGCCGCGGCGCTCGGCCCGAGGTGCGCGACGTGGTCGATCTTGTGGGCGTGCAGGCTGATTGCCTTGGCGAGGTCGATCTGGATCTCGTACCCGGTCGCGATGCCGCGTACGAGGTCCGTTCCTCCGCGGCCCGCGTGCTGCGCGACGGCGAGGATCGGCGGGATGTTGTCGCCCGGGTGCGAGTACTCGGCCGCGAGGAATGTGTCGTGGTAGTCGAGCTCGCGCACCGCGACCCCGTTGGCCCACGCGGCCCACTCGGGTGAGACGCGGTCGGTCACGCCGAACACGGATGAGCCGGGGGAGAAGGGGTGGGCGAGTGCCTGGCCCCGCGCGGCGATGACGGGCGCCCGCCCGATGGAGGCGACCGCGACGGCGGCGTTGTCGATGACCCGGTTGACGATCATCTCGACCACCTCGGGTGCGACGTCGACCGGGTCGGCCGCGACCTCCGCGATCCGCCAGGCGAGTTGCTCCTCGCGGGGGAACGCCTCGGAGCTCGGATGGGTGCGGACCTCGAACGACTTCATCGGCTCCAGCGTAGGCAGAACGGGAGGGGAGGGCGCTTACGGCGGCGTTACGAGGGGGTGATCGACTGCGGGCGTGCGCATCTTCCCGCTTCTGCCTGCCGCCGCCCTCGCTCTTGCTCTCGCTCTCGCTCTTGCTCTTGCTCTCGCCGCATGCTCCGCCGTTCCCGGCGCGACGCCGGCATCCTCCGGCGCGGGCGCCGCCTCCCCATCGCCGCACGAGTCCACGACTGCGTCCGCCGTGGCGACGGCCGCCGCTGCCGCCACCCCCGATCCGTGCGGGCTGGTCACGGAGGCGGACATCACATCCGTCACCGGAGCCGACCCGGGGCCCGGGAGGGCCACTCCCGCGGGGGTCTACCAGGCATGCGTCTACGGCAAAGCGGTCATTGTGACCGCGCGTGCAATCGATCGGGCGACGTTCGACACCAGCTCGATGCAGAATCCTGGCGCGCAGCGGATCACGGGGGCGGGAGATGCGGCGGTGACCGCGACCGGCGACGGCGGCACAGCCGTGATCGCGTGGCACAAGGGCGTCGAGCTCAACGTGCTCATCCCGGGAGGCACGGTCGACGCCGAAAAGTACCTCGTCGCGCGCGGGCTCGACCGCGTCTGAACCCGCGTCGCGCGCTCACTATCGTTGAGGGGTGAGCGCGCAGACCGGTTTCGACCTGTTCCCCGACCGCGCCGTGATCGCCCTGCGGGTGAACGGCGAGCTGAAGGACAAGGCGACCGAGCTGACGACGACGGACGGTGTCGAGCCGGTCCGGATCGACGAGCCGGACGGCCTGAACATCCTGCGACACTCCACCGCGCACGTCATGGCGCAGGCCGTGCAGCGCCTCAACCCGGAGGCGAGGCTCGGCATCGGTCCGCCGATCACCGACGGCTTCTACTACGACTTCGACGTCGCCGAGCCCTTCACCCCGGAGGACCTCAAGGCGATCGAGAAGGAGATGGAGCGCATCGTGCGCTCCGGTCAGCGTTTCGTGCGCCGGGTCGTGACCGAGGACGAGGCGCGCGCCGAGCTCGCCGGCGAGCCGTACAAGCTCGAGCTCATCGGCCTGAAGGGTCACGTCGGCCACGGCGAGGGCACGGGCGACGACAGCGAGTCGGTCGAGGTCGGCGGGGCCGAGCTGACCATCTACGACAACGTGGATCGCGAGGGCCGGACCGCCTGGAAGGACCTGTGCCGCGGTCCCCACGTTCCGAACACGGGCGCGCTCGGTGTCTTCCGGCTCATGCGGATCGCCGCCGCGTACTGGCGCGGCTCGGAGAAGAATCCCCAGCTGCAGCGCATCTACGGCACCGCGTGGGCGACCAAGGACGAGCTGCGCGGCTACACCGAGCGCCTCGCGGAGGCGGCCAAGCGCGACCACCGCAAGCTCGGCCGCGAGCTCGACCTGTTCTCGTTCCCCGACGAGATCGGCTCCGGGCTCTCGGTCTGGCATCCCCGGGGCGGCGTCGTGCGCATGGAGATGGAGCAGCACGCCCGGAAGCGCCACGTGGCGGCCGGGTACACCTACGTCTACACCCCGCACATCGCCAAGCAGGACCTCTTCCTGCAGTCGAACCACCTCGTCACCTACAAGGACGGGATGTTCCCGCCCATCCGCATGGACGAGGAGCGCGACGCCGACACCGGCGAGATCCTCAAGCAGGGCACCGACTACTACCTCAAGCCGATGAACTGCCCGATGCACATCCTGATCTACAAGGAGCGCGCCCGCAGCTACCGCGACCTGCCGATGCGGCTCGCCGAGAACGGCACCGTCTACCGCAACGAGCTCTCCGGCGCCCTGCACGGGCTCACCCGCGTGCGCGGCTTCACCCAGGACGACTCGCACCTGTTCGTCACCCCCGAGCAGCTCGAGGAGGAGGCGACCAAGGTGCTGGAGTTCGTCATCTCGATGCTGCGCGACTTCGGTCTCGACGACTTCGAGCTGGAGCTCTCGATGCGCGACGACCACAAGGACAAGTGGATCGGGTCCGACGAGTTCTGGGAGTACTCGACCAACGCGCTGCGCAACGTCGCCATGGCATCCGGGCTCAAGCTCATCGAGGTGCCGGGGGAGGCCGCGTTCTACGGTCCGAAGATCGACCTGAAGACGCGGGATGCCATCGGCCGCGTGTGGCAGCTCTCGACCGTGCAGGTCGACCCGAACCTGCCCGAGCGGTTCGAGCTGGAGTACACCGACCGCGACGGGCAGCGCAAGCGGCCCATCATGATCCACCGTGCGCTGTTCGGCTCGATCGAGCGGTTCTTCGCGATCCTGCTCGAGCACTACGCGGGCGCGTTCCCGGTGTGGCTGGCGCCCGTGCAGGTGGTCGGCGTCCCCGTCGCCGACGAGTACGCCGACTACCTCGGCGAGATCGTCGACCGGCTGAAGACGGAGGGCGTGCGTGCCGAGCTCGACGCGAGCGACGACCGCATGCAGAAGAAGATCCGCAACGCGACGCAGCTGAAGGTGCCGTACCAGCTGATCGCGGGGGAGAAGGACCGCGACGCCGGCACGGTGAGCTTCCGGTTCCGCGACGGCACGCAGGACAACGGGGTGCCCGTCGACGAGGCGGTGCGCCGCATCCGCGGGGCCATCGACACCCGGGCGCAGGTCTAAGCCGCGGATGCGCGACTACGACGGCACCGACTACCCATCCGTCGAGCCGGCGGACCGTCTGGCCGGCGTGCCGGACGGGCTGCAGCGGCTCTGGACCCCGCACCGCATCGCCTACATCGAGCAGTCTCCGCAGGAGAAGGCGGCCACGCCGTGCGTGTTCTGCGCCGCGCCGATGATGAGCGACGAGGAGACCCTGATCGTGCACCGCGGCGAGACCGGGTACGTGATCCTCAACCTGTTCCCGTACAACAGCGGCCATCTGCTCGTGGTGCCCTACCGGCACGTCGCGACGTACGACCTCGCGACGGCGGAGGAGACGCACGAGATCGCCCGGATGACGCAGACGGCGATGCGCGTGCTCGCGGCGACCTCGCATCCGCACGGCTTCAACATCGGCATGAACCAGGGCGCCGTCGCGGGCGCCGGCATCTCGGAGCACCTGCATCAGCACGTCGTGCCGCGGTGGGCGTCGGACGCCAACTTCCTGCCGATCATCGGGCAGACCAAAGCGATCCCGAAGCTGCTGGGCGAGGCGCGCGAGGAGCTCGCGCAGGCGTGGCAGCAGGTGTCCGACTAGATCGAGGTCGCGGCGCCGCGGAACTCCCGCACGAACTCGTCGAGCGCCGCCTTCAGTGCGTCGCCGCGATCGGCGATGAGGCCTTCGTCGCCCGTCTGCCCGGAGATGCTGACCCCGAACACCTCGCCCCCCATCCGGAACGCGACGCCGTTGCACGCGAAGCCCATCTGATACTCCTCGCGCTCGATGCTGTAGCCGCGCTCGGCGGCCGTTCGCACGTCGGCACGCAGGGCGTCGAGGTCGGTGATGGTGTGCGGGGTGTACACGCCGAGCGGCGGCGTGAGACCTATTTCGCGGGCGTCGTCCACACCGACCAGCGCCAGGACGGCCTTGCCGATCGAGGTCGCGTGCAGCGGCATCCGGGTGCCGAGCGAGGAGTACCGGACCACGGAGTCGATCGCGTCGACCTTGTCGATGATCGTCACCATGCCCGCCCGGAGCATGCCGACGTGCACGGTGCAGCCGAATCGACGCGACAACGCGGTGGTCCACGGGCGCAGCGACCTCGGGACGTCGATGCCGGCGATCGCCGCCTGGCCGAGCTCGGCGAGCCGGGTTCCGAGCGCGTACTCGTTCACGCGCGGATCGCGGCGCACGAGGCCGTTGCGCTCGAGCACGCGAAGCGTGCGCAGCACCGTCGTCTGGTTCGCGCCGAGCTCGTCTCCGATCGCGCTGAGCCGCAGCGGCCCGCGGCTCGCGAGCAGCCCGAGCAGGTCGAGGGCTCGCTCGAGCGATTGCAGTTCGTACGCCACGTGACCTCCCGTCGTGCGTGCCCGCAGTCTTTCACATAGCGAAGTAGGAATGCACATGGTGCTTGACATCCCCTGCGCGGTCTCGTTGACTGATCGCATAAGCCGCAACTGGCTTTCACATACTGAAAGTATTGATCTACGATGCCTCCCCAGCAGCGAGCCGACGCACATCGCGCGCGCTGCGTGGTCACGCGGATGCTGCCCGGCACGGCCCTGGATCGGCTGCGCGAGCGCCACGACGTGCTCGTGTGGGAGGGCGAGCTGCCCCCGTCGCGGGAGGCGCTCGTCGGACTCGTCCGCGACGCGGAGGGGCTCCTCGCGCTGCTGACCGACCGCATCGACCCCGAGCTGATGGATGCGGCACCGAAGCTGCGCGCGGTGTCCAACTACGCCGTGGGCTTCGACAACATCGACGTGGCGGGCGCGACCGCGCGAGGCATCGCGATCGGCAACACGCCCGACGCCCTCACGGACGCGACCGCCGAGCTCACCCTGGCTCTGCTGATGGCACGGGCGCGGGGGATCGTCGAGGGCGACGCGTTCGTCCGGTCCGGAGCATGGCGCACCTGGTCGCCGACGGCATTCCTCGGCGCCGGCCTCACCGGGGCGACCATGGCGGTCATCGGTCCCGGTCGCATCGGCACCGCCGTGGCGGATCGCGCGCGCGGCCTCCGGATGCGGGTGCTCGTCCAGGGCAGGCAGGACTCCCGGGAGCACCTGCGCGCCGTGCTTGCCGAGAGCGACGTGGTCTCGTTGCACTGTCCGCTGACGCCGGAGACCGCGCTCCTCATCGACGGCCGGACGCTCGCCTGGATGAAGCCCGGCGCCATCCTGATCAACACCTCGCGCGGCGGCCTCGTCGACCTGGATGCCGTCGCCGACGCACTCGACGCCGGCCGCCTGGGCGGCGCCGCGCTGGACACCATGGATCCCGAACCGGTGCCGCTCGGCCATCGCATCCTGAGCACGCCGCGCGTGACGGTGACCCCGCACATCGGGTCGGGGACCGCGGCCGCGCGCGCCGCGATGGCCGATGCGGCCGTCGACAATCTGCTCCTCGCCCTCGACGGCGAGCGCATGCGCTTCCCGGTGAACACCGTGGCGGGCAGAGCGAACGCGTCCTCCACGCCCGTCCCGCCGTCCACCTCTTCGACCGACCGTCCAATCTGAGGAGTCCTATCGTGGTCCACGTCGTCACCGACGACCATTCGCTCGCCGCCCGCCCTCCGATCGCGTGGGCGCTGGAGCACCATCTCGCCGATCGGGACGAGGCGATCGCCCTCGTGTCGGAGCCCGGTGCCCCCGCCGAGTCGTATCGCGTCACCGCAGGCGACCTGCTCACGGTGAGCGCCGCCGACGACCGCGGCTTCGTCTACGGAATCCAGGAGATCGCCGAGCGCCTGCGCGACGGCGGGATCGCCGACGAGGTCACGATCACCGGCCGGCCCGCCGTGCCGATCCGCGGGCTGGTCCGCTCCTTCTCCAGCGTGCACGAGGACACGCCGTGGTTCGTCGACCGGGAGTTCTGGACGGAGTACCTCGACTTCCTCGCGGACTGCCGCTTCAGCCGGTTCCACCTCGCGCTCGGGATGCAGTACAACTACGGCGCCGACCGCAACGGCGCCACCGACAACTACCTCTGCTTCGCGTACCCGTTCCTGTTCGACGTGGACGGCTGGGAGGTTCGCGCGGAAGGCGTCCACGCGGCCGAGCAGGCCCGCAACCTCGCGGCACTGCAGTACATCGCCGCGGAGACGAAGCGACGGGGGATGGACTTCCAGCTCGGGCTCTGGAACCACGCCTACGACTACGGGCGCGACTCCCGGCACTGGTACCCGATCACGGGCCTGACCCCCGAGACCCACGCGGCGTACTCGGCCGCGGGGCTGTCGCGTCTCCTGCGCGAGGTGCCCGAGGTCGACGGGCTGAGCTTCCGCGTCCACTACGAGGGCGGCATCCACGAGAACGCCCACGAGGTGTTCTGGGACGCGATGTTCCAGGCCGCGTCGGAGGCCGGCCGCCCGCTCCAGATCGACATGCACGCCAAGGGCGTCGACCAGGCGCTGCTGGACGCGGCGGACAAGCCGAACATCTCGCCGATCCTGTCGGGAAAGTACTGGGCAGAACACCTGGGCCTGCCCTATCACCAGGCGCGGATCCGGCACCGTGAGGCGGCGCGGCCGATCCCGCCGGGGCACGAGATGAAGGGCATCACCGAGTTCAGCCGGCGCTTCACACGGTACGGCTACGGCGACTTCCTCCGCGAGGACCGGGTCGTCGACCTCATGTTCCGGATCTGGCCGGGCACCCAGAAGCTGCTGCTCTGGGGGGATCCCGCGATCGCGGCCGGCTACGGCCGGTACGCGACGTTCGGCGGGAGCGCGGGCGTCGACTACTGCGAGCCTCTGTTCTTCAAGGGGCGCAAGGGCAGCGGGATCGTGGGCGGGCGCGAGCCCTATCTGCGCGAGGACCTCCGCCTGGGCGGTCGCGAGTGGCGCAAGCACCGCCACAGTTACACGCTCATGGGGCGGCACCTGTACGACCCGGCCGTGCGGGCCGAGGCCTGGCGGGCCCCGCTGCGCGCGCAGTACGGTGACGCCGCCGAGCTCGTCGAGGCCGCGCTCACGCCCGCCAGCCGCATCCTGCCGCTCGTCGTCGTGGTCCACGGGGTCAACGGCTCGAACAACGGCTACGCACCGGACATGTACGTCGACCTGCCGATCTCGGCGGGGCTGGGGTCCGAGCACTACGCCAGCGACACGGACGCGCCGACCAACTGGGGCGCGGTCAGCCCGTTCGACCCGGAGATGTTCGTCATCATCGACCGGTTCGTCGAGGATGCGCTCGCGGGCCGCCCGACGGCGGCCTACACGCCGCTGGAGGTCGCCGACCGGATCGACGCTCTGTGCGATCAGGCGGAGGCTCCGCTGGCCGGGCTCGGCGCTTTCCGGTCCTCGGCGGATGTCGAGCGGGCGTCCGTCGACATCGCGATCCTGATCCGGCTCGGCCGGTTCTACGCCGAGAAGCTGCGCGCGGCGACGAGCTATGCCGTATGGCGTCAGGCCTCGTCCACGCTCGCTCTGGACGAGGCGATCGCCCACGCGCGTCGTGCCCATGCGGCGTACGCCGGGATCCTGCCGCTCGTCGACGGCGTCTACCGCGACGAGCTGGCATTCGGCGTGGAGCGCTCCGAGCACGGCCATTGGCGTGACCGCATCCCCGACATGGAGGCCGATCTGGCCGAGCTCGAGGCGGAGCGCGCGGCGGCCACGGCCTCCGACGCCGCCTCCGGCGCCGACGCCCTCGACCTGACCCGTGGTCCGCGCCGGGACGGCTGGGCCCTCGAGCACGACGCGCCCGCGTCGTTCTCGCGCGGCGCCGCCGTCCCGATCGCCGTCCGCTCGACGGGTGTTGACGCTGCGCGGCTGCATTACCGGCACGTCGACCAGTCTGAGTCGTGGCAGGTGGTGGAGCTCGAGCGGGACGGCGACGTGTTCGCGGGGGAGATCCCCGCCGAGTACACCGCCGGGACCTACCCGCTCATGTACTACGTCACCGTCTCGACGGAGGCAGGCGAGGACCTCTATCCGGGCCTGTCCGACGACCTGTCGACCCAGCCGTACTTCGCACTCGCGAGCGAGCAGTCGGAGCGCGGAGCGGGGTGGGTGACCCCGAACCGCCGATGAGTGACGAGCCGAGGGCGGGCGAGCCCCGCATCGGCGAGGTGGGGTCGAACACACGTTCGAATGTGTGGTAGACTGGGCCTGCTCGTGCCGGTCATCTGATTCGCGTCGAAGGGTCGCGCCATGGCACTCGAGCACCGGCTCGCCGATGAGGCGGCGGCACTTGCTGCCGCGCTCGCTGAGCCGCTCGGCGCAGTCGGCGACGACCGGCTGCGTGACCTGATCGGCATGATCGGGTCGGTGCGACGACTCGTGGATGCGGTCGGCGTGCGGATCGCGGGGGAGCTCGCCCGTCGATGCGACGAGGGCGCTCTCGCGGTGCGGTGGGGCGAGCGCTCGGCAGCGGCCGTCCTTGCCGTCGAGGCGGGCCTCGACCCGGCGGAGGCTCAGGACTGGTGCGAGGTGGGGGCGCAGGTCGTGCCGCGGTTGTCGCTCGCGGGGGAGGATCTGTCCCCGCGTCGCCCGGTGATCGCCGAGGCAGTTGAACGGGCCGAGCTGACGATGAGATCGCTGTCGCGCATCGCGCGCACGGTCGACGAGGTCGAGTGCCGCGCCTCGGGCCGTGGCGAGTCGATCGCTCCGGTGCTGCTGGCCGAGGCCGTGCGTCTCGCGCCTCGGGAGCTCGCGCGGCTGTGCCGATTCGCCATCGATCGCGCCGATCCGGATGGCGTGCCGATCCGCGAGGAGGAGCAGCGCCGCCGCGCGGGGGTGCAGGTCTCGCACCTACCCGACGGCATGCTGCGCTGGATCGTCACGATGGATCCGGAGTCGGCCGGATTCCTCACCGCGGCCCTCGACGCCCGCACCGCCCCGCGTCGCGAGCCGCGGTTCGCCGTCGACGACGCCCTCGAGGACGAGCCCACCGAGGGCGGCACCCGCACGCTGGCTCATCGTCGGCTCGACGCCCTCGTCTCGATCGCGAGTGAGTCGCTGCGCCACGATCCCGGCAACGTCGCGGGAACCGCGGTGACGATGGTCGTGACGGTCTCGCTCGACGCGCTGCGCACCGGCCTCGGCGCCGCGGAAATCGCGGGGATCGATGCCACGATCTCGGCGGCGACCGCCCGCCGCCTTGCCGCTCAGGCCGAGATCGTGCCCGTCGTGCTCGGAGGGGCGAGCGAGCCCCTCGACCTCGGCCGTTCCGCACGACTGTTCTCGGCTGCCCAACGACGCGCACTGGGGCTGCGCGACGGCGGCTGCGCGTGGTGGGGGTGCACGGCGCCTCCGGGCTGGTGCGAGATCGCGCACGTGGATCCCTGGGCGCGGGGCGGACCCACAGACCTCGACAATGCGATCCTGCTCTGCCCCTTCCACCACCGCCGGTTCGATCTCGACAGGTGGACGCTCGAGGTGGTCGAGGGCGAGCGCTGGCTGGTACCTCCGTCCTGGGTCGATGCGCGGCGGACGCCCCGGCGCGCCGGCCGGGCCCGGCCGACCGGCCGTGTCGCTGCGTGACGGCCGGCGCAGCCGACCGGCTCCGCGGCCCGTAGAATCGGTCATCATGACTGACACCAAGGACACGACCGAGCTCGGAACGAGCCGCGTCAAGCGCGGGCTCGCTGAGATGCTCAAGGGCGGCGTCATCATGGACGTCGTCACCGCCGACCAGGCGAAGATCGCCGAGGATGCCGGGGCTGTCGCGGTCATGGCGCTCGAGCGCGTGCCGGCCGACATCCGCTCGCAGGGCGGCGTGGCGCGCATGAGCGACCCCGACCTGATCGACGGCATCATCGCCGCGGTGTCGATCCCGGTCATGGCCAAGGCGCGCATCGGCCACTTCGTCGAGGCGCAGGTGCTGCAGTCGCTCGGCGTCGACTACATCGACGAGTCCGAGGTGCTCTCGCCCGCGGACTACGTCAACCACATCGACAAGTGGCCCTTCACGGTGCCCTTCGTCTGCGGCGCGACCAACCTGGGCGAGGCCCTGCGCCGGATCACCGAGGGCGCGGCCATGATCCGCTCCAAGGGCGAGGCCGGCACGGGCGACGTGTCGGAGGCGACCAAGCACATCCGGACGATCACGTCGGAGATCAACACGCTCAAGTCGAAGACCAAGGACGAGCTGTACGTCGCCGCCAAGGAGCTGCAGGCGCCCTACGACCTCGTGGCCGAGGTCGCGGCGACCGGCAAGCTCCCGGTCGTGCTGTTCACGGCGGGCGGCGTCGCGACCCCGGCCGATGCGGCGCTCATGATGCAGCTCGGTGCCGACGGCGTCTTCGTCGGCTCGGGCATCTTCAAGTCGGGCGAGCCCGCGAAGCGCGCAGCGGCGATCGTGAAGGCGACGACGTTCTACGACGACCCCGACGAGATCGCCAAGGCGTCGCGCGGGCTCGGCGAGGCCATGGTCGGCATCAACGTCGCCGACGTGCCCGCGCCGCACCGGCTCGCCGAGCGCGGCTGGTAGCGCTTGCCGGTGACGACACGGACTCCGCGGGTCGGCGTCCTCGCGCTCCAGGGCGACTTCCGCGAGCATCTGCTCGTCCTGCGCGAGCTGGGAGCGGATGCCGTGCCCGTGCGCCGCGAGAGCGAGCTCGACCAGGTCGCCGGCCTCGTGATCCCGGGCGGCGAATCGACCGTCATGGACAAGCTGTGCCGGCTGTACGGGCTGCGCGACCCGCTGCGCGGCCGGATCGCCGCCGGGATGCCGGTGTACGGCACGTGCGCCGGCCTCATCATGCTGGCCGACCGGATCACCGACGCGATCGACGGCCAGGAGACCCTCGGCGGGCTCGATGTGACCGTGCAGCGCAACGCCTTCGGCAACCAGAACGACTCGTTCGAGACCGACCTGGACATCCCGGAGCTGGGGGAGGCCCCGGTGCACGCCGTCTTCATCCGCGCGCCCGCGGTCAGCGATCTCGGCGACGGCACCACGGCGCTGGCCGCCCTCGAGGACGGGCGCGTCGTGGCGGTGGAGCAGGGCAACCTGCTCGGCACCTCCTTCCACCCCGAGGTCACCGACGACTACCGCTTCCACGAGCGCTTCCTCGAGCGGGTGCGCGCGGCCTGAGCGCGGCGCCTGCGTAGGATGAAGCGTCTTTCCCGGATCATCAAGGAGCAGCCGTGAGCGGCCATTCCAAGTGGGCGACGACCAAGCACAAGAAGGCGGTCATCGACCAACGGCGTGCGAAGTCCTTCGCCAAACTCATCAAGAACATCGAGGTCGCGGCCAAGATGGGCGGCGCCGACCTGAGCGGCAACCCGACCCTGGTCGACGCCGTGCAGAAGGCCAAGAAGACCTCGGTGCCCAACGACAACATCGACCGCGCCATCAAGCGCGGCGCGGGGCTCAGCGGTGAGTCGGTCGACTACCAGACGATCATGTACGAGGGCTACGGCCCCAACGGCGTCGCGCTGCTGATCGAATGCCTCACCGACAACCGCAACCGCGCGGCGGCCGAGGTGCGCACGGCGATGACCCGCAACGGCGGCACGATGGCCGACCCGGGCAGCGTCTCCTACAACTTCAGCCGCAAGGGCGTCATCTCCATCACCAAGGGCGACGGCGTCACGGAGGACGCGATCCTCGAGGCGGTCATGGACGCCGGCGTCGAGGACGTCGTCGACCAGGGCGGGGGCTTCGAGGTCGTCACCGACCCCTCCGAACTCGTGTCGGCGCGCAGCGCGCTCGTCGAGGCGGGCATCGACTACGACTCGGCCGAGGCCGAGTTCGTGCCCGGCGTGCAGGTGCCGGTGGATGCGGACACGGCGCGCAAGGTGTTCCGCCTGATCGACGCGCTGGAGGACAGCGACGACGTGCAGAACGTGTTCAGCAACGTCGACATCCCGGCCGATGTGCAGGCCGAGCTCGACGCGGACGACGAGTAACGAAGCGGCCCCGGGAGTCGCATCGTGCTTCGCGTCCTGGGGATCGATCCGGGCCTGACCCGCTGTGGCGTCGGCATCGTGGATGTCGCGCCCGATCGGTCCGCGACGCTCGTGCACGTGAGCGTCATCCGCACCGGCCCCGAGGAGTCGATCGAGCTGCGGCTGCTCGCGGTCGCGCGCGGGATCGCCGCGGCCCTCGACACCTACCAGCCGGATGCGCTCGCGGTCGAGCGGATGTTCGCCCAGCACAATCTGCGCACCGTCATCGGCACGGCGCAGGCATCCGGGGTCGCGCTGGCGGCCGCGGCCGAGCGGGGCCTCCCGGTCGGGCTGCACACCCCGAGCGAGGTCAAGGCCGCGGTCACGGGGTATGGGAACGCCGAGAAGGCGCAGGTGGGCGCGATGGTCGCGCGGGTGCTCGGGCTGGCGTCGGTGCCGAAGCCCGCGGATGCCGCCGACGCGCTCGCGCTCGCGATCTGCCACGCGTGGCGCGGCGCGCCCGCGGCCGGGGCGCCGACCGGGGACCTCACCCCTGCCCAGCGCGCGTGGCGGCGAGCCGAGGCGGCGAGCCGCTCGTAGGCTGACCGCATGATCTCGTCGGTCCGCGGTGCCGTGCTGTCCTCCGGCGGCGGCCTCGTCGTGGTCGAGGTCGGCGGTGTCGGGCTCGCCGTGCAGGTGACGCCGCCGCAGGCGCTCGCGCTGCGCATCGGCGACGAGGCGCGCCTGCACACCGCCCTGGTCGTCCGTGAGGACGACCTCAGCCTCTACGGCTTCGCGACCCCCGAGGAGCTCGTCGTGTTCGATCTGCTCCGCGGCGTGTCGGGCGTGGGCCCGAAGTCGGCGCTCGGCGTGCTCGCGACCCTGACGCCGGAGCAGGTGGCCCGCGCCGTCGCGGACGAGGACGACGCGCCCTTCCGCAAGGTCTCGGGCATCGGCCCCAAGACCGCCAAGCTCATCGCCGTCTCGCTCGCGGGCAAACTCGCCCCCGTGGCGGCGGCCGCCGCCGTGCCGTCGGGCGCCTCCGGGTCCGTGATCTCGTCGGCGGTGGTCGGTGCCCTCGTCGGACTCGGCTGGAACGAGCGGGTGGCCGCCCAGGCGGTCGACGAGGCAGCGGCAGGGGCCTCCGATGCCGACACCGCCTCCGTGCAGGCGCTGCTGCGTCTCGCGCTGGCCCGTCTCGGCCCGCAGCAGGTGCGCGCGTGACCGACGACGGGATCGTGCGCCCGGAGCCCGAATCGGAGGCGGAGCTCGCGTTCGAGGGCGCGCTGCGTCCGCGCTCGCTGGCCGAGTTCGTGGGTCAGGCCAAGGTGCGCGGCCAGCTGCAGCTGCTGCTCGACGCGGCCGCCATCCAGAGCCGCACGCCCGATCACATCCTGCTCGCCGGGCCGCCCGGGCTCGGCAAGACCACGCTCGCGATGATCGTGGCGCACGAGTCGGGCCGCCCGTTGCGGATGTCGAGCGGCCCCGCCATCCAGCACGCCGGCGATCTCGCCGCGCTGCTGTCGAGCCTCGTGCCCGGCGAGGTGCTGTTCATCGACGAGATCCACCGGATGGCCCGCAGCGCCGAGGAGATGCTCTATCTCGCGATGGAGGACTTCCGGATCGACATCATGGTCGGCAAGGGAGCCGGCGCCACGAGCATCCCGCTCGACCTGGCGCCCTTCACCCTCGTCGGCGCGACGACCCGCTCGGGCCTGCTGCCCAATCCGCTGCGCGATCGCTTCGGCTTCACCGCCAACCTGGAGTTCTACGACGACGACGAGCTCGACGAGGTGCTCGCCCGCGCCGCCCGCATGCTGGAGCTCGAGATCGAGCCCGCCGCGCGTCACGAGATCGCGAGCCGCAGCAGGGGCACACCGCGCATCGCCAACCGGCTGCTGCGCCGGGTGCGCGACTACGCCATCGTGCACGCGAGCGGCGCCGACATGCCCGCCGTGCAGAGCGCCCTCGAGCTCTACGACGTCGATGCCGTCGGCCTCGACCGGCTCGACCGGGCGGTCCTGGATGCCGTCGTCACCCGCTTCGACGGCGGTCCGGTCGGGCTCAACACGCTGGCCGTGTCGGTCGGCGAGGAGCCGGAGACGATCGAGTCGGTCGTCGAGCCGTTCCTCGTGCGCATCGGGATGCTGACCCGCACGCCCCGCGGGCGGGTCGCCACCCGACGGGCGTGGGATCACCTGGGCGTGCGCCGGTCGACCTCGGGAGTGCTGTTCGATGACGTATGATTCCGGGGAATCGCACAGCGGCCTCTCTTAGGCTCGATCGCGCTCCCTGAATCCCGGAAGGCTCCCGCGCCCCCATGTCGTTCCTCACCACGTTGCTTCCTGCCGCCGACAAGCCGGCCGCCTCGGGCGACTTCTTCTCCCAGAACTTCCTCACCATCGCGCTCGTCGCGGTGCTGGCGATCATGGTCATCTTCATGGTCCGCAACTCCCGCAAGCGCAAGCGCGATGCCGAGGAGCTGAAGAACAAGTTCGTTCCCGGCGTCGAGGTCATGACCCAGCACGGCATCTACGGCACCCTCATCTCGGTCGACGACGAGAAGAACGAGGCCATCATCGAGACGACCCCGGGCACGCGGCTGCGCGTGCACCGCCAGACGGTCGCGCGCGTGATCGAGCCGCAGGACGTCGCTCCCGAGCAGGACGTCGTGGCGGAGGAGCCGGTGGTGACCGGCGAGCCCGAGTACGGCGAGCGCATCGACTCGGACGAGACGCCGGATGCCGCGGCCAAGCCCGCCCGCGCCCCGCGCGCGAGCTCGTCGTCGGCGGCTGCGAAGCCGCGCACCACGACGCGCAAGAAGCCCGCCTCGGACAGCGACGCCGCCGAGTAGCCCTTCTCGTCGGCTCCGTTACTCTGATAGCCGGTCCGGCCGATACCGCCGGACGCCGCCGTCGCGCAGCGCCCGCTCGCACGCTCCGTAGAAAGCAGAACGCCCTGTGGCAACGAGATCGACGCCCGTGCGCAGCGCCTGGAGGTCGCTCGCCTGGCTGCTGGTGATCGTCATCGTGATGGGCCTGCTGCTCGCGGCCGGCAAGATGTTCTGGAACTGGGGACTGAAGCCGCAGCTCGGCCTCGACCTCCAGGGCGGCATCGAGATCATCCTGACGCCGAAGGTGGCGTCGGGGGAGCAGGTGACCTCCGACCAGCTCAACCAGGCGGTCTCGATCATCCGTCAGCGGATCGGCGGCATCTCGGAGGCGGAGGTCAGCACCCAGGGCTCGCGCAACATCCTCATCGAGATCCCCGGCACCACCCTCGACAAGACCACCCAGGACCGCATCGAGTCGGCCTCCAAGATGGAGTTCCGGCCCGTGCTGATGACCGGTGCGCCGGCGACCTCGAACGTCAGCCCGTCGGCGAGCGCCACCCCGAGCCCGGGTGCCAGCGGCAGCGCCTCCGCATCGCCGAGCCCGTCGCTCGCGGACACCCCCACCGCGAAGCCCACCGACGGCAGCGATCTCAACTGGGTCACGCCGGCGCTGCAGAAGCAGTTCACCGACCTCAACTGCTCGAAGATCGACGCGGCCGACACGAACGTCGCCCCGGCGGACAAGCCGCTCGCGACCTGCGACGACACCGGGACGCAGACCTACCTGCTCGGACCGGTGGAGGTCGAGGGCTCCACGATCTCCGACGCCAACGCAGGCACGATCCAGGGCAGCCAGGGCGTGAACACCGGCGAGTGGGCCGTCAACATCATCTTCAACGCCGAGGGCACCAAGGAGTTCGCGAAGGTCACGAACCGGCTGGTGTCGCTCGAGCAGCCGCGCAGCCAGTTCGCGATCGTGCTCGACGGCAAGGTGATCTCGGCGCCGGTCACCCAGGCCGCGATCACCAACGGCAAGCCGCAGATCTCCGGCAACTTCACCCAGGCCTCCGCGCAGACGCTCGCCAATCAGCTCAAGTACGGCGCCCTCCCGGTCAACTTCGCCGTGCAGAGCCGTGACACGATCGCCGCCACGCTGGGCGTGAGCCAGCTGCAGAACGGCCTCATCGCCGGACTCATCGGGCTCCTGCTGGTCGCCGTCTACTCGCTGTTCCAGTACCGGCTGCTGGGGTTCGTGACGCTCGCGTCGCTCGTGGTCGCGGGCGTCATCACGTACGAGTTCTTCGACATCCTGTCGTGGCAGAACGGGCTGCGCCTCTCGCTGGCGGGCGTCGCCGGCCTGATCGTCGCGATCGGCTTCACGGCCGACTCGTTCATCGTCTACTTCGAACGCATCCGCGACGAGCTGCGCGACGGGCGCGGCCTCGCGGGCGCCGTCGAGGCGGGATGGAAGCGCGCACTGCGCACGATCCTCGCGGCCAAGAGCGTCAACCTGCTGTCGGCGATCATCCTGTACGTGCTCGCGGTCGGCAACGTCCAGGGCTTCGCGCTCACCCTCGGCATCACGACGGTGATCGACGTGATCATCGTCGTGCTGTTCACGCATCCGGTGCTGCGCCTGCTCGCCACGACGAGGTTCTTCTCCAGCGGCCATCCGCTGTCGGGCCTCGACCCGAACGCGCTCGGCGCGGTGTATCGGGGCCGGGCGGAGTTCCACTTCTCGGAGGACGCGCGCCGCTCCGGTGCCAGCCGTGAGGCCGGCCGCCGCCAGACGATCGCGGAGCGCAAGGCCGCCGAGCTCGAGGCATCGCGCGGTTCGAAGGGCGGGAGCAACTGATGGCGAGCTTCGCCAAGTTCGGCAACGACCTCTACACGGGCGCACGGTCGGTCGACTTCGTCGGTCGTCGGCGCGTCTGGTACATGATCGCGATCGTGATGGTGCTCGCGTCGATCGCGATCCCGTTCGTGCGCGGCGGCGGCGACTTCTCGAAGGGCTTCAACTTCGGGATCGACTTCACCGGCGGATCGCAGTTCCAGATCTCCGACGCGAACTCGACGGACACGATCAAGGGGCGGGATGCCGCGCTCGGCGTCGTGCCCAGCGCCAACGTGCTCGTCACCACGGCCGGCAACCACGGCGTGCAGGTGCAGACCAACCAGCTGACGGACCAGCAGTCGCAGCAGGTCGCGACCGCGCTCGCCCACACCTACGGCGTCGCCGAGAAGAACGTCACGAACTCCTTCATCGGCGCCACGTGGGGCGCGGACGTCACGGGTAATGCGCTGCGTGCGCTCATCGTGTTCGTGATCTTCGCGGCCGTGCTCATGGCGCTCTACTTCCGCACCTGGAAGATGTCGGCGGCCGCCATCCTCTCGCTGCTGCACGACCTCGTCATCACGGCGGGGGTGTACGCGGCGACCGGATTCACGATCACCCCGGCGACGATCATCGGGTTCCTCACGATCCTCGGCTATTCGCTGTACGACGTCGTCGTCGTCTTCGACAAGATCCGCGAGAACACGGCGGAGCTCACCGACGACTCGACACGCACCTTCGGCGAGGCGGTGAACCTCGCCGTCAACCAGACGCTGGTCCGGTCGATCAACACCGGTGTCGTCGCCGCGCTGCCGGTCGCCGCGATCCTGTTCATCGGGTCGTTCATCCTCGGAGCCGACACGCTCAAGGAGATCTCGCTCGCCCTGTTCGTCGGCACGGTGGTCAGCACCTATTCGACGCCGTTCGTCGCCTCGCCGCTGTACGCGCAGTTCCGCTCGGGTGAGGCCGCGATCCGACAGCGCGACGAGAAGGCCCGGCGTCTGAAGGCGCGCGCTGCCGGCGCCTGACGCTCACGGCGAACCGCCGGTCACGCGCTCCGCTGCCTTCTAGACTCGAGGCACCGGAGGTGATCGGATGACGCAGACGCAGCCACCGCGCGCGCAGACGCCCGCCGCCGCGCCCTCCACGGGCTCGCCGTCGACGCTCCGGACGCTGCTGCCGCGCATCTTCTCGCGCGCCGACCGCTCGACCCGCTCCATCGACACCGTCATCAAGACGGTGCGCTCGCACCACCCGAAGGGCGACGTCGCCCTCATCGAGCGCGCGTACGCCGCCGCCGACCGCGCGCACGCCGGCCAGAAGCGCAAGAGCGGTGAGCCGTACATCACCCATCCGGTCGCGGTGGCCCAGATCCTCGCCGACCTCGGCATCGGGGCGAAGACGATCGCGGCGGCCCTGCTGCACGATACGGTGGAGGACACCGACTACACGCTGGACCAGCTGCGCGCCGACTTCGGCGACGAGGTCGCCATGCTCGTCGACGGCGTGACCAAGCTCGACAAGCTCAAGTACGGCGACTCGGCGCAGGCCGAGACGGTGCGCAAGATGGTCGTCGCGATGTCGAAGGACATCCGGGTGCTCGTCATCAAGCTCGCCGACCGGCTGCACAACGCCCGCACCTGGGGCTTCGTGCCCCAGGAGAACGCCCGTCGCAAGGCGCAGGAGACCCTCGAGATCTACGCGCCGCTCGCACATCGCCTCGGCATCCAGACCATCAAGTGGGAGCTGGAGGACCTGAGCTTCTCGGTGCTGTACCCGAAGCTCTACGTCGAGATCGAGAGCCTCGTGCGCGACCGCACGCCCGAGCGCGAGAGCTTCGTCCAGCAGGTCATCGACGCGATCAACGAGGACCTGCGGGCCGCCCGGATCAAGGGGCAGGTGGTCGGCCGGCCCAAGCAGTACTACTCGATCTACCAGAAGATGGTGCTGCGCGGTCGCGAATTCGACGAGATCTACGACCTCGTCGGCATCCGGGTGCTCGTCAACAACATCCGCGACTGCTATGCCGTGCTGGGCGCGATCCACGCGCGCTGGAATCCGATCCCCGGCCGGTTCAAGGACTACATCGCGACCCCCAAGTTCAACCTGTACCAGTCACTGCACACGACGGTCATCGGTCCCAAGGGGCGTGCGGTCGAGATCCAGATCCGCACTCAGGAGATGCACCAGCGCGCGGAGTTCGGCGTCGCGGCGCACTGGAAGTACAAGGAGCGGATGGCCGGCCGGCAGGTCGACGAGCGCACCAACGACAACGAGATGGCGTGGCTCGCGCACATCACCGACTGGCAGTCCGAGACCGCCGACCCGGGAGAGTTCCTCGACAACCTCCGCTTCGAGATCGGCGCGAAGGAGGTCTACGTCTTCACCCCGCAGGGCAAGGTCATCGGCCTGCCGGCCGACGCGACGCCCGTCGACTTCGCGTACGCCGTGCACACCGAGATCGGCCACCGCACGATGGGCGCGAAGGTCAACGGCCGGCTCGTGCCGCTCGAGAGCGCGCTGAGCTCGGGCGATGTCGTCGAGATCTTCACCTCCAAGAACCCGGATGCCGGTCCCAGCCAGGACTGGCTGACCTTCGTGCGCAGCCCCCGGGCTCGCAACAAGATCCGCGGGTGGTTCACGAAAGAGCGTCGCGAGGAGGCGCTCGAGCAGGGCAAGGACGCGATCGCGCGGGCGATGCGCAAGCAGAACCTGCCGCTGCAGAAGCTCATGAGCCAGGACGCCCTGAGCGAGGTCGCGGCGCAGATGCGCTACGAGACCGTCGACGCGCTCTACGCCGCGGTGGGGGAGGGACACGTCTCGACCCAGTCGGTGCTCGAGAAGATCCTCGCGAGCCTGCAGACCGATGCGGACGCCGACGAGGCCGACATCCCGTTCGTGCCCAAGGGGCGTGCGCGACAGCTGCGCTCGAGCGACTCCGGGGTGCTGGTGCGCGGTGCGCCCGACATCCTGGTCAAGCTCGCCAAGTGCTGCACGCCGGTGCCGGGCGACGAGATCGTGGGCTTCGTGACCCGCGGGGCGGGGGTCTCGGTGCACCGCGCCGACTGCCACAACGTCGCCTCCCTGCGCAACGAGCCCGAGCGCATGATCGACGTCGAGTGGGCGCCGACCTCGTCGAGCCTGTTCCTCGTGCAGATCCAGGTCGAGGCGCTGGATCGTTCGGGGCTGCTGTCGGACATCACGCGGGTGCTCAGCGAGAACCACGTCAACATCCTGTCGGCGAACGTCTCGACCTCGAGCGACCGGCTGGCGATCAGCCGCTACGTGTTCGAGATGGGCGACACCGTGCACCTGGACCGGCTGCTCAATGCGGTGCGGCGCATCGACGCGGTGTACGACGTGTACCGGGTCAGCGCGGGCTGAGCGCGCGTTCGAGCGCCCGGCGTGCGATCCGGCGGCCCGGGAGCGGGCGCCGCTGGATCGACGCGAGCGCCTCGTCGAGGCCGATCCGCCCCGCCTGGGCGAGGGCGCGCAGCACGTCGTCGCCCACCGCACCGGAGCGCGCCACGTCGACGAGGGTGCGCAGCGGCGCGGTGACCGCGCTCGCGTCGAACCGGACGACGTCGCCGTCGTCGAGCACGTACTCGTGCACGACGGCGTCCGCACCGGGGCGCAGCCGCGCCCGGGCGCGCACGTCCGCGCACAACTCGATCGGTCGGGGGAGCACGGGCAGCGCACCCCAGATCCAGGCGGCGGTGCACCGCGCGGCGACCAGCCGTTCCGATCGTGCGGTCATCACGGCGCGGGTGCGGACCTGCGGCGTCTCGACGACGTCGATCGGGCACCAGGCGTCGACGAGCCCGAAGACCTCTCCGTCGAGCCGCATCGCCTGCAGTTCGGCGAGAGGCAGCTCGCCCTGATCGAGCGTGACGGGGATGCGGCTCACCCGATCAGGATGAGACCCCGGCTCACCGGCCGGCCGCGCCGCCGCTGCATCCGTGGAGACGCGCGCCTGTGGAGAGCGCTAGGAGCCGATCGCGTCGAGCCAGACGCGCTGCGCGGCCAGCTTGTCCTGCGCCTGGGCGATCTTCTTCTCGTCGCCGGCGCTGCGTGCGGCCGCCAGCTCGTCCTCGAGCTTCTCGATCGACGCCGCCAACTGCGCGGCGAGCCCCTCCGAGCGTGCCTGCTTCTCCGGATCGCTGCGGTTCCAGTGGTCCTCATCGAGTTTGCGCACGTGGGTCTCGACCTTGCGCAGCCGGTCCTCGACCGTGCGAATCGAGTCGCGCGGCACCTTGCCGATGGCGTCCCAGCGGCGCTGGAGCTCGGTGAGCGTCTTGCGCGCCTTCTCGCGATCCGTGACCTCGAGCAGCCGCTCGGCCTCGGTCAGCAGCGCGAGCTTCTGCTCCAGGTTGCCCGCGAACTCCTCGCTCTCGATCGCGTCGGCCTCCGCCTTCGCGGCGTACAACACGTCGCCGGCGGCCTTGAAGCGCGCCCAGAGGGCGTCGTCGGCACGCTTGCCGGCGCGGCCGGCGAGCTTCCAGTCGTCGAGCAGCCGGCGGTAGTCCGGGATCGCGGCCGTGCCCTTGGGGGCGAGGGCCTCGGCGCGCTCGACGAGCCGCTGCTTGCGCGAGCGCGCCTCCTTGTGCTGGTCGTCGAGCTCGGCGAAGAACGCCTTGCGGTGGGCGTCGAGCGTCGCCCGCGCCGCGCGGAAGCGCTTCCAGAGGGCGTCGCCCTCGGACTTCGGGATGCGCGGGCCGTCCTTCTGCGCCGTCTGCCAGCGCGCGAACAGGGCGTCCAGCTCGGCCGTGGTCTGCTTCCACTGGATGCGGCTCGGCTCCTGCGCCGCAAGGGCCTCGGCCGCGGCGACGATCGCCTCGCGCTCGACGAGGGCGCCCTCGCTCGCCGCCTTGGCCTCCGCGGCCTGCTGCTCGGTCAGCTCGCCGACGCTGCCGCCGAGCTTCTCCAGACGCTGGCGGAGCGAACCCAGGTCGCCGACCGCGTTGGCGGTGGCGACCGACTCGCTCAGGTGGGCGACGGCCTTCGCCACATCCGTCGCCTTCGCCCCGCCGCGCACCCGCTGCTCGAGCAGGCCGACCTGACCGGCCAGCTCGACGTACTTGCGCTCGTAGTAGGCCAGTGCCTCCTCGGGCGTCGCATCCGGATACTGCCCAACGACCCGCTCACCGTCGCCGTCGCGGACGTAGACGGTGCCATCGTCATCGACGCGACCCCACGAGGTCGTCTCGTCATTCGCCACTGAAAGTTCCTGCCGCTCGCCTCATGCCCGGCCGCTGTCCGCCGAGCGCAGACCAGCCTAGTCAGGCGCCGCCTCGCGGCCCACCGCGGAATCTACTGGACGGTGGCCGCGGTGATGGCGGTCGCGATCTTGGGCGCGCCGTCGTCGGTCCCGCCGGTGATGCCCCCGGCGACGATCTCGCTCTCAAGCTGGTCGAGCCCGCTCGTCACCTTGCCGATCACCGTGTACCCCCCGGCCGAGTCGGCGGGGATGCTCGATTTGTCGAAGACGATGAAGAACTGGTGGCCGTTGCTGTACGCGTCGCCGCTCGCGCGTGCCATCGCGATCGTGCCGACCGGGTAGACGTTGTCGGCCGGTGCGTTCTCGATGGGTCCGAAGTGGTAGGCCGGATCGGGTCCGCCCTGCCCGTCGATCGAGCCGCACTGGATGAGACCGAAGCCGGTGCTCTTGGCCAGCCGGTGGCACGTCTTGCCGATGAGGTACTTGTCCTGCACGTCGCGGATGAACCCGGAGACCGCCTGCGGCGCCTTCGCCCCGTCGAGCTGGATCCCGAGAGCGACCTTGTTGAGCGTGAGGGTGCCGGTCCAGGTGCGGCCGGCGGCGAGGCTCGGGTCCGGGGCGCCGAGGTTCGACCCGGTGGCCGAGGGCGACGGCGTCGACGAGGGTGTGGCGGAGGCCGACGACGAGGGCTTCGCCACGGCCTTGCCGGGGCCGCCGGAGAAGTAGTAGACCTGCGTCAGAGCCGCGAGCGTCGCGATCACCACGACCCCGACGACGGCGATGACGTTGTCGCGGCGACGGCGGGTCGTCTGCCGTTCGTGCACCTGCTGGCGTGCCTCGTAAGCCCGGAGCCGCTCGCGCGCCTGACGTGCCTCGCGATCCTGCCTGCTGGGTGCCACGCCGCCTCCTGCCGGTCCGGGTGAATGGCCGGGACGACTCTAGCCGAGCGCGGTCGGGCGTCTCTCCTAGGCTGCTGGCATGGCGCGGCAGCAGGGGCTGATGACCGGGTCGACCCCGTTGGCGGTCCGCATGCGCCCGATGTCGCTCGACGAGGTCGCGGGACAGAAGCACCTGCTGCGCCCCGGCTCGCCGCTCGTGAACCTCGCGAACGACCGCGAGGGCACCTCGGGTTCGGTGTCGGTGATCCTGTGGGGCCCGCCCGGCACCGGCAAGACGACGCTGGCCCAGGCCATCGCGCACAGCTCCGGTCGGCGCTTCGTCGAGCTCTCGGCCGTCACCGCGGGCGTGAAGGACGTGCGCGAGGTGATGGAGAAGGCGCACGCCGACCGCGACCTCTACGGCCTCTCGACGGTGCTGTTCCTCGACGAGATCCACCGGTTCTCGAAGGCCCAGCAGGACGCGTTGCTGCCCGGCGTCGAGAACGGCTGGGTCGTGCTCGTCGCCGCCACGACCGAGAACCCGTCGTTCTCCGTCGTCGCGCCGTTGCTCTCGCGCTCGCTGCTGCTGACTCTCGAGCCGCTGACCGACGACGACCTGGGGATGCTGGTCGACCGCGCCGTCGGCGATCCGCGCGGACTCGAGGGCAAGGTGCAGCTCCAGCCGGAGGCCCGCGCCGCGATCGTGCAGCTCTCGTCCGGCGACGCCCGGCGCGCGCTCACCGCGCTCGAGGCGGCCGCCGTCGCGGCCGAGGCGGAGGGCGACGGCGTCATCACCGCCGACCTCGTCGCCGCCACGGTCGATCGCGCCCTGCTGCGCTACGACCGGCAGGGCGACGAGCACTACGACGTGATCAGCGCCTTCATCAAGAGCGTGCGCGGGTCCGACGTGGACGCCTCGCTGCACTACCTGGCCCGGATGATCGAGGCGGGGGAGGACCCGCGGTTCATCGCCCGGCGGATCATGATCTCCGCGGCGGAGGACATCGGCATGGCCGATCCGAACGCGCTGACGATCGCGGTGTCGGCGGCGGAGGGCGTGGCGCTCATCGGGATGCCGGAGGGCCGCATCCTGCTGGCCGAGGCCGTCGTCTACCTGGCCACCGCGCCCAAATCCAACGCGTCGTACCGCGCCTTGGACGCGGCGATCGCCGATGTGCGGGCCGGGCGGATCGGACGCATCCCGGCACCGCTGCGCGACGCGCACTACCCGGGCGCCAAGCGCCTCGGCCACGGCACGGGGTACGTCTACGCCCACGACGAGCCGCACGGCGTCGCCGAGCAGCAGTATCTGCCCGACGAGCTCCGGGGCACCGAGTACTACGCGCCGACCGGGAACGGATACGAGCGCGACGTGGGCCCGCGGCTCGATCGGCTGAGGGCGATCCTGCGCGGTGAGCCGATGCCCGCTCGTCCCGAGCCGGCCGCGGAGACCGGCGACCCCGAGGCGCCCGCCGCCCCCTGAGCCCGTTCTGGTAGTCTTGACCGGCCCACTCGGGCACCACCCCACCATCGGATCCTCCGGACGCCGCGACGTGCGACCGGGACGGGACGGCGGGGCGTGTACGTCCGTGAGTCGCGAAAGACGCGGCCACGTCTCGGAAGGAACGCATCACCCCATGCCGACGAAGTCGCAGGACCGCCGCAAGGTCCGCCTGTCCCGTGCCCTAGGCATCCCGCTCACGCCCAAGGCCGCGCGCTACCTCGAGAAGCGCCCGTACGCCCCCGGTGAGCACGGCCGCACCAAGCGCCGCACCGACTCCGACTACGCGGTGCGTCTGCGCGAGAAGCAGCGGCTGCGCGAGCAGTACGGCATCCGCGAGAAGCAGCTGCGCATCGTCTTCAACGAGGCGCGCCGCACCCAGGGCCTGACCGGTGAGAACCTGGTCGAGCTGCTGGAGATGCGCCTCGACGCCCTCGTGCTGCGTGCCGGGTTCGCCCGTACCACGGCTCAGGCGCGCCAGCTCGTCGTGCACCGTCACATCAAGGTCGACGGCCAGCTCGTCGACCGCCCGTCGTTCCGCGTGAAGCCGGGCCAGCTCATCCACGTCAAGGAGCGCTCGGAGGGCCTCGAGCCCTTCCAGGTCGCGGCCGCCGGCGGTCACGCCGAGGTGCTGCCGCCCGTCCCGGGCTACCTCGAGGTCGAGCTCGACAAGCTGCACGCGCGCCTGGTGCGCCGCCCGAAGCGCGCCGAGGTGCCCGTGACCGCCGAGGTCCAGCTGGTCGTCGAGTACTACGCCGCGCGCTGAGGCACGCGATGTCACGAGGGCGGGAGGCGACTCCCGTCCTCGTTCCATGTCGGGGCCTCGTACGCTGGTGACGATGCTCTCGACGACCGACCCGCGCACCGGAACCACCACCGCCACCGACATCGCCGCGACCCCCGACGGCGAGGTCGGCGCCATCGCGGACCGCGCGGCGACGGCGTTCACGACCCTGCGGCAGTGGAGCCGTGACCGGCGGGCGGGCCTTCTCGACGCACTCGCCGCGGCGCTCGAGGAGCACCGCGACGCGCTGGTCGCCACCGCGGAGCGGGAGACCGGCCTCGGCGAGGGCCGTCTGGACGGCGAGCTCACGCGTTCGGCGTTCCAGCTGCGGCTGTTCGGCGAGGTGATCCGCGAGGGCGCGTACCTCGAGGCGACGATCGACCACGCCGGCGACACCCCGATGGGACCGGGTCCCGACGTGCGGCGCATGCTCGTCCCCATCGGCCCCGTGGCCGTCTTCGGGTCGAGCAACTTCCCCTTCGCCTTCTCCGTACCCGGAGGCGACACCGCATCCGCCCTCGCCGCCGGCTGCCCCGTCGTGCTCAAGGCGCACGGATCGCATCCGCTGACGTCCCGCCTCGCCCACGAGGTGCTCGCCGAGGCGGCGACCGCGGCCGGTGCCCCGGACGGCACCCTCGGCATCGTCTACGGCACCCGGGCCGGCGCGACCCTCGTCGCCCATCCCGCGATCCAGGCCGTCGGGTTCACCGGGTCGCTCTCGACCGGCGAGATCCTGCTCGAGATCATCGGGCGACGCGAGCAGCCCATCCCGTTCTACGGCGAGCTCTCGAGCGTCAACCCGCTCATCGTCACACCGGGGGCAGCGGCCGCGCGCGCCGAGCAGCTCGCCGAGGGCCTGTTCGCCTCGGTGACGGGCTCGGCCGGGCAGTTCTGCACCAAGCCGGGCGTCGCCTTCGTGCCGCGTGGCGCCCAGGCGCTCGTCGACGGTCTCGCCGCCCGAGCCCGCAGCGCGGGGGGCCAGCCGCTGCTGAACGCGCGGATCCTCGCGTCGTACGGCGAGATCCGGGAGCGGCTGATCTCCCAGGGCAGGGCGACGGTGCTGGCCGAGGGGTCGACCGACGATCGCGGCTTCTCGGTCGCCCCGAGCGTGCTCGAGATCGACGCGGCCGACGTCACGCCCGCCGTGACCGAGGAGGCATTCGGACCGCTCGTCGTCGTGGTGCGCTACGACGATGTCGCCGGGATCGCCCGCGCCCTCGACCAGGTGCCGCACTCGCTGACGGCCAGCATCCACGCCGAGGCGGACGAGACCGAGCTGGTCGGCGCGCTCGTCGAGGAGGTCCGCGATCGGGCGGGCCGCATCGTCTTCGACGGCTACCCGACCGGGGTGCGGGTCGCCTGGGCGCAGCACCACGGCGGTCCCTGGCCCGCGACGAACACCCAGCACACCTCCGTGGGACCGACCGCGATCCGGCGCTTCCTCCGTCCCCTGGCGTGGCAGAACGCTCCGGAGTCGGTGCTGCCGTTCGAGCTGCGGGATGCCGACCCCGGCATCCCGCGCCGCATCGACGGCGTGCTGTCGGTGCCCTCGGTTGCGTAGGCTGAGGGTATGAAGGGTCTCCTGCTCCTGGTCGTCGGCGCCGCAGCCGGCTTCGTCATCGCCCATCAGGTCGCCAAGACGCCGCAGGGCAAGCAGTTCTTCGACAGCGTCGACGCCAAAGCCAAGGAGTTCGGTGACGCCGTCGTCGACGGCTATCGGTCTCGTGAGGCTGAGCTGCGCGCGGCGGTGTCGGACGCCCAGGCCGCCGTCGTCGACATCACCAAGCGAGCCAAGTAGTCCGGCCTCGGCAGCAGCTGCGCCGGCGGCCCGGACGCCCCGCCCCCTCCCGACCGCCTTGAGTAGTAGGAACTGCCGTGCAGACCGCTGAGATCCAACGCCGCTGGCTCACCTTCTTCGGTGACCGCGGCCACACCATCGTGCCGTCGGCGTCGCTCGTGAGCGACGATCCGTCGATCCTGTTCACCATCGCCGGCATGGTGCCGTTCATCCCGTACCTGACGGGCGTCGTGCCGGCGCCGTACCCGCGGGCGGCGGACGTGCAGAAGTGCATCCGCACGAACGACATCGAGGAGGTCGGCAAGACCTCCCGCCACGGCACGTTCTTCCAGATGCTCGGCAACTGGTCGTTCGGCGACTACTTCAAGCAGGGGGCGATCGAGCTCGCCTGGGAGCTGCTGCTGAGCTCGGAGGCCGAGGGCGGGCTGGGCTTCGACGAGAAGGACCTCTGGGTCACGATCTACGAGACCGACGACGAGGCGGAGTCGATCTGGCGCGACGTGATCGGCCTGAAGCCGGAGCGCATCCAGCGCCTCGGGGCCGCGGACAACTACTGGCACACCGGGCAGCCGGGCCCGGGCGGTCCGGACTCCGAGATCTTCTTCGACCGCGGTCCCGCGTACGGACGCGATGGCGGTCCGGCCGTCGACGACAACCGGTTCATCGAGATCTGGAACCTGGTCTTCATGCAGGACCTGATCACGAACGTCACGTCGAAGGTCGACTTCGACGTCGTCGGCGACCTGCCCAAGAAGAACATCGACACCGGTGCGGGCCTCGAGCGCCTGGCGTTCCTCAAGCAGGGCGTCGAGAACATGTACGAGATCGACCAGGTGCGCCCGGTGCTCGACAGGGCCGCGGCGATGTCCGGTCGCCGGTACGGCGCCGACCACGACGACGACGTGCGCATGCGCATCATCGCGGACCACGTGCGCTCCTCGCTCATGCTGATGACCGACGGCGTCACACCGTCGAACGAGGGCCGCGGCTACATCCTGCGGCGGCTGCTGCGCCGCTCCATCCGCTCGATGCGGCTGCTCGGGGTGGATGCGCCGTCGTTCGCGGAGCTGTTCGCCGCGTCGCGCGACGCGATGAAGGACGGCTACCCCGAGGTGCTGGAGCACTGGAACCGCAGCGAGCGGCTCGCGCTCGGCGAGGAGGAGGCCTTCCTCGGAACGCTCGCCAGCGGCACCACGATCCTCGACACCGCGGTCGAGAACACGAAGCGCGCCGGGGGCGAGCGTCTCGCGGGCGACACGGCGTTCCTGCTGCACGACACGTTCGGGTTCCCGATCGACCTCACCCTCGAGATCGCCGAGGAGGCCGGGCTGAGCGTGGACCGCGCCGCGTTCGACACCCTGATGACCGAGCAGCGCAGCCGTGCGAAGGCGGATGCCAAGGCGAAGAAGCGGGCGCTGGCCGATCTCTCCGTGTACGGCGACTTCCGCGCGGCCGGCGAGACGGTCTTCACCGGCTACGACACCCTGACGACCGAGAGCCGCGTGCTCGGCCTGCTCGTCGACGGGCGTCCCGTGCAGCGCGCGAGTGCCGGCCAGGTCGCGGAGGTCATCCTCGCGGAGTCGTCGCTGTATCCGGAATCCGGAGGCCAGGCCGCCGACGAGGGCACGATCGTGGGCTCCGGCTTCGAGCTCGAGGTGCTCGACGTGCAGCGCCCGGTCAAGGGGCTGATCAGCCACACGGTGCAGGTGCGCTCCGGCGAGGTGGGTGTGGGCGACGCCGCGACGACGCTCGCGGATCCGGTGTACCGGGCCGGTGCGTCGCAGGCGCACTCGGCCACGCACCTCATCCACGCGGCGTTGCGGCAGACGCTCGGGCAGGAGGCGCACCAGGCCGGGTCGTTCAACCGCGCCGGCTACATGCGCCTGGACTTCTCGTGGAACCATGCGCTCAGCCCCGAGACGCGCAGCGAGATCGAGGACATCGCGAATCAGGCGGTGCGCGACAACCTCGAGGTCGTCACGCGGATCCTGCCCATCGACGAGGCGCGCGCGGCCGGCGCGATGGCGCTGTTCGGCGAGAAGTACGGCGACACGGTGCGGATGGTCGACATCGGCGGGCCGTGGTCGCGGGAGCTGTGCGCCGGCATCCACGTGAGCCGCTCGAGCGAGGTGGGCCTGGTGAATCTCGTGAGCGAGTCGAGCGTCGGCTCGACCAACCGCCGCGTCGAGGCGCTCGTGGGCGCGGACGCGCTCAAGGACCTGGCGACCGAGCGTGCGATCGTGTCGCAGCTCTCGACCTCGCTCAAGATCCCGCGCGAGCAGCTGCCCGACCGCATCGAGAACCTGGTGCAGGAGCTGAAGGCCGCCGAGAAGAAGATCGCGGCATTCGAGGCGAGCCGGCTCTCGGGCCGGGTGCCGGCGCTCGTCGAGAGCGCGTCGCGGCTGGGCCCGTACCTGGCGGTCGTCGAGGATGCCGGGGAGCTCGGAAGCGCCGACGACCTGCGTTCGCTCGTCTCCGGCGTGCGGGAGCGTCTCGGCGGCGAGCCGAGCGTGACGGCGATCGCGGCGCGGATTGCCGGCAAGCCGTCGATCGTCGTCGCGACGTCTCCGGCCGCGCGGGAGCTCGGCGCCAAGGCGGGCGCGCTCGTGCGCCAGGCCGCCGCGGTGCTCGGCGGCGGCGGCGGTGGTAAGGACGACATGGCGCAGGGCGGCGGCACCGATGAGGGCGCGATCGGGGCAGCGCTCGACGGCGTCACGGCGGCCCTGCGCGGCTGAGCGATGGCCGAGGTGCGGCCCGGCGTGCGACTCGGGATCGACGTGGGGCGGGCGAGGGTCGGTGTCGCCCGCAGCGACCGCGATGCGCTGCTCGCGACGCCCATCCAGACCCTGCCCCGCGAGGGCGCCCTCGACGGGATCGCGGCCGTCGTGGCCGAGCTGGAACCGCTCGAGATCGTGGTGGGGCTGCCGCTGTCGCTGAGCGGCGGCGACACCCCGTCGACCGCCGACGCCCGGGCGTTCGCTGCCGCGCTCGCGGTGCGCACGAGCGTTCCCGTGCGGCTCGTGGACGAGCGCCTGTCGACCGTCTCCGCGCAGCGCGAGCTGCACCGCAGCGGGCGCACCACGCGCTCCTCGCGGGCGGTCGTGGATCAGGTCGCCGCTGTTATCATCCTGCAGAACGCCCTCGATTCGGAGCGTGCATCCGGTCGTCCGCCCGGCGCTCCGGTCGATCCCGACGAAGGAACCTGACGCGTGGCCGAACCCAGCTGGGACGAGATCTTCGGGGGCCGGCCACAGAAACCCGAGGATTCCACGCAGCAGCCGGCCGGCCCGGAGCCCGTGTCGGAGGAGTTCCCGACCGCCCGCCTGTCCGACCCCTACGCGGTCGCCGCGGCGCAGGCCAATGCCGCGCAGGCGCAAGCCGCGCGCGAGGCGGTCGGCACCGCCGGCGGGCAGCCGCTGACGCGCCGGGAGCTGCGCGAGGCCGAGGTCCGCGCCAACGGGGGCGGGCCCTCGGATCCGTCGCCCCCCGCGCCCCGTCGCCGACGGCGGTGGGGCGGCCTCATCGCGCTGCTCGTCGTGGTCGTCGTCGTGCTGGGCGGGGGAGCGGTCGCGTGGTTCGGCTTCCACGACAAGGTCTGCAAGGTCCTGACGTTCTGCCAGGAGTCGGTCGACTACGCCGGATCGGGCAACGGCCAGAAGGCCACCGTCGTCATCCAGTCGGGCGACATCGGCTCCGACGTCGCGAAGGAGCTGCAGCGCGCCGGGGTGACCAAGACGTACCAGGCGGCCTACGCGATCCTGATCAAGACCAACCAGAGCTTCCAGCCGGGCAGCTATCAGCTGCAGAAGCAGATGAGCGCGAAGGCGGCGCTCGCGGCCCTCGCCGATCCGAAGAACCGGATCGTGCACACCGCCGTGATCCGGGAGGGGATCACCGCCGCGCAGGCCTACTCCCAGCTCGCCGCCGCGACCGGCCGACCGGTGAGCGAGTTCCAGGCCGCGGCGGCGAACTACCAGGCACTGGGCGTGCCGTCGACCTTCCCGAGCATCGAGGGGTTCCTCTTCCCGGCCACCTACCAGTTCGATCCGGGCACGACCGCGCAGCAGGCGCTGCAGGTGCTCGTGACGACCATGCAGAAGCACCTCGCAGCCGACGGCGTCGCGCCCGCGGACGACCTCAAGGTGCTGACGATGGCATCCATCGTGCAGCGCGAAGCGGGCAGCGTGCCCGACATGGGCAAGGTCGCCCGGGTCTTCCAGAATCGGCTCGATGCGGGGATGCTGCTCCAGTCCGACGCGACCGTCGCCTACGGCACGGGGCGCACCGATCACGTGACCACGACGGGTTCGGAGCGATCGGACTCGAAGAACCTCTACAACACCTACGTGCACGCGGGGCTGCCGGTCGGCCCGATCGCGCTGCCCGGGGACGACGCCATCAAGGCGACCCTGCACCCCACTCCCGGTCCCTGGCTGTACTTCGTCGCGGTGAACCTCAAGACGGGTGAGACGGTCTTCTCGACGACCGCTGCGGAGCACGATGCGGCCGTGAAGAAGTGGCAGGCCTGGTGCCGGCAGAGCCCCGAGAACATGGCGTACTGCAATTGACTCGGCTGGCCGTGCTCGGCTCGCCGATCGCGCATTCGCTCTCCCCGGCGCTGCACGCGGCGGCGTACCGGGAGCTGGGACTCGACTGGGTCTATGACGCCGTCGACGTGCCGGAGGGCGCCCTCGGCGCGTTCCTGACCTCGCGTGACGCCGACTGGCGGGGCCTCTCGCTCACGATGCCGCTCAAGCGCGCGGTGCTGCCGATGCTCGACACGCGCACCGGACTCGTGACGCTCGTCGGCGCGGCGAACACGGTGCTGTTCGACGAGGGTCGCGTGCACGGATTCAACACCGACGTCGCGGGGATCGTCGCCGCGCTGGGCGAGCACGGCGTCGGCCGGGTGGGCCGCGCCCACATCCTCGGCATGGGCGCGACGGCGGCCTCCACGCTCGCGGCCGTCGCGCAGCTCGGCGCCACCGAGATCGTCGTGACCGGGCGACGCGACGACGACGACGAGCTGCGTCGCCTCGCGCGAGCGCTCGGCCGGGACCTGAGCTTCCGCGCCGCCGGTTCGCCCGCGCCCGCCGATATCGACCTGCTCGTCAACACGATCCCGGGCGACATGGGCGACACGGCCGAGGTCGACGACGCCGGCGCCTTCCTCGAGGTGATCTACGAGGGCTGGCCGTCGCCCCGTGCCCGGCGGTGGCTCGAGGCGGGTCGCCCGGTCGTCTCCGGCCTCGAGATGCTGCTGCACCAGGCCGTGGAACAGGTGCGGATCTTCACGACCGGCGCCGAATCGGCGCCGGTCGAGCGCGAGTCCCGGGTCGTCGCCGCGATGCGGGCGTCGGTCGGCCTCTGATCCCTCTGCGAGAATGCTGCACGGGAAGGATCTGGCATGCTGCGCTGGTTGACCGCGGGGGAGTCGCACGGCCCCGAGCTCGTCGCGATCCTCGAAGGACTGCCCGCGGGCGTGCCGGTGACGGCCGAGCTCGTGCAGGCCGACCTGCAGCGGCGCAAGCTCGGCTACGGACGCGGGGCGCGCATGAAGTTCGAGCAGGACGAGCTGCACCTGAGCGGCGGCGTGCGGCACGGGGTCTCGATGGGCAGTCCGGTCGCGATCCGGGTGGGCAACACCGAGTGGCCGAAGTGGCAGGACGTCATGTCGCCCGAGCCGGTCGATCCGTCGGTGCTGCAGACCGCCCGAGGCGCCGCGCTGACCCGCCCGCGACCCGGGCACGCCGACCTCGTCGGCATGCAGAAGTACGGCTTCGACGAGGCCCGACCCGTGCTGGAGCGCGCGAGCGCCCGGGAGACCGCGGCCCGGGTGGCGCTCGGTGCCGTCGCCAAGAGCTTCCTCGGCGAGCTCGGCATCCGGCTCGTCAGCCACACGCTCGCGATCGGCCCGGTCGAGGTGCCGGAGGGTGCGGCGCTGCCGACGCCCGACGACGTCGCGGCGCTGGATGCCGATCCGCTGCGCTGCTTCGACGCCGCGACCTCCGCGCTCATGGTGGCCGAGGTCGACGACGCGCACGACACCGGAGACACCCTCGGCGGTGTCGTGGAGGTGCTCGCCTACGGTGTGCCGCCCGGCCTCGGCGGGTACGCGCAGTGGGACCGCCGGCTCGACGCCCGCCTGGCCGAGGCGATCATGAGCATCCAGGCGATCAAGGGCGTGGAGGTGGGCGACGGCTTCCGCACCGCCCGGCGACGCGGATCGCAGGCCCACGACGAACTCGTCGAGCTCGACGGGGTCATCACCCGGCTGAGCGACCGCGCGGGCGGCACCGAGGGCGGCATGTCGACCGGGACCCTGCTGCGCGTGCGGGCCGGCATGAAGCCGATCGCGACGGTGCCGCACGCCCTGCGCACCGTCGACGTGGCGACCGGGGGAGCGGCCCCGGCGCACCATCAGCGCTCCGACGTCTGCGCGGTGCCGGCGGCCGGAGTGGTCGCCGAGGCGATGGTCGCGCTCGTCGTCGCCGATGCCGTGCTCGAGAAGTTCGGCGGCGACTCGGTGCCCGAGACGCGACGCAACCTCCGGGCGTACCTCGACTCGATCCCCGAGCTGCTGAAGACCTCCACCGATTCGGCGCCCGAGACCGCGGTCGCGGAATGAGCCCGGCGGTCGTCATCATCGGGCCGATGGGGTCGGGCAAGACCCGGATCGGCAAGCGCGTGGCGCAGCAGCTCGGCGTCGGGTTCACCGACACCGACGCCCTGGTCGTCGCGGAGCACGGGCCGATCTCCGATCTGTTCGAGACGCACGGCGAGCCGCACTTCCGCGCCCTGGAGCGCGCCGCGGTGCAGCGAGCGCTCGAGACCGACGGCGTCGTCTCGCTCGGCGGGGGCGCGATCCTCGATCCCGCGACGCGGCACGACCTGGCGGGGCAGCGCGTGGCGCTGTTCCTGGTGAGCCCCGAGGCCGTGGAGGCGCGGCTCGGCAACGAACGGCGGCCCCTCGTCAAGGACGGGCTCACGTCGTGGACACGCATCCTCGCCGAGCGCCTGCCGCTGTACGAGAGCCTCGCCGATCTGACGGTCGAGACGTCGTTCCGCCGCGCGTCCGAGGTCGCCGAGGAGGTGGCCGCATGGGCGCGGCAGAGCGCATGACCGACGACGACCGCGTCACCGCGATCCCGGTCAGCGGCGCCCCCGGCTACTCGGTGTTCGTCGGGCGCGGGATCTGGACCTCGGTCGCCGAGCATCTCGGGCGGCGCGTGCAGAAGCTGCTCGTCGTGCACCCCCCGACCCTCGCCGCACGCGCCGAGGAGCTGCGCGAGGCGCTCGGCGGGCGCTACCAGGTGCTGCTGGCGGAGATCCCGGATGCCGAGGCCGCCAAGCGCGTCGAGGTCGCGGCGTTCTGCTGGCAGATCCTCGGGCAGACCGACTTCACGCGCTCCGACGCGATCATCGGCCTGGGTGGCGGCGCCACGACGGACCTCGCCGGCTTCGTCGCGGCGACCTGGTTGCGCGGCGTCGACGTCATCCACATCCCGACCACGGTGCTCGGCATGGTCGACGCGGCGGTCGGCGGCAAGACGGGCATCAACACGGCCGAGGGCAAGAACCTCGTCGGGGCCTTCTGGGCACCGCGCGCGGTGCTGTGCGACCTCGACCTGCTCGAGGGACTCGCGAGGAACGAGATCCTCGCCGGGTACGCCGAGGTCGTGAAGGCCGGCTTCATCGGCGCGACCGAGATCCTCGACATCGTCGAGGCCGACGTGGATGCCGCGACCGACCCGGCGACACCGCAGTTCCGCCGGGCGATCGAGCTCGCGATCGGGCTCAAGGCGCGCGTCGTGGGCGAGGACTTCACGGAGCAGGGGCTGCGCGAGATCCTGAACTACGGGCACACCCTCGGGCACGCGATCGAGCATGCCGAGCGCTACCAGTGGCGTCACGGAGCCGCGGTCGGCATCGGCATGGTGTTCGCCGCGGAGCTGTCGCGGCTCACCCGCAACCTCGGCGAGGAGGGCGTGGCACGACACCGCCGCATCCTGGAGTCGCTCACGCTGCCGACGACGTACCCGGCCGGGCGCTGGCCGATGCTGCTCGCGACGATGAAGCGCGACAAGAAGGCGCGCGGCGCCCTGCTGCGGTTCATCGTGCTCGACGACATCGGCCGCCCGACCACGATCTCGGGGCCGGACGAGTCGCTGCTCTACTCGGCGTACCAGGAGCTCGCCGACTGACGCGTGTCGCCGGCGCCGCCTACGGTGTCGGGATGGAGACGCTGCGACAGGACGACGTCGGCTACGACGAGGCGGCGACCTCGTACCACGTGCACGGCACCCCGGTGGAGGTGCTGCGGCCGGCGGACGCCGGCGAGGTCGCCGAGGCGGTGCGATCGGCGGTGGAACGCGGGCTCGAGGTGGGCGTGCGCGGCGGAGGACACACGCCGTGGTCCACGAACGACGGCGGCGTCGTGATCGATCTGCTCCGGCTCGACCGGATCGAGGTGGGCGACGACCGGCTCGTCACGGTCGGCGGCGGGGCGGTGTGGGGCAGCGTCGCGGACGCCCTCGCACCGCACGGGCTCGCCATCAGCTCCGGCGACACGGCGAGCGTCGGCGTCGGCGGGCTGACCGTGGGCGGCGGCATCGGGTGGCTGGTCCGCGCGACCGGCCTCGCCGTGGATCAGCTGGTGGGCGCGGAGGTCGTCACGGTCGCCGGCGAGATCGTGCGCGCATCGGCGAACGAGCACCCCGACCTGTTCTGGGGCATCCGCGGGGGCGGCGGCAACTTCGGCATCGTCACCGAGTTCGTCTTCCGGGCGCGACCGCTGCGGGGCGTCGTGCACGGGCACCTCGAGTTCGATCCGGCCGAGCTGCGCTCGGTGCTGCGCGCGCTCCGCGACGACCTGCGGCGCGCGCCCGACGAGTGGACCGCGAACCTCCTCACGCTCCCGTCGTTCGGCCCCGAGATGCCTCCCTCCCTGCACGTCGAGGTCGTCTGGGCGGGAGAGGACCTCGACGCCGCCCGTGACGCGTCGAGGGCGCTCCTGGGGCATCCCGCGCTCCGGGCGGGCGAACTCGCACCGGGCGCCTACCGCGACCTGCTGGCCGGACCGCCGCCCGAGATGCCGGGGCCGCCGCCGACGATGGTCGACGAGAGCGACCTCGTCGGCCGTCTGGACGACGACGCGATCGAGCGGATCGCGGCGGCGCACGAGAGCCTCGCGCCCGCGGTCATGATGCTCCGCACCCTCGGCGGCGCCTACGGCCGGGTCGCGGAGGACGCGACGGCCTTCGCGGGGCGGAGGGCGGAGGCCTTCCTCATCTGCGCGGCCTTCCGGGCGCCGGGCGCGCCGGCCGAGCAGATCTCCGCGGCTCGCGAGATCTGGGCCCATGCCATGGCGGGCGTCTCGGTGGGCTGCTACGGCAACTTCCACCCGACTCGCGCGCCTCGCGTCGTCGAGGCGATGTACCCGCCGTCGACGCGGGAGCGACTGCGCGAGGTGAAGCGCAGCTGGGATCCGGACAACGTGTTCCGCGGCAACCACAACGTGACGCCCCGGTAGCCTCGGACCGTGACCCGCCGCGTGCTCGTACTGAACGGACCGAACCTCGGCCGCCTCGGCAGCCGGGAACCCGACGTCTACGGCCGCCAGGACCTCTCCGAGCTGCGCACGCGGCTCGCCGAGGTCGCGGCCGCGGATGTCGAGATCGACCTGCGGCAGACCGACGACGAGGCGGAGCTGATCGGCTGGTTGCACGCGGCCGTCGACGCAGGCGAGCCCGTCATCCTGAACCCCGCGGCGTTCACCCATTACAGCTACGCGCTGCGCGACGCGTGCGCCCTCATCACGAAGGCGGGTCTGGCGCTCGTCGAGGTGCACATCTCGAACCCGGCCGCGCGGGAGACGTTCCGGCACACGAGCGTCGTCAGCGCCGTCGCGACCGGGACCATCGCGGGTTTCGGCTTCGACTCCTACGTGCTCGCCCTGCGGGGGGTCGGACTGGCCGACCCGGCCTAGCTAGACTCTCCCCTCGTGGCTACGACGAACGACATCAAGAACGGCTCCGTGCTGAGCATCGACGGGCAGCTCTGGAGCATCGTCGAGTTCCAGCACGTGAAGCCCGGGAAGGGCGGCGCGTTCGTCCGCACGAAGATGAAGAACGTGCGCAGCGGCAAGGTCGTCGACCGCACGTTCAACGCCGGGACCAAGATCGACTTCGCGACCGTCGACCGGCGCGACTTCCAGTACCTGTACAAGGACGGCAACGACTTCGTGTTCATGGACACGAGCGACTACGACCAGGTCACCATCCCCGGCGCGATCGTCGGTGACGCCGCGAACTTCATGCTCGAGAACCAGACCGTGACGATCGCCACCAACGACGGCGAAGCGCTCTACGTCGAGCTGCCCACCTCCGTCGTGCTCGAGGTCACCTACACGGAGCCCGGGCTGCAGGGCGATCGGTCGAGCGCCGGCACCAAGCCCGCGACTCTCGAGACCGGATACGAGATCCAGGTGCCGCTGTTCCTCGAGACCGGCACGAGGGTCAAGGTCGACACCCGCTCGGGCGACTACCTCGGCCGGGTCACCGACTAGCGCCGCGTGAGCGCTCGAAGCAAGGCGCGCAAGCGCGCCCTCGACATCCTCTACGGCGCCGATCTGCGCGACCTGCCGATCGAGCAGCTGCTCGCCGAGGAATCCGCGCGCGCCGCCGCGCGCCCCGAGCGCGGCTCGTCGTGGCCCTATGCGCGCGCGATCGTCGAGGGCGTGGCCGAGCACCGCGACGAACTCGATCGCGTCATCGTCGAGAATGCGCACGGCTGGGCCCTGGACCGGATGCCGGTGCTCGACCGCGCGATCGCGCGGATCGGCGCGTGGGAGATCCTCTACAACGACGAGGTGCCCGACGCGGTCGCGATCGCCGAGTCGGTCGAGTCGGCGACCGTGCTCAGCACCGACGACTCGGCCGGGTTCCTCAACGGGCTCCTGGGGGCGATCGCCCGCGCGAAGACGGCAGAGACCGGCGGCCCTCGCGACTAGACGGGATCGTCGGTGCCGAGCGTCGCCAGGTGCTCGAGCGCCGGGAGCGCCGTCTGCAGCGCCGCGCGATCCGCGGGGTCGAGCCGCGCGATCAGCCCGGCGAGGATGTCGGCACGGGCCGAGCGGGCGCGCAGCACCTCGTGCTCGCCCTCGGCGGTCACCGAGACGAGGATCGAGCGGCGGTCGTCGGGGTTGCCGGTGCGGGTCACGAGGCCGCGATCCTCGAGGTCGCGCAGGGTGCGCGTCATCGTGGGGGCGCTCACGAATTCGCGCTGCGCCAGGTCGCCCGGCCGGATGGGGCCGACCCGGAACACGGTCGCGAGTGCGTTGAGATGGCCCTGGCCGAGTCCCTCGCCGGCGGCGAGCATGCGGCGATTCGCACGGCCGATCGCGAAGGAGAGGGAGCGCGCCAGGGCGGCGGAGGTTTCGTCGGGGGGCGTCGCCATGCGCCCAGCGTATTGGGCCCTGCCCCGGGAACGCGTGCAGCGGCTGCTAGGCTCGCTCTCGACCACGACGTCCTTTAAGTCCGTCCCGAGAGGCGGGGAAGGAGGTCAGGATGCCGGCACGTCCCGTGCTGCAGCAGGCTGACATCGAGCGCGCGATCACGCGTATCGCTCACGAGATCCTCGAGGCTTCGCCGGTCGACCCGGATGCCGTCCCCGGTCCGCTCGTCCTTCTCGGCATCCCCACCCGGGGCGTCGTGCTCGCCGAGCGCCTGGGCGCGGTGCTGGAGCGCTTGCGACCCGGCCACGCCGCGATCGGCGCCCTCGACGTGACGATGTACCGCGACGACCTCGCGCGCCAGCCCACCCGCACGCCGCAGCCCACCCGGGTGCCCCCCGCGGGCATCGACGGAGCCACGGTCGTGCTCGTCGACGACGTCCTGTTCTCGGGCCGCACGATCCGCGCCGCCCTCGACGCGATCAACGACCTCGGGCGGCCGCGCGCCGTGCGGCTGGCCGTGCTCGTCGACCGCGGCCATCGCGAGCTGCCGATCCGCCCCGACTTCGTCGGCAAGAACCTGCCGTCGGCACCCGGCGAGCGTGTCAACGTGCGCCTGACCGAGCTCGACGGCGTCGACGAGGTCGTCGTCGGAGCGAGCGACGGCGCAGAGGGGGTGGCGCGGTGAGGCACCTGCTCAGCGTGCGCGACCTCTCGCGCGACGAGGCGGTCGGCATCCTGGACGTCGCCGAGGACATGGCCGCCGTCGCCACCCGCGCCGTGCCGAAGCTGCCGACGCTGCGCGGGCGCACGGTCGCGAACCTGTTCTTCGAGGACTCGACCCGCACCCGGCTGAGCTTCGAGGCCGCGGCCAAGCGGCTGTCGGCCGACGTCATCACCTTCACCGCCAAGGGCTCCAGCGTCTCCAAGGGCGAGAGCCTCAAGGACACCGCCCAGACGGTGGCGGCGATGGGCGTGGATGCCGTCGTCATCCGCCACGGGGCATCCGGGGCGGCGCGCACCCTCGCGGACGGCGACTGGATCGACGCGGCGGTCGTGAACGCCGGCGACGGCACGCACGAGCATCCCACCCAGGCGCTGCTCGACGCGTACACGATGCGCAAGACCCGGCACGGCGATGCGTCGCGCGGGCGCGACCTCGAGGGCCTGCGCGTCACCATCGTCGGCGACGTGCTGCACTCGCGCGTGGCCCGATCCAATGCCTGGCTGCTGGCGACGCTCGGCGCGCGCGTGCACCTCGTCGGCCCCGGCACGCTGCTGCCGCCGGGGGTCGCGGGATGGCCGGTCAGCACCGGGACCGACCTCGATGCGGCCCTGGCCGGGGAGCCCTGGGGCGAGCACCCGGATGCCGTCATGATGCTGCGCATCCAGAGCGAGCGGATGCACGACGCGTTCTTCCCCAACGAGCGCGAGTACACCCGGGAGTGGGGCCTCGACGAGGCCCGGTTCGCCCGGCTGCCCGCCGATACGATGGTGATGCACCCCGGCCCGATGAACCGCGGTCTCGAGATCTCGTCCGCGGCGGCCGACTCGGCCCGCTCGGTCGTGCTCGACCAGGTGACGAACGGGGTGTCGATACGGATGGCGGTGCTCTACCTCGTGCTCGGTGCGGGCGGACGCAAGGAGGGCGCCTCATGAGCGCGCTCGTCATCTCCGGCGCGACGCTGCCGGACGGAACCCGGCGCGACCTCGTCGTCGACGGCGGCGTCTTCGTCGACGACGCACCGGCGGGGGCCATCCGGATCGACGCCGACGGCCTGCAGGCGCTGCCCGGCCTCGTCGACCTGCACACCCACCTGCGCGAACCCGGTTTCGAGCAGAGCGAGACCGTGCTGAGCGGCACCCGCGCGGCAGCGGCCGGCGGCTTCACGGCGGTGCACGCGATGGCCAACACGTTCCCCGTGCAGGACACGGCGGGCGTGGTCGAGCAGGTCGCGTCGCTCGGTGCGCAGCACGGCTACGCGACGGTGCGGCCGGTCGGCGCGGTCACGGTCGGGCTCGAGGGCCGGCGGCTCGCGGAGATCGGCGCCATGGCACGATCCCGCGCCGCGGTGCGGATGTTCAGCGACGACGGGAAGTGCGTCGCCGACGCGCTGCTCATGCGCCGCGCACTCGAGTACGTGGCCGGTTTCGACGGCGTCGTGGCGCAGCACGCGCAGGAGCCGCGCCTCACCGAGGGCGCGCAGATGAACGAGGGCGAGCTGAGCTCCGAGCTCGGGCTCGCCGGCTGGCCGGGCGTCGCCGAGGAGGCGATCATCGCCCGCGACGTGCTGCTCGCCGACCAGGTCGGCGCGCGCCTGCACGTGTGCCACGTCTCGACCGCCGGCAGCGTCGAGGTGCTGCGCTGGGCCAAGGGCCGCGGGATCGCCGTGACCGCCGAGGTCACACCCCACCATCTGCTGCTGACCGAGCAGCTCGCCGCGTCGTACGACGCCCGGTACAAGGTCAACCCGCCGCTGCGCTCCACCGAGGATGTGGCGGCCGTGCGTGCGGCGCTGGCCGACGGCACGATCGACATCGTGGCGACCGACCACGCCCCGCATCCGGTGGAGAGCAAGGAGGCGGCCTGGGCCGAGGCGAGCTTCGGCATGGTCGGACTGGAGTCCGCCCTCAGCGTCGTGCAGGCGGCGATGGTCGACACCGGACTGCTCGGCTGGGTCGATGTCGCGCGCGTGCTCTCGTCGGCCCCGGCGGCGATCGGGCGGCTGGGGGGTTACGACGCGCCGTTCGCTCTCGGCAGCCCGGCGCACCTGACCCTCGTCGACCCCGCGGCGCGACGCGCGTTCTCGATCGAGAACCTGCACGGACGCAGCGTCAACTCGCCCTACCTCGGCACCGAGCTGCCGGGTCGCGTCGTCGCGACCGTGCACGGCGGCGTGCCGACGGTGCTCGACGGGCACCTGCGTCCGGAGGAGGAGGTGGCGCGTGCCAGCGCTCACTGACGGCATGTTCCTCGACGCCGCGGTCGTGATCGTCGTCCTGGTGCTCGTCTTCACCGGGATGGCGCTCGGCTGGCGCGCGCGCCGCCGCCGGCAGGCCGATGTCGCGAAACCCGCGGCACCGCCCGCCGAACTCGGCGACGTCGAGCTGCGCGTCGACCTGTTCTACGTCGCGACCACGCCGGCCGACGCCCCGCTGGAGCGCATCACCGTGCACGGGCTGGGATTCCGGGGCCGCGCCGAGATCACGGTCGCCGCGGTCGGCATCCGGCTCGACATCGCGGGCGAGCGACCCGCCTTCATCCCCGCGGTCGACCTCCGTGGCGTGGGACGCGCGACCTGGACCATCGACCGGGCCGTCGGCGGCTCCGGGCTGGTGTTCGTGCGCTGGATGCTGGGAGAGGCCGAGGTCGACAGCTACCTGCGACCCGACGACCCGGCGGCGCTGGTCGCCGCGATTCAGGACCTGATCCCCACCGACCGGAAGAAGGAGGTCGCGTGAGCGCCACCCCGAACGACGGAGCCGTGCTCGTGCTCGAGGACGGCACGCGCTACACCGGACGCGCCTACGGCGCCCGCGGTCGCACACTCGGCGAAGCCGTGTTCGCGACCGGGATGACGGGCTACCAGGAGACGCTGACCGATCCGAGCTACGCCGGGCAGATCGTCGTGCAGACCGCGCCGCACATCGGCAACACCGGCGTCAACGACGAGGACCCCGAGTCACGTCGCATCTGGGTGGCCGGCTACGTGGTGCGCGACCCCTCGCGCATCGTCAGCAACTTCCGGGCGACCCGGTCGCTCGACGACGACCTGACCCAGAACGGCATCGTCGGCATCCGCGGCATCGACACCCGTGCCCTCACGCGCCACCTGCGCGACCGGGGGGCGATGCGGGCGGGCGTCTTCTCCGGACCGGATGCCGCGCTCGACGCCGACGCCCACCTGGCGATCGTGCGCGAGGCCCCCGAGATGACCGGCCGCAACCTCTCGGCCGAGGTCTCGGTTCTCGCCGACACGGTCACACCCGCGCAGGGGGAGCGGATCGGCAACCTCGCCATCCTGGATCTCGGTATCAAGCAGGCGACGGTCGACAATCTCGCGCGCCGCGGCTTCGAGGTGCACGTGCTGCCGCAGAGCTCGACGCTGCAGGACGTGCTCGCGGTCGATCCGGTCGCGGTCTTCTACTCGAACGGACCGGGCGACCCCGGTGCGTCCGACGAGCACGTCGCGCTGCTGCGCGGTGTGCTCGACGCGGGCCTGCCGTTCTTCGGCATCTGCTTCGGCAACCAGCTGCTCGGACGGGCGCTCGGCTTCGGCACCTACAAGCTGCCGTTCGGGCACCGCGGGATCAACCAGCCGGTGCTCGACCGCCTCACCGGCCGGGTCGAGATCACAGCGCACAACCACGGCTTCGCGGTCGACGCGCCGCTGGACGGCGCGGTCGAGAGCCCGAACGGCTACGGCCGGGTCGAGGTGAGCCACGTCGACCTCAACGATCAGGTGGTCGAGGGGCTGCGCGCGCTCGACATCCCCGCCTTCTCGGTGCAGTACCACCCGGAGGCCGCGGGCGGACCGCACGACGCCAACTACCTCTTCGACCGGTTCGTGGACATGGTCGTCGCTCATCAGTCAGGGAATCCTGGCCGGAAGGAGGGCACGGCCTAGATGCCCAAGCGCCCCGACATCACCAGCGTCCTCGTCATCGGGTCCGGCCCCATCGTGATCGGCCAGGCGGCCGAATTCGACTACTCGGGCACCCAGGCCTGCCGTGTGCTCCGCGCGGAGGGGGTGCGCGTCATCCTGGTCAACCCGAACCCGGCGACGATCATGACCGACCCCGACTTCGCCGACGCGACCTACATCGAGCCGATCACCAACGAGGCGCTCGAGGCGATCATCGCAAAGGAGCGCCCGGATGCGGTGCTCCCGACCCTCGGCGGCCAGACCGCGCTCAACGCGGCCATCGCGCTGGAGGAGGCGGGCATCCTGGACAGGTACGGCGTCGAGCTGATCGGGGCGAAGGTCGACGCCATCAAGAAGGGCGAGGACCGGCAGATCTTCAAGGAGCTCGTGCTCGAGTGCGGGGCCGAGGTGGCCCGCAGCCACATCGTGCACACGCTCGACGAGGCCCTCGCCGCGGCGGACGACCTCGGCTACCCGATGGTGGTGCGCCCCAGCTTCACGATGGGCGGCCTCGGCTCCGGGTTCGCCTACACGCACGACGAGCTGGTGCGGATGGTGGGCGACGGCCTGCACCAGTCTCCGACCACCGAGGTGCTCCTCGAGGAGTCGATCCTCGGCTGGAAGGAGTACGAGCTCGAGCTCATGCGCGATCAGGCCGACAACACGGTGGTGGTCTGCTCGATCGAGAACGTCGACCCGGTCGGCGTGCACACCGGCGACTCGATCACCGTGGCGCCGGCGCTCACCCTGACCGACCGCGAGTACCAGCGCCTGCGCGACATCGGCATCGACATCATCCGCGCGGTCGGCGTCGACACCGGGGGCTGCAACATCCAGTTCGCGGTCGAGCCGTCCACGGGCCGGGTGATCGTGATCGAGATGAACCCGCGGGTCTCGCGCAGCTCCGCGCTCGCCTCGAAGGCGACCGGATTCCCGATCGCCAAGATCGCCGCCAAGCTCGCGATCGGCTACCGGCTCGACGAGATCCCGAACGACATCACGAAAGTCACCCCGGCGAGCTTCGAGCCCACGCTCGACTACGTCGTCGTCAAGGTGCCGCGGTTCGCGTTCGAGAAGTTCCCCTCGGCGGATGCCACCCTCACCACGACGATGAAGAGCGTCGGCGAGGCCATGGCCATCGGCCGCAACTACGCGACCGCGCTGCAGAAGGCACTGCGCTCGCTCGAGAAACGCGGCAGCAGCTTCCACTGGCTCGGCGAGCCGGCACCGAAGGCCGAGCTGATCGAGCTCGCCAAGACCCCCACCGACGGCCGCATCGTGACCGTGCAGCAGGCGCTGCGCGCCGGGGCCACGATCGACGAGCTCTACATCGCGACCGGGATCGACCCGTGGTTCCTCGACCAGATCGTGCTCATCAACGAGGTCGCGGCCGAGGTGGCGAGCCTTCGCCCGTTCGACCGTGCGCTGCTCGAGCTCGCGAAGGACCACGGCTTCTCCGACACCCAGATCGCGCAGCTGCGCGGACTCACCGAGCAGGAGGTGCGCAACGTCCGCTGGCAGGCGGGCGTGCGGCCGGTGTACAAGACGGTCGACACCTGCGCGGGGGAGTTCCCGGCCTACACGCCGTACCACTACTCGAGCTACGACCTCGAGACCGAGGTGGAGCCGTCGGCCGGGCGCAAGGTCATCATCCTGGGCTCCGGGCCCAACCGCATCGGGCAGGGCATCGAGTTCGACTACTCGTGCGTGCACGCGAGCTTCGCGCTGCACGACGCCGGCTACGAGACGGTCATGATCAACTGCAATCCGGAGACGGTGTCGACCGACTACGACACGAGCGACCGGCTGTACTTCGAGCCGCTCACGCTCGAGGACGTGCTGGAGGTCATCCACGCGGAGTCGCAGTCGGGCCAGCTCGTGGGCGTCATCGTGCAGCTCGGCGGCCAGACCGCACTGGGGCTCGCGAAGGGCCTCGAGGCGGCCGGCGTGCCGATCCTCGGCACGACCCCGTCGGCGATCGACCTGGCGGAGGAGCGCGGGCTGTTCGCGGGGATCCTGCACGACGCGCAGGTGCTCGCGCCGAAGAACGGCACCGCGACCGATGCGCCGAGCGCCGTGCGGGTCGCCGAGTCGATCGGCTATCCGGTGCTCGTGCGTCCGTCGTACGTGCTCGGCGGCCGCGGCATGGAGATCGTCTACTCGACGCCCGCGCTCGAGGACTACTTCGACCGGGTGCGCAGCGAGGCCATGATCGGTCCCGGATCGCCGCTGCTCGTCGACCGCTTCCTCGACGACGCGATCGAGATCGACGTCGACGCGCTCTACGACGGATCCCGGCTCTACATCGGCGGCGTCATGGAGCACATCGAGGAGGCCGGCGTGCACTCCGGCGACTCGGCGTGCACCCTCCCGCCCGTCACCCTCGGCCGCGACATCATCGAGCAGGTGGTCGAGGCCACCCGCCGCATCGCCGAGGGCATCGGGGTTCGGGGACTGCTCAATGTGCAGTTCGCGATCGGGGCAGGCGTGCTCTACGTGCTCGAGGCGAACCCGCGGGCCTCGCGCACCGTGCCGTTCGTGTCCAAGGCGCTCGGCATCCCGCTCGCCAAGGCGGCGTCGCTCATCATGGTGGGCCGTTCGATCGCCGACCTCGTGCACGACGGGCTGCTGCCGGAGCACGACGGCTCGTCGGTGCCGCTGGATGCCCCGGTCGCCGTGAAGGAGGCCGTGCTGCCCTTCAAGCGGTTCCGCACCCGCGAGGGCCATGTCGTCGACTCGGTGCTCGGACCCGAGATGCGCTCCACCGGCGAGGTCATGGGCATCGACACCGACTTCCCGCGCGCGTTCGCGAAGAGCCAGGATGCCGCCTACGGCGGTCTGCCCGACAGCGGCACGGTCTTCGTCTCGGTGGCCGACCGGGACAAGCGCGCGGTCGTGCTGCCCGTCCTGCGCCTGACCCAGCTCGGGTTCGACATCGTGGCGACCGAGGGCACCGCCGAGGTGCTCGCACGCAACGGCATCCGGGCGACGACGGTGCGCAAGTACTTCCAGGGCCAGGTCGTGCAACCGGGCGATCCCTCGGTGGTCGATCTCATCAACGAGGGCCGGATCGACATGGTGATCAACACGCCGTCGGGCCGCAGCGCGCGGGCCGACGGCATCGAGATCCGCACGGCGACGGTCGCGGCCGACAAGCCGCTGTTCACGACGATCGCCCAGCTCGGCGCCGCGGTCGCGTCGTTCGAGGCCCACAACCGTGCCATCCGGGTGCGCAGCCTGCAGGATTACGCCCGGGATCGGGCCGAGCGCGCCGAGCGCGCCGCGGCGGCGGTCGTCTCGTGAGCTTCCGCGATCGGCTCGGCGCCGCCATCGCGGCGCACGGGCACCTCTGCGTCGGGATCGACCCGCACGCGGAGCTGCTGCGCTCCTGGGGGCTCGAGGATTCCGCGGCCGGCGCGCGGGAGCTCGGGCTGCGGGTCGTGGCGGCGACCGCCGGCGTCGCGGGCGTCGTGAAGCCGCAGGCGGCGTTCTTCGAGCGGCACGGCGCTGACGGCGCCGCCGCCCTGGTCGAGGTGCTCGCGTCGGCACGCGCAGCCGGCCTGTTCGTGCTGGCCGACGCGAAGCGCGGAGACATCGGCTCGACGATGGACGCGTACGCCGAGGGCTGGCTGACTCCGGGGGCGGATCTCGAGGCCGATGCCATGACCGTGTCGCCCTACCTCGGCGTCGGCGCGTTGACCCCCGCCTTCGAGCGGGCGGACGCGGCCGGCAAGGGGCTGTTCGTGCTCGCCGCCACCTCCAACCCCGAGGCGGCGCCCCTGCAGGGTGCACTCCTGCGGGACGGCCGCAGCGTCGCGCGCGCGGTCGTCGACGAGGTGCGTGCACGCGGGCACGGCGTCGTGATCGGGGCGACCGGAGCACTCGTCGCTGTCGGGCTGGACCGCGACGACCTGATCGGGATGCCGATCCTCGCCCCCGGCCACGGCGCTCAGGGGGCGCGCCTCGTCGACGCGCGCGCCCGCTTCGGTGATGCGGCGGACCTCGTGCTCGCCTCCGCCTCCCGCAGCATCCTGCGGGCGGGTCCGGACGGGCTCTCCGACGCGATCGCGGCGCATGCGGCGGAGGCGCAGTGGTAGACGAGACCCCCCGCATCGACCGCCGGGGCGGCACACCGCCCGAGGTCGACCGCGCCGCCGCATCGCGGGCCGCGATCGCCGCCCGCCGGGCCCGGGCGGCGGTCAAGCACGACGTCGCCATCCGGGCGCGCCGGGCCATCGACGTCGCCGAGGCCGCGTGGGCGGGCGAGCTCACGGCCCCGGAGGCGGCGATGCGCGTGCGGGAGCTGCTTCTCAGCATCCCGAACGTCGGCCCGACCAAGACCGATCGGGTCATGGCCGAGCTCGGGATCGCACGCTCCAAGAAGATCGGGGGGCTCGGCGTCCGGCAGCGCGATCGGCTGCGCGTCTGGCTCATCGGCCGCGAGCGGCAGAGCCGCCCGCGCGGGGCCGGCACACCCGACCGCAGCCGGCTCGTCGTGCTCGCCGGTCCGACGGCGGTCGGCAAGGGCACGGTGTCGCAGTACATCCGGGCGAACTACCCGGACGTGCTGCTGAGCATCTCCGCGACCACGCGCCCGCCGCGACCGGGCGAGGTCGACGGGCAGCACTACTACTTCGTGAGCGACGCCGAGTTCGACCGGATGATCGCCGACCACGAGTTCCTGGAATGGGCGACGGTGCACAACGCCTACCGCTACGGCACGCCGCGACCGCCGATCGAGCGTGCGCTGGCGGCCGGTCGCAGCGTGCTGCTGGAGATCGACCTGCAGGGCGCGCGATCCGTGCGAGCGGCTATGCCGGAGGCGCTGCTGGTGTTCCTGCTGCCGCCCAGCTGGGAGGAGCTCGTGCGCCGACTGGTCGGGCGCGGCACCGAGAGCCCGGTCGAGCAGGCGCGGCGGCTCGAGACCGCGAAGGTCGAGCTGCAGGCCCAGGATGAGTTCGACGTCAAGGTCGTGAACCGCGACGTCGGCCAAGCGGCGCACGAGGTCGTAGAATTGCTCGAAGTGCCCTGATCGACCTCGACGGGCGCTGACGACCTCGCAAGGAGCATCCCATGGCCGACAAGAACTCCGGCATCATCGACCCGCCGATCGATGAGCTGCTCTCGCGCGTCGACTCGAAGTACCAGCTGGTCATCTTCGCGTCGAAGCGTGCGCGTCAGATCAACGACTACTACGCCGACCTGCACGAGGGCTCGCTCTTCGACAACGTGGGTCCGCTCGTCGACTCGACGATCGACGACAAGCCGCTCTCCGTGGCGCTGCACGAGATCAACGAGGACAAGCTCGTCCTCAAGCCGATCGCCGAGTAGGACGCGGCGCGCCCCACGGGTATGAAGATCGTCGTCGGCGTCGCCGGCGGGATCGCGGCGTACAAGACCGTCGGTCTCGTGCGAGAGCTCGTGCTCGCCGGTCACGATGTGCACGTGGTGCCGACCGCCTCGGCGCTGCGATTCGTCGGGGCGCCCACCTGGGAGGCGATCAGCCGCAACGACGTCACGAGCGACCTGTTCGATCACGTCGCCGAGGTGCGCCACGTCGCGCTCGGGCAGAGCGCGGAACTCATCATCGTCGCGCCGGCGACCGCGCACACCCTCGCCAAGCTGGCCGCGGGGCTCTCCGACGACCTGCTGGGCACGACGATCCTCGCGTCCGAGGCGCCGCTCGTCGTGGCGCCCGCCATGCACACCGAGATGTGGCGCAACGCCGCGACGCAGGCGAACGTCGCGACGCTCGTGGCGCGCGGCATCCGCATCGTGGGTCCGGCCGACGGGCAGCTGACCGGTACCGACTCGGGACCGGGCCGGATGTCGGAGCCGCACGAGATCGCCGAGGCGGCCCTCGCGGTCGCCGGCTCCCACGCCCGGCACGACCTGGCGGGTCGCCGGATTGTCGTGACGGCGGGCGGCACCCGTGAGCCGCTGGACCCCGTGCGCTTCATCGGCAACCGCTCCACCGGCCGGCAGGGCGTCGAGCTCGCGCGCGCGGCCGCGCGGCGCGGCGCCGAGGTCACGCTGATCGCCGCCAACCTCGAGGTGCCCGCCGACGGACTCCGGGTGCAGCACGTCTCGACGACGGCGGAGCTGCAGGAGGCCGCGCTGCTGTCGGCCCAGACCGCGGACGTCGTCATCATGGCCGCCGCGGTCGCGGACTACCGTCCCGACTCGGTGGCCGACGAGAAGATCAAGAAGGACGTCCAGGGCGACGAGCTCGCGCTGCGGCTCGTGCGCAACCCCGACATCCTGCACGAGCTCTCCGCCGCGCGGCGGGCGGGGCAGGTCGTGGTGGGGTTCGCCGCCGAGACGGAGCGCGACCCGGAGCGGCAGCTCGAGCTCGGCCGCGCCAAGATCGCCCGCAAGGGGTGCGACTTCCTCGTCCTCAACAGGGTCGGGTGGTCCGAGGGCTTCGGCACCGCGACCAACGCGGTCACGGTGCTCGCGGCATCCGGCGATATCGTGGCCGAGGCGAGCGGCAGCAAGGCGTCGGTCGCCGACCGTATCCTCGACGTGCTCGCCTGACCGGCGGGCTCCGCCCCCATCAGAAGGTCCCCGTGAGCGATCTGCGCCTCTTCACGTCCGAGTCCGTCACGGAAGGGCACCCGGACAAGATCTGCGACCAGATCAGCGACAGCATCCTCGACGCGATGCTCGCGCAGGATCCGCACGCGCGCGTCGCCGTGGAGACCCTCGTGACGACGGGACTCGTGCACGTGGCGGGCGAGGTCAGCACGAGCGGCTACGTCGACATCCCGTCGATCGTGCGTAACCGCATCACCGCGCTCGGCTACGACTCGTCCGACGTGTGGTTCGACGGGCGCTCCTGCGGCGTCGAGATCTCGATCGGCGGCCAGTCGCCCGACATCGCCCTCGGGGTCGACACGGCGCTCGAGACGCGCGTGGGCTCCAGCGCCGACGAGCTCGACCGCCAGGGCGCCGGCGATCAGGGCATCATGTTCGGCTACGCGGTGCGCGAGACCCCCCAGCTCATGCCGCTGCCGATCTGGCTTGCCCACCGGCTCGCGGAGCGCCTCGCCGAGGTGCGCAAGGCGGGGGAGGTGGACTACCTGCGCCCGGACGGCAAGACCCAGGTGACCGTCGGCTACGACGGCGCGGTCCCGCGCTCCATCGAGGCGATCGTGCTGTCGGCTCAGCACTCGCCGCGGGTGAGCACCAAGCAGCTCGAGGCGGAGCTCATCGAGCTCGTGATCCGTCCGGTGCTCGATCGGGTCGATCTGCCGTGGGAGAACGCGCAGCGCTACATCAACCCGACCGGCCGGTTCGAGATCGGCGGCCCGCAGGGCGATGCCGGCCTCACCGGCCGCAAGATCATCGTCGACACCTACGGCGGCGCGGCGCGGCACGGCGGCGGCGCGTTCAGCGGCAAGGACCCGTCGAAGGTCGACCGTTCCGCGGCCTACGCCCTGCGCTGGGTGGCGAAGAACGTCGTCGCGGCCGGTCTCGCCGACCGGGTGGAGGTGCAGGTCGCGTACGCGATCGGCACGGCGTCGCCGGTGGGGCTCTACGTCGAGACGTTCGGAACGGCCGCCGTGCCCGACGAGCGGATCATCGCCGCGATCCGCGAGGTGTTCGACCTGCGTCCCGCCGCGATCATCCGCGACCTCGACCTGCTGCGCCCGATCTACACGCCGACGGCGAGCTACGGCCACTTCGGCCGCGAGCTGCCCGACTTCACCTGGGAGCGCACCGACCGGGTCGACCAGCTGCGGGCGGTCGCTCAGCCGTGAGCGCGATCGCGCGGGTCCTCGTCGACTCGTCGCTGCCGCAGCTCGACCGGCTGCTCGACTACCGCGTGCCGGACGGATTCGAGGTCGCCCCGGGGGTGCGCGTCTCGGTGCCGCTGCGCTCCGCGGGCCGGCGGGCCGACGGGTTCGTCGTCGAGCTCGCCGACCAGCAGGCGTTCCCGGGACCGCTCAGCGATCTCGCGGCCGTCGTGTCGCCGGTTCCCGTGCTGAGGCCCGAGGTGTGGCGGCTGGCACGCGCGGTGGCCGATCGCGCGGCGGGTTCGGCGTCCGACGTGCTGCGACACGCCATCCCGACCCGGCAGGTGCGCGTCGAGAAGGCCTGGCTGGCCCGCGGCGAGGAGCCGGCCGCTCCGGCGATCGCTGCACCCGGACTGCCGGAGTACCCGGACGATCTCGTGCGCGCCCTCGCGGCGCACGAGCGGCTGGCGCTGCGGGTGCCGACCGGGGTGGAACGCATCGGCGACGCCTGGGCCGGGCGCTGGGCGTCGGTGCTGGCGCGGCTGGCGGCACGCACCGTCGCGGCGGGCGAGTCGGCGATCGTCGTCCTGCCCGACTACCGCGACGAGGATCAGTTCGCGGCCGCGCTCGCGCCGCTCGTGCCCGCCTCGGCGCGGGTGCGCTGGGATGCCGCCCTCAGCAATCCGGAGCGGTACCGCGGTCTGCTGCGGGCCATGGAGGCGGCGCCCGCGGTGGTCTTCGGCACCCGGGGGGCGATCTACGCGCCGGCCGCCCGGCTCGGGCTCATCGTGGTCTGGGACGACGGCGACCCGCTGCTCGGCGAGCCGCTCGCGCCGTACGTGCACGCGCGGGATGCGGCCCTGATCCGGCAGGAGCAGCAGGGATCGGCGCTCGTGCTCGCCGGCCACACGCGCACGACCGACGTCGAACGGCTCGTCGAGGTCGGCTGGGTGCGCGACGCGGCGCCGGCGCGCCTGTCGCGGCCGCACGTGATCCCGACCGCCAACATCGATGCGCGGGACCGGCTCGCGGCCCGGGCGCGGATCCCTTCGGTCGCCTGGCGCGAGGCGTCCGAGGCGGCGCGCCGCGGCCCGGTCCTCGTGCAGGTCGCGCGGCCCGGCTACGCGCCGGGGCTGCGCTGCGCCGAGTGCGGCGAGGCGGCGCGGTGCCGCCGCTGCGGCGGTCCGCTCCGGCAGGCGCGGGCGGGCGGCGTGCCGTCCTGCGGGTGGTGCGGTTCGCCGGATGCCGCGTGGGCGTGCGCGACCTGCGGCGGCACCCGGCTGCGGCCGAGCGGGGCCGGTGCCACCCGCACGGCGGAGGATCTCGGACGCGCGTTCCCCGGCATCCGGATCGTCATCGCCGACGGCGAGCGGACGGTGCGCGAGGTGGGCCCCGAGCCCGCGATCGTCATCGCGACCCGCGGCGCCGAGCCGATCGCCGCGGGGGGCTACCGCGCGGTGCTGCTGCTCGACGGCGACCGGATGGTGGCTCGCGCGAGTCTGCGCATCGGGGAGGACGTGCTGCGCTGGTGGACCGCGGCGAGCGCCCTGGCCGCCGACGACGCCCGGGTCGTGCTCGTCGGCGTCGGCGGCGCCCTCGCGACCGCGATGGTCACCGGCGACACCGCCGCATACGCTCGAGCCGAGCTCGCCGACCGGCGCGCCCTGCGGTTCCCGCCCGCGGTGCGGATGGCGACGCTGCAGGGCCGGCCCGACGCCGTGGCGGCCGGGGGTGCGGCCCTTCCCGAGGGCGCCGAGGTGGTGGGCACGACGGCCGATGGGGACGCCGCACGCTCGATCATCCGCTTCGACTACGCGCACGGAGCGGCCGTCGCCGCCGCGCTGCGTGCCGAGGTCATCCGGCAGGCGACGGCCCGGCGCAAGCCGACCCCCGGGGCACCGCGCCGGGGGCGGCAGCCGCTCCCGCTCAAGGTGCGCCTGGACGATCCGGACCCGTTCGCCGAGTGACCGGGTGCCGGTCGCGAGCCGCGGTGACCGCTAGCGTCGAGGAGTGCAGTCGTTGCGGGTCGTGTTCGCCGGGAGTCCGGCCGCCGCGGTCCCCTCGTTGCGGGCCCTGATCGCCGGACCGCACGAGGTCGTCGCGGTCGTCACCCGGGAGGACGCACCGCTCGGGCGCAAGCGGGTGCTGACACCGACCCCGGTCGCCGACCTCGCGGCGGAGCACGGCATCCCCGTCGTCAAGGCCAATCGACTGGCGGCGGTGACCGAGCGCCTGATCGCCCTGCGAGCCGACCTGGGCGTCGTGGTGGCCTACGGCGGGCTGATCCGCGAGCCGCTGCTGTCGGCCCCGCGGCTCGGCTGGATCAACCTGCACTTCTCGCTCCTGCCGCGGTGGCGCGGGGCGGCGCCCGTCCAGCGCGCCGTGATGGCCGGTGACCGGGAGACCGGGGCGGCGGTCTTCCAGCTCGTGCCGGAACTGGATGCCGGCCCGGTCTTCGCGATGCAGCGCCGCCCGATCGGTGCCCGTGAGACGGCGGGGCATCTGCTGGATGCGCTGGCCGCGGAGGGCGCGGAGCTGCTGGTCGAGGTCGTCGATGAACTGGCCTCCGGCACCGCGGTCGCGGTCGAACAGGACGGCGAGCTCACCCTCGCGCCCAAGCTCACGATCGACGACGCCCGGGTCGACTGGAGCGCCGACGCCGACGAAGTGGACGCCCGCATCCGCGGCGTCACGCCGGAGCCGGGAGCGTTCACGGAACTGGACGGCCAGCGGCTGAAGATCCTCGATGCGGTGCCGGCCCGCGGCGTCACGCCGCTGGAGCCCGGCGCGCTGGCCGTGCGCGAGGGACGCGTGCTGGTGGGCACCGGCGGCGAGCCCGTCGAGCTCGTGCTCGTCCAACCCGCGGGACGGCGCCCGATGCCGGCCGCCGACTGGTGGCGCGGCCGCCCGGCCGGGGCTCGGGACCGCGTCTCGTGAGCATCAGCCCCGCGCGACGCGTCGCGTACGGTGTGCTGCGCGCCGTGCACGACGGGGACGCGTACGCGAACCTCCTGCTGCCCTCGCGGATCCGTCAGGCTCGGCTCTCGCCGGCGGATGCCGCGCTCGCGACCGAGCTCAGCTACGGCGCACTGCGGATGCAGGGCTACGACGATCGCGTCATCGCGCTGGCGGCGGGACGGCCCGTGGAGAAGATCGACCCGGAGGTGCTCGACGCGCTGCGGCTCGGGGTGCGGCAGCTGCTCGGGATGCGGGTTCCCGCCCACGCGGCGGTCGACGAATCGGTGTCGCTCGTCACGGCCGCGGGCCGGAAGCGGGCGACCGGGTTCGCGAACGGCGTGCTGCGCACGGTCTCCCGGTCGACCCCGGATCAGTGGCGCGCGCGCGTTCTCGCGGGGCTCGATGGCGACGAGCTGCTCGCGGCCGAGTCCGCGCACCCGACCTGGGTGGTCGAGGCGTTCCGCGCCGCGCTGGCGGCCGAGGACGCCGCCGCGGAGCTGCCGGAGCTGCTGGCCGCCGACAACGTCGCCCCGCGGGTCGCGCTGGTGGCGCTGCCGGGACTCGCCGAGCCGGCGGAACTCGGTGCTCCGGGAGGCGTCTCGCCCGTGGCGGCCGCGTCGCCCGGCGGCGACCCGGCCGCGTTGCCGCCGATCGCATCCGGCCGCGCCCGGGTGCAGGACGAGGGCTCGCAGCTCGCGGCGCTCGCGCTGAGCCGCGCCCGTCCGATCTCCCCGGGGGAGCGCTGGCTCGATCTGTGCGCCGGCCCGGGCGGCAAGGCCGCACTGCTCGCGGCCGAGGCACGCCTCGGGGGAGCCGTCCTCGAGGCGAACGAGCTCATCCCGGCCCGCGCCGGGCTCGTGCGCCGCGCGCTGGAGGTGTTCGATCCGCCGCCGGTCGTGCACGAGGGCGACGCGGTCGCGTTCGGCCGGGACCATCCGGGGGAGTACGACCGGATCCTGCTCGACGCGCCGTGCACGGGCCTCGGCGCGCTCCGCCGTCGCCCCGAGGCGCGCTGGCGCAAGCAGCCGTCCGACCTCGCCGAGCTCGTCCCGCTGCAGGCGGCGTTGCTGGATGCCGCCGTCGTCGCGCTGGGTCCCGGCGGGCTGCTGGCCTACGTCACGTGCTCGCCGCATCCCGCGGAGACGCGCGAGCAGGTCGCGGCGGTGCTGGGCCGGCATCCGGGGCTGCGGGCCGTCGACACCCCCGCCGTTCTCGCCGGCATCGCGACCCGCGACCTCGGCCTGCCCGCGTCGCCGAGCGCCCAGCTCTGGCCGCACCGGCACGGCACCGACGCGATGTTCATCCAACTGCTGCGCGCTGCCTGATGCGCGCCGTCCCGGCGCCGTAGGGTCGAGGCGTGAGCGTGCGGATCGAGCCGAGCATCCTCTCCGCCGACTTCGTCAACATGGAGGCGGAGCTGCAGCGGATCGCGACCGCGGACGCCGTGCACGTCGACGTCATGGACAACCACTTCGTGCCGAACCTGACCTTCGGCCCCGAGATGGTGCGGCGGGTGCAGGCCGTCTCGCCCGTGCCGCTCGACGTGCACCTCATGATCACGGATGCCGACCGCTGGGCTCCCGGATACGCGGAGCTCGGCGCGTTCTCGGTGACCTTCCACGCGGAGGCGACGGACGACCCGCTCGCACTGGCCGCGCGGCTGCGCGCGGCCGGATCCCGTGCGGGCATCGCGCTCAAGCCCGGCACGCCGGCCGACGAGGTGATCGCGCACCTGGACGCCTACGACCAGGTGCTCGTCATGACCGTGGAGCCGGGTTTCGGCGGGCAGGGATTCATGGACGACATGCTCGGCAAGATCCGCGCCGTGCGTGCGGCGATCGACGCCGCCGGCACCGGCACCTGGCTGCAGGTCGACGGCGGCATCTCGGCTGGGACCATCGCCCGTGCGGCGGCGGCGGGCGCGGACACGTTCGTCGCGGGATCGAGCGTCTACGGCGCCGAGGATCCGGCGGCCGCGATCGGCGCCCTGCGCGCGGCGGCCGCCGCGGCATGACCGAGCCGATCGACCGCAATGCGGCGCGGATCCTGCTGCGCGACGACGACGGGGCGATCCTGCTCATCCACGGCCATGACCCGCTCGAGGAGGCGGGCGGCTCCTGGTGGACCACGCCGGGCGGCGGTGTCGAGCCGGGGGAGAGCGACGAGGAGGCCGCGACCCGCGAGCTGACCGAGGAGACCGGCCTCACGGGCGTGCCGCTCGGGCCCGTGGTGTGGCGCCGCGACGCCGAATTCGGCTGGAACGGCATGGTGCTGCGCCAGCACGAGGTGTATTACGCGATCCGGGTCGCGCGCTTCGAGCCCGACCGCTCCGGATGGACCGACCTGGAGCGCGGGGCGCAGGACGAGATGCGGTGGTGGACCACGGCCGAGCTGCGGACGAGCACCGAGACGATCTACCCGGAGGCCCTCGCCGACCTGCTCGACGCACTCGACCGGGCCGGTCGGAGCATGGGCTTGAATGGACCCATGGCAGACATGACCAAGCCCGAGATCGACTTCATCGAGGGCCCGGCCCCGACCGAGCTCGTCATCACCGACCTCGTCGTCGGCGACGGACCCGAGGCGACGCCCGGTGCGCGCGTCGACGTGCACTACGTGGGCGTCGACTTCGAGACCGGCGAGCAGTTCGACGCCAGCTGGGACCGCGGCGAGTCGATCGAGTTCCCGCTCGCCGGCCTCGTCCGCGGGTGGCAGGAGGGCATCCCCGGCATGCGGGTCGGCGGCCGCCGGCAGCTCGTCTGCCCACCGGCCTGGGCCTACGGCCCCGCGGGCGGCGGTCACCGGCTCTCCGGGCGGACCCTCGTGTTCGTCATCGATCTCCTGGGCGTGCGGTAGTCGGTAGCCTTGAGGGCGTGAAGACCTTCGACGAGCTGTTCGCCGAGCTCGGCGAGAAGGCGGCGGCGCGCCCCGAGGGGTCGCGCACGGTCGCTGAGCTCGATGCGGGCATCCACGCGATCGGCAAGAAGATCGTCGAGGAGGCCGCCGAGGTGTGGATGGCGGCCGAGCACGAGACCGACGAGGCCACCGCGCTCGAGGTGTCGCAGCTGCTGTACCACCTGCAGGTGCTGCTGCTCGCGAAGGGCCTGACGCCCGCGGACGTCTACCGACATCTCTGAGATCCCGCCGCCCACCCGACGACCCGAAGGATCTCATCCCCATGCTGCGCATCGCCGTGCCCAACAAGGGCACCCTCTCCGAGACCGCGGGGGCCATGCTGGCCGAGGCCGGCTACTCCGGCCGCCGCGACCCCAAGGAGCTCATCGTCGCGGACCCGCGCAACGACGTCGAGTTCTTCTACCTGCGTCCGCGCGACATCGCGACCTATGTCGGCTCGGGCGCGTTGGACGTCGGGATCACCGGCCGCGACCTGCTGCTCGACTCGCACTCCGGCGCCACCGAGGTCGACGTGCTCGATTTCGGCTCCTCGACGTTCCGCTTCGCCGGCCCGCCCGACCGCTTCGGCGGGCTCCCCGACCTCGAGGGCGTGCGCGTCGCGACGAGCTACGACGGCCTGGTGAGCGACTTCCTGGCCCGTCACGGCGTCAGCGCGACGGTCGTGCGCCTGGACGGCGCGGTGGAGTCCGCGGTGCGGCTCGGCGTCGCGGACGCCGTGGCCGACGTCGTGGAGACCGGCACGACGTTGCGCAAGCAGGGCCTCGAGATCTTCGGCCCGGTCATCCTGGAGTCGAACGCGGTCCTGATCGCGAACGGCGACCCGGAGGGCCTGACGACGCTGCGCCGTCGCCTGCAGGGCGTCATCGTCGCTCATCGCTACGTGCTCATGGACTACGACCTCCCGGCCGAGCTGATCGACCAGGCGACCGCCGTGGCGCCGGGCTTCGAGTCGCCCACGGTGTCGCCGCTGCGCGACGGCGGCTGGGTCGCCGTGCGGGTCATGGTGCCGCGCGCGGAGACGAACCAGATCATGGACCGGCTCTACGAGCTGGGTGCCCGCGCCATCCTGGTGAGCGCGATCCACGCGGCACGGATATGACCGGATCCGATGTTGCCACCCGCGTCATCCCGTGCCTCGACGTCGCGGCGGGCCGCGTCGTCAAGGGCGTCAACTTCCTGAACCTGCGCGACGCGGGCGACCCGGTGGAGCTGGCGCGGCTGTACTACGCCCAGGGCGCCGACGAGATCACCTTCCTCGACGTCACGGCCACGATCGAGGACCGCGCGACCATGTACGCGACGGTGACGGCGACGGCGGAGCAGGTGTTCATCCCCCTCACCGTCGGTGGCGGCGTGCGCACCGTCGACGACGTCGTGCGGCTGCTCGCGGTGGGAGCGGACAAGGTCGGCGTGAACAGCGCCGCGATCGCCCGACCGGACCTCGTCGACGAGATCGCGACCCGCTTCGGCGCGCAGGTGCTCGTGCTGAGCCTGGATGTGAAGAGGAGCGCCCCCGCGGGGAGAGAACGGTACCCGTCCGGCTTCGTCGTCACGACGCACGGTGGCCGCACCGAGACCGAGCTGGATGCGATCGCGTGGGCTCGCGAGGCGATCCAGCGAGGCGCGGGGGAGCTGCTGGTCAATTCGATCGACGCCGACGGCACGAAGCAGGGCTTCGACCTCGAGCTCGTCGCCGCGATCCGGGAGATCAGCCCCGTGCCGGTGGTCGCGAGCGGGGGAGCCGGCGCGCTCGAGCACTTCGCGCCCGCGGTCGCGGCGGGGGCGGACGCCGTGCTCGCGGCATCCGTGTTCCACGACGGCCTGCTCAGCGTCGGACAGGTGAAGGGCGCGTTGCGCGCGGAGGGAGTGACGGTCCGATGACCGATGTCGACGAGGTCGTGAGCCGCGCGGTCTTCAACGCGGACGGTCTGCTGCCCGCGATCATCCAGCAGCACGACAGCCGCGAGGTGCTCATGCTGGGCTACATGGACGCGGAGGCGTTGCGCCGCACCCTCACCGAGGGGCGTGTGACGTTCTGGTCGCGCAGCCGCCAGGAGTACTGGCGCAAGGGCGACACGAGCGGCCACCGTCAGTACGTCAAGGGCGCGGCACTCGACTGCGACGGCGACACCCTGCTCGTGCAGGTCGAACAGCTCGGGCCGGCCTGCCACACGGGCGCGCACGCCTGCTTCGACGTCGACCCGCTCGAGCCCGCGATCGGAACGCCGTGAGTCCGGCGCGGCTGCGCGGCGTCTCGCTGGCCGTCGTCGCGCTGCTCGCGGGCCTGGAGTTCCTGGCCTGGTCGCAGACCTGGTTCCGGATCGCGCTCGCCCCGCACGCGCTCGACATCGGCGGCGACGTCGCGGGCGCCGCGCTGCCCGCGCTCGCGCTCGCGTCGCTCGCCCTCGTGCTGGCGCTCGCGCTGGCCGGCCCGGCGTTCCGGATCATCCTGGCCCTGCTGGAGGCGCTCCTCGGAGTGGGCGTCATCACGGTGACCTCGTTCGCGCTCGCGAACCCGCTCGTCGCGTCGGCGCCCTCGATCACGAAGGCGACCGGTCTGTCGGGCTCGACGGCGGCGTACGCGGGCGATGTCGCGGCGACCGGCTGGCCGGTCGTGGCGATCGTCGGGGGGTGCCTCATGGTGCTCTGCGGCCTGTTCCTGGCGATCACGGTCCGTTCCTGGCCGCGGAGCGGTCGCCGCTTCAGCCGCACCCGGGCGACCCCCGGGGCCGGTGCCGGTTCCGCGGAGCCCGACCTCGATCCGGTCCGGGAGTGGGACGCCCTGAGCGAGGGCGACGATCCGACCCGGCCGAGCCCATAGACTGACCATGCACGACACGAGGAGACACGCGGAGTGAGCGACCACAGTCAGACCGACCCGGGTCACGGCAACTCGCCGGCCGCCTGGGTGGCCGTCATCATCATGCTGATCGCGATCGCGGGCGGCACGTTCGCGTTCTGGTTCGACATCCCGTGGCTCGTCTGGTCGTTCGCCGGGCTCGTGCTGGTCGGCGCGATCGTCGGCGGCATCCTCGCCAAGCTCGGCTACGGCGTGCACGGGTCGCGCACGACCTCGAAGGCGCACGACTAGCGTGCTCGACGACCTCGTCGCCGGCGCCCGCGAGGATGCGGCGGCGCGCCGAGTCGATCGTCCGCTCGAGCAGGTCGAGCGCGACGCCCTCGACGCGCCCCCCGCACTCGACGCGGTGGCCGCCCTCGCCCCGAGCGATCGCGTGAAGATCATCGCCGAGATCAAGCGCGCATCGCCGTCCCGCGGTCCGCTCGCGGCCATCACGGAGCCGGCCGCCCTCGCCGTCTCGTACCAGACCGGCGGTGCCAGCGCGATCAGCGTGCTGACCGAGCAGCGGCGGTTCCACGGCTCCCTGGCCGATCTCGAGCAGGTGCGCGCCGCCGTCGAGATCCCCGTGCTGCGCAAGGACTTCGTCACCGAGCCCTATCAGGTGCTCGAGGCGCGGGCCGCCGGCGCCGACCTCGTGCTGCTCATCGTCGCCGCTCTCGAGCAGCAGCAGCTGCTCGCGCTGCACGCGCTCGTCCACCAGCTCGGCATGACGGCCCTGGTCGAGACCCACTCCGCCGACGAGGTGCAGCGGGCGCTGGACGTGGGCGCCCAGGTGGTGGGCGTGAACGCGCGCGACCTGGCGACGTTCGAGCTCGACCGCGAGCTGTTCGGGTCGCTGGCCGACGCGATCCCCTCGGGCGTCATCCGGGTCGCCGAGTCGGCCGTGCGGGAGCCCGCGGACGTCGCGCACTACCGCGCGGCGGGCGCCGATGTCGTCCTGGCCGGCGAGGCGCTCGTGACCGGTGACGACCCGGTCGCCGCGATCGAGGCGTTCCGCCGATGACGTCGCTGCAGCAGCTCCCCGGCCCGTTCTTCGGCGAGTACGGCGGCCGGTTCATGCCCGAGTCGCTCATCGCGGCCATCGACGAGCTCGCGGCGGCGTACGAGGCCGCCCGGTCCGACCCGGAGTTCCAGGCGGAGCTCGCGGCCCTGCACCGCGACTACAGCGGCCGGCCGTCGATCCTGACCGAGGCTCCGCGCTTCGCGGAGCGCGCCGGGGGCGCGCGGGTCTTCCTCAAACGGGAGGACCTGAACCACACCGGCTCGCACAAGATCAACAACGTGCTCGGCCAGACCCTGCTCACCCGCCGCATCGGCAAGAAGCGCGTCATCGCCGAGACCGGAGCGGGCCAGCACGGCGTCGCCACGGCGACCGCGGCGGCCCTGTTCGGCATGGAGTGCACGATCTTCATGGGCGAGGTCGACACGCAGCGCCAGGCGCTCAACGTCGCCCGGATGCGGCTGCTCGGCGCCGAGGTGGTCTCGGTGACGACCGGCTCCCGCACCCTCAAGGACGCGATCAACGAGGCCTACCGCGAGTGGGTGACCTCGGTCGAGACGACCAACTACGTGTTCGGCACGGCCGCCGGACCGCACCCGTTCCCGGCGATGGTGCGCGACTTCCAGAGCGTCATCGGCCGCGAGGCGCGCCAGCAGCTGCTGGATCGCATCGGCCGGCTGCCGGATGCCGTGCTGGCCTGCGTCGGCGGCGGCTCGAACGCGATCGGCATCTTCGACGCCTTCCTCGACGACGCGGACGTGCGCCTGATCGGCTTCGAGGCCGCGGGCGACGGGATCGACACCCTGCGGCACGCCGCATCGATCGAGAAGGGCCGCCCCGGCATCCTGCACGGCGCCCGCAGCTACCTGCTGCAGGACGAGGACGGTCAGACCGTCGAGTCGCACTCGATCTCGGCGGGCCTGGACTACCCGGGAGTCGGCCCCGAGCACGCCTACCTGCACGACATCGGGCGGGCCCAGTACCTGCCGGCGAGCGACGACGAGGCCATGGAGGCGCTGCGGCTGCTCAGTCGCACCGAGGGCATCATCCCGGCGATCGAGTCGGCGCACGCCCTCGCCGGTGCCCTGCGCGTGGGGCGCGAGCTCGGCCCCGACGCCGTGCTGCTGGTCAACCTGAGCGGACGCGGCGACAAGGACGTGCAGACGGCGGGCCGCTGGTTCGGGCTCTTCGACGAGGGGGCGACGCAGGAGTGAGCGCCGACGCGACCGCCGGGGCGGCCACGATCCCCGATCGGGCCCTCATCGGCTACCTCCCGATCGGCTTCCCCGACCTGGAGACGAGCATCGACGCGGCCATCGCGTTGGTCGAGAACGGTGTCGGCGTGCTCGAGCTCGGGCTGCCCTACTCCGACCCGGTCATGGACGGTCTCGCCATCCAGAAGGCGACGCAGGCGGCCCTGCAGGCCGGCTTCCGGGTGCGCGACGTGTTCGCGGCCGTCGAGGCGATCCGCGGCCGGGTCGAGGTGCCGACCCTCGTCATGACGTACTGGAACCCGGTGGTGCAGTACGGCGTCGACCGCTTCGCGCGCGATCTGCGCGACGCCGGCGGTGCCGGGCTCATCACCCCGGACATCACGCCGGATGCCGCCGCCGACTGGATCGCGACGAGCGAGCAGCAGGACCTCGCCCGCGTCTTCCTCGCCGCGCCCACCTCGAGCGACGAGCGTCTCCGTGAGACGGTGCGGTCGAGCCGCGGCTTCGTCTACGCCGTCTCGACGATGGGCATCACCGGCGCGCGGCAGGACGTGGACGCCGCCGCGCGCACGCTCGTCGGCCGTCTCCGTACCGCCGGGGCGACCGGCCCCGACACCATCCCGGCGTGCGTCGGGATCGGCATCTCGACGCCCGGCCAGGTGGCCGAGGTGCTCGGCTACGCCGACGGAGCCATCGTCGGCTCCGCCCTCGTCACCGCCCTCGCCGAGCACGGCGTCTCCGGCCTCGCCCGGACCGCTGCGGAATTGGCTCAGGGCACGGACCGGTAAGGTTCTGCATCGTGATCCTGACGAGCATCCCGAGCCCGCCTCCGTCGTGGAGCGTCTACTACGTGGGCACCTGGATCCACTCCTGGCTGCCCGCCTGGCCGGCCTCGTGGACGCTGCCGGTGCACTTCTACGCGCTCATCATCCTCGTCGGGATCATCGTGTCGATCGTGCTGACGAACTACCGGCTGACCCGCCGGGGCGGCGAGCCGTGGATCATCATCGACATCTCGCTGTGGACGATCGCGCTCGGCATCATCGTGGCGCGCGGGTGGCACGTCGTCACCCACATCGACGACTACTTCGGTCCGGGCAAGAACACCTGGAATCCGACCCAGCCGGGCGCGATCTGGAACATCTGGGACGGCGGCGACGCCATCTTCGGCGCGCTGCTCGGCGGCGCGCTCGGCGTGTTCATCGGCTGCCGCATCGCCGGCCTCCGGTTCTGGAGCGTCGCCGACGCGCTCGCGCCGACGCTCCTGCTCGCGCAGGCGCTCGGGCGGCTCGGCAACTACTTCAACCAGGAGCTCTTCGGCCTGCCGACCGACGCGCCGTGGGGCCTCAAGATCGACAGCCCCAACCCCGCGATCCCGGTCGGGCTGCCCGACGGCACGCTGTTCCAGCCGACGTTCCTGTACGAGATGATCCTGAACGTCATCGGCTTCGGCGTCATCATGGTCATCACGCATCGCCGCCGCAGCGGGCAGTGGGTGAGCAGCCCGTTCTGGCAGTGGGGCAAGGTGCTCGGCCTGTACCTGATCTGGTACGGCGCCGTGCGCAGCTGGATGGAGAACATCCGCATCGACCCGAGCCAGACCTTCCTCGGGATCCGCGACAACGTGTGGGGCGCGATCGGTGCGATCGTGCTCGGACTGGTGATCATCGTCGTGCAGACCCGGCGCCATCCGGGCATCGAGCCGAGCGTCTACCACCCGGGGCGGCAGTGGACTCCGGAGGATCAGGTAGAATCCGAGGACACCTACTCGGACGACGATGACGACGCCGAGACCGAGAAGGCGCCCGCCACAAGCGCAGCCCCCGTTTCGTAACCCGTCCGCCACCGCATGCGGACTCCCGAATCCGTCGGGCCGCTGACGTCCTGACCACCGCACCATCGTGAGGACGGTAGCCATGTCGGCTTTCAGCATGGTCCCGCATGCCCAGGGGCTGTACGACCCGCGCCATGAGCGCGACGCCTGCGGTCTGGCCATGGTCGCGACGCTGCGCGGCACGGCCGGGCACGACATCGTGATGCAGGCGCTGGAGGCGCTGCGGCACCTGGAGCACCGCGGTGCGGTCGGCTCCGATGCGGGCACCGGCGACGGCGCGGGCATCGTGACGCAGATGCCGGATGCCTTCCTGCGCGCCGTCGCGTCGTTCGATCTCCCCGCGGCGGGGCGCTACGCGGTGGGCATGGCGTTCCTGCCCGTCGACGACGCGGAGCGCGCCGCTCAGAAGGCGCAGCTCGAGCGGATCGCCGGCGAGGAGGAGCTCGACGTGCTCGGCTGGCGCGTCGTGCCGACCGACCCGTCGCACCTCGGACACCTCGCTCGCGAGGCGATGCCCGTCTTCGAGCAGGTGTTCCTGGCATCCCGCCGCCTCGACGAGCGCGACCTGCCGGTGTCGGGGATCGTGCTCGACCGCCAGACCTTCCGGTTGCGCAAGCGCGCCGAGCGGGAGCTGGGCGCCTACTTCCCGTCGCTGTCGTCACGCACCCTCGTCTACAAGGGCATGGTGACGACTCTCCAGCTGGAGCCGTTCTACCCCGACCTCAGCGACGAGCGATTCGCGTCGCGGCTGGCGCTCGTGCACTCGCGGTACTCGACGAACACCTTCCCGTCGTGGCCGCTTGCGCAGCCGTTCCGCATGATCGCCCACAACGGCGAGATCAACACCGTGCAGGGCAACCGCAACTGGATGCGCGCACGCCAGAGCCAGCTCGAGTCGGAGGCGCTGGGCGACCTGCGGCCGCTGTTCCCGATCGTGAGCGAGGGCGCGAGCGACTCGGCGTCCTTCGACGAGGTCGTCGAGCTGCTGACCCTCGCCGGTCGGTCCCTGCCGCACGCGATCATGATGATGGTGCCGGAGGCCTGGGAGAACCAGGTCGACCTCGAGCCGCGGCGCCGTGCGTTCTACGAATTCCACTCGATGCTCATGGAGCCCTGGGACGGTCCGGCCGCCCTGGTGTTCACCGACGGCTCACTCGTGGGAGCGACCCTCGACCGCAACGGTCTGCGCCCCGGGCGGTTCGTGGTCACCGACGACGGGCTCGTCGTGCTGGCGAGCGAGGTCGGGGTGCTCGACTTCCCGCCCGACCGCATCGTGCGCAAGGGCCGGCTGCGGCCCGGCAAGATGTTCCTCGTCGACACCGTCGCGGGACGGATCGTCGAGGACGACGAGATCAAGGGCGAGCTCGCCGCGGCCGAACCGTGGGGCGAGTGGCTCGACCAGGGCCGGATCCGCATGGCGGACCTCCCGGAGCGCGAGCACGTGACGCACACCCCGGCGTCGGTGACGCGCCGCCAGCGCACCTTCGGCTACACGGAGGAGGAGGTGCGCATCCTCATCACGCCGATGGCGCGCACCGGTGCCGAACCGCTCGGTGCGATGGGGTCCGACACGCCCATCGCAGTGCTCAGTGAGCGCCCGCGCCTGCTCTTCGATTACTTCACCCAGGCGTTCGCCCAGGTCACCAACCCGCCGCTCGACTCGATCCGCGAGGAGGTCGTGACGAGCATGAAGCTGGGCCTGGGCCCCGAGCGCAACCTGCTCGACGCCGGCCCGGAGCACGCGAAGCAGATCGTGCTCGACTTCCCCGTCATCGACAACGACGAGCTCGCCAAGGTGCAGCACTTCCAGACCGAGGGCGGCCGCCGGCTCGCGCGCGTGATCAAGGGTCTGTATCGCGTCGCCGACGGCACCGCGGGGCTCGCCGAGCGGCTCGACGCGATGTGCGCGGAGGCCGACCAGGCGATCGAGGAGGGCGCGCAGTTCCTCGTGCTGAGCGATCGCGACTCCAACGCGGACCTCGCACCGATCCCGTCGCTGCTCATGCTCGCCGCCGTCCACCACCACCTCATCCGGCAGGAGACCCGGATGAAGGCCGGGCTGGTCGTCGAGGCCGGCGACGTGCGCGAGGTCCACCACGCGGCCCTGCTGATCGGCTACGGCGCGTCGGCGATCAACCCGTACCTCGCGATGGAGACCGCCGAGCAGGCGGTGGTGAGCGGCATCCTCACCGGTGTCGGCCCCGAGAAGGCCGTCAAGAACCTCATCAAGGGGCTCGGCAAGGGCGTGCTCAAGATCATGTCCAAGATGGGCATCTCGGTCGTGGGCTCCTATGCGGGCGCCCAGGCGTTCGAGGCGGTCGGGCTCAGCCAGGAGTTCGTCGACCAGTACTTCACCGGCACGACGAGCCTGCTGGGCGGTGTCGGCCTCGAGGTGATCGCGGCGGAGAACGCCGCCCGCCACCGGGCCGCCTACCCGGAGGACGGGGCGATCGTCGCCCACGAGCGCCTGCAGACGGGCGGCGAGTACCAGTGGCGCCGCGAGGGGCCTCCGCACCTGTTCAACCCGGAGACCGTGTTCCGCCTGCAGCATTCGACCCGGGCGCGGCGCTACGACATCTTCCGCGACTACACCCGTCGCATCGACGCGCAGGCCGAGAACCTCATGACCCTGCGCGGTCTGTTCGGCCTGCGCACCGGAGCGCGCCCGGCGGTGCCGCTGGACGAGGTCGAGTCGATCAGCTCGATCATCGCGCGGTTCAACACGGGCGCGATGAGCTACGGCTCCATCTCGCAGGAGGCCCACGAGACGCTGGCGATCGCGATGAACCGCCTCGGCGGGCGCAGCAACACCGGGGAGGGCGGTGAGGATGTCGAGCGCCTCGTCGACCCCGAACGCCGCAGTCGCATCAAGCAGGTGGCGAGCGGCCGGTTCGGCGTGACGAGCATGTACCTCACCAACGCCACCGACATCCAGATCAAGATGGCGCAGGGCGCCAAGCCCGGCGAGGGCGGCCAGCTGATGGCGGCCAAGGTGTATCCGTGGATCGCGCGCACCCGGCACTCGACCGCCGGCGTCGGTCTCATCTCACCCCCGCCGCACCACGACATCTACTCGATCGAGGACCTCAAGCAGCTGATCTTCGACCTCAAGCGGGCGAACCCCGAGGCGCGCGTGCACGTCAAGCTCGTGTCGCAATCCGGGATCGGTGCGGTCGCGGCCGGCGTGACGAAGGCCCTCGCGGACGTCGTGCTCGTCTCGGGCCATGACGGCGGCACGGGTGCCAGCCCGCTCAACTCGCTCAAGCACGCCGGAACGCCGTGGGAGATCGGCCTGGCGGAGACGCAGCAGACGCTCATGCTCAACGGGATGCGCGATCGCGTGGTCGTGCAGGTGGACGGCCAGATGAAGACGGGCCGCGACGTCATCGTGGCGGCGCTGCTCGGTGCGGAGGAGTTCGGCTTCGCGACCGCGCCGCTCGTCGTCTCCGGCTGCATCCTCATGCGGGTCTGCCACCTCGACACCTGCCCGGTAGGCGTTGCCACGCAGAACCCGGTGCTGCGGGCCCGGTTCAGCGGCAAGCCCGAGTTCGTCGAGACGTTCTTCGAGTTCCTGGCGCAGGAGGTGCGGGAGTACCTCGCCGAACTCGGGTTCCGCTCGATCGAGGAGGCCATCGGTCACGCCGAACTGCTCGACGTCGATCGCGCGATCCGGCACTGGAAGGCCGACGGCCTCGACCTGACGCCGATCCTGGTCGGTCCGGACTTCGCCGACGACGAGCCGCGGCGCAACGGCCGCGGCCAGGAGCACGAACTCGACAAGCACTTCGACCGCGCCCTCATCGCGAAGGCGGCCGCCGCGCTCGAGCACGGCGACCACGTCGAGCTGGATCTCGAGATCCGCAACACGGAACGCGCCGTCGGCACCATGCTGGGGCACGAGGTCACGAAGCGCCACGGCGAGCACGGGCTGCCCGAGGGCACGATCGAGATCGCGCTGCACGGATCGGCCGGGCAGTCGCTCGGCGCCTTCCTGCCGAGCGGGATCACGCTGCGGCTCGAGGGTGACAGCAACGACTACGTGGGCAAGGGGCTCTCGGGCGGCCGGATCGTGATCCGCCCGCCGCGCGGCGCCCTCTTCGCGGCCGAGCGCAACGTCATCGCCGGCAACGTGATCGGCTACGGGGCGACGCAGGGCAGCATGTTCCTGCGCGGCGTCGTGGGGGAGCGATTCCTCGTGCGCAACTCCGGGGCGACGGCGGTCGTGGAGGGTGTGGGCGACCACGCGCTCGAGTACATGACGGGCGGGCTCGCGATCATCCTGGGCGGCACGGGGCGCAACCTCGGCGCCGGGATGTCGGGCGGCACGGCGTACGTGCTCGACCTCAAGCCGGAGCGGGTCAACCGCGACGCGCTCGCCGCCGGCGAACTCGAGCTTCTGCCGCTCGCGGGCGGTGACGCCGAGATCCTGCTCGACCAGCTGCGCGAGCATGCGGTCGAGACGGAGTCCGCCGTCGCGCTGCGCCTGCTCGACGACCCGGAGGCCGCGGTCGCCCGGTTCACCAAAGTGCTTCCGCGCGACTACGCCGCGGTGCTCCAGACGCGGCAGGACGCGCTCGATGCGGGGATCGACCCCGACGGCGATGCGACCTGGCGCAAGATCCTCGAAGTGACGGGAGGCTGAGATGGCCGACCCCAAGGGTTTCCTCAAGGTGCAGGAGCGTGAGCTCCCCAAGCGCCGCCCCGTTCCGGTCCGCATCATGGACTGGAAGGAGGTCTACGAGCAGCAGGATCCCGCGCAGCTGCGTCGGCAGGCCGGGCGCTGCATGGACTGCGGTGTGCCGTTCTGCCACCACGGCTGCCCGCTCGGCAACCTGATCCCCGAGTGGAACGACCTCACCTGGCGCAACGAGGGCCGGGCCGCCATCGAGCGTCTGCACGCCACCAACAACTTCCCGGAGTTCACCGGGCGGCTGTGCCCCGCGCCGTGCGAGTCGAGCTGTGTGCTGGGCATCAACCAGCCGGCGGTGACGATCAAGCAGGTCGAGGTCTCGATCATCGATCAGGCCTGGGCCAACGGCTGGGTGGCGCCGCATCCGCCGGAGCGCCTCACCGGCAAGACGGTCGCCGTCGTCGGTTCTGGGCCTGCGGGGCTCGCGGCCGCGCAGCAGCTGACCCGGGCGGGGCACACCGTGGCCGTGTACGAGCGCGACGACCGGATCGGCGGCCTGCTGCGGTACGGCATCCCGGACTTCAAGATGGAGAAGAAGCAGGTCGAGCAGCGCCTGAACCAGATGCAGGCGGAGGGCACCCGGTTCCGCGCGGGCGTCGAGATCGGCGTCGACATCTCCTGGAGTGAGCTGCGCTCGCGCTACGACGCCGTCGTGATCGCGACCGGGGCGACGGTGCCGCGCGACATCCCGATCCCGGGGCGCGACCTGCTCGGCATCCACTTCGCGATGGACTACCTCGTGCAGCAGAACAAGGTGGGCGCCGGAGACGTCGTGCCCCAGCAGCTCACGGCGGAGGGCAAGCATGTCGTCGTCATCGGCGGCGGGGACACCGGAGCCGACTGCATCGGCACCGCGCACCGGCAGGGTGCGCTGACCGTCACCAACCTCGCGATCGGCTACCAGCCGCCGTCGGACCGTCCCGAGGACCAGCCGTGGCCGATGATGCCGCAGATCTTCGAGGTCTCGAGCGCGCACGAGGAGGGCGGGGAGCGGCAGTATCTGGCCTCCACCGTCGAGTTCCTGGGCAACGGGGCGGGCGAGGTGCGCGCCCTGCGGGTCGCGGAGACCGAGTACGTCGATGGGCGGCGGGTGCCGAAGTCGGGTACCGAGCGCGAGATCCCGGCCGACCTCGTGCTCATCGCCATGGGCTTCACGGGTGCCGAGCGCGACGCGCTGGAGGGCCAGCTCGGCCTGCCGTTCACGCCCCGCGGTGACGTCGCCCGCGACGAGGACTACGCGAGCAACCAGCCGGGCGTCTTCGTGACCGGCGACGCCGGCCGCGGTCAGTCGCTCATCGTGTGGGCGATCGCCGAGGGGCGCGCCGCGGCCGCCGCGGTCGATCGCTACCTCGAGGGCGAGACCGAGCTGCCGAGCCCCGTTCGGCCGAGCGACCGTGCGGTCAGCCTCTAGGCTCGCGCTGCACTCTCACACCACCACCACCGCCACCACCACCACCGAAGGAAGTCATGAGACGAGCCAAGATCGTCGCCACTCTGGGGCCCGCCACCTCGAGCTATGAGAACATCCGGGCGATCCTCGAGGCGGGGGTCGATGTCGCCCGCATGAACCTCAGCCACGGCACCTACGCCGTGCACGAGGAGGTCTACGCCAACGTGCGGCGGGCCGCCGAGGACCTCAAGAAGCCGGTCGCGGTGCTCGTGGACCTGCAGGGCCCGAAGATCCGGCTCGGCAAGTTCGAGTCGGGCCCGTACGAGCTGGCCGTGGGCGACATCTTCACGATCACCACCGAGGACATCCTCGGCACGAAGGAGCTCGTGAGCACGACCTTCAAGGGCCTGCCGGGCGACGTGAAGGCCGGTGACTTCCTGCTCATCGACGACGGCAAGGTACGCGTCAAGGTGCTCGACACCGACGGGGTGCGCGTGCGCACCGAGGTCATCGTCGCGGGGCCTGTCTCGAACAACAAGGGCATCAACCTTCCCGGCGTCGCGGTCAGCGTGCCCGCGCTGTCGGACAAGGACGAGGCCGATCTGCGCTGGGGCCTGAAGCTGGGTGCGGACTACATCGCGCTCTCCTTCGTGCGCGATGCCTCCGACATCTCCCGGGTGCACGAGATCATGGCCGAGGAGGGGCGCCGCGTTCCCGTCATCGCCAAGATCGAGAAGCCGCAGGCGGTCGACAACCTCGAGGAGATCATCGACGCCTTCGACAGCATCATGGTCGCCCGCGGCGACCTCGGCGTCGAGCTGCCGCTGGAGGCGGTGCCGATCGTGCAGAAGCGCGCGGTCGAACTGGCGCGCCGGATGGCCAAGCCGGTCATCGTCGCGACCCAGATGCTCGAGTCGATGATCTCGAGCCCCGTGCCCACGCGTGCCGAGACCTCCGACGTCGCGAACGCGGTGCTCGATGGTGCGGATGCCGTCATGCTCTCGGGCGAGACGAGCGTCGGCGAGTACCCCGTCGTCACGGTCGCGACGATGGCGCGCATCGTCGCGTCCACCGAGGACCACGGCCTGGAGCGCATCCCGCCGCTCGGCACGAAGCCGCGCACCCAGGGGGGCGCGATCACCCTCGCGGCCGCCGACGTCGCCGAGTTCGTCCAAGCGAAGTTCGTCTGCGTCTTCACGGAGTCGGGCGACTCCGCGCGCCGGATGTCCCGGCTGCGCCACAAGGTGCCGCTGCGCGCGTTCGCGACCGAGGAGGCCATCCGGCGCCGCATGGCGCTCACCTGGGGCGTCGAGTCGTACCTCGTCGACCGGGTCGTGCGCACCGATGACATGTTCGGCCAGGTGGACGAGATGCTCCTCGGCGAGGGGCTGGTGGCCGAAGGCGACAAGGTCGTGGTGATCTCCGGATCCCCTCCCGGGATCGCCGGCTCGACGAACGACATGCGGGTGCACGTCGTGGGCACGACGGAGAACCCGCCGGTCTGGGAGACGGGCGAGCACGCGGACTAGGACACCGGGTCCCGCGGCGATGACGTGCGCACGAGCTCGAGGCTCGTGCGCACCCGCTCGAACATGAGAGCGTCGACCGCGACGCCGTGATGTCGCAGGGCCAGCACCGCGGCGCCTGCACTGCCATCGGTCACCCGGCGGACCTCGCGCATCCCGTCCAGGCCGGCGACGTCGAGACCCAGACGCCCCAGCACCCCGCCGCCGGTCACCACGGGCCCGCTCACGTCGAGGCGGTGGATCGATCGCAGCGACGTGCGCAGCGCAGCCCGCGCGTCGGCACGGATGGCGCTCGCCACCGGATCGTCCCCGACCTCGAACACGAGGGGCGCGAAGCGCGCCAGGTCGATGGGCCGGGCGGCATAGACGGCCTCGAGCAGCGCCCCGAGCGCCTCGGGGCGCCCCGCGGGGCTCAGCGGGGTCGTGTCGGCCGGGATGCCGAGCGACTCGAGCAGCGCCCCCGTGAGCGCCGTGGCGGGCCCGCGCCGGTCGAGCTGGGCCGCGACCGCGCGCGCGACGCGGCGGCCGATCCAGAAGCCGGACCCGGCGTCACCGAGCAGCCAGCCGATGCCGTCGGCCACCGCCTCCTGCCGCCCGCCGCGCACCCGGATCGCCGCGGCCCCGGTTCCGGCGACCACCGCGTAGCCGTCGGGCTCCCAGGCGCCTGCGCAGAAGGTCGCGAGCAGGTCCGACTCGAAGACGAGCGGTCCGCGCACCCCCGCCTGCACGAGCCGGGGGGCGATCCAGTCGGTCGGCGCCGATGCCCGCGAGCCGGCCATCGCGAGCACCGCGACCCCGTCGAGCTGCGTGATCGAGGCCTGCCTCATCGCGCGGCCGACGGCCGTCGTCACCTGGTGCGCCACGTGCTCCGGGCCGGACGAGATGGGATTGCCGGCGCCGCTGGTCCCGAACCCCAGGCACCTGCCGTCGCTGCTCAGGACGATGGCCCTGGTCGAGGTCCCGCCGGCGTCGACAGCGAGCAATTCGGTCACGAGAGTCGATTGTGCTTGATTGCGGGCCCCCGCGCGCTGATAATGCTGTTCAGTCAATTGCACGATGAAGTGAGACTGATTTTCAGTGACCGTGACCACCGAGTCCTCCAGCAGCGCCGCGGAGACGGCGTCCGCCGGCACGCTGTCGGCGATCGGGATGCGCATCCAGTCCCGCCTTCCGCGCATGTCGCAGGCGATGAGCAAGATCGCGGCCCTCCTGCTCGAGGCGCCGGATGCGCCGCTGCGGCTCTCGATCACCGAACTCGCCGAGGAGGCCGGCACCTCGGCCGCGACCGTGACGCGCTTCTGCCGCACGATCGGCTACTCCGGGTACACCCCGTTCCGCGTCGCGGTGGCCTCCGACACGGGCCGCAAGCACGCCATCGAGCGGTGGAGCGAGGACATCGGCCGCGCCTTCGGCCCGGACGACACGCCGACCCAGGTCATGAGCACACTGCTCACGGCGCACACGCGATCGCTGCGCTCGACGGCCGAGTTCATCGACCTCGAGCAGCTCGAGCGGATCGCGGCCCGGATCGCGACGTGCGAGCACATCGACCTGTACGGCATCGGCGGCAGCGGCGTGATGGCGGAGGAGATGCAACTGCGCCTGTACCGGATCGGCATCAACGCGCACTCGTGGCCCGAGGTGCACTCCGGCCTGACGAGCGCCTCGCTGCAGAACGAGCACTGCGTCGCGATCGGCATCTCCAACACCGGTCGCACCGACGAGACGATCCAGATGATCGAATGCGCACGCTCCACCGGCGCGCTCACGGTCGCGATCACGAGCTCCCCGGAATCCCCGCTGGCACAGGCGGCCGACGAGAACATCGTGACCCTCGCGCACGAGAAGTTCCTGCAGCCCGACGACCTGTCGGCCAAGCACTCCCAGCTCTTCGTGCTCGACCTGCTCTACCTCCTGGTGGCGCAGCAGAACTTCGGCCGCTCGACGACGACCCTCGCGGCGTCGGCGTCGGCGGTCGCCCCGCACCGCCGGTCGTCACGCAGTCGACGGGCCCAACCCAAGGAGCAGCAGGCATGACCCTCTACGACGACTTCCGGCACGAGGCCGAGACGCGGATCGCCGCGTTGACGGCCGAGGCGGACGCCGGCGCCCTCGACCCGGCCATCGACATCCTGGTCGAGGCGCTGAATGTCGGGGGAGTGCTCCAGGCGTTCGGCACCGGGCACTCGGAGGCGTTCGCGATGGAGATCGCGGGTCGCGCCGGCGGCCTGATCCCCACCAACCGCATCGCCCTGCGCAACGTCGTGCTCCAGGGATCGCGGCCCTCCGACATCCTGAGCGACGGCAAGCTCGAACGCGATCCCTCCATCGTCGACGAGCTCTTCGACATCTCGCCCATCGGGCCGGACGACGTCTTCCTCATCGCGTCGAACTCGGGCGTCAACGGGTCGATCGTCGGCATGGCCCTCAGGGCGAAGGAGACCGGTCACAAGGTGATCGCGGTCACGAGCCTCGAGCACACGATGGCCGTGGAACCCAAGCACCCGAGCGGCAAGCGGCTGCGCGACATCGCGGATGTCGTGATCGACAACAAGGCGCCGTACGGCGACGCGACGCTCGACGTCGGCGAGACGAAGATCGGCGCGATCTCGTCGATCACCGCCGCCTTCATCGCGCAGCTGCTCACGATCGCGGTCACCGACCGCATCGCGGCATCGGGGCAGACCCCGCCCGTCTACCTCTCGGCCAACATCCCGGGCGGAGACGAGCACAACAAGGCATTGGAGGACCTCTACCGAGACCGGATCAGCCGCACAGCCTGAGCCAACGGCCGACCCGGCAGCACCACACCCACAACAACGAAAGGCAGCATCGACACCATGACCAATGACAGCGGTCAGTTCAACCGGCGTCTCTTCCTGCGCGGCGCCTTCGCGGCGGCCGTCGCCGTCCCCGTCAGCGTGACGCTCGCGTCGTGCGTCACCGGTGGCGGCAACGGGGGAGGCGGCGGCGGCACCAAGTCGGCGAAGAACCCGTTCGGCGTCGCCGCGAACTCCAGCACCGAGGCGGTCATCTTCAACGGCGGCTACGGGTACGACTACGTCCAGGACGCGGCCAAGCAGATGGAGAAGTACACCAAGGGCCTCAAGGTCAAGGTGTCGCCGTCCACCCAGATCGCCCAGCAGCTGCAGCCGCGCTTCGTCGGCGGCAACCCGCCGGACCTGATCGACAACTCGGGCGCGGGCGCGATCGGCTTCACGACGATCCTCGACCAGCTCGAGGAGCTCGACGACGTCTTCGAGGCGAACAACTACGAGGGCAAGAAGATCGGCGACACGCTCTACCCGAACGCGAAGGTGCCGGGGACGTTCGACGGCAAGTTCAAGGCCCTCAACTACGTCCTCACGATCTACGCGCTCTGGTACTCGGCGAGCCTGTTCCAGGACAACGGCTGGACGCCTCCCAAGACCTGGGAGGAGGCCAAGGAGCTCGGCGCGAAGGCGAAGGCCAAGGGCAAGTACCTCTTCGTCTGGGGCAAGGAGGCCGCGACCTACTACCAGACCCTTGCGGTCGACTCCGCGATCAAGGAGGGTGGCGACGAGGTCAAGAACGGGTTCGAGAACCTGACCAAGGACTGCTGGTCGCACCCTGCTGTCCAGAGCGTGCTCAAGGCGCTGGGCGAGATCGTGGCCGCCGGGTACTTCGTGCCGGGCGGTGCGGGCACGCAGTTCACGGCCGCACAGGCGAAGTGGAGCAACGACCAGCAGGCCCTGCTCTACCCGTCGGGCTCGTGGATCGAGAACGAGATGAAGAAGGCGACCAAGGACGGCTTCAAGATGACCGGCATCCCGGAGCTCGTCGTGAGCGACAGCCCCAAGATGCCCTACGAGTCGCTGCGCAGTGCCGCGGGCGAGCCGTTCATCGTGCCGAAGACGAGCAAGAACCCCGCCGGTGGCAAGGAGCTGCTGCGGGCCATGCTCTCCAAGGAGGCGGCCACGAACTTCGCCAAGACGCGTCTCGCGCCGACGATCGTCAAGGGGCTCGTGCCCGCCGACGGCTTCGGCTCGACCGCGCTCGTCTCGCAGACGAAGATGCTGGATGCCGCGGGCTCCAACACCTTCAACTACCAGTTCGTCGACCTGTACGGCCTCAACACCGACCAGCTCGTGCCGTGGAACTCGTTCCTCTCGGGCAGCCTGGACGCCGCGGGTCTCACGGCGGCACTGCAGCAGATCACCGACAAAGCGGCGGCCGACAAGAAGTGACCGTCCCCCTCGGAACCGCCGTCGGCGGTCGACCCACCCGGGTCGGCCGCCGGCGGCGCCGGCTGACCTTCGACCGGGTCAGCTTCATGCTGGTGTTCCTCGCACTGCCGGTCGCGATCTTCCTGATCTTCGTCATCTACCCGTTCATCCTCGCGGGGTACTACTCGCTCACCGACTGGAGCGGGTTCTCGAGCGACATCCCGTTCATCGGGATCGCCAACTACGTCAAGCTCGCGCAGGACGACATCTTCCAGCACGCGCTCGTGAACAACATCATCATCGCGGTCGTCGTGCCGCTCGTGACGATCGTGCTCGCGCTTGCTTTCGCGAGCCTCATTACCGTCGCCGGCCGCAGCCACGGCAACGTCCAGGGCATCCGAGCGTCCGCGCTGTACCGCACCCTGTCCTTCTTCCCCTACTGCGTGCCGGCCATCGTGATCGGCATCATCTGGGGTTTCGTGTACGACCCGTCCGCCGGCCTCCTGAACGGCGTGCTCAACGGCATCGGCATCCCGATCGGCGACTTCGCCTGGCTCGGCGACGTGCGCACGGCGCTGCCCGCGTCGATGTTCGTCATCATCTGGAGCTTCGTCGGCTTCTACACGGTGCTGTTCGTCGCCGCGATCAAGGGCATCCCCGCCGAGACGTACGAGGCCGTGCGCCTGGACGGCGCCGGCCGGTTCCGTACCGCCTTCTCGATCACGGTCCCGCTGATCCGCGACACGGTGCAGACCGGCTACATCTATCTCGGCATCGCGGCGCTCGACGCGTTCGTCTACATGACGGCGTTGTTCCCTAACGCCGGGGGACCGAACAACACGACGCTCGTGATGTCGCAGGAGCTGTTCATCACGGCGTTCCGCAAGGGGCACTTCGGCTACGCCACCGCGATGGGCGTCGTGCTCGCCGTTGTGACGCTGCTGTTCGCGGCGATCGTGTTCGGCGTGAACCGCCTCCTCGCCGGCAGTGACAAGGGAGACCGCCGATGACCGCCACGATCGATCGCGTCGATCCGCGCATCGCCGCGCCGACGACCGGCCGCGGCCGCCTCACCCCCGGGGACGCGGTCGCCGGCGTGCTCTCGCACCTCGTGATGATCCTCTGGACCGTCATCATCGTGCTGCCGTTCCTGTGGGTGCTCATGTCGTCGTTCAAGACGACGAAGGAGATCCTGCACTCGCCGTTCGCGCTGCCGGCGCAATGGAAGTTCGACAACTACGCCAACGCGTGGACGACCTCCGGCGTCGGCAGCTACTTCGCCAACACCCTGATCGTGGTCGGCAGCGCCCTCGTGCTGGTCATGCTGCTCGGCGCGATGTGCGCGTACGTGCTCGCCCGGTTCCGCTTCATCGGCAACCGCGCGATCTACTACCTCATGCTCGCCGGCCTGACCTTCCCGATCTTCCTGGCGATCGTGCCGCTGTTCTTCGTGCTGCGCAGCATCGGGCTGCTCGGCACGCTGCCCGGGTTGATCCTGACCTACGTCGCCTTCGCGCTGCCCTTCACCGTGTTCTTCCTGCACTCGTTCTTCCGGGCCCTTCCGGACGAGATCTACGAGGCCGCGCAGATCGACGGGGCGAGCGAGTGGCGCACGTTCTTCCAGGTGATGCTGCCGATGGCGCGCCCTGGCATGGCGACCGTCGCGATCTTCAACTTCCTGGGGCTCTGGAACCAGTTCCTGCTGCCCGTGGCATTGAATCCGGACCAGAACAACTACGTCCTGACCCAGGGGATGGCGTCGTTCGCCTCCCAGGCCGGCTACTCGGTCGACTTCGGGGCGCTCATGGCGGCCGTGGTCATCACGGTGGCGCCGGTGCTGGTGGTGTACGTCATCTTCCAGCGGCAGCTGCAGGGATCCGTGTCGCAGGGCACGATGAAGTAGGTGCCGGATGAGGGACTCGAACCCTCACGTCCTCTCGGACAACCGATTTTGAGTCGGTCGCGTCTGCCATTCCGCCAATCCGGCGCGCACGTCATCACGCGGCGCGCTGCGACCATATCGTAGGCTCGACGGGTGAGCGATGAGCCGGAGACCCCTGCCGCCCCGCGACGCGTCGTCGTCGCCGAGGACGAGTCGCTGATCCGGCTGGACATCGTCGAGATCCTGCGCGACAACGGGTTCGACGTGGTCGGGGAGGCGGGCGACGGCGAGACGGCCGTGCAGCTCGCGACCGACCTGCGGCCCGACCTGGTCGTGATGGATGTCAAGATGCCGCAGCTGGACGGCATCAGCGCCGCCGAGAAGCTGGCCAAGAACCACATCGCCCCCGTCGTGCTGCTGACCGCGTTCAGCCAGAAGGAGCTCGTCGAGCGGGCGTCGGAGGCGGGCGCGCTCGCCTACGTCGTCAAGCCGTTCACGCCGAACGACCTGCTGCCGGCGATCGAGATCGCCCTCAGCCGCTACCAGCAGATCGTCACGCTCGAGAACGAGGTGGCGGACCTCGTCGAGCGCTTCGAGACGCGCAAGCTCGTCGACCGGGCCAAGGGCCTGCTCAACGAGAAGATGGGACTCTCGGAGCCCGAGGCGTTCCGCTGGATCCAGAAGGCGTCCATGGACCGTCGGCTCACGATGCACGACGTGTCGAAGGCGATCATCGAGCAGCTCTCGCCCAAGAAGTAGGGCGCTGGCGGCGGGTCAGTCCTTGATCGGCCTGATCAGGTTCGTGATGCGCACCGTCGAGAGCAGCCGGTCGCGCTCGTCGGTGACGACGATCTCGTGCGTGCAGAGCGTGCGGCCGAGCGTGATCGCGCGGCAGGTGCCCGTCACGATGCCCTCGCGCGCCGAGCCGCTGTGGGTCGCGTTGATCTCGATGCCCACGACGTAGTTGGTCGGTCCGGCGTGGATGGCGGAGGACAGCGATCCGAGCGACTCGCCGAGCACGAGGTGCGCTCCGCCGTGCAGGATGCCGACCACCTGGCGATTGCCCACGACCGGCATGGTCGCGACCGAGTAGTCGGCGGACAGTTCGATCAGGTCGATGCCCATGCGCTGCGTCAGCTCGCCCCCGCCACCTCCGACGAGCCGCTCGGCGAGCAACGGGTCCAGATCCGGCGGCAGCTTGGTCACGGGGCTCCTGCATCATCGAAAGGGGTGTCGGGGCCGGCGGTTAGGGTGGAGCGCGTGCCGGACTCTGCCGTCAAAGGCTCCGAAAAGCCTACTTTGCTGCTCGTCGACGGGCACTCGCTCGCCTTCCGGGCGTTCTACGCGCTGCCCATCGACAGCTTCGTGACCCGAGATGGGCAGCACACCAACGCCATTCACGGCTTCCTCAGCATGCTCATCCTGCTGCTGCAGAAGGAGAAGCCGACTCACCTCGCGGTGGCGTTCGACATCTCGCGCTACTCGTTCCGCAACCGGGACTACGAGGACTACAAGGCGACCCGGGGCGAGACGCCGCCGGAGTTCAAGGGCCAGGTGCCGCTTCTCGAGGAGGCGCTGCACGCCATGAACATCACGACGATCACGAAGGAGGACTTCGAGGCCGACGACATCCTTGCCACGCTCTCGCTGCGCGGCAAGGAGCAGGGCTTCGACGTGCTCGTCGTCTCGGGGGACCGCGACACGATCCAGCTCGTCGACGACGACGTGACGCTGCTGTACCCGAACGCCCGCGGCGTCTCCGAGCTCAAGCGCTACGACCACGACGCCGTCGTCGAGCGCTACGGCATCGAGCCGCAGCAGTACCCGGAGATCGCGGCGCTCGTCGGGGAGACCAGCGACAACCTCCCGGGCGTCGACAAGGTCGGCGAGAAGACCGCGGTCAAGTGGATCCAGCAGTACGGCACCGTCGAGGAGCTGCTCGCGCACGCGGAGGAGATCGGCGGCGTCGTGGGCAACAATCTGCGTGAGCAGCAGGACCGCGTGGTCCGCAACCGCCGGCTCAACCGGCTGGTGCGCGACGTCGAGCTGCCGGTCGGCCCCGCGGACCTGGCGCGGCGCCCGTTCGACGTGCCCGCGGTCCGTGCGGTGTACGACCGGCTGCAGTTCCGCACGCTGCTGGAGCGCGTGCTGAAGCTCGAGGAGGCGGCGGGCGACGCCGGGCCCGACGAGTCCCGCGCGCCCGTGGTGAAGCTTCCGCCGGTGCGCACGCTCATCGACGAGGAGCTCGCGCTGTGGCTCGAGAGGCAGTCGGCGGGCGGCACCCGGGAGCTCGGCCTGCGCATCGTCACGATCGACGGCCGCGTCGACGGCTTCGGCATCGCGGGCCCGGACGACACCGCCTGGGTGCCCTGGGCGGCGGGCCGGCAGGACTATGACGCCCTGGAGGCGTGGCTGGCCGGACCCGCGCCGAAGGTGCTGCACGACGGCAAGCGGCAGTTCAAGGCGCTGGCCGGCACCGGGCTGACGCTCGACGGCATCGTGTTCGACACCTCGCTCGGCGCGTGGCTGCTGCGACCGAGCACCAAGACCGACACCCTCGCCGGACTCAGCTACTACTACCTCGGCGAGGCGCTCCCGGAGCCCGACCCGAGCCAGCTGGTGCCCGAGACCGAGCCGCTCAGCCCGGCGACCGAGGCCTGGTACATCCTCCGGCTGGCCGACGAGCTGCGCCTCCGGCTCGACGACGGCTCGCGCGGTGTCATGACCGGCATCGAGGCGCCCCTCCTGCCCGTGCTGGGCCGCATGGAGCTGCAGGGCGTCACGGTCGATCGCGATCGGCTGGCCGGGCTGAACAGCCGCTTGGGTACGCAGGCCGACGAGATCGCCCGCGCCGCGTTCGCCGAGATCGGGCGGGAGGTCAATCTCGGCTCGCCGAAGCAGCTGCAGGAGGTGCTCTTCGACCAGCTCGGGATGCCGAAGACGCGCCAGAACAAGACGGGCTACTCGACCGACGCGGCGGCGCTGGCCGACCTGCAGGAGGCGCACCCGCATCCGTTCCTCGAGATGCTGCTGCGGCATCGCGACGCGACGAAGATCAAGCAGATCGTCGAGACGCTCGAGGCGGCGATCGGCGACGACGGTCGCATCCACACGACCTATGAGCAGACCGGAGCCGCGACCGGACGACTGAGCTCCAACGACCCCAACCTGCAGAACATCCCGATCAAGACCGAGGTCGGCCGCGAGGTGCGCGCCGCCTTCCGGTGCGGCGAGGGTTTCGAGACGCTGCTCACGGCCGACTACTCGCAGATCGAGATGCGCATCATGGCGCATCTCTCGGGCGACGCGGGGTTGATCGAGGCGTTCCGTTCGGGGGAGGACCTGCACCGCTTCGTCGGGGCCCGGATCTTCCACGTCGACCCCTCGGAGGTGACGCCGCTGCAGCGCACCAAGGTGAAGGCGATGTCGTACGGCCTGGCCTACGGCCTCAGTGCGTTCGGCCTCAGCAAGCAGTTGCGGATCGAGGTGAGCGAGGCCAAGGAGCTCATGGCCGACTACTTCGCGCGGTTCGGCGCGGTGCGCGACTACCTGCGCGGCGTGGTCGAGCAGGCGCGGGTCGACGGCTACACCACGACCATCTTCGGACGCCGCCGGCCCTTCAGCGACCTCACGAGCACGAACCGGGTGCTGCGGGAGAACGCCGAGCGTCAGGCGCTCAACTCGCCGATCCAGGGCTCTGCGGCCGACATCATCAAGCGGGCGATGATCACGATCGACACGCGCCTGCGGGAGCAGGGGCTGGCCAGCCGCATGCTGCTCCAGGTGCACGACGAACTGGTCCTCGAGGTCGCGCCGGGCGAGATCGACCAGCTCACGACGATCGTGCGCGACGGGATGGCGGGGGCCGCCGATCTGACCGTGCCGCTCGACGTGCAGCTGGGCCACGGTCCCGACTGGGACGCCGCCGCGCACTGATGGCGTCGCGTCCGATCGAGCGCCGGGTCCGGGTCGCCGCGACCAGCGGCCTCCATGCGCGCCCGGCGGCCCTGTTCAGCGAGGCGGCTGCGGCGCTCGGAGTGCCGGTGAGCGTCACCAACGCCGCCGGGACGACGGTCGACGCGGCGAGCATCCTCGGCATCCTGACGCTCGGCGTCGCCCATGGCGAGGCGGTCACCCTGCGCTCCGAGTCCGCGGGGGCGGTGGAGACACTTGCCGCGATGCTGGAACGCGACCTCGACGACGAATAGCGTGAAGACATGACGGATGAACAGCCGCACCGCACGCCCACCTCGATCGACACGATCGCCGAGGACTGGGTGACCACCCTCATCGATCTCGAGCCCTCCATGGCGGTCTGGCTCGGCCTGCCGGGCCGGCTCGGCGAATACGGCGACCAGTCGCCGGCCGGGCACGAGGCGCACCTCGCCGCGGCCAAGGACGTGATCGGACGCCTCGAGGACGCCACCGTCGCGGATGACATCGACCGGGTGACCAAGACCGACCTGCTCGCCGAGTTGCGCCTCGAGGTCGAGCGCAGCGATGCGCGCCTGCAGGAGCGCGATCTCAATGTGATCGCGTCGCCGTCGCAGGAGATCCGCGACGTCTTCGACCTCATGTCGCACGAGACGGCGGACGACTGGGCCACGATCGCCGAGCGCATGGGCAACGTGCCGGGCGCGATCGCGGGCTACATCGAGACGCTGCGCTCGGGGATCGGTCACGGCGTCGTGCCCGCCCGGCGCCAGGTGGCCGAGGTGGCCGCCCAGGCCCGCAAGCACGCCGACGCGCAGAACGGCTTCTTCGCCGGATTCGCCGCGTCGGCCGAGCTCGAGGGGGGCGCGGCGGCGCCGGATGCCGTCGCCTCCGACCTCGCTCGAGGCGCCCAGGCGGCCGCGCAGGCGTACGGCGAGCTCGCGGAGTTCCTCGAGAACGAACTCGCCCCGAAGGCCGGCGAGCAGGACGGCGTCGGCCGCGAGATCTACGCGCTGCAGTCGCGGCAGTTCCTCGGTGCGGCGATCGACCTCGACGAGACCTACGAGTGGGGCCTCGCCGAACTGCAGCGCATGGTCGACGAGCAGACCCGCATCGCCGGCGAGATCCAGTCCGGGGCGAGCGTCGAGGAGGCGATCGCCGTCCTCGACAGGGATGCGAGCCGCAAGCTGCACGGCACGAAGGCCCTGCAGGAGTGGATGCAGCGCACGGCCGACCACGCGGTCGCCGAGCTGTCGAAGACGCACTTCGACATCCCGGAGCCGGTCAAGGCCCTCGAGTGCATGATCGCGCCGACCCAGGAGGGCGGGATCTACTACACGGGCCCGAGCGACGACTTCTCGCGCGCCGGCCGGATGTGGTGGAGCGTGCCCGAGGGCGTCACGGAGTTCGACACCTGGCGTGAGCTCACGACCGTGTACCACGAGGGCGTTCCGGGTCATCATCTGCAGATCGGCCAGGCCGTCTACAACCGCGCGCAGCTCAACACCTGGCGGCGTCAGCTCGCCGGCACGAGCGGTCACGCGGAGGGCTGGGCCCTCTACGCGGAGCGGCTCATGGAGGAGCTGGGCTACCTCGACGACCCGGCCGATCGGCTCGGCATGCTCGACGGGCAGCGCATGCGCGCCGCCCGCGTGGTGCTCGACATCGGCGTGCACCTGGGAAAGCCGCGCCCGGACGGGAACGGCACCTGGGATGCGGACTACGCGCTCGAGTTCATGCGCAAGAACGTCAACATGGACGACGCGTTCGTGCGCTTCGAGGTGAACCGCTACCTCGGCTGGCCCGGTCAGGCACCGGCGTACAAGGTGGGGCAGCGGATCTGGGAGCAGATCCGCGCGGCCGCGCAGAGCAGGCAGGGCGCCGACTTCTCGTTCAAGCAGTTCCACAAAGACGCCCTCGACCTCGGCGGCGTCGGACTCGACACCCTCCAGGCGGAGCTGCTGCGGGGGTGAGCTCGCCCTGGCAGCGGGTGCTCGGTGACGGCACCGCGGCGCTGCATCCGCGCCTGCGCACCTACGTCGGGCAGATCCCGGAGGGGTGCGTGGGCCGCGGAGCGGGCGTGTTCGAGCGGGTGGGAACGCCGCGGCGGTGGCTGTGGCCGATGCTGGCCGTACTCGGTCGTTCCGGGATCGCCTTCCCGGTCTGGGCGCACGACGTGCCGTTCGCGATCGAGAACCGTCCCGACGGCGCGGTGCTGCGAGCGCGGCGGACCTTCTCGCTGCCCGGCGGCGATCGCGTCATGGTCGACGCGATCGAGGCGAGCGGCGGCGTGATCGTCGACCGCCTCGGGGGCTCGGGTTCGTGGCGTGCCGTGCTGACGGCGTCGATCGTCGACGGGGCGCTGCTGCTGCGCTCGATCCGGACCTCGTGGCGCGGCATCCCGGTGCCGTTCGCGCCGCGGGTCCACCTCACCGAGCGCTGGGACGACGCCGTCGAGCGCCAGCACGTCGCCCTGACGCTGGATGCCCCGCTCGTGGGGCGCCTGTACGAATACGCGGGGCATTTCGACTACGTGGTGGAGGACGCATGAGTGTCGTCATCGCCGGGGCATCCGGCTTCATGGGGCGTCGGCTGCGCGCGTCGATCGAGGCGGCGGGGGAGACCGTGCGCACCGTCGGACGCGCCGGCGACGCCGTGTGGGGCGACACCGACGGGATCGCGCGGCTCGTCGACGGTGCCGAGCTCGTCGTGAACCTGGCCGGCAAGAGCGTCGACTGCCGGTACGGCCCGGCGAACCGCGCGGAGATCCTGCGCTCACGCGTCGCGACGACGACCGAGCTGGCCGAGGCGATCCACCGGTCCGACGCGCCGCCGCCGCTCTGGGTCAACTCGTCCACCGCGACGATCTACCGGCACGCCGACGACCGCCCGATGACGGAGGAGGCGGGGGAGCTCGGCGAGGGCTTCTCGGTCGGCGTGGCGCGGGCGTGGGAGGACGCCTTCCTCGCCCCCGAGCTGCCGGGCGTGCGGCGGGTCGCCTTGCGGACGGCCATCACCCTCGGCAACGGGAGCGCGCTCATCCCGCTGCTGCGCCTGGCCCGGTTCGGCGCCGGCGGGGCCCAGCTCGACGGGCGCTGGCCCGCGTCGCGCACCCGCCTCACGGCCGGGACCTACCACCGCTTCGGCACGCCGCACGGTCGCCAGCGGTTCAGCTGGGTGCACATCGACGACGTGGTGGGGATCGTGGCGTTCCTGCGGGCGCATCCGGAGCTCGCCGGCGTCGTCAACGTCTCGTCGCCGTACCCGGTCGACGGCGTCACGCTCATGCGCACCCTGCGGCGGGTGCTCGGGGTGCCGTTCGGGATGCCGCTGCCGCGGGCCGCCCTGGAGCTCGGCGCGTTCGTGCTGCGCACCGAGACCGAGCTCGTGCTCAAGAGCAGGTGGGTGCTGCCGGAACGGCTCGAGAACGCGGGGTACCGGTTCCGGTATCCGGAGCTCGAACCCGCGTTGCGGCAGATCGTCGCCGAGCGGCGCGGGGCGCGTCGCGCAGCCGGGGCTCAGGTGGGTCCTCAGTAGGATGCCAAGGTCATGAGCCCCTCCGTCTCGCGCCGCCCGCTCCTTCGTGCCGCCGTCGTCGCGCTCTCCGCGTCGGCGCTCGTCCTGCTCGCCGGCTGCACGGCCGACACACCCGCCGCCTCGGCCTCGCCGAGCTGCGGCGGCCACGTCAAGGAGATCCTGCTCGGCGACGACTCGGCGACCCGTCAGGTCGCCTTCGATGCCGGCGACTCGCCGAAGGTGTTCAACGTGCCCGCGTCACCGGCGCCGACCTGCGCGTACCGGTCCAGCACGAGCACCCACGGCAACGCGCCGTCGACGATCACGCATCGCACCTACCTCTACATCGGCATCTCCTCGGCGGACGCCCAGAAGCTCATCGCCGCCGTCGCCGCCACGGGCGCGACGAAGGGGTTCACGGCGAGCTACACGAACACGCCGGCGCCCTCGGCGACGCCGGTGCCGTACGCGCTGCAGACCCGCACCTGGAGCTACACGTCGCCCGAGCCCGGCGGCTCGGATCGCGGGTCGATCGGGTACGCGTACAACGCTCCGCTGAACCCCGGCATCGTGAAGCAGGTGGGCCTGGAGGGCACGCCGAACGTGCTGCGCATCGAGACGGAGCTCATCCGGCGCGCGGATTAGCCCGGGCGTAGTAGTCTGGAATGTCGCTTTCGCGGCATCATCCTTCATATCCGCACCGCCCCGGGAACATCCATGCGCACCGCGTTCCCGGAGCCCGATCCCCGCCCGCATAACTGCGTGCACCATCTCGGAGCACCTACTACATGACGAACACCACGACCGCCACGGCCACCAAGCAGGTCGCCATCAACGACATCGGATCTGCTGAGGACTTCCTGGCCGCGGTCGAACTGACTCTCAAGTTCTTCAACGACGGCGACCTCATCGAGGGCACCGTCGTCAAGATCGACCGCGACGAGGTCCTCCTCGACGTCGGCTACAAGACCGAGGGCGTCATCCCCTCGCGCGAGCTCTCCATCAAGCACGACGTCGACCCGAGCGAGGTCGTCAACGTCGGCGACAGCGTCGAGGCGCTCGTCCTCCAGAAGGAGGACAAGGAGGGTCGCCTGATCCTCTCGAAGAAGCGCGCGCAGTACGAGCGCGCGTGGGGCGACGTCGAGAAGATCAAGGAGACCGACGGGGTCGTCACCGGCACCGTCATCGAGGTCGTCAAGGGCGGCCTGATCGTCGACATCGGCCTCCGCGGCTTCCTCCCGGCGTCGCTGATCGAGCTGCGCCGCGTCCGCGATCTCACGCCGTACCTCGGCCAGGAGATCGAGGCGAAGATCCTCGAGCTCGACAAGAACCGCAACAACGTCGTGCTGAGCCGCCGTGCGCTGCTCGAGCAGACCCAGTCGGAGTCGCGCTCGACCTTCCTCAACAACCTGCACAAGGGCCAGGTCCGCAAGGGCATCGTCTCCTCGATCGTCAACTTCGGTGCGTTCGTCGACCTCGGCGGCGTGGACGGCCTCGTGCACGTCTCCGAGCTGTCGTGGAAGCACATCGAGCACGCGAGCGAGGTCGTCGAGGTCGGCCAGGAGGTCACGGTCGAGATCCTCGAGGTCGACCTGGAGCGCGAGCGCGTGTCGCTGTCGCTCAAGGCGACGCAGGAGGACCCGTGGCAGATCTTCGCCCGGACCCACGCCATCGGTCAGATCGCGCCCGGCAAGGTCACCAAGCTCGTTCCGTTCGGTGCGTTCGTGCGCGTCGCGGACGGCATCGAGGGTCTCGTTCACATCTCGGAGCTGTCGGGCAAGCACGTCGAGCTCGCCGAGCAGGTCGTGTCGGTCGGTGACGAGGTGTTCGTCAAGATCATCGACATCGACCTCGAGCGTCGCCGCATCTCGCTCTCGCTGAAGCAGGCGAACGAGGGCATCGATCCCAACAACGCCGAGTTCGACTCCGGCCTGGCCGCCCTGTACGGGATGGTCACCGAGTACGACGAGCAGGGCAACTACAAGTTCCCGGAGGGCTTCGACGCCACCTCGGGCGAGTGGCTCGAGGGCTTCGACGCCCAGCGCGAGGCGTGGGAGGCCGAGTACGCGGCCGCCCAGGCTCGCTGGGAGGCGCACAAGAAGCAGATCCTGGCCGCCGAGGAGGCCGGCGCGACCGACTTCGGTCCGGTGGCGTCGCAGGGCAGCTCGTACTCGAGCGACAGCGCCTCGAGCGGCACCCTTGCCGACGACGCGTCGCTCGCCGCGCTGCGCGAGCGCTTGAGCTCGAACAGCTAGCACCCGCACGAACGCGAGGCCGGGTCCTTCGGGGCCCGGCCTTCGTCGTTAGCATCGACGGGTGCAGCTCATCGCGGTCACCGGAGGAATCGCATCCGGCAAATCGGCGGTCGCCGCGCGGCTCGCGGAGCACGGGGCGGTGGTCGTCGACGCGGATCGGATCGCCCGTGAGGTGGTCGAGCCGGGAACACCCGCCCTTGCCCGGATCGCCGCGGAGCTCGGTCCGGAGTTCGTGCGCCCCGACGGTTCGCTCGACCGGGCGCGGCTGGGCGCCGCCGTCTTCGCGGAGCCCGACAAGCGGCACCTGCTGAACGCGATCACGCATCCGGCGGTCGCGCGGCGCTCGCACGAGCTGTTCGCCGCGGCCGCGGCCGCCGATCCGAAGGCGATCGTGGTCTACGACGTGCCGCTGCTGGTCGACACCGACCGCACGGCGGAGTTCGACCTCATCGTCGCGGTCGTCGCCGACGCCGAGGAGCGCGTGCGGCGCATGGTGTCGCTGCGCGGGATGAGCGAGGACGACGCGCGGCGCCGCATCGCCGCGCAGGCCGGCGACGACGAGCGCGTCGCGGCCGCCGACATCGTGATCGACGCGAACGGCACGCTCGACGAGACCCGCGCGCAGACGGATGCGCTCTGGGAACGGCTCCGGCGCGATTCCTGAGCGTTTTCGACGCGTTTGCAGCCACCCCTTGACGCGCGGCTCACCTATGCTCCTTGCGTGCGGACCACGGGACTGATCAGGGCGGGCGCCGTCGTCCTCATGATCGCCGGGGTCGTGAGCGGCACGGCCCTGGGGACGCCGGACGATCCGCCGCTGGCGGTGCCGACCGACGCGGCGACGCCGCCGGCCGCATCGCAGCCGGTTGCGGCCGTCCTGGCTCCGCTCGTGCGCGACGTGTTCCGGCTCCGGGCGCACGGCATCCGGTACTCGCCGAACGCGCGCAACGTCGCGATGCGCTCCGATGCACGCGGACCACTGCTGCTGTTCCTGCCCGCGACCGGCGCCGTGCCGCGGGACTACCGGCAGTTCCTGAACACCGCCGGCGATCTCGGCTACCACGTGCTCGCGCTGGATTACTGGAACCGCGGCCGTTCCGTCGCACGGACCTGCGAGCGGGACGCGAACTGCTACAGCGACCTGCAGGCCAATCGGTTCGACGGCAGCCACCCGACCCGCTTCTCGGCGATCGCCCCGGAGGATTCGATCCTCGACCGGCTGCGGCGGGCCCTGACCACGCTCGACCGGCACGATCCGCACGGCGGCTGGGGGCGCTTCGCCCACGGTGACCACGTGCGCTGGGGCCGGATCGTCGTGGCCGGGCACTCGCAGGGGGGTGGCGAGTCCGCGTTCATCGCTCACCACCACGCCGTGCAGGGCGTGCTCATGTTCGGGTCTCCGGTGGAGTCGGTCGACGGTGTCACGGCCGCATGGATGGCGCACCCGGGTGTCACCCCCGTGACGCGCTACTACGCCTTCGATTCCCGCCGCGACATGTACGCGGATCGCATCACGGGCTCCTGGCGCGCCCTGCACCTGCCCGGGCGGCCCCAGCTGCTCGGGAGCACGCCGCCGCACCGGCTGGCTCATCAGCTGGTCACCGATCGCAGGATCGGCGACCGCCGCCAGTCGCACAGCCTCTTCATCACCGATCGGGGTCCGCGTGGGCACCAGGACAGCCCGGTGTTCCAGAAGGTCTGGGCGGCGATGCTGCGTGCCGTCCGGCAGCCCTCCGGGATCGCGTCCTAGGAGCGCTCGGTAGGATCGGGGGATGCTCTCGCCGACCCTGTCGTCGCTGATCGCGCGGCGAGCGGCCGAGGACCCGGGTCACGTGCTGTTCGAGGACGCCCGCTCGGACCGCGTCGTCACGGCCGGTGAGCTGAAGCGCCTCGTCGCCGCCTGGCACGAGCGATTCGCGGGTGCGGGGCTCGGACCGTCGGCGGCGGTGCTGATCGACACCGACGACGTGCTCGCCACCACGGTGCTGCAGCTGGCCGTCGTCTCGGGCGGATTCCGGGCCATCACGATCGATCACGGCGCGAGCCGTGAAGAGCCGGCGCGCATCGCCGGATTGATCCGCGGAGCGGGCATGACGGTCGGCGATCGCGGAGACGATCGTGCCGTCCCCGGCGCCCCGTGGACCGCCGTCGGCGCCGACCTCGCGCCCGGTGAGGCGGGAGAGGGCACGCCGGCAGCAGCAGCCGAGCCCACCGGCGCGGGCGCGGCGGTGCTGTTCACCTCGGGTTCGACCGGCACCCCCAAGGGCGTGGAGCTGCCGGAGCCGCAGCTGCTGTACGTCGCCGCGCGCATCGCGACGCACCACGGCCTCGGACCCGGCGATCGCGGCTTCAACCCGCTTCCGCTGTCCCACGTCAATCCGCAGGTGATCGGTGTGCTGGCGACCCTCGTCGCCGGCTCGACGACGGTGCTCGACGCGCGTTTCCGCCGCACCGGATTCTGGGAGCTCCTGCACGAGCGCCGCATCACGTGGCTCAACGCCGTCCCGGCGATCCTCGCGGTGCTCGCGCGCACGGGCGAGCTCGATCCGCCCGAGACGCTGCGCTTCATCCGCTCCGCATCCGCCCCGCTGCCCGACCACGTGCGCGAGGCGTTCGCGGGCATCCCGTTCATCCTCAGCTGGGGCATGACCGAGGGCGCGAGTCAGATCACGGCGACCGACCCTCAGGACGCCGCCGAGGTGCGCGGAGTCGGACGGCCGCAGGGCGGGGAGGTCGAGGTCCGGTCACCGGAGGGGGAGCGTCTGACCGCGGGGGAGACCGGTGAACTCTGGGTGCGCGGTGAGGGCATCATCCGGCACTATCTCTTCGACGCGGCGGCCGACCGGTTCGACGACGACGGCTGGCTGCGCACCGGCGACGTCGGCGCCATCGACGGCTCCGGCCTCGTGACCCTCGCGGGCCGCAGCGACGACGTCATCAACCGCGGCGGTGAGAAGGTGTACCCCATCGACGTCGAGGAGGTGCTGCTCGGCGACCCGCACGTGCTCGAGGCGGTGGTCGTGGGGCGGCCCGACGACGTCCTCGGCCAGATCCCGGTCGCCTACGTCATCCCGGTGGACGGGGCGGCCGTCGACGTCGAGGCGCTGCGTGAGCGCTGCGAGGAGCAGCTGGCACGCTTCAAGCGACCCGTCGAGATCAACCTGGTCGCCGAGCTGCCGCGCGCGCCCGCCGGCAAGATCCGTCGCGCCGAGGTCCGCCGGATGGCGGCGGAGACTCCGGCGTGAAACGACTGTACGAGGTCGATGTCGTCCGCATCCTGACCTTCGCGTGCGTCATCGGCGTGCACGTGACCAGCCACACCATCGCGTCGGACGACGTCCCGCTCTACGGCCTCCTGGGCCTGCTGCACATCACCCGGCTGGTCTTCTTCGCGCTCACCGCGTTCGTGCTCATGCTGGGGCAGCTCAACCGGCCGAAGCCCATGCGGCAGTTCTGGCCGAAGCGGTTCCTGCTCGTCGGCGTGCCGTACGTCGCCTGGTCGGTCATCTATTACGTTGCCTCCAACCTCTACAGCCAGAGCGACAAGGCTCCCGTGCAGTACGTGGTCGACCTGCTGTACCGGATCGTGACCGGATCCGCCTGGTACCACCTGTACTTCCTGCTCGTGACGATGCAGGTGTACCTGCTCGTCCCGCTCATCGTGTGGTTCGTGCGCAGGACGCGCGGCCACCACCGGCTCGTGCTCGCGATCTTCTTCGTCATCCAGCTCGCGATCACGGCGGTGTACCTCTATCACCCCGGGTCGCTCGGCTGGTACGGCGCCGCCGAGAAGCAGTTCTTCTGGAGTTACCCGTTCTTCATCATCGCCGGCGCGATCGCCGCCGACCACGCGCCCGCGTTCCTCGCCTGGGTGCGCGCACATCGCGGCGCGATCGGCCTGCTCGTGCTGGGCGGCGCGGTGCTCACCCTCGGCGTGTTCGCGATCCAGCACTGGGTGGTCGGCATGAGCCTGTACCACGCGGGGACGCCGTTACAGCCCGTGATCATGGTCTGGTCGACCTGTGTGGTTCTCGGCTTCCTCGCGATCGGCACCTGGTGGGCGGATCGGCGCGTCGACGGGGCGCGTTTCGCCCGGGCCGTCGACCGGATCTCCGACCGATCGTTCGGCATCTTCCTCGTGCACCCGATGCTGCTGTGGGTGCTGCTCTGGATCGGCGCCGGCTGGGTCCCCGCCCACGTGCCCACGCCGTGGCTCACGCTGGTCGCGTACCTGATCGTGATCGGGCTGTCGTACCTGATCGCCGATCTCGCGCGCCGTTCGCCGCTGAGCCTGGCGCTGGCCGGGCGGCGCTGGCGCGGCTGAGCCGCTCTACGCCGTCACGCGCTCCTCGGGCGGGGCGATCGGGTCGACCACCTTGGGCCGCATGACGGCGGCGAGGATCGTGGCGGCCACCAGGATGCCGGCGGACAGCCCGAACGGGAAGGCGAAGCTCCCGGTCCAGTCGACGAGCGCGCCGACCACGATCGGCGAGATGATGCCGGCGACGCCGAAGCCGGTGTTCATCATGCCGCTGGCCGTGCCCGACCAGGTCGGGGCGACATCCATCGGGATCGACCACAGCTGCGCGTTGGTGAGCTCGAGGCAGAAGAACGCGAGGGCGAGCGTCGCGATCGCGAACGGGAGCGGTGGCGTGAACACGAGCGGCACCATGAACACGATCGCCCCGATGAACCCGATCAGCAGCAGGGTGCGGCGGGCGTTGCGAGCGTTGCCGGTGCGACGCAGGATCGCGTCGCTCAGCACGCCGCCCAGCCAGTCGCCGATGACGCCGCCGGCGAGGATCGCGCTCGTCGCGAGACCGTACTTGCTGATGTTCTGGTGGTAGGTGCTCACCAGCAGCGTCGGGATCCAGGTGAAGAACATCCACGCCGCCCAGCCGTAGCCGAAATCGACGAGCGTGACCGGCAGGATCGACCGGATGAGCCGCCGCCACGGCACCGGCGGGCGGTCGGCGGCCTTGGGGATGTCGGGGATCTCGGCGAGCTCGACCTTGCTGATGCCCCTCACGTCCCTGGGGCGGTCGCGGAACATCAGGTACCAGATCAGCGCCCACAGGATGCTCAGGACGCCGACCGAGATGAAGGAGAAGCGCCAGTCGACGAGCTGGATCAACCACGCCACCGTGATGGGCGCCGCCGCGTTGCCGAGCCGGGAGGCGGAGTGCACGATGCCCTGGACGAATCCGTTGCGATCGCGCGGCACCCACCGGCTCATCGCCTGTGTCGCCGTGGGGAACGTCGCCGACTCGCTCAGACCGAGGAGGGCGCGGGCGACGAGCAGCGTCACCAGGCCGACCGCCATGCCCGTGAACAGCGTCGACAGGCCCCACAGCACCCCGAGGACGAGCAGGCCGAGGCGCGGGCCGAACTTCTCGCCCACCCATCCGCCCGCGATCTGCAAGAGGGCGTAGAACAGCGAGAACACCGAGATGGCAAGGCCGAACTCGGCGTTGGAGAGGTGCAGGTCGCCCATGATCTGCGGCGCGGCCGTCGCGATGTTGTTGCGATCGAAGTACGCGATGAAGTACATGACGCAGAGCAGGACGATGACCATGCCACGGCGTCGGTGCAACAGGATCGGCGTGGGGCGGACTCGCGGACGCTCGTCGGTCGTCGACATGCTCACAACCCTAGGGAAATGCTCAGACTCGCGGCGGCCCTTCACAGCGGATCCTTATCCGGCGCTCGTCGGTGGCGCGTCCTAGCCTGGACACCATGCAACCCACCCGGTCGGTGCGGCCCTTCGAGGTCGTGAGCGAGTACACGCCGAGCGGCGACCAGCCCCAGGCCATCCAGGAGCTCGCGCACCGGGTGCAGGCGGGGGAGACCGACATCGTGCTGCTCGGGGCGACCGGCACCGGCAAGTCGGCGACGACCGCCTGGCTGATCGAGCAGGTGCAGCGCCCGACCCTCGTGCTCGCCCATAACAAGACGCTCGCGGCTCAGCTGGCCAACGAGTTCCGCGAGCTCATGCCGAACAACGCGGTCGAGTACTTCGTGAGCTACTACGACTACTACCAGCCCGAGGCCTACGTGCCGCAGACGGACACGTTCATCGAGAAGGACTCGTCGATCAACTCCGAGGTGGAGCGGCTGCGGCATTCGACCACCAACTCGCTGCTGAGCCGGCGCGACGTGGTGGTCGTCTCCACGGTGTCCTGCATCTACGGTCTCGGCGCGGCGGAGGAGTACCTGGGCGCGATGACGGCGTTGCAGGTCGGCGAGCACATCTCACGCGACCGTCTCGTGCGGCGGTTCCTCAACATGCAGTACGAGCGCAACGACGTCGACTTCTCGCGCGGCAAGTTCCGGGTGCGCGGCGACACGATCGAGATCATCCCCGTCTACGAGGAGCTCGCCGTGCGCATCGAGATGTTCGGCGACGAGATCGAGGCGCTCTACTCGCTGCACCCGCTCACGGGCGACGTCGTCGCCAAGCTCGACGCGGTCTCGGTGTTCCCGGCGACGCACTACGCGGCGAGCCCGGAGTCGATGCACCGGGCGATCGGCACCATCAAGGAGGAGCTCGCGGAGCGGCTGGCGGAGTTCGAGCGCCAGGGCAAGCTGCTCGAGGCCCAGCGGCTGCGCATGCGCACCACCTTCGATCTGGAGATGATGGAGCAGATCGGGTTCTGCTCCGGCATCGAGAACTACTCGCGCCACATCGACGGCCGCAACCCGGGCGAGCCGCCGAACACTCTGCTGGACTACTTCCCCGACGACTTCCTGGTCGTGATCGACGAGTCGCATGTGACGGTGCCGCAGATCGGCGCAATGTACGAGGGCGACGCGAGCCGCAAGCGCACGCTGGTCGAGCACGGCTTCCGGCTGCCGAGCGCGCTCGACAACCGCCCGCTGCGCTGGGAGGAGTTCCTCGAGCGGGTCGGGCAGAAGGTCTACCTGTCGGCGACGCCGGGGCGGTACGAGCTCGGCATGGGCGACGGGGTCGTCGAGCAGATCATCCGCCCGACGGGGCTCGTCGATCCGCAGATCGTGGTCAAGCCCAGCAAGGGGCAGATCGACGACCTCCTCGAGGAGATCCGGGTGCGGGCGGAGCGCGACGAGCGCGTGCTCGTCACGACGCTGACGAAGAAGATGGCGGAGGAGCTGACCGCGTTCCTCGGCGAGCACGGCGTGCGGGTGCGATATCTGCACTCGGACGTCGACACCCTGCGCCGCGTCGACCTGCTCACCGAGCTCCGCGCCGGGGTCTACGACGTGCTCGTGGGGATCAACCTGCTGCGCGAAGGACTCGACCTGCCCGAGGTCTCGCTGGTCGCGATCCTCGACGCCGACAAGGAGGGCTTCCTGCGGTCCGGCACGTCGCTCATCCAGACCATCGGCCGTGCCGCGCGCAACGTCAACGGCCAGGTGCACATGTACGCCGACAACATGACCGACTCGATGCGCAACGCGCTGGAGGAGACCGATCGGCGTCGCGAGAAGCAGATCGCCTACAACACGGAGCGCGGCATCGACCCGCAGCCGCTGCGCAAGCGCATCTCCGACATCACGGCGGTGCTCGCGCGCGAGGAGGCCGACACGGCCGCGCTGCTCGCCGGGCGGTCCACCTCCGACGGATCGCGCCGGCGCTCGCCCACGCCCAACCTGCGCAGGGAGGGCATCGGGGCCGGGGGAGCGAACGAGCTCGAGGCGATCATCGCCGACCTCAACCAGCAGATGCTGCAGGCCGCGGGGGAGCTCAAGTTCGAGCTCGCGGCCCGCATCCGCGACGAGCTCCAGGACATGAAGAAGGAGCTGCGGCAGATGGCGACCGCGGGGCACATCTGAGGCACCGTCGCCTTCGCGCTGTTCTCATCGGGTCACTCGGGTGAGCACCGAACGCGCGAGATCAGCCGCCGCCGCCGGATCGATCGCTTCGCCGAGGACCGCGGGCACCGCGAGCGAGTGCGGCGCCGGACGATCGCCCTCGGCCCGGATCACCGCCGCGGTCGCGAGCAGGATCCCCGCGGTCTCGTCGTCGCACTGCAGCGCGGCGGTTTCCAGGCCGATCGCGAGCGGATACCGGTAGGCCAGCCGATCCGCCGTGTCGAGCGCGGCGAGCGTGGGGGCCACGGCATCCGCCGGGCGACCTCGCACGAGCGCGATGCGCGCCCGCAGCGCATGGGCCAGGGGCAGCTCGCGCTCGACGCCGAGCTCCTCGCCGTCGGCCACCGCCCGCTCCACCAGCCGGGCCGCCTGCTCGAGGCGGGCCTCCGCCATCGCGACGCCCGCCGCAGCAACCGCGAGCACCACTCGCGCGATGCGCGCCTCCTCGCGCAGGAGGGGCTCGCCCTCGGCGATCCAGCGTCTGGCCGCGTCGAGGTCGCCGACCTGCCACGCGATCATCGACGCGGTCGCGAGGGTCGCGAGCAGCTGGTCCCGTGACGCCTTTTCCCGGCAGATCGTGAGGGCGCGGTCGGTGAATCCGATGGCGTCGGCATCGCCGCGTTCGGCGAGGATGCTCGCGACACCCATGGCGGCGGTGACCTGCAGGTTGGCGTCGTCCGTCGTGTCGGCGAGCTCGATGGCGGCCCGGATGTCGCGCAGCGCCGCCTGCGGGCGGTCCTCGTCGTCGGCGATCCCGGCGGCGAAGACGAGCGCGCGTGCGGCGAAGGAGTCCTCGACGCCCCGCAGGCGCTCCGCCGCCGTCTCGAGCAGATCGCCGGCCGCCGCGGTGTCGCCGGCCCAGTACGCGAGGTAGCCGGCGGCGAACGTCGCGAGCGGAGCCCAGCGGTCATCGCCGGCCCCGTCGAGCAGTCGCGCGAGCCAGTAGCGGCCCTCCGCGAGCCCGACGACCGTCCAGTACCGGTGGAGGCGGAAGGCGAGCTCGAGCCCGACCGAGCGATCGAGCCGACCGCTCGCGGCGGCCTCGAGCACGGTGCGCAGCGCATCGGAGGCATCCGTCACCGACTCGCGGAAGCCGCCGGGAGGCGTCCTGGCGTCCTCGGGCAGCAGGGCCCGCACGGCCCGGGCGAGCCCCGCGAGTACGTCGCCCGGACCCTCCGTCTCGTCGAGGCGCTCCCGCGCGAACGCGCGCACCTGGTCATCCTGCCTATAGCGCCAGCGCGGGCCGGAGCGGTCCACTCCGAGCAGGCCGCCGTCCGCGAGCTCGGCGAGCAGGCGGGCCACGCGACCGGGTGCCGTGCCGTCCGCGACGAGCGCGGTGGCCATTCCGAGCGAGAGCGACCCGTCCACCGCGCCCCAGGCGCGGAACAGGGCGGATTCACGTTCGTCCAGCGACTGGTAGCTCTGCGCCAGCAGGGAGTGCACGACGTCCTCGGCGCCGCGCGAGACCGTCGGCAGTCCATCGAGCAGGTCGGCGACCGCCATCGAACCGAGCTGCGCCGCCGCGAGCTCGAGGGCGAGGGCCACCCCGCCGCATCGCTCGCAGAGCGCACGGACCGCCGCCGCGTTGCGCGTGTCGAGGGCCAGCGCCTGGCCCCGCGCCGCGAGCCGGTCGGCGAGCAGCTGCACGGCCGCACTCCGCGCGAACGCCGCGTCACCGGCCGGCAGCTCGAACGGAGCCAGCTCGACCTTGCGCTCCGCGGGGAGGTCGAGAGGCCGGCGCGATGTCGCCAGCACCCGGAGCTCGGGGTTGGCCTCCGCGAGGGCGGCGACCGTCTCGGCGAGGCCGTCGACCACGTTCTCGCAGCCATCCAGCACCAAGAGCGCGGCACCGGCCGGCGCGAGCACCGCCGTCGCCGCGCCGATCGGGTCGGGCCCCTCATCGGCACCGACCGCGCGAGCGACGGCCACCGCGACCAGATCCGCGCTCGGCAGGTCGCCGAGCGAGACCCAGTAGCGCCCGCCGGGGACGGCATCCGCGGCCGCATGCGCCGCGCGGAGCACGAGCCGCGACTTACCGACGCCGCCTAGGCCCAGCACGACGATGAACCCCGGCGCCGCAAGACCAGCCGCGATGCGGGCGAGCTCGTCCTGCCGGCCGTAGAAGCCGTTGCGCGGGGGAGCGGGGAGCGTGCCGCCGCCGGATGCCCCCGATCGCAGGACCTCGAGGTACGCCGCGGCGGTCGCCGGGCCCGGATCCACGCCCAGCTGCTCGGCCAGCACCGTCCGGAACTCCTCGAACGCGTGGATGGCGCCGGCCCGGTCACCGGAGAGGGCGAGCGCCCGCATCAGGGTGCGCTGCGGGCGCTCGTCGAGCGGGTTGCGCTCCAGCAGCTCCCGTGCCGCGGCCGCCGCCGCGGGCCCCCGCCCCAGTTCCAGGGCGGCGTCGCCCTCGATCGCGAGAAGCCGCTCGGTCACCGCCGCCAGCTGCGCGCGCGGCTCGTCGAGCCACTCGCCGTCCTCGCCGGGCAGCAGATCGCCGCGCGGCCTGGCCGCCGTCGCGAGCTCGAGCGCGGTCTCGGCGCGACCCGCCGCGAGCTCGGTCTCGGCACGATCGGCGGCGGCGCGCGCCTCGAGCAGGTCGACCGCGGCATCCGGAGCCAGCGCCCAGCCCTGATCGGTCGTGCGCACGAGCTCCTGACCGCCGAGGCCGATCGGATCGAGGGCGGACCGCAGGGCGAGGATCGTGCCGCGCAGCGCGGCCGACCAGGTCGACGGCGGTGCGTCCCAGACACGCTCGGCGAGTGCGCGCGAGCCCAGACCGGCGGGGCTGAGGGCGAGCGCGACGAGCACGACACGCGAGCGGCGGGCGTCGAGCGCACCGGCGGGCAGCGACCGGCCGTCTCGCTGCACGGTCACGGCACCCACCGTCGAGATCCGCACGCCCATGCCGCACGCTACCGCGTGAGGCGGTCCCGGAGGGATATCACGAGGCGCTGGGTGATCGCCAGCGGCAGAGCCGTCGTGGCCGGCTTTTCGACGATCGCCAGCACGTCGTCGCCATAACGCACGACGATGCCGTCCAGGGCCGCCTGCGCCGCATCCCCGAGCCCGGTGACGACGATGGCGCCCCCGCCGAGGTCGGGCGAGGCGATGAGGGCGGTGAGCGCGGCGTCGTCGCCGCCCGGGGCGGCGAGCAGGCGCAGCGTGCCGTCGACCCCCGAGTACGTGCACTGCACGGCCGGGGCCGACCCCGCGGTCGACGTGCCGGCCGTGGCCGAGGAGAGCCGCCATCCGGAGCTCGTCGCGACCGCGGCCACGGGGAACACGGCGCAGATGTCGGACGTGTCGAGCGGTTGCGCCGTCCCCGTCGCGCCGCCGCCCCCGAGCAGACCGGGGATCGAGACCCGCGGCACGGGCGACGCGCCGCTCGTGCAGCCGGCGAGCGAGAGCAGCACCGCGGCGGCCGCGATGACCGCCCGGATGCGCATCCCGCCATTCCATCGCGAATCCGCTCCCGGCGCGATGTCGGTGGTCTTCGTAGAATGGGGGGAGTGTCGATCTCACCCGTTCCCGGCCCCCAGAAGCTGAGCGTCCGCGGCGCGCGGGTGCACAACCTCAAAGACGTCGACCTCGAGATCCCCCGGGATTCGCTCGTCGTGTTCACGGGGCTCTCCGGCTCGGGCAAGTCCAGCCTCGCCTTCGACACGATCTTCGCGGAGGGGCAGCGGCGGTACGTGGAGTCGCTCTCCGCGTACGCGCGGCAGTTCCTCGGGCAGGTCGACCGGCCCGACGTCGACTTCATCGAGGGGCTCTCGCCCGCGGTGAGCATCGACCAGAAGTCGACCAACCGCAATCCGCGCTCCACCGTCGGCACGATCACCGAGATCTACGACTACATGAGGCTGCTGTGGGCGCGCATCGGCATCCCGCACTGCCCGATCTGCGGCGAGCCGATCCAGCGCCAGACGGTGCAGCAGATCGCCGACCAGCTCATGGAGCTGCCCACCGGCACGCGGTATCAGGTGCTCGCGCCGGTGATCTCGCAGAAGAAGGGCGAGTTCGTCGACCTCTTCAAGGAGCTGAGCGCGAGCGGCTACTCGCGCGCGGTCGTCGACGGCGAGACCGTGCAGCTCACCGAGCCGCCCGTGCTCAAGAAGTCGTACAAGCACGACATCTCCGTCGTGGTCGACCGGCTGGTCGCCTCCGACGACCTGCTCACTCGCGTCACCGACTCCGTCGAGACGGCGCTCGGGCTCACCCAGGGCATCGTCGGCATCGACTTCGTCGACCAGCCCGCCGAGTCCACGACCAAGTTCCGCACCTTCAGCGAGAAGCTGAGCTGCCCCAACGGGCACCCGATCGCGCTCACCGAGATCGAGCCGCGCACGTTCTCGTTCAACGCACCGTTCGGCGCGTGCCCGGAGTGCTCCGGCCTCGGCACCAAGATGGCGGTGGATGCCGACCTCCTCATCGGCGACCCGAGCCTCACGCTCAACGAGGGCGTCATCCTCCCCTGGAACCAGGGCGGCAAGGGCCTGTACAGCTACTTCAGCCGGCTGCTCGAGGGGCTCGCGCGCGACCTGCACTTCGACCTCGACACGCCGTGGTCCGATCTCTCCGACGAGGTGCGGGCGGCGATCCTGCAGGGCAACGACTTCGAGGTGCAGGTGCAGTGGCGCAACCGCTTCGGCCGCACGATGAAGTACACGACCGGCTTCGAGGGCGTCATGCCGTACATCGAGCGCAAGTACCTCGAGGCCGAGAGCGACTGGTCGCAGCAGCGCTACGGCGAGTACCTACGCGAGATCCCCTGCCCGGTCTGTCACGGCCAGCGGCTCAAGCCGGAGGTGCTCGCCGTGCAGGTCGCCGGCAACTCGATCTCGGCGGTCGCGGAGCTCAGCCTCCAGGAGTCCTACGGGTTCATGGAGAAGCTCGAGCTGACCGCACGCGAGACCAAGATCGCGGCGCAGGTCCTGCGTGAGATCCGGCTGCGACTCGAGTTCCTGCTCGAGGTCGGGCTGGGGTACCTGACCATGGCGCGCGCGGCCGCGACCCTCTCCGGCGGCGAGGCGCAGCGCATCCGGCTCGCGACCCAGATCGGCTCCGGTCTGACGGGCGTGCTCTATGTGCTCGACGAGCCGTCGATCGGCCTGCACCAGCGCGACAACCGGCGGCTCATCGACACGCTCGTCAAGCTCAAGAACCTCGGCAACACCCTGATCGTGGTCGAGCACGACGAGGACACCATCCGCACGGCCGACTGGATCGTCGACATCGGCCCCGGCGCGGGGGAGCACGGCGGCGTCGTGATCCATTCGGGCGACTACGAGTCGCTGCTCGAGGACCGGGCGTCGATCACGGGCGACTACCTCGCCGGGCGGCGCGCGATCGAGATGCCGCACACCCGCCGTCCCGTCGATCGCGATCGCATCATCACGGTTGAGGGCGCGAAGGCGAACAACCTGCAGGACGTGACGGTGGACTTCCCGCTCGGTACGTTCACCGCCGTCACGGGCGTCAGCGGGTCGGGCAAGTCGAGCCTGGTCAACGACATCCTCTACAAGGTGCTCGCCAACCAGCTCAACGGCGCCCGCCAGGTGCCGGGTCGGCACCGCCGGGTCACTGGGCTCGAGAATCTCGACAAGGTCGTGCACGTCGACCAGGCGCCGATCGGGCGCACCCCGCGGTCGAATCCCGCGACCTACACCGGCGTCTTCGACCGCATCCGCACGCTGTTCTCGGAGACGATGGAGGCGAAGGCGCGCGGCTACCAGCCCGGCCGGTTCAGCTTCAACGTCAAGGGCGGCCGCTGCGAGACCTGCCAGGGCGACGGCACGCTCAAGATCGAGATGAACTTCCTGCCCGACGTGTACGTGGTGTGCGAGACCTGCAACGGCGCGCGCTACAACCGCGACACGCTGCAGGTGCACTACAAGGGCAAGAACATCGCCGAGGTGCTCGACATGCCGATCAGCGAGGCCGCGGAGTTCTTCGAGCCGATCGGTGCGATCCATCGTTACCTCAAGACCCTCGTCGACGTGGGCCTCGGCTACGTGCGGCTCGGGCAGAGCGCGACCACCCTCTCCGGCGGTGAGGCGCAGCGTGTCAAGCTCGCGACCGAGCTGCAGAAGCGCTCCAACGGGCGCAGCGTCTACGTGCTCGACGAGCCGACGACGGGACTGCACTTCGAGGACGTGCGCAAGCTGCTGCTCGTGCTGAACGGGCTCGTCGAGAAGGGCAACACGGTCATCGTCATCGAGCACAACCTCGACGTGATCAAGAGCGCCGACTGGATCGTCGACCTCGGCCCCGAGGGCGGATCGGGCGGCGGCAAGGTGATCGCCACCGGCACGCCCGAGGAGCTCGCCGAGGCGCCCGGCAGCCACACCGGGGTGTTCCTGCGCGAGCTGCTCGAGGCGGAGTCCACCGGCGTGGGTCGGGTGACGACGGCGCGCAAGAAGGCCAGCTGATGGCATCGCTCGGCATCGCCGGGCCCGGGCGCATCGCCATGGGCGAGGGCGATCTCGCGCACCGCGCCGCGCGCGACTGGCGACCGAAGCCGTCCGACATCCCGACGCAGCCGGGCGTCTACCGCTTCCGAGGGGCCAACGGGCGCGTCATCTACGTCGGTAAGGCCATCAATCTGCGGGCGCGCCTCGGCAACTACTTCCAGCCGCTGCGCAGCCTGCACCAGCGCACCCGGCGCATGGTGATGACGGCCACGAGCGTCGAGTGGACCGTGGTGGCCAGCGACGTCGAGGCGCTGCAGCTCGAATACACCTGGATCAAGGAGTTCGATCCGCCGTTCAACGTCAAGTTCCGCGACGACAAGAGCTACCCGTACATGGCGGTGACCCTCGCGGACGAGGCGCCGCGGGTCATGGTCACGCGCAACCACCGGATCCCAGGCGCGCGGTACTTCGGGCCGTATCCGAAGATGTGGGCCGTCCGCGAGACCATCGACCTGATGACGAAGGCGTTCCCGATCCGGACGTGCTCCGACTCGAGCTACCAGCGCGCCATGCAGACCGGGCGCCCGTGCTTCCCGGGCCAGATCGGGCGCTGCGGCGGCCCATGCTCGCAGACCGTGACGATTCAGGAGCATCGCGAGATCGTCGACCAGTTCGTCGCGTTCATGGCGAGCCACGACACGAGCGTGATCACGCATCTCAAGCGCGCGATGAACGAGGCCGCCGCCGCCTTCGAGTACGAGGAGGCCGCGCGGCTCCGCGACCGCATCCAGGCGCTCGAGAACGTGCTCGAGAAGAGCGCGGTCGTGCTGCCCGAGAGCGCGGAGGCCGACGTGTTCGGCGTCGAGGAGGACGAGCTCGCGGCGGCGATCCAGCAGTTCGTCGTGCGCGGTGGCCGCATCCGCGGTGTGCGCAGCTGGGTGGTCGACAAGGAGCTCGACCTGACGACCGGCGAACTGGTCGAGCAGATGCTCGAGACGGCATACGAGACCGACGTGCCGCCGCGCGAGATCATCGTGCCCGCGCTGCCCGAGGATGCGAGCGCGCTGGAGACCTGGCTCTCCGGGATGCGGCCGCGCGGGGGAGCGGTGACCATCCGCACCGCGCAGCGCGGCGACAAGGCCCGGGTGATGGACAACGCGCGCCTGAACGCCAAGCAGGCGCTCATCCTCTACAAGAACCGTCGTTCGGCCGACTACGTCGCGCGGACGGAGGCGCTGAACGACATCCAGGTGGCGCTGGGCCTGCCCGAGGCGCCGCTGCGGATGGAGTGCTACGACGTGTCGCATCTCGGCGGAACGAACATCGTCGCCTCGATGGTGGTGTTCGAGGACGGGCTGCCGAAGAAGAGCGCGTACCGCAAGTTCGCCATCCCCGGCTACGCCGACGACCTCGAGTCACTGCACCAGGTGCTCGGCCGCCGGCTCGCGCATCTCGAGGACGAGGACATCTCGGGCGTCGAGGAGGACGTGGCCGCCGGCGATGACGACGACGATGCGCCGCTGGACGAGGACGCCCCGGGGCAGCGTCGGCGCCGGAGATTCGCCTACCGGCCCGGGCTGATCCTGGTCGACGGCGGGCAGCCGCAGGTGGAGGCCGCGGCGCGCACGCTCGAAGAGCTCGGCATCCACGACATCCCGGTCGCCGGGATCGCGAAGCGGCTCGAGGAGATCTGGCTGCCCGGCCAGGACTTCCCGGTCATCCTGCCGCGCAACAGCGAGGCCCTGTTCATGATCCAGCGCATCCGTGACGAGGCGCATCGGTTCGCGATCACGTTCCAGCGGCAGAAGCGCAAGAACGACATCGGATCGCAGCTCTCCCAGGTGCCGGGCCTCGGCCCCGCCCGGGTCAAGACGCTCCTGAAGCACTTCGGGTCGGTCAAGCGGCTGCGTGCGGCCGGGCGCGACGAGATCGCCCAGGTCAAGGGCATCGGTCCGGTTCTCGCCGAGTCGATCGTGGCGCGGCTGGCCCCCGACACGGCCGAGCCTGCGGAAGACTAGAGCCATGCCGACCGACCGTCAGATCCTGATCATGACGGGCATGTCCGGTGCCGGTCGCTCGACGGCCGCCGATGCGCTCGAGGACCTCGGCTGGTACGTGGTCGACAACCTGCCGCCGCAGATGCTGCGCCCCCTCGTCGAACTCGCCGAGCACACGGGCGACACGATCCCGCGGGTCGCCGCCGTCGTCGACGTGCGGGGTGGACGGCTCTTCGCCGACGTGCAGAGCGCCCTGGAGTCGTTGCGGGGCACGGCGTCGGAGTTGCGGGTCGTGTTCCTGGATGCGACCGACCAGGCGCTCGTGCGGCGGTTCGAGCAGGTCCGGCGCCCGCATCCGCTGCAGGGCGACGGCACGCTGCTCGACGGCATCGCGGCGGAGCGCGCCCGGATGGCCGACCTGCGCAACCAGAGCGACGTCGTGATCGACACGAGCGACCTCAACGTGCATCAGCTCGCCGCCGTCATCGCCGAGCAGTTCTCCGAGGCGGCCGATCAGACCACCCGCATCGCGGTCGAGAGCTTCGGCTTCAAGTACGGTCTGCCCTCCGACGCCGACCTCGTGGCCGACTGCCGGTTCCTGCCCAACCCGTTCTGGGTGCCGGAACTGCGACCCCTCACGGGACTCGACCCCGCCGTCGAGAAATACGTGCTGGATCAAGAGGGCGCCGCCGAGTTCATCGACGCCTACGTCGCCGCCCTGGCACCTGTACTCGCCGGGTACCGTCGGGAGAACAAGCGGCACGCTACGATCGCTATCGGATGTACGGGCGGGAAGCACCGCTCGGTCGCCATCGCCGAGGAGCTCGGGCGCCGGTTGCGCGCCCTTCCGGACGTGACGGTGAGCGTCAAGCATCGAGATCTCGGGCGCGAGTAGGGCGACGAGAGAAGGGCGGAGCGCGTGGCATTGACCGCCGACGTCAAGGAAGAGCTGGCGGCCGTTCAAGCGGGTCGCACGTCGGTGCGGGCCGCGGAGCTCGCGGCGCTGCTGCGTTTCTCCGGCGGCCTGCACATCATCTCCGGCCGCATCGCGGTCGAGTCGGAGCTGGATTCTCCGGACATCGCGCGGCGGGTGCGCAAGGACCTCGCCGAGCTCTACGGCGTCCGCAGCGAGGTTTCGGTGATCTCCGGCGGCAACCTGCGCCGCAGCAGCACCTATCTCGTGCGGGTCGTCGAGGGCGGTGAGACCCTCGCCCGGCAGACCGGTCTGCTGGATGCGCGGCGCCGCCCGGTTCGCGGGCTGCCGAACCGGCTCACCACGGGATCGCGCGAGGAGCTCGCCGCGATCTGGCGTGGCGCGTTCCTCGCCCACGGCTCGCTCACCGATCCCGGACGCTCGGCCGCGCTCGAGGTGAGCGCCCCGGGCAACGAGTCGGCGATGGCGCTCGTCGGCGCCGCGGGGCGGCTGCACATCGTGGCCAAGGCCCGCGAGGTGCGCGGCGTGCACCGGGTCGTGATCCGCGACGGCGAGAGCATCGCGGCGATGCTGCGGCTCATGGGAGCGGCGCAGAGCGTCGCCGCGTGGGAGGAGCTGCGCCAGCGCCGGGAGGTGCGCGCGACCGCGAACCGCCTCGTCAACTTCGACGACGCCAACCTGCGGCGCAGCGCCCAGGCCGCCGTCGCCGCGTGCTCCCGCGTGGAGAGGGCGCTCGAGATCCTCGGCGAGGACGTGCCGCGCCACCTGCGCTACGCAGGGGAGCTGCGGTTGAGCCATCGCGATGCGAGCCTCGACGAGCTCGGACACCACGCCGATCCGCCGATGACGAAGGACGCGGTCGCGGGGCGCATCCGGCGTCTGCTCGCGATGGCCGACAAGAGCGCGAGCGATCGCGGCATCCCGGGCACCGACGCCAACCTTCCCGAAGGCTTGGAGTAGGGCGTCACACCCCGGCGCGGGCCCCGCTCGGATCACTAGATTCGAGTCATGGCCGAATACACGCTGCCCGATCTTCCGTACGACTACGCAGCCCTCGAGCCGCACATCAGCGGCAAGATCATGGAGTTGCACCACGACAAGCACCACGCGACCTACGTCGCCGGTGCGAACACCGCTCTCGAGAAGCTCGCCGAGGCGCGCGACTCCGGCGACCTCGCGAACGTCAACAAGCTCGAGAAGGACCTCGCGTTCAACCTCGGCGGTCACGTCAATCACTCGATCTTCTGGACCAACCTGACCCCCGACGGCCAGGGAAAGCCCGAGGGCACCGAGCTGGCCGCCGCGATCGATGAGTTCTTCGGCGGCTTCGACAAGTTCCAGGCGCACTTCACGGCCGCCGCGACCGGCATCCAGGGTTCCGGCTGGGCCGTGCTGTCGTGGGATCCCGTGGGCAAGCGGCTCATCATCCAGCAGCTGTTCGATCAGCAGGCGAACACCGCGCAGGCGACGATCCCGGTGCTCCAGCTCGACATGTGGGAGCACGCGTTCTACCTCGACTACCTCAACGTCAAGGCGGACTACGTCAAGGCGTTCTGGAACATCGCCAACTGGCAGAACGCCGATCAGCGCTTCACCACCGCGCGCGAGAAGACCGAGGGCCTGCTGCTACTGTCGTAAGAGGCGACGCGGCCGGGCCGAAGCGCAGGCTTACGGCCCCGGTCGCCGCCGTCCACGCCACCACCACCCCTCGAACTGCGGCGCGCGGACGCGCGTCCGGCAAGGAGAATCTTCCGTGCCCGTCAAGATCGGCATCAACGGCTTCGGCCGGATCGGACGCAACTACTTCCGCGCGGCCCTCGCCCAGGGCAGCGACCTGGATGTGGTCGCCGTCAACGACCTCACCGACCCGAAGACCCTCGCGCACCTGCTGAAGTACGACTCGATCCTCGGCACCCTGAACGCCGAGGTCTCGGTCGACGGCGACAGCATCGTCATCGACGGCAAGCGCATCAAGGTGCTCGCCGACCGCGATCCCGGCAACCTGCCCTGGGGCGAGCTCGGCGTCGACATCGTCATCGAGTCGACCGGTTTCTTCACCAACGCCGAGAAGGCCAAGGCCCACATCGCCGCCGGCGCGAAGAAGGTCATCATCTCGGCGCCCGCCAGCAACGAGGACGCCACGTTCGTCATCGGCGTCAACCACACCGACTACGACCCGGCGAACCACCACATCATCTCGAACGCCTCGTGCACCACGAACAGCCTCGCGCCGCTCGCCAAGGTGTTCAACGACGCGTTCGGCATCGAGCGCGGGCTCATGACCACGGTCCACGCCTACACGGCGGATCAGAACCTCCAGGACGGGCCGCACAGCGACCTGCGCCGGGCCCGTGCCGCCGCGCTCAGCATCATCCCGACCTCGAGCGGCGCCGCCAAGGCCATCGGGCTCGTCCTGCCCGAGCTCAACGGCAAGCTGGACGGCTACGCGCTCCGCGTGCCGACCCCGACGGGCTCGATCACCGACCTCACGCTGACGGCCTCCAAGCCGGTCACGGTCGACGAGATCAAGGCGGCGTACAAGGCGGCCGCCGACGGGCCGCTCAAGGGCATCCTGCAGTACACCGAGGACGAGATCGTCTCGCGCGACATCGTGGGCAACCCGCACTCGTCGATCTTCGACGCCGGGCTGACCCGGGTCCTCGGCGATCAGGTCAAGATCTCGGCGTGGTACGACAACGAGTGGGGATTCTCGAACCGGATGGTCGACCTCACCGAGTACGTCGCCGAGCGCCTGTAGACGTGCCGAGCTCCGAACGGCTGCGCACGATCGAATCGCTCGGCGACCTCGCCGGCACGCGCGTCATCGTCCGCTGCGACCTGAATGTGCCGTTGCGGGATGGCGAGATCACGGATGACGGTCGCATCCGGGCATCGCTCGGAACGCTGCGCGAGTTGACGGGCGCCGGGGCGCGGGTCGTGGTGATCTCGCACCTCGGCCGCCCGGACGGCGAGGAGAACCCGGCGTACTCGCTCGCCCCGGTCGCGACGCGACTCGGCGAACTGCTCGGAGCACCGGTGGCGTTCGCCGCCGACACGGTCGGGCACGACGCCGAGAAGGCCGTCGCCGCCCTGCAGGACGGCGGCGTCGCGGTCCTGGAGAACCTGCGCTTCCACGCGCATGAGACCTCGAAGGACGCGTCGCACCGCGAGGAGTTCGCGACGCGGCTCGCCCGGTTCGGCGACGCCGTCGTCGAGGACGGCTTCGGCGCCGCCCACCGCAAGCACGCGAGCGTCTACGAGCTGCCGAAGCTCCTGCCGAGTGCCGCGGGTCGCCTGGTACAGGCCGAGCTGGAGGTGCTGGAGCGACTCACCAGCGGCGAGCCGGAACGCCCGTACACGGTCGTGCTCGGCGGCTCGAAGGTCAGCGACAAGCTCGGCGTCATCGATGCGCTCCTGCCGCGGGTGGACCGGTTGCTGATCGGCGGCGGGATGCTGTTCACCTTCCTCGCCGCGCAGGGTCACGCGATCGGCAAGAGCATCCTCGACGCGGACGGTCTGGAGGCCGCGCGCGGCTATCTCGACCAGGCGCACGAGCGCGGCGTGGAGCTCCTGCTGCCCACGGATGTCGTGGTCGCGGATCGCTTCGCCGCCGACGCGCATTACGAGGTCACGACGATCGACGGGATCGAGTCGACGTCGGCCGGAGCCGACGGGCTCGGTCTCGACATCGGTCCCGACACCGCCGCGGCGTTCGCCCAGGCGATCTGCGGCTCCGCGACGGTGTTCTGGAACGGCCCCATGGGAGTGTTCGAGCTCGAGCCGTTCGCCGCCGGCACCCGCGCAGTGGCGCAGGCGCTCACCGAGGTCGACGGGCTCAGCGTCGTCGGGGGCGGCGACTCGGCCGCGGCCGTGCGGCAGCTCGGCTTCGCCGACGACGACTTCGGTCACATCTCGACGGGCGGCGGGGCCAGCCTCGAGTTCCTCGAGGGCAAGACGCTGCCCGGGCTCGAAGCCCTGGGCTGGACACGAGAGTGAGGGCACCGTGAGCACAGCGCGCACGCCGTTCATCGCCGGCAACTGGAAGATGAACCTCGACCATCTGCAGTCGATCGCCTTCGTGCAGAAGCTGGCCTGGACCCTCCGCGACGCGAAGCTCGACACGAAGGCCGTCGAGGTCGCGGTGTTCCCGCCCTTCACCGACCTGCGGTCGGTGCAAACGCTCGTCGGGTCCGACGACCTGCCGATCGCCTTCGGCGGGCAGGACCTCTCGAGGTTCGACAGCGGTGCGTACACGGGCGAGATCTCGGGTGCGTTCCTCAAGGGTCTCGACTGCCGGTACGTTCTCATCGGCCATTCCGAGCGTCGCGAATATCACGGCGAGACCGACGCCGACTGCGCCGAGAAGGTCGCCGCCGCGATCCGGCACGGTCTGATCCCCGTGCTGTGCGTCGGCGAGACGGCCGAGGACCTGGAGCGGCATGGCGCCAGCGCCATCCCGGTCAAGCAGCTCCGCGAGGCGCTCGGTCCGGTGCAGCGCGGCCAGGAGCTCGTCGTGGCCTATGAGCCCGTGTGGGCCATCGGATCCGGTCAGCCCGCGACTCCGCAGCAGGCGCAGGATGTCGCCGTGACCCTGCGCGGCGAGCTCGCCGAGCTGCTCGGCGACGAGACGGGCGCCGCCACGCGCATCCTCTACGGCGGATCGGTCAAGTCGTCCAATATCGCATCCTTCATGCGCGAACCCGACATCGACGGTGCGCTCGTGGGCGGGGCCAGCCTCCAGCTCGATGAGTTCGCGAGCATCGTGCAGTTCCAGAAGCACGTCGTCCTGTAGGTAGAATCATCCGAGCTTCCCGACCGAAGGGCCCGAACCCGTGCAGATCCTCCAGGTGATCGTCGAGGTGATCCTCGGCATCACGAGCCTGCTGCTGACGCTGCTCATCCTGCTCCACAAGGGGCGCGGTGGCGGCCTGTCGGACATGTTCGGCGGTGGCGTGACCTCGAACCTCGGCGCGTCCGGCGTCGCGGAGCGCAACCTCAACCGCATCACGGTCGTGCTCGCGCTCGTCTGGCTCGCGTGCATCGTCGTGCTCGGGCTCACCATCAAATTCGGCGTCTGATCCATTCAGAAACCCGACGCCGGGTTCACTACAAGACGGACGGAATCTGACCATGGCATCAGGCGGCAGCGCGATTCGCGGATCGCGGGTGGGCTCCGGCCCGATGGGCGAGCAGGATCGCGGCTATCACGCGGACCGCGTCGCGATCTCCTACTGGGACGCGCACGGCAACGAGACCGTGCGGTACTTCGCCGCGAACCTCCCGGTGGAGGAGATCCCGGACACGATCGACAGCCCCACCACCGGTCTGCCGGCCGGACGTGATCGCGAGAACCCGCCGCTGCTGGCCAAGGCCGAGCCGTACAAGACGCACCTGGCGTACGTGAAGGAGCGTCGCACCGACGAGGAGGCGGCCCAGCTCCTCGACGAGGCGCTCGCGCAGCTGCGTCAGCGCCGCGGCACCGCGTCGCCGTCGAAGTAGCGCCTACTCCTCGGGCTTGTCGTCCTCACCCGTCCAGTAGTAGCTGGGGGCGATGAGGTTCGCCGGCACCTCGGCCGCGGCCTCCTGGTCGACGAAGAAGACCGTACGGCGACGCCCCTCGACCCCCGCGACGGGAACCGAGCTCGCGCTCGCCCCGGCGAGGGCCAGACCCAGGGCGCCGGCCTTGTCGGAGCCGGCCAGCACCATCCACACCCGGTCGGACGCATTGATGATCGGCAGGGTGAGACTCAGCCGCTCGGGCGGCGGCTTGGGGGAGTCGGTCTCGGCGATGACGACGTGCTCCGTGTCGCGGATGCCGGCATGGTCGGGGAACAGCGAGGCGATGTGCCCGTCCGGTCCGACGCCGAGGAAGGTCACGTCGAATCGCGGTGCCCGCGCCCCCTCCGGCGCGCCGGCCAGGAGCTCGGCCGCATAGGCGTCCGCCGCGGCGTGGATGTCGGGGTGCTCTCCCGGTGCCGGCAGGCTCTTGATCTGCGCGGCGTCGAGGTTCAGGGCATCGAGCAGGGCCGCCTTGGACTGGGTGTCGTTGCGGTCCGGATCGCCGTGCGGCAGGTAGCGCTCGTCGCCCCACCAGAAGGTGATCGCCTTCCAATCGACCGTGCCGCACGCGGGGGAGTCTGCGATCGCCTGCAGGACCGCGGAGCCCATCGAGCCGCCGGTCAAGCACACGTCGGCGTGCCCTCGCTCCTCGAGCACGTCGATGATCTTCGTGACGAACCGCGCCGCGACCGCGCCGGCCAGGGAGGACTTGTCGGGATGCACGAGCACCCGCCGTTCGTTGGTCGCCATGTTCTCAGCCCTTCTTCGCGCTGCTCTTCCCGGCACGGGCCGCTGTGGACGGTGCCGGCAGCTTCGGTATCCCCAACTGCACGACCTCGCCGAAGAGGTCGTCGGGGTCGAGTCGGCGCAGCTCTTCCGCCAGGCAGTCCCGGAGGCTGCGGCGAGGCAGTGCGATGTCGTGGTCGGGCTGACCCGGCTGCACGAGCGTCGCCACGTTCGGCACGAGCCGCTCGAGGCTGACCGCGCCGGAGGGTCGCTCGAGGCGCACACCGTGGATCCCGCTGGAGCCGTGGGTCGCGGCGCTCGAGATCTCGAGCCGCGCGTCGACCTCCAGCTCGAGCTGCAGCCAGGCGGCGAGCAACTCGGTCGACGGGGAGTCGCTCGACCCGGCGACCACCACCGCGGTGACCGGCTCGTACGGCGGCTGATCGAGCACGGCCGCCAGCTGGGCACGCCAGAGCGTCAGCCGCGTCCACGCGAAGTCGGTGTCGCCCGGCCGGTAGTTCTCGCCGAGCGCCTGAAGCGCCTTCACCGGGTTCACCGCCGTCGCGGCGTCCGTGATGCGCAGCTGCGCGATGCGCCCGAGGGCCGACTCGGCGGGATGTGCCGGGGGATCGCTCGGCCACCACAGCACGACGGGTGCGTCGGGCAGCAGAAGGCCCATGACCAGGCCCTCCTCGTCGCTCGCGAGCTCGCCGTAGACCCGCAGCACGATGACTTCGCTGGCCCCGGCGTCGCCTCCCACCCGGATCTGCGCGTCCAGGCGCGGCGCCTCCGAGCGGTCGGTGCCCCGCGAGAGCACGATGACGCGCATCGGGTGCTCGCGCGAGGCGTCGTTGGCCGCCTCGATGGCCTCCTCCTCCTCGCCGAGCGGGGTCACGATGACGAGCGTGAGCACACGGCCGAGGGCGACGGCGCCGCCCTCCTCGCGGATGCTGACGAGAGCCTTCGACACGGCGCTCGTGGTGGTGTCCGGCAGGTCGACGATCATGCGTTCCTCCAGCTCACGGCCGTCTCCAGACCCGTCCGTCACGAGCCAGGAGCTCGTCCGCGGATGTGGGGCCCCAGGTGCCGGGCTTGTACTGCTCGAGCGGCCCGCCGAGCGAGGACCAGTACTCCTCGATCGGGTCGAGGATCTTCCAGCTCAGCTCCACCTCCTGGTGGCGCGGGAAGAGGGGCGGATCCCCGAGGAGCACGTCGAGGATCAACCGCTCGTACGCCTCCGGGCTCGCCTCGGTGAACGCATGCCCGTACCCGAAGTCCATCGTCACGTCGCGCACCTGCATGCCGGCCCCGGGCACCTTGGAGCCGAAGCGGATCGTGACGCCCTCGTCGGGCTGCACCCGGATGACGAGCGCGTTCTGGCCGAGCGCCGAGGTCTGCGCCTCGGCGAACAGGTACTGCGGCGCCCGCTTGAAGACGACCGCGATCTCGGTCACCCGACGGCCGAGGCGCTTGCCGGCCCGCAGGTAGAAGGGCACGCCCGCCCAGCGCCGGGTGTTGACGTTGAGCTTGATGGCCGCATAGGTCTCGGTGACCGACTGCGGGTTCATCCCGTCCTCGTCGAGGAAGCCGACGACCTTCTCGCCCCCCTGCCATCCCGCGGAGTACTGCCCCCGGGCCGTGGCGGTCGAGAGGTCTGCGGGCAGGTGGACGGCGGAGAGCACCTTCTCCTTCTCGGCGCGCAGATCGGCGGCGTCGAACGACACCGGCTCCTCCATCGCGGTGAGAGCGAACAGCTGCAGCAGGTGGTTCTGGATGACGTCGCGCGCCGCCCCGATGCCGTCGTAGTACCCCGCGCGGCCCCCGACGCCGATGTCCTCGGCCATCGTGATCTGCACGTGATCGACGTAGTTGGCGTTCCAGATCGGTTCGTACAGCTGGTTGGCGAAGCGCAGCGCCAGGATGTTCTGGACCGTCTCCTTGCCGAGGTAGTGGTCGATCCGGAACACCGAGTCCGGCGGGAACACCGACTCGACGACGTCGTTGAGCTCCCGTGCGGTCGTCAGGTCGGACCCGAACGGCTTCTCGATGACGACGCGCCGCCACTCGCCGTCCTTCGGATCGGCCAGCCCGGAGCGCTTGAGCTGCTCGGTCACCTGGGGGAACGACTTCGGCGGGATCGAGAGGTAGAACGCGTGGTTGCCCATCGTGCCCCGCGTCTCGTCGAGTTCGGTGAGCGTCGATTTCAGCCGGTCGAAGGCCGCGTCGTCGTCGAACTCGCCCTGGACGAAGCGCACCCCCTCACGCAGCTGCTTCCATACGTCCTCGTCGAACGGTGTGCGGGCGTACTGCTTGACGGCCTCGTAGACGACCTTCTCGAAGTCCTGGTCGTCCCATTCGCGACGGGCGAATCCCACCAGGGCGAACCCGGGCGGCAGGAGCCCGCGGTTGGCCAGGTCGTAGACCGCCGGCATGAGCTTCTTACGCGACAGGTCGCCCGTCACGCCGAAGATCACGAGGCCGCTCGGCCCCGCGATCCGGCTGAGCCGGCGATCGCTGGCCGCGCGCAGCGGGTTGCGGCCGGGCCCGATCTCCACCGGTGGCATCAGCCCGCCCGGGTCGCGCCGAGCGCCGAGCGGACGGCGTCGAACCCGGCGTCGATGTCGGTCAGCGTCAGGGTGAGCACCGGCCGGCCGTGATCGGCGAGCACGCTCGCGTCGCCGGCGGCCTGAGCGCGGATCAGCTGCCCGAAAGTGAACGGACGGTCCGGGATCGCGAGATCGTCGGCCGGCGCCGTCACCGAGGTGAGCTGGAGGAACACGCCGACGGCGGGGCCGCCCTTGTGGAACTGCCCGGTCGAGTGCAGGAATCGCGGCCCCCAGCCGAAGGTGACCGGCCGCTTCGACGCCGCGGCCGCCAGGTCGCGCAGCTGGGCGAACTCCGGGTGGTCGACGCGATCGAGGTAGGCCTGGATGGCGACGTAGCCGTCCTCGGGGAGCGCTGCGAGCAGGGCGTCGATCGCCGCCTCGACGCTCGTGCCGTCGATCGTGAGGCCCCCGGCCGTGCGCACCTCGACGGCGCCGTCCGTGAAGACCGGCTCGGTCGGAGCGGGCTGGGCATCCAGCAGGCCCCGGGCCGCCTTCTTGGCGGACTCGACATCCGGCTGATCGAACGGATTGATGCCGAGCAGCCGTCCCGCGACGGCGACCGCGTACTCCCAGACCATCAGCTGTCCGCCGAGCGAGCCCGAGATCTCGATCTCGCCGTCGTTGACCTCGTGCGTCGCGCGCTCATCCCGCACGAGACGCACGATCTGCAGATCCGGCAGGTTCTCGGACAGCTCCGGCGAGCGGGTGTCAAGCACCACGGGCAGCAGCCCGGTGCCCTGCTTGCCGGTGGACTCCGCGATCAGCTGCTCGGCCCAGTCCGCGAAGCCGACGATGTGGGTGCCGTCCGCGACGATCCCGAGCTTGTCGCGCAGCGGCTGCGTGCCGCCGATCGCCGCGCCGAGGATGAGCCCCGGGTTCTCGGGGCGGTCCAGCGCGAGCTCGAGCAGCACCGCGCCGGCCTCGTCGAGGAGCTCGGCGATGTCGGCCCCGGCGAGGCCACTGGGCACGAGGCCGAAGGCCGTGAGCGCGGAGTACCGGCCCCCGACGTTCGGGTCGGCGTTGAAGACGCGGTATCCGTCGGCACGAGCGGACTCGTCGAGAGGGGATCCCGGGTCGGTGACGATGACGATGCGCTCGGTCGGGTCGATGCCCGCCGCACGGAATGCGGCCTCGTAGACGCGCTTCTGACTGTCGGTCTCGACCGTCGTGCCCGACTTCGACGAGATGACGACCGCGCTCTGGGCGAGCCGGTCGTCGAGCGCGTCCTTCACCTGCTGCGGGTCTGTGCAGTCGAGGACGGTGAGCTCGACCCCGTAGGTTCGGGTGATGACCTCGGGCGCGAGCGATGATCCGCCCATGCCGCCGAGGACGATGTGGGTGACGCCCTTGCCGTGCAGCTGCTCGCGCAGCGCGACGATCTCGGCGACGAGCGGCTCGGAGATGGCGACGGCCTCGGTCCAGCCCAGCCGGATGGCGGCCTCGCTCTCGGCATCCGGGCCCCACAGGGTCGGGTCGAGGGAGGCGATCCCGCCCGCGACGCCGTCGGCGACCAGCTGCGGCACCAGCCGGTCGACCGCTTCCTTCGCGGCCCCGGTGGGGACGACCGAGACGGTCACTTGGCCGCCTCGAGCGCCGCGGTCACCGTGTCGAGCAACTCGGTCCACGAGACGTCGAACTTCTCGATGCCCTCCTTCTCGAGGAGCGCGGTGACGTCGTCGTAGTCGATGCCGACGGCCTTCAGGTCGTCGAAGACCTGCTGCGCGGTGGCGTACGACCCGGTGACGGCATCCCCGTGCAGCTGTACGTGGTCGGCGACCGCCTCGAGCGTCTTCTCGGGCATCGTGTTGACCACGTCGGCGACGGCGAGCTCCGTCACGTAGAGCGTGTCGGGCAGCGCCGGGTCCTTGACGCCCGTGGAGGCCCAGAGCGGACGCTGGGTGTGTGCGCCCGCGGCGAGGAGGGCCTTCGCACGATCGGTCGCGAACTCCTCCTCGTAGAGCTTGTAGGCGAGCTGGGCGTTCGCGATGCCCAGCTTGCTGCGCAGGGCCTTCGCCTCGTCGGTGCCGATGGCGTCGAGCCGCTTGTCGGTCTCGGTGTCGACCCGCGACACGAAGAACGAGGCGACGGAGCGGATGGTCGAGAGGTCGATACCCGCCTCCTTGGCCTGCTCGAGGCCGTCGAGGTAGGCCTCGATGACCTGACGGTGCCGCTCCAGGCTGAAGATCAGGGTGACGTTGACGCTGATGCCCGCCGCGGTCGCCGCGGTGATGGCGCCGAGCCCCTCGACGGTGGCCGGGATCTTGACCATGACGTTCGGGCGGTCGACGGCCGACCAGAGCTGCTTGGCCTCCGCGATCGTGCCGTCCGTGTCGCGGGCCAGGCCCGGCTCGACCTCGATCGAGACCCGGCCGTCCTGGCCGTCGGTCGCGTCGTAGACCGGTCGGAAGACGTCGCACGCGTCGCGGACGTCACCGGTGGTGATGGCGAACACGGCGTCGGTGACCGAGGTGCCCGCCTTGGCGAGCTCGGCGACCTTGGCGTCGTAGGCGTTGCCCTTGGCGAGTGCCGTGGCGAAGATCGTGGGGTTGGTGGTGACGCCGACGACGTTCCGGTCGGCGATGAGCTCCGTGAGCCCGCCCGAGGCGATCCGCTCACGCGAGAGGTCGTCGAGCCAGATGCTGACGCCGAGCGCCGAGAGTGCTGCGGTGTTGGTGTTGGGGGCCATGATTCCTGGTTCCTGTCGGAGGTGGTGGCGGGATGGTGACGGCTTATGCCGATGCCGCGGCGATGGATTCCTTCGCGGCGGCGACGGCCGCCTCCGCGGTGAGACCGAACTTCTGGTACAGGGTCTTGTAGTCGGCCGAGGCGCCGTAGTGCTCGATCGAGACGTGGCGACCGGCGTCGCCGAGCAAGGGTGCCCAGGTCAGGGCGAGCCCGGCCTCGATCGAGACGCGCGCCCTGACCGCCGTCGGCAGCACCGACTCGCGATAGGCCGCATCCTGCTCGGCGAACCACTCCTGGCTCGGCACGGAGACGACCCGTGCGTGCACGCCGTCGGCCTCGAGCTGCTCGCGGGCAGCGAGGGCGATCTGCACCTCGGACCCGGTCGAGAGCAGGATCACATCCGGCGCACCGCCCTGCGCCTCGGCGAGCACGTAGGCGCCCTTCGCGACGTTCGACGCGGCCGCCAGCGTGTCGCCGGATGCCGCCCCGTCGCCGCGCGCGAAGACCGGCAGGTTCTGTCGGCTGAGCACGATCCCGGCGGGTCCGACCCGGCGCTCGAGCATGGTCTTCCACGCCCAGGCGACCTCGTTCGCGTCGGCGGGGCGCACGATCTCGAGGTTGGGGATCGCGCGCAGCGCCGTGAGCTGCTCGACCGGCTGGTGGGTGGGGCCGTCCTCGCCGAGCGCGACCGAGTCGTGCGTCCAGACGTAGATCGAGGGCACCTTCATGAGCGACGCCAGCCGCACCGCGGGCCGCATGTAGTCGCTGAAGATGAGGAACGTCGCCCCGAACGGCCGGGTGTTGCCGTGCAGCACGATGCCGCTGAGGATCGACGCCATCGCGTGCTCGCGGATGCCGAAGTGCAGCACGCGCCCGTAGGGCGAACCGGACCACATCGCCGTGCTCCGCTCGGGCGGCAGGAAGGACTCGGCGTCCTCGATCGTCGTGTTGTTGGACTCGGCGAGGTCGGCCGAGCCGCCCCACAGCTCCGGCATGACGGCGGCGATCGCGTTGATGACCTTGCCCGACGCCGCACGCGTCGACACGTCCTTGCCCGGCTCGAAGACCGGCAGCACGTCGGCCACGCCCTCCGGCGCGGCGCCCGACGACAGCCGGTCGAGGAGCTTCTTGCGGTCGGCGTTCGCCACGGCCCACGCATCGAAGCGCTCCTGCCAGGCCGCCTTGAACTCCTGGATCCGGTCGTGCGACGCCCGGGTGTGCTCGAGCACGGCCGGGTCGACGTCGAACGACTTCTCGGGATCGAAGCCGAGGGCCTTCTTGAGGCCGGCGACCTCGTCGGCGCCCATCGCCGATCCATGGATCTTGCCGGTGTTCTGCTTGGTCGGCGACGGCCAGCCGATGATCGTCTTGAGCACGATGAGGGACGGCTGGGTGGTGTTGGCCTTGGCGGTCTCGATCGCGTCCCAGAGCTTGTGCACGTCCTCGACGTAGCCGGCCTTGGTGTTCCAGTCGACCGTCTGCACCTGCCAGCCGTAGGCGGCGTAGCGGGCGGCGACATCCTCGCTCAGCGCGATGTTGGTGTCGTCCTCGATCGAGATCTGGTTGCTGTCGTAGAAGGCGATCAGATTGCCGAGCTGCTGCACGCCGGCGAGCGACCCCGCCTCGCTCGTGACGCCCTCCTCGATGTCGCCATCGCTCGCGATGACGTACACGTGGTGGTCGAAGGGGCTCTCGCCCTGCGCGGCATCCGGGTCGAACAGGCCGCGCTCGTAGCGCTGCGCGTACGCGAAGCCGACCGACGAGGCGAGCCCCTGGCCGAGCGGGCCGGTGGTGATCTCGACGCCGGGGGTGTGCCCGTACTCGGGATGGCCGGGGGTCTTCGACCCCCACGTGCGGAGCGCCTCGAGGTCGTCGAGCTCGAGCCCGGACCCCTCGAGGAAGAGCTGGATGTACTGCGTCAGCGAGCTGTGGCCGGCGGACAGGATGAACCGGTCGCGCCCGAGCCACTGCAGGTCCTTCGGGTCGCGGCGCATGACCTTCTGGAAGAGGAGGTAGGCGAGCGGCGCGAGGCTGATCGCGGTGCCCGGATGCCCGTTCCCCACCTTCTCGACGGCGTCGGCGGCGAGGATCTTGACGGTGTCGACCGCCTTCTGATCGATGGCGTCCCATGTAAGAGCAGTCACGTTCCTTGATCCTAGTGAGAGGCCGGAACTCGCGCCGACCGAGCGTTGCCCCGTCCAGTCGACTCCCGGGGGAGTACGGGCCGGGTGCCGCGCGTCGCCTAAACTGGCCGCATGCAGGAGGCCGTGGCGACTCCGGCCGCGCCGCCGGCCGGGCGTGCCGGCCGACCCCGGATCCCGCTCGGACGCAAGCTCCTGGCCTACGTCGCGCTCACGAAGCCGCGCGTGATCGAGCTGCTGCTCGTGACGACCGCGCCCGTGATGGTGCTCGCCGCACACGGCATCCCGAATCTGTGGACCGTGCTGGCGACGCTGGTCGGCGGCACGCTCAGCGCGGGCTCGGCGAACGCCTTCAACTGCTACATCGACCGCGACATCGATCGCGTGATGAAGCGCACCCAGAAGCGCCCGCTCGTGACCGGCGACCTGCGCGACGTCGAGGCGCTGGCGTTCGCCTGGATCTCGGGCGCGGTGTCGATCGCCTGGCTGTGGTTCTTCACGACGCCGCTCGCGGCGATCCTGTCGTTCGCGGCGATCGCGTTCTACGTGCTCATCTACACGCTGATCCTCAAGCGGCGCACCCCGCAGAACATCGTCTGGGGCGGCGCGGCGGGCTGCATGCCCGTGCTCATCGGCTGGGCGGCCGTGACCGGCTCGCTCGACTGGGCCCCCGTCATCCTGTTCGGGATCGTGTTCCTGTGGACGCCGCCGCACTACTGGCCGCTGTCGATGCGCTACAAGGAGGATTACGCCTCGGTGCACGTGCCGATGCTGGCCGTCGTTCGCACCCGCACCGCGGTTGGGATGCAGGTCGTGCTGTACGCGTGGGCGACGGTGGCGTGCTCGCTCCTGCTGATCCCGATCGCCGGCATGGGGGTGCTGTACAGCGTGTCCGCGGTCCTGTCCGGAGCGTGGTTCCTGCTCGAGTCGCACCGGCTCTACGCCAACGCCATCCGCGACGGCGAGATCAAGCCGATGCGGGTGTTCCACGCGAGCATCACCTACCTCACGATCGTGTTCATCGCGGTCGGTCTCGACCCGCTGCTGCACCTGGCCATCCCGCTTCCGTGAGCCGGATCGTCACGCCGTTCGCCTGGGCGGCCTCCCGCTGGACCCTCGGCCCTCGGGCGCTGCGCTGGGGGACGACCGCCGCTCTCGTGATGAGCGTGGTCATCGTCCTCGGGGGAGCGATCGTGCGCGTCACGTCGTCGGGCCTCGGATGCTCGACCTGGCCCACGTGCGACGGCCACGGCGTGCTGGTGGTGCCGGACACGGTGCACCAGCTGATCGAGCAGAGCAACCGCACGCTCACCGGCGTTCTGGTCGTCGCGGTCGGCTGGGCGATCATCGCGGTGCGGTTGCAGAGGCCGTGGGATCGCGCCCTCACCCGGCTCGCGTGGTCGATGTTCTGGCTCGTCATCGTCAACGCCGTCGCCGGCGGCATCACCGTGCTCGCCGGCCTGAACCCCTGGGTCGTCGCGCTGCACTTCGTGCTCGCGATGGCGCTGCTGGCCACCGCGACCCTCACCTGGCATCGCGCGCGCTGGCGCGGGACCCCGGGAGCCGTGGTGACCCCGCGCGCACGCGGCATGGGCTGGGCCGTCGTCGTCGCCTCGGCGGGGCTCGTCATCGTCGGCACGATCGTGACCGGGGCGGGGCCGCACTCCGGCGACAGCACCGACCTGCGCCACCTCGTTCCTCGCAACGGGTTCGACTGGGGTTCGGTCGTCTGGGTGCACGGCCTGCTCGCCGCACTGGTGATCCTGCTCGCGGTCGCGACGCTGCTGCTCGTCCCGGCCGCCCGTCGCCGGGCGATCGTCTTCCTGGTCGTGCTGCTGCTGCAGGGGGCGGTGGGTCTCGTGCAATCGCTGACCGCACTGCCGGAGCTCCTCGTGGTCATCCACGTGCTGGGCGCGGCGCTCGTGTGGGTGGGCGCGATCCGGGTGCTGCTGGATGCCGATCCCGCGCTGTTCCCGCTCCGGAGTGCCGCGTCAGCACACGTGGAGGTCCTCGACGGCGGGACTGAGTGAGGCCGGTCCGCCGAGCAGCCAAATGAGCTGAGTGTCCGAGTTGACGATCTGACCCGCGTCCACATCCGAGAGGCAGTCGGGCTGCGACAGATAGATCGGCCCCCCGACGGCACCGGCCAGCGGCGCGCCGGCGAGAGCGTCGGGGAAGTTCGCCCCTGTGGCGAGGAACACCGTCTCCGGGTCGGGGAAGAACTCGGCGCCGATCGCAGCCGCAGCCTCGTACCGGGTGGCACCGGTGTAGCGATGCACGTGCCTCGAACCGCCCATGAGGTCGTCCAGCGACGCCTCGATTCCCGGGCTGACGCTACCCGGACCCCCGGCGATATCGACATCCGTGGTCCCGAGATCGAGCAGAAGACGCCGGGTCTCGGAGTCCAGGGCGGGGAGCAGACCGTTCACGAGGATCACCGGGGCGCCGATAGATCCGGCGGCGGGACCAGCGCTCAACGCGTCCGGGAAGTTGTTGCCGGTGGCGATGAACACCTCGCGCGCGCCGTCCCCGAGGAAGACGCTGCGAGTGATCGATCTCGATGCTGCGAAACGATCGGCCCCACTGAGTCGGAAGACGTCCGACGGCTTCTGCACGTATCCCGTCAACTGCGAGAGCACCGCATCGCTCACCGACGCCGGGCCACCCGCCACGGCGATCTTCTGAGGCCGGAGACGCTGGAGTTCCCCCGCCACTGCTGAGGGGATCTGCGTCGGCGATACCAGAAGGAGCACCCCTCCCTGCGCGATCGCCGCCGGGCCTGCGGAAAGGGCATCCGGGTAATTCAGGCCGTTGGCGACGTAGACGATGGGCACGCCGTCATTCGGCACGGACGGATAGGTCTCCTTCGACATCTCAACGGAACCCGTGTATCGATCGCTGCCGGATGTCCTGTACACGTCCAGAGTGCGCGGCATCAGCGCCACCTTGCCCAGATCGGTCACCTGGTTCGGCGACAGCGTGATGTCCTCGCCGTCGCTGAAGTAGCGGGCGCCGCTCCACCATTGCGCGTTGTAGGTACCCAGCGGGTCGATGAACTGGACCCGGTAGGTGCCCGCCGGCAGTCCCTCGTCCTCGACCGTGCCCGTCCCGCCCTCATTCGCAGTGAACTTCTGGAACAGGGTGTAGTAGCCCGCGCTCTGGTCGAGTCGCCAGACGTCGACTTCGGCCTCGTACCCCACCGAGAATCCGCCCGGTTCCGGCGGCATGTTGACCTGCGCCTTGAGGATGCCACCGGCGACTTGAGTGATGTCCTTGCCGACGGCGGATCCGCCGCTCGCGATCGACACGTTCGGCGCGTCGAGTTCGCCGCCATCGCCCCAACACGCCTGCGCGAAGTATCCGATCCCGTTGGCGCAGATGCGGTAGTCGCCGGGCGCGACGCCGTTGAATTCGTAGTGTCCCGTCGCGTCGCTTGTCGTCGACGCGATCTCGGCGCCCGACGAGATGAGCGAGACCTTGCCCTGTCGGGCGACCGGACCGGAGCCGTCGTCGTACGACAGTTGCCCCGAGATCTGGTTCTCGCGTGGGAGGACCTCGTCCACACCACTGACGACCTGCCCGAACGTGACCGTGACCGGCGGTGCCGTGACATCCCCGTAGCGCGTGCTGCTGAATCGGATCGTGTAGGTCTGGGGGTACAGGCGATCGAACCTGTACGTCTGCGTGGCGGGGTCGAATGTCGCCTGGGTGGCTCCGGATGACGCTCCCGAGTCCCATGAGCCGGTGACGATCGCCGAGCTCAGAGGTCCGTCCGACCCGGTGAGATGCCCGGTGATGACGGCGCCGGCCTCGAACTGCAGGTCCAGCCTGACATCTTGTCCGTCCGCGACGTCGACGTTCGACGAGTCCACCGACTGGATCACGTCCGGCGAGCTGCCGTCGTACCTGGCGCTCACGTGGTAACTCCCCGGCAGGAGGCCGGTGATCTGGTACGCCCCCGTAGTGGGGTCGAGGGAGGCGGTTCCGTACCCGCATCCATTCGACTCCGCATTGGCGCCGCAGACGACCAGCGGCTGAATGGCGTCCGGAACGGTCCCGTCGGGCATCGAAATGACCCCATGGATCATCCCCGTCCCGGTGTCGGCGAACGCGGGCCCGGAAGGAACCACGACGGCAACCGCGATGACGAGCGCCGAAGTCAGGGCTGAGAGGGTGCGTGTCATGGATCCTCCACGAGGTCAGGTGGTCGCTCGGTCACGCGGGACAGGGTGTCATCGCCTCGACGCCGGAACCCAGCGAGACCTGCCCTCCGATGAGCCGGATGCTCTGCGCCGCCTGAGCGCGCACCCAGTACTCGACGCTCGCCGGCACACAGTTCGACTCAACCAGATCGATCGGAGCGCGGTCGTGGCCCGCAAGTGCCGCGGCCGAGAGGGCATCGGCGAAGTTCGTGCCCACCGCGAAGTAGACCAGATCAGTGTGTCGGAAGAAGGTGGCGCCCAACTGCGCGGCGTTGTCGTAACGCGTGGAGCCGCCGAAGACCGTCACATGGCTCGGGCCGACAATCCCCTCGAGATCCTCTTGGATCCCGAAGCTCAGGCTGGCCGGCCCGCCGACGATGTCGACGGAGGTCGTGTGCAGGTCATGCAGGAGCGCGGTGGTCGCGCTGTCCAAATGCGAGGCCAGCCCGTCGACGAGGATCACGGGAGCGCTTACCGATCCCGCTGCCGGCCCGGCGCTCAGGGCGTCCGGATAGTTGTTCCCCGTGGCGATGAAAACGGTCGGGGCGCCGTCGGTCCCGAAGGCCGAGCGGGCGACGTTGCGGGAGGCGGCGAAGCGGTCGACGCCGGCCAGGCGTGTCGCCTTGCCGCTCGCCCCCGTGACATAGGCATCGAGCTGATGGAGGACCGCCTCGTTCACCGACGCGGTCCCCCCGACCACGACGATCCGCTGGGGACGCAGCCGCGCGAGTTCAGCGGCGATCGGCGGGGGAATCGCCATCGGCGTCACGAGGAGGATGTCGCCGTCGTCCTTGATCGCGGCCGGGCCGGCAGACAGCGCATCGGGGAAGTTCAGTCCATCCGCGACGTAGACGACGGGGACGCCCGACGCGGGGATGACCGGGAAGCGCTCGTTCGAGACCGCTGCGGACACGGCGAATCGGTCGGATCCTCCGGTTCTCTGCATGTCGATGTTCCACGGCTGCGCCGTGATCGTGCCCAGATCCACGGTGTGGCCTGACGTGACCACGATGTCCGTCGCTCCATCGGCGAACTGTGCACCATCCCAGTACTGGGCACGGTTGGCATTGGTCTGATCGACCACCTGCAGTCGATACGTGCCCGCCGCGACCGCTGAGAAGCCGAACGCCGCGCTCGTATAGGAATCGAGCTCGTCGCCGTAGTCTCCGGTATCGGGATCCCGCCGGAGAAGTCTCACCTGCCACTGCGGGTCGCCGGCGCCGTGGACCTCACCGAGGATCTGCCCCCCGCGGACGACGGTCGCATCGATGCCGTCGAGCACCTCGCCCTCGGAGACGGTGACATTGGGCGGGTCGTAGAAGCCTCCGCCTCCGTAGCACGTGAGATCGACGTAGTTCTGCTCTTGAAAGCAGATCGTGTAGCTGTCGGCCCAAAGCCCGTAGAAGTCGTAGCGCCCGTTGACGATCGGCGCCGAGATCTCTCCGCCCTTGTGATTCCAGGCCCATGCCACGCCATCCGGCAGGGGGGATGCGACCCCGTTCTCGACGTAGGAGACCGTGCCACCGATGTTGGTCGACCGCGCGAGGGTACGGGACTGGTCGACGAGATCGACGCCTTCCACGACTGTCAGCCCTCCCCATTGCTGCGAGGACCAGCGGTCGGGTGGATCGACCAGGAGGGAGTAGCTGCCGGGCGGCACGTCGCTGACCTGCCAGGTCTGGCTCGCGGCATCGAACGAGGCGGGGATCTTGAACGTGGCCGGCGAGGTGCGCCAGAAGAGCGTCACCGTCGTCGTCGCGTCGAGGGGGCCGTCGATGCCGGTGACGGCGCCACTGACGGTGGCGCCCCGAACGAGGCGCACGTTGACCTCTCGGGCGGCGCCGGCGGTGAGGACAACGTCGGGGCCGGTCGGCCCGAACGATCCGTCCCACCTCTCATGACGGACGATCTTCGACGTCCCCCCGTAGTCAAAGGTCAGATCGAACGACCCTGCGGCAAGACCCGAGAAGAGATACCTGCCGTGCACGTCCGTCTGCTGACTCGAGACTCGGCCGAGCGTGACGGTCACCGGTCCGTCCAGCGTCGAACCGTCTGGCGCCGTCACGACACCATAAATCGAACCGGTGCCAGCGTCGGCTGTCGCACTCGCAGCCCCGGACATCGCGCCCGCCATGGCGAGGCACAGGACGGCCAGTGCGCTGATGAGAGCCCGGATGCGAGACACCTTCACTCCTGACGTGGATGAAGAAAAGTTAGCACTCGCACGGCGCGGTGACGGCCGGCTTCTCGGCGCAGCCGGAGGAGCGCCCTGTAGGATCGTGGACAGATCGAACGCAATGGCGCGTGCCACGAATGCCGGTCCGAGCGGAATGGTTCGCAGCGGCAGAGAGAAGGTAACCCCATGTCCGACGTGCTCATCGATCGTCCCGAGCTGGCCGGTCTCGGCCAGTATGAATTCGGCTGGTCCGACTCCGACGCCGCCGGCGCCGCCGCGCGGCGAGGCCTGAGCGACGAGGTCGTCCGGAACATCTCCGCGCTCAAGAACGAGCCCGAGTGGATGCTCAAGAACCGCCTCAAGGCGCTCAAGATCTTCGGCATGAAGCCGATGCCGACCTGGGGAGCCGACCTCACCGGGATCGACTTCGACAACATCAAGTACTTCGTGCGGTCGACCGAGAAGCAGGCCACCAGCTGGGAAGAGCTGCCCGACGACATCAAGGCCACCTACGAGAAGCTCGGGATCCCGGAGGCCGAGCGGCAGCGCCTCGTCGCCGGCGTCGCGGCCCAGTACGAGTCCGAGGTCGTGTATCACCAGATCCGTGAGGATCTCGAGAAGCAGGGCGTGATCTTCCTCGACACCGACACGGCCCTGAAGGAGCACCCGGAGCTCTTCAAGGAGCACTTCGGCACGGTGATCCCGGCCGGCGACAACAAGTTCGCGGCGCTCAACACGTCGGTGTGGTCAGGCGGATCGTTCGTCTACGTGCCGCCCGGCGTGCACGTCGAGATCCCGCTGCAGGCCTACTTCCGGATCAACACCGAGAACATGGGCCAGTTCGAGCGGACCCTCATCATCGCCGACGAGGGCTCGTACGTGCACTACATCGAGGGCTGCACGGCGCCCATCTACAAGTCGGACTCGCTGCACTCGGCCGTCGTCGAGATCGTCGTCAAGAAGAACGCGCGCGTGCGCTACACGACGATCCAGAACTGGTCGAACAACGTCTACAACCTCGTGACCAAGCGTGCGATCGCACACGAGGGCGCCACCATGGAGTGGATCGACGGCAACATCGGCTCCAAGGTGACGATGAAGTACCCGTCGATCTATCTGGTGGGGGAGCACGCCAAGGGCGAGACCCTCTCGGTCGCCTTCGCGGGACCGGGCCAGCATCAGGACGCGGGCGCGAAGATGATCCACATGGCGCCGTACACGACATCGTCGATCGTCTCGAAGTCGATCGCCCGAGGCGGAGGCCGCGCCGGTTACCGGGGCGAGGTCCGCGTCACCGAGGGGGCCCATCACGCCGCCAACACGGTGCGGTGCGACGCACTGCTGGTCGACACGATCTCGCGCTCCGACACCTACCCGGCCATCGACATCCGGGTGGATGACGTGCAGCTCGGCCACGAGGCGACCGTCTCGCGGGTGAGCGAGGAGCAGCTGTTCTACCTGCAGTCCCGCGGCATGCCCGAGGACGAGGCGATGGCGATGATCGTGCGCGGCTTCATCGAGCCGATCGCGCGCGAGCTGCCCATGGAGTACGCGCTCGAGCTCAACAAGCTCATCGAGATGAGCATGGAAGGCAGCGTCGGCTGACGTGAGCACGTACACCGAGACCGAGCCCACCTTCCTGGCCCCGGTCCAGACCCGTTCGGAGCGCTTCAAGAGCTTCGAGCATGCCGACTTCGCCGAGGTCACCGGCTTCGAGGCGGAGTGGAAGCTCACCCCGGTCGATCGCGTTCGCACCCTCATCGACGGCGAGCTCGACGGATCGCCGTACCCCGTGCTGTACCCGGAGGTCGCCGGCACGACCGTCGAGTGGATCGATCGCACCGACACCCGGATCGGCTCCGCCGGCCAGCCGGAGGAGCGCGCGGCCGCGAACGCCTGGACGGCCTTCGAGAAGGCGCTGCACATCGGGGTCCAGGGGGAGGTCGCCGACGCGCTGACCGTCACCCGGGCGCAGCTCGGCGACACCCCGCGAGCCGCGCACGTGCTGATCACGGCCGCCGCGCAGTCGCGCGCGCTGGTCGTGCTCGACAGCCGCGGGCCGGCCGCCGTGACCGAGAACGTCGAGATCATCCTCGACGAGGGCGCCGACCTCACGGTCGTCAGCCTGCAGGAATGGGACGACGACGCGCTGCACCTCTCGAGCCAGTTCGCGCGGGTGGGCAAGGACGCGCGATTGAAGCACATCGTGGTGTCGCTCGGCGGGGCGGTCGTGCGGGTTAACCCCTCGACGCACCTCGCGGGCGAGGGCTCGGAGGCCGAACTGCTCGGGGTCTACTTCGCCGACGCGCATCAGCACCTCGAGCAGCGCGTGTACGTGCATCACGATGCTCCGCACTCGCGCAGCCGGGTCACCTACAAGGGCGCGCTCAACGGCGACGGCGCACGCACGGTGTGGGTCGGCGACGTGCTCATCGGCCCCCGGGCGACGGGCACCGACAGCTACGAGCAGAACCGCAACCTCGTGCTGAGCGAAGGCACCCGAGCGGACTCGATCCCCAACCTCGAGATCGAGACCGGCGACATCGTCGGCGCGGGGCACGCGAGTGCCACCGGTCGCTTCGACGACGAGCACCTGTTCTACCTGCAGGCACGCGGCATCCCCGAGGACGAGGCGCGCCGCCTCGTCGTGCTCGGCTTTCTCAGCGAGATCGTGCAGCGCATCGGCGAACCGGCTCTGGAGGCGCGGTTGCTCGAGGCGCTCGTCGCGGAGCTGGAGGGGGCTCGGACGGTGGCGGCGTCGTGAGCCGGGAGCGCGCGTGCTCGGTCGCCGAGCTCGAACCGGACACGGCCAAGCGCGTCGTGCTGGGCGGGGTACCTATCGCCGTCGTCAAGGACTCGGCGGGCGCGATCCACGCGATCGGCGACACCTGCACCCACGGCGACATCTCGCTGAGCGAGGGATTCGTCGAGGACGACACCCTGGAGTGCTGGGCCCACGGCTCGCAGTTCTCCCTCCTGAGCGGCAAGCCGCTCAGCCTGCCGGCCTATGAGCCGGTCCCCGTCTTCGTCGTCGAGATCGACGGCGACGACGTGTACATCGACCCGGACGTGAAGAAGGACATCGCATGAGCACCCTCGAGATCAAGGACCTCAAGGTCTCGATCGAGACCGATCAGGGCACCAAGCACATCCTCAAGGGCGTCGACCTGACGATCCGGCAGGGCGAGATCCACGCGGTGATGGGCCCCAACGGCTCCGGCAAGTCGACCCTCGCCTACACGATCGCCGGACACCCGCGGTACAAGGTGGAGGGCGGCTCGATCACGCTGGACGGGCAGGACGTGCTCGCGATGACGGTCGACGCCCGCGCGCGCGCGGGGCTGTTCCTCGCGATGCAGTACCCGGTCGAGATCCCCGGGGTCGCGGTGTCGAACTTCCTGCGCACCGCCAAGACCGCGATCGACGGGGAGGCCCCCGCGATCCGCGGGTGGGCAGGCACGGTCACGCAGGCGATGAAGAACCTGCGGATGGACAGCTCGTTCGCGTCGCGCAACGTCAACGAGGGGTTCTCGGGCGGCGAGAAGAAGCGCCACGAGATCCTGCAGCTCGAGCTGCTGAAGCCGAGCTTCGCGGTGCTCGACGAGACCGACTCCGGTCTCGACGTCGACGCGCTCAAGATCGTGTCGGAGGGCGTCAACCGGGCGCATGAGACCACGAACCTCGGCATCCTGCTCATCACGCACTACACGCGGATCCTGCGCTACATCCACCCGGATTTCGTGCACGTCTTCGTCGACGGTCGCGTCGCCGAGGAGGGGGGCCCCGAGCTCGCCGAGCGGCTCGAGGACGAGGGTTACGACAGGTATCTGAACGACGGGGCCGCGCTGGCCGGGGAGCAGGCGTAGCCATGCCGACCGCACTGTCGCCCGCGCTCTTCGACCAGGTCGAGGAAGGTCTCAAGGACGTCATCGATCCCGAGCTGGGCGTCAACGTCGTCGACCTCGGCCTCATCTACGACCTGGCCTGGGACGACGAGAACGACGCGCTCATCATCTCCATGACCCTCACCTCGGCGGGGTGCCCTCTGACGGACGTCCTCGAGGAGCAGACCGGCCAGGCGCTGGACGGCATCGTCGAGCGATTCCGGATCAACTGGGTGTGGATGCCGCCGTGGGGCCCCGAGCGGATCACCGACGACGGCCGAGACATGATGAGAGCGATCGGCTTCAGCATCTGACGACGAAGTCGGCAGATGTCGGGCGCCGATGGCGGCCGACCGATCGCTCCTGCGACAGCAGGTAGCGGCTTCAGCATCTGACGGCGAACGCGGGGAGCTCGGAGTCCGGTCCGCCCCCGTTCTGGCCCCACCCCTTCTGGGACCTCGGATCGCTCCGTCCGCCCCGATAACCTGAGTCCATGTCGGCGGGGGAGCGACGCGCCCCGTCGCGGCCGCGATCGCGCGCGGCTGCGACGGCGATCCTGGCGAGCCAGATGCTGGTCTCCGCCGCGGTCCTCGTCGTGGTCGTCGCGATCGTCGTCTTCGCACCGGAGGCCCTCACCCAGCCCGCGATCTTCGCCGGCATCGGCCTCGTCTTCGTGCTCACCGGCGTCGCGGCGATGGTGCCGTGGGACCTGATCTCGCGACAGTGGCGGGTGCTGATGCCGGTGCTGAACATCCTGGCGATCGGCGCGATCCGCGCGGCCGAGCCGCAACTGGGCTCCGGTCTCATGATGGTCTTCCCGGTGATCTGGCTGGCCAGGTCGTTCGCGCTGGTCGAGGTGGTCGGCGGCACGAGCCTGGCGGTCGCCATGATCTGGATCAGTCGCGCTCTCTCGCCGACCCCCCTGGTCGTCAACGACTTCGCCTCCGTCGTGCTCCTTCCCATCACGCTCGGTTTCGTCTCGACCACGGTGTACGTCGCGGCGCGGCGCTCGCGCGCGCAGTCGGTGCTGCTGCGGCAGCATTCGCAGCTCATCGAGAACGCGCTGGAGCGAGCGCGCCAGCAGCAGCGGCTGCTCGACGAGGTGCTCAACACCGTCGACTTCGGCGTGCTGGCCTTCGACCGGAACGGCCAGGTCACCTTCGTCAACCGCACGCAGCGCCGGTGGCTCGATGAGTTCGGCGAGCCCAAGACCGTGTTCGTGCATCGCGTCGTCTATCAGGCGGACCGAGCCACCCCCTATCCGCAGCAGAACCGTCCGTTCGCCCGCGCCCTTGCGGGGCAGGAGTTCGACGGCCTCGTCATCTGGGTGGGCGACCCCGGCGGGCGCCGCGCCGCCTACTCAGTGGGATCGCGGGCGCTGCGTGACGCCCGCGGCGAATACCGCGGCGGCGTGGTCGTCGTCAAGGACGTCACCCGGGAGCTCGACGCCGTCCGGGCGCGGGACGATCTGGTGGGCTCGGTGACGCACGAGCTGCGCTCTCCGCTCACCTCGATCCTCGGGTATCTCGACCTCGTCCGCGACGCCGACCTCGACGACGAGACGCTCGAGCAGGTCGACGTGGCCGCGAGCAACGCCGAGCGACTGCTCGTGCTCGTCAACGACCTGCTGCGCGCCGCGAGCGACGCGGACAAGAACCTGCCGATGTCGTTCGTACGAGCCGACGTGGCGGAGATCGCCCGGGAGTCCGTCGCGTCGCAGCGCATCTTCGCCGAGGACCGCGAGGTCGAGCTCGAGCTCGATGTCCCGGCGTCCGCGACGGCGACGATCGATCCGGTGCGCATCCGGCAGGTGGTCGACAACCTCGTCACGAACGCCATCAAGTACAACCGCGAGTGGGGAACGGTCCAGGTGTCGGTGCGCGAGACCGGCCCCGCGATCACCCTGGAGGTCCGCGACACCGGCCAGGGCATCCCGGACATCGACCTCGCCCGCATCTTCGACCGCTTCTATCGCACCAAGTCGGCCCGCAACTCCACGACCGGCGGCACCGGGCTCGGCCTGGCCATCACGCGCGAGATCGTCCAGCGACATGGCGGCGACCTGTCGGTGGAGAGCGAGCTGGGGCTCGGCAGCACCTTCCGCGTCCGGATTCCGACCGAGCACGTCGCGCCGGATGCGCCAGATCGAGCCATCTCGGCATCCTCGATCGCCCGCCATGGAAAGGCAGCATGAAGCTCGACATCACCACCGTCGCCGCCGTCAGCGGGTTCATCGTGATCCTGTGCGGTGTGACGTTCGTGCTGAATACGACCCTGCGCCGCAACGACGCCGTGGGCCGGATCTGGAGCGTCGCGTTCGTGGCAGGCATCCTCGAGACGCTCGCGTACACGATCGAGGGGCTGCAGCCGTCGGCCTGGTGGGCGATCGCCGTCGGCAACGGGGCCTTCGTGCTCGCGATCGGGATGCTGTGGTCGGGCCACCGTGCCGCGAACGGACGTCGGCCGCTCACCGCGGTGCCGCTCGGCGTCGCGGCACTCGTCGCCGCCGCGGTGCTCGCGCGGGGGGCGTCCGCCGGCATGTGGGCCGGCGCGGTCGAGATGTTCGTCGCGGCCGCGGTGCTCGCCGGCCTCGGATTCATCGAGACCCTCCGCGGGTGGCTCAGACGCAGCCTCAACGCCCGGATCGTCGGCATCGCGAGCCTCGTCATGGCGCTGTACTACGCCGCCCGCGCGGTGCTGCTGCCGCTGCTGGGCCCCTCGGACGCGGTCTTCTCCACGGGATTCGGACCGGCGGAGGCCACCCTCGTGAACCTCGGCCTGATCGTCCTCGGGACGGTGAGCCTCTCCATGCTCCAGATGGAACGCTTCCGGCGCCCTGGGCTGAACATCCCATCCGACTCGGAAGCCGACGGACTGCTCGCCGATGACCGATTCCGGACCCTGGCGGAGGTCTGGCTGCGCCGGGCGATGCGCGACCAGACGACGATCGCGCTCGTGCTGGTCGAGCTCGCCAACATCGACGAGATCAACCTGGCCTTCGGGCGCGGGCTGGGGGACCACGCCATCCGGGTCATGGGACGGCTGGCGCTCGGCGACGCTCCCGCCGCGTCGCTGGTCGGACGGCTGAGCCGCCGGCGGTTCGCCGTGCTGTTCCCGATGGACGACGAGGACGACGCGCGCGTCGTCGCCGAGCGCATCAACGGAGACGCTCTCACCTCGCCGATCGACGACGCGGACCGGTTCCGTGTCGCGACCTACATCGGCATCACCTCGACGCGAGCCGCCGGATCGCGCTACGACGAACTGCTCGAGACCGCCGAAGCCGTGCTCGACCTCGCGATCGACTCCGGCCGCCCCGGCACGATCGAGTACGCGGCCTAACGCGCCGGGAAGGTCACGGTGACGCTGTCCGACGCGGTCTCCTTGGCGTACGTCGACGAGCTGGCCCCGGTCTGCAGCAGCAGCTCGTAGACGATCGAGAAGGTCGCCGAGGTGGCCGACGGGGCGACGGGTGGCACGACGAAGGTCTGCGAGTAGCTGAACGGCTGCTTGATGAAGTACCCCGGCGGCACCGTCGACTGGTCGACCTGCGCCGCGGGAGCCGGGAGGGCCCCCTTCGGACCCCGCACCGTCGTCGTCATGGTCACCTTGCTCAGATACACGCCCTGGCCCACGTCGGTGCCGAGCGAGGCGACCGCGGTGAGGCTCAGCGGCTTGTTCGCGTCGGCGTACCACCGGCCGATGTCGAGGGTCGAGAAGTAGGTGACGTCGAGCGTGATGTCGCCCGCCTTGAGGGTCCGCTTCGTGGAACCCGTCTGCAGGTCGTTGTGGACGACGACGATCCGGGTCGACGTCGGCGACGGTGTCGCGCCTCCGGTCGCCGCTCCGCTTTGATCCCAGGGCGGTGTTCCGCACGCGGCGAGCGCCAGCACGAGCGCCGAGCCAGCGGCGACCACGACGATCCCACGTCCCGTCCGCGTCATCCGGCACCCCCGTCCACGACCCCGCTGCGACTTGATCCGATCTTGAGGTGATCTTGCCGGGGACCAGGCCCGGTCCTTGAGGTCGCTGCTGAACACTGACTGTAGCGGCCAGGGACAGACCCGGAACCGCGACACGGGGGATGACAGACATGACGGACACCATCGCGGCGCCCAAGGCGTACGTGACGCGGGTCGAGCCCGACGCCGACAACGACTTCATCGCCTCCGTCGAGGCTCTCAGCGTCCAGCGCGCCACCATCGGCTGCATCATCCCGGCCTACAACGAGGGGGAATCGATCGCCCAGGTGCTGGAGTCGCTGCTCGCGCAGTCACGCGTTCCCGACATGATCCACGTGGTCGTGAACAACACCACGGATGACACCGTCGCCATCGCGAGCGCCTACGCCGGCCCGCACCGCGTCGTCAACGCCGCACGCGAGCAGTTCACCGAGGTCTTCGTCCACGACATCGGCAAGAACCCCGACAAGAAGGTCGGCGCACTCAACTACGGCTTCGAGCTCGTCGAAGGCTGCGACTACCTGCTCGGCGTGGACGGCGACACGGTCGCCGACGCCGACGCGGTGCAACGCCTCGAGGAGGAGATCGTCAGCGACACGCGCATCGGCGGCATCTCGGCGATCTACACGATCGACGACACCCGGATGTCCGGCATGGCGGGCTTCCTGGTCGCCGGCCAGCGCGCCCAGTTCGCGGCCTTCAACATGCAGAACATGCTGCGCGGACGCAACATGGCGGTCCTCGGCGGTCAGTTCTCGATCTTCTCGATGAAGGCCCTGCACCAGGCCATGATCGACAACCACCAGTCCACGCCGTGGGTCAAGGACAGCGAGGTCGAGGACTCGCTCCTCTCGCTGCAGATCAAGAGCGCCGGATATCTCACCAAGATCAGCGCCCGCGCCCGCGCCGACGTCGGCGGCATGACCACGCTGCGCGGCCTCGATGCCCAGCAGGTCAAGTGGAACTTCGGAGCGATCGAGCTCATGTGGCCCGGTCAGCGCGGCGACACGAAGGGCCAGCCACTGCATCCGAACCTCCGCCTGCGCTGGCTCGAGAACCTGTCGATGCTCATCAACGGCGTCACGCGTCTGCTGTTCGTCCTGCTGCTGGTGGGGTCGCTGTCGATCCACGCGTTCGTGTTCGAGCCGATCTGGCTGATCGCGCCGGCCGTCGCGATCCTGCTCAACCTGCGCATCGCGCTGTCCATGCACCGGCGCGACGCGAAGGACATCCTGTTCGCCGCGCTGTTCGTCCCGTCGGAGATCTACATGTGGATCCGGCTGGGCCACTTCGTGCGGGCGTGGAGCAAGTTCCTCAGTCGCAAGCAGGTCGACAACTGGGCCGCCCAGGCCAAGGCGGAGCGCGGCTCCGGCAGCGCGTTCATCGCGCCGGCGGTCATCGCCGTGCTCGTCATGGCCGTGCTCGTGCTCGGGTGGTTCCTGCTGCCGGTGATCATCCAGTCGTCGATCCTCTGGGTCGGCTGGCCGATCCTGGGGGTCATCACCGCCGTCCAGACGGTCGGGATGCTGTTCAAGCTCCTGCGCCGCCAGCGCGGATACCGGGTGTGACCGCCATGACCTACATGCACATCGACGAGGCGATCGTCGTGCGACTCCTGCGGGAGCTCGCGGGCGACGTCCCGGCCGGCGTGCGCTTCCTGACCGACTTCGTTCGGGCGTGGGAGGGCCGGGTCGCCCGGCTCCTCGACGCGGCCGAACGACGTGACCCCGAGGACGTGACCACCGTGTTGCTGAGCGTTCGCACTGCGAGCGGGATGCTGGGAGCCACGGCTCTGTCTTCGGCCGCGAGCGATCTGGAGCACCGGATCGCCGCAACCCACCAGGTGGACGGACCCGCCGTCCGGCGACTCGTGGAGGTGGGCACCGCCTCCTGCCACGAACTGGCCGACCTGGCCCACCGACTGGAGGCTGCGCCCGCCTGAGAACCCGATCCGTTCGCCGCGACCCCCGACGCGGCCCGCCGAATCTAGACGGCGGTGACGACTTCCATCCCCCTGGGTCGTCGGACGGAGCTCAGGCGGGGCGGCCTCCCGTCAGCGTCCTCCGGACGTCAGTCGTCGGCGGCGGTGAGGCGGTATCCGACGCCGCGCACGGTCTCGATCCAGCGTGGCGTGGCGGAGCTCTCACCGATCTTCTTGCGCAGGTTGCCCATGTGCACCTCGATGCCGCGCTTATCCGCCTCGCTCACGAAGTGGCTCGTCACGTAGCTCTCGCCGCGCAGCAGGAGCGCCAGATCCGCCTTCGTGCGCACCCGCCGACCCGACTGCATGAGCGCGGCGAGCAGCTCGAACTCCGACCGGGTCAGCGGGATCTCCTCGTCGTCCACGCGCACGATATGCATCGGCAGGTTGAGCCGGAGGCCGTTGTGCTCGATCCAGCCCTCTGCATCGTCCCGCACAGCCGATCCCGACGCGACGGGCGTCCCGTCGGTCTCGGCGCCCGGCTGCACCGGTTCGGTCGACGCGTCGTCAGCGGGGGAGAGCGCGGAGGATCCGGCGACCGAGGCCGGGTCGTCGGGGGAACCGAGCGTCCGCGGACGCCGCAGCATCGCCTCGATCCGAGCGCGCAGTTCGCGGGGCCGGAACGGCTTGGTGATGTAGTCGTCGGCGCCCGCCTCCAGCCCCTGCAGGGTGTCGATCTCCTCGTCGAGAGCGGTGAGCATCACGATGTAGGTGGAGCTGAAGGCCCGGATCCGCTTCGCGGTCTCGAAGCCGTCGATCCCGGGCATGTTGACGTCGAGGGTCGTGACGGTCGGGCTGAACGCGCGCACCGCCTCGATCCCGTCCAGCCCGTTCGACCGGGCGACGACCTCGAATCCGCCCTGGGTGAGGACGGTCTCGAGCAGGTTGCGGATGTCGTCGTCGTCCTCGATCACCACTGCCACCCGACGTGCGTCGCGTTCGGCCATCTCAGTCTCCTCCTGCGATGAGCGCTCGCGCGCCATCCGGCCACCATCGCCCGGCCGCCGGACCGCCGTTGCAGGCGCCGTCGCTCTCGCCCGGGTTCTTGACCCACAGCGTCGCATCCAGGTGCGTTCGATCCTCGACGACGCGCGGCGGGTCGCCGAGCCCGCGACCGGGCGGATTGCACCACGCCTGGTCGGGCGCGGGCCCGTTGCCGTTGCGCGAGGTGTCGATCACGTAGTGCGCGCCGCCCAGCGCGGCGCTGATGGCCTCGTCGTACCTGCGCTCCGCGGCGGTCGTCTCGAAGTTGGAGACGTTGCTCGCGAACCCGCGCACCCGGTCGACCCCGGCATCCCGGAGCAGGCCAGCCATGAGCGCGGGATCGAGCCAGCCGGAGTGACCCGCGTCCAGATAGACGACGGCGCCCGTCGGGGCGAGCAGACCGACCGCGTCGCGCAGCTGCGCCACCCGCGCCGACCGATCGTGGCACTCGGCGGTGAGGGCGAGCGCATCCGGTTCGACGACGACGAGGGTCTGCGCCGTCAGCGAGCGTGCGATGGCCCGGAGCCAATCGCGGTATGCGGCGTCATCCGCCGTTCCGCCGGCGGACTCCTGCGCCTGGCAATCGCGGTGCGGGATGCCGTAGACGACGAACACGGGCCACTCGCCTCCGCGCCGGGCGGCATCCACGATCCCACCGACGTATCCGCCCACCTCGGACGCACCATGCGCCTCCGGGGTCAGCCAGATCGCGGCGGGCTCACGGCCGATCGGGCCGAAGGAGGGATCGCGACGGGCGGCGAGCGCCGCGCTCGAGGCGGGATCGACGTAGAACCGCGCCTCATGCAGCGGATTGGCGGAGGTCGCGCGCGGCACCGTCGCGGAGAAGACCGCGACGCCGGCGAGCCCGAGGAGAACGGCCGTCAGCACGCCGATGACGAGGCCGACCGCGACCCGACGGGGCGTCTCGGTCATGCCGTCGCCCTCGTCACGCCGAAGCGCCCACCGTGCACCGCCCCCCCCCCGTAGGTCGCTCAGGCCGAGCGATGGTTCTCGGCGCGGTCGCTCATCCTCCAGGCGAGGGGCAGGATCACCCCGGCGACCGCGGCCTTGATGGCGTCGCCGAGCAGGAAGACCAGGAGCCCGTTCTGGAGCGTGAAGCCGACCGGGTCGGCCTGGTGCACGCCGACGGTCAGGTAGAGCCAGGGCAGTCCGAACAGGTACATGACGGCGGAGCCGGCCAGGAAGGCGACGACGGTGCCGTACCAACGGCGGTCCCAGCGGCGCGCGGCGAGCCAGCCCACCAGTCCGGCCGCGAACAGGAACCCGACGATGTACCCCCCGGAGGCCAGTGCGAACAGACTGCCGTGGGCGCCGCCCGTGAAGATCGGCAGTCCGGCCACACCGAGCACGAGATACAGCGCCATCGACAGCGCGCCGCGCACCGGCCCGAGGGCCGCACCCACGAACAGGACCGCGAACGTCTGACCCGTGATGGGTACCGGCCACAACGGAATCGCGACCTGCGCCAGCAGCGCGACGAGGCCGGTTCCGCCGACCACGAAGATCGCGCTCGTGATCCACGACCGAGGGACCACGCGATCGGCGAGGACGGGACGGCGGACGGGCGCTGCGATGGTCATGCGGCTAGGCTAGCGGGCTGGCCCACGTCGGCCTCATCAACCCTCCCCACCAAAGAACCGGAGTCCTTCTGTGCTCGCCGTGCACGACCTCGAGATCCGCATCGGGGCACGTCTGCTCATGGAGGACGTGACGTTCCGCGTAGACAAGGGCGACAAGGTCGGCCTCGTCGGCCGCAACGGCGCGGGCAAGACGACGCTCACCAAGGCGCTGGCCGGCGAGGCCCAGCCCACGGGCGGCACGATCTCCCGCAGCGGTGAGATCGGGTACCTGCCGCAGGATCCGCGGTCGGGTGATCCGGAGGACACCGCACGCACCCGCATCCTCGACGCGCGCGGCCTCGGGCGCCTGGTGACCGACCTCCGCACCGCGAGTCTGGCGATGGCCAACCCGGATCCGGCGGTCAGCGAGGCGGCCATGGCGCGCTACAGCAGGCTCGACGATCGCTTCGTCGCGCTCGGCGGGTATGCGGCCGAGGCCGAGGCGGCCGCGATCGCGTCGAACCTCGCGCTGCCGGACCGGATCCTCGACCAGCAGCTCAAGACCCTCTCCGGAGGCCAGCGGCGCCGCATCGAGCTCGCGCGCATCCTGTTCTCCGGCGCCGAGACGATGATCCTCGACGAGCCCACCAACCACCTCGACGCCGACTCCGTCGTCTGGCTGCGCGAGTTCCTCAAGGGCTACCAGGGCGGCGTCATCGTGATCAGCCACGACGTCGACCTCGTCGAGGAGACGGTCAACAAGGTGTTCTACCTCGACGCCAATCGCGCCGTTCTCGACGTGTACAACATGGGCTGGAAGCACTACCTGCGCCAGCGCGAGGCCGATGAGGAGCGCCGCAAGAAGGAACGCGCCAACGCCGAGAAGAAGGCGACCGCGCTGCAGCTGCAGGCGGCGCGATTCGGCGCCAAGGCGACCAAGGCGGCGGCCGCGCATCAGATGGTCGCGCGCGCCGAACGGCTGCTGGCCGGCCTCGAGGAGGTGCGCGCGGTGGATCGGGTGGCGAAGCTGCGCTTCCCCGACCCGGTCGCGTGCGGGCGCACGCCGCTCACGGCATCCGACCTCTCGAAGTCGTACGGATCGCTCGAGATCTTCACCGCGGTCGACCTGGCCATCGACCGCGGGTCCAAGGTCGTCGTGCTGGGGCTGAACGGTGCGGGCAAGACCACCCTGCTGCGGATCCTCGCCGGCATCGACCGGCCGGACACCGGCGCGGTCGAACAGGGGCACGGGCTGCGGATCGGGTACTACGCCCAGGAGCACGAGACCATCGACGTGAACCGCACCGTCATCCAGAACATGATGAGCGCCTCGCCGCAGCTCACCGAGACCGAGGCGCGCAAGGTGCTCGGTTCGTTCCTGTTCACCGGGGATGACGGCCACAAGCCCGCCGGCGTCCTCTCCGGCGGCGAGAAGACCCGTCTCGCGCTCGCGATGATCGTCGTGTCGGGCGCGAACGTGCTGCTCCTCGACGAGCCGACCAACAACCTCGACCCGGCGTCGCGCGAGGAGATCCTCGGCGCGCTGGCCGGCTACACGGGCGCCGTCGTGCTCGTCTCGCACGACGAGGGCGCGGTGGAGGCGCTCAACCCGGAGCGTGTGCTGATCATGCCCGACGGGGTCGAGGACCACTGGAACCCCGACTACGCCGACCTCATTTCTGTGAGTTAGCGCGCCGCCGCTCCTGCGGCGCGCGGCCGCTGCGCGGGACGAGCGCGGTCGCCCCGCTTCGCTGGGTCAGTTAGCGCGCCGCCGCTCCTGCGGCGCGCGGCCGCTACGCGGGACGAGCGCGGTCGCCCCGCTTCGCTGGGTCAGTTAGCGCGCCAGCTAGTCCGGGTTGCGGTCGAGGACCGCGTCCTCGTAGTCGGCGTCGTGCGAGGGGCGGCGCGACCGCAGGGCGACCGCGCGCTCCTCGGCCGACATGGCGCCGAGGCGCTTCTCGCGGCGGTAGGCCCAGACCAGGCCCACGACGGCGAGCAGCGCGAACACGATCCACTGGATCGCGTAGGAGAGGAACGGCCCCGGATCGGCCACCGGCTCGGGCTCCGCGACGGGCCGGCTCGTCGCGGGGGGATCCTCGCGCGTCATCGTGCCGTACGCGCCCGTGTACGTGTCCGCGCCGGTTGCGCGGGCGATCTGAGGCAGATCGATCGAGGCGATCTGGCCCCGCGGCGAGGTGCGGCCGGGCAGGTCGGGCTCGCTCTGCTGCAGCCGCACGACGACCGACACGTCACCGGACGGCGGCGCGGGCACCTGCGGCACATCGCCCCGCGCGGGAATCGGGAGCCAGCCGCGGTCGACGACGAAGATCCGGCCGTCGGGCAGGCGCAGCGGCACCAGCACCTCGAATCCGGGGTTGTCGTTGCGCGCACGATCGCGTACGAGCAGCTGCTGGCCGGGCAGGTACCGCCCGTGCAGCGTCACCTCGCGCCACTCCAGGTCGTGCCGCCAGGAGTCGAGGCTCGGCAGCGCCTGGTCGACCGGCACGGCGGGCTTGGACCAGTTGATCGAGATGAGCGTGTTCTCGGCCGTCCGCTCGGCGTTGCGCGACCACTGCCACCAGGAGAGGACGCCGCAGGCGATCGAGAAGACGACGACGAGGGCGACGTAGCCGCCCCAGCGTCGGATGCCGCTCACGCGCGATCCGGCACGACGTCAGCCACGACGTCGAGCGCGGTCACGACCACCGGGAACCCGCGCGAGGCGAGGTACCCCTCGAGGTGGTCGCGGTGGGCGTCGCAGGCCAGCCAGACCTTGACGCGGTCGGGGGAGTGCAGGCGGGGATTGCGCCAATTGACCCGCCAGGACGCCGGCTCCCGGCATCCCGCGCTCGAGCACTGGGTGGGCGCCTCGCCGCCGCCGATCACCGCATGTCCTCGTGCTGGCCGCCGGCGCCCGCGCCCGACCCCACCGGCACGATCCCGCCGGGTCGCTCCACAGCGGCAGCGCGGTCGGTGTGCACGTTGTTCGCGATGACCACCGCGAAGTAGGGCAACGCCGCGGCCGCGATCGCGGGGATGAGGCGCCACCAGCCCGGGACGAACAGCACCGCGATCAGGCAGATCACCCGGACGGTCATCGCCACCGCGTACTTGATCATCCGCATGTGCCGCTCGTGATCCGGCGACGGCGGCAGCTCGGTGATCGAGACGGTCTTGGCCATGGGCTTGAGCGTTAGCCTACGCTCGCGCGCTGGAGCTCAGAGCGGAGGTCCTTTCGGACCTCCGCCGCGACGCCAGCGCCGACGGCCGTCTCGGCCGTCGGTTCCGGGCCGGGTTCCTCGGCTCTAGGCTGGCTCACCGTGACCACACCTCGCACCGTGCTCGTGACCGGCGGCAACCGTGGTATCGGCCGCGCCATCGCGGCGGAGTTCGTCGCCCAGGGTCACCGCGTCGCGGTGACTGCGCGCTCCGGCGAGGGTCCGGAGGGTGCACTCACCGTTCGCGCCGACGTCACCGACGGCGCATCCCTGGATGCCGCGTTCGCCGAGGTGGAGAAGCAGCTCGGCCCCGTCGAGGTGGTCGTCGCCAATGCCGGCATCACCCGGGACACGCTCGTGCTGCGGATGAGCGACGAGGACTTCGACACGGTCGTCGACACCAACCTCGGCGGCGCGTTCCGCGTCGTCAAGCGCGCCTCGAAGGGCATGCTCAAGGCGCGGTTCGGGCGGGTGATCCTGATCTCGAGCATCGTCGGCCTGTACGGCAGCCCCGGCCAGGTCAACTACGCCTCGTCGAAGGCCGCCCTCGTCGGCATGGCGCGTTCGCTCACCCGCGAACTCGGGGCGCGCGGCATCACGGCGAACGTGGTGGCGCCCGGCTTCATCGAGAGCGACATGACCGCCGAGCTTCCCGCGGATCAGCAGGCGGAGTACATCAAGACCGTGCCGGCCGGACGGCCCGGACGCGCCGAGGAGGTCGCGAAGGCGGTCGCCTGGCTCGCGTCCGACGACGCCGGCTACATCTCCGGAGCCGTCATCCCCGTCGACGGCGGCCTCGGGATGGGGCACTAGCCCGACGTCGCCGGCGCCGCGTGCCAGGCCTGCACCGTGACCGAGGTGCCCTGCACGACGTCGAAGGCGCCCGACGGGATGCTCAGCTCGCGCCCGCCCGCGTCGATCCGGAGCACCAGCTCGCGCGCGAGGGTCGGATCACCGGATCCGGCGCCGGCATCCCATCCGATGGTCGCGAGGGCGGTCGCGTCGGGCGCCAGAGTGACCGGCGTCGCGCCCGGGTCGGGGTCCATGAACGAGCGGCCCGGCGCCACGGAGGCCGCGACCGCACGGCCCCGCGCGTCCCGGAAGCCGACGGCCGGATAGCCGTCGAGGGTGCACGTCGCGGTGGAGGAGTTGCGGATCTCGATCGCGAAGTGCCGGTGCCCGAGCGCAGCGTCGCCCCCCGTGGACGCGAGCACGAGTGCGTCCGGCGGGCAGGTCGTCGACGCGAGGGCATAGACGTTATGGGGCAGCGGTGCCGGGGAGAAGGTGACGGGCGGAGACGGCGTGGGGGAGGGCGTGGCCGGCGGCGAGGCGGCGGCGTCGAGCGCGGCGAAACGCAACGGCCCGCCGACCCCGGCGGCGACCCCCGTGACGAGGGCGGCGACGAGAGCGACGGCCCCCGTCGCGATCCCGGCCGCCCGCAGCGGACCGCGGTCGCGCGACCACCCGGCGACGAGGGCGGGCGCCCATCCGAGCACCAGCCCCCACGCCTGCGTGCCGAGATCGCGGGCCACGTCGGCGGCGGGATAGGACACGCCGAGTCGCGGCGTCTCGCCGATGATCGTTCCGACGCCCATGACCGCACCGACGATCAGGGACCCGACCGCGGCGGCCAGCCAGACGACCGGCAGGCGCGCACCGCCGCGGGTCAGCAGGGCGGCGCCGGCGATCAGCGCGCCCAGCAGCACCGCCCCGGCTCCCACCGTGATCTGCGGCCAGGGCACCGGCAGCTCGCCGATCCGCGCCAGCGGACCGGGCACGATGACCTGCTCGAGCCAGCCGAGCGGCCGGGCGCCGATCGGCACGGTGCCGAGAAGCGCGGTCGCCACCCAGAGGACCGCCGTCAGCACGCCCGCGGCGATCGCCCGTCCGACGGTGATCACGTGCGGCCCATCAGCGCAGCCCCATCAGCGGCAGCAGCCGCGAGAGGTCGCGGTCGTCGAGCAGCACGTCGGCGACGTCGCGCACCGGCGCCTTCGCATCGAACCCGATCGACAGGCCGCACAGCGCCATCATCGGCAGGTCGTTGGCGCCGTCGCCGACCGCGAGAGTCTGATGCAACGGGATGCCCGCCGCGCCCGCCCACTCGCGCAAAGCGTCGGCCTTGGCGGTGGCATCCACGATGGGCGGGATCACCCCACCCGTCAGGCGGCCGCCCGCGACCTCGAGTCGGTTGGCCCGCCAGTGGTCGAGCCCGAGCCGGGCTGCGAGCGGATCGATGACCTCGTGAAATCCCCCGGAGACCACGGCGACGAGGCCGCCGGCGCCCTGCACGGCCGCGATGAGCTCCGGAACCCCGCCGGTCACGCGCACCCGTGAGGCCACCCGGTCGATCGCGGCCTCCTCGAGTCCGGCGAGCGTCGCGACCCGTTGCCGCAGCGAGTCGGCGAAGTCGAGCTCCCCGTTCATCGCGCGGAAGGTCACGTCGGCGACGGCATCCAGCGAGCCGGCCTCCTCGGCGAGCAGCTCGATGACCTCGTCCTCGATCAGCGTGGAGTCGACGTCGAGGACGACGAGGAAGCGCGACATGCGTTCCTCTCGTAGTCGGGACGGGCTACTCGACCAGGATGCCCTTGCCGACGACCGTGATGCCGCTCTGGGTGACGGTGAAGCCGCGCGCGAGATCCGCCTCGCGATCCACGCCGACGGTCGCCCCGGGGCTCACCACGACGCCCTTGTCGAGGATAGCGCGACGCACGATCGCGCCCTCGCCGATCTGGGAGCGCTCGAACACGACGGTGTCCGTCACGACCGCCCCCGACTCGATCGACACCCAGGTGCCGAGCACGGAGCGCTCGAGGTGGGCTCCGGAGACGACGCAGCCGAGCGAGACGATCGAGTCGATGACCTCGCCGAGCGCGCCCCGGCTGTCCCGCACGAACTTGGCCGGCGGCGAGTTGAGCTGCGACGAGAAGATCGGCCACTGCTCGTTGTAGAGGTTGAAGATCGGCAGTGCCGAGATCAGGTCCTGATGGGCGTCGAAGAACGAGTCGATGGTGCCGACGTCGCGCCAGTAGAAGCGATCGCGCACCGTCGATCCCGGTACCTCGTTGCGGTTGAGGTCGTACACCCCCGCGTCGCCGCGCTGCACGAAATCGGGGATGATGTCGCCGCCCATGTCGTGGTTCGAGTCGGCGCGCAGCCCGTCTCTCTGCACCGCGTCGATGAGCACGTCGGCGTCGAAGACGTAGTTGCCCATGGAGGCGAGGACCTGATCGGCTGCGTCGGGGAGGCCCACCGGGTCCTCCGGCTTCTCGAGGAACGCGCGGATGTGATCCGGCCGCGTCGGGTCGACGTCGATCACCCCGAACTGGTTCGCGAGCTCGATCGGCTGGCGGATCGCCGCCACCGTCACGCCGCTGCCCGACTCGACGTGCGCCTCGATCATCTGGCTGAAGTCCATGCGGTACACGTGATCCGCGCCGACGACCACGACGATGTCGGGCTTCTCGTCGCGCAGCAGGTTGAGGCTCTGCAGGATCGCGTCGGCCGACCCGGAGAACCAGCGCTTGCCCAGTCGCTGCTGCGCGGGCACGGAGGCGACGTAGGCGCCGAGCATCGGGGGCAGTCGCCAGGTCGTCGAGACGTGGCGGTCGAGCGAATGCGACTTGTACTGGGTCAGCACGACGATCTGCCGCAGCCCCGAGTTGACGAGGTTGGAGAGGGCGAAGTCGATGAGACGGTAGCCCCCGCCGAACGGGACCGCGGGCTTGGCCCGGTCGGCCGTCAACGGCATCAGGCGCTTGCCCTCGCCGCCGGCGAGAACGATCCCGAAGATCTTCTTCGACGCCACGACCCCACAGTAAGGCCGGATACCCTTCCCAGGTGCGCGTCGATGTCCTCACCCGTGAATATCCACCGGAGGTTTACGGCGGAGCCGGCGTGCACGTCGCCGAGCTGGTGCGCGCTCTCCGACTCGACATCGATACGGTCGTGCGCTGCTTCGGCGCGCCGCGCGACGAGCCGCACACCTACGCCTACCTGGTGCCGCCGCAGCTGATCGGTGCCAACCCGGCGCTCGCGACGCTCGGCATCGACCTCCAGATGGCCCAGGATGCCGGCGACGCCGACCTCGTGCATTCGCACACCTGGTACGCGAACTCCGCGGGGCGCATCGCGCAGCTGCTGCACGGCATCCCGCATGTCGTCACCGCGCACAGCCTCGAGCCGCTGCGGCCGTGGAAGGCGGAGCAGCTCGGAGGCGGTTACCGGGTGTCGAGCTGGATCGAGCGCGGCGCGTTCGACGCGGCCGACGCCGTGATCGCGGTGAGCGCGGGCATGCGCGGCGACATCCTGCGCAGCTACCCCGAGGTGGACCCGGCCCGCGTGCGCGTCGTGCACAACGGCGTCGACCCGCAGCTCTGGCACCGCGATGAGGATCCCGAGGCGGCACGCGCTCTGGGGCTCGATCCCGATCGCCCGAGCGTCCTGTTCGTCGGGCGCATCACCCGTCAGAAGGGCCTGCCCTATCTGCTCCGCGCCGCGCGCAGCCTGCCGCCCGAGGTGCAGCTCGTGCTGTGCGCGGGTGCCCCCGACACGCCGGAGATCCTCGCCGAGGTGACCGCGGGGGTCGAGGCGCTGCAGGCGGAACGCACCGGCGTGGTGTGGATCGACCGGATGCTGCAGCGCCGCGAGCTGGCCGTGCTGCACTCCGCGGCGACGACGTTCGTGTGCCCCTCGATCTACGAGCCGCTGGGCATCGTGAATCTCGAGGCGATGGCGTGCGGCGCCCCCGTGGTGGGCACCGCCACCGGGGGGATCCCCGAGGTGGTGGACGACGGCGTCACCGGCCGGCTGGTGCCCATCGAGCAGGCCGATGACGGCAGCGGCACACCGCTGGACCCCGACCGCTTCGTCGCGGACCTCGCGACCGCACTCACCGAGGTCGTGGCCGACCCGGCGTCGGCGCGGCGCATGGGCGAGGCCGGCCGGCGGCGCGTCGAGTCGGAGTTCAGCTGGACGACCATCGCCGAGCGCACCCGTGCGATCTACGACGAGGTGCTCGGAGCCGGGGCGACCACCACCGCTTAGGCTGGCTGATCATGCCCCCCGTGCTCGGCCTCCACGATCTCACCGTCGTCCGCGACGGCAAGTCCATCCTCGACGACGTGTCGTGGGAGGTGGAGCCGGATCAGCGCTGGGTCGTGCTCGGCCCGAACGGCGCGGGCAAGACCACGCTGCTGCAGATCGTGTCGGCGAACGTGCACCCGAGCTCCGGCTCCGCGACGATCCTCGGCGAGACGCTCGGCCGGGTCGACGTGTTCGACCTGCGGCCGCGGATCGGGTTCGCCTCGACGGCGCTCGCCCGACGCATCCCGGCGAACGAGGCGGTGCTGGATGTCGTGATGACGGCGGCCTATTCGGTGACCGGGCGGTGGAACGAGGAGTACGACGACGTCGACCTGCGCCGGGCGCGCCGCGTGCTCGCCGAGTGGCGGCTCGAGCACCTCGAGGGGCGTCTGTTCGGCACGCTCAGCGATGGCGAGCAGAAGCGGGTGCAGATCGCCCGCTCCGTGATGACGGATCCCGAGCTGCTGCTGCTCGACGAGCCGGCGGCCTCGCTCGACCTCGGAGCGCGCGAGGAGCTGCTGCAGCTGCTCGGCGCCTATGCCACGGCCCCGCAGAGCCCCGCCATGATCATGGTCACCCACCACGTCGAGGAGATCCCGCCCGGTTTCACGCACGCGCTGCTGCTGGCCGACGGCCGCATCCGCGCCGCCGGTCCGATCGCCGAGATCCTCACCGAGGAGCACCTGAGCGAGGCATTCGGCGTCCCGCTCGTCGTCGCGACGAGCGAGGACGGCCGCTTCTCGGCTCGCGCCCGCTCGTAGTAGACTCATCCTTCGGCCGTTCGGCCCGTACGCTTTCCATCTCCATCCCGAGGTATCGCCATGAAGTCCGAGATCCACCCCGAGTACGCTCCGGTCGTCTTCCGCGACCTGGCCAGCGGTGAGACGTTCCTCACCCGCTCGACCGTCACGAGCGAGAAGACCATCGAGCTGGACGGCGAGACCTACCCGGTCATCGACGTCGAGATCTCGTCGGCGTCGCACCCGTTCTACACGGGCAAGCAGCGCATCCTCGACAGCGCCGGCCGCGTCGAGAAGTTCAACTCGCGTTACAAGGGCTTCGGCAAGTAACCGCCCGCGCCGGGCTCCGCGCCTGGCGCCCCGCCGATCAGAACAGCGCCCCGTCGGACGACGTGCGGCGCTGTTCCCATAGCGGAAGCAGTTCGTCGCGGGTGAGCGGAGCGAGCGGCAGGTCCGTGTCGAGCGACGTGATCCAGCGCAGCTCCTCGATCTCGCCGTGCGGCTGGAGCCCGTCGGCCGCCGCGACCGCGAAGACCGCGGCCGATACGATCGTGTCGGACTCGTGGGCCGCCGGTGCGCGGAAGATGCCGAGGTACTCCGCCTGATCGGCGTCGAGCTCGAGCTCGAGCTCCTCGCGCAGCTCACGGGTCAGCGCCTCGAGAGCCGACTCGCCCGGCTCGACCTTGCCGCCGGCCTGCATGAACAGCTCGGTGCCGCGCTTGCGCACGACGAGCGCCCGCCCGGCCGGATCCGTCACGATCGCGGCCGCGACGCGCAGCACCGTCGTCACCGCCGGTGCGGGAGTGGACTCGACCTCGACCTCGACCTCCGTGATGCTGATCGACTCGACCAGCGTCGTCAGCGGTACCTCGGGTGCTCGCCGAAGGTCCTCGGCCTGCGGTCCGACGCCGGGGGCGCCGCGGAGCTCGTCCGCCACGGTCGGCGCCGCGAGCCGTCGCTGATCGAACTCCGAGAAGTCGACGATGGGCACCCGTCCGGGCTGGGGCGGCAGCGGGGGCAGCGGCTGCGTGTCGACGAAGGTGTTCGGATGCCCGACCGGTCGCACGGGCCAGGAGCGGTCGCCGACGTAGCCTTCGCGCCCCGGCTTGGTGCGCACGTACTCCTCGAAGTTCTGCTGCTGGTCGGCGAACCAGATCTCCTGCCGACCGTGCAGGTCACCCGCGCTCACGCCGAGGTCGTCGGGGTAGGCGCGGGCGATCGCCTGCGCCACCCGTCCGGCGCAGATCGCGTCGGCACCGGCGTCGTGCGCGCCGTCGAGCTCCACCCCGTAGAACTCGGCGGTGACCTCGAGCGTGCGCTTGCCGCGGCGGTAGCGGTCGACGGCCTTGTCGATGACGAGCGGGTCGACGACCGGCTGCGGGTGCTCGACCGGCTCGATCGCGTGCCGCCGGCACTCCCGATCGAGGAGCGTGAGGTCGTACGGCGCGTTGTAGACGGTCAACGGGATGCCCTGCGAGAACAGCACGCGCAGCGTCTGCGCGATCTCCGCGATCGCCGCCCCGGCGGGCCGGCCCTCCGCCCGCACGCGCTCGGTGGTGATGCCGTGCACGGCGCTCGCGCCCTCCGGGACCTCGACGCCCGGATCGACGAGCCAGTCCCAGCGCGCCGTCACCCGGCCCTCGGAATCGAGCACCGCGATGCACGCCGAGACGATGCGCGCGACGTCCGTGTCGACGCCCGTGGTCTCCAGGTCGAAGACGCCCAGAGGACCGTCCCAGGTGCTCACCCGGTCAGGCTAGGCGGCGCCCCCGTCAGCACCGGGGAGGCGCACCGGGAAGAGCTCCGTCCGGGCGACCACCCGGTCTCGCTCGGGCGCGAGGACCGTGCGCCGGGGATCGCCGAGGAAGGCGTCCATGGCCTCCCGATCGGCGAACTCGATGATCTGGACCTCGTGCGGCGTGCCGTCGGCGCCCCCTCCGAGCACCCGGCTCGTGACCGCGCCGCGGTGCTCGGCGACCAGCGGCAGAACGGCATCCTCGTAGCCGTGCAGGCCGGCCGCCTCGCCCTCGACCGCCCACAGGAGGCAGCAGAGCCGGATCGTTCGATCGTCGCTCACGGCCGCGGCGGCTGGTAGCGCTGGGTGCCCACGTGGAGCCAGTAGAAGCTCTGGGTGGCCATCGTGAGGGTGAGGGTGCCGTCCGGGTCGACGGTGGGGAACTCGCCGCCGCCGAAGAGGTCGTAGACGGGCGCGCCGTGATCCTCCTCCGGCATCCGGATGTGCACGGAGGCGGGGTTGTGCGAGAACGAGAACACGCACAGGATCCGCTCCGGTGCGTCGCCGAACTGCTGGCCGGAGCCGGGGTAGTCGCGGATGAACGCCAGGATCGACTCGTGGTCGGTCTCGAGCACCTGGATGCTGCCGAGCCCGAAGGTCGGGTGGGCCTTGCGCACGTGGATGACGTTGCGCACCCAATGCAGCAGCGACCGCGACTGGGCGAGCTGGGCCTCCACGTTGATCTGGTTGTAGTGGTAGACGAGCGACTGCACGACCGGCAGGTAGAGCTTGCCGGGATCGGCGGTGGAGAATCCCGAGTTGCGGTCCGGGTTCCACTGCATGGGCGTGCGGGAGGAGTCGCGATCGGGCAGCCAGATGTTGTCGCCCATGCCGATCTCGTCGCCGTAGAACAGGAACGGCGAGCCGGGCAGCGAGAACAGCAGTGCATGCGCGAGCTCGAGCTCGGCGCGGGAGTTGTCCAGCAGCGGCGCGAGGCGCCGCCGGATGCCGACGTTGGAGCGCATCCGGGGGTCGTAGGCGTACCAGCCGTACATGGCCTGGCGGTACTCCTCGCTGACCATCTCGAGCGTCAGCTCGTCGTGGTTGCGCAGGAACACGCCCCAGGCCGCGCCGTCGGGCACGTCCTGGGTCTCGGCGAGCACCCGCTGCAGCTCCGCCGCCGACTGGGACCGCAGCGAATAGAAGATGCGCGGCATGACGGGGAAGTCGAACGCCATGTGACATTCGGGGCCCTCGTCCGAGCCGAAGTACTCCGCCACCTCCGCGGGCCACTGGTTCGCCTCCGCGATGAGCACCCGTCCCGGGTACTCCCGGTCGACCAGCGCACGCACCTCGCGCAGGAACTGGTGCGTCGGCGGCTCCGACTCGCTGTTGCCCTCCTCGGACTCGTAGAGGTACGGGATGGCATCCAGCCGCAGGCCGTCGACGCCCATGTCGAGCCAGTGCCGGATGACGTCGAACATGGCCTCGTGCACGGCCGGGTTCTCGAAGTTGAGGTCGGGCTGGTGGGAGAAGAACCGGTGCCAGTAGAACTGGCGGCGCACCGGATCGAAGGCCCAGTTGGACTCCTCGTAGTCCGTGAAGATGATGCGCGCGTTCCGGTACTTCTCGTCGGTGTCGCTCCAGACGTAGAAGTCGCCGTAGGGGCCGTCCGGGTCCGACCGCGACTGCTGGAACCACTCGTGCTGGTCGGAGGTGTGGTTCATCACCAGGTCGATGACGATGCGCATGTTGCGCTCGTGGGCCTTGGTCACGAGCTCACGGAACTCGTCGAGGGTGCCGAACTCCGGCAGGATCCCCTTGTAGTCGGAGATGTCGTAGCCGCCGTCGCGCAGCGGCGAGGTGTAGATCGGCGGGATCCACAGGGCGTCGATGCCGAGCCACTGCAGGTAGTCGAGCTTCGAGATCAGGCCGCCGAGATCTCCCGTGCCGTCGCCGTTGGAGTCGACGAACGAGCGCACCATGACCTCGTAGAAGACCGACCGTCGGTACCACTGTGGATCCAGCGCCAGACCGGGCAGGGTGATCGGGGCCGTGAAGGTCACGTTTCCACCCTAGGGCTGGCCCGTCGTGCCGGGGACGGCACGCCCAGCCAGCACTCATAGACTTCGCCAGATGCCCGTACCCGCCCCGCACGCCGCCGAGCTGGCGGCCCTGCCGCTGCGCACCGGCGAGCTCGGGCTGCTCGGCAGCACCACCCGGTACTGGGACTACGGCCCGCTGCACGCCGCACGCACGATCGTGATCTGCCACGGGTACCGAGGCGACCACCACGGCCTCGAGCCGGTCATCGCGAAGCTGCCGGGCATCCGGATCATCGGCCCCGACCTGCCCGGCTTCGGCTCGTCGACGCCGATGACCGACGACCGGCACACGATCGACGGCTACGCGCGCTGGTTCGCGGCGTTCGTCGACGCGCTCGGCCTGCAGGATGCCGTGGTGCTCGGGCACTCGTTCGGGTCGATCGTCACATCGCACGCGGTGGCGGCGGGGCTGACGCCGCCGGCCCTCATCCTGGTGAACCCCATCGCCAGCGACCCGGCGAAGGTCGGCGGAGCGGGCGCGACCCGGGCCTACTACGGGCTCGCCCGGCGGCTGCCCGAGCGCATCGGTCGCGCGCTGCTCGCGGCACGGCCCATCGTGACGGTCATGTCGCGCACCCTCGTGAAGACGCCCGACAAGGCGCTGCGGCGCTGGATCCACCAGGAGCACCACCGCTACTTCAACGGCTTCAGCGACGTGCGCACGGTCGCCGAGGGGTTCGACGCGTCGCTCAGCCGGCAGGTGGGCGACGCGGCGGCGGACGTCACCGTGCCGACCCTGCTGATCGCGGGCGCCGTCGACCACATCGCGCCCGCCGCGGGGGCCCGGCAGACCGTGCGGCGGTTCCCCGACGGGCGTCTCGTCGTGCTGCCGGGGGTGGGGCACCTCATCCACTACGAGGCCTCCGAGGGCGCCGCCACCGCGATCACCGCCTTCCTCGACGAGGTGGCGCCGTGAGGCTGCCGCGGCGATGAAGATCGTCTCCGACTGCCGCTACGTGCGGGTCGACCACCACGACGGCATCAGCCGGTACAGCTCCCGGATCACGGCGGCGCTCGGCCGGCTCGCGGCGGCCTCGGGGCACGAGGTCACGATGCTCATCTGCGACGAGCGCCAGTTGGCGCTGCTGCCCGACCTGCCGTGGGCGATGGGGCCGTCGCCCACCGGCCCGGGGGAGCCGTGGGTCGCCCGCCGTGTCAATCGGCTCGGACCCGACGTCGTCTTCACGCCTCTGCAGACGATGGGCACGTTCGGGCGGCGCTACCGCCTGGTGAAGACCCTGCACGACCTGATCTACCACCGGCACCGGACCCCGCCGCGCGATCTGCCGGCGTTCGTCCGGCTGCTCTGGCGGATCTACCACCTCGCGTGGTGGCCGCAGCGTCTGCTGCTGGACCGCGCGGATGCGGTCGCGACCGTGTCGGCGACGACGAAGCAGCTCATCGCACAGCACCGGCTCACGCGACGTCCCGTCGTCGTCGTCGCGAACGCGGCCGATCCCGCACCGGCCGGCGCCCGGCTCGACCGGCCGGCACCGGATCCGGCCGGCGCCGGCGGCCGGGACCTCGTCTACATGGGCTCGTTCATGCCCTACAAGAACGTCGAGACGCTCGCCCGCGCGCTGCACGAACTGCCCGGCTACCGGCTGCACCTCCTCAGCCGGATCCCGTCCGCCGCCCGCAGCCGACTCGAGGCGCTGGCACCGGCCGGCGCGCTCGTCGTGCACGACGGCACGAGCGAGGAGGAGTACCGCGCGCTGCTGCTGTCGGCGCGGGCGCTCGTGACGGCATCCCGCGACGAGGGGTTCGGGCTGCCGCTCGTGGAGGCGATGGTGCTCGGCACGCCCGTCGTCGTGAGCGACATCCCGATCTTCCGCGAGATCGGGGGAGACGCCGCGCTCTACGCACCCGCAGACGATCCCGCCGGGTTCGCCGCGGGCATCCGGCGCCTCGAGGATCCGGACGAGTGGCGCGTACGATCGGCGGCGTCGGTGCTCCAGGCCGCGCATTTCGACTGGGACCGCTCCGCGGCCGCCCTGCTGGAGCTGATGGAGTCGCTCGCCTGATCAGTCGCTCGCCTGATCCGCGACCACCGAGCGCCCACGTTCGCATCACGTCGGCACGGGTGACGGTGCCGGATCGATGCGAACGTGGGCGGTCGAACCCGTGAGCGCGCTCGGAGCTCAGGCGTCGACCGGGACGACCTCCGCGCGCGTCAGCCGCGCCAGGTCGGCGGGCCCGATGGGGAACACCGACGTCGCCGAGCCGGCAGCGGCCCAGACGACATCCAGCTCGAGCAGGTCCGCGTCCATGACCGTGCGCAACGGCGAGGAGAGGCCGAGCGGCGGCACCCCGCCGATCGAGTAGCCGGTCGCCGACTTCACGAGGGCGGCATCCGCCTTGCCGATGTCGACCCCCAACCGCGCGCCGAGCGCGGCGGTGTCGACGCGGTTCGGGCCGGAGACCAGCACGAGCAACGGCGCGCCGCCGGCCTCGAACACGAGGCTCTTGACGATCGCCGCGACGGGGCAGCCGATCGCGGCAGCGGCCTCGGCGGCCGTGTGGGTCGACTCGTCGAACTCGCGGATCTCCGGGTGCAGACCGAGCGGCGCGACGGCCGCACGGAACCGGTCGACGCCGTTCATCGGCCGCCCTCGTGCCGGGCGTCGTGCTGCTCGTCCTCGCGGGCCTCGATGGCGTTCTGCTCGTCGAGCGACGACCCGAGCGGATCGTCGAAGGCGACCAGCCGCAACTCGCCGCGCGCGAGCTCGAAGCTGTGCACCGAGCCGTTCGTGATCGGCCCGTACTCGGTCGCCGGGTCGACACGGTCGAGCACCGCGCGGATCGCGCCGCCGTGGCTGACCACGATGAGCGCGGCTCCCGGACGCGACGCCGCGATCTCCATGAGTGCGGGCACGACCCGGTTCGCCACGTCGGCGCGGGTCTCGCGCCCGGGCACGACGGTGCCGGCCGGGAACCGCCGCTCGATCTCGAGCCAGTCCATGCCCTCGGCCTCGCCGTAGTCGCGCTCGACGAGGGCGGGAACGGCATCCGGATCGCCGAGGCCGATCTCCTCGGCGATGATCGCCGCGGTCTCCCGCGCCCGCGACAACGGGCTGGCGAGCAGGCCGTCCCAGGATCGGGAGGCGAGCCGCCGCCCCGTCATCCGGGCCTGCTCGCGTCCGGTCTCGTTCAGCGGGATGTCGGTGCGGCCCTGGATGCGGCGCTGCCGGTTCCAGTCGGTCTCGCCGTGGCGCACGAGGAAGAGCAGTGTCACGCAGCCCAGGATGCCAGGTGCGCGCTCAGGTCAGGCGATCGCGCAGCGCCGCGAGCACCTCGGAGGTGCCGGCGTCGATCTTGAGCGTCGCGCGCGGGTCGCCCTTGGTGGCGCCGCGATTCACGATCACGACCGGCAGCTTGCGCTTGACCGCCTGATCCAGCAGCCGGATGCCGGAGTTCACCGCGAGCGACGAGCCGGCGATGATCATGCCCTCCGCACGCCGCACGAGCGACGCGGCCTCCGCGAACTTCTCGCGCGGCACGAATTCGCCGAAGAACACCACCTCGGGCTTCAGCACGCCGCCGCAGTTGGTGCAGGCCGGCACGATGACCTCGTCGTACGCGTCGACGTCGACGTCGCCGTCCGGGTTGAGCTTCACGTCGTCGGGGGAGGCGAGCCACGGGTTGTCGCGGGTGAGCCGGTCGGCGATGTCGGTGCGCGCGAAGATCTGGCCGCAGTGCAGGCAGCGCACCCGATCCATCGAGCCGTGGATGTCGACAACGCGCCGCGAGCCGGCCCGCAGGTGCAGCCCGTCGACGTTCTGCGTGATGACCCCGTCGGCGACGCCCAGCAGCTCGAGGTCGGCGATGGCGCGATGCCCGTCGTTGGGCTGGGCCGCCGAGAAGTGCCGCCAGCCGAGGTGACTGCCGGCCCAGTAGCGCTGGCGGGCGACCGGGTCGCTCAGGAACCGGTCGATCGTCATCGGCGTGCGGACGGGTGCGCCCTCGCCGCGGTAGTCGGGGATGCCGGAATCGGTGCTGACACCCGCTCCCGTCAGCAGCACGAGCAGCCGCCCGCCGAGCAGCTCGGCGGCCTCGTCGACGAGCGGCGCGGTCTCCGGGGCGAGCGCGTCCCGCGCGGGCGGGGTCATGACGCTCATGCGCACCTCCTGGTCAGGCTCCCCAGGGTAAACGCCGCTCTTTTCGATTATGTTTCCGCCTCGTGCATCTCGTGCCGATCTCGGACCCCGCCGATCCGGCGCTGCGCGACTACCGCGACCTCACCGACGTGGTGCTGCGGCGCCTCGCCGAGCCCGCCGGCGGGCTGTATCTGGCCGAGTCGGTACGCGTGATCGAGCGGGCCCTCGCGGCCGGGCACCTGCCCCGATCGGCGCTCGTGCTGCCCAAGTGGGTCGACGAGGTCTCGGCCGTGCTCGACCCGTATGACGTGCCGGTGTTCGTGGGGGAGCCCGACGTGCTGGAGTCGATCACCGGCTTCGTCATGCACCGCGGCGCTCTGGCCTCGATGCATCGACCGCGGCTGCGACCCGTCGCCGAGCTCCTCGCGGACGCTCGGCGCGTCGTCGTGCTCGAGGACATCGTCGACCACACCAACGTCGGGGCGATCGTGCGCTGCTGCGCCGCGCTGTCGGTGGATGCCGTCCTCATCACCCCGCGCTGCGCCGACCCGCTCTACCGGCGCAGCGTGCGCGTGTCGATGGGCACGGTGTTCCAGGTGCCGTGGACCAAGATCGACGAGTGGCCGGGCGCCGGTCTCGAGCTGCTGACGTCGCTCGGCTTCCGGGTCGCGGCGTTCGGCCTGCGCGACGACGCGATCCCGCTCGACGAGTACCGGGCCCCCGAGCGGCTCGCGCTCGTCTTCGGCACCGAGGGCGACGGGCTGATGCCCCGCACGATGGATGCCGCCGACGATGTCGTGAAGATCCCGATGGCGGGCGGCGTCGATTCTCTCAACGTCGCGTCGGCGGCCGCGGTCGCGATCTGGGCGACGCGGACCTGACGCCCGCGCGACACCGGTTAGTCTCGACCGGTGCCGACGCCCGCGACCTATCGCCGACGCCGCCTTGCCGCCCTGCTGATCGCCGTCGTCGTCGTGGGCGGCGGACTGTACGGAACGCTCACACTGCTCGCCCCCGTGCGCGGTGTGGCCGCCACCGTCACCGCTCCCGCGATCCCGCCGACCGCCGCCGCCCAGCCGGGTCTGCCGTCGTACGGCGCGAGCGCCGTCGGTGTCGTCGGGTATCCGCAGGCCGCGGCGACCGCGGGTCGCACCGACGCGGTGCCGATGGCGAGCATCAGCAAGGTCATCACGGCCCTCGTCGTGCTGCAGGCCAAGCCGCTGAAACCCGGCGAGGCGGGGCCGACGATCACGATGACGAGCGACGACGTCGCGCTCTACCGGCACTACCTCTCCCTGGACGGCGAGGTCGTGCAGGTCCAGCCCGGGTTTCGGTTCAGTGAGCTCGATCTGCTGAAGCTCGCGCTCGTGAAGTCGGCCAACAACTACGCCGGCAGCCTTGCGCTGTGGGCCTTCGGCTCCTCGGCGGGCTACGCGGATGCCGCGACCGCCTGGCTGTCCGCGCACGGCCTGACCGGCATCCACGTCGTCGAACCCACCGGCATCGACCCGCGCAACGTCGGCACGGCATCCGATCTCGTCGAACTCGGCGAACTCGCGCTGCAGGACCCGGTGGTCGCGCCGATCGTGTCGAGCGCGACGGCGACCGTGCCGAACGTCGGCAGCGTGCGCAACACGAACACGCTGCTCGGCACGGACGGGGTGGACGGGGTCAAGACCGGGACGCTCAACGACTGGGGCGCCAATCTGCTCTTCGCGAGCGACCGCACGATCGGCGGGAAGGCCATCACGATCGTGGGCGTCGTGCTGGGCGGGCGCGACCATGCGACGATCGACCGCGACATCCGGGCCCTCATCCGCAGCGTCGTCGCCGGATTCCACGTCGTCACGCTCGCGAGCAGGGGCCAGGTGTTCGGCGGCTACACGATGCCGTGGGGGCAGCGCGCCGAGCTCGTCGCGACGAAGAAGGTCACGACGCTGGTCTGGGGCGCCGTCACGGTCGCCCCGAGGGTCACGGCCGAGAATCTCACCACCGCGGTGCGCGGCGCCGACGTCGGCACCGCGCGGTTCACCGTCGCGGGCACGACGCTGAGCGTGCCGCTCGAGCTGTCGCGCGGCATCCAGGACCCGGGCTGGGGATGGCGCCTCGGGCATCCCGGGATCGTGTTCGGCGGGGTCTGAGCAGCGGGTCCTCCGCGGCGCTCAGCGCACCGCGCGCGGCACCGGTCGCTTGGGCTCGATGCCGTCGCCGGACGAGCGCCCCGTGAGCCGACGTCCGATCCATGGAACGAAGTACTCGCGCGCCCAGTCGATGTTCTCGCGCGTGGCGCGGCGCCAGCCGCTGCGCGGCAGCGGCTCCGGGCGGAACGGCTCCAGCTCGTTCGGCACCTCGAGCACGTCGAGCACCATGCGCGCGATCGTGTGGTGCCCGACGGGGGAGAAGTGCAGCCGGTCGGGCGCCCACATGCGCGGATCGCGCAGCACATCCAGCGCCCACAGGTCGGCGACCCGGGCGCCGTAGCGGCTCGCGAGCGCCCGCACGTTCTCGTTGTAGATGGCCGCCTTGCCGCGCACCCGGCCGAGCACCGGGGTGCGACCGGGATCCGGGCCGGTGAAGACGACGACCGTCGCACCGCCCGAGACCAGGCGCTGCAGGCCCGTCTCGTAGCGCGCGGTGATGTCGTCCGGGTCGGTGCGCGGCCGGATGACGTCGTTGCCGCCCGCGGAGATCGTGATCAGGTCGGGGCGCAGCTCCATCGCCGCCTCCACCTGCTCGGCGAGGATCCGGTCGAGCAGACGGCCCCGGATCGCGAGGTTGGCGTAGGCGAAGCCCTCCGGCCCTCCCGCCGCCGTCTCGCTCAGCACCTCGGCGACGCGGTCCGCCCAGCCGCGGTGGCCGCCCGGCGCACCCGGTTCCGGGTCGCCGATGCCCTCGGTGAAGGAGTCGCCGATCGCGACGTAGCGCGTCCAGGCGTGTGCAGCCGTCACGCCTTCGAGCTTAAGTCCGCCGTCGCTGCGAGCATGGTGGGGTGAGCAAGCAGGACGGGAGCGGGAGGCAGGTCTCGGCCGAGCCGCTCGACGACCTGACCGCCACCATCCTGCACGTCGACATGGACGCCTTCTACGCCTCCGTCGAGCTGCTGCAGCGCCCGGACCTCGTCGGCAAGCCCGTCATCGTCGGCCATCCGAGCGCCCGCTCGGTCGTCACCGCGGCGACCTACGAGGCGCGCAAGTACGGCGTCAACTCCGCGATGTCGATGGCGCTCGCCCTGCGGCGCTGCCCCCAGGCGATCGTGCTCGAGCCGCACTTCGAGGACTACAGCCGCTATTCGAAGATCGTCATGCGACTGCTGCACGAGTTCACGCCCCGGGTCGAGCCGCTCTCGATCGACGAGGCGTTCCTGGATGTCGCGGGCGCGCTTCGCCTGTACGGCACGCCCTGGCAGATCGGCGCCCGGATCCGCGAGCGCATCCATCAGGAGACGCGGCTGCGCGCCTCCGTCGGCGCCGCGGCCACCAAGTACGTCGCCAAGCTCGCGTCATCGCTCGCCAAGCCCGACGGGCTGCTCGTCGTGCCGCGCGATCGCACGATTCAGACCCTGCATCCGCTGCCGGTGTCGGCGCTGTGGGGGGTGGGCCCGAAGTCGGCCGAGCAGCTCGAGCGCCTCGGCCTGCGCACGGTCGGCGAGGTCGCCGCCGTGCCGCTGGATGCGCTGTCGCGCGCGGTCGGGCCGACCAATGCCGCGCGCCTGCAGGATCTGGCGTGGGGCCGCGACCCGCGGACGGTGCAGACCCACCACGTCGAGAAGAGCATCGGGCACGAGCTCACGTTCGAGCACGACGTGACGAGCCGGGCCGAGATCCACAAGGAGCTGCTGCGCCTCGCGGATGCCGTCGGCGCCCGGCTGCGGCGCTCCAGCGTGCAGGCCCGCACCGTCGCCCTCAAGCTCCGGTTCTCCGACTTCACGACCGTCTCGCGCTCGCGCACGCTCGCGGAGCCCACCGACCTCGGGCGACGGCTCTACGAGGAGGCGCGCACCCTCTATGACGCCGCCTCGGAGAACGGCCGGCCGGTGCGGCTCCTCGGGGTGCGGGGCGAGGGTCTCGTGGGAGCGAGCGCGGATCTGGGCCTCTGGGATGACGATGCCGCCTGGCGCGACGCGGAGTCGACCGTCGACGCGGTCGCGTCACGATTCGGTGCGGGCGCGATCGGCCCGGCGGCGCTGCTCGGCCGGTCGCCGGCGCGTCGCATCGGCGCCGACGGCGACGACTGAGCGGGTCGCCGGCGTCGACGGCCGTCTCGACCGTCGGTGTCATCGCCTACCCTCGAACACGCGATGAGTGAGCTGCCGACCTTCCGCGCGACCGCGGCAGCCGAGCACCTCCCGCCGAGCTTCCCCGAGCGCGCCCCCTGGGGCACCGCGAACCGCCTCCGCGCCTGGCAGCAGGAGGCGCTCGACACCTATTTCGCGAGCGATGCGCGCCGCGACTTCCTCGTCTCCGCCACTCCGGGCGCCGGCAAGACGACGTTCGCGCTCCGGCTCGCCAGCGAGCTGCTGCGGCGGCGGATCGTCGACCGCATCACGGTCGTGGCTCCCACCGAGCACCTCAAGACCCAGTGGGCGGAGGCGGCGCACCGGGCCGGCATCCGGCTCGACCCGAAGTTCAGCAACCGGCACGGGCGCGAGGCGCGGCATTACCACGGCGTCGTCGTCACCTACGCGCAGGTCGCCGTCAAGGCGGCCGTGCACCGGGAACTCACCGGCTGGCGCCGCACGCTCGTGATCCTCGACGAGGTGCACCACGGCGGCGACGCGCTCAGCTGGGGTGACGCGATCCGGGAGGCGTTCGAGCCGGCGACGCGACGGCTCTCGCTGACCGGCACGCCGTTCCGCAGCGACACCGCGCCGATCCCGTTCGTCACGTACCTGCGCGACGAGCGCGGCGTCCGGGTCTCGCAGACCGACTACGCCTACGGGTACGGGCGCGCGCTGCAGGACGGGGTGGTTCGTCCGGTGCTGTTCCTGAGCTACGCGGGGTCGATGCGCTGGCGCACGCGGCAGGGCGAGGAGATGTCGGCCGCGCTCGGCCAGGGCGACACGAAGGACGTCACGGCGCAGGCCTGGCGCGCGGCGCTCGACCCGTCGGGCGACTGGATTCCCGCCGTGCTGGCTGCGGCCGACCGGCGGCTGAGCGAGGTGCGCCAGAGCCTGCCGGATGCCGGGGGTCTCGTCATCGCGACCGACCAGGCGGCGGCGCGCGCGTACGCGGCCATCCTCACCGAGCTGACCGGCCGAGCCCCGACCGTCGTGCTGAGCGACGAGAAGGCGTCGAGCGACCGGATCGCGCGCTTCGCCGCGAGCGACGACCGCTGGATGGTCGCGGTGCGGATGGTCTCCGAGGGCGTCGACGTGCCGAGGCTCGCGGTCGGCGTCTACGCGACCAGCGCCGCGACACCGCTGTACTTCGCGCAGGCGGTCGGCCGGTTCGTGCGAGCGCGCCGCCGCGGCGAGCTGGCCTCGATCTTCCTGCCCAGCGTGCCGATCCTGCTCGCGCTCGCCACCGCGCTCGAACTCGAGCGCGACCACGCCCTCGATCGGGAACGCGACGACGACGAGCTGCTCGACGACGACGACCTCGACCGCGCGGAGCAGGGCGAGTCGGCCAGCGCGGACCTGCTCGACGAGGGGGAGTGGACAGCGCTCGGTTCGATCGCGACGTTCGAGAAGGTGCTGTTCGACGGCGCCGAGTTCGGTCACCTCGCGGAGCCGGGCAGCGACGAGGAGTGGGACTTCATCGGCATCCCGGGCATCCTCGAGCCGGAGCAGGTGAGCGAGCTCCTGCGGTCCCGGCAGACCCGCCAGGCGCGCCGCAGCGCCGGCCGGCCGATCTCCGACGACGTGCCGCCGCCGCTGCACCGCACCCTCTCCGAGCAGCGTCAGCTTCTCAACCGGCTCGTCTCGATCCGGGCGCGCAACACGGGCCAGACGCACGCGTACGTGCACGCCGAGGTGCGGCGCGTCAACGGCGGTCCGGAGGTCGCCCGCGCCTCCGTGACGCAGTTGCAGAAGCGGATCGACTGGCTGCGCGCGCGCATCGGGCAGTAGGGCGCGGCCGGTAGCCTGAAACCATGCCCACGACCTCCGCGCGCGCCGCCTACGAGGCGCTCGTCGCCCGCGGCCTGAAGCTCGACCTGACCCGGGGCAAGCCGTCGCCCGCGCAGCTCGAGCTCGCCGCGCCGCTGCTCGCGATGGACCTCTCGCACGACTACCGCGCCGCCGACGGCACCGACGTTCGCAACTACGGGGGCGACACCGGGCTGCCCGAGCTGCGGGCGATCTTCGGCGACCTGCTCCACATCCCGGTCGAGCAACTGCTCGCGCTCGGCAACGCGAGCCTCGCGGTCATGCACGACACGATCGTCCATGCGCTGCTGCACGGCGTGCCCGGTGGCAACGTGCCCTGGCGCGACGATGACGTCGCCTTCCTGTGCCCATCGCCCGGCTACGACCGGCACTTCTCGATCACGGAGGCGTTCGGCATCCGGATGATCCCGGTGCCGTTCGACGAGGACGGTCGCCTGCCGCTCGACGTCATCGCCGAGCACCTGAAGGACCCGGCCGTGCGCGGCATGTGGTGCGTGCCGATGTTCGCCAACCCCGGCGGCGAGGTCTACGACGAGGAGACGGTGCGCGCGCTCGTGTCGCTCCCCGCCGCGGCGCCGGACTTCCGGCTGTTCTGGGACAACGCGTACTCGGTGCACGTGCTCACCGACGAGTTCCCGCCGGTCATCGACGTGCTCGGCCTCGCGGCGGACGCGGGCAACCCGGATCGGGTGTTCGTGTTCGCGTCGACGTCGAAGATCACGATGGCGGGCTCCGGGGTGGCGTTCTTCGGCTCGTCGCCCACGAATGTCGCGTGGTATCGGAAGCACGCATCGGTGCAGACGATCGGGCCCGACAAGGTCAACCAGCTGCGCCACGCGCGCCACCTCCAGGACGCCGACGGCGTCCGGGCGCTGATGCAGCGGCATCGCGCGATCATCCAGCCCAAGTTCGCGGCCGTGGAGCGGATCCTGCAGGAGCGGCTCGGCACGCCCGGATCGGGTGGCGTCGCACGCTGGACGACGCCGGCGGGCGGCTACTTCGTCGCGCTCACCGGCCCGGCCGGCACGGCGACACGTGCGGTCGACCTCGCCCGTGACGCGGGCATCGCGATCACGCCGGCGGGCGCCGCGTTCCCGTACGGGGAGGACCCGGACGACGCGGTGATCCGGATCGCTCCGACCTTCCCCGCTCTCGACGAGGTCGAGGCCGCGGTCGACGGGCTGTGCACGTGTCTGCTGCTCGCGATCGAGGAGCGCGCCTAACCTCCGTTCACCCCGCCCGGCCGGGCGAGGGTGCGCAGCCAGTGCCGGTGCGCCCAGAACGTCGCGGCCCGCAGGGTGCGGAAGTACCCGATGAGCTCGCGGTCGGCGCTGTGCTCGGCCCAGGTGACCGCGCGGTACCCGAGCTCGCCGCCGACGCGCAGCAGCCGCACGATCGCGTAGTGGGTGCCGTACTGCGTCGTGAGCCACCACTCGCCGGGCCGCTGCTCGACGGCGGCGAGGATCGGATGCCATCCGGGCGCGTACCCGATGCGCGCCCGGCCGGCGGCATCGATCCCGTCCTTCGGGTCGCTGTTGACCGCCATCGCGCGCTCACTGGAAGTCGCGCGAGCGGTGCTGGACGGGTACGCGCAGCGGCTCGAAGCGGTCGGCGAGCAGGTTGGTGACGCCCTCGGGGCTGCGCTCGAGCACCCCGCGCACGATGAGCGCGGGGGAGTCGCGCACGATCCGTCGATAACGGCCCCAGACGCCCTGCGAGCAGATGACGTTCACGAGACCGTGCTCGTCCTCGAGGTTGAGGAACGTGATCCCGGATGCCGTGGCCGGCCGCTGCCGGTGCGTCACGAGCCCCGCGACCTCGATCCGCCGTCCCGGCTCGGCGACCCGGATCGCCGCGGACGACAGCGCGCCGCGCTCGTCGAGCGCCCCGCGGAAGTGGGCGAGCGGATGGTCGTCGGTCGACATCCCGGTTGCCCAGAGGTCGGCGGCGAGGGTCTCGAACGCGCTCTGGTCGGCGAACAGCGGCGGCTGCACGGTCACGATCGAGCCGGCGAGGAACTCCTCGCGGTCCTGCGCGGCCGACCCGGCCCGCCACAGCGCCTCCCGCCGGGTGAGGCCGAACTCGTCGAACGCACCCGCGGTGGCGAGCGCCTCGAGCTGCGCCGTGACGAGGCCCGTGCGGCGCACGAGGTCCTCCATCGAACGGAACGGACCGTTCTCGTCGCGCTCGGCGACGATGCGCTGCGCGACCTTCTCGCCGATCCGGGTGACCTCGGCGAGTCCCAGGCGCACGGCGACGTTCCCGTCGCGGCGGTGCGCGGCATCGGCGACCGCTGCCGACGGATCGAACTCGGGGATCGGCGGCTGGTGGAGGGTGCGGCACGAATCCATCCCCGTGGGTGAGGGACTCCTCGACCCGCTCAGCGATTCCACACCGGCGTGCACGCCCGAGCGCTGGATGTCGGGGCGCCGCACCTCGACGCCGTGCCGGCGCGCATCGCCCGTGAGCGTGGCCGGGGAGTAGAACCCCATCGGCTGAGCCCGCAGCAGTCCCGCGAGGAACACGGCGGGGTAGTGCAGCTTGATCCACGAGCTCGCATAGACCAGCAGCGCGAAACTCAGGGCGTGGCTCTCGGCGAAGCCGAAGTTCGCGAAGGCCTCGATCTTCTCGTAGATCGCGTCGGCGGCGTCGCCCGTCAGGCCGTTCGACGCCATGCCGGCGTAGAGCTTCTCGCGCAGCTTCTCGATCTTCTCCATGCCGCGCTTGGAGCCCATGGCCCGGCGCAGCAGGTCGGCGTCCTCGCCCGAGCACTCGCCGACCGCCATCGCCATCTGCATGAGCTGCTCCTGGAACACCGGCACCCCGAGCGTGCGCTCGAGCACCGGCACGAGCTTCGGATGCGCGTAGGTCACCGCCTCCTGCCCGAGCTTGCGCCGCACGAACGGATGCACGGCGCCGCCCTGGATGGGACCCGGCCGCACGAGCGCGATCTGCACGACGAGGTCGTAGAACCGCCGTGGCTGCAGGCGGGGCAGCAGCCCCATCTGCGCGCGCGACTCCACCTGGAACACCCCGATCGAGTCCGCGCGGCACAGCATGTCGTAGACCGCGGCCTCCTCCTTGGGCAGCGTCGCGAGCTCCCACTTCTCGCCGGTGGCCTCGCGGATGAGGTCGAAGCAGTACTGCAGCGCCGCGAGCATGCCGAGCCCGAGCAGGTCGAACTTGACCAGTCCCATCCACGCCGCGTCGTCCTTGTCCCACTGGATGACGGTGCGCTTGTCCATGCGGGCGTGCTCGATCGGCACGACCTCACCGACCGGGCGCTCGGTGAGCACCATGCCGCCCGAGTGGATGCCGAGGTGCCGCGGTGCGCCGAGCAGCTCCATCGCGAGCGCGGCGACCGGCGGCGGGATGTCGTTGTCCTCCATCGACGAGAGCGACGCGCCCCAGCGCTCCACCTGCTTGGACCACGCGTCCTGCTGGCCGGGCGAGTGCCCGAGCGCCTTCGCCATGTCGCGCACGGCGTTCTTCGGCCGGTACTGGATGACGTTGGCGACCTGCGCCGCGCGCTCGCGCCCGTACTTCTCGAACGTCCACTGGATGATCTCCTCGCGCCGGTCGGAGTCGAAGTCGACGTCGATGTCGGGCTCCTCCTCGCGCAGGCTGGAGATGAACCGCTCGAACGGCAGTCCGTAGTAGATCGAGTCGACGGCCGTGATGTTCAGCAGGTAGCAGACGGCCGAGTTCGCGGCCGAGCCGCGACCCTGGCACAGGATGCCGAGGCGCCGGGCCTCGGCGACGATCCCGTAGACGATGAGGAAGTAGCCGGGGAAGTCCTTCTGCTCGATCACGGCGAGCTCGTTCTCGATGCGCTCGCGCCCGGCCTCGTCGAGGTCGGGGTACTTCTGCGGCACGGCGTCCCAGACGAGCTGCCGCAGGTATGACATCGGGGTGTGCCCCTCGGGCACCTCCTGCGTGGGCAGCGCGGGCTTCGCGCGCCGCAGCGGGAACGCGAGCTCGTCGGCCAGAGCGACCGTCCGCTCGACGGCGCCCGGATACCGCGCGAACCGCTCCTGCATCTCGCGTCCGCTGCGCAGGTGCGCGGTTCCCGCCCCGGGCAGCCAGCCGTCGAGCTCGTCGAGGCTGCGCTGGGCGCGGACCGCGGCGACCGCGGTGGCGAGCCGGTGGTGGCGCGGGGCGGCGTAGTGCACGTTGCCGGTCGCGATGACCGGCAGCCCGCGTTCGGCGGCGAGGGCGGCGAGCGCGTCGTTGCGATCGGAGTCGAGCGGCTCGCCGTGGTCGAACAGTTCGACGTAGACGTTCTCCCGCCCGAACAACCCCGCGAGCCGGTCGAGCTCCTCGCCCGCGGCCATACGACCCGCCGGACCGAAGCCGCGCTCCTCGAGCGCGCGCCGCACCGCGCCCTTGCGGCATCCGGTGAGGATCACCCAGTGCCCGCCGGCGATCTCGGCGAGCTCGCCCAGGTCGTAGGCCGGGCGCCCCTTCTCGCCGCCGCGCAGCTGGGCGGCCGTGATCGCGCCCGAGAGCCGGTGGTAGCCCTCCTCCTGCCGGGCGAGCACGAGCAGGTGGTCGCCCTCGGGGTCGGGTTCGCCGTTCTGCGGGGCGCTCAGCCCGAGCGAGAGCTCCGCCCCGAACACCGTCTGCACCTCGGCCTGCTCGGCCGCCTCGGCGAACCGCGCGAGTCCGTAGAAGCCGTCGTGGTCGGTGATGGCGAGCGCGTGCAGGCCGAGCCGATCCGCCTCCTCGAGCAGCTCCTCGGGGCTGGAGGCGCCGTCGAGGAAGCTGTAGTGCGAGTGCGCGTGCAACTCGGCGTAGGGGACCGCCGCGCGGTCGCGCACGATGTCGTCGGGCCGCTGGTACGGACCGCGGCGCAACGACCACGCCGGGCTGTCGCCGCCGTCGGCCGCAGCGGGCATCTGCTTCGGCCGGCGCCGGTCGCTCAGCTTGCGCTCGATCTCCGACCACGGGATCGGCGGATTGTCGAAGCCCATCGCCTACTCCCGGCCGATCATCAGTCGTACCGCCCCTCGGCCCACCAGCCGCCGCCGTCGAGCACGAGCAGCCAGGCGACGCCCTCACTGTCGACCGCCTGGAAGCGGTTGACGCTGCGGGCGGCCTCGGCATCCCACCAGCGCTCGTCGAGCGGCCACGGACCCGCCCACGCCGTCAGATCGCGCCGCGCGCCGGTCGGCGAGACCATCACGGCGGGCGGTCCGCTCAGGGCCCCGCGTTCGTCGACCGTGACCGGCTTGCCGGCCGGATCCTCGACGCCGATGCCGCGCGGCAGCTCGTAGACCATCGACGGCGCCGGCGGCGGGAGCACACCGGGCCACGGGCGACGGGGATCGCGCGCGACGAGCGGCCGGTCGCCCCACGGCACGAGCGCCTGCCGCTCGGCCGGCGTGCGACCGCCGGCCGGTGCCGCCGTCAGAACGCCCTCGTGCCCGACCATGCCCTGCACGCGCGAGAGCGCGGAGTGCACGCCCTCGTCCGGTCCGGTGCCCCAGAGCCCGCGCTCGTGCGCCCCGGCCGGGTCGACGGCCTCCGGGCTCAGCCGCACCCGGGTGACGGCGGACCGCAGCTCGCCCTCGATCGGCCGCGCGCTGCGCTTCGGATCGAGGGCGCCGGCCACCTGCCAGCGCACCCGGTCGACGACCTCGGCGGGGGAGAAGGAGCGCGGATGCAGCCACACCCGCTCGCTCGCCTCGCCGCGATCGCCGACGAGCTCCACCCGCAGCGCGGTGCACACGAGCTTCTGCTCGAGCAGGGCGGCGATGAACTCGTCGGCCGCCTGCCGCACGCCGAACGCGATCTGGTCGACCCGCTCGAGCGCCGGTTCGAAGTCGACCTGCGCGTCGACGTCCCTCGGGGGGATGCGCGGGGTCGCCGGCCGCGCATCCCGACCCCCGGCCCGTGCATGCAGCCGCGCTCCCGCGGGACCGAACCGCGCGAGCACATCGTCGGCGCCGAGCTCGGCGAACTCGCCGAGCGTGCGGATGCCGAGCCGGGGGAGCAGCGAGACGAGCTCCGCGCGGTGGAGCTCAGAGCGAAGGCCATTTCTGGCCTTCGCCGCGACCCCAGCGCCGAGGGCCGTCCCGGCCCTCGGATCCTCGTCGATGAGCGTGATCGGGAGCGGAGCGAGGAAGGCGGGGGTGGCGCCGGGGGCGACGATCGTGGCGGCGTCGGCGCCGCTCTTCGCGGCGCGCTCCGCGGCGAACAGCCCGTCGGCGATGCCGACCCGCGCACCCGGCGCGCCGAGCTCGCGCGCGACGCCGAGCACGTGCACGGCCGCCGCCTTCTCGCCGCCGTAGTACCGCGCGGGCCCCCGCGCCCGCACGGCGACCGTGCCGGGACGCAGCGGATGCAGCCCCGGCAACGACTGCTCGAGCGCGACGAGCAGCGGCTCGAACGCACGCGCGTCGAGCGCGGGGTCGTAACGCAGCACGTGCAGCCGGGGTGAGCGCGCCTGCGCCTCGCGCTGCCGCATCCCGCGCCGGACGCCGTCGTCGCGCGCCGCGGCCGAGCAGGCGACCACCTCGTTCTTCGCCACGAGCGCGATCGGTGCCTCCTCCGGCAGCCGCCCGGCCCGCGCATGGGCGAGCACGGGCCAGTCCGGCACCCAGAGCACGAGGAGGCGGGGTGGTGTCATCCCGGTATTCTCGAACATATGTTCGAATGGTTCAACCCGGTCCGGCGCGTCGGGAGAGAACTGAGAGGATCGAGGGCGATGGAGGAGACCCGCCCGTGAGACGCCGCACCGCGATGACCGTGATCATGATCTTCGGCATCCTGCTGACCGTCTGCGGCGTCGGCTACGCCGCAACGCAGTTCATCGAGGGCGGACCGCCCGACAGCGTCAAGATCGGGCTCGGCGTCGTCATGGCGGTCATCGGGATCATCGTCCTCGTCGCCTCGGCCCGTCAGCGGCGCCGGTCGCGCTGATCGTCGCGGCGAAACACCCCCGAAACGCGCCGAGTCGCTACGGTGTGGCCATGACGACGACCGCCCCTCCCCGGCCCACCTCGATCGAGCCGGGAGGCATCGAGTCGATCCCGGCCGACAAGCGCCACGGATCGCCCTGGCAGCTCCTGGCCACCTGGTCAGCCCCCAACCTCGAATTCGCCACCGTCTTCGTCGGTTTCATCGGCGTCGCGTACTTCGGCCTCGGCTTCTGGCAGGCGATCCTCGCGGTCGTCATCGGCAACGCGCTGGGCGCGACCAGCCACGGCATCCTGTCGACCTGGGGGCCGCGCGAGGGCCTCGCCCAGCTCGTGCTGAGCCGCACCGCGTTCGGCCTGCGCGGCAACATCCTGCCCGCGGCGATCAACACGATCATGGCGGGGCTCGGCTGGTTCGCCGTCAACTCGGTCTCCGGCGCCTTCGCGCTCGCGACCCTGACGCACATGCCGATCTGGCTCGCGCTGCTCATCATCGTGGTGCTCGAGGTGCTGCTGGCCTTCGTCGGGCACGATCTGGTGCAGGTCTTCGAGCGGTACGCAAGCATCGTGCTCGGCGTCGTCTTCATCATCGCGACCATCGCGATCTTCGCGAACCCGGTCGTCGGCCCGGCCCTCGGCCACTCGGCGTTCACGTTCGGCGGGTTCACCCTCACCGCGGCGGCGGCCTTCGGCTACGCCGCCGGCTGGAACCCGTACGCCTCGGACTACACCCGCTACCTGCCCAAGACGGTCAGCCGGGCCAAGACCGGCTGGGCCGCCGCGCTCGGCAACTTCGTCTCCTGCACGGTGCTCATGGCGGCCGGCGCGGCATCCGCGCTCATCGTGGCGCCGAAGAACGCGAGCCCGACCGACGCCTTCGTGCACGGGATGCCCGGCTGGGTCGCCGCCATCACCCTCCTCGCGATCGCCGTGGGCGCGATCGCCGCGAACGCCCTCAACATCTACTCGGGCTCCATGTCGTTCCTCGCGGCCGGCATCCGGATCCGGTTCTCGCTGCGGCGGGCGATCATCGCGATCGGCTTCGGCATCCTCGGATTCCTCATCGCGCTGGTGTCGATCCTCACCGATGTGACCAGCAACTACGAGAACTTCCTGCTCGTCATCGCCTACTGGATCGCGCCGTGGCTCGGCGTCGTGCTCGTCGACCGGCTGCTGCGCCGGGGCACGGCGATCGCGGCATTCATCCCGGACCGCGCGAAGTACCGCAACCCGGCCGGCATCATCGCGTTCGTCATCGCGGCGGTCGTCTCGATCGTGCTGTTCTCGAACCAGGTGCTGTTCACGGGGCTCGTGGTGACCGCCACGGGCGGCGCGAGCTCCCCGATCGGCGACCTCACGCCGCTCGTCGGATTCGTGCTGGCCGGCCTGCTGTACCTGCTGTTCTTCCGGGTCTTCCGCCCGCAGGTCGGCGGTCCGGTCTCCGAGGAGCCGGATGTCGTGATCGGCGTCGACGCGGCGGACGAGGCCGCATGAGCGCCGCGCCCGTTGTCGGCGCGGTGTACGCCACCGATGCCGAGAAGCTCGACGTCGCCCGGCACGAGGCCCTCGCGGGGCTCGAGGAGGGCGGCATCCCGATCGGTGCGGCGCTGTTCGACGCGGACGACCGGCTGCTCGGCTCCGGCCGCAACCAGCGCGTGCAGGGCGGCAACCCCGCCCTGCACGGCGAGACCTCCGCGTTCCTCAACGCCGGGCGTCAGCGCTCGTACCGCCGCACGACGATGGTGACCACGCTGTCGCCGTGCTGGTACTGCTCCGGGCTCGTGCGCCAGTTCAACATCGGCCGGGTCGTGATCGGGGAGAACACGACGTTCTACGGCGGCGAGGACTGGCTGCGCGAGAACGGCGTGCGCGTCGACGTCGTGCAGGACCCGGAGCTCGTCCGGATCATGACCGACTTCATCGCGGGCAACCCCGAGCTGTGGAACGAGGACATCGGGACGCTGGAGCTCTGAGCGAAGGCCATTTCTGGCCTTCGCGGCGACGCCAGTCCCGACGCCCGTCTCGGGCGTCGGTCCGGAGTGAGTCAGGATGCGGGCGGCGCGGTGCCGTTCGACGAGGGCGCGTTGTTTTCCGGATGAAGCCGCAGCCAGCGGATGCCGACCGTGATCCAGACGACGAGACCGACGATCACGAGGATGACGCCGGCCGCCAACAGGGTGAACCATCCGATCGCAAAGATCTGCATGGGGTCATTGTGCTGTCCCTGAGCCTTGTTCGGCATCCGGCTCGTCGCGCAGCGGCCGCGACGTTCAGCCGACAACGCGGAGCCGGTCCATGCGGTCGGCGCGGTCGGCGCGGTCGGCGCCCTCCGGTCGGGCGACGACCGCCTCGACGGTGGTCCCGCCGGGACCGGGCAGCCACAGCCGGCGTGAGCGCGGACGACCCGACCATGCCGCCGAGGCGGAGGTCACGGTCGCCTGGCGCCCGACGAGGTGGCCGAAACCGGCGCCGACGCCGGCCCACGCCGACTCCGTGACGGCGAGTCGGGCATCCGCCCGCGGCCAGTCGCCGAGGCTCACGAGCACGGCCTCGCGCTGACGCAGCCGGGACGAGAGCCTGCCCGCGGTCGCCTCGCCGATGCGCGGCACGCCCGGTGCGGCCGACGGCGGCTTCACGAGCACGATCGAGACGACGTCGACGAGCGCGGCGACGACCGCGAGCCACTGCTCACCCGGATGCGGCACCAGCACGAGCCGGTCGAGATCGACACCGAGGCCGGCGGCCGCCTCCACCCCGAGATCGGGCACCCCGACCACGGCGCACCAGGCCCCCGCGGCGCTCGCGCCCTGCAGCAGGGCGAGGGCGAGGGTCGTCGACCCGGCGACCGCGTAGGTGCCGCCGGCACTCAGCGCCCCGTTCGGCAGCAGGTCGGCGAGGGCGGGGTGGGTCGGCAGCGCCCGTGTGTCGATGCGGTTGCGCTGCATGCTCCGGATGCGCGCCTGCAGCTCGCGCACCACGTCACCCTGCGCGCGGCCAGTCGGGGCGTGGCCGCCCCGATCGAGTTCGGCCTCCACCTCCGACAGCTCGAAGGTGACGGCCGCTGCTGTCGCCGTCATCGCTCCAGTGTCGAACATGTGTTCGATGGTGTCAACGACGGCCGACACCTGCGTGTGCTGCGCTCCGCTCAGCCGACGTCGAGCAGGCGGATCGAGACGCGCGCCGTGTCGCCCTCGTCGACGCCCTCCTTCTCGTAGACGGCGCGCTTGACGGGCATCGTGTACCGACCGTCACCGCCCGGGAAGATCGAGGTGCGCCACGTGCTGGCACCGAGAGTGACGTCGACGCGCAGCGACTCGAAGCCGCGCGGGGGAGCGGGCAGCTCGCCGATCTCCTCCGACACGTCGGCGGGCAGCGAGACGAACAGCCACTTCTCCCGCCGCGACGCCCAGCGGTAGAGCTCGGCCTCGAACGCGTACGACGCGGTCATGACTCGACTATCGCAGGTCGAAGTCGGAGCGCGCGCTACCGCAGATCGCGCATCCGGGCGGCCACGCCCCGTTCGCCGCTCGTGCGCCGCTCCCAGGTCGCCGCGATGACGATGAGCACGGCGCCGGCACTGGCGAGCGTGATCCACCACGGCGTCGAGCCGATCGAGCGGCCGATCTGCACCGCGAACACGACGATGTTCTCGATCGGCAGCACGGCGATGCCGAGCACGAACGGCGCCCCGAGCTTGAACAGCGAGCCGACCAGGATCGCGGCGAGCGCGAGCGCGATCACGAGGATGGCGCGCCAGGTCTGCGGATCGGTGCCGGTCGACAGCAGCGACGGCAGGAACACCGCCGCGATGCCCGGCGTCAGCAGCGCCCACGAGCCGGTGAACCCCACCGGCCAGCCGTTGGGCGTGGTGCGCAGGGGTCGGTCGACGATCGTGGTCGGCGCCATGGGACGCATACCGACGACACCCGCCGCGAGGAGGGCGATGCCGAGGGGCAGCGAGAACATCTCCACCCGCAGTTCGCGGGCACTCCACCCGGCGACGGCGACCGCCCACGCGGCGCCCCAGACGAGCCACACCGGCGGCAGGATCGTGGGGCCGCGTCGCGCTCGCCATGCGACGAGCACGACCCCGGCGAGCAGCGCGAGCATGAGGCCCCAGAGGGTCCAGATCGGCAGCCAGACATCGCGTGCCGACGCGATCGGCCCGGGGATCAGGAAGAGCGTGGCCGGCATAAGCACCCAGCGCGAGGCGCGGCCGGTGCGCTGCACGAGCATCCGGCCGGCGAATCCCGCGAACACGACCGCGACGATCGCGAGGCCGAGCACCGGGAGGACCAGCTGTGCCGAGGGGATCGCGACCGCGTCGCCCCGCACCGCCCACCGCACGCCCTGCACCGCGCCGGCCGCGGAGGCGACGATCGCGGCGGCGAGCACGGGCGCGTGGAGCCTCGCCAGCCGGCCGTGCCGATCCAGCCGGCCCGCCGCGAGGCGGGAGAGCACGAGCAGCACGAACGCACCGCCGAGCAGGCCGACCGTGCGCCAGGGCAGGATGCCGTCGCCAGGCCCGGCGACCGCGAGCAGCACGAGGGTCGGCAGCACCGCGCACGCCAGCCCGGTCGCCACGAGCGGCAGTCCCGCCCCGCCGCGCGCCGCGAGCAGAACCCCGACGAGCGCCAGCGCGAGAGCGGGCGGCAGCACGTAGGGCTCCGCCACCTGCACACCGGCCAGCCACAGCGCGCACCACAGGGCGCCGCTCCAGCACACGCCGGCGACCCACCAGCCGTAGCCGCGCTTCGCGAACGCCGCCGCGGCCGCGGCGCCGATGCCGAGGACGAGGAGCACGACGAACGTCGTACCGAGTCCGGCCGCCTGGCGCACGAGCGCGAGCAGCACCGCGATCGCCCCGGTGACGAGCGCCGAGGTCTCGATCGCGATGCGCGCCGCCACGGCATCCTGCGCCGCGAGTCCGTGCCGGGTGAGGCCCGCGGCGATCGGAGTGGTGGCGCACAGGGTCGCCGCGACGATGACGGCGATGATCGGCAGCGTCACCGGCGAGCCGCTCTGGACCAGCAGCTGCGCGCCGAGGCACACCACGACGACCGCGAGGGCGGGCACGAGCAGCGCCGCCGCGAGCGTGCGCACGACGCGGTTGAGCCCGGGGCGGCGGGTGAGCAGGAGGGTGAGCGCGAGCAGGAAGATCAGCCCGGTCGAGAGCGCGGTCCACCCGCTGCGCACGAACAGCACGGTCACGACGCCGATCAGGAACGGCACCGCGGTCACCACGAGCACGGCGTACCAGGCCCCCGCCCGCACCCGTCGCACGAGCGTGGCCGCGAGGCCCGCGACCGCGGCGAGCGACGCGGTGAGGCAGAGCACCGCGATCGACTCGACGTCGGCCCGGGCCAGACCGGTGGCGAACACGACGAGCGCGTACGCGTAGCCGGCGGCGACGGTGTACGGCCGTAGTGCGCGGGGAGACGCGAGACCGAGCGGGATGAGCACCGCGACGATCGCGACCCCGACCGGCACGGTCAGCGGCCGCTCGATCCACGACGAGATGCCGGCGACGAGCAGCAGTGCGTGTCCCGCGACGAGCACGGGGATGCGCAGCCAGGCCGGCGACCGGCGCGCCGCGGGTACGAGCAGCACCAGGATCCCGAGCACCAGGGCCATCGCGAGGGCCAGCACCGCGCCCGTCGTGCGGCTCCAGCCGGCCCAGGCGGCAAGGGTCAGGACGGTGCCGGCGCCGATCCAGAGACTGGAGATCCAGCCGGCACGGGCGAACCCGCCCTCACCGCGCCGGCGGGAGAGCAAGCCGGTGGCGGCCGCGCCGACCGCGGCGGCGGCCAGCCCGAGGATCGACCACCTGCCCGCGTCCGCGGGCAGCAGCACGCCGGCCGATCCGAGCTCCAGCAGGCCCTCGACCGCCGCGGGCACGGCCGCCAGGGCGGCGACCGCGGTGGCACCCGCGAGCAGCTGAGGCCGTCGCACCGAGCCGGGAAGGGGGATCGCCGCCAGCAGCACGAGCACGATCGCGGTCGTGAGCGGCGCGAGCACGACGCGCGGTGCCGCGTCGTCCAGCGGCACGAAGGCGAGCTGGGCGACGGCGAGGGCGACCCACACGCCGGCCAGCACGCTCCACAGCCGGGGGAGGCGATCCCGCGTGCCGAGCGCCGCGAGCACGGCCAGCGCCAGCAGGACGAGGCCCGCACCGAGCACGCGGGCTCCCGCGTCGTCGGCCCCGGAGCCGACGACGCGGAATCCATCGGGCGCCGGGAAGAACGGCAGCGTGAGCACCACGACCCCGGATGCCACCAGCTGCAGCGTGGTCGCCGTGCCGTGGTCGGCCCGCAGCTCCGATCCGAAGCGCCCGGCCGCGCGCCGCAGGAGGCGGTGGGCGCCCCACGCGACCAAACCCGCCGCGACGTGCCCGGCGTGCACCGCCCAGCCGTTCGTGAGCGCGTACCCGAACATCGCCGGCACGAGGACGAAGCCGACGATCGAGGTCCAGAGCCACACCCGCATCCGCACGAGCAGCGCGAGCCCGAACATGACGAGCGAGGCGAGCAGCGTGCCGACGGCGGCCGGCACCCATCCGCTCACGTCGAGCGGCGTCTTCTGCACCGCGGCCCAGATGTCGAGCACGACGAAGACCATGCCGAGAGCCCCGAGGGCCTCGGCCGACAACCGCAATCGTCGTTGCATCATGAGCCACGACGCGCCGAGGAACAGCACGGTGAGCAGGGCGATGATCACCGTGCGGGCGGCGAAGGCGATATCGGGATTGAGGAAGGTGAAGACGATGCCCGCGACCGCGACGAGGGCGGCGCCGACGACCGCCAGGACGGATGGCACGCCGATCTGGCCCTGCGATCCCGGGGCGCGCGGCACCGCGGAGGTCGGCGATGGGCCGACCGGCGCCGTGGCGGGCACGGCCGCCGCCGCGCTCGCGAGCGGGGCCACCGGCAGCAGATCGATGAGTCGCTGCCGCTCCCGCAGGGCCTCGGCGGCCCGTTGCGACGCGGCGCGGACCCGCACGGCCTCCTCACCGCTCAGGATCGCGCGGCAGGTGCCGCACACGAGCGTGGGCTCGATGCGGGCACCGCATCGCGGGCAGACGGCGGTGCTGTCGACGTAGTCGGCCGCCTGGCGGCTCCATCCCTCCAGCATCCCCGGAGTCTAGGGTGAGGCCGGCTCGGAACCGTCCGGACTGCCCGGCCTGTGGATTGGCCCCGCCCGCGACGCCCCCTGTGCGGAGGCACCCTCCGGCTGGGCGTAGCGTTGAGTCATGCGTTTCGGATTCCACTTCATGGACTTCACCATTCCCGGCGAGCCGGCGACGATCGCCCCGATGATGCGCGACACCGCGATCGCGGCCGAGCAGATCGGGGCCTCGTGGTTCAGCGTCATGGACCACTACTTCCAGATGGAGCAGTTCCGCACGGCCCACGATCCGATGCTCGAGGGCTACACCGCCCTCGGTTTCGTCGCCGGCGTGACGAGCCGGATGAAGCTCGGCACGATCGTGACGGGCGTCACATATCGGCATCCGGCGCTCCTGGCGAAGATCGCGACGACGCTCGACGTGCTGAGCGGCGGCCGCGCCTTCCTCGGCATCGGCGCCGCCTGGTACGAGCGCGAGCACCTCGCGCTCGGCGTGCCGTTCCCGCCGCTGGCGGAGCGGTTCGAGCGGCTCGAGGAGGCGGTGCAGATCGCGCTGCAGATGTGGAGCGACGACGACGGCCCGTACGAGGGCACGCACTACCGGCTGGCGGAGACGATCAACCGCCCGGCGCCGATCCAGGCGCCCCACCCCCCGATCGTCATCGGCGGGTCGGGGGAGCGCAAGACGCTGCGCCTGGTCGCGCAGTACGCGCAGGGCTGCAACCTCATCGCCTCCGACGTCGAGGCGGTCGCGCACAAGCTCCAGGTGCTCCGTGAGCACTGCGATCGGCTCGGCACCGACTACGCCGCCATCGAGAAGACCGTGCAGGGACCGATCGTGGCCGACCCGCTGACCGATCCGAATGCCTTCCTGCGCTCCGCGGAGCAGCTGGCCGCCCTGGGGGTCGAGCACGTTCACCTCCGCGCGGCCGGTCCCGACATGGCCGGCTTCGTGGGGCGCGTCGGCGACACCATCGCCGAGCGGCTCGCCGCGATCCGGCCCGCTGCAGGGTAGGCGGGGCAGGTTCGGACCCGCGCGGGGCGCCGATCGAGCGGGGTATCGTCCTGAGTCATGCGCGACGGTGACCGGGTCCGCGAGCTGTTCGGCATCGATGCCCCGATCGTGCTCGCCCCCTTCGGCGGCCTGTCCGCGGTGGAGCTCACGGCCGCGGTCAGTGAGCTCGGCGGCCTCGGCTCCTACGGTCTCTACGGGTACGAGCCGGAGCGGATCGCCGAGACCGTCCGAGCGATCCGCGCCGCGACCCCGCGACCCTTCGCACTGAACCTGTGGCTGCCGATGGGCGACGAGATCGACCCGCAGCATGCCGAATGGGACGCCGCGATGGCCGTCGTCGCGCCGTTCTTCCACGAGCTCGGCGTCGATGTGCCGCCCCTGCCGGCCCGGTTCCTGCCGGACATCGCCGAACAGGTGGATGCCGTCATCGCCGCGCGCCCGGCCGCGCTCAGCGTCGTCTTCGGCGTCCCCTCGCCGGAGCTGGTCGAGCGGGTGCACGCCGCGGGCATCCGCGTGGTCGGCACGGCGACGACGGTCGACGAGGCGGTCGCGCTCGAAGCAGGCGGGGTGGATGCCGTGGTCGCGACCGGAGCCGAGGCGGCCGGTCACCGGGTCTCCTTCCTGCACCGCGCGGAGGACTCGCTCGTCGGGGGTCTCGCGCTGATCCCGCAGGTCGCGGATGCGGTGAGCGTTCCCGTGATCGCGGCCGGCGGCATCGCCGACCGGCGCGGCGTCGCGGCCGCGTTCGCTCTGGACGCCGAGGGCGTGCAGGTCGGTACGGCGTTCCTTCACACGCGCCAGTCCGCCGCGAATGCGGCCCACCGGGACGCGATCGCCCGGACACCGGCGCACGGCACGGTGCTGACCCGGGCGATGAGCGGGCGGCTCGCCCGGGGGGCTCCCAACCGCGCGGTCCGCACGATCGAGGCGGGCGCCGCGATCGCCGCGTTCCCGGCGCAGAACTGGCTCACCGGCCGCTTCCGTGCGGAGGCCGGCCGCCGCGAACGGGGGGACCTCCAGTCGCTGTGGCTCGGGCAATCGGCACCCCTCGCGACCGCGACCGAGGCCGCGGAGGTGTTCCGGGAGCTCCTGGGCGGCGTGCCCGGCATCCGGTAGCCGACCGGCGAGAGCGGCCCCAGCCGGGGTCGGATGCCGCTGCGAGACTGGCCGCATGCCCGAGTACCGCGCCCGCTTCGACGCCCGGATCGATTTCCTGAACGGCGGCGGCCTCACCGCCGAGGGCTTCCGGCTCGACCTGCCGTCCCGGGACGTCGCCGAATCGGAGATCGGGCGGCTGCTGGTGCAGCACCTCGGTCTCGCGATGGTCGGCTCGGTCGTCCTCACGGGCCTGGAGATCGTCGAGGAGGCGCACAAGGGATCGCGCGGGGTGATCGAGGCGCCGGCGGAGACCGACGCGTGGCACGTCGTCGACCTCAGCCACCCGATCTCCGAGGGCCTGGTCACCCTGCCCGGCATCCCGGCTCCGGTCATCACGCCGCTTCTCACGCATGCCGACTCGGTCGCGCGGTACGCGCCCGGCACGGTGTTCGCGATGGATGTCATCACGATCGCCGGGAACACGGGGACCTACCTCGACAGCCCGTACCACCGCTATCCGCACGGACCCGATCTGTCCGGCCTCGATCTGGCGACCCTGGTCGACCTCCCGGCCGAGGTGTTCCACCTCGACGACGTGACGGGGCGCGAGATCCCGGCCAGCCTGTTCCTCGACCGCGACGTGCGGGGCAGGGCGGTGCTGCTGCACACCGGATGGTCGCGGCACTTCGGCACGCCCGCGTACGCGAACGGCGCGCCGTACCTGGGCGCGGAGGCCGCGGACCACCTCGCCGAGCAGGGCGCGACGCTCGTGGGCATCGACTCGGTCAACATCGACGACATGTCCCCGGATGCCGGGGGCGAGCGGCCGGCCCACACCCGTCTGCTGGGCGACGGCATCCACGTCGTCGAGCACCTCACCGGCCTCGCGCAGCTGCCGCCGAGCGGATCGCGGTTCACCGCGGCGCCGCTGAACATCCGCGGTCTCGGCACGTCGCCCGTGCGCGCATTCGCCCGCGTGCCCATGCCCGCGTAGCCGCGCGCCGCCGGCCGAGAGAACGAAGAAGGCCCCGGAGCGGACTCCGGGGCCTTCGGTCTCTGCGAACAGAGCCCTCGTGCGCGAGGGGGGACTTGAACCCCCACGCCCTATACGGGCACTAGCACCTCAAGCTAGCGCGTCTGCCATTTCCGCCACCCGCGCGAGGTGGTCGCCTTGTGGACGACCGAGTGTCGAGATTAGCACCTCGCCGGTTAGCGTGAGGACATGGCCGCCCACCCCGACGCCCCCCTCGAGGACACCGCGCGCATCGCGCGCGACCTCATCCGGATCGACACCACGAACTGGGGTGCGGGCCGGTCGAAGGGCGAGACCGAGGCCGCCGAGTACGTGGCCGCCGAGCTGCGCCGGCTCGGCCTTCAGCCCACGCTCTGGGACGCCGCCGAGCGCCGCACGAGCGTCGTCGCGCGGGTGCCGGGTCGCGATCCGGAGCGCGCCGCCCTCGTCGTGCACGGGCACCTCGACGTCGTGCCGGCCGACCCCGCGAACTGGAGCGTCGACCCGTTCGGCGGCGAGATCCGCGACGGGATGCTGTGGGGCCGCGGGGCCGTCGACATGAAGAACATGGACGCGATGATCCTCACCGCGCTCGGCGACCTGCACGCCGCGGGGGAGCAGCCGGCGCGCGACCTCGTGGTGGCGTTCTTCGCCGACGAGGAGAACGGCGGGGTGTTCGGCTCGCATCCGGCCGTCGTGCAGCATCCGGAGTGGTTCGCGGGCGCGACGGAGGCGATCAGCGAGGTCGGCGGCTACTCGGTCGACATCGGCGGCACCCGCGCCTATTTGCTGCAGACGGGGGAGAAGGCGCTCTCCTGGATCAAGCTGACCGCGCGCGGGACGGCGGCGCACGGGTCGCGGGTCATCCGCGACAACGCCGTCACGAAGCTCGCGCGCGCTGTCGCCACCCTCGGTGCCGAGGAGTGGCCGCTGCACATGACCTCCACGACGACGCAGCTGGTGGGGGAGCTGCGCGGCATCCTCGGGCTCCCCGACGACGCGGAGCCCGACGAGGTCGTGCTCGCGACCGGCACCGCGGCCGGGTTCCTGCAGGCGACCCTGCGGGTGACCGGCAACCCGACCGTGCTCGAGGCCGGCTACAAGCACAACGTGATCCCCGACACGGCGAGCGCCCTCGTCGACCTGCGCCCCTTCGCCGGCCAGGAGGACGAGGTGCTCGACCGGGTGCGCGAGCTCATCGGCCCCGACATCGAGCTCGAGGTGCTGCACCACGACATCGGGCTCGAGTTCCCGTTCGAGGGGGCGCTCGTGGAGAAGATGACGGCCACGCTGCAGCGGCACGATCCCGGTGCGCCCGTGCTGCCGTACCTCATGAGCGGCGGCACCGACAACAAGGCGCTGGCCGAACTCGGCATCACCGGCTACGGTTTCGCCCCGCTGCGGCTGGATGCCGGACTCGACTTCCCGGCGATGTTCCACGGCGTCGACGAGCGCGTGCCGCTCGCTGCGCTCGAGTTCGGCCGCGCGGTCCTTGCGGACTTCCTCAGGGACTGCTGAGAGCCCGGGGCGCGATCGCCGAGCGCCGGTCTGCCAGAATCGTCGCTCGTGGACACCTGGCTCGAAGCGATCATCCTCGGCATCGTGCAGGGTCTGACCGAATTCCTGCCGATCTCCTCCAGCGCCCACCTGCGGATCGCGTCGACCCTCATGGGCACCGGCAAGGACCCGGGGGCCGCGTTCACCGCGATCCTGCAGCTCGGCACCGAGACGGCCGTGCTCATCTACTTCCTGCCCGACATCGCGCACATCATCGGGTCGTGGGTCAAGGCGCTGTTCGGCCGGATCCCGCGGCGCGACCCGAACGCGATGCTCGGCTGGTTCATCATCGTGGGCTCGATCCCGATCGTGGTGCTCGGTCTGCTGTTCCAGGACCAGATCGAGACCGTGTTCCGGTCCCTGTGGATCGTCGCGACCACGCTCATCGTGTTCGGCATCCTGCTCGGCGTCCTCGACCTGCTGGGCAAGCGGATCTACCGGCTGCGTGACATGCGCTGGGGGCAGGCTCTGGTCTTCGGAACGGCGCAGGCGCTCGCCCTCGTGCCCGGCGTCTCCCGCTCCGGGGCCACCATCGCGGCGGGCCGCGCGCTCGGTTTCGAGCGCCCCGCGGCCGCGCGCTACTCGTTCCTGCTCGCCCTGCCCGCCGTGTTCGGCAGCGGCTTCTACGAGCTGTTCAAGAGCCTGAAGGGCCACGGGCACGAGGTGTTCAGCTGGCCGCAGACCGGGGTCGCGACCGTCGTCGCGGGCGTCGTCGGCTTCGCGGTCATCGCGCTCTTCATGCGCTACATCTCGAAGGGCTCGTTCCTGCCGTTCGTGATCTACCGGGTGCTGCTGGGCATCGCCCTGTTCGTGGTGCTCGCCCTGGGGATCCTGCCGGCGCAATGAGCAGGCTCTCGCGTCTCCGCGACCGCGTCGTCACCGCCGACGCGGTCTACGGCACGATCCTGTACGCCGCCCTGATCGCCGTGAGTGCGGCATACGAACACGCCGGCGACGGTGTTCCGGGCGATCAGCCGAACGTGCAGGGAGACCTCGCCCTTCTGACCCCGGCCTCGGTCGACTTCCTGCAGGTGCTGGAGTGGTCGGTCACGACGCTCATCGTGTTCTGGATCGCCCACGTCTACGCGCGCACGATCGCCGGGCACGGGATGCGGTCGGGGGAGGATCGGCGTCTGGGCGTCTCCTTCCGCCACGCCCTCGCCCACTCCAACGGGATGCTGTGGAGCGCCATCCCGGCGACGGTCGTCGTGCTGCTCGGCGCGGCCGGCGTGCTGCCCGACGCCGCCGACTGGGCGCTCGTGGTCAACGTGCTCGTGCTCGGCGTGCTCGGCTACCAGTCGCTGTCGGAACGCCGCCGACCCGTGCCGCTGCGCATCCTCGGGGGAGTCGTGACGGCATTGCTGGGGCTCGCGATCATCCTGCTCGACATCGCGATGCACTGATGCGTCAGCGACGAGGGCCCGTGTTCCCGTCGCCCGCGCGACCGTCGCGGCGGCGCAGGTAGCGCTCGAACTCCTCGGCGATCGCGTCGCCGCTCGCCTCCGGGGCGTCGACGGTGTCGCGGGCCTGCTCGAGCTGGGTGATGTAGGCCGCCATGTCGTCGTCGTCGCTCGCGAGGGCGTTGATGCCGTCCTCCCAGGCCGTCGACTCCTCGATGAGCGTGCCGCGATCCACCTCGAGCTCGACGAACTCCTCGAGCCGCTCGATGAGCGCCAGGGTCGCCTTGGGCGACGGGGCGTTGTGCACGTAGTGCGGCACCGACGCCCAGATCGACAGCGACGGGATGCCCGCCTTCTGGGCCGCATCGCCCAGCACGGAGAGGATGCCGACCGGTCCCTCGTACGTGGACTTCTCGAGCTCGAACCGGTCGCGCAGCTCGCCGCTCTCGCTGGAGGCGAAGACCGAGATGGGCCGCGTGTGCGGCACGTCGGCGAGCATGGCGCCCAGGAACACGATCCCCGTGATGTCGGCGGCCAGGAACGCGTCGACGAGCTCGCCGGCGAAGGTCCGCCAGCCCCGCGAGGGCTCGGTGCCGAGCAGCACGTGGATGCCGGTCCCGCCGTCCACCGGCCCGTACAGGGTGACGCCCGGCCATTCGAGCGTGCGGTTGCCGTCCTCGTCGAGCACGCTCGTCGGGCGGTTGAACTGGTAGTCGAAGTAGTCCTCGGGCTCGAGGTCGCTGATCGCCACCAGCTCCAGCTGATCGCGCACCATGCGGGCGGCGTTGGACGCCGCGTCGCCCGCGTCGTTCCACCCCTCGAAGGCGACGACGAGGGTCGAGCCGGTCCCGAATCCCGCTGCCTCGGCCATCAGTCCACTGTAGGCGCCGGGAACGGAGGCCGCCCGCTCCCTAGACTCTCCGGGTGACCTCGCAGCCCGCGCTCCCGGCGGCCGTCCTGTTCGACATGGACGGCACGCTCGTCGACACCGAGCCCTACTGGATGCGGGCCGAGACGGAGCTGGTGGAGGCGTGGGGGGGCACCTGGACCCACGACGACGCGCTGACCCTGGTCGGGAACGCGCTCGAGGTGTCCGCGCTCGTGCTGAAGTCGCGCGGCGTCGACCTCGAGGCCCGTGAGATCGTCGACCTGCTCACCGACCGGGTGCTCGAGCAGCTGCGCGACACCGTGCCGTGGCGGCCGGGCGCCCAGGCGCTCCTGCGCGACGTGCGGGATGCCGGCATCCCGACCGCGCTCGTCACGATGTCGCTGCGGAGGATGGCGGACGCGATCTCGGAGGTCGCCGGAGCCGCATTCGATGTGGTCGTCGCGGGCGACCAGGTCGAGCACGGCAAGCCCGATCCGGAGGCCTACCTCACGGCCGCGTCGCGTCTGGGCGTCGAGGCGGGGGATTGCGTCGCGATCGAGGACTCCGAGGTCGGCGTCGCCGCCGCCGTCGCCTCGGGAGCGAGCACGATCGCCGTGCCCTCGCACCTCGAGCTGCCCGCGTCGGCGGCGTACACCCTCTGGCCGACTCTCGAGGGGCGCGGCGTGGCCGACCTCGCCGCCCTGCACGCCCGTCGGAGGGCCGCATGAGCCGGGGACCGTTCGCCGCCGGCGACCGCGTGCAGCTCACCGGCCCGCGAGCCCGGCTGCATACGATCACGCTCGAGGCCGGCAAGCAGTTCCACACCCACCGCGGCGCTCTCGACCACGACGCGATCATCGGTGAACCCGAGGGCAGCGTCGTCACCGCGAGCAACGGCGACAGGTACCTCGCGCTGCGCCCGCTGCTCGCCGACTTCGTCATGTCGATGCCGCGCGGCGCCGCGATCGTCTACCCGAAGGACGCGGCGCAGATCCTCGCGCAGGCCGACGTGTTCCCCGGTGCGGTGGTCGTGGAGGCCGGGGTCGGCTCCGGCGCGCTCTCGCTCTGGCTGCTGCGTGCGATCGGCCCCGAGGGGCGGCTCGTCTCGTTCGAGCGTCGCGAGGAGTTCGCCGACGTCGCGCGCGGGAACGTCGCGGCCTTCACCGGGAGCGTGCCGCCGAACTGGAGCGTGGAACTGGGCGATCTCGCCGAGCGGCTGCCCGACGTCGCGACGCCGGCATCGGTCGACCGCGTCGTGCTCGACATGCTCGCGCCGTGGGAATGCCTGGACGTGGTCACCGAAGCGCTCGCACCCGGGGGAGTGCTGCTCTGCTACGTCGCGACCGTGACGCAGCTCTCGCGGGTCGCGGAGGCGATCCGGGCCACCGGGTCCTACACGGAACCCGACCCGACCGAGACGCTCGTGCGCGGCTGGCACGTCGAGGGCCTCGCGGTGCGCCCCGATCACCGCATGGTCGGTCACACCGGGTTCCTGCTGACCGCGCGCCGGCTCGCGCCGGGCGCCGTGCTGACCCCGCCGGCGCGTCGGGCGTCGAAGACCGAGTACGGCGACGAGGACGTCGAGGCCTGGACGCCCGGGGCGCTCGGCGAGCACGTCAAGAGCGACAAGCGCCTGCGCAAGGTCGCTCGCGAGGCGCAGCGCCTCGCCGGGCAGGCGCGTTCGCACGGAGCGACCGGCGACGGCCGGTAGAGTGTTTCGGGCCCGTCTGCGTTCGCGCGGATCGGCGGGCATCCCTCCCGACGCTTGGAAGAAGGACCCGTGCGCCGTACGACCGCGATCATCACCGCCGTGGCCGCCGCCGCCCTCCTCGCGGGCGTCCTGGCGGGATGCGCTCCGGCCGGCCGTGGGCCCGGCAATCAGCCCGGCGGCTGCGTTCCCGAGCTGCCGAGCGGCGACGCCTCGAGCATCGTGAAGGCCACGGGAGTCGTCGGCAAGAGCCCGAAGGCGACATTCCCCACGCCGATCGTGGTGAAGAAGAGCGACCAGGTGACGGTGCTGAAGGCCGGTCACGGCCTGGTCGCGGCCAAGGGCGCGCAGATCGATCTCGACGCGACGATCTACGACGGCACCACCGGCCGGCCCATCGCCGCGACCGCGTACGACGGGTCGCTGCGCGCCGTGGCCGGCAAGGGGCTGCCCGGTCAGGCCGGGCTCGGCAGGTCCTCACTCGCCACGGCCCTCGTGTGCGCGCAGGCCGGATCCCGGATCGCGCTGACCTCGAACGGCAAGCGCCTGAACGCGGTCTCCGGTCTCCCCGCCTCCGAGCCGATCGTCGCGGTGATCGATGTCGTGCACGTCTACCCGGGTAAGGCCGACGGCGCGAACCAGCTGCCGCAGGACGGCATGCCGAGCGTCATCACGGCGGTCGACGGCCAGCCCGGCATCGTGCTGCAGGAGCTCGACAAGCCCAAGAACGCACGCTCCGAGGTCGTGAAGGCCGGAGGCGGCGCTGTGCTGAAGAAGGGCCAGAAGGCCGTTCTGCATTACACGGCGTGGACCTGGCCGGACGCCAACGGCGACAAGCCGGCCGTGATCGACTCGCTCGACACGTGGTCGGCCGGTATCGCGAGGGACGTCGTGCTCAGCAAGGGCAACGGCGTCCTGCCCGCCCAGGCGATCGACGCGATCGTCGGTCAGAAGGCGGGTTCGCAGCTGCTCGTCGTGCTGCCGCCGAAGGACGGCTACGGCGCCAACCCGCCGCAGGGCGCCTCGGCGAAGGACACCGTCATCTTCGTCATCGACATCCTCGGCGTCCGCTCCTAGACCCCGCCGCTCGGCACCGAGGCTGGGCGGATCCTTCGAGAGCGCCGCACCGCCGGGATCCGCGGGTACGCCTGAAGTCGGGTCGCGATCGCGGCCGCGACGGTGACGGCGGTGAGGGCGGATGCGCGTCGATCGATCGGGCACTCCGGGCACGGGCTGGGTGATCGTGCTGGACACGGGCGAGGAGCTCGTCGGATCCTTGACCGGGTTCGCCCGTGAGCACCGGATCCTCGGCGCCTCGATCCGCGCGATCGGTGCGTTCTCGTCGGTACGGCTCGCCTACTTCGACTGGGAGGCCAAGGAGTACCGCACGTCGGTCGATCTGAACGAGCAGGTCGAGCTGGTCTCGCTCATCGGCGACCTCGCCGAGAAGGACGGCGAGCCGCAGCTGCACGCGCACGCCGCCGTCGCGCTCGCCGACGGGCGGGTGCTCGGCGGTCACGTGCAGGAGGCCCACGTGCGGCCCACCTGCGAGATCATCCTGACGCAGACCCCGGAACCCCTCCGCAAGAAGGTCGATCCCGAATCCGGTCTCGCGCTGATCCGGCTGGATGCGTCGCCGGGCACGACGCGCACCTAACGGAGGTGCTCGCGGTCCGTAGGATCATCAGCATGTCCAACGCCACCGCCCGCGTGCCGGTGGAGGAGCGTCTCTTCAGCCTCGTTCTCGCCCTGCTCGCCACGGAGAACGGGCTGACCAAGAACGAGATCCTGTCGACCGTGCAGGGTTACCGCCAGCGCTTCGACGCCGGGGGCGACAACGCCAATCTCGAGCGCCAGTTCGAGCGCGACAAGGATGACATCCGGGATCTCGGCGTGCCGCTCGAGACCGTCGACTCGCCCGGGGATGCCGGCAACAACCAGACGCTGCGCTACCGCATCCCGCGTGGGGCGTACCAGCTCCCGAGCGACATCCGCTTCACGCCGGAGGAGATGACGCTGCTCGACCTCGCGGCGCGCGTGTGGCGCGAGGGCTCGCTGTCGGGGGAGTCGCGGCGGGCGCTGCTGAAGCTCCGCTCGCTCGGCGTCGACGTCGCCGAGCCCACGATCGGCTACGCGCCACGCGTGCGGCTGCGCGATGCGGCGTTCGAGCCGCTCGACGCGGCGCTCGAGAAGCACCTCGTGGTGCGCTTCCCGTACCTCAAGCCGGGGGATCAGGCCGCGCGGGAGCGCGAGGTGATCCCGCTCGCCCTCGTGCAGTACCAGGGGCGATGGCACCTCTCGGCGGAGGAGTACGTCGACGGCGGCTCGACCGCGGGCGCGCGCAAGATGTTCCTGCTGCGCCGGATCGTCGGCCCCGTCGCGACCGGCAAGCCCGCCCCCGCGCGACCCGGCGACCACACCGCCGAGGCGGTCGCGGGCCTGGAGGAGGTCTGGCATCGCGGCGTCGCCGAGGTCGAGGTCACCTGCGACACCGACGCGGCGACCCGTCTGACCAACCGCCGCGACACGGAGCAGCTCGGCCCGGGCGCTGCCGGCACGGAGCGGCTGCGGGTGCACTACGTCGACATGGCGATCCTCGCCGACGAGCTCGCCGGGTTCGGGCCGGAGGTGCTCGTCATCGAGCCCGCCGACCTGCGCGCGGCGGTCGTGGAACGTCTGGAGGAGGCGGCGCGTGGCTGAGCGTGCGCAACCGCTGCAGGCTCGCGACAAGCTCGCGTTCCTGCTGTCGCTCGTGCCGTGGCTCATGGACCACGACGGCGCCACGGTGGCCGAGACCGCGGACCACTTCGGCATGCAGCCGGAGCAGATCCGGGAGGCGGTGCGCCTGATCGCGGTGAGCGGCATCCCCGGCGAGACCGACGCCTATCAGCACGAGGATCTGTTCGACATCGACTGGGACGCCTTCGAGGAGCACGACGAGATCCAACTCACCCACCTCGTGGCGATCGACGATGCACCGCGGTTCTCGGCGCGCGAGGCGGCCGCCCTCATCGCGGGTCTGCAGTACCTCGCATCGCTGCCCGAGAACGCCGGCAGCGCGACGCTCGCGGGTCTGACGGGCAAGCTCAGCGCGGGTGCCTCCGCCGCACCCGCCCAGGTGGGGGTGGAGGCCGATCCGGCCATCGCATCCACCCTGGCGCTCATCCGGCAGGCGGTCGCGAGCGGCGTGCAGCTCGATCTGGTCTACCTCAACGCGTCGGGGGAGAAGGAGCGCCGCCACGTCGACCCGCTGCGGGTCGAGTCCTTCGACGACGACTGGTATCTGCGCGGCTGGTGCCACCTGCGGGAGGCCGTGCGCACCTTCCGGCTCGACCGGATCTCCGACGCGGTCATCACCGACCTCCCGATCGAGCACCGCGCGAGCGAGGTGCGCCTGCCGGATCGCCTGTTCGAGCCGTCGCCGCAGGATCTCGAGGTGACGATCGACATCGCGTCCTCCGCGATGCCCCTGATCGCGGACTTCATCCCCGACGGCGCGACGTCGACGGAGCACGACGGACGCATCCGCACGACGCTCCGGGTGTCCCACTACCACGGCCTCAAGCGACTCGCGACGCGGATGTCCGGCGTCATGACGGTGGTCGCCCCGCCGAGCGCGCGGGAGGCGGTCGCCGACTGGGCCCGCTCCGGCGTCGACCGTTATCGGAAAGAGATGCGATAATTTCGTATCGCCGTCTTCGGTCGGGTGAATCCAGGTAGCCTGGCTTACACTGACACTTCAGCGCAGAAGAACAGGAACTCGCTCATGCTTCGTGGTCTCTTCGAGGGTCCGGCTCCGTGGATCATCCTCGCGGTCGTCATCCTCTTGTTCGGCGCCACCCGCCTGCCGGCTCTCGCCCGCAGCCTCGGCCAGTCGGCCAAGATCTTCCGCACCGAGGTCAAGGACGCGAAGGACGAGAAGGCTGCCGAAGCGAAGGCCGACGACGCGTCGGCCAGCACCACCACCACGTCGGAGGCGACGACGCCCGCCGACGGCACCTCCGCGAAGTAGGCGGTCGTGGCCGTCCGCACGCGGCGGCGGTCCAATCCTGAGGGCCGCATGTCCCTGGGCCAGCACCTCGTCGAGCTCAGGCGACGGGTGTTCTGGGCCGCGGGCGCGGTGGTCGTCGGAACCGGTGGAGGATGGTTCCTCTACGACCTGGTCTGGCCGCAACTGGAGTCGCCGATCCAGCACATCGCCAAATCGCACCAGGCGATCATCAACTTCACCAACATCACGGGCGCGTTCGACCTTCGGGTGCAGATCGCGTTCACCATCGGCATCGTCGTCTCGAGCCCGGTGTGGCTGTACCAGATCTTCGCGTTCCTGGTGCCGGCCCTGTCCCGGCGTGAGAAGCGCTACGTCCTCGCGTTCATCGGGACGGCGATCCCGCTGTTCCTGATCGGCTGCGCGGTCGGCTGGATCGTGTTCCCCCACATGATCGAGCTCATGTCGAGCTTCGTCCCGGCCGGGTCGGCCAGCTTCTACGACGCCAAGTACTACCTCGACTTCGTCTTGAAGCTGGTGCTCGTCGTCGGTTTCGCGTTCGAGCTGCCGGTGTTCCTCGTGCTGCTCAACTTCGTGGGGGTGTTGCGCGGCAAGGCGATCCTCAAGGGATGGCGCTGGGCCGTGCTCGCGATCGTCGTGTTCACCGCGATCGCCACGCCGGCGGCCGACATCAGCTCGATGATGCTGCTCGCCCTGCCGATGACGGTGCTGTACTTCGTCGCGATCGGGATCTCGCTGCTGCACGACCGCCAGGTCGACCGGCGCAAGGCCGCCGAGGAGCTCGCCTCCTCCGCTTCGGTGGACGCGACGCCGGCCTGAACGAGGCCCGACTGAACGAGAATGAGGGGGTGAGCACCCTCTCGCCCGCGGAGCGGTACGCGGCTGCACGAGCGCGTCGCGCGGCGCCCGAACTGCAGCTGTTCCGGGAGCGGCAGGACTTCGACCTCGACCCCTTCCAGCTCGAGGCCTGCCGGGCCCTCGAGGCGGGGCGCGGGGTGCTCGTGGCGGCACCGACCGGAGCCGGCAAGACGATCGTCGCCGAGTTCGCGGTGCATCTGGCGCTGGCCGACCCGCGGGCGAAGGTGTTCTACACGACGCCGATCAAGGCGCTCAGCAATCAGAAGTACTCGGAGCTCGCGGCCGAGCACGGCGCCGAGCGCATCGGCCTGCTCACCGGCGACACCAACGTCAACAGCTCCGCCCGCGTCGTCGTCATGACGACCGAGGTGCTGCGCAACATGCTCTACGCCGACTCGCCCCTGTTGAAGGACCTGGCCTACGTGGTCATGGACGAGGTGCACTACCTCGCCGACCGGTTCCGGGGAGCGGTGTGGGAGGAGGTCATCATCCACCTCCCGCGCGAGGTGCGGCTCGTGTCGCTGAGCGCCACGGTGTCGAACGCGGAGGAGTTCGGTGACTGGCTGCAGGCCGTGCGCGGCGACACCGACGTCGTCGTCTCGGAGGACCGCCCGGTGCCGCTGGAGCAGCACGTGCTCGTGCGCTCGAAGCTCATGGACCTCTTCGACGACTCCGGCGCGATCGCGGCCAACCGCGTCAATCCCGAGCTCGCGCGTCTCGCCTCCGCCGGTGGGCGGCCGGCCGGCACCTACCGGGGCCAGCACCCGGGCCGCCACCATCGCAAGGGGCAGGGCGGCCTCGGCTCGGAGGGGCAGCGGCAGGGGGGCCTCGGCGGGGGATGGAACGCCGGCGACCGCATGGATCGCCCGGATGTGGTGCGGCTGCTCGAGTCGCGGCACCTGCTGCCCGCGATCTTCTTCGTCTTCAGCCGAGCCGGCTGCGACGCCGCCGTGCAGCAGATCATGCGCTCCGACCTGCGGCTGACCGAGAAGTGGGAGCGCGACGAGATCCGCGACCTCGTCGAGGAGCGCTGCCGTGCGATCCCGGACGCCGATCTCGGCGTACTCGGGTACTGGGATTGGCTGGACGGGCTCGAGCGGGGGGTCGCCGCGCACCACGCCGGGCTGCTGCCGGCGTTCAAGGAGATCATCGAGGAGCTGTTCCAGCGCAAGCTCCTCAAGGTCGTCTTCGCGACCGAGACGCTCGCGCTCGGCGTCAACATGCCGGCCCGCACCGTCGTGCTCGAGAAGCTCGAGAAGTTCAACGGCGAGGCGCGGGTGCCGATCACGCCGGGGGAGTACACCCAGCTGACCGGCCGGGCCGGTCGGCGCGGCATCGACGTCGAGGGGCACGCGGTCATCCAGTGGATCGGCGGCCTCGACCCCGCGGCCGTCGCGTCGCTTGCCTCCCGCCGCAGCTATCCGCTCGTGTCGAGCTTCCGGCCCACGTACAACATGGCCGTCAACCTCATCGAGCAGTTCGGCCGGGAGCGCACCCGCGAGATCCTGGAGAGCTCGTTCGCGCAGTTCCAGGCCGACCGCGCCGTCGTCGACCTCGCGCGCCGGCTGCGCGAGCAGGAGAAGTCGCTCGAGGCGTACGCGGAGGCGATGCGATGCCACCTCGGCGACTTCGCCGAGTACGCGACGCTCCGCCGCGAGCTGACCGACCTCGAGCGCAAGAACGCGCGGGCCGAGGGACGCCGCGGCGAGCTCGGCAACGAGTCGCGGAGCGAGCGCGACAAGCGACAGCGCCGGATCGCCGAGCTCCGGCGCCGGATGAAACAGCATCCCTGTCACGCCTGCAACGACCGCGAGGCGCACGCCCGCTGGGCCGAGCGCTGGTGGCGTCTCAAGCGCGAGCACGACCAGCTGGCGACGCAGATCCGCGGGCGCACGGGCGCCGTCGCCCAGGTCTTCGACCGGGTGAGCGACGTGCTGCTCGAGCTCGGCTACCTCGAGCGCGACCAGCACGGCCGGCTCGGCGTCGCGGGACCGGGAACGGCGCTGCGCCGGATCTACGGCGAGCGCGACCTGCTCGTCGCCGAGTGTCTGCGATCCGGCGTGTGGGACGGCCTCGATGCGGCCGGGCTCGCGGCGCTCGCGAGCTGTCTCGTCTTCGAGCCCCGTCGTGAGCGCGAGGAGGTGGGGGAGCACGGGCTGCCCCGCGGCGCCTTCCGAGCCGCGCTCGAGGCGACCGAGGCGATCTGGGAGCGGCTGAGCGAGCTGGAGACCGAGCACCGATTGCCGGACAGCGACCCGCCCTCGACCGGAATCGCCCTCGCGACCCAGCGCTGGGCGCAGGGAGCGCAGCTGGACTCCGTGCTGCGGGATGCCGACCTGGCCGCCGGGGACTTCGTGCGCTGGATGAAGCAGGCCATCGATCTGCTCGACCAGATCTCGATCGTGGCGGACGGCCCGCTCGGCCGCACCGCGCGCGTGGCGATCGACGCCATCCGGCGCGGGATCGTGGCCTACAGCGCGGTCCAGTAATTGGCCACCTATGCTGAGCCGGTGCGTGCCCGCCCCGCTCTGCCGCTCGGATGGGCGCTCCTGGTCGCCGTATGCGCCGGCTTCATCCTCGACGGCGCGTTCCCCGACATCGACGTCTGGCCGCTCGCGTTCCTCGGCATCGGGCTCGCGCTGCTGATCCAGCAGGGCCGCCGGCTCGGGTCGGCGTTCCTGGTGGGCTTCGTGTTCGGCACGGTGTTCTTCGGCTGGCAGGTCTTCTGGGCGACCACGTTCCTCGGGCCGCTTCCGTGGGCGGCCCTGTCGGTGTTCATGGGCGCATGGTGCGGCGCCGGGGGGATGCTGATCACGCTCGCCTACCGCTGGGTGCCACCGGCGTTCCCGACCGCGGTCTCGCGCCTGCTGTTCCTCCCCGCGGTCGTCGCCGGGCTCTGGACGCTCCGGGAGGCCGTGGCGAGCGTCTGGCCGTGGGGCGGCTTCGCGTGGGGCCGGGTCGCGCTCTCGCAGTCCGACAGCGCGATCTCCGACCTCTTCCCGTGGCTGGGCGTCTCGGGCGTGAGCTTCGTCATGGTGTTCCTGTGCGCGGTCGCGCTGGCCGCCATCCAGGAGGGGTGGCGCAGGCGCGGTCCGTGGCGGGAGCCGGTGGCGGTGCCGTGGGCCGCGCGCGCCGCTCTCGTGACCGCGATCGCCGCGTTGATGGTGGTGATCCCGGCGTTCCCCGTTCCGACCCACGGGACGCTCCGCGTCGGCGCCGTGCAGGGCGACACGAAGGCGGGCTACTTCGACCCGCCCGCGCGCGTCGGCGACAACCTGCTGCGGCAGATCCAGAAGACGCAGCCCGTCTACGGCCGGCACGTGGATGTCGTGGTGTGGCCCGAGGGGGCGTCCGACCTGGATCCGCTGGAAGACCCCGACGCCGCGGCGCTGTGGGACGAGGTGGCCCAGCGCGCCGGTGCGCCGCTCGTGGGCGGGGCGATCACCGCGCGCACGTCGCACGGGGTGACCCGGTACTACAACACGTCGATGGTCTGGCAGCCGGCGCGGGGCGGAGAGACCGACCACTACGACAAGAAGCATCCGGTGCCGTTCGGCGAGTACGTGCCGGCCCGGCCGTTCTTCCACGCGATCGTGCCGAGCCTCATCGATCTCATCCAGCGCGAGTACACGCCGGGAACCACCGACGACGTCATGGACGTCGGCAAAGCCGTCGCCTCGATCGCGATCTGCTTCGACATCGTCGACGACCAGATCATGACCGACGGTGTCCGGGAGGGCGGTCAGCTGGTCTTCGCGCAGACCAACAACGCCGACTTCGGGCAGTTCACCGACGAGAGCGTGCAGCAACTGGCGATCGCCCGGATCCGGGCGCGCGAACTCGGCCGCTCGGTGGTCAACATCTCGACCGTCGGTACGAGCGCGATCGTCTACCCGGACGGCACCGAGCACGACCGGCTCGCGACCTACACGCCCGGCGTGATGATCGACGACGTGCCCCTGGCCACGACGATGACGCCCGCCGTGCTCGGCGGGCGTCAGATCGAGTGGCTCGTGTGCGGGCTCGGCGTCGGCGCGCTGGTCGCCGGCTTCACGGTCCGCTTCGGCCGGAGGCGGAAGAGCTAGGCGCTCTTCTTGCTCCCGGCCTTCTCCTGGCCGCGGCGTGCCCGGAGGTACTGGAGGCGCTCCTGCAGCAGTTCCTCGAGCTCGGCACGGCTGCGGCGCTCGAGCAGCATGTCCCAGTGGGTGCGGACCGGCTTGGCTTCGACCGGCTCCGACTCGACGAGTTCGCCCTCGTCATCGACGAGGCGTCCCTCCTGTCCGCTCCGGGGCGAGGCCCAGGTCTCCGGGACGTCCGCCTCGGCGGCGAAGACGACCTCGAAGGTCGAGCCGTCCTCGGTGCGGTACGTGACCTTCTTGCGGGGTGAGAACTCGACGCCCTCTTCGCTCTGCATGCTCTGTGAGCCGAGTCGCATCCCGCGCAGGCTGCGATCTGCCATCGTGTGGCCTCCTGACGCTGTGGTGCTCGCGCCCGGTGGGACGCGACTCATATACAACCCGAGGGTGGTCGCGTTCATGCCCGGGGAGGGCCCTTTTCAGAGCTTTCACAGCGGAACCCGCCGACCTCGCAGTGAACGGATCAGGGTGCCGCGCGCCGGCGCACCGCATCCATCGCGAGGTCGCATCGGTCGGTGATGATGCCGTCCACCCCGCGGTCCAGCAGTCGCCTCATCATCGCGGGGTCGTTGATGGTCCAGACGTGCATCTCGATGCCGAGCTCGTGAACGGCCCGGATGACGCGGGGGGTCGTCGCGCGTATGCGCAGCACCCGGAGCGGGAGCTGTACGGCATCGACGTCGCGCAGGGCCCGTCGCACCAGCATCCGGATGCCGAGCTTGGCCCCGACCACCGTCGCGAGCACCGCGAGCGACGAGGCCGAGGTGGCCACGCCGTCGAGCCGCCGCACGGTGCTCCGACGCCGCCGGCCGTCGAACGACCCGACGAGCACCCGGTGCTGGGCTCGCGCTGCGGCGATGGCGCGCGCCGCCGGCTCGCTCGCGGCCGCGTGCTTGATGTCGATGTTGAACCGCGCGTCGGGGAACGCGTCGAGCACCTCGGTCAGGGTCGGATAGGTCTGCCCGGACCCGAGGTCGATCCGTGCGAGCTCGGCCGCGGTCAGCTGATCGATCCTCATGTTCCGGCCGGCGACCCGGCGCAGATCGGGGTCGTGGCTGACGATGGCGACGCCGTCCGCCGACGCATGCACATCGGTCTCCACGTAGGCGACGCCGGTTGCGAGCGCCTTCACAAAGGCGAGCATCGTGTTCTCGGGAGCCTCGAGGGCGAGCCCGCGGTGGGCGAGCACCCGCGGGGGAGCGGGGGAGAACCAGTCCGCATCGGGGCCGGGGGCCGCGCTACTCCTTCTTGGGCGCACCCGACCCTCTCGGGGCATCCGGGTCGCGCGGCGCGAAGAAGCCCGCTCCGATGTTCTGCAGGGCCTCGGTCAGTTCGCTCGGGATGATCCAGAGCTTGTTCGACGCCCCCTCGGCGAGCTTCGGCAGCGTCTGCAGGTACTGGTACGAGAGCAGCTTGCTGTCGGGATCGCCTGCGTGGATCGCGCCGAACACGGTCTCGATGGCCTTCGCCTCGCCCTCGGCGCGCAGCACCGCGGCCTTGGCGTCGCCCTCCGCCTGGAGGATCGCGGCCTGCCGGTGCCCCTCCGCCTCGAGGATCTGCGACTGCTTCGTGCCCTCGGCCGTGAGGATCACGGCGCGGCGGTCGCGCTCGGCGCGCATCTGCTTCTCCATCGAGTCCTGGATGGAGGCGGGCGGGTCGATCGCCTTGAGCTCGACACGGCTCACCCGGATGCCCCACTTGCCGGTGGCCTCGTCGAGCACGATGCGCAGCTGGCCGTTGATGTTGTCACGGGAGGTCAGCGCCTCCTCGAGGTTGAGGCCGCCGACCACGTTGCGCAGGGTCGTCGTGGTGAGCTGCTCGACCGCACCGAGGTAGTTGGCGATCTCGTAGGTCGCGGCCCGGGCATCCGTCACCTGGAAGTAGACGACCGTGTCGATCGAGACGACCAGGTTGTCCTCGGTGATGACCGGCTGCGGCGGGAAGCTCACCACCTGCTCGCGCAGGTCGACGAGCGGGCGGAGCCGGTCGACGAAGGGCACCAGGAGGTTCAGGCCCGGCATGAGGGTCTTGTGGTAGCGGCCCAGCCGCTCCACGATGCCGGCGTACGCCTGCGGGATGATGCGGATGGACCGGAACAGGACCGTCAACACGAAGATCGCCACGATGACGATCACGATGATGAGGATCACGTCGCCGAAGATCTGACCGTCGGTCATGAGGCGCTGGCTCCTTCTGAGGGTTCGTTTCGATGCCGCTCGGCCGGCGCGACCACGGCGGTCGCCCCGTCGATCGCCGTGACGACGACCTGCTCGCCCTCGATCAGGCGATCGGATGCCGGCCCCGCGTTGCCGAGCCGGGAGGTCCAGGTCTCGCCGTTGGCGAGCTTCACCTGACCGCGGCCGTCGGCGAAGGCGACGACGACGGTGCCGGTCAGGCCCAGCAGGGCCTCCACGTTCGTGCGCGCCGGATCGCCGCCGCGGCGCAATCGGTGCAGCAAGGGCGGGCGCACCACGAGCAGCAGCAGAAGCGCCAGCACGCCGGCGACGATGATGTCGACCCACCACTGGGCCCCCAGGAGGCCGGCGACGAGGCCGCCCGCGCTGCCGATGGCCAGCATGAGGAAGGTGAAGTCGAGGCTGAGCACCTCGACGATCAGGAAGATGAGGATGAGGGCCAGCCACACCACCCACGCCCAGCTCGAGATCACGTCACTGGGCATGATTCGAAAGTACCACCCGGCCCGGCGGGCGGAGGGGTTGGGTAGGGTCGGATCCCGTGAACGATGAGGCTCCGCTCGCGGCCGGCACGCTGTCCGGCATCCGCGCCCTGGTCACGGGCTCCAGCCGGGGGATCGGCGCCGATACGGCCCGCTACCTGGCCGACGCCGGCGCCCGGGTCGCCATCAACTTCCGCAACAAGGAGGCGCGTGCCCTGAAGGTCGTCGCCGGAATCGAGGAGGCCGGGGGAGAGGCCATCGCCGTCGGCGCCGACCTCACCGCTCCCGACTCGGTCGCCGCGATGTTCGCCATGATCAAGGCGGAATGGGATGGTCTCGACCTGCTCGTCTTGAATGCCTCCGGCGGCATGGAAGGCGGGATGGCCGAGGACTATGCGCTCCGGCTCAACCGTGACGCCCAGGTCGACGTGCTCGAGAAGGCGCTGCCGCTGATGCCGTCGGGGTCGCGCGTGGTGTTCGTGACCAGCCACCAGGCGCACTTCATCGAGACGACCGCCACGATGGACCTCTACGAGCCGGTGGCTCGCAGCAAACGCGCCGGCGAGGACGCGCTTCGCGCGCGCCTCGGCGAGCTCGACGAGCGCGGCATCTCCTTCGTCGTCGTCTCGGGCGACATGATCGAGGGCACCATCACGGCGACCCTCCTCGAGCGCGCCCAGCCCGGTGCGCTCGAGTCGCGGCGCGAGGAGGCCGGACGCCTGTACTCGGTCGCCGAGTTCGCCGCCGAGGTCGCGAGGGCGGCCGTGGACCCGATTCCGGATGATCACACCCGGCTGGTCGGCGACGTGAGCGGTTTCCAGAGCCCGTGACCTTCCGCGCCACCTCCCGGGTGCTGCTGTTCGACCCCGACGATCGGGTGTTGATGTTCCTGCACTACGGCAAGGACCGCAGCATCCCGCCGCGCTGGATCACGCCGGGCGGCGGCGTGGATCCGGGGGAGGACCACGACACCGCGGCGATTCGCGAAGTGCGCGAGGAGACCGGGCTGGAGCTGGACGGCGTCCCGGCGCCCTTCCTCGACACCGACTTCGATCCCGACCAGCGCTGGCACGTGTACGACCGCGGGCACTGGGCCTGGTACGCCGTGCGTGTTCCGGCGTCGTTCGAGCCGCAGCGCGACGGATGGACCGACGAGGAGCTCCGCGACATGGTCGACTGGCGCTGGATGAGTGCCACCGAGCTGGAGGCCGAAGCCGCCTCCGCCCACGAGACCGAGCCGACCGAGCTGCCGGACCTCGTGCGCGCCAACACCCCACCGAAAGGGAATCCGTGACCCGGCTCGAGCACTTCACGGCGGCTGACGACGAGCGCACCCGCACGTGGGCGCGCGCCGTTCCGCAGATGTACCACGGCGCCGATCCCGATGAGACGCGGTTGAGCTGGCTGGTCGACTCGGCGGTCGCGGACGGCGCGATGCTCACCGGCGCCTACGAGGACGCACCGGGCGTGGACGGGCGGATCGCGCCCGTGGGCACGTTCGCGGCGGTTCCCGGCACTCTGAATCTCGGCGGGGCGCCGGTGACGGCATCCCTCATCGCCTCCGTCGGGGTGAGGCCGACCCACCGCCGTCAGGGACTGCTGCGACGAATGATGGAGCAGTCGTTGCGGTCCTCCGCCGACGCGGGCGTGCCGCTGTCGATCCTCACCGCGAGCGAGGGCGGGATCTACGAACGGTTCGGCTTCGGCGCGGCGGTCTGGCGCGGTCCGCTGCGCCTCGACGTCCGCTCCGGTCTTCGGCTTCGAGCCTCCGGCAGGGGGTCGGTGCACGAGGTGGATCCCCACTGGCTGATGGATCGCGCACCGACCGTCTTCGAGCGCTTCCACACACGCTCGTTCGGCTCGGTGAGCCGGCGCGCCGAGTTCCTCGGTGACGTCCTGTTCGAGCCGACCGGCGATCGGCTGTCGGCGCTGGTCCGCGCCGCAGTGCACCTCGGCGAGAACGGTGAGGTCGACGGGTTCGCGTTCTACCGGCCCAGCACAGCGTGGGCGCACTCCCTCGAGATCCTCGACCTCATCGCCCTGACACCCGACGCCTACCTCGGGCTCTGGGCCCTGCTCGGCAACACGGACCTCGTCGACACCCTCACGTTCGACGGCGCGGTGCTCGACGAGCCGATCCGGCACGCGGTCGTCGACCCCCGCACGGCGGCCGTGACCGGGGTGCACGACTCCCTCTGGGTGCGCGTGCTCGACCCCGTCGCCGCGCTCGGATCCCGCCGCTACCGCGGAGCGGTCGCCGAGACGATCGTGCTGGACATCCGTGACGATCTCGGACACGCCGCCGGGCTCTTCGAGGTCGACGTGCGCGGGGGAGCGGCGTCGGTCCGTCGGGTCGAGGCGGCCGCTCCCGATGTGACCATGGACGTGGCGACCTTGGGCGTGCTCCTTCTCGGCACGGTCACGGCCACCGAGCTCGAGCGCTCATCGCGTCTCACGCTCGCGGGCGTCGCCGCGGGGGAGCGGCTCGACGCCGTGTTCGCGCCCACGTCTCCACCCCGGTTCTACTCGCAGTTCTGACCGCCGACCCGGCGCCTGAAGGGATCCTCATGACCGATCTGCCCGTGTACACCGCCGCCGATATCGACCCGACCGGGCTCGCGGTGGAGTCGTTCGACAACGATGACGCCGTGGAGCTCGGCCTCACCGCCGTGGAGGCCATCCGCATGTCCGGCAGGAGCCTGGCGGTGCGGATCGTGCTGCGCGGCGACGTCGTGTTCCAGGCGAAGCTGCGCAGCACGGGGCCGGGCAACGACCCGTGGCTCGCCGGCAAGGCGGCCGTGGCCGAGCGCTTCGGCGAACCGTCACTGCGCGTCCGCCGCACGCACGAGGAGGCCGGCACACCGTTCGCCGAGCGGGCCGACGTCGATCACGAGGTGCTCAAGGCGCACGGCGGCTCGGTGCCGATCCGGGTCGACGGCGAGGTCGTCGGCACGATCACGATGTCGGGGGAGCCGGACGTCGTCGATCACCAGGTGGTCACCGACGCCGTGCGGGGCTACCTCGCGCGACGCGGCTGATCCACCGGCGCCGCCACCCGCCACCCGCTGCCCGTCGACCACGAAGTAGATCGAGGGGCGCAGTTGCGTTATGTCAGCAGCCACGGTGCGATCGACGAGGCGACAGGTGGCCACGGTCGAGGCCTCGATCCGGCGCGACAGGCCGGTCTCGGCGAAGTGGCGTTCAGGCGCTCGTCGCCCGCTCGTCGACGCCGTTCGAACCGGCAGAGGCATCGAACGGCCGAATATCGGCGCCTCGTGACCGGTGGAACGTCGATTCCGGGCCGCTCGGCGAAAACAGAAGGTTGCGCGAGCGTCACCCGATAATCAGTATTATGTCAGGAGGCCCTTGGACCGGTGCGGATGAGATTCCCCGCGATGTGGTTGTGGCGATGCGGCACCTGCGCAAGCTAGCGCGGTCCCGGTCGTATGTGCGAGTCGTGACCGTGGATCGGGTGAACGAGCGAACCGGCGAGGTTCGGGAGCGTCGTGTCCGGCGCCGTCACGCCTACCTGGCCGGACGCTCGACGGGCACCGGGTTCCTCTCGGTGAACGACGGCCCGTCGACGGCGCGGGATATCGCCCGGCTGCTCGCGGCGGACCGTGGCGAGCCGCACACCCTGGATGGCATGCGCGACTCCTGGGTGCTGGTGGCTTAGCGACGCCGATCGCGCCGACTGAGAACGGTTCTCACGGCCCATCTGATGGCGGCGGTGACGGCGACGAGGGCGAGCGCGATCGCGAGGTAGATCCAGTCGCCCCGCTCGACGGCGCTCACCATAGCGGGACCTCGATCACGTAGCAGCCGCGGTCGTCCTGCTCGGCTGGGCGCAGCTGTAGCTCGGCGTAGGTGTCCTCCCACCCGTAGGGGCCGGCCCAGCGGACCCGGTACATCCACGCGTGGGTCTGCCCGTTGGCGTGTCGGGCGGTCACGATGCCGCGCTGGGCGCCCTGCACGGGGATGCGGGGCTCGACGGGCGCGCCGACCTCGTAGGCCGGGCGCTGCATGGCCGGGGTGGCGGTGGCGTAGTCACCGCGGCGCCCGGTCACTGGCAGCAGTCCGTGTCGATGGCGAGGCTCGGGTCCTCCGGGAGCGGGTGGTAGGCGGTGGTGTGGTCGGGGTCCCCGCAGATGCCGCACGGCTTCGGCTGGTGCGCGGGGCGCGGCGCGTGCCGGATGTCCGGGTAGATGGGGCTGTAGTGGTCGTTCATGATCTTGCTCTCCTTCGCTGTTCGCAGCGATGCGGCTGCATCGCTGCACCCATGCCCCGGTGCGCGGAGCGGAGCGGCTGTCAAGGGTTCCGGAGGACGGCCCGACGCTGGGACTCGTGGAGCACAGGAACGGAGTTCCTTCCTGCACCCCCTCCCCCACTGCCGTCTGTAGGGCCCTTGACGGGCGCGTAGCGGAGTGCAACGCCCACGCTGGGCAGAGACACGCGGACGGGGGTCCGTTAACGGGGAGGGCCCGTCAGGGGCCGGTGAGGGGTCCTCGAGAATTGGCCCTAGAACGGGGGTAGGACTCGCTGGGTCCGGTGGTTGCGCTGGCCTTGTCAAGTAATCCATAGTTCTCAGTACATTGCCTCGTGACTTGGCTGTTCGGGGCACCTAGACGAAGGAGCCCGCTGTGGCGATCAAACGGAACTTCAAGCAGCACCCGCTCGTGATCCTCGACGCGCTCGTGCTCGATGTGGACCGCGATCTGTTCGAGGTGCGCGACGAGGTGACGCGGCAGAAGACGGGTGAGGTCATCGACAAGGGTCGCGTCCTGACGGTGCAGACCGCGGGCCTCCGGGACGACGCGGAGGTCGAGGAACTGGTCGTCAAGGTGCCGAACGAGTTCGACTCGGTGGAGTTCGAGCCGCGGACGCGGGTCCTGGTGCTCGTGGACTACAACGAGTGGGACATGCAGGGCCGGCGCGGCACGTCGATGAAGTTCGCGGGGTTCGTGAGCCCGTCGATGGTGTCCGCGTGGGCGACCATCGCGCAGAGCCAGACGGCGGCGGTCCCCGCCTAGCGCGGGGTCTGCCAGCGTCGGAGAACTTGGCCGTTCCCCATGCTCGGATACATCTGTAGTTTCGTGATCCTGGCCCTCGGCGTCGGGTGGATCGGCGCTTTCGTCTGGGCGGCGCGCTCGTGAGTACCGACGAGGCGGTCGCGTTCGGGATGGCGAGCGGGGCGTGCCTGGCGGTCTGCTGCTGGGCGCTCGGCAGGGCCGTCGGCGTGCTCATGGAGTGGTCGCTGCGGAGGTCCCTCCGATGACTCTCGACAACATCTACGCGTTGGCCCAGGACGGCTTGTACCTGCTGCTGACCGCGGCGTGCCTGGGCCTGTTCACGCTCGGCTTCCGGCTCTCACGAGAGTTCTTCGGATGACGGCCGGGGTGGCCGGAGCGCTGCTCGGCGTCGTCGCGATCTGCTGGGCCATCGGCGCCGGCATCACCGCGTTCCGGACGGTCGTGCGATGACGGACACGGCAGTGCAGATCGTCTCTCTCCTGGTCGGGTGCTGGGTCCTCGGGCTCGCGGTCGGCGTCGCTATCAACCTCGGAAGGCCCCGGTCGTGAGGGCGCGGGGCAAGGTGACCGTGAGCCGCGACGCGCGCGAGGCGACGGGCCGGCCGAACGTGTGGCTGTTCCTGCGGATGTGTACGTGGGAGGGCATGACGCCGGTGGAGCAGCCGACGCTGCGTCTCGGGCTCGCGCTGTGGCGCCAGGGGCGTCCGCATCAGGCGCGCGTCGTGCTGGACCGGCTGAGCGTGCATATCGAGCGCGCATAGAGACCCCTCGGCGGCAATCCCGCTGCCGAGGTAACCGGCCCTCCTGGGCCACAAGATGGAAGGAGATGTCATGACCGATCCGGGTTATTCCTCGACGGACTTTGCGGCGTCGATCCTCACCGCGGCCACGGGGGCGTTGCCCTACATCGGCGGCGGTGTCGCAGCGGGCGTGGTCGTGTTCGCGGTCACGTTCGGGATCCGCAAGGGCATCGGCGCGCTCCGCGCCGTCGGCAAGTAACCGCCGCGAGTCCCCCGCTCTGCGCCCCGTCCCCCGGCCCCCCAGGGGGCGGGGCGCACTGGCTCCCCGCATCCTCGACAGGAGAGAGACGCTATGAGGCGCACCGTCGCTCTGATCGCCGCAGCGCTGCTCGGCACCGGCGTTCTTCTGCTCGGGGTTGCGGCGCCGGCCGGTGCGTTGACTCCGCCGATTGCGCCGCCGGCGCTGAACGGGCTCCCGTCGGTGATTACAGGCGGCACGGCGGTGGCGGGCGCGACCACCGATCAGACGATGATGGCGGTGATGCTCTACCGCATGGCGAAGAGCAGCGCCTTTCAGAATGCGGTCCGCGCGCGGGCGGCGGGAACGGCTAGTTCGACCCAGGTCGCAGCGCTGACGAGTGAAGCTGAGAGTTACACGATGCCAGCGACGAAGCTCGCGACGCTCGGCAAGGCGGTCGGCGGCGCGACGGCGGCGCTCGGCAGCTATGAACTCGGCGCGCAGCTCGGACACGGCATCCTCGGCCTCGCTGGCGTCAACGCGGACGGCGCGGTCTGCGGCAACACGAGCGGAGTCGGTCAGGCGGTGGTGGGGTTCATTACCGGCGTTAACTGCGACGACTACAACTCGATCCCGCACGGCTTCGTCGCCAACACCGACGTGTCACCGAGACCGTCGGGGTGGACCGCGACGACCCTTTATCGCGGGTATGTCGCGCCGCCCGGAACGAGCTACTTCGGGTGCGTTCTCAGCGCGGTCACGGTCGTCGGCAGTAACGCGAGCTACACGTGCAAGGTGATCCCTGGATCGCAGAGGCAGACGTTGGATTCCGGCGTCGCGTTCTGCAGGAACACGACTACTCCGACGTCGTTTAAGCAGGTGAACCAGACGTACTCGATTAGCCCGCCAGTCGGTGAGAGCCCCGCGAATTACGCCCCCGGAGTAACGGGCGACACCTTCACGATGAGCGTCGCGTGCGGCACCGGCTACGCGCCGTATTCGATGTTCACGTCGTCCCCTGGGCCGGGCACCGATCAGGCGCAGGCGGATTATCCGGGCTCGTGTGCGCAGCCGACCGGATCCCCGACGCCGGTCCGTTGGTACGCCGCGACGGCTACGTGCGGCCCGGGCTTCCCGGGGACTAACGCCGACCCCGACCGGGTGCTTCGGTGTGTCATCGCGTACACGAGCGGGGCGACGTCACAGCAGGACTCGGCCGGATTCAGGGAATCCTCGGGCGTGCTGCCTGAGGTGTCGTGTCCTACGCCGGCGAGCGGGCTGACGGTGTCGAGCGTGTCGGTGCTCGAGGTCGGAGGCGGCGTGACGAACACGCTGTGGACGCAAGCGACCACCCCGGAGTTTCAGAGCGCTCAGTCGCTGGCGCCGGAGTGTTCGAACGGATCGTGCCTGCTGGATCTGAGCAAGAGCGGCGTGAGCTGCTTCCAGTCGCCGGACTCGTGCACGTCGTGGTTCTCCGACCCGAACAAGGCATCGACGTACTCGTGCAGCTATGGGACGCATGCGGTCGACCTCAGTGAGTGCAACGTCTATGCTCCGACGTTCACGGCTCAGGCGCGAGCGACCGGCAACTACTACGGCGACCCGGCATCGGGCGACACGCTGACGAACCCGGGCACCACGACCGGCGCGGCGACCGGTACTGCGTCGTCTAACCCCGATCCGGCGTCGTGCTGGGGCGCGCTGTCGTGGGGCGACTTCAACCCGCTGGACTGGATTTTGACTCCGGTGAAGTGCGCCCTCCAATGGGCGTTCGTGCCTGACGGTGATGCGGTCGCGGCGGACGTGGCGACGATGACGGACGCGTGGGCGGATACCCCGATGGGGAAGGCTGGCGCGATCATCCCCGCCTGGTCGTTTCACGATGTCGGGGGCGGGTGCGGCGGCATCACTTTCGACGTGTCATGGCTGTTCCCCGATCACAGCGCGCACTCGATGACGATCATGCAGGCGTGCCCGGGCGACGTGCTGGCCCCGGTCGCGTCGTGGTCGCGGGTATTTGGCGATCTGGCCTTCGGAGTGGCCGGCGCCCTCGCGGTTACGCGGTACATCGGGGCCGTGGTCGCGTTCAAGGGTGTGGGCGGGGGCGACTCGTGATCGTTCAGTGGCTGATCGACGTTGCGACGGGGTTTGCTGCCTGGTTCGCGAGTCTGTTCCCGGTGTGGGAGCCGCCGGAGTGGCTGGTCCACCTGGATGACCAGGTCAACCCGGTTCTCGACAACCTCGCCGGGGTGGGGGCCTGGGTCGATTGGACGTTCATTCTCGCGGTGGTGAGCGCGGTTCTCCTGTGCTGGGGCATCACGTTGTCGATCAAGGTCCTCCGTGCGGTGGCGTCGTATCTGCCGTTCATCGGAGGGGCCGGATAGCCGGCGGGTTCTGCCCGGGAGGTCGCGTGAGCGACCGGGAGGGCAGAACCCCCGTGAGCGGCCGGCCGACGCGAGGAAGGAAACACCGAGATGACGCGTAGCGAGAAGCGATCTGCACACGCGCTGGAGCGCATCGCTGACTCGATCGAGCCGAGCAGCCGCCCGCGCGACACGGCGCGCCTGGACCCGTCCGAGCGGCTGCCGCTGACGGCTCGGATCGTGCTCGCGGTCGGCGGTAGTCCGAAGTCGCAACAGCGCGCGCGGGTGGCCCGTCGCGCTTTCCCGATCCGCGCCTACGTTGGCCCGAACGGCGGCGGCAAGTCCCTCGCCATGGTGCACGACGTGCTCCCGTCGCTGGCTCGCGGCCGGCGGGTGCTCAGCACGGTCCGGATCCTCGACGCGGCGACGGACAAGCCGCATCCGCTGTGGGTGCCGTTCACTGACTTCGAGCAGCTGCTCGACGCTGAGCACTGCGATGTGCTCATGGACGAGATTGTGGGCATCGCGTCGAGCCGCGAGGCTATGCGGCTGCCGGCCGCGGTGCAGAACGTGCTCGTCCAGTTGCGACGCCGCGACATGACCCTGGGTTGGTCGGCGCCGTCGTGGGCTCGGAGCGACAAGATCATTCGCGAGGTCACCCAGCTTGTGACCGAATGCCGCGGATACTACCCCGCCCCGATCCGGGTGGACAACGACGGCCAGGTGCGGTTGTGGGCGCCGCGCCGGGTCTTCCGGTGGCGGTCGTTCGACACCCTCGATTTCGACGAGTGGACCTCGGGCAAGCGCGACAAGCTGACGCCCGTGGCGAAGCAGTGGTTTCGCGGTCCTGGCTCGCTCGCGTTCCGGAGTTACGACACGCTCGACGCGGTGTCGATGGTCCGTGGTGGCAATCCGGATGGGGTGTGCTCCTACTGCGACAAGAAAAAGCACGTCGAGTACTGCAAGGGCCACACCGCGGAGGAGATTGCTGAACTTACCTTCGACGCGGAGCACCTGCTCGCCGGCGAGCCCGTTCGAACGGGTGTTCACTTCGAGCCGGTCGCGGCGGAGGCTCCGGTGAGCGCGGGATGAAGAACGCCCCCCACATGGCTAGATGCGGGGGGCGTTGAACTTGGCCGTTCAGTCCCCGATGCTAGACCTCGCGCCCGCGCTGCGCGAGGCCCGCATGCTGTGCATCCCCTCGCGGCTCGACGTGCGCGCCGCGGCCGCGCTGATTCCCCGTCCGGAGCCGGTGGGCCTGTCGAGGTTCGGCCATCAGGTCACGAACGAGACTCCGCGCCGCTACGAGCGGCCCGCGTTCTTCCTCGATATCGCGCCGGGCCTGGTTCGGGTGCGCAAGCGACTTGTGGCGGAGAAGTTCGGCTACGGGGATGATGACGGTGTGGACGATTCCGAGGATGACGCCCCCACTCGCGGCCGGGTGACGGAGTGGTCCGAGCGCAGCCGCAACCGGATGACGGTCACCCTGGAATCCCTCGACTACGAGCCCATGTTCTCCGATCCGGGCCGCCGCGCTGCGATGGTCACCCTGACCCTTCCGGGCGTCGGTGACGACGGGGATCCTGACTACTGGGAGTCCCTGGTCCCGGATCTGCCGACGTTCAAGAAGATGGTCGATCGGTTCGTGCGTGCCTACGCGGTGACGTGGGGCGAGCATCTCCGCGGCGTCTGGAAGATGGAGTTTCAGCGCCGGGGCGCGCCGCACCTGCATATCCTCATGGCGCCGCCCGCGCGGGGTGAGCGGCGGTCCGTTCGTGTGCGTCGGGAAGGCCGGGGTGTGACGATCCCGAACCAGTCGTTCGTCAAGTGGGCGGGGTACCGGTGGGCGGATATCGTCGGAGCGACCGGGCAGGCTCGCCGCGATCATGAGGCGCGCGGGGTTGATCTGTCGGAGCGCGAGGTGGAGCGCTACGCGGACCCGCGCCGGATCGGCACCTACTTCGCGAAGCACGGGTCGTTCACCGCGAAGGACTACCAGAACGACATGCCCGCGCACTGGCGCGCGAAGATCCTCGCGGGCGAGAGTGGTGGCGGGAACTTCTGGGGCTACTGGGGTCTGGAGAAGGCCGTGGAGACGGTCGAACTCGCGCCCCGGCGTGCGGGTGCGGCGCGCCCTGCGGCGGTGCGGGCGGGCGAGCTGGAGCCGCTGCGGCGCCGCTCCCCCGAGGGGGACAGAACGGGCGTGGCCGTGGGAACGGCCATTATGTCAGTATGTAAATACTCTTTGTGCGTCTGATGCAATTACCGCATCTTTCGCGACCGGGACGATTTGCGCGAGAACCATCCCCTGACCTGGGGTTTACAAGGTCACGTTCATCGTCGATGACCTTGCCTGGCTTGGCCAGAGCCCGTGCACGCGTGGGCCCTTGAATGCGGCTTGACCGGGCATTTCTTGAACGCAAGTTGCGGCAGACGCAAATAATGTGCGACAGTCGCAACGTGCCCCGGAGCGTGTTCAGCGCGTGAAAGACGAGCGCGACAACGTCGTCTTCGCTCCCTTCGGGAGCGAAGCGCCGGATCCTGATCGCTTCATCGCGGAGGTGCTTAAGGGCTGGGAGCGCCAGCAGCAAGCGAAGGACTTCTCCCCCGCCACCATCCGCGTTCGTCGCAAGCTCGTGCAGCAGCTCATCGACTTCAGCGGCCACTACCCGTGGGAATGGACACTCGGCGACGCCGACGAGTTCTTCTCGCATGCCCGCGGCGTGAAGAACCTCTCTCACTCCACGGTGCGCAGCTATCAGACCTCGATCAAGCTGTTCTGCGACTACGCGACAGACATCCGCTACGACTGGAACGAGCAGAGCGCCCGCCTGTTCGGGAGCGTGTTCGTTCAGATCGTCACGGAGCTGAACAGAGTCACCCACTCGGTCCCGACCGAGACCCGGCCGAAAAAGCGACCCTTCACGCAGAACGAGCTGCAGCAGCTGTTCGATCTCGCGGACCTCGAGGTGGTGCGGATCCGTGAGTCCGGCCGACGAGGCGGTCTCGCCGCATGGCGCGACGCGGTCGCGTTGAAGACGACGTACGCGTGGGGTCTTCGCTCGAACGAGGTCCGACACCTGCAGTTCGTCGACTTCTCCCGCAACGGCTCCGCGCCCTACTTCGGCGATTTCGGCGTCCTGCGAGTCCGATGGGGCAAGCCGCCCCGAGGATCCGCGAAGAAGGTCCGTTCCGTGCTGACCGTCTGGCAATGGTCGGTGGACGTGGTTCGGGATTGGGTCGAGTGGGGACTGGAGGAGTTCGGAGATCCGATCACGGATCTGTTCCCCACCTCTGGCGGGAAGATCGTCGGCGAGTCGCATCTCTGGTCGAAGTTGCGCGCCCTGGTCGACGAGCTCGGGTTCCCGCCGGGGCTCGACATTCACTCCTTCCGGCGCTCCTACGCGACCCATCTGCAGTACGTCGAGAAATTCGACGCGACCTTCGTTCAACACCAGATGGGTCACGCGCACGTCTCGACAACCACGGGCTACACCCTCCCCTCCCCCGACTACCAAGTGCTCGCACTGAAGGCAGCGCACGAGCGCACCCTCGCGGCCGCACAAGCTCTCATCGATGAAAAGAGGAAGTCATGACCCGACGCGAGATCGACTACGCGTGGCACCTGCCCGAGCTCATGGCCCGGCGCCACATCCGGAAGGCCAAGGACCTCGCTCCCCTGCTGCAAGAGCGTGGCATCACCCTCACCGTCAACGCGGTGTGGCGGATCGTGAATCAGGACCCCGAGCGTGTCTCGCTCAAGGTGCTCGCAGCGCTATGCGACGTGCTCGATGTGACACCGAACGACCTCATCACCTTCACCGCGCACGACACGGCCACCGTCCGCACGAAGAGACGGGCCGGCTCCCGCGCCGACGGCATCCCCGACATTCGCGACCACAAGCCCGTGCGAGCTCGCATCATCGACGATGACCAATAGCAGCGGCCGCCCAGCCACCGGCGGGAACGGGTCGCGGCGCTCTCCCACGATCCAGGGGTTCGTGGAGCCTCGGAAGCGCGGCCGACCGCGAGCGGAGGGATCTCTCACCTGCGACCGATGCCGGCAGGCCACCCCTCGGATACGGGTCCGGTGGCCCGACGGCCAAGTCTGCGGAGCATGCTTCACCCAAGCGACGCACACCTTCGGCACCTGCGCCGGATGCGGCGAACACCGGATGCTGCCTGGCCGCTCCCCCGAAGGCGACCTATGGTGCCGAAGCTGTGCCAGTATCACGACCGCGCTCACATGCGACCGATGCGGCCGAGAAGCCGAACGATTCCGCAAGGGTTTCTGTGCACGCTGCGCGCTCGAGGACGACCTCCGCGACATTCTTCGACCCGGCGACGATCTCCGCCTGCACCGCCTGGTTGGCGTTCTCAGCTCCGCCGAACGCCCCGAAAGCGTCTACACCTGGATGCGCGGAGCCAAAGCCAGAGACCTTCTGAGCCGGATCGGCGCCCGGAACCTCGAGCTCACCCACGACGCCTTCGATCAGCTGCGCGGCTCAACTGCGGCCGAGCATCTCCGTGCGATCCTCGAACACCACCGCATGCTCCCCCAGCGTGAACCACTCCCCCTTGTCCGGTTCGAGACGTGGCTCACCGAACGCGTCGCGCAGCTACCCGACGACGGCACCCGCGCCACCATCGGACGCTTCGGCACCTGGCACCACCTGCGCCGAACTCGTCGCCGGGCCGACCATGCGACTGCGCAGCTTCAGACGGTCACGCACGCGGCCAAGCAAGAGATCACCGAAGCCGGAAAGTTCCTCTTGTGGCTCCGAGACACCTACGACGTCGGACCTGCCGCTCTGCAACAGGCGCACGTCGACGAGTACCTCAGCAGCGGCACCAGCACGCGCCGGCATATCCGGAACTTCGTGCGCTGGCTCAACCCCGAACAGCAACGCCATGGCGCGAACCGGCTCGACGCTCCCCGCCGTGCAGCACAGTCCGAGCCCCAACTCACCCAGAGCCAGCGGATCCAACTCGTCGTCAACTGCCTCACGCTCGAGCAGGTCACGCTCTCCACGCGCATCGCCGGCCTGCTCCTGCTGCTATGGGCTCACCCGCTGAACAAGATCGTCGCCCTCACCACCGCCGACGTCACTCTCGAGCCGGACGCGATGCACATCCGCCTCGGCAAGATCCCCACCCTCGTCCCCGAGGCGATCGCGCCGATGTTCTGGACCCACGTGCGCAACCGGGCGAACCAGCAGACCACCAACACCGGCACCGACTGGCTCTTCCCAGGGACGCGCGCCGGACACCACCTCCACGAGAGCACCCTCAGCGAGAGGCTTCTCGTCCTCGGCATCGACGGCCAACGCGCCCGGAATGCGACCTTGCGCGACCTCGGCCGTGAACTCGACCCGAAGAGCTTGATCAACACCCTCGGGTACGCCCCGGCCATCATTGCGGCCCACGTTGCCCGAGCCGGAGGCTCCGGCTCGGACTACGTCACCCTCCGGCGCCGCGAACTTGGCGACCAGGCGCGTTGATGGACGTTCAGCGGGCCATGATGACCTCGAGGGCGAGCTGTCGTTCGACGTCTTCGAGCCGCGAGATGAGTCCGACCGCATAGGGCGCTGCGACGGGATGGCCGTTGCTGTTGACCAACGCGACGAAGACCTGACGGAACGCGGTTTGGAAGGCCTCACTCCAACGAGAGATCTCCCCGCGCGCCCCGTTGACGACGAACACGAGACACGAGGCGTCCATCCATTGCTGACCGATCAGGTTGCGCAGAACGATCACCTGGTTGTCGAACGCAGCCTGGGCGTCGCCGGCGACGTCGCGCGCGTAGCTAGCGGCGATCCGAGTCCACGCAGAAACGTGATCGGGAAGAGCGACATTCGCGGCAGCGGCTTTGACCATCAACGCGATTTTGTCGGGAGCGTGCTCCGGGCCGCTGTGCAAGAGGGCCGCCGCGAGGCCCTGCGGCGCGTATTGCTCCTCACGCCCGGCGGCATCCCACACCCAGTCTCGGAACGGGACTCCGACCGTCCAGTTGCGGATCAGATCGACGTCCGCCGCGTCCGCATCCACAGCGTTGAGAGCGCCCGTCACGCGGAGACGCGCTATCAGGGTCGGCGTGCCAAATGTCAGGGCACCAGCTTCTCGGGCGACGACGCGCGTCGCGACGTCATCGCACCAGAACGGTAGACCTCGCTGCACTGCAAGATCCAAAGCCGTGAGCCACGGATCGTGCTCATCCCCGAATCGTTGAGCGACCTCGGTTGCGAACTGCGTGTTGCCGACGCGATCGGTCTGACGGAACCACTCGTAGAGGGAATTCGCGTTCTCGCGCTGAATACGGAGCTCGATGGGATCCTGAGGGCGGAAGGTTGCCGGAGCGTCTGGCCCGCTGGGGATGAACACTCCCCCGACCTCGCGCGCGAACGCTTCCCGCGCCGCGCCGGCGTCGACCATCTGCTGCGAAGTCGATATCAGGCGTGGGAACCGTGATGCGAGGAATTGTGCGCGGTCGCGGTCCAGAACGGTGAGTGTGAACAGTGCAGTGACGTCGACCACAACCCCGGAGGTGATCGCTGCATCGACTGCAGCGGACTCATCGACGCCTTGGATGAGGCCGGCGAATCTCGGCGAGCGATGCCCGAGATTGATGAGCTCGGCGAGTTGTCTACCTGTCGGCTTGGCAGCGACGCCGATCGGGAACAGGCCCTTCCTGAGCTTGTCGTTCAGCTCCTGCATCGCGGGATTGTGTTGGCCGGCGGCGAGCTCGTCCATCTGCTGCATGATCGAGGCCGGGTCATCGGGATCGACTTCGATGCGGCGGAACGCGTTCTCGCCTGGGTATTCACGCTCGAACTGGTCGAGCAGCTTGTACGGAGTGATGTCCGGAGACCGCTCCGTGAGTCCCTCCCCCATCGTCAGCGCGGCGACGGCGAAGTTTCGGACGTGCCGGTTGTCGGCGAACTTGGTGACGATCTCGAAGAACTCCGCCAACGTCGCCATGTCGTTACCGTGATGACGGAACAACAGCATCCACAACGTGGCGTCATCGGCGATCCGCGGCGTCGGCCGGTACGTCTTCCAATCACGGTAGGCCTGGTCGAGATCGCCCGAGTCGTGGCGTAGCCGGATCAGCGCCCACTGCGCGGAAGGGGAGTCCGGCCGGACCCGGAGCAAGCCTTGCGCGGCGGTCAGCGCGGCGGCGAAGTCGCCGAGTGATGACCCGCACTCAAGCTGTACGACATAGGCGTCGAACTGGTTGCCCCAGTCGGAGCCGCCGATCTGCAGGGCGCGGGATGCGCGCTCGATAGCAGCGCCGTAGTTCTGCTCCCCCTGCAGCGCTCGTGCCGCGCGCAGCCACAGCTCGGCGTCGCCCCACTCTTGTGCGGCTTGCTCCGCAATGAAGACGAGCTCCTTGGTCTTGCCGATCTTCTCGTAATAGCCGATCAGTGCGAGCGACAGTCGCGGGTTCTTTGGAGCCTGCGCCCGAACCCGCTGCTCTGCTCCCGGAACGTTCGTGTAGAGCTCCGCGATCAGTTCGAGCTCAGACGCAATCCCGGGGTTGGCGCCGCGGAGTTCGTCCACGAACGGGTGCACATGACCGAGGATCGCGTATCGGAAACAGAGATCGGCCTTGTCCGATTCCTTCTCGGCTGCGTCGATGGCCTCTGAGAGCAGAGCCGCCGCGCGGTCCGCGTCGTCGGCGAGCTCTGCCTCGCGAGAGGCGACCTGAAGCTTCACCCATCTCGGTGTCGCTTCATCAAGCTGCTCGCGGGCAGCGCGGACATTCCCGAACAACGCGAGGAGCACCGCGGACTCACTGCGCACCTCGGGGTGATCGGCCTCGGCCTGGGTCGCAGTCGGCGGGTGCGAGAGATTCCACGCGCCTTCGTAGTTTGTGAGCATTGCGTAGGCGCGCATCGCTCGCGCGACGGCGCCTCCCGACGACAGCCCCCACCGCCGGCGCGCATCCCGGATCTTGAGCGCGAGAGCCAGGCCGGCGCTGAGATCGAGCGTGTGGGCTCCACGCATGTCCATTCCGCTGCGACGTAGATACGCCTCCACCGCGAGACCGCCAGCGCCGGTGTGGCCCTTGGTGTTGAAGGAGGTCGTACCGAATTCGATCAAGTCGTCGAGCTGGAGTCGACTCAGCATGAAGTCAGCGATCAAGGTCGAACGAATCGAATCCTGTACTGCACTCTGCGGAGTCCATGAGCGAGCGTCGCCAAGCCGTTCTTCGGGGTCGCCCGGCAGCACAGCCTTGGCGATCAGGTCGTCGGAGACATCCTCGAGGTAATCGACCGTTGCGGCCTCATCGAGATCAGGGTCGGCCCAGGTCAATCGCACCTTCCAGTACGCGATCGGCACCGCTCCCAGCTCGATCGCGCGTGTGAACCATGCCAAGGCTGCGTCTCGGGCCTCCACCTCGGAGCTGTACTCGCCGAGCCAACCCAGCAGTCCCGCGTGATCGGGTAGCCAGCTTGGCGGTGATACCGCCCACGACCGAAGCAGCGCGGCACGATCCGCGGCGCTGAGCAGCTCCCGCAGCACTCGATCCATCGAATCCCCGATCGACTCGCGGATCGCGACGGCGTCTTGCCCGAAGGACGGTGAGAGCTGGTCGACAAAAGTCCGCCACAAGGCCGCTCGTGCGTCTCCTGAGGTCGCCAACGCCTGCACGCTCTCGATCACCTCGTCATGCAGCGCGATCTGACGCTCTGCAGGCTCCGCCGCGCCGAAGTAGGAGCGACGAAGCAGCCGGAACAACTCCTGCTCCGACATCGCCACGCCGTCTCGGTTCACCGGACGGACCTTCTTCAAGAGGGTGAGCGCAGCCTGCACCTGGCCAGGTTGCTTTGACCGAATGGCGGCCTTCACTGGCTTCGCTCGGACGACCAACCAGAGCCGTCGCCGCGACACGAAGTACCCCTGCGCTTTGGCGGCCCTTCGCGCACCTGCGGCGATACGCCACGGGAACGAAAGGCGGCGATAGATCCGGGTACCGATACCCAGAACGGCGCCGGTCCCGATGTCCGTGGCGGCGCCGGTGAGTGGATCAGCCATTCGTCTCTCCGTCCAGCGTCCGGTAGATCGTCTGCCGACTCACTCCGAAGTAGGCCGCGAGCGAGGTAACCGACTCCCCCGAGCCGTGCCGTTCGAGGATGTGGGTCGTCTTCTGCGGCGTTAGCTTCGGGCGCCGGCCACCGGCTCTCCCCCGCGCTCTTGCGGCTGCGAGCCCGTCCTTGGTCCGCGCCACGATCAGGTCGCGTTCGAACTGAGCGAACGCGGCCAGGATCGTGAAGAACATCCGGCCTTCCGGGGTTCGAGTGTCGATCGGCTGCTCGAGCACCTGAAGCTCGACCCCACGGGCCTCGAGCCATTGGCTGATCTCGAGAAGGTCCTTGGTCGAACGGCCGAGACGGTCGAGCCGCGTCACGACGAGCGTGTCGCCGGCGCGCAGCTGCTCGCGCGCGCGATCCCACTCAGGTCGACTCGCCCGCGTCCCCGTGAAGTGCTCGACGAAGACCCGATCCACGCCGGCGCGCTCGAGAGCGTCTTGCTGGCTCGACGGGTCCTGATCGAGAGTCGAGACGCGCGAATAGCCGATGCGGTGGGTCGTCACCCGCGCAGTGTCACACAAACGGACGTCATTGCCGTCGCCATTCGGACACGGCAATCGGACGCGCGGACGGCCAGATTGGTGTCACAATGCGATCGCGTCCGGAAACGATCGTTTCTAGGGCGAAAGTGGAAGATCGATTGAACGAATGAGCTCGCCCATCTCCTCCCGAGTTATCTCTCCTTCAACCCAGCGATCTTGAATTCGGTGCGCCTCATCACTGCTGCGGCCACCCGCGAGCCTGGTCGAGTCCCGAATCTCCGTGACGATGCGACGGCGGCGTGCCCACTCGGAAGGTTCCAGGAGATGCACCGACATCCTTCGATTCTGATCGCCTTGGCTCAATACGGCTAGCGGTCGCTGACTCGACGGCGCGTCGCGTTTGCTAATGGGAAGGTATAGTCCTAATCTCGCCAGGTGCCTCGCCGGTCTGCTTCCCTGCTCGAGCTCCGCATCCTCGATCGAGGTCTGCAGCTGGAGACACCGACTCATGGTTTTTACGGGTTCGCTCTTGCTCGAGCTCTGCGAGACGTCGAGGACTCGTCGTCGCTAGTCGGTCACGGGACCATCTACAAGGCGCTGATTCGGATGGAATCGGCCGGTTTGCTCGCGGCGGAGTGGGAGGACCCTCTCCTAGCTGCTGCCAGTAGTCGGCCTCGCCGCAAGGAATATCGGATCACGCGTGAAGGAGCAGCTGTTCTTGCTCGTTCGGCACGGGTCAGCAAGGACGAAGAGGCGGAACGATGAGCCCTCGCCGGCCGTCGTATCCGCGCGCGACGGCTCCTGTCCGTCACGGTCGACTCAAGCGACGCGGGATTGCTCGTTCAATCCTCGCTTTCGCCGGCGCCGCGATCGCAGTCGTCCTCGTGGCCGGGGTTTCGGTCGTCGCTGTCGCAGTCGGTCAGCTCACGACTGCGGTGACGACCCATACTGTGCACCTCGCAGGTCCGAAGCCACCGCCGGGGCTTGACGCGATCAAGGGCGAAGTGAACGTCCTCGTCGTAGGTACCGACACCCGTAAGGATCAAGCCGGTTTCGAGCACGAGCTCTCTGCGTCGTCAGGTCGCGGCAACAACGACGTGACGATCCTCGTTCACATCGCTGCAGATCATCAGTCCGCGCTCGTCGTCAGCTTCCCGCGAGACCTCATGGTCCCGATCCCCTCCTGCCCGAATCCCGCAGGCGGCAGCTACGGTGCGTCGAGCATCGCCATGCTCAACGAGAGCCTTTCCCGCGGAGGCCCTGCTTGCCCGGTCCTGACGATCGAGAAGCTGACCGGAATCGACATTCCTTACGCCGCGCTGGTGGACTTCGACGGCGCGGCCACGATGGCTGACGCCGTGGGCGGCGTGACCGTGTGCGTCGCAACGCCGATCCATGATCCCAACGTCGGACTCGACCTCCCTGCAGGCGAGGACACCATCTCAGGCGATACAGCGCGCGCGTTCCTCCGAACCCGCCACGGGGTCGGTGACGGCAGCGATCTGGGCCGGATCAGCAATCAGCAGATCTACCTGTCGGCGCTGGCGCGAACGATCAAGAGCCAGGGCGTACTCAACAACCCGATCAAGCTGTTCAGCATTGCCAAGGTCGCGACCTCGAGCCTGCAACTGTCCGATTCGCTCGGTCACCTCGACACGCTCGCCGGCATTGCCCTCGCCGTGAAGAACATCCCGTTGGCGAACATCGCCATGATCCAATATCCCGCCGGATCGAGCCCCCTCTATCCCAACAGAGTCGTCCCGGTGGCCGGCGTCGACAATCTCGTGAACACCGCGCTCCAGCAAGATCAGCGCGTCCAGCTCACCGGTTCAACCGGCAGAGGGGCGGTCCTCAGCCCAACACAATCCGCCGCTCCGACATCTCCCCCGACCTCGCCGCCACCGTCCCCCTCCCCCAGCGGAGCGCCAGCCCCTGTGGCACTCCCCAGCACCGTTCAAGGCCAGAGCGCCGACCAGCAAACCTGCTCCAAAGGTGTCACCGTTCGGGGATAGCCTGGCGCGCCGTTTTGTGAATAGGAAGTTAGCGTCCTATTCTCGCCGGGTGCCTCGTCGTCGTGCCGGAGTCTTGATCCCGTTGGAGCTCCGCATCCTCGAATGCGGACTCGAAATGCAGACCCCGACTGAAGGTTTCCACGGGTTCCTTCTCGCGACCGCGCTCCACGACGTTCCGAACGCTGAGTCGTTGATCGGTCACGGCACCCTCTACAAGGCCCTCTCGCGCATGGCAAAAGCCGGACTACTCGAGAGCCATTGGGAAGATCCATCAGTCGCCGAGGCGGAAGGCCGGCCGCGGCGAAAGTTCTACCGCGTCACCCCCGAGGGGGCCACCGCCCTCGCGCAGGCGCGCGCGGATCAGCCGTTGAGCGGGACGGCACCCGCTCACGCTGCTCGAGGTATCGCATGACCGCGTTCGCTTCGCGGGCCCCCGGCCACTCCCGCCGCCCCAGCGCCGAACCGTGGGTTCTCCGATGGGCGCGCTGGTACACCCGCGACCTCGATCAGCAGGTGCGTCAGGATCGCCTCGACGAGCTCACGTCGGACCTCTGGGAGCAGCGTTCGGCCGCCCGGCGGCGCGGAGCGTCCGGGGTCGGCGCAGCGATGATCGGACGCGCCGCCCGCGGGGCTCCCGGCGACCTCGCCTGGCGACACGACGAGCTGCGCGCCGATCCAGCCCTGCGCGGGATCGTGCGAGGCTGGACCCGAAGCGGCCTGCTCGCCGCGACCTATCTGATCGCGGCCATGACGCTGATCTTCGCCGCGCTTGTATGGGCTCGGGTCCTGTCCGCGGCCGCGCATCACCTGTACCTCCCATCCGCGACCACCCTCACTTCCCTCGGTGTCGCGGTTGGAGCCTGACCCGGTTTCCCGGACATCTTGAGTGAGGCGATGATCGTCTCGGAAGGAGTCCGTGTAA